>NZ_AUBG01000001.1 GCF_000429125.1 Aequorivita capsosiphonis DSM 23843
TGGGATTCCTTAGCCTAAAAACCGTGTTTTCATTTTGGCAAATAAGCCTGAGAATTATTAGCTAACTTTTGGTTCTTCTAACTGGCCCACAACGTCTCGAATAAACGCAGTAGCGGGATCCACGCACTGTCTTTTTGATTTATACCAGACTTTAAATATATAAAATTACTTTTGGTTTTTTCTCTTGGCCGCTATTGTGTTTATGCATTGTTGTGGGAGGGTTTCCCCAAGCTTTGGCCATCCCGGACAGAAACCGGCCATCTGATCTTGCCGAAAACACGGTTTTTATTGTCAGTAAATAAACACCGGCTAAAATTGAGCGTACTGATTGGCTCAGCAGGCCTTTGCAGATACAAGACTGCCTTTCTCGGAATCGCAAAACGCCCAGCCTTGATCCAGTAAATGTGCACCTGCCAAAAAAATATCCGTTCCGCTAAGAGTTTACGGTCCATTCTAGAGATAAAACTACCACAGTGGGTGTTTTGTGATTCCACAGCCTAAAAACCGTGTTTTCATTTTTGCTGATATTCCTGAACCTTTTCCGAGTTGTTTTTGAGTATTGTTAACCCAACTTTTACCTCATTAAACTCTCCCACAACGTAATTGTGTATGCTTAGTTGCGTGCAAAATAGTTAAAATTTTCGGTTGAAGCAATAAGCTATTAAAGCTATTTTAACCTTATAAATATTCGGGTTTGCGAAACCTTTTCGGTTTTCAGAACCGATAAGGTTTTGCAAACCGGAATGGAAAAATAACATTTCAAAATGGCTTTAATAGCGACCCAGCAAAAAATCACAGACCTCGGAAAAAAGCCTTTAGCAGCAATTAAGTATACACGCTGTTGTACGTAGGCTCTTCCTATTCAGTTGGTTGTTTTAAATAGTCCCAGTTTTCATATTTTGACATTTTAAGCCTCTTTTGAGTTGGAATTTTAGATGCAGAAACCGATATTTTGAAGATTTTTATCTTCTTTTGAGCGAGTATTGGGGTTGCTGATTTCAGGATTTTGGAGCATTTGGGCTTGATTTGTAGATTAAAAACCAAAAAGCTTGAGTTTAAATATTTTTTGGAAGAATCATTGGTGATCTAAATTTTCGATTAAATCAACGAAGTTGGGAAATCCGTTCCGAGTTTGTTTTGGTGCATTTCTGATTTTTCTTTTTTAGATGATTTTTCTCGTTTAAATTCAATCCAAAATTTTGTCGAAAGTTTTATTTTCGATCTACAAAACGTTTTTTGGTTTTCCTTTTTTTAAGATCTTTTTGCGTAATCAATTCAGCGTTGTTTTTTTGTTGATAGAATTAAAAATCTTGAATGAACCTGCAATTTTGTTGGTCTGGTCAGCTTACGTACAACGTCTCTGTATATGGCTCGTAGCGTGCAAATTAGCAATAACTTTTCGGTTGAGCACGAGCCGAATTTTTTAATTTTCTTATTACCTTTTTTATCAATAAGCCAAATTAAAAAATTTGGCGGACTTGTAAATA
The DNA here is from genome assembly GCF_000429125.1 of Aequorivita capsosiphonis DSM 23843. Classification (GTDB taxonomy): domain Bacteria; phylum Bacteroidota; class Bacteroidia; order Flavobacteriales; family Flavobacteriaceae; genus Aequorivita; species Aequorivita capsosiphonis. The sequence continues at coordinate 1,488 of NZ_AUBG01000001.1, forward strand.
TGCCTTAACTTCGATTAAGCAACTAATTAGCTATGAGCTATATACGTTGTTGGTGGTAGTTTTTATTTATTGTTTTATATTTTCTAAAGTTACTCCTAACTTTTTCAAAACTCTTATTCCATTTATATTCTCTGGATTTAGTTTTATTGATTTTTTATAATTTTCTATCGCTTTTTTCTTTTCGCCTTGTTTTAAAAGAGCTTCAGCATAGCTATCGAAAGCATTAAAGGAATTAGGGAATGCTTCAACGCTTATTTCAAATACAGCAATTGCAAAGTCATTTTTGTTTTTACTTAGATAATAATAACCTAAATCGATTAATTGTCCCTCAGAAAAATTGTATTTATCTTGTTGGTTATTTTTTAATTCGAAGTATAATTTCTTAATATCACCAACACCTTTGGTGTCTATTATTTGCTTTATTTTATTAGCTATGGAAGGTAGGACGATGCAACTGTCCAACGATTCTTTATCAGTTAACCAATGTGACCATTCACAAATTACTTGGCTAAAAACATTACTTCCAGCTCCACCGTTAGTTAACATTACAAAACCATCATTTGTGTCAGGGTTAATCATAAATAAAGCTTGCCAGCCTGTGTTAGCGCCTCCGTGTCCGTATATAGTCATATTGGTTGACATTAATTCCTTTTGATAGCCTAAGCCATAACTATCATTTGAAACAGGAACTGGTGTCATCATCAGTTCTAAGCTATGAGTTGATAAAATATTTTGAGTATATTTTTTGTTTTTATAGAGACTAGCTAGTGCAAATTTTGAAAAATCCTCAATAGTTGTATGTAAACCTGCAGCTGCTTTGGCTGTAAACAGTTCAAAGTCTATGACTTCACCAAAATTGTTATGCTCTAGTGATGACGCTTTTAATATGTTTTCATCTATGGTATAACTACTATTGGTCATTCCTAGAGGATTTAATATTTCGGCTTGCATATAATCTTCAAATTTTTGCTTGGTAACTTCTTCAATGATTAGTTGCAGAATAGTAAACCCACCTCCTGAATATTTCCATTTTGTTCCTGGCTCCATAATGATTTCCACACGTCCGGGACCATTATTTTTACCATCTAAAGATTCTTCAATAGTGGGTAAATTATCTTTTGGAGACCAACCTGGATATCCGTGTAATGATAATCCAGCTGTATGACTTAAGAGTCTTCTAATCGTCACTTTATCTGAATCAAATTCAGATTTTGGCAAATGCCATCTAGTAAGATATTTTTCGGCTGGAGCATCAAGTTCAATTTTACCTTCTTGCACTAGTTTCATTACTCCCCAAGCAGCAACAGTTTTGGAAATAGACCCAATATTAAAACCTGTCTTAGTTGTTACCTTAGTTCCTTTAACAATATCTGAATAGCCATAACCTTTTAATAATATTATTTCCCCATTTTCTATAATTGCAATTCCTGCTCCAGGAACAGAAAAATCATTTAATAATTTAGGAATTTGATTGTCTAGTTTATTTACAAATTGGTCAATTTCTTTTGTTCCTTTTTGCGCACTGAGAGTAAAAGAAAGAAGAAGAATTAAAAGAGATATTAATCGTATAATCATTTTAAGTTTTTTTATGAATATTGGGGTTTAATGTTAAACGAATGGCTGTTTTGAATTACCACCAACGTAATTGTGTATGGTTAGTTGCGTTAAAAATAGCCATAATTTTCGGTTAAGGCAACAAGCTATTAAAGCGATTTTAACCTTATAAGTGTTTGGGTTTGCAAAACCTTTTTGGTTTTGCGAACCGAAATGAAAAAATAATATCCCTAAATGGCTTTAATAGCGACCCAGCAAAAAAGCACAGATCCCGGGAAAAGCTTTAAGCAGCAATTAACTATACACGCTGTTGTGCGCAGGCTTTTCCATTGTCATTTTCTTTTTGTTAATTATTAGTATTATAAAACACATTAAATTTGTGCCCATCTGGGTCAGAAAATACTAAAACGTAAAACCCGTTTTCCTCATACATTTCTTTTTTATCTTTTCGAGGATCAAAAACTATTTTTCCGCCAGCATTTTCAACTTCGTTAATCCATTCGTTCACTTCCGTTTTACTTTCTGCCGAAAGAGTAAACATAATTTCGTTTCCTTTATTCAAATCAGAAATTTCGCCTTCAAGACTTGATTTTAATTCCTCATTCTTAAAAAAATGGATAATGAAATCACCATCGCCAACTAAAAAACTTATTAATTCACTTGTTGGTTTTCCATTGATTCTAAATCCTAAATTTTCGTAGAATTCTTGAGTTTTTTTGACATTGTTTACTCCTAAATTTGCCCAGATTTTTTTTGGTTTCATTTTATATTTTTCTTCTTGGTAATTTATGCCAAAAGTTTGATTTTATAATCGACCTTTGGATAGAAACGATCCTTTTTTCAGCTTGCGCACAACGTGTTTGTATAAGATTAGTTGCGTGTTTTGAGCAACTAATTTAGCAAATAAAAACCAGATAGAAAGTCTGCGAGGACTTTCGTAAATAGGCTATTACCAGCAATTAATTTTATACGGTGTTAGCAACTGGGCTTTATACTCTTACAGTAAAGTAATATTCTGCTATTCTCAACCCAACAAATAAAATAAAAGCAATAAATAGTTTTAAAAATAATTTCAATTTCGGTTGTTCAATTTTTTTCGACTTTAATAGCATTTTAATACTTCTTCTGAGTTTTTCTTTATTTAACCATAATATTATTAAAATCAATATTTGATATAATAATGCTGCCCTCAATGCCCCAAGGTGGACACCAAAATAAATATCTTGAAATATGATGTTGACCAGTATAGTTGAAGTAAATAAGCACCCAATGATTCGTGTTTTTTTTATTAGAATAAATAACCCCCCAATAATCTCAAAAATTCCTAGTGTTATCGCAAATAATTTTGAGTAACCATAAAACGCCCACATTAACTCCATTCCGGTCATTTCTGATACCGTTTTATCAATTTCTATTGCACTCTCGAATTGCAATAATTTAGTGCCTCCGTAAACAAACATTGCAAAAACTACAAGCCAACTAATGGCATTTTCAAATATTTCAACCTTATCTTTTTTGCCAAAATTCATTTTTAATTTAATTTATTAGGGATTGGATTTTCTTTCGGTAGTCTATAAAGCTTAACTGCTGTATAAGCTATCCAAGCAAAGACAAAGAAAAAATTAACCCGTTGACCCACAGATGGGATATTGGGAAAAAACCAAGACCAAGTTCCCGAGGCAATAGTTAACCATACGAAAATCAGTAACGTAACATTGCTACTTTTCCAGTAATTATTGTCTTTCATCAATTTTGAATAAGTAAAAGTACCGATTAGAAAAGATAGATAACTTCCGTAGCTTCCAATCATATGAAAGATAGTCGTTATTGATGAACGATTATCTAAATCTGCAGGAAAAACACCAGAAAACATAAGAAAGAAGCCAGTCAAAAAAATACCGATCAAAGGTAATTTGGATGATTTTTTTTCCGCCATTGATTTATACAGTCCAATAGAGTACATAGAAATTAGAATACCTGGTATTATATAACCAAGGATATTCCAAGTCCACTTGTTCGGTGCGTCAAGAGAACCGAGTTCGCTCACTAGTTTATATAAAAAGCTATATTCTGGTCTTTGATTTGCCATTATGAAATAGGTAGCTCCAAATAAAATAGGTGAGATTAGACCTAGGATTGCATAGTTTCGATTCGTCATTTTTTTTTGTTGTTAAGTATTTGGCATACAAAAGTAATGACTTATCTCTCTATTGATTTTGACTTAAATCAAAAAGTGCTTTTTCTTGCCCTAACTCTACTCAATGTTTCTTGAGTCATTCCTAAATGAGAGGCTAGCATTCCTAAAGGGACTCTTTGTAATTTGTTTTTTGAGGTTTTTTCAAAGAATTGATAACGTTCACTAGCAGAATTAAACTGAAGTGAAATGATACGTTCCGATTGTTCCAAAAAATATTTAGAAATCAACATTCTTCCAAATCGTTCCATTTCAGGAAAATCTTGAAAGCAGTTTTCAAGGTCGGTTATAGAAATTTTAATAAGTTCTGTTTCTTCTAAAGTTTGAATATGGAAAAGATCTGAGATATTTTGAAGAAAGCTATAAATGGATGTTATCCATTCATTTTCTGCAGAAAAACTATCTGTAATTTCTTTATCTCCTTTTTTGTAGTAAAGTCTCGTAAGTCCTTTGTTTATAAAATAAGTATTCGAACAAGTTCTATGAGGTTTATGAAGAAAATGACCTTTAGGAAAGGTTTCTGTTTTACAAATTGAAATGAGTCGGCATTTTAGCTCGTTTGATACTGGAATGAAATTCGTAATATGATTTATTAAATTTTCGATTTTGTCGATTGTTTTTTTGCCTTGTTGCTAACGTTTATGTGTATGAGCTGTGGCGTGAATTAAGCACGGAACAATCCAAACAGGTACTTGCCCGAGGAAAATCCGCAGGATTTTCCAGATGAGCGAGGACAAGCCATAGCTTATACACGGTGTTAGCACACGGTTTTTTTCTTTCCGCTGTTGTTATTTTTTTCACGTCAGAGTAAAGTCCGACGCAATGTTTTTTAAAAGTCCAATTTAATAATTTCCGCTTAAATTCCGTTACGGTTTTCTGCATTCAGTTCCGTCGCAATATTTTTCCGCCAGATTTGGTTCGGTTGAGAAGCACGGACTTTTCGGTTTTGCACTTAAACAGCAAAAAAAAATCCGATTCAGTTCCGTTTTTTCCGTCAGAGTTGATTTCGGCGCAATGTTTTGACTCCCGAAACTTCGGGATTGCTTTTCAGCCGAAACTTTGTTCAGGCAAAGGTTTTTCCAGTTTTGTAAAGAACTTTCGGGTTGAAATTTCCATTGGCAAATCCGTTTGAGTGATAATTTCGGCGCAATGGTTTTTCAGTTTCGATTTGTTTTTCCAGTTTCAGCTCTTAAAAATCAAAAAATTTCGATGGATTTTCCGCTTTTTCTTGGTCTGTTCAACTGTGTGCTAACGGTCTAGTGTATGATTTCGTTGCGTGTTTAAGCACTAAAGTTAGCAAACAAATCACAGATAGAAAATTCCAGCGGAATTTTCGTAAGTAGGCTCTAACTAGCAATGAATTATACACATTGTTGTAGCACGTTATTTTTTAATTTTATAAAGTTCAATCGCCTTTAAATATTTAATTCCGCCACCTTTAGTTTGGTCGTTTAAAAATCCATTCAATTCAGGATAATTTTCCGCAATCCAATTTACAAGTTCATCTCTGTTTTGAATAAATTCCTTAACGTTAAACGAGGCAGATGTCCTGTTGATATTCTTTATTTTATTATTCTCAAATTGGATAATCTCGTCTGTAATAATAGGTTCGTGATGAAGAAAGAAAATTCGCTTGTCCGTTTTTGAAATTTTAGCTTTTACAATTCCATTTTCTTTTTCGATTTTGAGTATTTCGTAAGTCGGTTGGAATACAGAATCCCACTTTACCCATTCAGCGTATTCATTTCCACTATATTTTTGTTCAAATCCGTCGTCAATGGTCGTAAATCTTTCGGTAATTAATTCAGTTGTTTTTGAAGGGTTTGAATTGTCAATCGCAATGTAGAATTTTTTAGCAATTTCTAATTTGTCAGATTCCTTTTCAGGATTTTTACAGGAAATAATTCCGATTGCTAAAAAGAATAGAAAAACTACGATTTTGTTCATTCGTATGTTGGTTGGTTTTAATGTGCTACAACGGATTTGTATATGGCTCGTAGCGTGTAAATTAGCGATTATTTTCGGTTAAGCACGAGCCGAATTTTTTAATTTTCTTATTACCTTTTCTTTTCAATAAGCCAAATTAAAAAATTTGGCGGACTTCGCAAATATGCCGAAACTTTGATTAAGCAACTAATTAGCTATGAGCTATATACGTTGTTGCCACACGTATTTATTCAGGCCAAACTGACCATAAAAATAGAGTAACAATAATTAATTCCGTTATGTTTAAGGCTATTTTATTTTTAATAATCAGCGATAAAATAAAATCAACCAATATTCCAAATAAGCCTAAACCAATTCCTACTGTCATTGCAATCAATCCATAACCAAATGGGTCATTTACAGATTTAAAGTCAAAAATGATTATTGTAAGACACAACAAAATTGATAGAATTGAAAAAATAAATAAAACTGAAATTTTCTTTCGTAAAAAATCTTTCATAGATATTGTTAATCAGTCAATTTAGTAAATCGGCGCATCAAATTTTACAATGATTGTATCATTTTCCACAATAAAATCAACCCAATGGTCAAGCGAACTTCCGTTTGTATAATATCCGCCACCACTTTTTCCATTTTGACCATTCTTTCTGTCAAAAGTTAGCGAGTATGAACCATCAGATTTATTCTTGCTCATTGATAAAAATTCTCTAACAGACTTATTTGGTTCTATGCTATCAATATTTATGGTCTTAACTTTTTCACTCGTTGTAAATTCAATATTCGATATAGTTTCGCTTGAATTGTTTTCGATATGAACTTCTATTCCGTCTTTTTTATAGAAAAAACAAGAATTTAAAGTCAGAATTAAAATCAATGCAAGTAGTTTTTTCATATGTGTGGCAACGGTTTAGTATATGAAAAGTGCGTATTTGTGTCAGAGGATTTTCGGAACGAAAATCGGATGAAAGCAAGTACGCACTTTCAATTGGTTTAGCACTAAACTACGCATTTTTTATATACAGTGTTAGCACCAGTTTTTCTTATATTTCAAATAAAATCTTTGTTTTGTGTGGAATTTCCAACAATTTTTCTTTTTGAATGACTATAATATTCTCTTTAATATAATTTATAAGTTCGCTTTCAAGTCTTTTGTCCTTTAAATTCTGTAATATTTTTACTTTTTTAATAGAAAGGTCTTTATTAATAGTCAATTCGAAAATAATTGGACGTATAGCTGTTACAGTACTTTCATTACTATATATAAATCTTCTAGAATTAAAATGTTCTTCTGGTTGAATCATTGCAGAAATATTAAACTCGTTTTGTGGAACTATTTTTTCATCCTTTAAAAAATCCAACAATTCCAATTCAGATTTTATTCTCTCATCATATCGTTCTTTAGCATTTGGATATTTAGTGGAATTAAATTTTTTGTCAATTTGTTTTGCTCCAGAACAATATCCAAAACTTAAATTCCCGTTAGTGTCTTTTTTTGCGAATATTAACCAAATCGAATTTTCCCAAACATTAAAACCACAACTACCATAAGACATTGTTTTTATCTTTGTAGTTGTTTTTCCTTTATAGATTTCAATTATTTCTATTTCAACGTTGTCATAGATTGTATCAATCTCGTTTGGTGTGACTTTTAATATTTTAGCTGATGCTACAAAATCAGATTGGGCGATTCTTTGCGTAATATTTGGGTTATTACACATACAAGCAAATATTAGATTTGTTGAGAACAAGATTAATATTGTTGTAAGAATGTTTTTCATAAATTGGTGCTAACGGTCTGGCTATGAGCAGTGCGCCAAAAACGAACTGATTTTCGGAATAAGCACGAAGCCAAAACTTTATTTTTTACTTAAATTCTCACTTTACGCCAAAATGAAGTTTTGGCGACTTCGTAAATATACACCTGATTTTGGATTAAACACGAACCCAGCATTGCTTATAGCCTTTTGTTGTGGGCCGGTTTCCCTTTTTCACAGGCTTTTGCTGATTAGAACTTGCCTTTGGAGCTTGCCGAAAACACGGTTTTTAATTTTCACAAATAAATACCTACCAAAAAAATCTTCATCCACTTGAGTCATCTACTATCCTAACCAAATAAGAAACTACGATCGTCGGAATCTCAAAATGCCCAGCTCTGATTTTGTAAATAAACATTTGCCAAAAAAATCTTCATCCAGAGAATCATTAAACCATCCTTCGTAAATAAACAATTACTTAAGATGGCATTTTGGGATTCCTTAGCCTAAAAACCGTGTTTTCATTTTGGCAAATAAGCCTGAGAATTATTAGCTAACTTTTGGTTCTTCTAACTGGCCCACAACGTTTATGTATATGAGCTGTGGCGTGTGTTGGCACGAACCTCTCCAAATAAAAACTGGCTTTGGGAAATCCGCAGGATTTTCCAAGTAGGCACAGACCAAGCCATAGCTTATATACTGTGTTGTACCCAGTTTTTTATTCACTCAATTTTTGTTTTCTTTCCGCAATCCGTTCTTCAAATTTTGGATTCAATTCAATTCCGTTTATAAATTCAGGTTCAAAACTTCCAATCGTTATAAACTCAAAGTCTATAAAGAAGAAGTGTTTTAATCCGTTTTGTTTTAAGATCAGATCTCGGTTATTTTCCGCCAATCTTTGAATTTCTAAAGTGTCCGAAATAGGTTTGTCAAATTGGTAAATCCGCAATTGGTTTGTGTTCAATTCGAGTATTTCTTTCAAACCGTTCAAGTCAGTTTGGACATCCATTTCCATCTGTCGAACATTTAAATTCTTGAGTTCAATTCCGCTTTGTGTTTTTAAGTCCGTTTGCCACCATTCGATTATTTCATTCGGAAGGAATTTATGGATGAAAATTGAATTCAGTTTTTTATCTAAAAGTCCCCAAATTTCTTCGTTAGAATTTATTTCAAATGTTAGTTCGGTCATTTTTTCAAATTGGGTACAACATGGGTATATACAAACATGGAGTGACGTATATATCGCACTTGTACACCATGCTATTTCGGTTTGTTCTTTCCAAATTTAGTTGATTCATACAACGTATCCAAAGGACTTGTTAAAGTTTTGTTATTTATTCCTAATACACGCGTGTAAACCTCCGTAGTTTTTGTGCTGGCGTGGCCCATCGAACTTTGAATGTAACGTATGTTTACTCCGTGTTCCATAAGATGGGTGGCGTAACTATGGCGCAGCGTATGCGGTGTGCTCCACGGGTTGCTGTTGGTACCCTTTACAGCTTGGCGATACATACGTTGTATGCTCTGTGTAGTATATTGTCCACCCTCCTGCCCCTCAAATAACCAATAGCTTGGTTTATATTCTCGATAGTAATTTCGCAATAAATCCAAAAGCAAAGGGCTAAGCGTACAATGTCTGTCTTTTTTGCCTTTACTATCCTTTATAAAAAGATACCCATCATCGCTACGAACGTCAGCTATTCGCAAACGCACCACTTCCCCCACACGCAAGCCCGCTGCATAGAGCACATGGAGTATTGCTTTGTGCTTTATATTGCTTGGATAATTTAAAATGGCAGCTACTTCTTCTTTACTCAGCACATCTGGAAGGTCTTTACTTTTCTTAGGCCTAGTGACGTTATAATATTCCCGCGGCATTCCTAAAGTATGCTCGTAATAGCACTTTATTGCATTTATCAATTGGTTTTGCTTTTGGTCGCTTATTTTATACTTGCTAATTAAATGATATACGAAACCCTCTATCTGCTCCTTGGTTATTTCGCGATAGGCAACAGATTCAAAATATTGAAAAAATTGAGTCAGATTGCTTTGGTAATTGCGAATGGTGGCTTGACTAAAACCTTTTAAAATCATTTTTTGATGGTTGCAATCCAACTCAGCCTGTATGCTTTCCGAAATTGCTATTTGTGGGATCACCAGAGGACCTTGGGTGGCCTGTTTTATTAGCTTATCGCCAAACAGCAATTGAATTTTTTTAATATTCTCTGCAGTGTTTACAATACTCCAAAGCTTTTGGTGGTAATGATAAAAGGAGCTGTCAAGCTTTTTAAAAGCCGCGCGTTCGCGCTCCATTTTATACGGAATAAAAAACTTTATTCTCCCCGCCTGGACCTGTGGGATATACATTATAATATGAGTTTTACTTTTCCGTTCCATGACTCTTTTGTCAAATGCTTTATTTAAACTTAAAGAAATAAAATAACCTAAATACTATGGCAAACGACTATAAACGTATATATCCGTTAAGAACGAATATGTATATTTGTCTGTACTATAGAAAGTTATATGGATAGGAAGTGTAAGATATGTGAAAAACCGATCAAAGGACGGGCAGATAAAATTTTCTGCTCCGTCCACTGTAAAAATGAATATCACAAAAAAATTCGCTATGCCTCCAAAATTGCCGCTATAGAAATAAACGGCTACTTAAAACGCAACTACGCAATCTTATTAGAGACCTTGGGAAAGAATAAAACGCAGCTAAAAATCTATAGAAACTTACTTGAGAAAAAAGACTTCCGCTTTAAATACCACACCCATTTTCACATAAATTCAAAAAATAAAACGTTCTATTATGTTTATGATCTCGCTTGGATGGAATTCTCTGATGATGAGATCTTAGTTGTACGCAAGATTTAGTTCCCTTTTATTATTGATCCAATGTTATATATATTAACCTATTTAAAAATAGATCTCACCTCCACATAAACCCGTTCAAAATTATCCTCCAAATCTGCTTTAGAATACTCTTTCACTCCCTTGGGCAAACTTCTTTGAATCTTCTGCAACTGAAACTGGACCTTTTTATCCTTCCCATCCGCATACGTAATAAACTCTCCCTGCTTCAACCGGAAAAACACACCCGCTCGAATTTTAGGAATCTCCTTCTCCCCTGTTGTTATTCGTGTATCAAAATCGAGGTTATGACCCCGACTTATACTTTTGGTTGGATCTTTAACAATCTCAAAAAAGCGTTCGTAATATTTAGCAGTGTCCGGGTCATTGACTTTTCCAAAGAATTGATAGGAAAGGTTGCTCAAAATCGCTTTGCTAGCCTTGTCACCGTACATCATATCGTTCTGTATCTTGTCCTGCATCACATATATAGTTGATATATCATAACTCCGCAAAGTGGCAGGAATACGGTGCATATTTAGCAATCGAATTGTTGGAGCTTCTTCCATCATCAAAAAGGAAGGAAGCGAATTTCGCACACTCATCTGTTTGGTAATAGTGTGGATTATTGTAGCAATTATTGGGGAATAGGCTGTTTCAAACTTTGGATTGTTCGCTACCGAAATCACCGCTGGATTATCCTGATTATTTATATTAAGTGGCACTTCATCTGCGGAAAGTGCCATAAATATGCGTTGCGTGCTAATCCGCTTTAAGGCATTTGCCAAGGTGCTCTTTACCGCTGCCGTTTGTCTTTCGGAATCCTTTCCACTTATAAAGGCATCCGCCATTGCTCGGGAAGTGGTATTTGAACTTAAAAAAGCAACCAAACTTTCAGTGTCGAGATACTGGTAGATAGCAATAAGATGTGGCAATGTACAATACTGTGGATATGAAGTTCGGAGTTTCCAGATAAGTCCACCGATCAGCCCCTCTGCCGCATCATTAAAGAATTTGGTACTTCCCGTAGTGCCAGCTTCTCGTTGTTCCAAAAGGTTTTCAATAAGAACCCTGGAAACTTCATTTACGCTTTCCTCATTTTCAAGGTATCTCGGGGCGATGGGGTTCACCCGATGAATTATTTTATCGAAAGAGATGATATAAAAGGGAATATCAGAATCTTTAAAAAGTGGGTAGGCCATTTCCGTAATTTCAAAATCCTTGTAGTCGTGAATAACCCCACAGAACGAATGTTTTTTGAAATGTTTTAGAAACCCATACACGACACTTTCCGTTTTTCCACTACCTGCAGCTCCGATTATCGAAGCGCCCCTCCTAATATTTTGGATTTTGAATTCCCCTCGATTTAATTTAAAATGGACTTCATATTTGGAACCAGCTTTAGATGAATTATCATCTTTTTGAAAAAACACATAAAGTATCGTATTTATCAATAGTATCGGACATCCAAAATAAAGTAAGGAACTTGACAAACTAATGGAAAAGGATATATAATAAAGCATCCAGGCAATGAAAAATAAGTTTATCCAAAAGGCATATTTCATCAAGCGAAACAGACCATAAAAAATTAAGCCGGCTGTTGTAATAACAGAAATAATTATTATTGGATTATTAAAGTCCATAGTTTATAAATTAGATCCCAATCGAACTGGATTTAATTGCCACCTCCACTCCCCGCCTCAATCTATTGAATACTTTCAATGCCAATTGTGCTGAGTTTGTTGGAATGCTTTGAATAGGCATTCCAGATTCCCGCATCAATTTAAAGGCAATGGCCTTTTCATTCGTTGGTAATTGTAGCAACGCAGAAAAATAGAAATTCGAATTTTTTATAAATTTCTTTCTGGCTCGGTAGGTTTCCACAAAATTGCGTTGGTAACCAAAAGTCCTGTCGAAAGTTTGTTCTGCTTTAGTAAAAAATTGGTCTCGGTCAAATCCTCTCTTTACTAACTTACCGTTCATCATTACCTCAGATGATTTGTATTTGCTACCAGGGGAAAGACTGAACGCGTTGGAAGCATCCTTCCTACTAACAATAATATGGATATGGGTCTGGTTGCCTTCCTTTTTCATTCCCCGAACAATACGCTCACCATTTTGCTGATGGGGAGCATCCCGTTCCAGTTTCATTATTTCCTTTTCCAGGGTTTTGATACTTCCCTCCTTATCACCTAACTGAATTGTTCTTATTTCCTTTTTTAATTCCAGTATTTTTGTAGCAAAAGCTTGGTTCTCGCGAATTTTAATGTCCGATCCTTTAAAGGTTCGTTGATGTTCTATTTTCGCATAGTATTTAATATCATCAATAGTGATGGGCCTACCGTTTATTTCACGATTGAAACAAGACACATAGTCTTTCATCACTTCCTGGGTGCATTTTTTTAGATCCTCACTGTGATTTTGTAAACGTTTCAATTCATATTTAGAAGGGCTGACTGTAATAGAATAAAACTTAGGCTCAATCTTTTTAAGTTTGGCGGTGTTACCATCAATTTCGTGCACCACTTCCTTAGCCGATATTCTATCGCCATATTGATTGAAAAAGAATTCTTCATTTTCGAGTTCCAGATCTTGGTTTTCCTTTTCCAGATAATTCACAAAATCGGAAACACTTTGGGTATAGTTACTCCCCAATTTTTGAGGTGTGATGGTGATATACATTATTGTTGTTTTTTAATTTTCATCCTGACGTTCGCCATATTTCAGAGGTTTTTCCACCACCGTTTTCTTTTCTAAAATGAGCGGTTTTTCATTAGGTACTGACTCTTCAAAAAGGGAAAGTATCATCGCTGCGGTTGGTTTAGTCTGCGTTTTTTCCATATCTCTCATAATCGCAATTACCGCATTTATTCTTTTTAGAATCCGCACTTCCGAAGCCATTAAATGCGGTCCAAGAGAGTCCATTGGAGAAATTCCGTGATCTCGAAAAAACTCCAACATTAGCAACAATGTCATTGACTGCGACTTTGAAATCGACTTGCAATAACTCCGGAATTTTTTAGCCACAGATTTCTTTATACTCAAGCTCTCGAACTGTTCTTTTTCATATCCATTATCCATTTTTTCGTGAAATATTTGCTGGTTTTGTTGGTGCGAGATGCTTTTTCCGTGAAAAAATAGTGTAAACCCGACTTGTCTAAGATATCTCGAAAACTCAAAGCGCTTAAAACCAATGATTTGTAAAGTGAATTGGAGTTCTAACATCGCGCAGCGTGTTACCCTCTTGCTTCTCCAATTTGTCCGCCCGCGGACAAAATTTTAGAACCATTTATAGAAAATTAAGAGTCTCATTTGAAATTTAGAATTGATCATTAATTTTTGTGAAATTCAATTTGAACAACTTAAATTTTAGTCAAGGAATTATCAATTCATTTGCGGATTGTTCAATGAAATATTTTCAAATGGAAAAAGACCCTTGAGGTTTTTAAGGGTCTTTCTGGTCATAACAATTACAAACTAAAATTGTTAATATTCGCTAGGCAACAACAATGTATTGTCTATAAAATACAAGCGAAGTTCATCCAAAGGAAAATCGGTTACTCTGTATTTATGTGTTTCGAATATAGTACCATTTCCATCTCCATAGGTAATGGTCGCCTGACATCCCAATTTTTGCTGTTCCTCTTCCGTTAACCTCTTAAAGTCAATGGTTATAAAATAGCTTTTTTCCATTAGGCTTTTTGCAATTATTGAAGTGTCCGTGACCAGCCAAAAACATTCAGCGGCTTCCACCAAATATTTTATTCCGTTGGTAAATCGGGTGCGTGTCAATGGGATTTGATAGAACATATCTGTTCCGCTAAAATGTTGCAATCCCTGTTTTATTTCGTTAACTTGTGCTTTCATTTTACATTTATTTAAAGTGTTATCCCGATAACTATCGGGAGAATAAGAGGGCGCTACTTTCGACTGAAACGCCCTCTTAAATTTTACCGCTATTATTCAGCGTTTCCGTTGTTCTTGGTTCCAAGTAACAGGATTTCATCGGCTACCACTTCGGTAACATATCGTTTCTCTCCTGCTTCGGTTTCATAGGAACGGGAGGTCAATTTGCCTTCTATGGCAACTTCCTTTCCTTTGCCCACGTATTTCTCTACGATTTCGGCAATCTTGCCCCAAGCTACAATATTGTGCCATTGGGTGTTCTGCACTTTTTCGCCGTCTGAATTTTTATAAAATTCATTGGTTGCAAGTGAAAAGTTTGCGACTTTCTTGCCGCTCTCTAGGGTCTTGGTTTCGGGGGCATTGCCCACATTCCCGATTAACTGTACTTTGTTTTTTAGTGTACTCATGATTTAAAAATTTAAGGACCTGCCTGCCGGCAGGCAGGTTAATTAAAATACCATCTGAACCTTTCAGATAGTTTGCGTTTATTATTTTTTTGAAGTGATTTACTTATTATATCTAGAGCGTTTTCCTGTTTTTGTTTTTTTAACTTTGTTTCCACTTCCCTTTTATTGATTTCGTAAGATTTCATAATTATCGTTTTAGATTTACTTCCCATAGAGCCGTCGCTGTTACCTTTTTTTGTTGCTGATACATTTTCAATATTTGGAATTAATAAGGACTTATAAAAGGGAGGTACGACCGGTTATGCAGTCCGTTTAACTTCCAAATGTTGGTATTTTGCTGTCAAAAAAGGGTAGGGACAGTGGCGGTTCGGGAGGTTTCTAAAAGACGTATGTGAAATACTAAATCAATGGAAGTGGAAACAAACGCAAAAATGTGAATTCCGAACAGGCGAACTCCGTTCACAATTTCGGATAGGAATGGAGTGCGCTTCCCAGCAGCGCGGGAAGGGCAAGCGGAATGGAAAGTAGAAATTGGGGACGGTGTCCAAGATTTTTGTAGAGAAGCTCTTTTCCCGAAATGAAGCTTTTCGCGGAATGCAGGGGAAAGTGCTGAACGGAATTTAATATCTGTATTTGATAGTTAGCAGAATTTAAAGCGGACTTAACTTCAAAGATGAAGATTGGGAATGAAGTGTTCCTGCCGTATTTCAGGCAGGATTAGCTTAATGGAAATTGGAATCTTTGGAGTTGTGTCCAAGACCTCTGTAGAGAAGCTCTTTTCCCGAAAAGTAGCTTTTCGGGAAATGTAGGGGAAAGTGCTGAACGGGTTATAAATACAGCATTTGATTCTTTGCATGATTTAAAGCGGACTTAACTTCAAAGATGGAGATGGAATGGAGTTTGACCGCTTCCCGACTTTTCAGGGAAAGAGCGGGCAAGTGGAATGAAATTGGAAACTTTGGAGTTGTGTCCCAGACCTTTGTAGAGAAGCTCTTTTCCCGAAATGGAGTCTTCACGGAATGTAGGGAAATGTGCTGAACGGAATAAATAAATTGTACCTTATTCTGAGCATAATTAAAAGTAGATTCAAACTTAAAAATACGATTAAAAGTGTTAAAATACCAAATTAGAATTCATACATTATTTAGTTAACTTATTAAAATAGCCTTAGCACAATCACGAACTTATCTAAGCGATTAAAACCCGCAATGAAAAAGCCAAAGTAATTACAAAATTTTTCTTTCCGTTTTATCTGTAGCCTCTAACAATAGACCAAAACTCTAGAAAATTTCGTTCTCACTCAAAAGAAAACATTGTTTATCCTTTAGCATTAAGACAGATGAGGCTAACATTTCTTTAGTATGTTCACTTTCTTAATAATAATTTAAAATATCTTATATCCCCCTCTTCATAGTCCGCATATTTTGATGACTGTAACAGTAGAAATTCCATTGCAAACTATATAATTTGAAATTGTTTATGGGGTCAATTTGTCACTAGCATTCCATATTACAAAAATTCAACAACTCGTCTCAAATCCAGCTTTAACAACTCCTAAACAACTAATCCAATTGAGTAATAAATATTTCCTCTACAAAAATCGTAATTGACGTATTATTCTTAATCTGGTTAATAATGAACGTCTTCTCCTATTATCCATTTTTAGAAAAGTTGTAAAATCATTCCATTTCAATCAAACAAATATTTAATTCTTATTGATTAATTCATTAATATTGTTTTTATTTAGACTGAATATAAATAGATTTGCGCGCTCAACTTGTATATAAGTTGAAATCGATTTAACAACCAATCATTAAAAAAAAATGGAAACCCTAAAGATATGTGGTAGAATACAGGAAATAAATACAGAGTCCATTCAAACCTGTTTAATTTCTGCCTACCAAAAAGGACAGGTTTTTGAAGAGATTAATTACTGTATGGAATGTGGTCAACTTATTTTATTTCAGTCCAAGATTCTCAAAGCTTCCGGTATTTTGATTCGAGAAGTAAAATCGATACAATCATCAGATATAACGGAAGGGTTAGAAATTTCAGGAGAGTCTATTATAATGAGATTTATAATTAAGGCAGATAAAGAAAGACCTACGCACAATATAATCTATGGATCAAATTCAAATACGTGTTTTGTTAAAACATATAGAGAAACCGATAGTATTTTTATGATTATTCTATCTAGAGAATTTTATTTTAATCTCATCCCTCATAGCTACGAATCTCATAAGGAATTTGCTTCTCACGTTATCAATGAAACTACTTCCAAACTTTTTGTTTCAGATCTTCCTATTGACCCTTTAATTGGTGGAATTATAAACGAAATCAAAAAATGTAAAAGAGAAGGTTTATTTAAACGAATATTTATAGAAAATAAAGTTCAAGAGCTTTTATTGATACAGTTGGAACTCTATCTTCATCAACAAAAATATAAAGATACAGTGGGATTTAATGAAGATGAAATTACAAAAGTATGTCAAGCAAAGCTTATACTTGACTCTAGTTTTACGGATGCGCCTACTATTTGTGCACTTTCTAAAAAGGTGTTTCTCAATGAAACTAAGCTAAGAAAAGACTTTAAAAGCTATTATAGTGTTACCATAAAAAATTATATTATAAGCTTAAAAATGAATTATGCCTTACGACTGCTATGCGAGAAAAAACACAACATAACAGAAATTGCCGAAATGTGCGGTTATAATGGTCTGGTTCAATTTTCTGTTGCCTTTAAAAAGTTTTATGGATGCTCGCCAAAAAAATATCAAATATAACTGTCGCAATATTGATGTTATAGTATAGAATGCCTGAAGAAGGTTGTTCATAATTAGATTCCAAAATTATTTTTTTACAATTATACAATTACAACCTTATAGCGTGGGCGAAATACACTAAATAAAATAGTATTCCAAAAAAATATTGGTTCTATACAAAGCAATTTCTTACTAAATCAAACAATCCTCCCGCCCTCGTCCACTTTAAATAACATAAATATAATTGCATCTTGGTTGCAATTTCTCAAATCCATTCATCCTCATGATGGGGTTCAATGTTAAAACAATATACTTTATAGCACATGTGTTTATCACATATTTTAACTCCAGATATGTAAAAAAAGATATCAAAAAGCTTAAATAAAATTAGGCCCTTCATCTCCTCTACAAGAAAAACACTCTTTACATTTGTTCTTTATTTAGATTAATTAAAAATAATTATACCATTATTATGGCTATGATGGCTTTTCTCTGATAATTGAAATAGAAATTTAATAGGTGGTTAGCAGTATTTTTTGAATTAACTCACAGTATGACTAGAAAGTATATTATTTATTTCACAACATTAATAGTAACTACGTCCCTCTTTGCACAAAGGGAAGTGCTTAAAGATTCCTCAAAAGTTGAAAAACTTGACCAAGTTGTTGTTACCGGACAGCACAATCCACAATCTGTTGGGAAATCTGTTTTTGAAGTAAAGGTTATTTCTCGTAATGATATTGAGAGACAGGCAGGAAATAATCTTGCAGATGTTCTAAGCAACACCTTGAACCTTAATGTTACTCCAAACACTTCCACCGGAAAAAGCGGAGTTAGCCTTTTTGGTTTGGATAGTCAGTATTTTAAAGTTTTGGTTGATAACGTGCCAATTATAAATGAAGAAGGCATGGGCAATAACACCGACCTAACCCTTATAAATCTGGACGACGTTGAACGCATAGAAATAGTTGAAGGAGCAATGGGAGTGCAATATGGCGCGAATGCTGTTTCCGGAATCATCAATGTCATCACCAAAAAGTCCTCTAAAAAAGATTGGGAAATCAGCACTTATATTCAAGAAGAAACTGTGGGCGATGAATATGAATTATTCAATAAGGGCAGGCATATTCAATCAATAAAGCTAGGACATAATTTCACAGAGAATCTTTACGCCAATGCAGTTTTTTCAAGAAACGATTTCGCTGGTTTTTGGAATGATCGTTTTGGCGAAAAATATGATCGCAATGATGGTCTTCGTGGATATGAATGGCTTCCAAAGTTGCAACAGAATACCAAGATGTTACTTTCCTACCAAAAAAATGATTTCGCAATATTTTATCGTTTCGATTATTTAAACGAAACTATTGAGCATTACAATGAACTGGTTGATGTAAATGAAAATCCAGCCACCGGCACTACCCGACCGATTGCACAGGACGAGATTTTCACTAACAATCGTTTTTACCATCACTTAAATGCAACCGGCTCTCTTTTGAAAAAAGTGAACTATAATATTTCCGTAAGCTACCAAGAACAGACAAAGGATCTGGAGCGCTATACTTATATAATAAGGGAAAATAAGAAAGAGAATGTAGAAGAAGGTGAATATCAACAGCGCAGTGCTTTCTTTTCGCGTGGTACTTTTAGTAATCTAATCAATTCTAAAAGCGTGAGCCTCCAAACGGGTTTTGAACTCACCAACGAACGCGGAAGCGGCTCTGCGGTAGCAGTTGTAATAACTCCCGGCGAAGAAAAAATAACCCAAAATCTGGAAAATTACGACTTTTTTGCTTCTTCAGAAATAACATTATCAGATCGTTTTTCATTCTGCCCCGGTGCAAGAGTTTCTTTCAGCAATCTTTTCGATACGCAGTTTATTGGTTCGTTGAGTGCGAAACAAATTTTGAACAATGGGTGGGAACTCCGCGCCATTTTGGGCTCGGCTAACCGAACTCCAAACTACGACGAACTTTACACCTATTTTGTTGATGTAAACCACAATGTTCAGGGAAATCCGGAATTACTTCCCGAGAAAGGGCTTTCTGCTTTTCTTCATATAAAAAAACACAGCAGTTTTAACGATGGCAAGATTCGCATAAAAAATAAATTGAGTTTTAATTATTTGGGACTTGACGACCGCATAGAGTTGATTGTTGTTCAACAAAATCCGCTACAATTTCAATACAGTAATATTGATAGCTATCGCGCTATTGGAGCATTTACCGAGAAGGAAATTTTCTTCGGAAACTTTAATGTACAATTGGGCGCCTCTTTACAGGGAATTTCAAAAGTTCTGGAAACGAGAAATAATAACGAAGACTATCTTTTCAATCTTCAGCTAAATGCAAATTTTGGGTACACCCTTCCTAAATGGAACACTACTTTTTCAGCCTTCATTAAATACATAAGCGAACAACAACAATTTGTTGAAAAAACAAATGACGCCGGCGAACAAGTATTTGAAACCGGAAAAACCGATGGCTACAATTGGATGGATGTTACTATCAGTAAATCATTTTTCAATGGAAGCTTTGTTGCTACCGTTGGCTCCCGAAATATTTTTGACGTAACCTCCGTAAACACTACTGCCTTTGATGGTGGCACACACAACGGCCCCGGCGCGCAAATTCCCTTGGGGTATGGTCGATCCTATTTCTTAAAACTTATGTACAATCTAAAATTATAATTATGAAACCTTTTAAAAATATTATTTGCATTTTCTTGACGCTGGTAGGGCTTTCTTCTTGTGGTTCAGATGACAATAATCTTACCTCAGATCCCTTTGTGGTTGCTTTTGAAACCCTTTCCGGAAACTTGGGCGAAATACAGGCGAACGAAAACATAAATTTGATTTATTCCCAAACCGCAAAAAATAACGGTGCCTTCACCATTTCAATAAATGTAGAAAACGCAGTGTATGGTATAGATTTTACTACAGAACCAGCCGCTATAGATGGCAAGATTACACTTCAAATAAATGAAGGAAGTAGCAACAATGCCTTCCTCTTCAATAAATTGAATCCAAATCTTGATGAAACTACGCAGATAACTTTCACAGTTACGAATATTGATTATCCAAACGCTGAAATTCGCGGCAATACTTCGCACGTACTTAATAGTGAAGCCGCTTTGGGCGGAAGCATTCAACCTGAAGTTGGCGGTCCGAACGAGCAGTTTCAAGTATATGTGGATTTAAGCGGGAAAACTTTCACAAAAGTCCAACGCGATGCCTGGGATCTTGCTTTCTTTTCACAAGATGAATTCCGAGTTGGAATAAATGGGGCTATCTATATGGCTGCAGCTGAATTACAAGAAACAAATATTGACAATATTACGCAGGCCGATGTTGAAGATTTAATGCCACAAGTGGCAGTAGGTACTTTTGATCCCGCAAATGAAATCTATATTGACTACCCAGATGGAGATATAAATCGAACTGCAATTGAAGAAATAAATTTAGACGATGACCAAAACAAAGTCTATTTAGTGAATTTAGGTTACGAAGTAGGCACCGAATCTCCAACTAATGGAAGTGTTGCTGTAGCTGGCGATGCTCGCGGTTGGAGAAAATTAAAAATTCTGCGTACTGGCGACGCTTACATACTTCAGTATGCAAACCTAAACGACACCAGCCACCAAGAAATTACCATCAACAAATCTGCTGGTTTCAATGCAACATTTTTCAGTTTTAATACAAATTCTGTAGTAAATGTAGAGCCTGAGGCGGGCCGCTGGGACATTAATTTCACTGTTTTTACAAATATTATTGATGGCGCTGGATCTTATGGCTATTCAGACGGAGTATTGCACAATCGTAAAGGTGGCGTTACTGCTTACAGCGTGACCAAAGATCAATATACTTATGAAAATTTTAATACATCAAATGTAATTGCCAACAACTTTAAGATGGATCAGCTAGTAATAGGTGCTAGTTGGAGAGATGTTATGAATGAAGAAAAGGTGCTGGTGAATAACATTTTCTACATCATTAAAGATTCTAACGGCAATGTTTACAAACTCAAATTTACCGCCCTTCTTAACGACAATGGCCAACGCGGTTACCCCGAATTTAAATACGAACTATTAAAATAATCCAATTAAACAAAAATCCAATAACACCAATTTCAAATGAAAAAATCATTACAAATTGCAGCCTTCGCCCTCATCACACTGGCGGCAACTGCGCAACAGACCAACGTAACCCTATCAATGGGTGCCTACTATACTGATGAGGTATATTATAAACTCTCTTCCGAGGAAACAAATACGTATCCAGCAGCAAGTTGGGACATCGCCTTTTTACGTGAAAACGCCCAAAGTATTGGTATTCGTGTAAATGATGGTATTGGCATACAAGTTTTTGAAGCAGCGGATAATGCAGCCGATTTCAATAATATAGATATTGCCAATGAAGCTTCTTGGACCTCGCTTTATAACGACGATACAAATTGGGACAATGGTGCTTTTGTGCAAGGTTCCGCCAGTTATGGTTGGGGCGAGTATAATCCTATTTCGCATCACGTGGAAGGAACCATTGTTTTTGTTTTAAAATATGCCAATGGTACCTACAGAAAATTCATAAATGAAGATTATTTTGGGGGATATACTTTTAAATATGCCACATGGAATGGAACATCTTGGGTCGGTGAGACTACTACAACGGTTGCTAACACTAGCAATCCAAACAACCGCTACAATTACTACTCGCTTCAAAACAATGCCGAGGTAATTGCAGAACCAGCCGTAGGTTCTTGGGATTTCGTATTTAGAAAATACAACACCTTTTTAGATCCTCCGGGAGAAAATTACATTGTAACCGGAACTTTGCAAAGCCCAAATATAACTGTTGCTAAAAACGAAGAGCCTACCGGAAATGGCAATCCAAACGGGCAAAATTATTCCGAGGAAATAAACACCGTTGGCTACGATTGGAAAACTTTTAACGGCACAGGATACGAAGTGAATACAGATATGGCTTACTATATAAAGTATGATGAAAACGAGGTGTATCGTCTAGTTTTCGAAACTTTTGAAGGCGCTTCAACTGGAAACCTAAGCTTCAATTTTGAAGATGTTTCAGATCTTTTGGGTCTTGAAGATATTTCTGAAGGCGTTGCTTTCGGTATGTACCCTAACCCTTCCACCGATAAAGTGGTGAACGTGGTTTACGATTTGAAAAACTCGGTTTCACAGGAAAATACTATTTCAGTTTACAACGTGCAAGGCAAATTGGTGCATACTTCCAAAGTTGGTTCACACAACGGTTTTTTCAACAAAACCCTTGACCTTTCTGCTTTGCAGAGCGGAATGTACATAGTTCAGTTTAAAGCTGGCAACAACAGTATTTCAAAAAAACTTCTCCTAAATTAATTTAAAATGAAAAAACAAATATCGCTACTGGTTGCCGTAATTGTTTCAGCAATCACAATGCAGGCACAGGATAAAAAAGAATTGGATAAAAAGGCAATTAAAGACATGTGTGGCTGCTATGAAGTTACTTTCAACTTCGCCGAAACTTTTAATTACAGCAAAGATTCTCTGTATAAACCATCTCACAATGAAATTTCCTCCGGTTTGGAATGGGCAGAAATAATAACCGACGAAGATAATAAAATTGTGATTCAGCATTTATTGCAAGTGGGTAACCCAGCCGAGCCGATGGTGGTAAAACACTGGCGCCAAGATTGGCTTTTTGAGAATACAGATTTTTATACTTACAATGCCGACAATATCTGGAAATATGTAAAAAAACCACTAACAGAAGTAAAAGGGCAATGGACCCAAAAGGTTTTTCAAGTTGATGACAGTCCGCGTTATGAAGGTTCTGGTACTTGGGTACACGTTGACGGCAAACATTTTTGGGAAAACACTACTGAGGCCCCCTTGCCAAGACGCGAATACACTACCAGAAGTGATTATAACTTAACCCTACGCGGCAATCGTGTTGAAATAACCGATTTTGGTTGGGTTCACGACCAGGACAATGAAAAGATAATTCGCGAAGCTGGCAAGGAAGATTTAATTCTGGCCAAGGAGAAAGGCTTCAATACCTATGTAAAAGTAGATGACAGCCGCTGTGCAGTCGCCGCAAAATGGTGGAAAGACAATGGTGAAAAATGGACACTTGTACGCAACAAATGGGATCAAGTTTATGCCCAAAACAAAGACCTTTCCCTTGAAGAAAAAGTAGACAACAAACCTTTGTATAAATTTTTATTTGAAGAAGAAAGCTATAACGATAAAGCCGCAATTGATGGTGTTATTGATTCTTTTGTAAAAAAATAAATAGTTCTATTCCCCCTATCCTCCCTTTGGGGAGGTTGGGAGGGAATATTTTTTTGATTAAATAAAAAAACCATGAAACTAATAATCAAATCCTTTCTGTTTCTCATAGCTTTCACTTCGGTGGCACAGCAAAAAAATGTGCTTTTAGACCGAGCATTTTGGACGGAAAACCCAAATTTGGAATTCGTAAAGCAGAAAATTTCTGAAGACCACGATGCTACCGCTTTAAATGAAAATGGTTTTGATGCCACTGTTTATGCGCTAATTACCAATGCAGATAACAATATTATAAATTATTTACTGTCGCTGGAAGGCAACCCGGTTGATAAACGCACCCACGACAGCCGCATCTATTCACACTGGGCCGCATATGCCGGAAAAACGCAAATAGTTAAAAGGCTTTTGGCAATGGGTTCATCAATTTCAGCTTTGGACAGTCATTCAGCTACCCCACTTGTTTTTGCAGCATGTTCGGGATTGACTGATACCAAAATCTATGATTTATTTATTGCAAATGGCGTAAACCTTTCCGAAGAGAAAGATGAAGATGGCGCAAATACATTACTTCTTGCAGCTCCATATTTCATAGATTTACAGGAAACGGATTATTTCACCAGTAAAGGAATTTCACTGAACAGTGCCGATAATGAAGGCAACGGTATTTTTAATTACGCCGCCAAAAGAGGAAATATAGATTTCTTAAAAGCGATTGTAAAAAAAGGAATTGATTATAAAACCTTAAATAAAAAGGGCGGAAATGCTTTCCTATTTACAGCACAAGGCGCACGAGGTTTTGAAAATAACTTCAAAATTTATGAGTATTTAAAAAGTATTGGGTTAAATCCTAATGTGGTTACAAAAGATGGTTACACGCCCTTACACCGCTTGGGGTATACAAATAAAGATCAAACAATTTTTGAATTTTTTCTAAATGCCGGAGCAAATGTAAACCAACAAGATTCGGAAGGAAACACCCCATTTTTAAACGCTGCTTCTCGTAATAATTTGGAAATGGTAAAATTGCTTTCGAAAAACGTTAGCGATTATAAACTGGCAAACAAAAAAGAGCAAAGTGCACTAATGCTTGCGGTGGCAGGAAATAGCCCAGAAGTGGTTGACTTTTTATTGCAAAAAGGAAACGACGCTTTGGCAAAAGACGCCATCGGTAATACAGTCGCATACTATTTGGCAGAATCGTTCAACGCAAAGAAAGTGGGAGAATTTGAAAGCAAATTGAAAATGCTTGAGGCCAAGGGATTGAAACTTAACATCCCTCAAGCCAATGGCAACACCCTTTTCCACTTCGCGGCTAAAGAAAACAATCTAGAACTGATGAAACGTCTTTCAATTTTCCACATTCCTGTAAACGCTGTAAACAGTGAAGGCTTGACCGCATTGCACCAAGCCGCAATGAAAGCCGAAAACGACCAACTGATTAAATATTTGATTTCCCTTGGCGCCGATAAAAATGCAAACACCAGTTTTGAGGAAACGGCTTTTGACCTTGCGAGTGAAAATGAGCAATTGCAGAAACAAAATATAGAACTGAATTTTTTAAAATAAGATGAAGAATATTTTTAAAATACTACCCGCTTTATTTATAGTTGGATCCTTAATCGCAGGATTCACTGCCACTCAAACCAAACCAGTGAAATGCCTTATCCAAATGACTAACTATACAGGGGAAGGCGCTTACGTAATAGTTTCCTTAATGAACCCAAAAGGTGAGTACGAAGAAACCCTACAAGTCTTGGGAAAGGACCCGGAATGGTATAGCGAAATAAGCGAGTGGTGGAAATTCTACGGAAAACACCGCCCAAATATCGATGCCATTTCTGGCGAAACAATCAGCGGCGGCGAACGCAATGTTAGCGTCCTACAGATTCCCACAAATAATATTGACAAAGGCTACAGCCTACGTTTTGAAACTTCAGTTGAAGACGTAAAATATTATAAAGATGACCTACAGTTACCGCTGACAACTGAAAATCTAAAAAGCAAAAAAGAAGGCAAAGGCTTTATCCGTTACGTCCGTATGCTCACGCAATAATCTAGAGATTTTAAGAATTGAGATTTGGTTTTAGTATCGGTTTCGAATCTCACATCTAAAATTTTACATCTTAAAATTCTATGACCATTTCCATCTGGAGGTACAGTCATTTAGTACTTGCCCTCGCCTCTTCTCTATTTCTACTCGTCGCTTCTGTTACAGGTGTTATTTTGGCAGTCGAGCCTATTTCACACCAAGCAAAAGGCTTTACGGTAGCAAATCTGAAAGATGTTTCTTTGGCGACGGCGATTGAGGGATTAAAAGATAATTACGACGAAGTATTTTCAATAGAAGTGGAATCTTCTGGTTTCGTAAAAGCATCGGTGCTTACGGCAGATTTGGAAACCCTCGATATCTACATCAATCCAGAAACTGGGGAAAAACTTGGCGAAGTTCTTAAAAGACCGGAAATTTACAGCTTTGCCACAAACCTGCACCGCTCGTTATTTCTTAAAAGTATAGGCCGCTTTTTCGTTGGCTTTGTTTCATTTTTGCTGTTTCTTATTGCTCTTACTGGAATGTTTTTATTGGCGAAAAGACAGGGCGGCATCAAAAAGCTCTTTTCAAAAGTGCAAAAGGAATATTTTGAAATGCGCTATCACGTAATTTTCAGCAGAATATTTTTTATCCCTATTATAATACTTGCGTTAACCGGAATTTATCTTTCCGCAGAACGATTTAATTTATTGCCAGATACCGCTATTGAATTTAAGAAGAAAGAAATTTCAGAAGAAACAACATATTTTAGAAATCTATCAGAAATTCCCTTTTTCAAGGAAACAAGACTTTCCGAAATAAGAGAAGTAGAATTTCCCTTTTCTGAAGATCCAGAAGATTATGTTCACATTGCCTTAAACGACAAAGAAATTAAAATAAACCAGCAAACGGGTGAGATCATGAGCAGTGTTTCATATCCATATATTATACTGGCTTCGCGTTTAAGTTTGGTGCTCCACACAGGCGAGGGCAGTGTATTGTGGTCAATCGTGTTGTTAATTTCCAGCGCTTCCATCGCATTCTTTATGTATTCGGGATTTGTGATGACATTAAAAAGACGCAAAAAAGTAAGTACAACCTCAGCAATGCCTGATAAAGATGTAAGTGAATTTGTAATTTTAGTAGGCTCCGAAACTGGCACAAGTTTCGATTTTGCAACCCGACTTTACAATGCACTCACCCTTGTCGGAAAGAATGTTTTTTTAACCGAACTGAACAATTATTCCACCTACGCCAAAGCAAAACACATTATTATCCTCACCGCAACTTATGGGGAAGGCGAACCGCCCACAAACGCGCGAAAATTCGAAAATCTTTTTAAGGCTGTAATTCAGCCCAACAAAATCAATTATTCTGTAGTAGGTTTTGGGTCTTTGGAATATCCAGATTATTGCCAGTTCGCAATCGATATTGATTTGCTATTAAAAACCAAAAATGATTTTCAAGCTGTTTTGCCTATTTATAAAATAGACAATGCAGATTTTACCGACTTTAAAAAATGGGCGAAAAAATGGAGTGAAAAAACAGAAGTTTCACTACAAATTGAACCTACAAAACGAAAGAAAAAACTAAGGCAAATCTCTTTTGAAGTTATTCAAAGAACCGAATTGAATATTGATAACACTTTTTTACTTCGTCTAAAACCAAAACGAAAAGTAAAATTTACTTCTGGCGATTTGTTGTCAGTTTTTCCAAACGAAACTGAAATTGCACGTCAATATTCCATCGCGCGAATGGGTGACGAAATTTTATTAAGCATTAAAAAACACGAATTTGGCCGCGGTTCTTCCTATCTTTTTGAATTAAATAAAGGTGCCATTTTTAAGGCGGCTATTGAAACAAATTCACATTTCCACTTTCCGAAGAAAGCCTATTCAGCATTTTTGATTGCAAATGGAACAGGGATAGCCCCATTTTTAGGAATGATGGACGAAAACAAAAATGCGTCTATAAAACTTCTTTGGGGCGGGGGTTCAAAGGACTCATCAAGTATATACGATAGTATTTTGGAAATTGAAAATTTGAAAAACTACGGTATAGTTATTCAAAAGTGCTTTTCCCAAGAAGTTAACAAACAATATGTGCAGGATTTGGTATTGCTACAAAAGAATGCAATTTTAAAAATCATCGACGCAGACGGCATCATTATGATTTGCGGCTCCCTCGCTATGCAACATGGCGTTCTTGAAGTTTTAGAAGAAATTTTTATAAGTTGCGAAATAACTTTAGATATTTTAATCAACAATGGGCAGCTGAAAATGGATTGTTATTAGCATTTAACTTTTCAATTTAATAGATGAAATTTTGGATTCGAAAAATGAAAGAGCGTTTTCTTGCTTTTGTTTTTTTAACTTTGTTTCCACTTCCCTTTTATTGATTTCGTAAGATTTCATAATTTTCGTTTTAGATTTACTTCCCATAGGGCCGGCGCTGTTACCTTTTTTTGTTGCTGATACATTTTCAATATCTGAAATTAATAAGGACTTATAAAAGGGAGGCACGACCGGTTATGCAGTCCGTTTAACTTCCAAATGTTGGTATTTTGTTGTCAAAAAAAGGTAAGGCCGGTGGCGGCTCGGGAGGTTTCTAGAGGACGTATGTGAAATACTAAATCAAGGGAAGTGGAAACAAACGCAAAAATGTGAATTCAAGACGGGCGGACTTCGTTCACAATTTCGGATTGTAATGCAGCGTTCCGTTCCAGCGGAGCGGATCGCGTTAGTGGAATGGAAAGTAGAAATTGGGGATGGTGTCCAAGACCTTGTAGTAAAGCTCTTTTCCCAAAATGAAGCTTTTCGCGTAATGTAGGGGAAAGTGCTGAACGGGATATAAAAACTGCTTTTGGTATTTAGCAGAATTTAAAGCGGACTTCGTTCACAATTTCGGAATGTAATGAAGCGTCCCGTTACAGTCACGAGGTTTCGGAGCGGATGGAATTAGTGCAATGGAATGCAGAAATTGGGGATGGGGTCCAAGACCTTCATAGAGAAGTTCTTTTCTCGAAATGTAGCTTTTCGCGAAATACAGGGGAAAGTGCTGAATGGGTTATGAGAACTGTTTTTAATTCTTGGCAGAATTTAAAGCGGACTTCGTTCACAATTTCGGATTGTAATGAAGCGTCCCGTTCTAGTCTCGAGGTTTCGGGGCGGATCGGGTTAGTGGAATGGAAAGTAGAAATTGGGGATGGTGTCCAAGATTTTTTAGTGAAGCTCTTTTTCCGGAATGTAGTTTTTCGCGGAATGCAGGGGAAAGTGCTGAATGGGTTATGAGAACTGTTTTTAATTCTTAGCAGAATTTAAAGCGGACTTCGTTCACAATTTCGGATTGTAATGAAGCGTCCCGTTCTAGTCTCAAGGTTTCGGGGCGGATCGGGTTAGTGGAATGGAAAGTAGAAATTGGGGATGGTGTCCAAGATTTTTTTAGTGAAGCTCTTTTTCCGGAATGTAGCTTTTCGCGGAATGCAGGGGAAAGTGCTGAACGGGATTTAACATCTGTATTTAATAGCTAGCAGTATTTAAAGCGGACTTAACTTCAAAGATGGAGATGGAATGCCTGTGCGGAGCGGAGTCGAAGTGGAGTTTGCACGCTTCGCGATTTTTTCTCGGAAATGAGCGGGCAAGTAGAATGGAAATTGGAAGCTTTGGAGTTGTGTCCAAGATCATTTTAGTGAAGCTCTTTTCCCGGGATGAAGCTTTTTGCGGAATGAAGAGGAATGGGCTGAGCGACTTATGAAAACTGAACATTAATGTGAGATAGGATTAAAGTAGACGTGACATCAAAGTCGAAGATTGGAATGACATTCGGCATTTCCCAGCCTTCTCCATAAGTAGTCAAGTGGAATGGATACCAAAATCTTTGGGGTTGTATCCAAAACTTTTATGATCCAATGTTGATTCTTCCTTAATATTAGGAATAAGCTAAATAGTTTTGTTATCAATAGATTGTTTAAATTTCAGTCCCAAATAAAGATTATTCATTCTATTGCTTTTTATTGAATAGATTTACTGTAAATTAATTAAAGTCCACTGCAACCTCTTCTTACCCAAAAACTTCCTTTCTCCGCCTAGAGATCATCAAATCTCATTAAAACCTGCTAACAATGTTTGGCGGGTTTTTTCATTCTTAGCAATATCAAATAAGAGGTGCGGCATTCGGCGCGTATTTTCATTAGATAAAGATAAAATGGTCATTTTAGAACTGAATGAAAAATATGGAGAACGAAATATAAAATTGAAAGTCTGAAATAAATATATCAGTACCCCAAACTGAACCTGATATTAAAAATTTAGCATTAATACTCATTCTAGTAGTTGGTGCTGCTGGCTTCCAAGAACTTATGCCCTACTGAAACTGCCAAAATAGTTCTGGAAAGTTTTTACCATAAAGATAATCAGAAAATGAAAGAATACACTACTATTGAGAGTTATGAATCATTTATGGCCATTCAAGATATAATGACAGCCAACACTTGGAAAATCTAATTATAAGGTTTCACAGTAAAAAGTGGATGGGGAAATAGCCTGGGTGAAATTTACTTCTTCTTATGAGGCGTCGCCAGAGACTTTTAAAATTATACAGGAGAATGGGCGATGGAAAGTTGCGGAGAAAGATTTAGGTGAGAAATCACCATTCTAAAATTAATTACTTTATCTCTTAAAGTGATTTTCCTAACATCCAGGTACATCCAAATTCAATTTGTAAATCAATTGATCTTAAAAGTATTGCGATCGAGGAATTTGAAGAAGAAATCAGCTTCAAACAAAGACCTATGGATTCTAAGAAGAATAATGCTAATCAGGAAAAAGAATATCGCAAGTATAACAGAGAAGGAAAAATAGATGAGAAGAATGTCTAGGGTTCCGATACTTAATTCATAGGCCAAACACTAAACCCTTTTAATTGAATGAAGTATTTGAAGAGAACAACTTTCTTATGGGTTTCGCAACCAATGATATTTTTGAATAAAGCTAGTTTTTTCCAATTGACTATCCTACCAAATTTTGATACTGAGCGGAATTTATAAATGCCTTAAAAAAAATAACATGACAAAACCGAAAATGATATGTGCAATTACCAATTGACCAAAAAACAACGACCTGTTAGTAATGGGAGGCTTTGAGAATATCGCGAATGCAAGAGTGTAAACAAGAATAGCCAATAACCCTCCAAGAAATCCATAAATGAGACCATTCAAATAGGATAGTTCAAGATTAAAAGAAATTTGGATTATTTTAAATAATACTACAAACATTATACCGACAAAAAAATGAATCAGCCAACCATAAATATGGTGTCTTTTTACGAATGACTGATTACTGGAATCTTTATAGATTAGAAAGTTTAAAATTTGAGGCTCTTTAAAATTGCTGCTTAAAATGAACGACATCGCGTAACTAAAACAGGTCATAGAAATTGTCGCGAAAATTCCTGCAATCAAAATCTCGGAAACAAATGCCATATAATACTATTAAAAATTTTCCTAATAAGTAAAGCTAAACAAAAAAATAATCCCAATCTCTTCTCGAGCTAATTCCATTAATAACTGAAGCGATAAAATCAAAAATGGGCGCAACTATCTAATTCACAGAGTACATTTTTAAGAATAAAAGCTTTTGAGAATACAGTTGAATTAGATATTTTTCAAGTGCTTTAAATTTTTAAAAGAGAAAATATGAGGCTGATTCAATTAATTATTAGATTTATTGAGTTAAGCAAATAGCATAAACAATACTATTTTTACTCAGAATTTGACTCTGAAGGATTATGATGTTCGGAGTCAAAATGATCTTAATATGTCTGTTAAAAAGGGGTTACTCGCAATTTTCGATTATCCATCATTTGAAGTTCTTATCCTTATTATTGGAATAGCATTATTCTTCACTATTTTATCTCTTATGATTTTCCCTTCAGTTTGACGGCTGCTAAGAATTGAAATGGTCTTTTAATTTAATTAAAAATATCCATAAATTTATAAGGCATTCATCTTGTTTGAGGAAAACAGAAAATTTGTTTTAGATTTTTTATTTTGAGATAGTCAATTGCGAACTTATGATTAAGTTTTATTATATAGACATTCATGATGAGCGCATTTTTAAAAATTATTATTTCAAATTTCATGTTTTCAACCCTTTTCAAAAAACGTAATCATTTTAGATAAAGAAGAAAAACCCGTCCTGAACCATGAGACAGTAATCCTGAACGAAAAGGGCAACAGGGAAGAGGAATATAGGGAAGACAAACGGAAAGGGAAAGTAGACTAATATGACTTTAGTGAGCTGAGATATTGAAGACGGAAATAAACCTGCATCTCTAATCTAAATCAGACACTATCCCGCTAAGTGTGTAAGTTTAAAATAACAGGGGTTGGACTTTTTTAAAGTCTGACCCTTTTTTCATAGATCGTCAGGAACTGATTTAGGATAATGCCCCAGTTCCTTATTGGCATTGTCCACTTCTTGGTTGCCTCGCGTACCGACAAATATACGGATTTCATCACGGCATCATCCGTTGGGAAGGAAAGCTTATTTTTAGTGTACTTTCTTATCTTCCCGTTTAGGTTCTCGATAAGGTTTGTGGTATAGATAATCTTCCTTATCTCCAGCGGGAACTCATAGAACACCGTAAGTTCTTCCCAGTTATCCCGCCAACTCTTGATTGCATAGGAATATTTATCGTTCCATTTTTGGGCAAAATCATCTAAGGCCACCTTTGCCGCCTCTTGATTGGGGGCATTATAAATATGCTTCATGTCCGCGGTAAAGGCTTTCTTGTCCTTCCATACAACGTACCTGCAAGCATTACGGATCTGGTGGACCACACAGATCTGGGTCTTGGACTCTGGGAACACGTTCTTGATGGTGTCAGTAAAACCGTTTAGGTTATCGGTTGCCGTGATAAGTATATCCTCGGTTCCACGTGCTCTGATATCGGTCAGGACACTCATCCAGAAAGCGGCCGACTCATTTTTGCCGAGCCATAGTCCCAGTACTTCCTTTTTACCATCGCGGCGCAGGCCAACAGCAATATAGACAGTCTTGTTGATGACCTTGGAGTTCTCGCGAACCTTGAACACAATGCCATCCATCCAGACAATCAAATAGACCGGTTCCAATGGACGATTCTGCCAAGCGATGATGTCGCCGGATACTTTCTCGGTGATCCTTGATATGGTCGAGGTAGATACATCAAAGTCATAGACCTCACGTATCTGCTCTTCGATATCGCTATTGCTCATTCCTTTGGCGTAGAGCGATACGATGACGTTTTCAATCCCATCGACCATGTTGCCACGCTTGGGCACGATCATTGGATTGAACGAGGCTTCCCTGTCCCTGGGAACAGCAATATCGGACTCACCAAAGGAAGTTTTTATTTTCTTCTTGGCGTGTCCGTTGCGTACATTGGCTCCGGTGGACTTCTGGTGCTTCTCATAATCAAGGTGGCTGTCGAGCTCACCCTCGAGCATCTTTTCGATCCCACGTTTCTGGATCTGCTTCAAAAAGCCAGTGAGCTCTTCGTGGGTTTTGAACTGCTTCAGAAAATCATCTGAAATTAAATCATCTTTCTTCATAATGTGTAAAAATTTAAAGTTAATAAATAAATAGCGGGGGCCGGCCCCCGCTATTTATTTAACTTACACACTTTATGAGATAGTCCCCTAAATCAACAGCTAGTTTCAACCTTTTAATGAATTTAGTATTTTTCAGTTGATAGCTGCAAATGAAATTTGCTTTCAGATCCTAGTTTAATGAAAAAAACCGAGATAAAAACCTCGGTTTCTTAACTAACCAATAATTAAAATCTAGGAATTGCGGGGAATAAATTCACCTCTTTCATAAAGTGTATCGTCTTCTGGATATTTAATACCCTCTCTATTATAGCTTTCAAGAACTTGGGTTTCGTACTCTCTATTTATAGCAGTATTCTTTTTAACTCTTTTAGTTTCGGCAAATGTTTTATGATCTATACTTTTTGTGTAGACCTTTTTGTCATCTTCATTTAGGATTGCTAAACCAATGGGGATTATGAGATGATTTTCACCGTCTTCATTTAAAAATTCGTGTACTCCATCGTTTCTCGATGCACTACTATAAGGTTGATGATTTGCGTCTATTATTGAAGTATCTAACTCCACGTCCAGATATACAACACGTTCTGTTTTTTTATTAACCAGAAGATTATCCACCTTTCCGATTACTCTTAAATCTTTGTCCTTTACTTCCCAGCCGCGAACATCAGCGTATCCATCATCAACAGTATAATCGGATAATTCGTGTAGGTAATATAAATTTTTATTGTGATTGTCCATCATTATTTTGTATTGAGGTTAATAAATTACCAGCTTTATTAAAAAAGGCTTTTAAAGCACTCTTTTGATCTAAAGTTGGCGTGTCTACATTAATATTTGAAACTGCTGTTTCAACTTCGGTGTACTGAGAAGTTAATTGGGGAAATTTTTCTGTTTGTATTGTTTTTAGGGCTTTTGTAATTTTATGAGCCGCATCCTTAATCTTATTAGCATGCATTAAAGATTCTGGATCTTTTTTAATTTCATTAGCTAATGAATTAGCAGCGGACATATCTGCATCTATATCTATTTGTAATTCATTAGCCGTTGCACTAGTTGCGGCAATCAACCTTTTGAGCGCCTCGCTGGAATATTCGTGATCTACATCCATATCTGGATTAGAAACATAAATGTTATAATCGTTAATTTCACTTACATTTTTAAGATCATTGGAATTATCCATTTCATCCTGATTCATCGGTTGTTCTGTTTTAGTTGTAGTAACATCATCAACATCATCTGTTGAATCGTCTGCAAATACAAGGAAATAGACAATTGCGCCAATTAGGAGCAAGCCTAAAATCCAAGGCCAGATTGGTTCTTTCTTTTTAATTTTAATTTCAGCCATAGCGAGTTTTTTATGTTGTTAAAATAGTTTGAGTCTCTAAATTACTAAAGGAATCTTTATAAGTCAAGTAGTTATGTTGATTTAAGGTAAATGAGGTACAGAAAAATTTTATACGATTAACAACAACAAATAGTTAGGATCATCTTGAAAATTTAGAATATAAATCAATGGATATAATAATAAAAATTGAAGTAAGAAATATTGAAAATGAATCAAAGAATGCGATAAAACGAGCTTTAGTTAAATTACAAAATCCCGCAAATGGCGGGATTTTGTAATTATATTTTAGGGAAAGTTTTAATCAAATTTCATATCGTCAAAAAACTTGTTGACATTTTCTTTTGTCTCTCCTGTTTTTTTCTGGATACGTCCTTTTAACTCGTCTTCTTTACCTTCTTGGTAATCTAGATCGTCGTCAGTAAGATCGCCCCATTGTTGCTTGATTTTTCCTTTGGCAATATTCCAATTACCTTTTATTTTGTCTGAAAATGCGCTCATAGCTTTAATTTTTAAGGTTAAACATTGTTTTGTGTTTATAAAATTAAAAAACTCAAATCTTAAAAAATTATAAATGCTGGTTAAGTTATTGTTAATAGAATTGTTGGGTAGCAATAAGCTATTCTAATAGCTTCATTGATAATAGCAAATCTTATAAGTATATAAACTTGATTTTCTGGAATCAATCAATTATATTTTTACTGCCATTTTCTATCCCCGCTTGTCGTGGATCCTGCAATAGATTTTGGAATTTAATATATTCTACAACAATAGATAAATAATCAAGATCGTCTACGACTTTTCCAGTGATTAAATAAACTCCATTTGTTCGTGTAGAATATTTTTTGGCTATTTCAGGAAAATGAACAGTATCAAAAATAGTTCCTTCAAAATCTATAAAAGTTCCGAAACTCATAATATCGCCCTTACTTGTTCCAGTTCCTTTCATTGTAATTAATTTCCCGAAAATTGATATTCGTTTTCCAATATTATTAGGAATATCTCTTGCTAAACAATTAGAAACGTTATCTTTTTGGATTAGGTTAAAATATCCTTTTAATGGAAAACCAATCAATTCCAGTTCGTCGTAAGCATCAATTAAATGATTGGTAAATATTTCTGGCAGGGTAAAATTTACTTGTTTTGGTCTAAATAATAGAAGAACCGAATCATCTATTTTATTCTTGGAAGATTTAAGATGCGCTTCCCACATAATCTGATGTTTGTCTTTACCAGTAAATCGGAAACTATCAATCCTAATTAAGATTATTAATTGCTCAATACCTATTGGAACACGATCTATAAAATCGTCGAAATTTTCAAAATCGCCGTATAATTCTCTCGATTTCAAAATTCTTTCTATTACTCTATCTTCTAAATCACGAACTAAAACAAAACCTAAATAAACTGTTTTATTGCGAATTATCGTTTCGGAAAAACTATTATTGATGCAAGGCTTTTCCACAATACCACCTTGTAATATAATTTCTTGTACGTATGTCTCGATAGAATAAAATCCGCCGCCATTATTAAGAACTGCCACCATAAATTCTAAAGGGAAATATCGTTTTAAGTATAGGCTCTGATAACTTTCTACAGCATATGAAGCCGAATGACCCTTTGCGAATGCATAACCTGCAAAAGCGCTTACTTGCTCCCAAACTTCTAAAGTCAGCTCTTTTGTATATCCTTTTTGGATGCAGTTATTTTTAAACTTATTCTCAATGTTAATAAATTCCTCTTTGGATCTTGATTTACCACTCATTCCTCTTCGTAAAACATCTGCTTCGCCCAAATCTAGTCCTGCAAAATAATGTGCTACTTTTAAAACATCTTCTTGATAGACCATCACTCCATAGGTTTCGTGAAGAATTTTCAATAAAACAGGATGGCCATTTTTTCGTTTCTCCGGAAACTTATGTCTTATTATGTATTCATTCTTCATTCCGCCATTTGTAACTCCTGGTCTAATTATGGAACTTGCCGCAACCAATCCTAAATAATCCTGCGTTCTAAGCTTCGTCATTAAAACACGCATTGCTGGCGATTCAACATAAAACACACCCATGCAATCACCTACCTTTAGCATATCGTTGATATTAGGGTCGTTTTTAAATATATAAACCTTGTTGATGTCTTCGACTTCAGCTTCTGGCTGATTGTATTTTATAATTTCCAAACATTCCTTTATTTTGGAAAGTCCTCGCTGGGCAAGTATGTCAAATTTGAAAATGCCAACATCTTCTGCAATATTCATATCAATTTGAATGGTCTGAAAACCTTTTGGCGGCATAAATGTGGCAGCAAAGTAATTAATAGGTTTATTCGTAATTAAGATTCCTCCAGAATGTACACTTAAATAATTAGGAAAACCGCTGATTAATTTTCCATATTTTGCAATCAATTGAAAATACTCATCAGTTTTTACGTCTACTTTTCCTCCCTTTAAAAATGAATCTATTTCGTGTTTTGGAATTCCGAAAACTTTACCCAATTCTCGAACTACCGCTCGGAATTTAAAAGTTACATAGGTTCCCATTAAAGCAGTATTTGGGAATTTTTCGAAAATATAGCGTGTAATATCATCTCTATCACGCCAAGAAAAATCTAGATCAAAATCAGGCGGTGAGGATCTGTAAATATTTATAAATCTTTCAAAATACAAATCGAGCTCAATAGGATCTACATTTGTGATTTCAATGATATAAGCAACTACACTATTAGCTCCACTACCGCGACCTATGTAGGGATAATTTTTTGATTTTGCGTATTGTAATAAATCCCAGTTAATCAAAAAATAGGAAACAAAATCCATTTCTTTAATTGCTTTAAGTTCTTTTTCTATTCTGTCAAAAACAATTTTTTCAGGATTGGGATATCGTTTTTCCACATTGTCCAAAACCAATTTCCTTAGAAAATCAAAATCTTCTCCTTTATCCTTTAAGTAACATTGTTGGTTTTGATTATCTCTTTCTGAATTGAATTTAAAATTGACATTAGTTTCAGAAAGTAACTTTTCAGTATTTTGAATGGCTAATGGAAATTCCTGAAAGTGATCGAGAATTTCAGTTTTTGAAAACATCTTGTCCGTTCTTAAACCTTGTTCTTCATCAGGTAATTTGCTTAAAAGAGTGTTTAAACCTATTGCGCGAAGAAGTCTATGTGCATTATAATCACTTTGACCGCGAAATGTAACTGTTTGTTGAATAATTAAATTTTCGTAATTTCTATATTTCGAAAATTTCAACTTTCTCAAACCAACTACTGAAACGCCAATAAATTCATTTTGCTCGAAAGTAGTTTTTTCAAGCTCCATGATTTTTTCAAATGGATAAATTATTGCACAATCTTGAATGATAGGAAATATATCTGGAAAATCTTTTTTTTGATGGAGATGCTTGGTTAAAAATTCGTTTAATTTTTGATAGCCTAAATTAGTTTTTGCTATTACTATATATTGTTGTTTAATACCATTTCTAAAATCTACACCTACAGAAATATTTATCTCGAATTTTGGAGCATTTTTTAGAATTTTTAAACAAGCGGTCGTGGAATTAATATCAGTTAGAGCAAATGATTTGATGTCATTCTTCTGTGCTAATTCCAAAAGTTCAATTTCAGAAATAGTACCATATCGTAAGGAGTAGTAACTGTGACAGTTAATATACATTTATTGTTTTCTATGTGCCAATAGCAAAGGTGGTTCGCCATTAAATGGATTATGATTGCTGCGTATGGATTTTACTTCAAGAGTTGAAGCCCTCATAACTGCTCCACTGCCAAAACGGTTTCGTATTTTATCTAAGGAAGCGTATAGGTTTAGATTTTTTAAATCATCATTAAAAAGATTAATTTGATAATGGCCTCCAGTAAGATGCGAGAAATTAACCCCGATAAGTCTTACCAATATTCGTCTTTCATATATCTTACTGAAGAGATTGTGAATAAGCGGAATTAAGATATGATCTGCACTAGTAAATGGAATTTTTAGCTGCTTGCTATATGTACTAAAATCTGAATAACGAACTTTTACAGAAACGCAACTCGTGAGTTTATTACCCAAACGCAGTTGATAAGCCAAGGTTTCCCCCATTGCTGTTAGGCTTGCTTCCAATTTTTTAATATCGATAGTATCCTTATCAAAAGTTCTTTCTGTTGAAATAGATTTACGTTCGCTATATTGAATTACTGGAGTTGTGTCAATTCCATTTGCTCTATTCCAGATTAAATTTCCATTTTTACCCAATACAGAAATTAGCATTTCAACAGGCATTTTTTGGAGTGTTCGAATTTCGTGAATTCCTAAATTTCTCAATTGTTGGCCAGTGACTTTACCTACCATTGGAATCTTCCGTACAGAAAGAGGAGCGAGGAATTCTTTTTCGTAACCAAGATCAATTTTAATTTGGTTATTAGGTTTGGCCTCACCAGTAGCGACTTTAGAAACGATTTTATTCTTTGAAAGCCCAAAAGAGATAGGCAAACCAGTTTCTTTTATAATGGAATGTCGGAGCTCCTTTGAAAATTTATAATTTCCGAAGAAACGATCCATTCCAGTTAAGTCTGCATAAAATTCATCAACACTAGTTTTTTCGAAAACGGGAACTTGAGATTTTATAATATCTGTAACCAAGTCTGAATATTTCATATAAGTTCCAGAATTGCCTCTTATTACAATGGCTTCCGGACACATTGTTCGCGCCATTTTCATCGACATACCCGAATGAATTCCAAAACCCCTGGTTTCATAACTACAGGCCGCAACAACTCCTCTATCACCAATACCACCAACTAAAACTGGTCGTTTTTGAAGCCGAGCATCTAGAAGTCTTTCTACTGATACAAAAAATGTATCTAAATCCATATGTAAAATTGACTTCTCCATTAATATCTAATTTCTATTATTGAATTATTGAATTATACAAAACTATGGAATATTTCCATTTCCTTGGAAATATTCCAACATAAAAGATATTAACAGGTCTTCACGGATACTTACAACCTTCCCAAAAAATCTGTTAAAGAAATTTAAAAGCAGTTTTTACTTTATATAAAATATTATAGCTTAGCTAAATACTAACCTCAAAAAAGAAATATTATGTTACGATGGGTAATCATTTTTCTAGTAATTGCAATAGTGGCTGCCATATTTGGATTCGGTGGAATCTCTGAAGGAGCAGCAGATATTGCTAAAATTATCTTCTATATTTTTATTGTATTGGTTGTACTTGGCTTCTTAGGCTTGCTGACCATTTTTAAAAAATAAAAACTTTATTATACTGAAAAAAGAAAAATTCCTCAATTGAAAAACCCAAATTTTATAAAAGTTTGGGTTTTTTTTTATGAAAAATTGATAATTAATGTTTTGAATTAAACCTTAAATAGCTTTTGCAACTAATTCAACATCATAAGGAAATTCAAAATTTTTCAATGCATCACCTCTCAACCAAGACATTCTATCAGAGTTTTTCAAAATTATGGGCATACGCTTTTTGTTATTGTGGATTTCTTGCATCAATTCGTTTGCATCTGTAGTGGCGATAGTGTATGAATTAATTAGGTCCCCAGTTTTTGGATCTTTCCACTCACTATAAAATCCGGCAAATCCAAAAATGTTTTGATCATTTGGTTCTATTAAATATTTATGCTTTTCCTTTCCTTTTGGATCCAACCATTTCCATTCATAATACCCATCGGCAATTATTAAACATCTATTATCAACAGAATTTCTGAATGCTGGTTTTTCCGATGCTGTTTCGATTCTGGAATTCAATGTCATTTTTTTAATGGCATCATCTTTTGCCCAAAATGGAATTAGTCCCCAATTAAATAACTGAATCTCCCCAGGATTTTCATTTGTTATTACAGGTGTTTTGGAGAAACTGAATCCATTTATTTCTTCTCGGGATTCATAATTTTCAGGATCTATAAACGCTACGTCAAATTCTGATTCTATTTCCTTCTTTGAGGAGTTTAATTTTGTTCTGTAACACATAAATTATTTTTTAGCTATAATTAAAATGTAATTTCAAACTTCGATATAATTGATACATTGTTTTATTTATAACAGAACTTTCAATATTTAAATCTATAGAATCTCAAATAATTAAAATTAATAAAGTTTCATTATTATTTCAAAAACAAATACCATAAATTAAGAAATCCCTCTATGGAGGGATTCTAACAGTAGTCTAAAAAAATTAAATTTTTATTTATTATTCCATCCTTTTCGATAGGCTTTTGCTTTATCATCAGTATTTTTCAATCTACTACTTGAAGATTCTAAATAGTCTAATAATGAACTGCCATTATTGTATTTATTTCCGCTCGCTCTATCAGATTGACCTTTGTTGTGTGCAGCACTTTTTCCGTTTCCCATAAAAATGTTTTTAGAGTTTAACCATAAATTTAATGATAGTAACTTATTATTCCTATTCTTTTATTAGAAATTCACTCTATTTTTTATTAATATATCCGTAAATTTTTTATCAAATATTAGAGAAAAAATAGAACAAATTTAAGTTTCCTGTCATTGCCTAATTCCCCTAATTTTGAAAATTTAAGTATTAATATTCAGTAGTAAGATAGGGATCTATAATTTTTAAATTGGGATATTTATTAATTATTAAATAGTAATTTGTTGAAGAATTTAAAGGAGTTAGCACTTTTTACCAGCGATTAAAACTCATAATTAATATAAAAATGATAGTTAATAAATCTATTTCCGGTTTACATATTATTTTTCATCAATCTCATGGATTACTTGCTGGAAAGATAGCCAATGAAATTTCGCCTGATTTAAGGCCTCCTTATTGGTTTGAAACACTTATCGCTATTTGCGAACATGATGATAGGCAGTTAAACATTAAAGAGAAAGACTATTTATCTGATATTGGCG
Organism: Aequorivita capsosiphonis DSM 23843; assembly: GCF_000429125.1. Taxonomy (GTDB): domain Bacteria; phylum Bacteroidota; class Bacteroidia; order Flavobacteriales; family Flavobacteriaceae; genus Aequorivita; species Aequorivita capsosiphonis. Next base: position 43,010 of record NZ_AUBG01000001.1, read on the forward strand.
TACCCTTAGATTTCACGGAAGAACAATCGTCGGTTAACGATGTTATTAAAAGAATGAACCGAATTTTAGATTCTGCATTTCACAAATCCTTATGGACAAAACTTCTAATTTCTTATCATCTGGAATTTATATATTCCCATTTAAAAGATAGCAGCAAACAAATTAAAAGTTTCTTTAATAAGGAAGAAAAAACACGAAATCAACTTTTAAAACATTATAATCTTAGTGATAAGAAAGGTAGGGAATTCTATGAATTTTTACGTTTCTGTGATCGATTATCTCTGATTCTTTGCAAGGATGAGGTACCAGACGGCTCAAGAATGCTCGAAATAAACACTTCAATTAACGGAGAAACATATTTCATTAAAAAAACTGAAAATGATGAAATGATAATATCTCCCTGGATTTTCACTCAACCTCAGTTTGAATTGTCTGTGGAAGAACGGATTCTAAAAGATACCCAGTTTGATTCATCAAAACAATTTGAAAAAGCTTTATTGGAAGTTTCACCCGAATTAAAAAAGTGGATTATTAAATCAAAATAATAATAAGTTAGCATTTCTCATCATACCCTATGAAAAACAAGGTTGACTCTTATCATTGAATTAAAATTATGTTTTAACGAATATTGTGTCAAACTACAATTCACAATTTTAAATACTTATAATCGCTCATTTCTCCTAGGTTAAGTTTCCTATTAAGTCTAAAAAATTTAGGAAACTGAGAATAGAAATTTAAAAATAACTTTTACTGATTCTCAAATAGTTTCAACCCCGATTCAATTTAGGATAAAGTTATTGTGTTATCAATTAATTGGATAATGATAAAAAGGAAAATCTACTATTATTATATTTGAGAATATATCACTAGGTATTAATATTTAATAAAATAATTATGGATTCATCAAATAGTATTTCAAAAAAAGTAAATGGCCTAATTGAAAAAAACAATGACGCCTACAAAGGTTTTAAAAAAGCATCAGAGAATGCAGAAAGTGTGCATCTGCGTGACTTCTTTATGGATGAGGCCACACAACGCAAAGAGTTTGCAACGGAATTATCGAAAGAATTAAACTCTTATGATCCCGATTTTGAAGTTGATACTGATGGTAGCTCGAAAGGTACAATACATAGAGCTTGGATGGATATTAAAGCTGCTTTATCTATGGACGATGATGAAGCAATATTAGAAGAATGTATAAGAGGTGAGGAAGCAAGTCTTGAAGAATATCAAGAGTTTCAGAACGAGTATTCTACGGTGCATTCAGGTATAAACAATTCGATTAAGAAACAACAGTTACATGTACAAAAAACATTGGATCGTGTAAAAGGATTGGAAGATTTGCATTAAGCGTAAAAGACTGTAACCTTCTTAAATTTACGGAGAATTTTAATCAAAGAAAAAGTAGAAAAATCTAGTTACGGGTTTTTAAATAATAATCATTAAAAACATCATAAAATGAAAATACAAGCATATTTATCATATCGAGGCAACTGTCTAGAAGCATTCAATTTCTACAAAAATATTTTTGGTGGCGAATTTAAAAACAAAGAAACTTGGGAGGGCAAAGAGGTTGATATACCTGGCAATTACAGAGATAAAATTCAGCATATGGAGCTTAAAGGAAACGGATTCCATTTTATGGGATATGATGCAGCACCAGACACTCCTTTAACGAATGGAAACAACGTTTGCTTGAGTGTGGACTTAGACGATAGAAAAAAAGCGGATGAAATTTTTAATTCATTATCTCAAGGAGGACGAATACATACACCGATGCAGGAATCGAGTTGGGGCGATTATTTTGGAAGATGTACGGACCAGTTTGATGTAATGTGGATGATCAATGCGAAATAATTAATTAAAAAAATGTTATGAAAAAATTTTTCAGGATTCTTACTTTAGCGCAAATAGCCTATATGGGTTATGAATGGTATAAGGATTACCAAAATGATAAAAATTCCGCAAAGCAAAAGAAGTAAGAATCGATTTGCAATAATTAAAATACCTCATTAAAATCTCTAAAGATTTTAATGAGGTATAATTTTTTAAAAATCCCCTAGGGCTTAGAAAATTAACCTGCAGAATTATGTTTAACTCTCGTTATCCTTTAGATCATCCTCTCGATCAACTAAATAATGCTCTTCCCCCAATCCGACAATATTAATTATATTTGTTACCGTATTATATAATAGCAATATTACCGTAACCATAAAGCCACTGAGAACTGAAGAGAAAAATAATGTTGCCCAATATATATAGGCAAACCACTGCGTTGGCAAATTATCAGATTCCGTAATTGGAATATTAAAAAACTGGAAAAGGACTAATGCTCCCACAAAGAGGATGGTGTCAATTTTTGCTATCGTCAAAACTTGTCGATAATGCACTTTCTTTATTTGTGATTCTGTTCCAGAACTTATTCCAAGTAATGTTAGCAATAAAGCTAAAATTGTGGCCGATGCTAAAACGATGGTATTGCAAAGCATGTTCATTCCCGTTAATGAAGTTGAAATAAGGGACTTTGCCTCATAACCCGATATATCACCTAAAAGGAAAGCACCCAAACCAGTAAAAATAGTTGCAGCAAGTCCGCCCAATAATGAATTTTTATTCTGTTTTAAAAAATTATTTTTCCCCATTACTTCTCCATTGATTTTAAAATCTTATTTATTGACCAATTCCATTTTTGTAATATTTCAAATGGTTTCGGATAACCCTTAATTTCCGGTTTTTCTTTTGACTCAAACCAAGGAATATAAATATAGTTATCTGAGATAGGTTTAAGTTCGGGTATCCATTTTTGAATAAATTCCTTCTCTTTATATTTAAAGCCTTGGTAAATGGGATTGGTGTACCAAATTTCGTATGCTTGCATATGCCAATTCATCCAGTTTGAACTTACATCATAATCAATCAATTTGCTCTCAAAATAGGCAGCGCCCCAAGTCCAATCTATTTTCAGGTCGTGAATTAAAAAACTTGCACAATTTACACGTCCACGATTACTCATATAACCTGTTTTGTTTAACTGACGCATGTTCGCGTCAACGAAAGGAATACCAGTAATACCATTACACCATTTTTTGAAAAAATCTGGGTTGTTTTCAAACTGCAATTTTTTATTACGAAAACCCTTAGTTTGAAAAATTGCATTTCCCAGCTTCATTCCCTTAAAGGTAAAATAATCACGCCATACCATTTCAAATATTAGCCACCAGGTACTTTGATTTTTTTTGACCCTTTTTTCATATTCTTGAATAATTTTATAAATAGTTCTAGCACTAATACATCCCAACGACAAATAAGGCGAGAATTTTGAACTATAATCCAAACCCATGGAATTATTTCTGGTCCAACGATATTTGGTAAGTAACTCAGATTCGAAAGTATAATAATCTAATCTTTTTAAGGCCTCGTCTTCCCCTCCCTTAACAAATGGATCAACTAATTGCGTCTCTTGATATGAGAAGCCCAATTCCTCGAAAGCAGGAAATAAATTGGATTCAAAACCATTGGCAGCATTAAACTTTTTTGGAATCGGTAATGGTTCCCTTACTTCTGTTTGTTTAGCAGTAGGGATTCTATATGTTTTGCTTGTCAATGGTATTTCTTTAATTGTAAAGGGAATATCATCTTTATGATATAGGGTTTTGCCCCAATAGAATTTAAATTCCACTTTAACCCCCACTTTGTTTTGCAAAGAATCTATAAGTTGTAATTCCTCCCAAGCATATTCCTGTTCAGCAAATATTTGAGTGATGTTATATTTTTCAATATAACATATCAGGATATCTTCTGGAAGGCCAACTTCAATTCTGAGAAAGGCATTCTTAGCATTCAGATTCTGCTGAAGGTTGTTGACAGCTTGCTTTAAGAAGATTACTCTATTAATATCTGCTTTGGGAAAGCCTAAAGAAATATTTTGATAAAGTTGGATATCAACACAATATAAAAATATGAGCGGTAAACCGGATGCTACTGCTTTAAAAAGTGCTTCATTATCATGAAGTCTTAAATCATTTTTAAACCAAACTAAAGCATGTTCAGAAACTAGCTTATCACTCATATTTTTTTTGCGTCATTATTTAAACAGGAATTTTTTCGATTTTATCAACCCGATCCCAATTTCTATGGTTTGCTATAGCCCTTCTAAAATCTTGAGCCTTTCCATTTATAAATATAGCTTTATCTTCTTTAAACTGCTTCGCGTATGTTTGCATTAATAAATCTTCTCCTTCATTATTTACAGAAATTGCTTTACAATGTTTTAGAGCCTCATTGATAAACTTGATATATTTAGCCTCAGACTTTAGAGAATCAATAGATTTTTTTCCTCCAGGAATGTATATGGCATCATATAATACGCTTTCAGTTGTCATTATAGCTGCGGCAACCTTATGCTCCATATTCTGATCGCAGGTTATTGTACCACCGTGTGGTGCGATAATTTTTAAAACCGCTCCATCTTTTTCCAATGCATCTTTCACCACTTTATAATCGTTCATTGAAAAACCATCTGCCGCCAAAATCGCTATCTGGCGAGTTTCCACGGTACCAAATTTTGTATTCGCTTGACTTAATGCTGGAGATCTGTCAAGATAATTTTTCTTTGGAGAAGGTTCAAAACGACCATCTTTAGCATCTGCTCCTATTGCCTGATTAATTGGTTTTGTTACTTCTTTTGGAACCTTTAATCCCAATCCCTTCGCCACTTTTTTAGATAACGGTTCATCTATTTGCGATACTAAATAAAGCATACGTTCTTGAATATGCTGATGGTTACATTTACCTAGTTCAAACGTATAGGCATCGGCAACATGATTCTGCTCAACTTTGGAAAGGCTTCTATAAAATAGCGCAGGTTGGGAGTAATAATCGGTAAAACTCTTACTTCGGGTTCTTACTTTTTTGGCATCAATACGTTCTTCATAATGATCAAAAGCACCATCAGCTTTTTTCGTCATATGGGGGCAGCCCCCACCCAAAGTATTTGGAAAGTAGGCTGTTTGTCCTTTAGGAATGTTGGTCTGCATATGCCCATCCCTTTCATTATTATGAACTTCCACGACAGGTCTGTTTATGGGAATTTGATGGAAGTTAGGGCTTCCCAATCTTGAAAGTTGCGTATCTCGGTAAGAAAACAAACGACCTTGCAGAAGTGGATCATTAGTAAAATCGATACCAGGAATGATATGTCCGGGCAAAAATGCAACTTGTTCTGTTTCGGCAAAAAAGTTCTCGGGATTTTTATTAAGTGTCATTTTACCGAGAATTTTTACCTCCACCATTTCCTCTGGCACTAGTTTGGTAGGGTCGAGAAGATCAAATTCAAACTTGTGTTCGTCTTTTTCAGGGATAATCTGTACTCCAAGTTCCCATTCCGGAAAATGCCCAGCATCAATGGCGTCCCACAGATCACGACGGTGAAAATCTGAATCTGCGCCGCTAATTTTTACGGCTTCATCCCAAGTTACCGAATGTGCACCTAATTTAGGCTTCCAATGGAATTTTACAAAATGCGCCTCCCCTTTTTTATTGATCATTCTGAAGGTATGTATTCCAAAACCTTCCATCATTCTAAGACTTCGTGGAATAGCGCGATCGCTCATTAGCCATATTTGATTGTGGAGCGTTTCGGGTGTAAGGGAAACAAAATCATAAAAGGTATCGTGAGCAGATGCTGCCTGCGGAATTTCTTTATTAGGTTCAGGTTTTACAGCGTGTACCAAATCGGGAAATTTCATGGCATCCTGTATAAAAAAAATAGGCATATTATTACCTACCAAATCCCACGTTCCCTCCTCGGTATAGAACTTAACTGCAAAGCCACGAACATCCCGAGCTAGATCCGTAGAGCCTTTACTACCGGCGACTGTTGAAAACCTTACAAAAACGGGAGTTTTGCGATTCGTATCGTTAAAGATTCCGGCCTTCGTAAATTCTGGTATTGGTTTGTAAAGTTCAAAAATACCATGGGCGCCACTACCTCTAGCGTGTACAATTCTTTCAGGAATACGCTCGTGGTCAAAATTGGTTATCTTTTCCCTTAAAAGAAAGTCCTCAAGCAAAGTGGATCCTCTTTCTCCGGACTTTAAACTATTATTGGTGTCATTTACAAGTAAACCTTGATTTGTTGTTAAAGGTTTACCTTGCCCATCACGGACGCTTTTTTCAAGCTGATCTACTTTTTTTGATTCTTTTTCTGAAGTCGTCTTTTTCTTAGGCATAATATTTATTTGATTTTAAAATGATTTCTAAAAATTTACACTAAGTAAATACTTATTTGAACCAAAAAGTAGTATTATCCAAATTTTTTATAATTCAAAACAATCGATAAAAAATATAAGAACTAAAAATCCTTAATTTCGAATGTAGATAAATTGTCTCATAAAATTCTGGAAAATGTTTAAAGCATATAATTACGACTCCCTTTTTAGGGAACTCTCCGATCATCCAAGAATATTTCCTAAAGAAGCCTTTCAACTGCTTAAAAATCTTGGATTATTTACCCTACCCCATTCTCATTCTGGTCTGTTTCAAACTGAAGGTTTTCAAAATATATTTGATTTATTATTTGAAGTTGGCAAAAGCGATCTTTCAGTAGGGAGAATATTTGAAGGACATTTAAATGCCTTGCTCTTGATTGACACTTTTGGCACATCGAATCAAAAGGAAAAATTTCACGGTGAAGCCGCTGATGGCAAATTGTTTGGAATTTGGAACACGGAAAGATCCTTTGAAAAACTCAATCTAAAAAAGTCAGATTCAATTTTGCATTTAAAAGGCGCAAAAATATTTTGTTCTGGTGCCTTAAACATTGATAGACCCATCGTTACCGCCACCACTGCAACCGGCTTGCAAATGATTATTTTGGAGCTGGAAAGAAACAGCGGTTTAGAAGAAGATTGGTCATTATGGAATCCAACGGGAATGCGTGCTTCGGTAAGTTGCCGTATCGACTTTACGGGATTGAAGGTCTGTGAAGGAAATTTTCTGGGAATTGCAAACGATTATTACAAAGAACCGCATTTTTCGTGGGGCGGCGTTCGGTTTTCCGCAGTTCAATTAGGCGGGGCGAAAGCCATTGTGGATATTACAGTTGCCCATTTACAAAAGTTGAAACGCACGCAAGATCCTTACCAAAAAATGCGACTCGGAAAACTTAGCATTTTAATGGAAACTGCCAATTTGTGCTTGCAACGCGCCAACGCAATAGATAATAGTAAAGAACATTCAAAAAATTATAAAATTAACTTCGCCAATATGATGCGTACGTTAACAGTGGATATTTGTGAGGAAACAATAAGGCTGGCCGAAAAATCTATCGGGATTCAGGGGATGATGCAGTCACATCCATTAGAGAAAAAAGTTCGGGATCTACGTGTATATTTAAAGCAGGCGGGACCTGATTATGCGCTTGCGAATATTGGAGATTACACCGCCAAAACAAAAGCGAAATCATGTTTGAAAGAAAACGTTTAAGCTCCAAACAACTTTTAAAGGCGCCCTTACTTTCCATAAATCAATTGGGGAAGCAAATTGGCAACGCCTTTATTATCGCGCCGCATCCAGATGACGAAGCGTTGGGATGTGGAGGAATAATTTCCTATCTAACTTCACAGAATATCCCAATTTGGGTGGGTTTTATGACCAGCGGCGGTGCGTCGCATCCCAATTCAGAAAAATATCCTGCTGCAAAGTTGTCGCAATTACGCGAAAAGGAGGCATTGCGAGCCTGTAAAATTCTGGGCGTTCCCAATAGTAATGTTGCTTTTTTTCGTGGCCCAGATTCCTTTCTACATAAAATAGATGAAAATAAAAAGAACCAAATGGTTTCAGATTTGGTTGAAATACTCCTAAAAAATAATATTGATTCCCTCTTTCTTCCATGGCGAAGAGATGTGCACACCGATCATTTGGCGGTTTATAAAATTGGAAAAAAAGCATTAGAAGGTGCAGATAGGGAGATTCAGATTATTGAATATCCTATCTGGTTATGGAATAATTCAGAGCGGGAAGATTGGCCATTTGAGGATGAAGTGGAAACCTTTCGTTTGGATATAAGAAATGTTTTAAGTAAAAAAAAGGAAGCCATATTTGCCCATAAGTCACAAACTACAAATCTTATTGCAGACGATGCAGCAGGTTTTGTGCTTACGGATGAATTACTCACTCCTTTTCTTCAACCCTATGAAATTTATTTTTTCCCTTCACAGCATCATAGGTCCTCTCTAAAAAAAAGTTATTTTGATGCGCTCTATGCCAGCAATTCAGATCCATGGAATTTTAAAAAAAGTGATTATGAAAAAGAGAAATATGAAAAAACAGACTCCTTTTTAGAAAATAGAAACTACAAGAACGGATTGGAATTAGGCTGTTCCATAGGTGTGCAAACCCGATATTTCGCAAGACGCTGTAAAAACCTATTGGCAGTAGATATTAGTGCGGAGGCAATTAATTCAGCAAAAGGAAATAATAAAGATCTTACCAATGTCCACTTTCAGCAATTGGATGTTTTAAAGGAATTTCCAAAGGATTTATTCGATTTTATAAGTATGTGCGAAATGGGATATTATTTCAACAAAAAAAATCTGAAATCTTTGTTTGTAAATATTTCAGAAAATTTGATGGAAAAAGGAATTTTTTTGATGGTTCATTGGACTTCCTATGTTAGGGAATATCCGTTATCCGGCAGACAGGTTCACGAACAGTTTGCAGTGTTTAATACTAATATGAAACACTTTAAATGTATTTCAACCTATACACACGAATCCTACGAACTGCAACTTTGGGAAAAAGTTTAAAAAAGTCAATGCTTTTCCTTATTCTCAAAATACTCGTTCAATTCTCGGCACGCCTCCACTACCCCAATATTTGGAAAATGGGTCTTCCAAGTTTCACAATTATTGAGATATTTCTCCATTTTAATAATCATCGAATCGGGAATGCTGGATTCATGAAACATTTTAAGTAATTGTGATTTATCAATAAAAGCTGTTTCGCATAAATTTTTCAATAAAACTTCTGAGGGGTTGTTAAAATAATCCTTAATTTGATTATAGATCTTGTATCGTGACTTGAGTTTATCCAGCCCTTCTACATTGTAGGCCACCCCTTCAAAATCTGTCCAAACCCGAAGCTCGGCGCCAAAACCTTCTGTACATCGCGAGTCTATTCTAGTTGAAGTCTTAACCTTGGAATTTATGCAATGTCGAATTTTAAATCCTGAGCTCACAACTCTATTGTAGAGATCAACATCTTCCAAAAAATGAAGGGGATTAATTCCCCCAACTGCTTTGTAGACTTGGTTCCTAATAGCCAAATTTGGTCCCCAATTGTAACTATGTCTGGGCCATGGATCAAACTCATTGGGAAGGATCTCACTTTCAAAACGAGCCTTCAAAAGCAAATATTCATCTTTTGCGGCAAGATATTTTTGTGTTTGGGGAGCCAGATTTTGTAGATTTACATTAATTAGTCCACAGATTAGTGATATATCTTGATTAATATAATGTGAAAGATTAAAGAGCCATTTTTTATCGGGAATCGTATCAGCATCCGTACTAATTATCAAACCATTTCTATTGAGCCTACTGGAAGCAATATTCATCAAAACCCTTCTCGCCGCACCAACAGTATTGGCAACTTCCGAGTTTAATTCCAGAATATGTAAATTAATATCTGAATTCTCTTTGGAAAATTTGGTGCAAATTTCGAAGGTATTATCATTACAATTATGGCATAAAATCAATACTTCGTAAAATTCCTTGTCTATTAAAACTGAATTGTGATCTTCTTGTATTTTTAGTGAGGTCAAAGTTTCTAAAATGGTCTCACTTTCATTTTTTGCGGGAATTATAACACCCATTGTTAAATGTTTACCGGGTACTGATAAATTTTTAGCGATCTCATTGGAGAGTTGATCTATGTAATCAATCTTATTTTTTTCCTGAATACGATTTGTGCTAGATAGATCCATAAATGGAGATTGTAATTTTAAAAATATCTTGACGATTAATTTTCATAAGCACTATATAAATAATGACACTAGAAATGATGATCAAAAATTATAAATATTTGTATTTTTTGAACTAATATTAAATCGTATTAAGTTAACCTCCAACTGAATAGGTTATTATTTTTGTATTGGATAACTGTTATATTAATTTTTAAAAAAGGAGGTATGTATGAAAAGGTAAATAAAATAGGGCAAAATCTTAAATGCTTATTGTCCATTGATTTTAAAAAAAAGCTTTTTAAAGCAAAATTATTTAAAAATCTAAAATGAATTAGCCATAAAAACCATCCGCAAAAACGGATGGTTTTTTGTAGCCCCTTTAATTTATTCTATAACATATAAACGCTTAAAATACTTACACCTCCTGAAAACAAAATAGTAATCAATAACCACCACGCAGCCAGTGCTGCTGTTTTACGGGTATGTTCGGCTTGAATTACAGCTTTGCGCTTTGTCATTTCCCAAGTAGTGTGTGCTTTATTTTCAATCAGCGTAATTTTATCTTTCATTTCCTTCACCGCATCTTCATACGTTTGGGTTACACTGTCCACACGATCTTCTGAAACCAAATTGTTCGTGACCAAATATTCCTTGATGGAATTAGCATCTATTGTCGTCATCCAATCTTTAACATCCTCCCAAGATTCTGAAGGATCGCTGAATACTTTTACAAAACCGTCCTTCAACTTTGTGGTATCAAATTCAAGATTGGGATCCATATTTAAAAAATATTTTACCTTTTTTAGAACGATTGTTTCAAGATTTTTTAAATTTTCGGCAGATATGGTTTCTTTTGTTTTGTCTATAGCATTGAATACAGTTGTGGCGTAGCTATCCACCTGTTCTTTGTCGAGGTTTGTATTATCGCTCAATACTTGTACAATAGTATCGTAGTTCATTCCAAAATTTTCAGAAAGCGCATGGCCAATTGTTTCATCACTGTCTATGATTTTTTGAAGTTCACTTGTTATATTTTCAGTATTTAATTTTTCGGGTAACAGGCCAGAGAGATATTTTTTGAATCTGTCAATACCTTTTTCAACTTCTTCCCTTGAATAATTGGAATGCTTTGCAATTACGTTTTCCGCCCCACCTATTACAGAATCTTCTTTTTGATATTCCTCCTTAAATTCCTTAACCATTTTTTGGAGGGCATTTAGGTTGTCGTTAGTATTGCCATCCTTAGCATTCTCAGTAATCAGTCTAGTTAGGATTTGTTGTATGGCCATCCATTTTGCCGGATTGTTTTTTGTGTTGCCCGCCTCAACCGTTTTTACAATATCCATTTTTAGGGTATCATAATCTGGTAATTTCGCATCCACTTTATCTACAAACTTATCCAGCACCGCTCCAATCTTTTTCATATTAAAACTAGGAGCAAATTCCTTTCGGAGTTTGGTAATGCTGTTGGAAAGTACGTCTTCCATTTTTTGGCTTTCGGATGTTTTGAATATCCCTGTTATAGATTGGGTAGTACTTTTTAGGGCAGAAACGACCGTAGAGAATAGACCCCCAATAACAGTTTGTGCAAATTTAATTTCCAAATAAAATAGAATGAGAAAAAAGAAAGCCCAAATTACCAATGCCAAGGTTATATTTATACCCACGGTAGATATAGTTGCCAAATGCAATGCCAACCAAGTAGCCACAAGTAAAGCGAGACTGGTTGTAATGGTACACCAAATACCAAATGCTGTTGAAATGGTTTCACCGGTTCCAGCGTCGGGTTTAGCGTTCTGCTCAAATTGATATTTTTTCCTTCTTTCCTCATCAGATTCCTCATAGCTGTGGTTGGAGGCTTTAACAAATTTCTTCCGAAGATCTCCCATTGCGCTTATACCAAGGGAAACGGAAAGAATTACGAAAATAAGCTGAAAAATAAGTGCAAGTACCACTCCAGATATTATTATCATCGCGTATTTGGGAAATACATAAATTCCTTCTACAGGTTCTAATGTTTGTGAGCTAGCAATATTTGAAAAGAGGGTGACAAATAATAGTATAATCGTTTTCATACTTTTAGTTTAAATGGTTAATTTTTAAATGAAAGCCCCCATGATTAAATGGAGGCTCTAAAGAATGGTTTGAATAGTAGACTACTATTCTTCTTCCCAAATTTGATCCTTTTTTGTTGGGTCTTGGTTTCTTTGGTTTTCACCAGGGTTGTTACCCCAATTTCGATCCCGTGTCGGGTCTTGGGCATTTTGTTGCTGTTGCTGTTGCGATTTTTCCCATTCACGATTTTGCTGTTGTTGCTTACTGGAATCTTGAGAATCCTTACCATATTGACTACTTTGTTGCTGATTGCGTTCATTGCTTTCAGGACGGTTTTGATTCTGATTTGGATTTCTTTGATTTGAATTTTCCATAACATTAATTTTTTAATTAAACATTTTTCTTTTCATAAAGCTATAAAACATTTTTAAAATAATTATTGAGCTTATGGTTATTTTTGAGAGGTTTTATGAATACTTTAACGCTATAAATGGATTGTGTTAGGGGTTTGATCGATAATGTTAATTTTCTATTTATGAGGCCCTTACAGCTGAGTTCAATTGAGTTAAACAAAATTTCAATTGAACAAAATTCCACATTTATAGTGTTAAAAGAAAAGACAATTTTACTAACCAGAAAAGTTAATTGTTGATAGTTTTGAAAATAACATTTAACAAAACTCTTATGTTCTTCCAAAATAATAATCCCTCAATTTCAAAACCTGAACCGCAACACCGCAAAAAAACGGTAGTAGCTCAAAATATTGCAATGTATGATTTGGTCGTGTTTTCTCATTTGCGATGGAACTTTGTTTACCAGCGGCCCCAACATATAATAAGTAGGATGTCTAAAGAATATCGCACGCTTTTTATTGAAGAACCTATACCTTATATAGAAGATGAAAAATATGAATATGATCTAGAGCATGTGCTTCCAACTGTAGATGTTCTCCGTCCAAAGGTTTCTTCCATTTCGGAAATTGCCACCATACTTATAAAACTGAATCTTACCAATGTGAAAATAGCTTGGTTCTACTCAGCGGCTTTTTCTGGGCTATTGTCAACACTAAAGGCAAATACCATTATTTATGATTGTATGGATGAACTTTCATTATTTAAAGGTGCTGATTCCAACCTTGTTATGCAAGAAGGCGAATTGATGCGAAAAGCGGATATTATTTTTACGGGAGGAAAGTCCTTGTATGAATCAAAATCCGCCAGTTCAGACAAGGTATATTGTTTTCCAAGTTCCGTAGATATATCACATTTTCAAAAGGCACAGAATGGTTTGGAAATCCCCCAAGATATTGCCAATATAAAAGGACCCATTGTAGGTTATATTGGGGTAATTGACGAGCGAATAAATCTTGAAATCTTGGAAGGCATTGCCAAGATGCAGCCCGGGTTTTCCTTTGTAATGGTTGGACCGGTTGTAAAGATTGATGAAAACGATTTGCCGCGCACAGCGAATATTCACTACCTGGGAATGAAATCCTACGATTCACTTCCGCAGTATTTAAAGGCTATTGATATTACGATGATGCCTTTTGCGCTAAATGATTCCACAAAATATATAAGTCCAACTAAAACTTTGGAGTATATGGCAGCAGGAAAACCCATCATTTCTACTCCTATTAAAGATGTAGTGCGCGACTATTCAGATTCTGTTTATATAGTTTCCACAGTACGGGAGTTTTCGGAAGCTTTAGAGAAAATCAATTTAAGCCCGGTGAATAATTATATCTCGCAATATCAAGATATCCTTTTAAAAACGTCTTGGAACCATACCTCGGAGCAAATGTTGCATTTAATACAAAATTAAGATGGACGCAGACATATTGATAATAGGTGCGGGCATTTCAGGTTCAGTGCTTGCAGAACGTTACGCCAATTTGGACAAAAAAGTGTTGATCCTGGAAAAACGGAATCACATAGGGGGAAATTGTTATGACTTTATAGATGAAAACGGAATTTTAATTTCAAAATATGGCGCACATCTTTTTCATACTAATGATGAAGAGGTTTGGGATTATGTAAATCGATTTGCTATTTGGTATCCTTGGGAGCACAAGGTTATTGCAAAAGTAGATGGCCAATTGGTTCCTATACCCATAAATATTGCTACAGTAAATAAACTATTCAATCTTTCTATTTCAAATGAAGAGGAAATGAAGCAGTGGCTGGAGGATAATAGAATAAATTATGAAAATCCGAAAAATGGCGAAGAAGCCGTCTTAAACAAAGTTGGAAAAATTCTGTATGAAAAAATGTTTAAGCATTACACAAAAAAGCAGTGGAACAAATACCCTGAAGAATTGGCAGCTTCAGTTTTAAACAGAATTCCCGTTCGCCATGATTTTGATGATAGATATTTTTCAGATAAATATCAGGCGCTACCCGTGGGCGGATACACTAAGCTTTTTGAAAATTTATTGAAACATCCCAATATCACGGTGCATTTAAACACAGATTATTTTGATGTAAAGGATAGCCTCGGGAATTTTGAAAAGATATTTTACTCAGGCCCTATTGATCGTTTTTTCGATTTTAAATACAGTGCCTCGGAAAAGTTGGAATATCGTTCCATCAACTTTGTTCCAGAAACCATTGATAAGGAATTTTACCAGGAAAATTCAGTGGTAAATTATCCAGGCCAAGAAGTGGATTTTACGCGAATAGTGGAATATAAACATTTTGGAAATCAAAAAAGCAAAAAAACAACCATTGTGAAAGAATACACCACAGATGAAGGTGAACCTTATTATCCCGTACTTAACGATAGAAACTTAAAAATATACGAACGCTATAAGCAAGAATCGGTCAACCATCCAAATATTCACTTTGTGGGAAGATTGGCAAACTATAAGTATTTCAATATGGATGAGGCATTCAAAAATGCGCTTGCCGTTTTTAAATCCGTAGCAACCTATCAATCTGAACTTGCTAAAATATGAATATTTCAACACTTTCTCTAAACAGTTTTATGATAGCCGGCTATGAATGTGCAGACCATATTAATAGATCTGGAGAGCGCATCAATCTTCAAAGCATTACCCAGCACGATGTAAGGGTGCGGGAAGATTATCTCGACCTTCAGGGATTGGGAATTAAAACAGTTAGGGAAGGTATTTGCTGGAGTTTTGTGGAAACCAAGCCCTTCGTATTTGACTTTTCCCGATTGGATTCATTTTTTAAAGCTTCGGAGGAATTGGGTATACAAATTATTTGGGACCTCTGCCACTTTGGATATCCTGATGACCTCACTCCTACCCATCCCCAATTTGTGAAGCGGTTTTGTGCATTATGTGAAGCATTTTTAAATTACCACAAAAACCATTGCAATAAACCCCCGTGGATTGTTCCCATCAATGAAATAAGTTTTCTCTCCTGGCACTCAGGCGATGTTCGCGGCACGGTTCCATTTGCCGTTAATAGTGGGGCAGATATAAAATACCATTTATGTAAGGCTGCCATTCAGGGCATTAAGATTATAAAAGAGATTGCCCCAAACAGCATTGTGCTTTTAGTAGAACCTTTAATAAAAATCCATAAGGAATATAGGTCTCTTAGTATTGAGGAAGTAGAAAAGAAAAACGACGGGCAATTTGAGGCCATGGAAATTATTCTGGGAATGCGCCATCCGGAACTTTCAGGAAATGCAGAATTAGTAGATATGTTGGGCTTTAACTATTACTATAACAATCAATGGAACGAAATGAATGAGACCATAGATTGGCTCCGTGATGCGCAAAGAATGACGCCATTAAACGTTTTGCTTCAAGAAGTCTTTTACAAATACCGCAAACCCATAATCTTAACAGAAACCGGCCATTTTGGTCCACATCGAGATCTGTGGATGCGACAGATTACAGAGCAGTGTTTGTTAACTTTAAAAGCTGGCGTAGATTTAAAAGGGGTATGTATTTATCCAGTAATTGATAGACCAGATTGGGATGATCTGTCTTCTTACTGTAATTGTGGAATTTGGGATTTGGATAATGAATTCAATAGAATAGTTTTTAACTCTTATTATTCCCAGGTAAGGGAAAGTGGTAAAATATTTCAAAATGAATTATTCACAATCGATTAATGCAATTATAACTTAAATTCTTAATCCTATCCGTACAATAATGTTAATATTATTTAAATCCCTTTGCACGAATTTTTAAGAATCCATAGCTTTAAATCTTAAAATTTAAAAATTAAAATTATGAAAAATTTAGAAGAACTATTTGAACATCAATTAAAAGATCTTTACAGTGCTGAAGACCAACTTACAAAAGCATTGCCGAAAATGGTGGAAAATGCTACCGATGCAAAATTGAAAAAGGCATTTGAAGATCATTTAAAAGAAACCAAAAACCATAAAACCCGTTTAGAGGAAATTTGTAAGGAGTTAGATATTAATCCGAAAGGCGAAACCTGTAAAGCTATGAAAGGACTAATAAAGGAAGCCGAAAGTTTTATGGAAGAAGTTAAGGATAAGGAAGTTTTGGATGCCGGAATGATTGCAGAAGCACAACGTGTAGAACATTATGAAATTTCGGGTTATGGAACTGCCGTTCGTTATGCCAAAGAGTTAGGACACGACGATATAGCCAAAAAACTTAAAAAAACATTAGATGAGGAATATGGTGCAGATGACAAATTAAATGATATTGCCGAAAAACGCCTGAATAGAAAAGCTAAGTAAGCATTTTGATATGAATAAAAAGCCCGCGTATAACGGGCTTTTTTTATAAATAGATAATAATGGAAAAATGGTTTATAACTACGCCAAAAGCCGCACTCGCAATTGTACTGAGCTGTGTTGGGATCTACGTTGCCGTAATTTTATTTACCCGCATTTTTGGAAAACGGAGTTTTAGCAAAATGTCAAGTTTTGACTTTGCCATGACGGTTGCCGTAGGTTCTATTATTGCCACCACAATTTTATCGAGCTCCGTTTCGATTTTGGAGGGAATCATTGGTCTATTTACTGTCTATCTGCTTCAATTAACAGCTGCTTATTTTAGAAAGTACAAATTTTTTCAAAACTTAATTGATAATGAACCTTTATTATTAATGGATGGCAAAACTATTCTATTTGATAATTTAAAAAAAGCTCGTGTTACGGAAGGAGATTTACGATCAAAATTACGCGAGGCTAATGTTCTCAACCTATCGCAAGTAAGGGCTGTTGTTTTCGAAACCACAGGAGATATGGTTGTACTTCACACAACGGACAACAATATGGATTTAGAAGAGTGGCTTTTAAGTGATGTTAAATTGAATTAAAATGGTGTAATGGATTAGGATAAAGGGTTAAAAAGACTTGGATTTCCTTCTTATAAATATGCCCTAACGACTTTTCTGATTTTCCTTTAACTCAATTTCATTTCTCAACTAGGAGTTTTTGTGGAAAATTGAAGAGGTTATAAAAAATGAAATGTCGATACTCAATCCATTTGGTCAATGCGCCCACATTAGTTCCGTTTTGCTCTATCCATCCGAAAAATAACACTATCGAACATTGTTGTTAAATGACTCTTAATTATAATTTAAACTTTTATTAAGCCATTTAATCATTTAAATAAATGCTCTAATTTTAAAATAAAAAAAAGATGAAAGCACACATACAATCCAATAATCTAGATTATTTAAATGACCTCGAAGACCAATATAGAAATTTCATTGTAGCCGAAAATCATCCATGTATTATGGCCAACACTGTCTTTTCTATGAATCAATTCCGACTTAAAACATATTTTAAATTGGGAAGCAAAAATACTGCTATTGCTATGTTAGAGGATATTCAAAATTATATTGATGATTACGATTTTGACTCGAAAAGTTTTGAATCTCTCATAGCAGTTTTTCCTGAGATAGAAATTGAGACAGAAGTGGAATTTGAAAATCTGCTTTGGCGGCAACTTCAATTTATCAATGAAAAAGATGAGCGTGATTGGGATCCCCAAGTAAGTGATGATCCAAATGATCCTAATTTTAGTTTTAGCATTCAGGGACATGCCTTTTATATTGTAGGAATGCATCCTAAAAGTTCTAGAATCGCCAGAAGAGCACCCTACCCAACTATAGTATTCAATTTACATTCCCAATTTGAGGAATTACGTGAAATGGGAGCATATCATAAAGTTCGTGATAAAATTAGGGCAAGGGATAAGGCATTACAAGGCAGCATAAATCCCGTCCTAAAAGATTTTGGTGAATCTAGTGAGGCTCGACAATACAGTGGAAGAAATGTTGGTGAAAAGTGGAAATGTCCATTTCATACATCTTAATTAGATATTAAAAACTGAAGTTAATGACTTATAAAATTCAACCTCAAACTGGTACAGCTTTCAAAATTAAAAAAGGCCAACAATTAAAAGTAATTGATCCGCTTGGAGAGCAAGTTAGCGACATGGTTCTTTTTAATGCCGAAGATACAAGAGAAAAAATTTCTTCGGGAAAAACATTAGATTTTGAAGAGACCATCATAATAACAAAGGGACACTTTCTTTGGAGCAATCGGAGTAATAAAATGATGAAAATTTTAGAAGATACCAATGGCCGGAATGATTTTTTATTGGCGCCTTGTAGCCCAGAAACATTTCAAATAATGTACAATAATCCAGATTACCATCCAAGTTGCTTTGAGAATCTATATACCAATCTGAGGCAGTTTGAAATTACACCTGATGAAGTACCTACCGCCTTTAATATCTTTATGAATGTGCAATTTGCTGAAGATGGAAGACTAACAGTTCTACCTCCATTAAGTAAAAGTGGCGATTATATTGTTTTTGAAGCTGAAATGGATTTGATAGTAGCATTAACCGCCTGTTCGGCGGAAGATAGCAACGGTGGAACTTTTAAACCCATAAATTATGAAATTATATAGACATACCATCTCCCTAAGTTTTCTTAAAAGATAAAATTGCGTAAAACAAATATTTACCTTTAAATAAAAATAATGAAAAAGAAAAAGATTTTAATTACTGGAGCTGGTTCTGGCTTAGGAAAGGGAACCGCAATCGGTTTAGCAAAGGAAGGCCATTCTGTTATTGCTGGGATGCATACTTGGGAGCAAATGTCTCGATTCATTGAAGATAAAAAAGATAAGGATTATGAAAAGAATATAAATCTTATAAAACTAGATATATTAGACTATATGGATTGCGAGAAGGCTTGGGATTTAGATATTGATATCTTAGTTAATAATGCAGGTATAGGACAAACAGGACCAATAGCCGAAATTCCCGTTGGCTTGCTAAGAGAAGTGATGGAGACGAATGTATTCTCAACTTTAGAATTTTCACAACCATTTATTAGAAAGATGGTTGAAAAGGGTCAAGGAAAGGTAATATTCTTGTCTTCGGTTGCGGGATTAGCCACACATCCTTTTTTAGCTCCATATAATGCTTCAAAACACGCCTTGGAGGTTATTGCTCAATGCTTACGCGACGAACTTCAACCACACGGAGTTACTGTAGCAACAATTAATCCTGGGCCGTTCAAAACAGGGTTTAACGATAGAATGTACGATACGTATAAACAATGGTTTGATGAAGATTTACATTTTACATCCCAAAAGCCAATCGAGAAAGCCGCGACTAAAATGGAAGAAAACCAATTTGATCCTCAGAAAATGATTGATAAAATGGTTGAGGTAATTCCCAAAGATAAACATGCATTCCGTACAATCTTTCCTGACGATTTAGTTGAAAAATGTAAAGAGTATCAAGAACGTCAGTACGATATTAAGACGGATACAATAGATAAATCTAAAAAATAATTATTAATAACTTAAAAATTAAAAAGATGAGTTCAAACAAAAAAGATTACAACAAAATTCCTGATTCCAGTAATAAAACTGCGAGAGGAAGTAAAAGTGTTCACAGTAAAAAAGACGATTCTACAGAAGATGGTTTTAAGCCTAATTTTGGGAAAGAAGAGGAATAACTAATTGTGAGTTATTAGTTATGAGTATTAATTAAAAAAACAACATTATGGACGATAAAGAAGATGGATTTGATAAAAAAAGAGACCACAACCAATATGGTGAGGTAGAAAAGGATGAAAATGAGCAAACCAAGAAAAGAGATTTGCCGAAATCTCCAAACAAGGGAACTCAGGATAAATCATAAATTTATTTCACAATTGCAATTGGGATACTCTTTTAAGCGATTGTGTTATCCTTGATCGTTAAGTATTTATAGCTTTATCTAAACTTTAAAACATAAATGCTATGAGTAGTCCACAAAAAAAAGATTTGAAAGATTCTGGGGACAAAAAGAAAAACGGACCCCAATCCACAGTTAAAAAAGCTGTAGATAAAAAATCCGGGGCTGACAAAGGAAAAAGCGATACTGCTCGCAAAAAGTAATTTGAAAAACAGCTATAAAAACTTCCCATAACCAAAATATGGGAAGTTTTTTTTGCGCTCTAATTTGGTTAAAATTCCTATAAATTGATATGAGCTAAATCATTATTTAATAATTTTAAAGAAAAACACTATGAGATCAATTTGGAATGGTAGTATAAGTTTTGGTTTAGTTTCAATACCTATAAAAATGTATTCTGGATCTGAAGATAGAAGACTAGATCTGGATATGTTGGATAGTCACGACCATGAAAGAATTAGGTATAAAAGAGTAAATGAAAAAACGGGTAAGGAAGTAGAATGGAAAGACATAGTAAAGGGTTTTAAGCAGGACGAGGACTATGTTATTTTAGAGAAAGAGGATTTTGCATTGGCAAATATGAAGAAAAGTAAAACCATAGATATTGAGGAATTTATTGAAGAAGATGAAGTAGCAGATGTATTATTTAAAAAACCATATTTCTTAGAACCACAGAAAGAAGGGAAAAAATCTTATAACCTACTACGCGACGCGCTGAAAAAAACCGGGAAACTTGGTGTGGCAACTTTTGTGATGAGAGAAAAAGAAAATTTAAGTCTTATTGGCGTTTATAAAAATACTTTAGTTCTCAACGTAATCCGTTTTGAAGATGAAATAAGAAATCCTGCTGATTTAAAAATAGGTACGACAAAAGTGTCAAAAAAAGAAGTGGATATGGCAATTTCGTTAATCGAGAATTATACCACCGAATTTAAAATATCTAAATACAAAGATGTTTATAACGATCAGCTCATGAAAATTATAAAGAATAAAGCCTCTGGTAAAAAACCAAAAACAGAAAAAATAGACGAGACCCCTACCCCTGCGAAAGATTTGATGGCGCAATTGAAAGCGAGTCTAGAAAAGCGGAAAAAAGCAAAGGCTAGTTAAATTATGGCTCTTGATGATTACATAAAAAAGCGAAAGTTCAACAATACCCCAGAACCCGAAGGTCAATATGTAGGGGGGAATAGTGATAGATTTGTAATTCAGCGCCATCAAGCATCCCATTTGCATTATGATTTGCGTTTGGAAATGGATGAAGTTTTAAAGAGTTGGGCCGTTCCCAAAGGTCCATCCCTGAATCCTGACGATAAGCGATTAGCAATCCAAACAGAAGATCATCCAGTGAAATACCTAACTTTCCACGGCAGTATTCCGAAAGGTAATTATGGTGCTGGTGATATGACTATTTGGGACGAAGGCTCCTATAAAATTATTCCAGATGGAAAATATACTTCGGGAATTTCTCAATTGAAGAAAGGCGATTTGAAAATTGAATTCTTCGGCAAAAAGATAAAAGGAAAATTCGCATTGGTAAAAATGCGACATACGAAGGAACAAAATCAATGGTTGCTTATTAAAAAGAAAGATGATTTTTCTACCGTTTTGGAATATGATGCCGAAGTATTTTCAAATAAAGAATCACATTCTAAAGCCTCTAAAATTATACCGTTGAAGCCTTCCCAACTTCTAAAACCAATGTTAGCCACAGCAGCAAAAAAGATATTTAATGATCCAGAATGGATTTATGAAATTAAGTGGGATGGTTATTGAGTAATAACGCAAATACAGGATGGGAAGGTTTCACTTTATTCACGGAATGGAATTTCTTATAATCAAAAATTTAAACCCATTACAGACGAGTTAGCTTCAATTCCACACGATGTTATTCTGGATGGTGAAATGGTCATTTTGAATGAAGATGGAGTTTCAGATTTTGAAAAACTACAAAATTACGATTCTAAAAATAGCAATGAACGATTAAGATACTACGTGTTCGATATTTTATTTCTCAATGGGCACGACATGCACCAACTACCCTTAATTGAGCGCAAAGGTATTTTGCCTGATGTTTTAGAAGGCTTAAAACAAATTGTTTATTGCGATCACGTTGAAGATATGGGAACGACATTCTACAACCGTGCTATTGAAGCGGGGCTAGAAGGTGTAATCGCAAAGAAAAAAGACAGTTTATACTTTCCTGAATATCGATCTGAAAATTGGTTAAAGATCAAGGCTATAAATACTGAAGATTGTATTATTTGCGGTTATACAGAAGCGAACAGTGGCGGGGCAGCTTTCGGATCATTAATTTTAGGAATGTTAGAAAATAAGGAACTAGAATATGTAGGTAATTGTGGTTCTGGATTTTCTGACCAACAGAAAAAAGAACTTGTAGCTCTGTTTAAACCATATATTTCTGAGGAAAGCCCATTTCCAAAAAAGATAAATCTTAAAGGACGCACACAAACTTGGTTAAAACCAAAACTTGTTTGTGAAGTAAAATTTTCTGAATGGACAAAAAATGGGGTTATGCGTCACCCGGTTTTTAAAAGTTTACGTGAAGATAAAAATCCAGAGGAAGTCATAGAAAATCGTGAAATTAAGAAAGATATATCTTCTAAATCAAAAAATTCTTCTTCGGTGCTCGAGATTGATGGATTTTCAGTTCCAATATCAAATCTGGAAAAAATATATTGGCCAGAAGCTGGTTTGCGGAAATATGATCTTATAGATTATTATTTAAAAATCGCAGATATAATTTTGCCATATCTAAGGGATAGACCAGAAAATCTACATCGTCATCCCAATGGAATCGACAAGCCTAGTTTCTACCAAAAAGATAACGAATCGTTGCCAGAGTGGATTGAAACTGTGCCGATATTTTCCGAATCTTCAAATAAAAACATCGAATATTTGCTCTGCCAAAACGAGGCGACACTTCTCTATATGGCAAATTTGGGTTGTATTGAGATTAATCCATGGAATTCCCGTATCGAAAATCTGGATTTCCCGGATTATACGATTATCGATTTGGATCCTTCAGAAAAAAATAGTTTTGAAGACGTAATTGAAACCGCACTTGTTGCTAAAGAGATTATGGATGCGGCTTCAATTCCTGGTTTTCTAAAAACTTCAGGGTCTTCTGGACTTCACATTTATATTCCCTTGGGTGGAAAATATACATACGAAGAGGCAAGAGATTTTACCAAACTACTTTGCTATCTAATTCAAGAGAAATTGCCTAAAATAACAACTATGGAGCGGTCCATTAATAAGAGAAATGGTAAACTCTATTTAGATTATCTTCAAAATAGAAGAGGACAAACCATTGCAGCTGCCTATTGTGTTCGACCAAAAAAAGGAGCTACTGTTTCAACACCATTAAATTGGGCAGAATTAAAAACAGGACTAAATATAGGTGATTATAATATTCTTACTGTACCCGAAAGAGTTGAGAATTTAGGCGACATATTTTTTGGGGTATTAGAAAATGGGGTCGAAATTGAAACTGTATTAGAGAAAATCAATAATTGGTAAAAGACAAATTTGATCTATAACATAAGAAAATCCCTTAAAACATATATGAGAAATTTTTAAGATTATAATATCTTTGTTTCTCTTGAAAGGTTGATTAAATAAGGACATTTTAAATTATAGCATAAATGAAATTTAATATATAGCCAAGATATTATTTTTATCAATAATGTTATATATCAATGCTATTAAGTTAAATTCAAATTTTAAATGGTTCTACATTTGTTTCCCAACAAAAAATTATGAAAACCATTCGGGTTGCCTCACTACCGCTACAGGCGGTAATTCACGATATTTCCAAAGCATTTAATACTGCACCAGAAATTGATTTTGGCGAACATCTGATAAGATTACCTGAAAATATCGGTATTGGTAGTATTCGAGGTATAAATTTCGATGGAGGATTGGGTATTTTGCAATATGATTGTACTTTCCTTGAAGATATGGAAATTCAATTTATTGTGGATAAAGTTCATCCATTAAAATTTTTATATGTGATGAATGGAAAGCTAAATCATCGTTTTGAGAATGAACATGAAAGTCATATTGTGCATCAATTTCAAAATGCAATTGTGGCTAGCAGCGACAATCATGGACATATTTTAAATTTTAAAAAAAATGTAAAAACCTGTGTTTTCAGTCTAGAGATTAATCGTGAGAGTTTTAAAAATAAAACATCCTTTAACAAAGATGGGATGAACCCAAAATTAAAAAAATTGTTCAAAGATGCAGAAGCTGAATCGTCCTTTTATTATGAAGGAGACTATAGCTTAATTATGAATGACATTTTTAAAAAGATTGAAGACTTTGAGGGAAGCGATTTCTTACATATGATTTTTATGGAAAGCATTGCTTATCAGACATTAGTTCATCAAATTTCTCAGTTTTTAGATGATCAACGCGAAGAAGGCAATCGGAATGTTCTAAGACGTTCTGAAATGGAAAAAATTCTGCACGCATCGAATTATATTAATGATAACCTCTCTACTTATAAATCCGTCCCATCTCTCACGAAAATTACTGGACTTAATCCAACAAAACTGCAAGAAGGCTTTAAGCATCTGTATGGTACCACTGTAAATAGATACGTTTTTGAAGCAAGACTGAACCATGCTAAAGAATTACTTCTAAATACCGATGACAGTATATCAGAAATTGTCTATAAAGTGGGGCTTTCCAGCAAAAGCTATTTTTCCAGGATTTTTAAGGAGGAATATGGGGTACAGCCCTCATCGTTCAGAAATAGCAAAAAATAACAGATGAAAAACTGCTATACATCAATGTATGTTTTCCCTATCCTTCGGAATATCCCGTAATTATTCAAAACAATCTATAAATTTATCCTTTTTTGGCTAAAACAAGCCGTTGCCAAGATAGTGAGCAAAGAAAAATGATGAGCGACGCACATACGATGCTGTTCACCACGGCAAACGTATCATTATAGTTCAAAATCCATGGCGACATAAATAACCAAATGGCTAAAGAGTAATTCAAGCGTTGTATGCGCCGTGTCGTTCTTCCAATTCCTATGACAGAAAACAAGACAATGGCAAAACCCACCACACATCCATTATATGTAGCTTTCTCGCTATATTCCAAAAGAGATCCCGCCATAATTAGCCAGTATCCTATATTCATACTCAGTATTTGGATCCACATACAATTTATCCTAATTTGAAAAAAGGCATTCCTTTTTATTGAAAAAGAGGCCGAAAACCCTTTTTAGAAAAATCCACCAAAGTATACAAGAAAACTAATCAATGATTATTTTTCCATTGCTGGTAATTGTCATTCTGTTCTTTTGAAAGTATGTCCATGAGACTTTCATCTCTTAATTTTTCCTTCATTGCGGCGTCAATTTCATCTGTTTCCCCATATTTCATTTCCGAAAGTTTTTGGGCATAATTTCGTTTAAACCGCTCAATCTGCTCTTGCGTCATATTTAAATCTTGGTACATTGCCTTCATATTTTGGCTATCCATCCCATTATTTGAATTATCATTTTGTTTGTTAAATGTTTCTTCTGCGTTGGTAGCATTACGGTTATTATCGGTTTTATCAAATGCATCATCCGCAGTTTCCGTATCATAGATGTTTCCGTAGGCATCTTTTTTATTGGTGTCATTACAAGATAGGATTGCCATAAAGCTTAAAGCAACCAGGGAGGTTTTTAAAATTTTCATAGTGATCTATTTTAAGGATTGAATTTATGGTTTTATCAAATTTAAAGGGAAGAAAACCGAAGAGTCTGCCCATTTGCATTATTTTTTAATGCTATAAAATTTCATATGGATTTCCCCTAAAAAAAAGCCCCAATTTTTTATAATGGGGCTTTTGCCAAAGTATTACGTGTTTATTCCTCTTCCCAACTTTTATTCTGCCAGTCACGAATTTCATTGCGCACCTGCTCACGGTCCCTATTGGTTCTTTGGGCAACGCGCTGGGTCATATCATCAAACTCCCCTTCTCGATAGTTTACATCCTCTTCGGTAAGATTGGGATATTTTTCGCGGTAGGAAGTTTTTATGTTATTCCACTTATTTTCAAGTTTCTGCCCACCTTGCTGGTTTTGCTGGTTTCTTTGATTTTCCATAGTTTTTGTTTTAAGTATTAATAATCTTGTATTCAAAAGTACCACCAACTTTTCCCACCACTTCGCTCAATCAAACTATTTTTTAGCTTTAAAAATCACAGTTTTTAACGGCAAGTTTTCTACTTATTGGGTCAAGGAGTAAAATGTATAGTGAATAAATTTGATACGTTTTTAATTAACATAGAAATTCCGATTTGAAGAAGGAATAGTTCTTTTGGATTTACTTCGTTCGAAGATTTAGACTTTTGTTTTGTTTTGGCTTTTTATGATCTGTTTTGTTTATAGCTCTCGGTTAATTGCCGCCTAGTCATATGAATTAAAGTTTATTCCAACTTTGATTATTAAATATTTATTGCCATTTAAAACTCCCCTTAATGAAAATAGCCGTAATAGCACATTCCCTTTTCCCAATTAAGGAACCATATGCCAGTAAACTAGAGCGAGACACCCATCTCCTTTGCAAATCATTATTAAAGTTGGGTCACCGGGTTGGGTTATATGCACATCCGGCCTCTGATCAAACTTTAGTTGTTAAACCAATACCGTTCCAATACGATGGTAATGTGGGTTATGATCTTGGACCCGAAAAAACGGGCGGAAGGGATTTCACCATGTGGTATCCCAATCTTTTTTCCCAAGTAAATGCAAATGGTTATGACATTGTACACAACCAGGCTTTACAATGTGAACCTACACCCTTAAAAAAGTATTTGAATTCGATCCTTCTAACCACGTTTCACAGTCTTCAAAATATTCAACTTAACAATTTGAATATTCCTGCTTCAAATAAATGTTATTACACCATAATCCTAATAAGTAGCAGAAACGGAAATTGGTGGCATCACGACCACAGAATTATAGCGACCCAAGCGGAAGGACAAATTATGGCCGAAGAATATCTCAATCTTTATAAAGATCTTATTGAATTTCGATTTAAGGAATAAAACAATTATATGAAATTGATACTATGAAGCCTCAACCCATAATAAATGCCGAATACAAAAAAGGGAATTTCTCTCCAAAGGATTTATTGTATTTTAAAGTACGGAATATTTCGCCGAAAAAAGTGAATGCCCAAATTGAAGCTTTATTTGGAAAAAGAAAATATATTCCTCTTTATAAGCCAGCAATTCCACACGATGGAATTCACGTATTGACAGAAAATGAACAAGTTGATTTTTCAAATCATTTCAATGAGGTCGCAAAACATTTGGAGCTGTGCCATTTTATTCCCGCATCGGGAGTTGGAAGTAGAATGTTTCATGATTTGCTTCAATTTTACGAAGAATACAATCCTGAAGTTGAAAGCTTTGGCCATTATATAAACCGCACTAAAAATTACGATTTTCTCCTCTTTTTCAAGGAAAAAAGAAAATTTCCCTTTTATGCCGATCTAAAAAAAATACTCACCAAAATGGATACAGTGGATATGGATAAAGAGAAAAAGAAACTATTGATAGCACGTATTCTACTCTATAGTGACAGCTTTCAATTTGCCTCTTGCCCCAAAGCCTTACTGCCTTTTCATAATGAAGGTGAAAATTCAAGAACAGCCTTTGAGGAACAAATTGACCAGTTCATTGGATTTTCAAATAAATTTAAAACCTCTGAGCTCCATTTTACTTTAAACCAAGACCAACAACTACTATATAAAATGGCATTAAGTAAAAAAGTGCATAAGCACTTGCTTGTCTTTCAACACGGGCCAAAGGTTACATTTTCTTCACAAATGGAACATACCCATACCATTTTAGTGGATTCAAACAATAATATCTTAAGAGATGACAATAAAAAAGTTGTATTTAAACCGGGTGGGCATGGAACATTATTGGAGAACCTGAATAAAGTTGAGGCAGATATAATTTATATTTCAACAATTGACAATATTGCAACAAAAGAGATACAGAAAAAAATTACCCAAATGAGGGAAATGTTATTTGGTAAACTACTCCTTACCCAAACCAGCATTTTTGAGTATTTAAAACAGATGGATGCTTGCCAAATGAACAATGGCCATTTGAAGGGATTGCTCCAGTTTCTAAAAACAGAATTTTTTTATAATATATCCACTTTAACCGAAGATGTGGGTACAGAAGAAGCCAATATTCGTTCTATTTTAAACCGTCCCTTACGCGTATGCGGGGTAATTGCAAATAATGAACAGTATAGAAGTGTTACGGAGACCACTGGAATTCCTTGTTGGATTGGCAATGGAAAAGATCCTTATAATATATCGCTTCAAATAGTGCAAAAGGAAGAAGTGAACCTGAACAGCCCAGAACAGAAAAAAATATTTAACAACGCTACCTATTTCAATGGGCGAAAAATTTGATCTTACAAAATTCTCGGGAAATGATGATTATATATTGATAGAGAAAAAAAACAGAGGCACATCACTAACTACATTGGAAAGACCGGGATTATGGAACGGTGCCATGGAAAAATGGAACACTATTTTTGTTGAAATAGATCATCTTCTCTATAACCCGGTAAAGACCGTGAACGATCTTTTAAACAATGGGCATCAATCTTAAAGTTTTCAATTTTTGACGTAAAAAAAACCATTTGCCGAAACAAATGGTTTTTTCTATATATCAGGCTGTAGCAGCTACCGATTTGTTTTGTTCCTGAAAATATTTAGGAGAGCATTTATATTTTTTCCTGAAGATTTTTGAAAAGTAGCTCCGGCTGGTCAAGCCAATGCTGTAAACAATTTCAGAAATATTTAGGTCGGTGGTCTTAATGAGCTCCAAAGATTTTTCCAAACGCACGTTTCTAATAAAATCTATAACGGTCCTATCGTACATTTTTTTGAAGCCCTCTTGAAGCTTGGAAGGGGAAAGCCCGGTTTCCCTGCACAAGAAATCAATGGAATAATCCAAGGAAGGATTTTCCCTTATAAAATCTGAAACGGCCGATATTCGTTCCATTTCCCTATTGTTAAGACAGCCATAATCTAAACCTATATTGTTTATCTCTTCTAACAATTGATTCATTTTAAGTCCCAGAATCTGGTATATCATGCCTTGCATAATAAGTTCTGAGGCAATATTTTCCTTTGTTATCCTCGACAGTATGTTTATTTTTTCCAAGAGCTTTAAATAAGGTTTTCCCGTAAACACATTTGTATTTTCTGGTAAAGCCGCACGAAAAGCCTCGGTAATCCTAAAATAGCAACTATTTTCAATTTCTGGTGATCGGAGCTTTGGTCTAGTGAAACTTATGATGCAAAATTGATTGGAGGTCTGTTTTTGGAATTCTATATTAATACCTTTGCCAGCTCGGTCATAAATTATGGAGCTTTGAAAAGCCGCTATTTCATTCTGCTTTTCATCATTCAAACGTACGGACAGATTTCCTTGCCAGCAATAGATAAAATAAAATCCTTCCTGATTGGAAACGTTTACCTTAATATTGTCGGCTTCTAACGGGCAGAGAGAATACTCTATGTACGCAAAGGGATTGAGAACCGTATTAATTATTTGGGTTTGTTCAACATCCAAGGACAAGAATCTTCGGTTTTCTATGGCAAAAAGATTGTTGGAGTTGCTGGTAGAATTTGCGGATGGTTTCATAGTGAGGGTTTGTTTGAGAGTTGTACGTTTTTATTTTTTAGACAAAGACAATAAACTGGTCAAGTATTTTTTGATTCCTTCACTGTAAAATTAATTTCAAAACAAAAAAGAGCTTAATAAATTTGTAGAGGTCAGTAGTTAAATGCGTATCTTAGTTGTCAGTAAATATATTACATTATGGACATATTTAAGGGTCAAAATCTTCTAGAGTTCTCTGATCGGTTTAAAACTGACGAAGATTGCAAAGAATACTTAGCATATTTGAAGTCACAAACACCATACAAATGCTTGAAATGTAACCATACTGCCTGTCAAATTCTCAAGAATTATGGCAGACAATGTAACATCTGTGGCCACACTGAATCGGCAACAGCAAACACCCTTTTTCACAAAGTAAAGTTCGGTGTGAGAAAAGCTTTTTTTATATGTTTTGAAATGTCAACGACCACCAAGAGCCTATCAGCTAGTTATATGGGAGTCCGCTATGGCGTTACAGAAAAGACAGCTCGATTGTTTATGCTTAAGATAAGGGAAGCGATGTCCTCCAGCGGCAACAATCCTATGGATGGAGTTGTCCACGTGGATGAATTTGTTTTGGGTGGAAAAGAAAAGGAAAAGGTGGGACGCAGCTATGACAGTAAGAAAAAGAAAGCCATAACAGCAGTGCAGCTAACCGAGGATGGCAAGGTCAAAAGAATGTATGCCATGAAAATTGATGACTTCTCGGCAGAATCTTTACAGTACATCTTTATCAATCATATTAGCAGAGAAGCAGAAGTTGTGACTGATAAGTGGAGAGGATATAGACCAATAGCCAAAGCTTACAACATTACACAAATTGAAAGCAACAAAGGGTTGAATTTTAAAGCGCTGCACACTATGATCCATCAAGTGAAATCCTGGATAAGAACGACATATTCTTGGGTTAGTGAACATAATTTGAACAGGTATTTTAATGAGTTCTGTTTTAGAATAAACAGGTCACAAAGTAAAGCAACCATATTCAATAACTTGATTGTTAAAATGGTAGAATCTGATAAAATATATCAAACACAAATAATAAGTAACTAACTACTGACCTCTATAAATTTGATTTAAAATGTAGCAAAATTGATATTTTTAACGTTATTTTTACACAATTAGCGAGTTTTTTATAGAGTATTCAGCAATTTTTAGCGGTATTCCTCATTTTTACTTTGTAAATTTTTTTTCCATTTTCGTTTAAAACTCCGTTCCATTCTAGAAGATTCTTCCCACATCATTTTAAGTATAACGAAAATGGCGGTGAGTATTAATAATAGATGTATCATGATACGCAAGTGGTAGATAAAAAAACCAACCCCCCATCCCATTCCGGAAAGTATTGCCATAGATAGAAATAACTTTGTCATAATAGTTAGGTTTTAAGGTTATTAAAAAAATTGGAATTATGGTCTTATGTTTTTTGCCAAAATTTTTATGTGCTCAAGATTTAAAAAGTCCGCCGTTTTTCTTTCAATGGCCAACAAGCTCCAACCAACCAATTATAGTTGCACAAAAAATTTCCATAGTACATAGAAAGTCTTATTTAATTACTATTTATTTAATATCAACATCGGGGCTTTCATTTAATTTCTCTTTCTTATGACGGTTTAATAATAAAATGGCACCGACAATCCCTCCACAAATGCCAGCCATTGCCCCGAACAGCAATACCCAAAAAAGGAGGAAACTGTGGTCCGGAAAACCTATATTCAATAGCGCACTTACATCATTTCCCATTATGGAAATATAAAATGCTGAAGAGAGAATAATATAGAGCGCCCACGCCAGAAAGCCCTGGAGTGCCCCGTCCATGTAAAAAGTCAGCCCCGCGGTACGGGCAGCCAATAGACCACCTGTAAAAACTGCTATTATATTGGTCAAAAAAAGCCATATAGTTGTACCTACAGAAACAAAGGGATCGTTGATTTCCCCATAAGCACTAATACCCAAACCAGCACCCAAGAGGTTCAACAACAATAAAATGGCCAAAATAGTAAGCGTGCCCGCCAACACACCACCCCATAAAATATGGGCTATTTTTTTCGGTGCGTTATTAAAATTGGTTATTATCTGTTTCATTACTTAAAATGGTTTATTTATAATCTCAATCTAAATTAATAACACCTTACACGAAAAATTGATGCGAAAACTAAAAATTTTTGTCTGATAGCGAATGGTTTAAGAAAAATAAATATTTATCCGTTGGTCATTTTTTGGATCAATAATTGATTTTTTAGAAATAGGAAAATACCTCTTCGTGAAATAGTTTTATGCTCCCAAAAAAGGGAAACATTTTAAATATTAAAAAAAAACCATGAAAACATTAAAAGATTTATTTGAGCACCAACTAAAAGACCTTTACAGCGCAGAAGAGCAATTGATAAATGCACTGCCCAAAATGGTGGAAAATGCAAAAGACGAAAAATTAAAAAAAGCCTTTACAGACCATTTGGAGGAAACCAAAGGCCATAAAAGAAGGTTGGAAGAAGTGTGCGATGAACTGGGCATAGACCCTTTCGGCGAAACCTGTAAGGCAATGCAGGGCCTCATAAAGGAAGCCGAAAGTTTTTTAAAGGAAGATATGACCGATGCCGTTAAAAATGCCGGTATTATTGGAGAAGCCCAACGCGTAGAGCATTACGAGATATCTGGTTACGGCACCGTTTGTACTTATGCCGAGGAACTGGGTTATAACGATATTGCCAAAAAACTGAAAAAAACCCTGGACGAGGAATACGGCTCCGATGATAAATTAAAGAAACTTGCCAAAGACCGTCTAAACGAAAAGGCGATGTAAAAATTAGCTGCGGGAATATGTAGAAAAATGGGTAAAGCTGCATATTCCTTTCCTTATATGGTACTATCCTCCCATTTTGGATAGCACCAAAAAATTAATATCGGTACGGAAATTTTTTCTGTACCGATATTTTTATGCCAAGTTTCGATAAAGCTACAAATAAACGTGAATTAGTTAGCATACCGATAATATTGCACCTACCTTATCGTGTTAAACCTAAACTATGCAAACTATACGTTCCCATTCCATTCCGCTTAAAGACGTTATACAAGATTTGGCGCTGCAAATGGATACACCCTTTACGCAAAACTGTAACGAGTTTCGCCTGGATATTCCCAAAACCTTGGGGGAAGGAAGCATAAAGGGTATTGATTTTAAGGACGGCCTGTCGTTGCTCCAATACGACTGTACTTTCCGGGAGGATATGGAAATACAGTTTATAATCGATCAAGTGCACCCCTTAAAATTTATTTTCTGTGAAGAAGGCAATCTTACTCACCGCTTTGAAAATGAGATAAAAGAGCACCATATGTTGCTACTGGAAAATATTATTGTGGCCAGCTCCCAAAATAATGGACATATTTTACAATTTAAAGGTGGGCTCAAGACCATAATCAATAGTTTGGAAATAAACCGGGCCGCATTTGAAAATACCGTGGACTGTGAACTCCACAGTTTAAAAAATGGATTGGAGACATTATTTAGGGATGTACATGCCAAAGAGGAATTTTACCATCACGGCAACTACTGCATTAAAATGGCAGATCTTTTTATTGAAATCAACGGTTTCCCAAAAGAAGATTTTCTGCGTAGGATATTTTTTGAAGGAAGCGCCTTTAAGGTACTTACACTACAAATTTTGCAATATCAGGATGATTTGGCAACGTATGAAAACAAAACGGTTTTACGCAAATTTGAACTTAAACTAATACGTGAAGCTTCCGCAATAATAGATAATGAAATATTAGATTTTAAAACTGTTCAAGAATTGGCAAACCAAGTAGGCATTAACGCCAATAAGCTCCAGAATGGTTTTAAGGAACTGTATGATACTACCGTTAACAATTACGTTCATAATAGACGTTTGGACCTTGCCAGCAATCTCCTTAAGAACTCGGAGCACTCCATTTCAGAAATTGTTTACATTGTAGGACTTTCCAGCAAAAGTTATTTTTCAAAAATATTTAAGGATAAGTATGGGCTTTCCCCTTCCACGGTGAGGATCAATGGCAAACATTGATTCCTTATAAATCTCTTTTTCCTTGAAATAAAAAATCCCTCCCAGAGCGACCAAGCGAAGGAGGGATTTTTAGTAAGCCTCCAATCAAGGGGCTATCTAATTGTTAGGTTTCGTCCATTTATAAAGGGCGATCCGTTTTGGGTTCCCCAATAGGGTTTTGATCCTTTTTTCCAGGTTCTTTTTTTTCCGGTTTTTCATTATGATTCGGCACCCTGTGGGGCTCTTGCTCTCTTTTTTTTAGAGGATTATCGTTTGTAGTATTCATATTCAAATTGTTTTTAGGTTTTTTAAATAATTCAAGAGCTTCGCAACGCTTTTATAAGTTCTTTTTTATCCATGGAACTTCTTCCCTTAATCCCTACTTTTTTAGCTTCTTCCATAAGATTTTGTTTGCTGCGGTCTTCATATTTTTTGGCCTCCCCACCTTTTTTGGAGGCATTTTTAGTGTTGGCAATACGGGCGGCTTTTTCTTTGCTCATACCGTCATCGCGCAGTTCTTCGTATTTTTTATCGTCTTTGATCTGTGGACCGTGATCTTTCGCCATAACTTAAGTTTTAGAGTGTTACTATACATTTTATCTGCTGTTTCTTTTTCTGCTTTCAGCTTGCTTATTCAATTCCCTTATCATTTCGTCAAATTCACCTTCATAAAAAACTACGGGATTGGAATCCAAAATATTTTCATTGATTCTTCGTTTATCGTCTTTTTTAAAATTTCGTTTTTTTATCCATCTTATTTTCATAGAATCAATTTCTTTTCTTAAATACTTAAAATTACTTCGGTTTAGAACAACTGCTTTGCTCCAAAACAAAAAAAAGTAGCACAATTAGTGAATTAAACCTAAGAACCGACGATTTCCCCACCATTTATATGGATAAATTGTCCAGTAATATAACTACTGTCCTCACTTGCCAAAAACACATACGCCGGCGCTACTTCGCAGGGTTGACCGGGACGCCCCATTGGTGTGTCCTTTCCAAAATCTGAAACATCGTTAAAAGTGGCAGGAATCAACGGCGTCCATATTGGCCCTGGAGCAACTCCATTAACACGAATGTTTTTTTTAGCCAAATTCTTTGCCAGAGCTCTGGTAAAACTAACGATAGCCCCTTTTGTGCTTGAATAATCAATTAGATGCTCACTTCCACGATAAGCCGTAACGGAGGAGGTGTTGATAATACAATCTTTTTCCCTTAAATATTCCAATGCAGCCTTTGTTACACGGAAATAAGTATAAATATTGGTCTCAAATGTTTTCTCCAGCTGGGCATCGTCAATTTCAGAAAGGCTATCTTTTGGAAATTGCATAGCTGCATTGTTGACCACAATATTGAGACCGGCAAATTCTTTAATACATTGTTCAACCACTTTTTTACAAAAATCCGCATTCCTTAGATCTCCTTCTATTATTTTACATTCAGCGCCTTCCGCTTCTACCAATTCCTTTGTGTTGTTCGCATCCTTATCCTCCTTTAGATATACGATTGCAATCTTGGCGCCCTCTCGCGCAAAGTGTACAGCTATACTTCGGCCTATGCCACTATCCCCGCCCGTAATCAAGGCTATTTTGTTTTTAAGCTTACCGCTACCCTTATAATCATTACGGATAATCTTGGGTTTGGGATTCATTAGGTATTCCTTGCCTGGCTGGGATTGGGACTGTTTCGGTATTTTTTTCTTTTTATCCATTCTTATTTTAAGTTTTTCAAACCTTCCTTTAAAAAATAAGTTTTCATAGGAAATACTCGGCACTAATTTTTTCCATACTTTCTCTCATTCTTCAATCTAATGTTCCATTTTTAATTTTATTATGCTTCCCGTTCAACTTCCTCTTCATCCTCATCTTCATCCTCCTCGCCATATTGATTGGCGTGGTCCTCTTTTTGGGGGCCTTTTTCTCTTCTTGGGTATAAACTGCGTAGTTTGTCGTCCTTATCTTTATCTTTTTGAGCTGTTTTTTTCATATTCGTTTTGTTTAAGTTTAGGAAGATATTTAATGATTTAAAACCTTCCAAACAGGTAGCCTGGAAGGTTTAAAAATGCAAAAAATGGCTAATTACTTTCTTCGGGGATTTTCTTTTTTATCATCCTGCTTTTTGTTGGGCTCACTTTTTTTTGTAGTACCCGTTTTTTGGTTCTGTTGTTTTTTCTGATCTTCTTTTTGAGTGCTCATAACGTTTAATTTTAATGTTCAAATCAAAATTAGATGCTTATCTCTGTTGAAATGTGCTTTATAAAATAATTAATTGACCCGTTGAATAAATGGAGACTTAAGCCTCCATATTTTGGCATTTTTTTATAAATACCACATCCTGCCATTTTGTAATTTGTGTTAAATAAGTCAAAATAACTCTGCAAGCATGAAAAGCCAGAACGATTACCAAAAAAAACGCGATTTTTCCAAAACCAAGGAGCCGCAAGGAAATTCCAATAGCACGAACGGTAAAGATCCAATTTTCGTCATCCAAAAACACGATGCCACAAACCTTCATTTCGATTTCAGGTTGGAAATAGATAATACACTTAAGTCTTGGTCCGTTCCAAAAGGCCCGAGCACAGACCCAAGTGTAAAGCGAATGGCCATTCCTACCGAAGACCACCCTATGGATTATGCAGATTTTGAGGGCACCATTCCCAAGGGGCAATATGGGGGCGGAACGGTTATGATCTGGGACAATGGCACTTTTGAAAACATCAAGAAAGACAAGGATAGCGAGCCAATAGATTTAAAAAAAGCATACAAAATGGGCACTTTGGAAGTAAAACTAAAAGGAAAAAAATTGAAAGGCGGCTATGCTTTGATTAAAATGAAATCCGGCAATATGAAAGGAAACTGGCTGCTCATAAAAATGGACGACGAAGAGGCCGATGCCCGAAGAAATCCCGTAAGCACCGAAAATGAAAGCGTTGTCACGGGCCGCAGTATGAAGGAAATAGCCAATGATGAAAATGATGAAAAAGAGGAAGAATAGAAAATGAAAAAATTGAAGGACATACTTACCGAAAAGAACCTTGCTAAACTGAAAAAGACCGACTTCCCCGGTTTTCAACAACCTATGCTGGCCACCCTAACGGAAGATTATTTTGATGACCCACAATGGATCTATGAACGCAAATTGGACGGCGTGCGCTGTTTGGTATTGATAGAAAACGGCAAGGCAAAGTTGTTTTCGAGGAATGAAAATGATATGTCCCAAACCTATCCGGAACTTAAGGATGCGTTGGAAGAAACAAAATACCCAAATTTAATTCTGGATGGAGAGATTGTGGCTTTTGATGGCAACACCACCAGCTTCAGCAAGCTCCAGAACCGTATGCAATTAAAAGACGAGGAAAAGATTCATGACACTTCGGTAAAAGTTTATTTATACCTGTTCGATATACTTTATTGTGAAAACTTCAGTTTAACCGATTTACCCTTAAAAAACCGCAAAAAAATATTAAAAAATACCTTGGAATGGCACTCGCCCATCCGCTATTCAACACACAGAAACGAAAATGGAAAGGAGTATTTAAAAACCGCATGCGATAAAGGCTGGGAAGGACTCATAGCCAAGGATGGAACTGCTGCCTACGTAAATTCGCGGAGCAAAAAGTGGCTCAAGTTCAAATGTTCCAAGGGACAGGAATTGGTAATTGGCGGCTTTACCGAGCCACAGGGCGAACGGCGGGGCTTTGGGGCAATGCTTGTGGGTTATTATGAAAAAGGTGAATTATTTTATGCCGGAAAGGTGGGAACGGGTTTTGACGATGCCTTTCTTAGAAAATGGCGAAAAATATTTGATAAAATTGAAACAAAATCCAGTCCCTTTAAAAATTACAATGAAAAAAAAGATGGAAAAAACCACTGGATAAAACCCAAATATGTGGGCCAGTTTGGTTTTACCGAATGGACCAAGACCAACAAACTGCGCCATCCCCGCTTTTTGGGAATGCGCGACGATAAAGATGCCAAAGAAGTAACCAAAGAAAAATAATTATGAAAATTGCAGGAATTGAAATATCGCACGCTGACAAATTAATTTTTCCGTCGGCCAAAATAACCAAATTGCAAATGGTTCAATATTATGAAAGTGTGGCTGAGGAAATGCTGCCATTTATGAAGGACAGGCCTCTTACGCTTCACCGTTTTCCAGATGGTATAAACGCTGATGGTTTTTATCATAAAAAAGCGGCAGATTATTTTCCCGATTTCATAAAGACCATAAAAGTTAAAACCGAAGGTGGCACGAACACACAAATACTATGCAATTCAAAAAAAAGCTTGATTTATTTGGCCAACCAGGGAACGGTTGGTTTTCATATTTGGTTATCAAAAAAGGACAAACTCTATAAACCGGATAAAGTGGTTTTTGACCTTGACCCTTCCACAAATGACTTTGAAAAAGTAAAGGAAGCCGCAAAAATAACGGGCGATTTTTTAAGAAAAAAGAATAAAGACCCGCAACTGATGACGAGCGGTAAAAAAGGTTTCCATGTGTATTATTCCATTAAAAGAACCAAAACCTTCGATGAGCTTCGTCCGTTATTAAAAGATCTTGCCGAAGAACTTGAATCCCAAAACCCCGATATTTTTACCACTGCGATAAGAAAAGATAAGCGTAACGATAAAGTTTTCATAGATTACCTTCGCAATGCCTATGCACAAACGTCTGTGTGCCCATATTCGCTGCGTCCTACTAAAAACGCTGGCGTGGCGACGCCAATAGAATGGGATGAATTAAAAAATACAAAACGTGCAGCTCAATATAATTTGGAAAATATCCTGAAAGAGAACAAGTAGTGATACCAACAAAGTAATACTTGCAAAAACTGGAGAAATTTATAAATAAAATGAGAACTTAAATGCTAAATAAAATAAGCCCGAATCTTTTTCCGGGCTTTCTTATCCTATTGAATATTAGTTTTTATTGGCATTATCCTTGGCCCATTGTTTATATTCTTTATATTGATCATCGTCTAAAGTAGACTTAAGGATTCTGTCACGATACTCGGTCTGTTCATAGTTATTCATTGTATTATTGGGATTGTTCTTTCTCCAAGTATCCATATAGTCCTTTGATTCCTTTTCATAGCGTGCAATTTGCTCTTGGGTCATATTTAATGAAGAATACATGTCCTGAACATTTTTTTCTCTGCCTTCTAATCGGTTAGGATCTCGGTTGGATGTGGTGGTAGTGGGCTTTTCAATATTTGGTTTTCTAGTATTTGTGGACGTATTTACATCGGCGTTATAAATTGTTCCCGTAGTATCAGAAACTCCATCACTACTTGGCTGGTTTTTTACCGCAGTGCTTTGCTTTGAAGGACCACACGCAGTTAACAGTGCAAACACGGTGAGCGTAAAAAAGATTTTTAAATTTTTCATGGCATTCCTTATTTTAAAATTAGTTATCTAATTTAATACGATATTCAAGATGTTTTTAGCTCAATGAAGATAAAAATTAGTTCAAATGGGAATCTACATACCATCTCTAAGAATAATTATTTGGGCGTTTGAGCTTTGTTATAAATGAGACCTTCTGTTTTTCCAAAAGTTGGTGGGAATTTCAGCTTTCCAAGCTATAACATTATCTTCAACCTGCTTGATATATCAAGTGCATCCACTCCAGATCTTTTTTGGTTATCCTCTATGGAGCGCTTGGTGGCATCGACAGAGTAATGATGTTTATAATCTCAAGGTAATGGATTTTTCCACATCGTTGGCAGAATATTTTCCTAATCAACTTTTTGAAAGAGCTTTCCAACTTTAATGGAAAATAAAAATTCAGACTTCACCTTGGTCCTTAAAAAACTTGCCAAATCTTCTCTCGTCTAAGAAGCAGTGTCATAATATCGAATTCCAATTGCCAAGCTTTTTATAGGACTTTTTGTGCCTGATCGTAGTCTATGTTTTCAAAGTCCAGATTAATCGCGCAATGAGTGAAGCGTAAGTATATTATCTGAAGCCCTCCTATTGGTCTTATGAAATTGATCGAGTATTCTAGAAGTAAAATAGGTATGTGTATAGTGTTTTAAATATCCAGAAATATCATTAAAACTGTTAATTTGGGTATCAGAATCTATAAAACCAAAACCGGTATAAATTCCGTGATTTACTATCACAAATCCCATTTCAAATTTATGTCGACCTTTTAATTTTAAAATATAACTAGGTCTTTGACCTTCGAGGTAGGCCAGCGAAGCTTCCACTTTTTTATTATAGTCATTATTACTTTCCAAATCCTTGCAGATTCCCTCACAGAAAATTGAATCACTGCAAGAAGCTTTTGTTCTTTCAATACCTGCAAATTTTCTACAGAGTTTAAACTTTTGCTGTACTTCTATTAATTTTTTTATTACAGAATCTCTATTGTAATAAAACTCATTTTCACTATCCTTATAATTTTTCTGAAGTGGTCGCAATCGTAAAACTCCCTTCGAATCCATTTTTGAAGTGATAATAAAAGGTTTAAGAAGTTCCTTTTGCTGCGAATTATATTGGGGATGAAGGGAGCCAATATAATGCGATTCAAGCAAGAGTGCAATCAGCTCAGTACCCGTTTCCTCGTAATCAACCTCAAAGGTTTGAGAACACAATTTTGTTTCAAATGGTACAGAACTTGTAAAATGACTTCTAACCCTTTTTGAAATATTAATAGCTTTACCCACATAAATAATCTCTCCACTATTGTTTCTAAAAAAGTAAACTCCAGGGGAGTTAGGAAGTAGTTTTAAAGAGGATTCTAGAAAGGAATTTGCTGTATTAACTGGTGGCCTTTTAATATTTACCGTTTCTATTTCGGGTATAACTTCAAAAATTGCTTTCATCACTTCACATTTTTCCAATAAGGAGGAAGTTTCCATTGAAAGACCTAAACTGATTTGGGCAGTCTTTAAGGAAAAAGGAATCCTTCCAGATACAAGCTGCTTAAATAATTTCTCCAAGACATAACTGGCGTTCCCCACGGGATAACCAATTTCCTTAAATGCTTTTATAAATAACTTTTCTGAGAATTTATCCGAAAAAATGGTCTTTGTTTCTATAATCTTTTCAATTATCAAAGGTGCAATATCGCAGAATACATTAGCCGATTTGAGGGCTATGGAATCAATCTCTAAATAAGCTAAATCTCTTTTCGGGATTCTTGGAACAGGCTTTATATAATACGAAACTTTTGAATAAATCCCGCTTTCATCTGTATTAATAATGGCTATTTGAAGCATTCTGGCATTGGAAATATTGTTACTTGAAGCAAAAATTGAGATGTAGGAATATTTCACGTAAAAGAATTTTTTAATTACCTCATCAAAATTATGGAATATTTCCAAGTTTCAATAATAACCTTTATCTTTATTCAAAAAAAAATTGAGTTTGGAAGCATACAACGAAGAACAAAAAGAAGCGATAAACTTTAACGGAAAACACTTATTATTACTGGCGGGAGCGGGAACTGGAAAGACTAAAACAATTGTAGGGAGAGCGGCTTACCTCATTGAAAATGGAACACCGCCGGAAAAAATCCAAATCCTTACTTTTACAAAACGAGCTGCAAGTGAAATTGTGGAACGGGTAAAAGCTGGAATAAGCGGTCGAAATGCTCAAGCATTAAATGGTTCAACATTTCACAGTTGGTGCAATCAATTAATTACACTTTTTCCAAATCTCTTTGGAGCTTCAAATTATACAGTTATTGATTCGGACGACCAATTAGGTTTGATGAAGATGGCTTGCGGTAATGAAAAAGGTGTATATGGCAAATTGCGTATTAAACCACAGAAGATTTTGGATCTATTTTCCTTTGCTAGAAATACACGTACAAATTTGACAGAAGCAATTAGAATACAATTATACAAAGGTTTGGACGACGAAGAAACTAATGAGGAAATGGAAAAATTGCGCCCCATTTTGGAAGTAGTAATAAAGGAATTCCAAAAGCTTAAAATACAACAGAAGTATTTGGATTATGACGATCTGTTATTGGTGGTTGGCAATAGACTCAACAAAGACGAAAATGCTCGTAAAATACTTTCCAATGCCTACGATTATATTCTCGTGGACGAGATGCAGGATACCAATCCGCTGCAATGGTTTTTATTGGCGCCTTTTGAAAATATCTGCAAATTATTTTGTGTTGGCGATGATGCTCAATCTATCTACTCTTTTCGCGGTGCAGATTTTAAAAACGTACATTCATTTCAGGATCGCGTAACAAACTCAGAAATAAAAAAGCTAAACCAGAATTACCGTTCCACCCAAGAAATATTAGATCTTTCCAACTGGCTCTTGGAACAATCACCTATCATTTATAATAAAAAACTAAGCGCCCACCGAGGACCTGGTAAAAAACCCACAATCGTTAATGTCTCAAATCAGTTTGAAGAAGCAAATTATATTGCGGATAAAATATTAAAAGATTTTGGCGAAGGAGGTAAATCCTTTTCAGACTTTTTAATTCTCAGTCGCTCCCAGTATTATACTAAACCTTTACAGGCAGTTTTTCTTCAAAAGAAGATTCCTTATGAAACTTATGGAGGAAGAAAATTTTTAGAAGCAGCACATATAAAAGATGTTTTAGCTGTGCTTAGAGTGATCAATAATCCGATGGATCAAATAGCTTGGATGCGCTACTTAACTTTTGTACACGGAATAGGCGAAGTACGAGCAAGTAATTATTTACGCGAAATTCTTTCCGTAGAACCTGATCAGATTAATGGAGAATATTTAACATCTATCATTCCGGGTTTGGAAGGACAAACCATTAAAAAATATTATGATGCTGTAAGTGAAAACAAGCATAATGTAAAAGCTGCAGTAAAAAATCTTTATACTGAAATGGAGCTCGATCTAGCGCTTAAATATGCGAAGGATTGGCAAGAAAAGCGAAAAGGGGATTTTCCAGTTTTAGAAATGCTAGCTGAGCACTACTCTACCCTAGGCGAATTTATAACTGAAGGAATTTTGGACAACTCAACAGGTCTCGGAGGTAATCATCTTTTGGAAGGATCAAAAATACAAACCACGCAACACCAAGAACATGTAATTATTTCCACCGTTCATTCAGCGAAAGGATTGGAAGCGGATGTTTGTTTTGTAGTTAATGTTTCTCCGAAAACATATCCTTCCTCGTACAGTCTAGGAAATTCAGAAGAAATTGAGGAAGAGAGGCGGGTGTTATATGTAGCGCTAACAAGGGCAAAAAATGAATTGATTATAACTCGAACTACAGATTCATTGAATGCGTACAAGGCATCCGCAGACTCTCCATTTGGGAACGATGATGAAGATAGTGCATACTTTTTAGAAAACTTGCCAGAAGAATTAGTGACTCAGGAAAGTCCTGGAGGTTATTTTAAAAAGCCAGAAGATGCAAAAACCAAAAATACTATTGATTTAGATTTTGGATTTGATTTTAGTTAATCCATACAACATATATGAAATATAAATTGGGCCTTCAGTAAATATTTTAATTCTGAAAATGAGGATATTACTAAGAAAATATTTTTAGTAACAAAAAAATGGTTAAAATTCACTTTAAAAAACCTCAAATTAAATTCATGACATTCAAAAAAAAATAAAATTTAAATACTGGTGCGTAATTCGGTGCGTATTAAACACTGCCCGCTCCTCACCTACTGTAAATCCTAAGTTTTAAAAATTCTGGATAGTTCCTCTTTCTCCGCTAAAACCCTGTAAATCAATGATTTACAGGGTTTTTTATTTTTAAGTTTTTCCATTTTTAACCACTTCAAAGATAAAGCACAATTGGGATCAAGGGGTCAAGTCCAAAAGTTGTGAGATTTTAGCATTATGCAAAGATAGTTGCTATCCTAAACAGGAAAAAATCTACGTTTCTTACTCGTCAATCTCGTGCTTTGTTAAATCAAAATGGGTTACAAGTACTTCGGGAAGTAATAAATTGGCAATAGCTAATAGTGAATCTTAGGAAATCGAAATCCTTATTTCGAAGTTCTCTCATTTTTAATTACCCCATAAATTTTTGTGTTGAGCCGGTGCATCTCAAAATTAAACTTTGAAGAACAAAAATTTCTTTCTCTTTTTTTAGGACGCTATGCGGCTCGGTAAGTTTCTAAAGAACGTATGTGAAATATTAAATCAAGGGAAGTGGAAACAAATGCAGAAATATCAATTCCGAACGGGCGGACTGTGTTCATAATTTCAGAATGGAAGGGAGTGCCCTTCCCAGTCCCGAGGTTTCGGGGCTGGAAGGGCTAGCGAAATGGAAAGCGGAAATTGGGGACGGTATCCAAGACCTTTGCAGTGAAGCCCTTTTCCCGAAATGGAGTTTTTCACGGAATGTCCGGGGAAGTGCTGAACGGGATTTAAAAGTTGTTTTTTATACTCAGCAGAATTAATGCGGACTTAACTTCATAGATGAAGATGGAATGGAGTTTGACCGCTTCCCGATTTTCTCGAGAATGAGTGGTCTAGTGGAATGGAAATCGGAATCTTTGGAGTTGTGTCCAAGACCTTAGTAGAAAAGCTCCTTTCCCGGAATGAAGCTTTTCCTGCCGTCCGGCATGCGGGCGCGGAATGTAGAGGTGAGTGCTGAACGTAATATTATGACTATGCTTATGTTATTTGTCTTGTACTGGTAGGAGTCATTATTGAAAAGCTATATGTCTTGCTCATCAAACTGTTTTTAAATGGATTTTTGTTTTTTTGCAACTACAAAACACACATTTTCAAATAGTCTTCCTATTATATTTAGTCCCAAAACACCAGTAAAATCAATGCTTAACAATGTGGAGAAGATGGTTTTCGGGTGATGGCTAAATATATATTATATTTGATTTTTTCCAATTTAATTATTCTAAATTGTTGCCTACTATCTTATCCAAGTGAAAAAAGTTAATTACTTCTTCTAAGCGCATCCACGGTGCGTTTTTCCTCACTGAGTTGATCT
Organism: Aequorivita capsosiphonis DSM 23843; assembly: GCF_000429125.1. GTDB lineage: Bacteria > Bacteroidota > Bacteroidia > Flavobacteriales > Flavobacteriaceae > Aequorivita > Aequorivita capsosiphonis. The sequence goes on from NZ_AUBG01000001.1 coordinate 87,867, forward strand.
CTACATTTATCTAATTCCTCCTTATATTCTGTAATGCGTTTTTCAACATCGGAATAAGACGAAACTTGCTCTTTCAATTTCTGGATCTCGGCGAAAGACCATATTATGTTATTGTACATATCATATCTATAGGTACTATCCTTTACGGGAATTTTTTCCTGAAGTTTGACTATTTGAGCGCTCAACATAGAATTCAAAAATGCTCGATTTTGACCTGGGATATCTAATGAATCAATCATTCCTCTAAGCCCTTTTAAATCTTCAGAAAAACCCTCTTGAAATTGGTTTTCCTTTTCAATTTGAGCGGCTTGGGTCCTCAAAACCTTATTTTCCTTAAATGGCATCGTTTTAAAGTCGAAGAATAACGCCACAACAATGAGGAGCACCGTTACTATAAACAATAGAAAAAATTTAAAAAAACTGCTTCTACGCGCTTTTCTGTTTTTTGCTTTCATAAAATTTGGGGTATCAATTAATCAAGTAAGAAGCTTCTTCTATTCTTAACTTCGTTTTTTGCTATTATTTCTTCTTTTACAAATATTTTGGAATCTGATTTCTTTCCTATATAATCCAATTCATTTAATTTCTTAAACAAGGACAACATCAATTTAGTAAATGCGGAAACTTTTGATAATGCTTTATTAATATCCGTATGTTGATACTCAAGTTCTATCATTTCAACTAACACATTTTCAAAGGCACCTTGGTTTACATCACACCAATCTGACAGATAATTGAGTAGTTCTTCTTTCCCTGTACCTACATAAACATCCATACTGTTTTTAATAACACGAGCCAACGCCATCAGTTTGGTTATCATGCATATGGGTGGATTGTATCTGTCTTGTAAACGAAACTGAGAAAGCTGACCTCCTAAATGTTGCACTACATTCTCCGTAATATACTTTACCATTACTGCAAGATCATTTGCCTGTTTTTTTTGAAATATTTTCTGAACTATTTGAAGGGAATAGCGTTCCATAGCATTCAAAAAAGTATCAATCTCGACATAGGTATATTTTAAATCCTCGTGGCTTTGAATGGACGTACAAGGAGGAATAAAGTCTTCTTCCAACTGTATTTTTCCGTCCTCGTTGACCACTTTGCCAATAGTAATATGATACATTCCGAATTCACTCCTATTGATATTTTCTGAAGGGATAATATCTAAGGTATATTCAGGGATAATAAAAGGGTGGCGAGGAGGTTCCTCGTTCTCGTCTGCGCTGCCAATTGGAATTCTATTAAAGGGATGTATAGTGAGCACAATGTAGCACTCACCATCATTATCGTCAAAAGTATATTCCCCTTTTATTACCTTATTAGCTGCGTTGAGCTGAGCACTCTCCTCTTTGGTAATATTAATAAGAAAACCGCCTTGCGTAACCGCTCTGCATCTATTTAAAGTGATATGAACCGTGTTTTGCCCATCCATGGATAACACCATATCCACTGCATCTTCAGTGGAAGGATCTGGCAATAGCCCAAAATTGACTGCTGAAATATCCTTCTGCAAAGATTCATGAAGCTGTTTAGTTGTTGCATTATCCTGACCGATAAAATGGGATTTATTAATTTTCATCCCGTCGATCCAGTTTATTCTATTGTGTTCTTTTGTTTGATTCTCCATATTTTAAAACCATCCTTTTGATACGTCTATTATAACATTAGTAATGCAGTTTGTCTCCTTGTCACGGACAATTTCTACATCTTTAACCGTAATTGTTCTACCTCTTATCTTTTGGCAGAAAACATCGAAGTCTTGCTTTTTCTTATTAACAACTACAGACATTTTCAGATTATTACACATATAAGGCGCAAAGATTTGGAAGTTCTCCTTTTTGTCTGCGACTTTCACAAGTTTAGCTCCAAATTCCTTTGGGCCAATATAAGGAGCTTTCTCAATTTTTTTCTCATCTTTATCGTCAACTCCAATATCAGGCGACATTTTTATATCAGAATCCAACTCATCGTTGCTTTTTACAAAACCAATGTCTTCTTTTTTCTTTGGTTGTGGCAAAACTTTTATCTTCTGTTTTCCTATGTGTTTAAGTTCTCCGTTAATAACCAAGGAAATTGTTTTTAAGCCGGACTCCTTGTAGGTATATTTTGCTTCCTTCTCATAAGAGTTGACGGTCGCGGTTTCACCAAAACGCCATTCCCAAGTATTTGCTCGCGGAGTGTTGTCTTCCACCTTTATTTCTTGGCCAACCATGGTTTGGGTAGGTATTTCAAAAATTGGAAGTTTAGTAGAGTCCAATACAAATTCTTTTTCTTCAATAGTTATCGTTTTAGTGACTTCACAGCCTTTATTGACGGTTAACCTAATGTCGTATTTACCAGGTTTTGAAAAAGTATGGTATGGATTGCGCTCGGTTCTTAGTTCAGTGCTATCATTAAAATCCCATTTCCACTTTTCGGCACCTTCGGTGTAATCGGTAAAGCGAATGAGTTCGCCAACTTTATATTTATTGCCGTGGATCTTAAAGTTTACGATACCACAATCTTCCTTTGTAACAAGCTTATAGGCAAATAGGGATCCGAAAGCTAAAAAGGTTATCATAAAAAATAGGAGAACCGTTTTGTCAAGATGATAGTTATAGGGTGTATTTGGTTTTTCCATGTGATTTGGTTTTTTCAAAAATTAAAGGTTGAATTTCCTGCACAGGTAAGGCCAAAAAGGGCGGAGGAATCATAAAAATACTAAAATGAAATATACGTTTAAAATATTTCTTATGGACAAAAATAATATACTCTAAAGATTAAAAGGTTAAATTTTCTTAAATTTTCTTAAAGACTCAATGAATCCTATGATTCTATGTTTTCATTTCAATAACATAAGGAAATACATTAACAGATTTCTTTTCAAGAATAGTAAGCAAATTGTTGTTGAGCAACTGCCATTCCTTTTCATTCAATTTGTTGTTTTTGTTTTTGTATAAAATGATTTTCATACACGGTAAAACGCCCTTATTGGTGGATATATCAGCAGTATATGCTTTTTCCACTTCAACTTTACTTATTTTATCGTTGTAAAGTGAGTGGCAAAGTGCCCCTACATCTTGTTTGGTTACAATCCTATCTCTTGAAAGCAAGGAGCTTCTATAATTATTGAGACGTTGTTCCATACTCAGACTGTCCTTACCATTAAAAGTGGTGGTTAAGAGTACAGCTCCTTTTTGTTTAAGGTCGGTTCCTTCATAATTGGCCAAAACTGTCCCAGCTTTTGTTTTATTGGCCAAGCTTCCATCAGTTGTCCAATACTCAATCATAAGAGTTTCTCTTTGCCTATATGGTTTTACAGAAATATAGACTGTTTCTCTAGTTTTTTCAGTAAGGTCTTCTGCTCTCTTTTCGAGCAGTAAAATAGTTTGATTTAGTTTATTGATATTGCTCTGGAGGAAATCACTCCCCAAGAAAGAAAATGATGCACTTTCCTCTTTCATAAGCTCCATCATATGGCTTATAAACTGTTTTGCATTTCGCGAATCCAGTTTTCCAGCTTGATCCTCTCGAATTACAAAAGTTCCTTTCTGATCTGCAGAAGTGCTGTTATGACGCATTTGATAGGTCCTACCATCAGTATTTTCAACAATCTTGATATCAGAAAACATATCGTTGGTCTGAATTGGAATTATATTAATAAAGTCCTTTAGCTGATATGAAAATGCATTCAGTTTTCTATTGAGAACCGGAAAAGCATTGAGTGTACAGAATACTTGCTCCAAGACCCCACTATCTATAATTCTTGGGAATTCCAGTTCCACCCAATTAAGATCTTTTATTTCTCCATATTTTTCAATATCGGCATCGCTGAGTAATCCTTTAGGTCCACTACCTTTCTTGGTTAAATAGGAAAGTGATTTTACGGAAATAAAATTTTTCTTGAAATATTGATTTGTTCTATCCTCAATGGTCTTTGTTTTATTGGTAACGGAACTGAAAAACGCCTCCATATTCATGCGTTCACTTTCGTTGTTATCAAAAAAACCTTCTATGATTGTCAATTTTTCACCATCTAAAGTAAAGATGGCATTTTTGAGATGGTGATAGAAAAGATCATTGAGGGATGGATCCTGAAGTTCAAAATAAAACGATACATCTTTTAGAGGAAGGTTCTCATAATTACTTCTTATTCCCAAATACAGTTTTGATGGCTCTGCGTGATTCGTTAAGGTTCCCTCTACTTTCTTTCCATTAATCGATTCCTGAGAAAACAGTTTATTGCCGCTTATTAGGTGCGTTACTTCAGCATCAATGAGCCGCATAGTACGAGCAGGTGATAAAAACAGGTTCTTCTGAAATGTGCCAGCCTCCTTTGATCTAACTTTTTTTAAAAAAACCAGTTGATTCTCTGGACGTAGCGTCATCACCTTTTCCACTGGTTCAGCAAAGGCAACAGCCTGTGCTGGATGGGCGCCATGGATAGCCTCTGGCGTCATAAGTTGAATGAGTCGCTCCGTAATACGGGTCTGAGAATTGTGTATTTCCCCTTCAATTTTTCCAATTTCAGAAGCACAGGCGCCAATGAGCAGCGATACCAACGGGTCAAAGGAGCTATCAATATCCTTGGGAGCAATCCCCCAAATAGAAGCCGCTTTCTGGATCATTCGGGTTTTTATATCTTCTTCGTTATTAGCGAACATTTAGGTAGGATTTTATGGGGTGAAATAAAAAAAATGGTTTTTACTAAGAAACCATTTTCTTCAAAAATAAGGTTTTTTATAATGAGGGCTGTCGCGCGTATTAAAAAAATCTAAAGAAATAATTTTATCACTTTTTGTTAATAATAAAAATCTTACTGGAATAGTCTTTTGACAATAAAAATCAACTGTTTTTCCAAGAAAATATCAAAACGAAATTGGCGCAATATAAAAGCTCTCCACATAAGAAAAAGATTCGTTGGTCTGTTTGATTTTTCCGGTAATGTATATATCAATACGTTTGCGAGCAATAGTTTGATTGCTTCTTATGGAAGATGTTTCCTGGGTTAATTTTATTTCCACATCAACCCCTCCAAGTCTTTTTTCATATTGATTTATACTGTCTTGAATAGAATCTGTAATGATCCCTCTTAGTCTATCATTACTGGTTAAATTGTCAAAGTCCACATCCCACAATGCGTTGCCAAAGGTTTCGTCAAAAGTGCATTCCCCAAAATAGGTGGTAGCCAGAAGATGAAGAAAAGCGCCAATGGAATCTTTTATTGAACATGTTTTATGTTCATTATTGCTAGTAAAAGCAATAGGCTTCAGGGGTAAAGTGTAGAATTTTTGCGCCATTGGATTAGAATATTTACATTTATTTTTAAGTGCAAATTAATCAATTATAACTTTCAATCAATGAGAATCTTTTAAAAAACCAAATTTGCATTCATATAGAACCTTTTTATATCTTTGTAAGAAAAATACCGGATTATGAAAGAGAGAACTTACCTACTACTTACTGTTTTTATGATGTCGCTTTTATTGGCTAGTTGTGGAACATCGAAAAACAAAGTTAAAGCTACAACCTCAGAGGTTAAAGTGGACTCGATTCCGCTCATGCCAAAAGAGCCAGAATTATTGCCAATCCAAATTAAGTATGCCGAAGTTTTGGGAGTAGCTCCTGAAGAAATTACAAACTTAAAACTTTATGAATTTGTAGATGGTTGGCTTGACACGCCTTACAGAATGGGTGGAGAAAATAAGAAAGGTATAGACTGCTCTGCCTTTGCCCAACATTGTTATGTAGACGTTTACGGCTATCTTTTGGAACGAACTTCAAGCAAAATGGACAAAGCGAAATCCACTGATAAGTTTCTTGGCCAGGAGTTTTTAAAAGAGGGGGATATACTTTTCTTTAAAAAACCAAATTCAAGAGATAAAACAATTACCCACGTGGGTATTTATCTTCAGAACAATATGTTTGTTAGTGCATCGGGTTATGAAGGTCCAGAAAAATATAGAGGCGTAAAAATAAGTGACCTTAAAGAAGATTGGTGGCAAGAACGTTTTATGTATGCCGGTAGAAAACCATTGGACATTTACTTGACAGAAGAACAGTAGTATGGTCAAAAAGGGACTTGAAGATATTCTCGAAGAATTAAAATCTGTCTATGCCGATATTCGGGCAGAAGCGCTTGTCTCGGAAATAACTGAGAATTCGCCTGCGGAAATTACAGATTTCACTGTTCAAAACCTCAGTACTTTTAAACGTCCCTATAGAAGAGATATATTAAATCTAAAAAACTCGCTTCTTAGTACCACGAATTACACCCTAAACCTTAACCTTACGCGCAACGGAATTTATGACAGTCTTCCTGAAGGTGTTTTCCATGATCCTTCAGATCCCGCCTTAAAAGGTATGTCCTACCAAAAAAAACGGGAAAGACAGAAGAATGAGGAAAAGGAAGCTCGTAAGTTTTTTCAGCCCATTGAAAATGAGGTTTTTAATCAATTTGTAACTATTGAGCAGGAAGAGCGCGCTTTAATCAATAGATTTTCTGATATTAAAAACAATTTCTTGTTACGGTTTTGGCAAATAGACCACACACTTCCAGCAGATTTTGTTATGAAGTTGATAAAACTCCTACCCTACGCACATAAAATTTCCGGAGACTTAGAGCTTACAGCCCTCTGCCTTGAACAAATCATTGGTGAAAAGGTGAAATTTATAAAAAGCATGGAGCCCTATTCACTTTATGTCCATAAGGGAGATTTAAAGGACAAATTGGGTGTAGACATGGTTTTGGGTGTGGAGGAATCAACCATACTATGTCCCCAAGTAGAAGTTTGTATTGGACCGATTAGCAAAAAAAATGTTAAACATTTTATAGAAGGCACCTCTTGGATGAGATTTATTACTACTTTTTACGAGTATTTCATTCCTATGGAAATGGAGGTAAAAACCAAAGTTGAAGCCCTTAGCGATGAAAATAATTTTATATTAAATGATGAAGAGCCCGCCATTATGGGTTTAACCACTGCCCTATGATACTATCAAGATTCTCAAACTTTAGTCCCGAAGTAATAAAAATGTCAATTATATTTTTAGTAATTGGTGTTCTTTTAATGGTTTTTATGAAGGGAATAAAAAAGCTGTTCTCTAAAAAGAGAAAGCAAGTTATTATTTATCTGCTGGTGATGGTCGCTCTTTTTGCCTTAACCGCCTTGATTAGTAACCCACATGTGTTAAACAATATCCCACTACATAATTTATTTGCATTCCAGTTTATATTCCTTCTTTTGGGGATTTTGCACGTTTACGTTAGTAGAGAACATTTCGAAGTGCTTTCTGAAAAAACTGGAAGTTTTTGGTCTGAGTTTATTTTCACAATTGCTATAGCTTGTATTTCGTTGATTGCTTTCTTCTTTATTACCAATATGTTTAAACCGGAATATAAGTTTGTATTCTTAGGAGCGGCCATATGGTTTCTAATCCCAATGTTGGTTATAAAAACATACGAATTTGCGATGACTATTCCATTGCCAATTTACAAGAAATGGTTTTATCCAATAGGTAAAAACATTAAAGATCCTAAAGATGATGAACTTATAAATCCGCAGGTAATTTCTTTTGAATTCCACAAAGATGATAAAACTGCCGAATTGAGCAATTTTAGGCTTAAAGCCCCTGAAAAAATGGAATTTGGTCGTCTCTTTTATTTTTTCATTAATGACTATAACGACCGTCATCCAGAAAACAAAATCGTTTATATAGACCCAAGCAATGAACCGAATGGTTGGATTTTTTATAAAAAACCGCGTTGGTACACCGTTATGAAATATATTGATTTTGCGCGTACCGTGGAAAGTAATGGCCTCCGTGAAGACAATGTTATTATATGCCAACGTGTTGAAGAGGAAAAAGTAAAAACTGAATAGTAAGGAAATAACTTTTAATCTTTTTTTAATAGAATATACAACAACATCACATTCAGTAACGCATCTTTCTTTTCCGTTTAAGTTTTAAGTAAACTTGGCCAAAATTTCAACTTTGTTTAATACCTTTAATCCGTATTACAAATTATATAGCATTATTGCAATTATTTAACTTAAAATAAAATAGATTATGTCTTTCAAAGCAAAATTACACTTAAACGGAAAAGAATATAACGTGCTTGAATGCAGTTACGAACTTTTTCAAGCAGTAGACGCGACGGGAAGACCTTCGTCCGTTACTCGTGGTGGAAGAATTAAAGTAACCATTGAATCTACTGAGGACACCAGTCTTGTAGAGTGGATGTTCAACAATTTTGAACGGCGTGATGGTTCCATCAAATTTCTTAAACGCGACAACGAAGCCACTGCAAAAGAACTAAAATTTACAGAAGGCTATATGGTAAAGTATATTGAAACTTTTGATAGTACAGATACCGAACCAATGAGTGAAGCTTTAGTGATTTCCGCCCGCATTATCACCATGGGAACTGGAGAGCACGTGAATAATTGGCCAAGATAACATATAGATTTTGATTAAGTTTCCAAAATAACTATAGGGATGCCACAGCATCCCTAATTTTTTGCCCTAATCATAACAAGTTATTCCCAAATAATTTCATTTTTTAAAAATATTTAATACTAACCCATAGTTATATTTAATTCATTCACGATTAGCATATTCGGCTTGTTGCATCAAAACAATAAACCCGTAATTATTTTTATTGTTCTTAAATAGGACGTGATTTTATCTCCAAAAGCCCTTTCAAGCATCCTTTATTGCAAAATTTATTTACAAGAAAGTATCTTCTAAAAAGCAAACTCTATCTTTAAACAGTCCTTTAATTGATTCTCATTTGCAAGTAAATTCTAATTAATAAAATTTTAACATTCTTTACAATGCCAGTTATAATGTATCGTTTGATAGCTATGACATTGAACGCTTTATCGATTTAAAAATTCTTTAACATTTAGATCTATTAACATTGTTATCTTTATAACATATTTAATATTTATTCGGCAATATTGCCATTAATTAACTTAAACGAATTATTATGTCATTTAAAGCAAAATTAAGTCTAAACGGAAAAGAGTACAACGTATTAAACTGTAGCTACGATCTTTTCCAAGAAACAGATGCAACCGGAAGACCTTCTTCTGTAACCCGTGGCGGTCGTATTAAACTGACCGTAGAATCTACTGAAGAAACCAGCCTAGCTGAGTGGATGTTCAACAACTTTGAGCGTAGAGACGGTTCCGTAAAATTCCTTAAGCGCGATAACGAGGCAACTGCCAAAGAGCTTAAGTTTACGGAAGGTTATATGGTAAAGTACGTGGAGAATTTTCACAGTACAGATAAAGAACCAATGAGCGAGTCGCTAGTGATCTCTGCCCGTTCCATTTCTATGGGTACTGGTGAGCACGTGAACGACTGGCCAATGTAATTATAAAATTGCATTACCCAATGCAATGATTTTATCTTGACAAAAGGGGTGCAATCGCATCCCTTTTTTTACACCTATACAAACCATTAAAATTTAAGAATATGTCTTTTCTTTCAACACTTATATTGGATGGTGAGGAGCTAAACTTATTGGACTGCTCCTTTACCTTTACCCAAGGCGTCGATTATACCGGCCGTCCAAGCGAAAAGCCCCGTGGCGGACAAATGCGTCTGCTTATAGAGGGCACCGCCAAAACTGACTTTCTGGAATGGATGATCCAGCCCAACCTTACAAAAAAAGGAACCATTACTTTTTATAGGCGCGATACCATGAGTGGTCTCAAAAAAATTGAGTTTATGGGAGCACACTGTATTGAATACACCGAAAGTTTTAACGCTGTGGACAACGAGCCTTTAAAGATTTTTTTACTTATTTCTGCGGAAGAAATTAAAGTGAAGGGGACTTCTTTTAAGAATAAATGGCCCAGTAAAATATAATTTCTTATGAGTAATTATAGTAGACAAACTAGCCGGATGGATATCTATTTAGAAGAAAACAGCAAAACCGTATTAGTTCGGCAGCGATGGAAATATACTTGGCTCAATAAAAAAGGAACAACTTCTTGGACCTATGTAGAAAAAAGGGATTTTCACAATAAAGCAGACAATTTAATATGGAATCAATGGGGAGGTCATTATAAATTGAAAGTGAAAGGGATTTCAGATTTCGCAAAAAGAAATGCAGCCTCTGAATTTATTTTAAATTTTGATATTCAATGGGAACTTTCAAAACCACATTGGCAAGTAAATGTCACTAAAATTCCTGTAGGTACTTTTAAACAGAGCAATGTAGTATGGGAGAAAAAAGAAATAAACTTGGATACAGAGGATACTGTATTAAATAAAAAATCTAAAGGTTATTTTCAATATCCGGTAAAACATGAATTTGGACACGCAATTGGAAACTCTATCCATGCATATTCCGGCAGCCACGGTGACGAATATAATTCTAAAAGCAGTTATTTTTATGACAATGCTAGTATAATGAATATAGGAAATACCTTACGCGAAAGACACATCGATTTTCTGCTCAAGGAATTAAATCTGATGTTTCCTCCGACAACTTTTATTTTTCATAAAATAAATTAAAAAATGAACTATTTATTAATCTTATTTGTGGCAGCTTCTCTTTTAAGTTCTTGTAAAGATGGAGAATTTAATAAAATCGATAAGACGGAAGGTATTTTAATAGACGCTTCAAATCAAAACATTATGATTGATACTATAAACAAAGAAAAATTATTAAAGCTGTCACTTGAAAAGGCTAAAAATGAATACGGTATTCCATTAAGCGAAAAAACCTATCTTCTGAATGAAGCAGTTCTCGATGAATTTAGAATAAATTTAAAGAATTTTTATACAGACGAACAATTTAAAAAACCTATTCCCATAAATGAAGTTACTTGGTTAAACAATTTAAAAAAAGATATTTTAGTAACCGTTTGGTACGAAAAAAGAGATAATGTATGGAAGCCGTTTGATATCTTAGAATACAATAAGAATGCAGAATTTTAAAGAATTTTTATTGATTTGAACGTTAATAATTAATATCGATTTGATACTTAATATAATTCTTGGGCAAACCATTAAAGTCAATTTTAAACACCATGATTCCCCAAGTTGGCTTTTCATTGTTGCTTAAATAATTTCGATATGAAAAGAATAACAAGATACATTAGTTTCAACCTATTAATATGTTCTGTAGTTTTTGTTTCTTGCAACGGAACCTCAAAAAAAAGTGAACGTACTATAACAAAAACAGACAGCTTAACCCAAAAGCAAGCTTGTATGGTAGATAGCTTAACGGTTGATTTTCTAGAAAAGGCTTCCTATAAAAAGGCTATAGCGGTATGCAGTATTACTATTATTGATAGAGAGTTTGCTCTAAAGGAAATTGTTGCTTTCGGCCTTCGCGCAAACTTGGGAAATATCTTTACAAAAGAAGAACTGGCTTCCAATATAAGCTTGAAGGAAGTAACTTGGGACGGTAAAGATGGGGACTATATAACTGTTTGGTATAGAAAGGATGAAGCATCCTGGAATCCAATTGATATCTTTAAATATGGAAAAGGAACTCGCTTCTAAAAAATAAAATAGTAAAAAGGCATTAAAATTTACAATAACCATGGCACTACAAAGCGAAATAGAAATATACATAGCCGGTAACCCGATCCCGGCCTTTCAGGAATTTACCTTACACCAATACCTTGGCACCCACCACAAATTTGAGTTGGTGTGTCGTATGGACGTTCTGGAAAAAATCACGGGAGGTGGCTTTGCGCAAGAAACCAAAAACTTTTTGGGAGAGTCCTTTTCCGCGCAGGTAATGTCCGTGGGGGCTTTTTCGGGTTATAAGGAACTCCAGTTTAAAGGTGTGGTAACCTCTGTAAACAGCCTCAAGGCATTTAATCATAAAGGCGGCGATATGGTGGTGATCGGTGGACACAGCGGCACTATAATTGCCGATGATGGGCCCCATTATGCTTCGTATAACGATGTTAGTTTACAGGAAATTATCAACCATACTTTTGCAGGATACGATCAATCCAAAATGGAAACGGTCATCGCACCAAAAAACAAGGCTCCCCTCCACTACTCTGTCCAGAACAACGAAAGTTCGTGGCAATATGCGGCCCGATTGGCGGCGCAATACAGTGAATGGTTTTATTATGATGGTAAAAAACTGATCTTCGGCAAGCCAGAAGATGGCGAGGCCACTCGCCTAATCTATGGTCAAGATCTGCAGGAATTTAGTATGGAGCTTAACCCGCAGCCCAACAACTTTAACTATTTTACCAATGATTATCTGGTAAACGATCAGCACCAAAAGAAAACCTCTGAGATTGCCAACGCCAGCGGATTTAACGGTTTTGCTAGTGAAAAAGCTTCAAAGATGTATGCCAAGGAAACCAATGTATTTATTAATGGTTATAGTGACCCTCAGTCCAAAAGCCGATTGGACAAACAAGTAGAACAACAGAAAAAAGCTGCCGATCAAAGACAGGTAATCTTAAAAGGAAGCAGTGACAATCCTGGTGTTGCCATCGGAAAAGTGATTAAGATTATAGGTGAAGACGAACATTATGGCAGTTACCGTATAACCTCCGTTACGCATATAGCCAACGAAAATGGCCGTTATCAAAACAATTTTCAGGCTGTAAGTGCAGATATGGATGTATATCCGCACACAAATTTTCAGGCTATCCCAAGAAGCGAGACCCAAACTGCAGTGGTTATGGAAAATGCCGATCCAGACGGAATGGGACGAATCAAAGTCCAGTTTGCTTGGCAGAAACGCTTTGGTGGTATCTCGCCTTGGTTACGTATTGTCTCTCCACACGCCGGTGGAGACAAAGGTTTTCACTTTATTCCGGAGAATGGTGAGGAAGTTTTAGTTGGTTTTGAAGGCGGAAATGCGGAACGGCCTTATGTTATGGGGAGTTTGTATAATGGCAACCATAGAGTTGAAGCTTTCAAAAGTGATTTAAATAATATTAAATCAATTAAAACGAGAAGTGGTCATACCATAACGTTTGATGATAACGCTGGAGCAGAAAGTATAACAATTATAGATAAGAACAGTAATTCAATTTTTATAGATACCGCTCAAAATAATATCACGCTTAATGCAAATGAAACTTTAACCTTAAACGCTAATAACATAAAAATTCGAGCTAACGAAAATATTGATATGGTAGCTGGAAAAGATTTTACAAAGAGTGTGGCTGAAAATTATAATGTCATGGCAAAAAACCAAAATGTCATTATAGAAAAAGAGCTAGTGATGGATTCTGAAAAACAAACATTAGTTGCTGATGAAATAGTCTTAAGCAGCAATAAAGAAAATTTAACGCTTACTTCTGGAAAAACCGTAGATGTACAAAGTAAAGAAAAGGTAAAACTCTTTTAAAGAAGTCATTGATATTATAGATGGAACAGACAATTAAAAGTAAAAATAATAGCGCTTTTGAAGATAATCATTTAACATTTAACCCTAAAAACTTAAATGCTAAATATGGTTGTTCTGTACTTTTCAATGATGGTAAATCGCAAAATGAAGTTAGATATAAATTAGATATCTCTTTCATTGGAAATATAGAAGATAGAAAAAACATATTTTTAATTAATAGAGAGGAGAAAGTTTATGTAAATGATATTATACAAAATAATTTCATAGACAAATTAGGATTAGAAACTAGTAAATGCCTCTATCCATTAGAAATTAAAACAAATTCTAATGGTAAGCTCGTTGAAATTTTAAATTTTGAAGCCATATCAAGTAGATGGAAAAAAACTAAAGAACGATTAAGAGAGGATTATAAAAGTAGCTTAACGGAAAAGTATATTAATGCAACAGAAAAATCACTAATATCTAAGGATGTTCTGTTAGGTAAAATAAATAAGGATTGGTTTATAAACCTTTATTTTAAGTCAATCTATAAGTTCTATTCCGAAGATTTATACATTGATGAAAAGTTAAGTTATCCCATTCTTGGCAGTGTAAAACCGGTAGAATATACAGTAAGAAGTAAGATTCAGTTAAATGAAGATACCAATGACATAAGATTGGATATTAACGGTAATATAGATGATGAGAGATGTGGATTAGATTTAGAACAAAAGTTAGATAATCCTCATTACAAAGAATTGGATAAAAACGAAAAACCCTTATTAGGATCTTGCAATCTTATCTATCTATTTGAAGGAGAAACAGGTGTTATTAAAGCTATTGAAGCGGAATTTGAAACACATTTTACAATTCCGAAAAAGATTTTAGTTAAATTATTTTTACTGAAAAAATTAGAGGATAAAAATGCATTTCTAATAGAGGAAGAAAAAGAAACTAAAACTGGGTTTTGGTCAAAAATATTTAAATAATAGGAAATAATTATGAGTCAGAAATATGCAGTTATACAAGGTGCTACTTGCAAATGTGAGTTTGGCGACTTTCCGGACAAGTTAAAAGTGCTATCTCATAAAAAGTATTATGCAAATGATCCTGATGGAGCAGATAAATTAATTGCTACAACGATGGAGTTAGGCGGTGCTACATTCGAAAAAAACACCTTTGGTCAATGTAAGCTACAACCTACAGGAAGCAGCTTTAAACCTTGTCAAATTGTAGTTTCTAAATGGGATAAATTTTATAAAGATGTAGAGTTGGGAAATGGTGGACAAGTTTTATTGGAAGACAGTAGAGCAACCTGCCCAATAGCCGGTAGTCCCTGTATCAGTATTTTAAAACATGGACAGTCTATGGCCGGTAGCTCTAGTAGTGCCAGTGAATCAAATAAAGAAGTACAACGACAATTAAATCCGTTGGTTGATGTAAACATTCTTGAAAACGAAGAATCTCATATTGAAGAAGTAATAGTAAGTTAGTATGGCTATAGGTATTAATAAAATAGTAGTAATACATAAAGGAGAAGAGCATACTTGGAAACGGTTTTATATAAGAGCTGGAAAAAAAATTCAAGTTAAAGCAGAATACTATCCAGACACCCCAGTAAGTAAAAGGGGAAGTGCAAAATGGATTGTAAAACCAAAAAAAGATTCACCCTTTAGTAAAAATGATCATGGATTAAAAATCGGTGATTCTAGAAGTATATCTCTTCCAGCAAAATATTGTGGTCCCAAAGAATTTGTCATAGAAGCGTTTATGACTCAACCAGAAAACAAATATCCAACGCAATTGGTTTTTTATGGTAAAGCCCCAGAAAAAATAATTAGTACCAAATGGAGTAAAAAAGAAGGGGGTGCTGATTTGAAACAATCACACATCAAATATGGAGAAGAGGTTTGGTTGAATTTAGATACCGAAGGTTTAAATGGTGCTATTTTAGAAGTTGACATATATAATGATCAATGGAGAGATGATGGGTATGTTTGTACAATTACTAATGTACAATGCCTTTTTGGAGAAGTCAACCTTAGAATTGGTAATACTGCTACTTGGAAAGATTCTACTGGTTTAATATTTACGGAGATAGAAAAATTTTATGCTCAAGTAAGGAAAAGTGGAAGTAAAAATCTTGTTACAAATGAGGGAGGAAAAAAGTTTCTACACGTTTTTAAGGAAACGGTAACAAGAGAAGTTACTAAACATAAAAACGCTAAACCTTTTACTGTAGAAGAAAATGAAGTAAATGTTGAACGCTATGAATTATGCCGTTTTACCAAAATAGCCATTACAGAAAAAGGAGAGGCTCCCATTACTCTTTTTGAGGAAGGTAATGTAATATTAGATAACCAAACAAAAACCTATTTTCAAGCTAGTGCGAGTATTCATTTTGATTTTAATAAGTCTAATCTAAGATCTGGAGATAAGGCCAAGCTAGACGGCTTAGTGCAGCTTCTGTTAGATAATCCCTACCTTCCGGCAGAAATTGGAGCACATTGTGACAATAGGGGTTCACACGATTACAATGATAAACTTTCCATACGTAGGGCCATAGCTACCGTAGACTATTTAGTTTCCAGAGGTGTCTCGAAAGATACAATTAATGCCAGAGGCTACGGAGAAAGAAAGCTACTTATAGAAGGTGATGATTTGTCTGAAGCGGAGCATCAACTCAACAGGCGTGCAACAATAAGGTTTAAAATCTTTGGAGGTGATGCAGAGAGCATTGTCTATCAAACTATTGCTCCAGATATTGAAAGAAAAAAGGAGCTAACGCTAGATATTACAGATTACAAGACCGAGGAATGTCTTAGAAAGTTTAATCCCGATAAAAAACACGATTCAAAAGTTGTTAAGGTTATAGAACAAACAACTAACAGTAAAAATAGGACTTACACTAAGGACGGCACACAACCAATTAACTATAAAGTATATTCAAGTCTTTCAAAAACAACATTCGCCCCTTTCGATTATATATTACCACATAAAAGTTCAATAAATATTTTTAAGTTTTATATAAATAGTTGTAGGTATTATGCCAATAAGGAAAAACCAGCTGTAATAATAGAGGTATACCCAGATATTAAATGGGATTTTCACATATTTTTAAATCTAAGTAATTCTCCCAGTGTAAAATGGCAAAAACTTGGTTACGCTAAACATGCAGAAATGCAAAGTAAAGCTGGGAAAATAGGTGCGGAACAAAAGTGGAAACAAGTAGATATAGATTTTGGAGTTATCCTTGAAGCACAATGGAATAAAATTTCAGAAACAACTTATGAAACCAAAGAGGAACTAACTGTAAAGTTTGAGTCTAAAATTAAAAAGTTTTATGAGATTTTTGCACAACTTAAAGATGCTTCAAAAATTATTACTGGCAAAACAAAAGGTAAAGCAATTAAAACTGTTGGTAAAAAATTTCCTCTTGGTGTTGAAATTAAGCCCCCTAATTTATGTTTAGGTGCAGAATGGGAATTAGCAAGAGGAATTCAAAATAATGTTGAGGTTAAGGAGCTAGGTACAAGTTTTGAGTTCTATTTAAAAGCCGAACCTTTATTAGGGCTAGAATTAACTCTAGATTTATTGCAAATGGCCATTGGAGCAACTGGACCAGCAGCACCGATATTATCTGCAATTAGATATTGGTTACAAGACAGTGAAACTACTAACCTAACGATAGACCTATATGTAAATTTAATTATATTTGGTGAGATTAAAACCGAATTAAAGTTGAAATACAATACAGCATCAGATAACACAGATACAAGTCGAGAAATTACCGCAGATGCTAAAGCAACAGTTGGTTTAAGGATTGAAGCTGGTTTAGTAGTGAAAGCTAAAATGGTCGTTATTGTTGCTGAATTCTATGCTCAGGCCTATGCTAAATTTGAAGGTAAGGGCTCCATAACTTTTGGACACAAACTTATAGCTAACAATAATGGAATAGCATATAGGCCACACTTAATGTTTGATGGTATTATTGCAAAAGTTGAAATAAAAGCAGAAATAGGCTTGGAAATAAAAAAAGGTTGGTTTCAAGGGGACTATAGCAAGAATCTAACAGATTTTAAAGAAGAATATAATTTAGTTGATCCTTTTGATATTATTAAATCAGTAGAAAAATTAACAGGAATTAGCGCAAATATTAAAATAATATAATAAAACGATATATGAAAACAATAATTAAAATAATTTTAATGACATCTATTTTCCAAGCTTGTACGTCACAATCAGATTTTGATTTAACGCAACTTACGCTCAATGGAGAAAAAGTTAATGCCTTAGTTACTAAAGAAATGAAGAATCAAGTATTCCCGTTAGGCAATACAGAAAATGAGTACTTAAATGTAAGAGATGATAAATTTTTAAATTTTAATGGTACTAATTTAGTAGGGCGTCAAAACCCTAATAGTGAGAATGGAGTTAATGGTGTTTCATTTTATTACAATAAAAATGACAGTGTTATTTATAAATATGAAATTTATATTTTTTCTGACAAACAAGCAAGAGATTTGGTTAGTGCGTTAAATGATAAGTTGGGTAAACCACAATTCACACATTTTAAAAAACCAGAAGATAAAGATAACAATAAGTTTGATGCTCTATTGTGGGAAGATATCACAAACAATAAATTATATCTCCTAAACTACGGATTAGATGGAACAGTTAAAGCAAAACTTGAAGTAAAAAATAATTCTTCGGACATTGAAGAACTGAATATAATTGGTGCTTTTGGATATTGGGAAGATTATTTATATGTTAGGAAAAGAAAAAACAATCCACATTTTTCTTATCAAGATTTTATCAAAGAAGATTTAGAAAGTGATCCAAACTCATATTATAACGCAATTACCAAATAAATTTGTATTAAGTAAATTAAGAGTTAAATAATGAAAGAACCCTATTACATGATTGACTTTAATGCAGCCGCTTGTCTATTTGAAATTCGAGTGAATGATCAACCCGTACTAACTATGAATCTTGAAGGACAGGCTGCAACTAGAGTACCTGTTAATTATGCTATACACCAAAGTGGTAAGCAAGAAGTATCCATAAAAATTTTACCACTGTTAGGAAAGACAAATTTATCTCCCAAAGCGGAGTTAAGTTACACTGTAAAACTTTACAATACAGTTAATGGTTTTGAATTGATAGACGAATATAACGGCTTTGAATCTGAAGAAATAGAAGATAAAGTGATTCCAATGATATCCAATTCAACTTTTTTTGATGCAGAAGTTCCATATAAATTAAGAGATTACTGGATAGAAGGAATTGATATCAAAAAGATAAAAGATTATGATGAAAAATTAAGGAATGCGTATCGCAAAATTATAAATATTATAAAAGAAGGAAATTATGACGCATTTGCTAAAAAAATAGCAGATAGAGAATATAACATGTCAACTTCTATGTATTTATCTACCAAAGAGGCAAATAGTAGAATTAGAAGTATTATAAACGATTTTAAAAACGGTTATGACCATGTCATTTTTGAGGAAGATTCAGTTACAATCATTTCGGCTTATGGAAAAAAAGCAGCCTTAAAAAAATCTAATGGCGAACCAGCGTTGGCTTTTGGAAACAAAGAAAAGCAAGAACAGCTAATGCTTGATATAGAATTCTATTTTAATAAAGAAACCAATGCTTTCGAAATTATATAAAAAAACATCTTGTTCAGTTTCTCTTAGTATTCTTTATTATAACGGTGCCTAGTCTAATTCAAGATTCTTCAACCGCGGTAAGTTTAAATTGTCTGTCTTATTTCTTTCTTTGTTCTGCCATAAAAATTAAATTCAAGGATTATTAAATTTATAGCTTAACCTTTTCTACAGTTTTTTGACACAGTCCATTTCAACTCTTGGACAAAAATGATGAAATTTATAAATCAGGAAAATCCTATCTCGATGGTAACTAAAATAAAATACAACTTTTTACTGATTACCTTTTTATGCCTTGTGCTGCAAGGGTGTACTTCTCAAAACACAAAACAATTTGGAGAGGGCTTATACGATTTAGACGCTATTGATTTTACAGTGCCGCTAGATACTTTAGCTATTAAAATACCCTACAATATTACTTTACCGTTAACAGATGGTTATTACGACAAAGAATTAAAAAAAGAAGTTGTTACAGATACTTTTGCTTATCAACGTAAAATAAAGGGACTTAAAAGTTTTAATGATAAAACAAACTCACCATTATTTTATTTTATAAATACTGATTTTAAGACAGGCTTTGTAAGTTTTTACTTAGATAGAAATGAAAATTTTGTAGCTTTTTCATTTTTTGAATCAAGAGAAAAACCCTTCGACGATATTCTTAATGTTTTAAGGGCAAAATATAAACAATACGAGGTTTCAATAAAAGAAGATGATCAAGTAGTGGATTATTATGGTGCTGAAAAATACAAGTGGAAAACAAATGATAAAATTATTGAAATGGTAAGAACAACCAAAGAATCAGATGGAAAATATACTTGCAACATTTCAGTAATAAAAAGTAGTACCGATTTAAATAAGTTTCCTGTTGATAAAATAAACGGACTATAATTTTTCTTCCCTAACAGATTAATTTTCTATAATTTTTTTCTACAGAATTATAAATCATTTTTAACAATATTAAAAAAATAAACCAAAATATCAAGAATGGATTCTAATTTAGAGCACCCTTTTTACGAAGTAGAAATCAAAACCAGTGGTTGTGTTATAGAAATATTAATTAATGATATTCCTTCATTTTCTAATTATAAAGAGGGTGGTATGGCTGTAGATTGGCCTATCAATGAATGTATATTAAAAAGTGGTGTACAATTGTTTAGTATAAATGCAAAGAAATATCCTGATGAAGAAAAGTTTAAGGAAAAAGCAACGATTTCTTTTAAGGTTTTTGTGAGAGATGCATTTAAATCTACGGTAAGAAATGAATTATATGAAGAAGTTCCGCGCATACTTGTTTTTGAAATTCCTTTGATTGATTTTAAAGGGAAAGAAGTGCAAAAATATACTTATTCAGGTAACTTCCGTGCTACAGTTCCATATATAATTGATAGTTGGAAAGATTCTGTGAGTTTCGTCAATGACGATAAAGAGAATTTATTAAGCGAATTATATTCTTGGTATAATAAATAAATAATATTTTTAAGAATAGTAATGAAGCTGAATATCATAAAATAACATTGGATAGATTTAATGATTTAGCACAAGTGTTCTATCTTGATGAAAATGCTAAAAATGAAGTTGCATCTAGGATGTTTTCATCTATACACACTTCTATAGAAAAAGTACCTCTTGTAGATTGCGAATTAGGTGTTTTCTGAAATGGTAAACTCGTAGGGATTAAATTCCCTAACGAACCTTTTGGATTTAAGTATAGATCAACCATAGAAGGCAAACCAGATTTTGTAGAATTAGTCCTATTTCATCGAAAGCAAAAAAACGGTAACTTATCTATAATTAGATGATATCTCTAATTCATTAAAAAGGTATTGTTTAATTAACAGTTTAAGCTTTCAACCATAAAGGTGGCGATATGGTAGTGATTGGTGGCCATAGTGGTACCATTATTACCAAGACGGTCCACATTATGCCTCCCATAATGATGTTACCCTCCAAGATATATTAATGCGAACATTTACCGGTTACGATAAATCCAAAATGGAAACGGTCATCGCACCAAAAAACAATGCTCCCCTCCACTACTCTGTCCAGAACAACGAAAGTTCGTGGCAATATGCTGCCCGATTGGCGGCGCAATACAGCGAATGGTTTTATTATGATGGTAAAAAACTGATCTTCGGAAAGCCAGAAGATGGCGAGGCCACTCCCCTAATCTATGGTCAAGACCTGCAGGAATTTAGTATGGAGTTAAACCCACAGCCAAACAACTTTAATTATTTTACTAATGATTATCTGGTAAATGAACAGCATCAAAAGAAAACCTCCGAAATTGCCAACGCCAGTGGATTTAACGGTTTTGCCAGTGAGCGGGCCGCAAAAATGTATTCCAAGGAAACCAATGTGTTTATAAACGGCTACAGTGACCCTCAGTCCAAAAGCCGTTTGGACAAACAAGTGGAGCAACAGAAAAAAGCTGCTGACCAAAGACAGGTAATCTTAAAAGGAAGCAGTGACAATCCTGGAGTTGCCATCGGAAAAGTGATTAAGATTATAGGTGAAGACGAACATTACGGCAGTTACCGCATAACCTCCGTTACGCATATAGCCAACGAAAATGGCCGTTATCAAAACAATTTTCAGGCAGTAAGTGCAGATATGGATGTATATCCGCACACAAATTTTCAGGCTATCCCAAGAAGCGAATCCCAGACCGCAGTAGTTATGGAAAATGCCGATCCAGACGGAATGGGACGAATTAAAGTTCAGTTTGCCTGGCAGAAAAAATTCGGTGGGATAACACCTTGGTTACGTATTGTAACACCCCATTCGGGAGGCGAAAAAGGATTTCATTTTATCCCGGAGATCGACGAAGAGGTTTTGGTAGGTTTTGAAGGTGGAAATGCGGAGCGGCCTTATGTTATGGGGTCTCTTTATCATGGTAGTCATCGCCCAGAGAGCTGGAAAACAAAGCTGAATGATGTTAAGGCAATCCGAACAAGAAGTGGGCATACTATTGAATTGAATGATACCGATGGACAAGAATTCATTACTATTACGGATAAGAACAAGAATCTTATAACTATTGACACCGCAAGTAATAGCATGACAATTACCGCCTTGGAAAACATGACTTTGAATTCAAAAAATCTTGACATAAATGTTCAAGAAAGCATGAATATTTCTGTTGGCGAGAATAAGAGCGAAAGCATAGGCAAAAGACAAACACTTTCGGCCAAATCAAGTACTATTCTAATTGAAGAAAAAGCAGAATTTCAAGCAGAGGAATTGGTTAAAAATGCAAAAAAAATAACAATGAACAGCACAAAAGAGAATATGGATTTATCAAGTGCAAAGCAAGTTGTTTCTAATAGTGGTGAAAAAAATATTCTTATCTAATTATGGATTTCGGTACAGATATAATCAATAAAAAAGATGATGAAAGACAAAGCGCTAAAGCTTTTATTTTCAACAACGATTTGGTTTTTCCATATATTAAGGGAACACAGGTTTATCTGGTAAGCATAAAGTATTTCTCCAATGATGAGGAGCAACCATCAAAAAGATTAGATTATAAAATTGCATTGCGATCTGGCGAATCAAAAAAGAGTCATTCTTTGGCAATTGAAAAGTTCGATTTTTTCATAAACAACCAAGAGCCTAACCTAATAATTGAACAACTGTTTGACGAAATAAACAAAACTATTTATCCTGTTCATTTAGATGTCAACAAATATGGAGCAATAGAAACGATAAGCAATTTAGAAGATATTAAATCCAGATGGGAGAAAAAGAAAACAAAATTAAAACAGCAAACAACAGGAAAAACATTTTACGATACCTGTCGAGCATTTGAAAAGTTATGTAGTAACCCTGTTAAATTCGAAATGACTTTTGAGAAAGATCTATTCTTTTCTTTATTCTTTAATTCATTTTATAAGAGTTATGATAAAAAAGAAAATGATGAAAAGCTATATAATTTTCCTATCATTCCTTATGCTCAACCTTTACAATATAAAGGTAGTTGGGTTCTAAAATCAAAACTTTCAAAATTTGAAACTTTGAAACTTAATTTTAGTGGAAACCATAAATCCGACCTATTTGAATCAGACTTGGATATTGTATGTCATTTAAATCCTGAGTTAAAATTACCTGAAATTCTTACTGCAAGTTGTTTTTTGGAATATAGAAATACAAAACAAACTAAAACGGTGGAAGTTAGCATCGCTAGAAGTCAAGATCATTATAGCGATTTAGAAGCTCCAAAAATAGAATTGGAGCAAAAAGAAGTAAAAAAGAATAAGAAGTGGCCATTTAATTTTTTCAAATAGAAAATCAGAAAAAAATGAGTGAAAAGAAGCTAGTGTGTAAAGGCGCAATTGTGGAGTGTCAATTTGGAGATGTTCCAGACACCCTCTTGGTGCTCACACAGAAAAAAAATTACATCAACGATCAAGCGGGCAGTCAAAAATTAATTGCAACAGATAAAGAATTAGGCACTCCTTTTCAAGCAAAAACATTTGGACAGTGCAAGTTACAACCCACTGGCAGTAGTTTTAAACCTTGTATACCTGCAATTACGGCTTGGCAAGGCGCATTCCAAAAAACCCAGCTAAAAGAAAACCAAGGCTATCCATTGCTTGAGGATAGCAAAGCTACTTGTGCTATTGCTGGGTCACCCTGTGTTAAAATTAACTTTCATGGGCAGGTTGCCGAACCATCAGCTCAAAATGTTGAAAATACAGACGAAGATATTACAGCCCAGCTACTGCCACAAATTAATCCAAAGATAATGAAGGATTTATCTCCTTACGACGGTCTTGCAGTTGTATTGGAAGGAGAAGAATTTAAAAAACAAAATCGTGAAATTGATGTTGAGATTACAACACTTAAAGTAACTTTTGTACCATTGGGAATTCCTGATTTTAATGGAAATGTGGAGAATGAATATTTAAAATTCAATATCAGCATTACCGAAAACCCAGCTGAAAAGATGACAGTAGAGGTTTTTAAAAATGGGCAAACACACTATAAAGAGGAGATAACTAGCGGAAATATGTTAGGTGTGGGAAATCACGAATGGAAATGGGATGGTTTTGATAATTATGAAAATTATAACAGCAAAGCATTAAAAGAGGACGATTTTGAAGTTGAAGCAAAAGTTTGGTTAGATGGACAGGAAAAATCGCACAAAACTAAATTGGAAAAGACAAAACCCATTGGAAAAGATTGGGTGGATGTTGATATTCAGCGAAATCTTAAGTCGATGATTGTAACTTTAAGAATAAATCTTAGAGACGGTGGAGAGAGAGGGCTGGATGGAGCTAGCAATATTCCTAAATCCGTCATTTCATATTACGGACATCCACCCATTGCTTCTCGTACTTTGTCTTTTGCAGACTTGCGAAAAGATGCGCTAAAAGGTATAGAAACCTATTGGAGTAGAAATGATAAGTCCCGTGCTAAAAAAACGATGATTAAAGGTGAAAATTGGAGTATTTCTGTAAAGGCAGAGCAAAGTAAGGGTGGAATGGATGCGCCTAAATTAATATTTTTTACAAATAAAATACTAACGCGATTTAATCGTTCCCATAATTTTCCTGGATCAAGAATTTTATATTATAAAACAGGTTATCTTTTTGATAAGGATTGGAAAGAAACAGATACAAGATCGGACGAATACAAGAATAAGGGTTGGTTTTACCTTTCAGGATTATTTGCTAATTCATCTTTTAAAGCCACCTCGGCTCATGAGATTGGACATCAAATTTTATTGGCATATGGTGGAGCTTTGTATTCAGCTAAACACAAGGGTACTTCAACAATTTGGCAAAATCCAATGAAGGGTAGTCGATACAAAGAATTTGGCGAAATAGACATTATGGAATATGCAGATGAAGATCGTCCATCCAATTATTTTTCAAGAATCGTTGTGGCGGAAAAGGATTTACTTAGTACAATATGGTTAACCAAACTCAAAATAAAATGATAAGAAAATTACACTATATTATGTTTTTGTCTTTATTTTTAATGGGTTGCAAATCAAAAGAAAAACTCATTCATCGAATAGAGGGATATGTCTATATAGATAAAACCAATCCTGCAATCGGTCTTGAGATTTTCTATCCTTATAAAATTGAACCAATGTTATGGTCTTACCAAAAATTGACAATTACCGATGAAAAAGGTTATTTTTCAATAGATAGCATCTATCCTCGTAAAAATTCATTTGTTAAATTTAATCAAAAAAAGGATTCAATTGATATCAATTTATATATTTCTAAAGATGAAAATGAATTTTGGAAAGAAGAAAATGAGTTTAAACCAAAATACATTTTAAAATCAAAAGTCGATTCCATAATTAAATTGGATACCATTTTTTTGAAGAAACTCAAAATTAAAAAATAATCGCTCCTTTGAAGACCGTGCACTTCCAAAATGATTTAAACGGCTCATTTTGGCTATCTAATATGAAAATAGTTTTAAAAATGAAGATTATGTTTTTTTTATTGGTTGTTTGCAATAGTTGCATTACATATACTATTTTACCAGAGACTCAACTTCACATAAAAGACATTAAAAACAACCCATTGGCGGAGGTAGTTATTGGAGGTTATAATCCATATGATTCAACTTATACCAGTTACGATAAATCTGACAATCTAGGATTGATTATAATTAAAGAAATAAAATCGAAACAAGCTTTTATACCCTTAGCTGAAAAACCTAACTTCAGAAATTTAGAATTTGATTATGTTTTAAAAAAAGAAGGATATAAAGATTTTTTACTAACACTTTATCCAAATGCCGCCAAGTTTAGGGCAGATACTATTTATATGAAAAAGTTAAACTAACCGAAGACTATAACAATTATTGTTAAAATATGTCAAGTAACAAATCTATATAATTAAGTGTTTTTTCTTAAAACAAAATAAGTGCCCATCACAATACAATATCATTATGAACGACGATATAATTATAGTAGCATCCCAAGGAACCAACGAAATTACCGTAGGCGATAACAGCAAACTTATGGTAGTGAAGAAAGGAGAGGAAAGATCGCTCACGGTAAAATCAGATACAGAGCCACGGTGGGTATGGATAGCTACTGAATATATTGAGGCGGCAAAAAAAATATTATCTGGACAAAAATTTGAGGAATGGGGAGAATGGGATTCAAAAAATGCCGATAAAGTAATTGATAAGTATGGTATCTTCAAACAATATGTTATCGGTAAAGGAGTCTCCACCAAAATAGGTCAAGATGACATAATACTAAAAGGAACCATCTATTATTTTGAAGCATTTAGAGAAGTACCCACATTAGAAAGAGGGCATTATGTAGCCACTATAGATAAGCCACAAATATTATCAGCGTATTTTGCCCAGTCTAAAGATGCGTACAAATATCCAGGAGAGGCTGGCACAAGCCAAGTATATACTTACAAGAGTAGTTTAAAATTATATGTGCTTTCCCACCTTATCCCCGATTATACAAAACCCTACCACAATTTTGCGTTATTTGAAGTTACAATTTGGGATCGAGAAAATGATTCAGAGATTACCACCGAACCACTTCAATTTTACCAAAAAACTATTAATGGTAAATTTACTGTAAATACTATTACCGAACTGGACTTTATAATTGATGAAAAATGGAGGGATAATGCAAATCATACTAAAGGAGAAAAAGAATACTATGCAAAAATAAAAACTACAATTTATGCAAATGAAGATGCCGTAAAAGGATCTGTAGATGAAAATGGATATCTTATAAGCGCTAATGAAAACCCAAGCAACAGCGGTATTCTTAAATTCACTAATAAATTTAATGCAGTATCACCCAATAATGAAGAAGTTACTGTAACCTTTACCTCAGAAGACGAGGCTGCAAGTAAATATGAATACTGGTGGTTCTTTGAAGGTAGAGATGTTAATCGCGGCATCCATAATGCGAGTAACTACAAAAAAACTGTTTTGGATGAGTATCTTACCAAAGACGGTCAAGTTTTAGAAGACCAACAAGTTACTTTTAAGGTACGGTATGAAACTATGGATGTTATACTCGACCAATATGAAGCAAAGAAAAATAATATGTTTGCCGTTGTTGGCGATATTGAATATGTCTCAATGGAAACAGAGCCCTGTAAATATTCAAAAATCACCATAGAACATAAAAGTAGGATGGAGCCGTACGTTCTTTTCGACGAATATGCCAAGACCAACAGAGTGATTGATCATACAGATCTTGTGTTTGGTATAGTTGCCGGAGACACTAAAGAGAAAATAACAATCAAGGCCGAGGGATTGGAAATTCAGTCCTATCAAGCAAGTGGAGAAAAGCCGCCAGTTTGTTTGGGTATTAACACCAGACGTAGAATTAGGAACGGAAAAGTAAAAACAAAAAAGGTCAAGCATAAAAAAGAAGAAGAGTTCCTACACAATACCATTGAGGATGTTTTTAATATGCAACAAGCATATATACTCTTCCCGGAGAATCGAATGGTAACCACAGGTGATACAAATATTGATGCTGGTGATAAAACAATAGATATTTCAAGTCAAGGAATCGATTACAAGCCATTGAAAAATGGGATAGAATTAGAAATTGAATACCTCTATAATAAAAATTATGATAATCGAATATTAAATTTCTTGGCGCAAGATGCTACTTTTTTGAAAGGAGGAGCGATGAGTATCATTGAAAAAGCGTGGCTTATCAAATATCTTTTAAAAGTGGTGAAAAATGAAAATGTATTTCAATCCTATTATATTCCTATTGGTACGTGTAGATATCCCAATCAGCTTGCAAAGATAAGAGTATATCCAGATATGAAATGGGCCATAAACTTTAACTACAACATTAAAGATCCATTATATTATGAGAATACGAACGGTATGTTGGATTATTATAATAAGTCTCAATCCAAAGGAGAGCAATTTCCAATTCTTTCAGATGATCCGTCTGGTAATATAAAGAAAAAAAGAGATGCAGCAATTAAGAAAAAGATTTCGGCAGAACTAAGCGGAGAACTTAATTTAAACTTAACAGACTTTAAATTATTTGTAGAATGCGAATACAGCGGCGGTAAAAAAGAAATTATTGGCGATACCTTTGCAGAGAAATTTAGAGGAATGCTATCCCCTATTGTTTGGGTTAAGGATAAAATGGACAGTGTATTAGGCGTTACGGACGCCGCAATAGAAAGTGAAAGATTGAAGAAGGTTGCAAAACCTGGGCTGTTAAAAAGACTCAATGAACTGCCCATGTCTTTTACCCTTCATGCACCTGCAGTTGGTTTTGGAGTTGGCATTGGTTATGGGGCAACTCAAGGTTACAAAGTAGGTTACGAACTAGAAGGAAAAATTATTGCAAATCCAATCATTGCAGCAGATGTGACTCTTGATGTCCTTGCTTTGGGAAGTAAATTTAAACCTTGGGGAGCAATCATCGATGCCTTAGATATTGCTGCTTTTTTATTGGAATTTTGTTCAGGAGGAAAAGTTGAAGCAGAATATAAAATTGAAGTCAAGCTAACCGCAGAAATTATATTGGTGGGTGAAAAAAAAGCTGAAAATTCATACGCCCCTGCTAACATTAAATATAATTTTGCGAGTAAGAAGTTTGAGTCTGTTGATATTGGACTTACAGGACGACTAAGACTAGATATTACCTTTGAGTTTGGGATTAAATTAAAAGGTATCGTAAAAGCTGCAAAAGGTATTGTTCCCGAAGAAAAAGACAAAGAAATGAAGGAAATAGCCGGTGCTGGTATTGCAGCTGGAGCAACATCCGAGGTCTCTCTAACTTTGAGTAAAAACTTCGGAAAATCTAATGACTTTACAACAGATTTTTACTTTTCTGGGGTTACGGTTTGGATTAAATTTACATTTGGTCGTAAGAAAAATAAAAAACCATCTACTTACGATATTGTACCAGCTTTAGATAAAACTTTTGATGTATTAAAAAACAAAGGAACATACGAATGATAAAAAAAACAGTATTGATTGTGCTAACTATTATTATGATAAGTTGCAAAGGCCCAGAAAAAGACAAGACTTTTAATTTAAATGATACTATGAATTACAAAAGTAAAATTTCCAAAACACAATACTATTTGAATTACAATTTATTTATGTCTTACGAGATCTATATCAATGATGTCAAGATCACAAACAATATTGAGTCTGGCCCTGTTTCTGGCTTGGAATATTTAAATGAGTATATATTAAGCTCAGGAAAACAGACCATACGTTTAATTGATCGCACTTATAGAGAAAATCCAAATATCCCCGACGATTCGTTTCAACGAATGAAAATGGAGATATTTACGACAGATGAAAATGAGGAAAATCAAGCGATGCTCAAAGCGCTTGAATTCCCAAAAAC
The DNA here is from genome assembly GCF_000429125.1 of Aequorivita capsosiphonis DSM 23843. Taxonomy (GTDB): domain Bacteria; phylum Bacteroidota; class Bacteroidia; order Flavobacteriales; family Flavobacteriaceae; genus Aequorivita; species Aequorivita capsosiphonis. The sequence goes on from NZ_AUBG01000001.1 coordinate 117,196, forward strand.
CTCCGTTCCTAAACCCTATTATTATGAGAACACTTGGGAGTTTGAAGCTGAAGTACCTTACACGTTAGAAGGTTGGTCCAATGGTGAAGATTTGACCAAAATGGATGAAAAGGAATTAATGAAATTGACGGTTGCCAAATTTGAACAACTGCGTCAGCTTCTAAATACTGGAAAGGTCGATGAGTTTATAGAAGAAAATGCAAAGGGTTATGAGGAGTTTGTAATTTCTAATTATTATCAAAAAAAATGGGCTGAATATGATGAAAATATTAGAGAAGGGTTTGCTGATCAAAGAGGTAACTTACTTCCGTTGGAACATTATCAAATGCGAATCTCTGGCAATGGCAAATTGGTAAGTTTAGAAAGAATAGATAAAGAATTTCGTGGGGAAAGTGCTTTGTTGGCTGTTGATAAAGAAGAAAATACTTTATATACCAACAGAGTTTATTTATTTATGCCAAAAGGCTCTCACACATTAAAACCTATACGTCTTATAGTCGATTACGGAATCGCTAAGTTCTAACTAATCTAAACTCAACCAATATGCGCAACAGTCAATTTCCATATTAAAAGCTTGAAAATCAATTGATAAATCAAGTATTCGGGTAATTTTAATAAATTATTGTAATTATGAAAAAAATAAAACTAATATTATTTTTAATTTCAATACCAATATTTGGGCAAAATTTAAAGGTTGACCTTCCAAATAAGTTTGACTACAATTATTGGTCATCTGTTGAAATGAAAAGAGAGTTAGATTTTAATGACGTTACACTATCTAACAATCAATATTGGAGAGATAAACTTGATACAAGATTAAATACAGGGAAATATCAAAAATTACATTGGTTACAATTAAAAAAAGTTCCGAAGAAAATTGAAGAGAGCATTTATGATAGAAACAATGAATTAGAATATAAAAATATTTACAAATTCAACACTAATGGAGATGTTGTAGAAAAGGTCCACTATTATGATCTAGTTAATGGCAGTAACACTAAAGAACTTGTAGAATACGACGAAAATAAAAACATAATAGAATATCAGAAATATGATTTAAGTTCATACACCAACAATGAATATGAGTTAGATGTAAAATATATATTTAAATATAACCAGAACAATAAGTTGGAATCTGAAGAAAAAGTAGATGATTACAATAAACATTACACATATAACAATAATGACAAGATTATTAAAATTGAAAAATATAGCTATGACTCTTCTTTAATTAATGAACAAAATAATGTAGTAGACCCGACGATTCAAACAGTATATATAGAAAATCTAGGAAGTAAATTTTTGTTATTGTATACTTTTAATTATGACATATTTGGAAATAGAATATTGGAAGAAAAAATAGATATGACTGATTCAGACACTATTTTTCGCCATACATTTAGATATGGAAAAAACAATCAACTTGAAAATTTTACAACAAATGAATTTTCAATTGATTATAAGTATACTAAATCAAATCTGTTGACAGAAGAAATATTTACAAATAGAGAAATCAACAAAATAAAAAAAGCAAATTGGGTATATGATGATAGAGGGCTATTAATAAGCCATAGAACAGATGATTATTATTTCTCGGATATTTTTGAAACTATCTTTCAGTATGATAATAAAGATAATATTATTAAAAAAACAATCTATAAAATACCGTCGTTTGGTGAAAAACAACTATATAGTGTTACTGAGATGAAATATGATGCAAAAAATCATTTAATAGAATCTATACATACCCAAGATGGTAAATGGATTGAAACTTATGTTTATGACAACCTGGGAAGACTTTTGAATTACAAAAGATCAAAAGAAGCTAACAATCAAGTTTTTAACGATTACAAATATGTTTATGATGAATTTGGCGGCATTATTGAAAGCAAATGGAATACACTAATTAAACGTAAAATTGAATATTATTAAGTAAAATGAAAGTTTATAATTGACACCATACCTTAAGAAGTCTTTTGTAAAAAAACAGCTGCCAAAATAATTAAAAAACCAAAACCATGCTATCATTTAATAAAATCAAAACCAGTCTTTGGTTTATTCTCATAACAGTAAGCATAACCGCCTGTGGTCAAAAGTCAGAAACTGAAAATTCTGTAATTGAATCTTGTTTTGAGACAAGTTTTTATAAAAATCCGAATGCTTATGATGCGATGGAGAATGAGCTAATAGCTTCAAATCTTTTGAAAGATAGCAGTGCTAGCAGTTACAAAGAGCTATTTTGTATGTATCAACCCGAATATAATAACGCAGCCGAACCATATTATAGAAGTAAACAAAAGCTTGCAGAAATATTCCAAAACAATTTTAAAGGATCTGATGATGCCTTAACGGCGACAGACAATTGTATGCGTGAGGCAACTACAAAAGAAAAATTTGAGAAGACCAAAGTAAAGGAATTCATGTCTTTATATAGCGAAATCCAACAAAAAATGGCCTCTAGAAATATTCCCGAAAAATGGCAAGATATTGAAACGATACCAGATTTATATAGAAAAGAACTATCTGAAGATTTTTTTGAAAACAGCGATGTTAGACTAAGTTCCATTTTTATATTAAACCATTATCTTCGAAATTATACAATCGAAGATATGGAGCGTGAAATAGTTCGTTCTTACAAAATTAACGCCCAAGACGAGGTCGAAAAAGAAAAAGAAGAGGAAAAAAAACCAACTGATCCTGATGAGCTTGAAATTATTGTCATAGAAGGTGATGGAAATCCTGATGATGATATCATTATTCAAAAAACTTCTGTCGAAGAATAAAAATACAGGAAGAAAAATTCCAGTTTTAAAAAAACCCTACGTAACTTTTGTAAACAACAACACTCCCCTAACCCAAAAAGTTATAAAATATCTGGACGACAATTATCAACCAGTTTCCTTGCAACCTCTTTGCCAGTTTGATTGCACTGATGAATGGAGCTCAGACTATGCCCAAATATTTATTGAAAAAAATAATTTTATTGATGATGATGATAAGAACACCAAAGTACATATAGATCAATCGTTGATTATTCGTTCTACGCTAGATCAATAAATTAATCTTATTCATTAAAAATCAAAAGAATCCCGCATACAACGCCACTTAGCCTGACAATAATCATCAATCTCACAGCCGCCCAAAGCCACTTCTCCCCTTTCGGCTTTCTCAAACAATTCTTGATTCGGCATTCTGTAAAGAATTTTTAAGACTGCATCCTTCTTATTGCAAATGGGGCAGATACCTGTACTATTTGCCGAGGTATGGAATTCACATTTTTTAGGCAAATACATTTCTAGTTGTGTTACTTTTTCGTCAAAGGTAGAAACCGCTGTAATTATCTCTCGGGTACCGATATCTGCAAACCTATAATAAACTGTAAGTTCAAAATCTGCCTCGGGCAATCCTTCAAACGTGAAACAGCCAGTGTTATCCGTTTTAAGCTCCCTAGGAACATTGGAAAATCCTTCGGTACTAAACGGGTTTTTAGCAGCCAATTCCACGCTCACATCTGCAAGCGTTTCCCAAGTTCGGGAATCTCTAACATATCCGGTTATAGATTTTGATTGGGCGTTGCCGGTAAGCATAACAAAAACCAAAAGAATAAAAACGAAATATTTTGTTCGATTTAATTTCATAACTACCTTAATTAAGTCATTAAAAAGCACACTTTCAATTAATCTCCATCAATTTACGCCTTTCTTTTCACAATAAAGCTCCTTTCAATACCAATGAAAGGAGCTTTCAAATAAAATACCTCGAGGCAGAGGCCACGAGGTATTAATTCCGATAGCTATCGGAACCAAAAAAATAAAACTCCAAATTCCAAAAAAAAACAATGCGAGGCAGAGTCTCGGGGAATTAGCACGGAAAAGATTAAAATATGAGTAAGAATAAATCTATCCTTTCTTATCCTGTTTTTCAGCTTTTAACTTTGCATTTTCTGCTCTTTTTGCTGAACCTGGGTGTGAAGACATCATAGAACCTTTTCCACCGTCTCCGCTTAAATCTGCCAGTTTTTGGAAAGCGCCTTCCATTGCATGATAATCATAACCGTGTTTTACCATAAAATCAAATCCGTAGCTATCTGCTGTCGATTCGTTGCTTTGAGAAAATTGAACGTTTAACAGATTTTCCATAAAATCGCCCATTTCGCCATCGGCAATTATTCTTCCAGCACCGCTGTTTGCAGAAGCGGCATCTTTAGCTGCAGAAATTGAATACGCAGCTCGGTAACGCTCTTTCGAATGTCCTAATCTTACATAGCCAATTATCTCCAAGATAGCAAAAACAGAATGCATAGGATATACCTACAGTATTGAATCCATCTCTAAAGATAAGGATGTGCAGGATTGATTTAGGACTATTTTATTCGAAACTGAATGCATTCCTCTTCATATTACTGAGCGTTGAAGACGAAAATGTCGATTTATATAGAATATGTCAGTTTAACAATGGGGAAAGGGGCTATAATTACAAAAGCGAGTTAACTCAAGACAGAGAACCATAGATTTTTGTAGAAAACAACAATCCAATTTCTACCTAAAAAACGCTGAAATACCGTTTTTATCGTTGAACAGAGATAATATAACGAAAATTTAACACACCTACCTAATCCCTTTAATGACAATACATTCCAAACATTTGGCTGCGCGTGCAGAGCAAATTTTAATTTGCAGAAGCTCTTAGTCTCATTTAGTTTGATATCTTTAAAACATATTTAATATTTATAAGGCGATATTGCCATTAATTAACTTAAACGAATTATTATGTCATTTAAAGCAAAATTACACTTAAACGGAAAAGAGTACAACGTACTAGATTGTAGTTACGATCTCTTTCAAGAAACTGATGCAACCGGAAGACCATCTTCCGTAACACGCGGTGGACGTCTAAAGTTAAGAGTAGAATCTACAGAAGATACGAGTCTTGCTGAATGGATGTTTAACAACTTCGAACGCCGTGATGGATCGGTAAAATTCCTAAAACGAGACAACGAGGCCACAGCTAAGGAACTTAAATTTACCGAAGGCTATATGGTTAAGTATGTAGAAACTTTTGACCACGCAGATGGTAATCCAATGAATGAGTCATTGGTTATCTCGGCACGTTCAATTTCTATGGGTACTGGCGAGCATGTGAACGATTGGCCAAAATAAACCATTCGATACTTAATGCATTGCAACTAAACGCAATGTTCCTAATATTAAAAGGGGAGCGCAAATTGCGCTCCCCTTTTTTTATCCCAAGCTTAGTTAACAAACCTATTTAAATACATATCACTATGTCTTTTCTCTCAACTCTCATTTTAGATGGTGAGGAGCTAAACCTACTAGATTGCTCCTTCACATTCACTCAAGGTATTGATTATACTGGTCGTCCAAGCGAAAAGCCTCGCGGCGGACAAATGCGCTTGCTTATAGAAGGTACCGCAAAAACTGACTTTCTGGAATGGATGATCCAACCCAACCTTACCAAAAAAGGAACCATAACTTTTTATCGACGGGATACTATGAGTGGCCTCAAGAAAATTGAGTTCAACGGCGCGCACTGTATTGAATATACCGAAAGCTTTAACGCTGTGGATAATAAACCTTTAAAGATATTTTTACTTATTTCTGCGGAAGAAATAAAAGTGAAGGGGACTTCTTTTAAGAATAATTGGCCAAATAAAATTTAGAAAAATCATTTTAGTTTAGAATATAGAATCTCTTTAATAGAAAACAATTTTATTCAAAAGCTACTTAGAATAAATAAATAAAAAAATAAGTTATGGCACTACAGAGCGACATTCAAATATACATAGCGGGCAATCCCATACAAGCTTTTCAGGAATTTACCTTGCATCAATACCTTGGCACCCACCACAGATTTGAATTGGTATGCCGTATGGATGTGTTGGAAAAAATAACGGGGGGCGGCTTTGCACAAGAAACAAAAAACTTTTTGGGCGAATCCTTTTCTGCCCAGGTAATGTCCGTTGGGGCTTTTTCCGGTTATAAGGAACTCCAATTTAAAGGGGTGGTAACATCTGTAAACAGCCTCAAGGCTTTTAATCATAAAGGGGGCGACATGGTTGTGATCGGTGGTCATAGTGGTACAATAATCGCAGACGACGGTCCTCACTACGCCTCTCACAATGATGTTAGCCTACAGGAAATCATCAACCATACTTTTGCAGGTTACGATCAATCCAAAATGGAAACAGTCATTGCTCCCAAAAACAATGCTCCCCTCCACTACTCCGTCCAGAACAACGAAAGCTCGTGGCAATATGCTGCCCGATTGGCGGCGCAATACAGCGAATGGTTTTACTATGATGGTAAAAAACTAATCTTCGGAAAGCCAGAAGATGGCGAAGCCACTCCCCTAACCTACGGTCACGATCTACAGGAGTTTTCCATGGAACTGAATCCGCAGCCCAACAACTTTAATTATTTCACCAATGATTATCTGGTAAACGACCAGCACCAAAAGAAAACCTCTGAAATTGCCAACGCCAGTGGATTTAACGGTTTTGCCAGCGAGCGGGCCGCAAAGATGTACGCTAAAGAAACCAATGTATTTATAAACGGCTATAACGATCCACAATCCAAAAGCCGATTGGACAAACAAGTGGAACAACAGAAAAAAGCTGCCGATCAAAGACAGGTAATCTTAAAAGGAAGCAGTGACAATCCTGGAGTTGCCATTGGAAAAGTGATTAAAATTATAGGCGAAGACGAACATTACGGCAGCTATAGAATCACACAAGTAACCCACACCGGTAATGAAAACGGGCGTTACCAAAACAGTTTTCAGGCCGTAAGTGCAGAGATGGATGTATATCCGCACACAAATTTTCACGCCATTCCCAGAAGCGAAACTCAGACCGCAGTAGTTATGGAAAATGCAGATCCCGAAGGAATGGGACGAATAAAAGTACAATTTGCTTGGCAAAAACGCTTTGGCGGTATCTCTCCTTGGTTGCGAATTGTTACCCCACATTCAGGTGGCGATAAAGGTTTTCACTTTATCCCTGAAAACGGCGAAGAGGTGCTAATAGGTTTTGAGGGTGGAAATGCGGAGCGACCTTATGTTATGGGTTCGCTATATCACGGCAGTCATAGACCTGCAAGTTGGAAAACAGACATGAACGATATTAAGGCCATTCGTACCCGTAGTGGACATACCATTGAACTAAATGACAGTAACGGTGGAGAATCCATCACTATAAGCGATAAAGGGGGAAATATCATCCACTTTAATACCGCCACAAAGAACATTACTATTTCTGCTCCTGAAACTATGGAATTCAACGCAAAGAATATGAAATTTAATGTGCAGGAGGATATGGAAATTGACGTTGGTAAGAACAAAACAGAAACTATTCATGAACATCATAAAATTTCTGCTAACCAGAGTACGGAGGAAATAAATGAAAAGAAATCTGTGCAATCCAAAAAGATGGAACACATCGCCAATGATGTACTCATAAAGACCAACAGCGGAAAAATGCTATTGGACAGCAAAGGAAAACTGACCTTGCAAAGTGGAGAACAAGTAGATTACGGAGATTAAAAAGAAAGATTATGGCAAGAAGATATTATTTAACGGAAGCAGGACAGCTAAAATGTACCTTAGGATCAGCACCTGGAAAAATTAAAGTCACTTCCCAAAGCAAACTGACTATAAAAAACAAGTTACAAGCTACAAAGGACGATAAACTCTTTGAGCCTCCCTTTTTTGGTACCTGTAGTTGCAATTCGCAAAACCCACCTTGCCAGCCCGCTTTGCAGGAATGGCAATTCACAAGCAAAAAAAGTGCTAGGGGACAAAAGTCTTTTATAATGGACGACTCCCAGATACAATGTAATAAGGGAGGTTTAATAACGGTAGAAAATTCAGGCCAGAAATTGGCGGGAACAGGTAAGGAAGAAACCGAACTTGATAAAAAATACGCAAAACTGCAGGGAGAGATAATTTTTGTTAATGGGTATTTTAGTCCGGCATGGGGCGGAAGACTCAATGCCATTTTTGATATCCATCCAGACAAGGATAAACCAGAATGGTTTCGCTCACACAATACAAATGAAGCGAATAGAATTGATGAAAAAGACTATTTAACCGATGTTCAGCTAGACGAAATAAATAACATGACTGAGGCCGAAATAGAAGCCGATAGAAAAAATAAAGCCTATAAGCTGCCATTCAAGGTTCCAAAAGGAATCGAATATATGGAAACTACTGTACCATTTCCCATAACAGGTTTTCCGTCTATACCGATGCCACCATTGCACATAAAAATACCATACGTTAAATGGGGACCTAAATATATTGATAAGTCTTCTGACTTGAAGCCAATTCCCCAGTTAACACAAAAAGAAATAAAAGATCTTTATTGGGGCTATTGGAACAAACTAGGTAATAAAATGAAGGCTACAGAAAATTATGCCGAATATTTTAATGCAGCGCATAATGAGCATTTTGTAAACGGCTCCCACGGGCTAGGGTCAAATGCTGCCCACCGTATAGATCACGGAATAGCCTTGGGATACCATTGGGCTAAACACAATTGGCATATTAAGACCAAAACAGAAGTGGATGATGGAAAGGAAGAACAACCCTATATTGAAAGTGATTCCCCAAATTATAGACCCATCACTATTGTAATGCACAGTCAAGGAAACGCACCTGGCGTTGGGATCGCTTTAGGTATTTTAAAATATGCGAAGGAGAAGGAATGGGAACAGATACCTTTAAACTTAATTTATTTGGGCGTACACCAACCAAAAAATTTATGGGAAGAGGAATATGAAGCTTACATAAATGCGAAAGTTAAATATTACGGCGTGAATAAAAACTTTTGGGACGGTTATATTAACTCTCCCTTCTTAAAAGAAGATAAAAAAGTTGAGGGATTCCTCAATGGGTTATCAGAACTTTTTGATCCCAAATATCACAAGCTGCGACATAAACGTGGCATTTATGAACATCTGTGGGAAATTACAGATTTCCAGGCGCTTGCTGAACGTGCCGTACAATTTACCTTTACCAATGACCGAGGCGATCTCGTTTCCGTGGATGGGGATATACCTTATATAAGTAGTGCTTGTAATCCAATACCAGATAATACGCTTTATAGTGTCGAATTTTTTGCCAAAGCTATTCCAGAAGATTATCCCACAGTACAAGGCAAGGAGATAATCAACTTAGAAGCTGGCGGGTCGCTGGTTATTCCGCCCTATGCCGCGATTCCTCGTTTAGAAGCGGTTGAAGACCCCACCGAGGATGATGGCGTGCGTATCGATCCTTGGGAAGATTACCGCAGTGTGGCCACAGACTGGGGCAATGCCTATAGCAATTTTAACCAATTTGTAGTATCAAAAAACATGACCTTTCTGGATTACCTTTTCCCAGTTAAAAAATATCTTGAATATCGCAGTGATAAAATAAAAGCCAAAAGACTCCACAGGCACGCACTTTACTCTTACGGCCGTATCCAGGAAGCCGACCTCTACGCCCACTTTAGCCCAGTGGAGTTTATTCTGGACGACAAACTCCTAAAGACCGACGATTTCAAAGATGCCCTTGGCGATGAAAATATTTGGGATCGACTTAAAAAATTGGGCGGAGATCGGTTTTATAGGGTGGAGTATGATAAAGATCCAAATGAAATGTCGGAGGAAGAAAAGCGAATGAATGAAAAAACGTATGTAGAAGGCAAGGGTTTAGAAAGAATGATTATGACGAGTATTTCTGAAAATGAATACGTTACAAACGTCTTAAAAGCTTATGTCGATGGCGACAAAAGTGCAGAGGAACAATTATATCACGAACCAATTAGAAGTGATAAAGAAATGGAGCGTATCCAAAAGCTTTTTGGTAGCGATGCGAAAAATGAAATTAATAAACAATTGTTAAAAGATATGGAAGTTAAACGCGATAATACTCGTGTGGTCACACCTCCTATACCTCCAATAAAATAATCAATGAAAAATCGACTATTAATTCTAAGCATATTTTTAACTTTTGTAAACTGTGTAATGAAACCACAAGAAAAACAAATGAACGAAAAAGAATATAAGGAATTATCTAATAATTCTGCAAGCATCAATTATGAGATTAGAGAGTTAGTTGATAAAGACCACGGAATAAAATATTTTCTTTATGAATCAATAAATAAGAATTTAATCGTGAAAGCATTTTATGATCCTTTGGATGCAGATTATATTGCTTATGCTTTAAAGTTAAATGTTTTAGGAGATAAAGTTGATAAGTTCAATACAAATCGAATCTTAAAAGATGGCACAGACTGGACAAGTGATAAATTCTCCAATTGGGTAATTAATGGAGACACAACTCAATATGTTTATGTAAAACCGATAACCAAAAAGGAGGAAAAAGATTCTGATAAGTGGCTCGAAACATTTTTAAAACTATATAATAGAGCTAGCGACATATATATATATTCGGGTTTAGGGGAGTATTATTTTAAGATTGAAGACAAATGGCACAAATTAGGCTACAATAAAATAGCTAACAGTGAATTCAACAAAAAGTATCCTGAAAAATTTTCAGATGTCCGTATGCTCGAGCTAAAAGACCAATTTCCTGACCTATATCTTCCACCTGCAGAGCGCGACACCATCCTTATAAAACAGGTTAAATACATTTCCAAGTTCTTTGAAAAGTCTGACCGCGGCGATGCTTTTAACTATTCCGCGGGATGGTGGTATTTCGATATTTATATGCCGGGCGGCGATACGTTAAAAATAAAACGCTTTGCCTCCTTCCGCGATCCGGAGATGAAGCTCTACAAAATTCCAAAAGAACTTGGCGGCCGAGACGACGTTCTTTTTATTATCCAAGAGCCGAACGAGATCCATCCAGAGCAGACAGGCGGAATGTACGTGATCCGTCCCAAAAATTACAAGGAAACCCCGCAATACAAAGAACAGGAAGCTAAAGAGCTAGAAAAGGAAAAAAAGCAGAAGCAAAAGAAGAGCCAAGAAGCGGTAAGGAAAAGACGAAGCTTTTTACCGGAGCAATAAAAGCGTCGCCACAGACTGGGGCAATGCCTATAGCAATTTTAACCAATTTGTAGTATCAAAAAACATGACCTTTCTGGATTATCTTTTCCCCGTTAAAAAATATCTTGAGTATCGCAGTGATAAAACAAAAGCCAAAAGACTCCACAGGCACGCACTTTACTCTTACGGCCGTATCCAGGAAGCCGACCTCTACGCCCACTTTAGCCCAGTAGAGTTTATTCTAGACGACAAACTCCTTAAGACAAAAGATTTCAAAGATGCCCTCGGCGATGAAAATATTTGGGACCGACTTAAGAAATTGGGCGGGGATCGGTTTTATAGGGTGCAATATAAAAGGAATGAAACCGATGATGAACCATCTCCGGAACAAAAAAGAATCAAAGAAAAAGATTATGTTGAAGGCAAGGGTTTAGAAAGGATGATTGTGACGAGCATCGCAGAAAATGCTTACGTTGCCAATGTTATAAAGGCCTATGTTGACGGAGACAAAAATGCAGAAGCACAATTATATCACGAACCCACTAAAAGTGATAAGGAAATGGAGCGCATCCAAAAACTATTTGGTAGCGACGCGAAAAATGAAATTAACAAGCAAATATTAAAAGATATGGAAGTTAAACGCGATAACACAACAGTAGTTAAACCTCTTATATATCACATAAAATAGAGTTATGAAAAATCATCTATTAATATTAGGCATTTTTTTACTCTTTATAAGCTGCAAAATGAAACCACAGGAAAATCAAATTGACACTAAAGAATATCATGAACCCTACAACCATCACGGAAGTGAAAACTATGGAATTTCTACAATATTCTCAAAAGAATTTGAAACATTAAAATTATATTTAAACAAAGAGAATAATGAGATAATAGTTCCTGGAAAAACGAATCCTGCTGATAAACAAAATAGCCAATCAAAACGATTGAAGGTTTCTGCTTTCGGAGTTATAATGGAGCATGGTCTTACCAATGCAGGTGCTCTCAGTGATGGTACATTGAAAGGTTTCGATTTTTATTCTAATTGGATCATTAATGGTGATACTACCAAGTATAAATATACAGATGCATTTACAAATAATAAAGTGAATGATCCATATGAATACAAAAACAGCGAAACAAATTTCGAGAAATGGAAGAAAAAATTCGAAGAATTGTACCAAAAAGCAAGTTATGTCTATAGGGATGGTAGTTTCTATTATTTAAAAGGGGAGAACAATGAGTGGTTTTTTATGAAAGCAAAATTTGCAGAAAAACCAGAAGATTTTCCCAAACAATATCCTGCAAAAGAAGACCAAGACGTTCGAATGCTCGAGCTAAAAGACCAATTTCCTGATCTATATCTTCCACCGGCAGAGCGCGACACCATCCTTATAAAACAGGTTAAATACATTTCCAAGTTCTTTGAAAAGTCTGATCGTGGCGATGCCTTTAACTACTCTGCCGGTTGGTGGTATTTTGATCTTTATATGCCGGGCGGAGATACGCTAAAGATAAAACGCTTTGCCTCCTTCCGCGATCCCGAAATGAAACTCTAGAAAATCCCCAAGGAACTCGGTGGTAGGGAAGATGTGCTTTTTATAATCCAAGAGCCCAATGAAATCCACCCTGAGCAGGTTGGTGGAATGTACGTGATCCGTCCAAAAAACTACAAGGAAACTCCACAGTACAAAGCACAGGAAGCGAAGGAACAGGAAAAGGACAAAGAACGTAAACAAAAAGAAAGCCAAGAAGCGGTAAAGAAAAGACGGAGCTTTTTGCCGGAGGAATAAAAGTGTGGCCACAGACTGGGGCAATGCCTATAGCAATTTTAACCAATTTGTAGTATCAAAAAACATGACCTTTCTGGATTATCTTTTCCCTGTTAAAAAATATCTTGAATATCGCAGTGATAAAATAAAAGCCAAAAGACTCCACAGGCACGCACTTTACTCTTACGGCCGAATACAGGAAGCAGATCTCTACGCCCACTTTAGCCCAGTAGAGTTTATTCTAGACGACAAACTCCTTAAGACCGAAGATTTCAACGATGCCCTTGGCGATGAAAATATTTGGGACCGACTTAAGAAATTGGGCGGGGATCGGTTTTATAGAGTGGAGTATCCGAAGAATAAAGATGGTAAAGAAATGGCTTATGAGGATCGTCGTATAGAAGACAAAAAATACGTCGAAGACACCAAAAATATTAAAAAATATATTGATACCTCAATTGCAGATAATAACTATGTAAAAAATGTCATAAAGACATATGTTGACGCTGACAAAAATGCGGAAAAAGAACTATATCACGAACCCACAAAAAGTGATAAGGAAATGCAACGTATTCAAAAAATACTTGGTAGCGATGCTAAAAATGAAATTAACAACCAGTTACTAAAGAATATGGAAGTAAAAAGAGATAATACACGGGTCGCGCCCCCATCAGTGCCATTAAAAAATTAAATTTATGAAAAATCATTTAATGATATTAAGTATTTTTTTAATTCTCTTAAGTTGCAATATGAAACCACAAGAAAAAGAAATAAACGTAAAAGAGTATTTAGAATTAGATAAAAATCTTAAATCAGAGCTGTATGAAGTTGGGATAATCTTACAAAATAATTTTATTATCTCAGAACTTTTATTAGATAAGAATGAGAAAAAGATAAATATTTTTGGAAAATCCTATGCTTCAGAAAATGATGAAAGCATAAATCACCGATATAAAATCTCTCTTTTCGGAGAACTATATGACCAAGGACCTGTTTACACTATTTTAAAAGACGGAACTCTATGGTATACAAACGAATATAACAATTGGATAATTAATGGTGATACTGCATCATACAAGTATAAAGATCCATTAAACTCCGCTGAAAAAACGGATTTTAACAAATGGATAAAGAAGTTTAAATCACTCTATGAAGAAGCGTCTTATGTCTATTTGTTCAGTAGCGATTATTTTTTTAAAATAAATAATGAATGGTTCATAGTGGCCGATACTTTAAAGGAAAGCCCTATGGATTTTCGCAAACAATATCCTGCCAAAGAAGACCAGGACGTCCGTATGGTCAAGCTAAAAGACCAATTTCCTGATCTATATGTTTCTCCTGCAGACCGTGACACAAGCCTAATAAAACAAATAAAATACACCTCTACATTTTTTGAGAAGTCGGACCGTGGCGATGCTTTTAACTATTCCGCAGGTTGGTGGTATTTCGACATTTATATGCCGGGCGGCGATACCCTAAAGATAAAACGCTTTGCCTCCTTCCGCGATCCCGAAATGAAACTCTATAAAATCCCCAAGGAACTCGGTGGCAGGGAAGATGTACTTTTTATCATCCAAGAGCCCAATGAAATCCACCCTGAGCAGGTTGGTGGAATGTACGTAATCCGTCCAAAAAACTATAAGGAAACCCCACAATATAAAGAACAGGAAGCGAAGGAATTGGAAAAAGAAAAAAAGCAGAAACAAAAAGAAAGTCAAGAAGCGGTAAGGAAAAGACGGAACTTTTTGCCGGAGGAATAAAAGCGTCGCCACAGACTGGGGCAATGCCTATAGCAATTTTAACCAATTTGTAGTATCAAAAAACATGACCTTTCTGGATTATCTTTTCCCCGTTAAAAAATATCTTGAATATCGCAGTGATAAAATAAAAGCCAAAAGACTCCACAGGCACGCACTTTACTCTTACGGCCGCATCCAAGAAGCAGATCTCTACGCCCACTTTAGCCCAGTAGAGTTTATTCTGGACGATAAGCTCCTAAAGACAAAAGACTTTAAAGACGCCCTTGGCGATGAAAATATTTGGGGCCGACTTAAGAAATTGGGAAATGATCGGTTTTATAGAGTGGAGTATGGTGACCCGGAGGACATTGTTTCAATGTCCTCAGAAGATATTCGTATTAAAGAAAAAAAATATGTTGAAGAAGACGGAAGAGAATTGCTAATCGACACAAATATTTCTGAAAATGCTTATGTTACTAACGTTTTGGAAGCATATGTCGATGGAAATAAAGAAGCTGAGAAAAAATTATATCACGAACCTTCTAAAAGCGATAAGGAAATGCAACGAATTCAAAAATTGCTTGGTAGCGATGCGAAAAATGAAATTAATAAACAATTGTTAAAAGACATGGAAATAAAGCGGGACAATACCCGTGTCGCTAAACCAGCTATACCACCTAAACAATAAGTTTATGAAAAAGCAACAATTTTTAATAATATGCACCTTTTTACTCTTTATAAACTGCAAAATGAAACCCCAGGAAACCCAATTTGATCAAAAAGAATATAAAGTTATTTCGGAATATTCTGGCAATAAAAATTATGAAATTATAGAAATAATTTCTAAAAAAAACACGGCAAAATATGAACAATACGATTCAATTTCCAAAAAAATTGTAATAAAGTCCTACTATAAATCAAACGATAAAGCTGAAAACACTTTCGAAACCTTGAAAATAGATTTATTGGGCAACCAATCAGAAAAATTAAAAATGACCGCCAGAATCTTAAAAGATGGTACTATATGGGACTGGAAGTATTCCGTAAACTGGATCATTAATGGAGATACCACTAAATATGAATACTTAAAACCACTAACCAATAATGAAGAAAATGATTCGGCAGAATGGTATAAAAAATTCAAAGAACTATATGCCAATGCTCAATATGTCTATATATATATGACTGATTATTATTTTAAAATAGAAGATAAATGGTATGTAGTTGAGGCTTTTAAAAAATCGAAAGAATTGGGATTAGATATAAAGAAACAATACCCGCCCAAAGAAGATCAAGACGTCCGTATGGTAGAGCTCAAAGACCAATTTCCTGATCTATATGTTCCACCGGTAGAGCGTGACACCAGCTTGATAAAACAAATAAAATACACCTCCACCTTTTTTGAGAAGTCCGATCGCGGTGATGCCTTTAACTATTCGGCGGGTTGGTGGTATTTCGATATTTATATGCCGGGCGGCGATACCCTAAAGATAAAACGCTTTGCCTCCTTCCGCGATCCCGAAATGAAACTTTATAAAATCCCCAAGGAACTCGGTGGTAGGGAAGATGTGCTTTTTATCATCCAAGAGCCAAACGAAATCCACCCCGAGCAGGTTGGTGGAATGTACGTGATCCGTCCAAAAAACTATAAGGAAACACCGCAATACAAAGAACAGGAAGCTAAAGAGCTAGAAAAGGAAAAAATGCAGAAACAAAAGGAGAGCCAAGAAGCGGTAAGGAAAAGACGGAGCTTTTTGCCGGATGAGAAATAATTTAGCCAAAACTCAATTTTTTAATACTATATATTAAATGTAGCTATGACTTTAAAAAATAAACAAAACGTAAAAAATGAATGATTATCCAAAACAACGAAAAACTAGTTATCTTTTTAGAGTCTTTATTCAAACGTTAACAGCAATTATTTTTGCATTTGGCTTTGCTATGATTTTTGCCAATTTATCTTGGATTGAGCCAGATGGGAATCCGGGAAATCTTGCAGGGCCGATCGGTAATTACTTAATACTAATTATTGGATCTATTATTGGATTTATACTCGGATTTGCTTTTGGTTTTTTTACACCTTGGCTAATGTTTAGAATTTTTGACCCCAAGTAGAAATTTGTTGAAACTTTTGAATGTTTTAAAAAAGCGGCGGTTATGGCGGCATCCTGACCATTCCCGGCTATCATCTAAACCGAAGACTGAAATATAAGGATATTACCGACCTGGATAAAAATGAATCTTGGAGGGAAAATCTAATTCCCGCAGAGTGGACTAAGAAGACAAATGCAGGAAGGGCGCACGATGCATCTTTAGCCGCAAGATATATAAATGATGATGTTGCGAGCTTTGAAAACTATTATAGTAATATTGCTTCTATGGAACCTTTTTACGAGGGTCAAAACAATCAAAGTTTACTTACTTTCTCAATTTATATAGAAGGTATTGGATCCGAAGATTTTAAAAAGGACGATACACGCGGTGGAGGCTTTGGAACAGGCAAAACTGGAATTGAAGCAAAAGTAAAAAAAGCATGTATTTCTTTAGTAAATAAGGCGAGTAATGAAGGAATAGAAGAAATAAGTACTTTAACTATTGACGTTTTTGGTTTTAGTAGGGGTGCTGCAGCTGCAAGAAATTTGGTGTTCGAGGTGAGCAAAGCATATGAAGCTGAAAAAGTAGTTTACACCTTTACCCGAGGCGGTACCGCAATACCAACGACGATACCTGAAAAGCCAAGATATGGCCATTTGGGTAAAGAACTTAAAAAGAGCGGTATTCCTATAAGGATGTTAGTTGTGCGTTTCGTGGGGGTTTATGATACCGTTTCATCACATGGAGCAGGAGTTATTTTCAGTTATGATAATGATACTAAAGCCCTGGGATTGGACGCTATAAGGAAAGCAAAATTCACTTTACATCTTACGGCTGCAGACGAACACAGGAAGAACTTTTCTCTTACTGATATTAGAAGTGCAATACAATCAGGGAGAGGTAAGGAGTTTACATTACCAGGTGTCCATGGTGATTTAGGAGGCAGTTATAATGATGGTGAGGAAGAGAAACGAAAATTTGCGTATTATGAGCGTGATTTTGTAATTGAACAAGGTTGGTATTCTCCAGAACAATTGAAAACAGTTCAATGGGACAGGCATGGGATGAACCCAACTATTATTCAAGGAACTCGAAATTTATCGAATGCTTACACACATATTCCGCTTTCTATTATGGCAGATTTTACAATCAAGAAAGGACTTCCCGTCAAAGCAGAGTCATTAAAAAGTGTCTATTCAATTCCATCTAATCTCAGTGCTATAAAAAAGAGGATAGAAGATTATGTTTTTAATAAAGGTAAACCATTGGATTTTAATGATGAAGAAGATAGGCTTTTGTTGCTTCCTATACGTAAAGATTTTTTACATTTCTCAGCACAATTCCAAAGCATCACTATGGGACCACGACGAAAATTTTGGAGTAGAGAACGTTATAGAAAAATAATTCCTGGATGAAAAATAAATTGAAAATAATAGTTTTGATAATTACATGTTCCTTTTTCCAAGGATCATGTCAGCAAAAAAATAATACGACTATGAAAATGTACGAATGGACACCCACTAACACTGCCCCCGAAAATTATCCCGTATATATTTATAAAAGTTATTTTACTGGTGCAGATGGCTCATTAATCAAAACACCTGATAAGCGAACAATATATTATGGTTGGGAAAATATTGGTTCTGTATATATTTCAGGTGAGGACATAAAATCCTTACCTCAAAAATTATCATCATCTTGGTTTTCTTTGTCGGAAAAAAAATATTATAAAATAGAAATTGATTTACCAATTCAAAAAATAGACTCTTTATTTGATAAAGGTTACGTAAACCCTCGAACCTATAATAAAGAAACTTTTAATACAATAAGTTATGGAATTGCTCCAGGAGGTTTTATTGTAATTTGGTTAGTAGGAACCTCAAATAGAATAGAAGTTTACTCAGGACAAGGTCAAGTTGTAGAAATAGATTTCAAAGAAATGATACCCACTACATCTCTAAACCAACAGGATTTTACAGAGATGATACTTAAAGAACAAGTAGAAGATTCAGTATTACAAGAAATCAAGGCAGGAAATATCCCTTATCAAAGATGGCATGAATATCGAAAAAAATACAATTGGAAAATAGCATTAACTCATCAAGAAGATTTTAAACCTGAGCAGGCACGTGTAAATATGCTCAATGGAGAACAGGATGTTCAATTCTTCACGAAAAATATAAAAAGACTATTAGATAATTGGGCGGTTCCTTCATCTACTCGAATCCAATGGAGGGATAAAGACGATAATCTAATTGCTGCGAAAATTCTTTTTGAAGAGAAGGAAACGATAAAAGCTTTCGAAACACTTTTTACTGGCGTCAATCAAAACATAACATTAACAGCTCAGATCGGTCGCTTTAATGATACCATAAAAATGATTTTGAGCAATAATGAAAATGAAATTGAACTAATAAAGGCCAAAATAAAAATCTATTCAAAAACTGATTAAAATGTCTAATAGCATTATCCTCATATCATTACTTATGACGCTTTTCTGTTCTGCGCAACAGCTTCCTAATAGCAAAAACGATTCAATAAAAAAAGCTTCGAAAATTTCTGTAACACCTAGCTTAAATTCTGAAGTCAAAACAGAAGTGGCTGACAGTACATTTATAATTCCAGATAACCCACAAGAATTTTACCAAGGCTTTTACAAGGAAAACAATCCTTTTAACGGGTATTTCAAAATTAGTGAAAGAGAAATATTTTGGGTAGATTTTTATAAAGATGGTATAAAAACCAATCAGTATTCATTTGATATTTTTAAGAATATAGAAGGAGAGGAACAGAAAGAAAGGGAAGAAATAAACTATGAGTACGTTGAAAGTGGGAAAACAGTATTGGATATAAAGTCAACATTTAAAAACGGCGAAATAGTTGATGGAGCAATACTAGGTAGATTAAAACATGGGTATTTCGCCAAAAAATATAACAACGGAAAAATTGTAGAAGTAAAGATTGACGTATTTGCAATTCATTACGCCAATAGGTTAACTTTTAAAGTGACTGAAAATTACATCCTTTTTTCACATCTTAAAGACAGGGCTTCTATGGTTCAATTTTCATTGAACAATGGCAGGCTGTTGGTTGAAGTTTTAGCCAACAACACTATTATAGCCAGTAACAATCTAAACGATTGCAATCCTAAAAATCCAAAACCCAATAGTAATATTAGTATTTTCAAAATCAAAGATCGCATTGATTGTTTAATGTTTAAAAATGATCTAGACATGAAAATATATGAAGACAATTTATCTATGCTTCAAAACATTATTCTTTCCAACTATACATTTCCTTCAGATAGCAATGATCCTTATGAGTTTTTAAAGCAATTTTTAGAAAAGCTTTCTTCCGAAGAAGAAGAAGAAATTATGACGGAAGAATCGCTGGAGATAGCATTCTTAGATACAGATAAAAACGGAATAATAAAAGAAGGAATTTATTGGGAAGAAGCAACAAACAACAATGGCAGTTATAAAATTTATAAGGATGGAAAAATAATAAAAGAAGCAGAAAATAATCTTTTAGATTTTCAGAACACCTTAGAGGATTACTTTAAACAAAATTATTAGATTCAAAAAAATTGAACACGAAAACCTTTCATATTACCCGCAAACTAAAGCTCAACGGCCAACGTATTTCCCGTAACTATACGGCTATAATTAGCAATACCGAAACCAAAGCCAAAAAAACTCTTGCAACAAAAATGGGTTGGGAATTTAGTCTAGAGTTTTTCGGAATGGACGAAGAAGGAAACTTACAATACACCCTGACTACCCAACGTCGCTTTTTTTTGAATGAAAGAAATACAATCATAAAAAAGCTAAACAAAGCTCAGACGATTGCACTCCAAGCTGCTAGTATAAATGATGTACTAAAGCTAAGTGTACATAAAAACTACAAACTATTAAAAGTTATAAATACAAAACAAATTAGAGATAAATGGGAAGATGTTAAAATGGATCTCCTACACACATATTCAGATTTAAAAGAAATGGCAGCCGATTTTGACTGGCAATTACAGGAAGCTGAAATACAAAACGTGTTTTTGAACGATAATTTCTATAACTTTATGTTTGCCAACATCTTTTATAGAGATTTTGAAGGAGATTCACCCATACAAGATCAGAAAATATTGGCGAATGCTTTGGGAAGTATAAATGTTCCAATTAAAGAAGAAAAGAAAATAACCAAGCAGGATATCACTTTTACTGAAGCAAAACTTGAAATTACCGGAGAATTAGACACCGAAGCAGAAAATTTTCCATTGGCAAAAATGAATGCTTTTTTAGGCAGCTTTCCAATAGAAACTGGCTCACAACATACCTTAGACTTCAATTATAAAGGAAGTTACGAGTTGAGTCCCGAAATAGGTTTAATCATTGAAGCTAAATTAACTTACAAAATGAGCATTACAGACCTATATAAAAAAGAAACAACGATAACCTTTAAACTGGAAGACCAAGGGTAAAAAGTATGTATTAGATGGCGCAATGCTACAGTGCGATCAAGGTATGAAACCAGCAAAACTTTTGGTAACACAGAACCAAAAGGTAAAAATACAAGGCAAGTTTCAGGCAACGGACAAAGAAAATCAAGTACCAGAAACTTTTGGACTTTGTAAACTAAAACCTTCTGGCAACACTTACCTACCCTGCGTTCCAGCGCTGCAACCCTGGACAAAAACTGCCGAAAAATCTACTTTAGGAGGTAGTAAAAAATTCCTTTTTGAAGACAGTGAATGCATGTGTGCCACCAGCGGAAAAGTAACCATCATCCAGCACGCCCAAATAAACAGTGCTGGTAGCGTAAAAGAAACTTTTAAGAATATTGCCATGATGATTCCCGGGGCAATGCTAGGCAACGACAAAGCTCCCAAAGTAGTGGAAAGCTATTGGATGGATGAAGCTGGAAAGGAGCGGATTGATAGTACAGACTATGGCGAAAAGGCCCAGTTATTTGTTTTAACTGACAATATGGATCCGGGAGAAACTGTAACAGTCAATATAAGTGACAAAGAAAAACAAGATTTTGCAAAAGGCGAAAAAAAGTTGAAATATAAGGGTACCGTAAAAGCAGATGGCACTGCAGCAATGAAACTGGTAAGCATAGACGAAAACTGGATAGAAACCGAAAAAGAACAATAAATTATGGCACGCACTTTAGTAATAGATACAATTGAAGCGGCGGGACGGAGTTTTAGCTCGGGAAAGGAGCTAGTCATAAATCCTATTCTAAAAAAATTTATGATACATTTTAGGCGAGGTAAAACTTTTACAAATAAAAAAAAATATACAACGACATATGCAGGACAATATGGATTTGATTGGTTAAGAGATGAATATATATACCCTATAGTTGAAGTGACTCACGATAATAATGGAGTTGCAATAAAAGCAAAAAAGCCATTGTGTTTAGATCCAACAGCTTTAAAAACGGAATACTTAGATACATCGATCAAACCTCATGGTAGTGATTACTATCCAGCTTGGATTTCAATTTTTCCACATACAACAACTAAAGAATTTGAACACGGTTCTGACATGCACGAAAAAGGGGTTGATCTAAATTTGGAGATTGAAGAGTTAGAAGATTTGGTTATTGATAGAACTACATTGTCTTTTTTATGTGGTAATAGTCTTGTTAAAATTACTCCAGAGAAATTAAATTTAAAAGATCTTATTGGCACTGCTAAAATTAAAGATCTTGGACTAGGGAATAAACGAAAATATCATTTAGCTGAAAACAAAATAAACATTAAGTTTAAAGGAGGTACATCTGGTATTGATGAGGAAGTTAAAGTTTTTGCGGAGCTTAATGGAACAAAGGAAGAAGTTGGAAAATTAATAATATATAAAACCAATGAAATCCCTAAGGCTGAAATTGTCGCTGTTAATGTAATCACCACAAATAATAAAACAATTATTAAGGACGATTATCAATTTCTATTTAAAAACCAATCTTTCAATCAGGCATTGGTAAGAGCTGAAGTAAAGGTAGATACTGAATTTAATTTGGTTGAGTTAGAAAAAACAAATCCATCAATTGGTCATTTTTTGAAAAATGTCAAAACAATGAAATCTAAAGACATTAAAAAAGATTTGGTAGATTTCTATGAAAAATTTGGAGAGCACAGTCCTCCAAAAGGAAGTCATATAAATTACATAGGTACTAAGGGCACAACTAGAACTTATTTATTTTATACTGATTTTACTGCTGGCAATGTTCTGGGCTCTTGTTCTTTAGATGCAAACAAAAATTGGGGCAACAGTTATATTATCTATAAAGCTGGCTTAGAAGATGGTCATACCATTGTTCACGAAGCTGGACATTCATTTGGACTACCACATGTTTTTCAAGGAGGAAGCTATGCTGGAAAACATACATTTTATCATGGATATACTGATAATTATATGGATTATACATGGCAATTAGGACGACCTATTGATTCCAAAGATTTAAGCAAAGGCTTTTATAGTTCTGGCAATAATAAATACAAAGGAAAGATGTTTTCTCTTTTTAAATGGCAATGGGATGTAATTAGAAAAGATAGAAGCATAATAGAAAAATATTAAAACAAAAACATGAAATCAAAAAGTTCTAAATCTCGCAATCTTCGTAATTGTCATTTTATAGTTTTCTTAATAATACTCTTGACTTTATCCTGCAAAAACAATAAGAATAACAATAATGAGGTTTCTGCTAAAGTATTAAAAACTCAAACAAAATTAAAAATTAAAAGTTTAAGTTTTCAATATTTCAACGCTTCGATTCCTGCAAATTATAAATTACAGAAATTTCAAGTTATAGAAATAGCAAATGATAATATTTGTTTGTTGGATAGAGTATATGAAAAAGCTGAATACACAAAGACAGATACCATACAATGCTATCCTCCAAAAGAAAACATTCATGACTTTTTTTCTAAAATCCCTGAAAAATATATAATAAAAGATCAAAAATTTGGAGAAATAACTGATCAAGTTGATGATGGTTTTATAGAAGTAAAAATAAATTTTGAAAATGACACTTCTATTTTTTGGAAAGTAAACTCTGCAAATGATGATTTACCAGAAGATATAAGATTTGTTCTTGAAAAGTATCAAGCTGTTTCTTTAGAATTACACTCAGATTAAGAATGAAAACAATTTATATTTTACTATTATTATGCGTGTCGTGTGTTTCAAAAAATGAGCAAAATCAAACAATTGAAACCAAAAACATAACATCAAAATTTCAAGAATCAAAAGGGTTTGATCAAATAATCTTCATTGAGCTTAAGCGAAACTCTGCAATGGATTAATTCTTTTCAAGAAATTATAGACTTGTAGAGAACCAATTATTCTTTTACGATGAAAACTATAAATTGGCAGAAATGAGCAGAAGTGATTATTTGCTTTCAAAAAAACTTATTGACAGTCTTCCTGATAACGTTTTGGATAATAAAAAAAACTTAGGACATCCAACCGTAATGATTGATATACCAGATTGGGAAATCATTATTTATTTAAAGACTCAAGATACTATTTTAATTTCTTCAGGAGATCTGCCAGAATTTATGAAATCCTATGAAAATATGGCTTGGGATATTATTGCAAAATCGGATGATAAAAAGTAGCAATAAATTATTACAGTAGTATAGTTAGTTGAATATCTGAAAAGTAGATAATTCTGTACTAGATAGTTGTGTTTATAACTCTTATCATAAGCAATATAACGAGACTATGCTTTCTCACCGTTAATGAGAATAGAAAATCATTCGAAGTCAAAGAAGTTTGATTTTTTCATTCTAAAATAATCAGTAAAATCTTATCTTGATGAATAAACTCGTTTTACTAATATTACTCTCTATATGTTGTTGTAAGCAAAAGTTGAGCAACACTGAGATTTCGAAAATTAACTTTGATAGTAAACAGCTGTCTTCAATACAATATATAAGCTTTTCAGAATACAATGCTTCTGTTCCAGCAAATTTTGAGCTACATGTTTTCGAAAGTATTGATGCTGGGAGTGATAGTATTTTTTCAAAGAAACACACGTATAAAAAAGGAGTATGGAATAAAACAGAAATATTAAAAGCCAAGCCAAATAAAGAAGATAATGCAGAATTTTTTAATCTAATTTTGAAAGAAAACTCATTAAATAATAAAACATTCGGTCAATTAGGCGATGATTATGACGGTGGTGAAATTGAAGTAACAACCAATAATAACGAACAAATTGCATCATAGATTTCAACTTTTAATTTTTCTCATACTTCTTTTTCTTTTCCAAAAACGGCATCAGCAGCATAAATTTCGCCACTGCTCCAATCAACAAGCAAATTGCCAATATATAAAAGCATAGTTTTTTTCAATTCCTTTATTTCTATGAGCCCATCCTATTTTTTGTAATGTTCTCCCCCATCTTTTCTACTTTTTGTAGGCCTGGCCCATACTATTTAAAGAGTGAAAATGATAAGCTATAACAAAACAACAACCCGCTGTTACGAGGCATCCTAAATAAAACATATTTCTTGCTTTTAGTTGTAAAAAAACGAATGGCATTAAAAGTACCATATTTGCGAAAATAGCTATAAGCGAACTTGCTAATATGAACCCAAAAAAATCATAAATGATTTTTATTTTTTTTGTTAAGAAGCACATAGCAGCTGCAACAGAAGCGATTAAAAAATTACCTAAAACAAATGTAAAAAACAGTATAACACCTCCTTCTTGTGTGTTTTCATTAAAATGCTGCAACAGTTTCCCGTATATATCTAATAATAATTCTATCATCAATTATTGTAAAACTAGTTCAAACTTATTTGGCTCATATAAGAAGTCGAATTGTTAAACTATCATTAGTATTAAAATTCCATTAACTGTACTCCAAGCGGCATCATCTTGTGATAATTCTTCGCTATAATCGGCTTATTTTGTAACTTCTTTAGTATATAACTTCACAGAATGTAAACACGTTAAAAAGATTGCCATTATTAAAATGTGAATTGAAATTTTAATTGTTTTCATGATTAGTTATTTTTTTCGCTTCTTTTAAAAACCATTGTGGTCAGATTGCAGATTTGGTCTACAACTTATTTTTAAGAACATAAAAAGTATGTGCTTTTCCACTTTCAATTCTCAGAATATAAAAGCTTTTATTCGGATTTTCATAAATATCCAAAGGCATAGGGCGTGCATCGCCATCTTCATACATTTTAGAATAATGCTGTATTTTAATCAATTCATTTTCTAACTCTAAATTTAAATAGGCCGTGCCCTTCCAAAGATTGGGATCTTTTCCGTTAATATACAAGTTGAAATCTGGAAAACGGTCTCCATACCACGCTTCCTTTTGAAAATGAACAAGTTTACCTCTATCCTCAAAGTTGAGATCATCGTTAGCAAAATACTCATTTACTGATAAATATAAATCATCGCTGGTATTGAACTGAAACCATTCATTGTCTTTATAAACAATCATTTTCTTAAACCTTTTTTCACGGTCATAATCGTTCTTGTTCTCATAAAAATAATCGTAATTGGAATAGGCCGCATCTTTTAAAAATTCTTTGGATTGTGCTTCATCTATAAGTTTCCCTTCTTCCATTAAATCAAATGGTTTCTTTAAAGTATCGCCATCCCTGAGCCAAGTAACATAATAACTCTTATCTATATTAACTAAATAAGAATCTATGTTAACCAGATATTCATTCTTAAAAGTTAAAGAATCTATAAGTTCTCCGTTCGGGTTAATTTTGTACCAAGAAACGTTTGTTTTATGCTCTCCCTCGCCGTCCTCATGTGTTTTTAAGATAATAATACTATCGTTAATCCTAACAGCTTCTTCTCTATAGATACTTTCTAATTTGATTGCTTTGAAATTTGAATTTAAAAAAACGCTGTCTAAATCACCTATAGTAGCATAGTTACTAAATTCTTCTGGCAATTTCTCAAAACGCAATTCAATAGTTCTATATATAGGAGTTAAATTTCCAAGAAAATAAATTATCAAAGACACAAAAAGCAACCACATCCAATTCCATTTATTTCTAAAAAACTTTAATTTTCTAAGTAAATAACCAATACCAAATAAAAAAGCTAGCACAAAAATCAGCGTTAGGAATGCCATAATCATAATTTTTTTTATTTAAATTTTAAACCTCTTAATCATTAGGGTTATCAAGGCTTACGTTGTACTGTTAACAATTCTATTTTTCCAACTCTATAATACTTTTCTATTCTTTGAATGCCTTTTTATCAGTACTAAACTGTTTATCCCTGTGCTATATATTTAATATGATGCAAATTATATAAAACTCGAAAATAACATTAGTTTCTCTACAAATGAGTCAAAAATTTTAAACTTCAAAATTATTGGAAAGAATAAAATTTTTAATTTTTTGTTCTTGCGGAATTAAAAAAACTCAATAAACATATTTTTTTTTAAAATAGAATTGAATTTAGATTTTGGTAAGTTTGCTTTTGTTCAGTAAAGATTTTAAAAATTTCAAGCTTATGAAACCAATTTACTTCTTGATTCTAATTATCTTATATCCTTTTCTAATGACAGGCCAGATAGATCCTGTGGAATCATCGGAAGATGAAATCATCGTTGAAATAGAAGATACTGCGGAAGAAGCGGCAGGAGTTGAATACACAAAAGATGCCCAAGTTATCGATTATTTCGAGGAAACATATTCGGTAAAACAAGACACTTTGTATATACCTTCAGGAAAAATGTATGTTTTTTTAATTGATGTACATGAAGACTACGACAATGGCGCACAAGTGAGGGGCGGATTTCAAGATACAGAGGAAAAGGAATTACGACGTAATTTTCCGGAACATCATTTTGAATTAATAAAACTCAATGCCCATATCTTTGTTCTTTTTGAAAACAATAAGCACCTGGAGATGAGCGAAAAGACTGATTCTTTTCAATCTTTTGTTTTTTGGAGTGGTAAGCTTCAAGATGACCCTCAGGTTATGGATGGCACCACAAATGCTACCGAATTTATTTCTACGCAATTAGGGCTTCATAAGGAATCGTCCTATGTTGTTAATGGTAGAAAATTTAAACAAGACCTGGACAACATACCTCTGACTAAGGATAATTTCACTGAAAATTCAAAAAAGTTGCTGCATGAATTCCTATCAACTGTTTTTACAGTCCCTTTTCCAGATGAAGATGGCGAAAATGCGAATCTGTTAAAACTGCCTCCAGCGAAAGTCAAAACTATTGTTGCTTCTATCAGCCAAGGAAATAATTCAAAGCTCAAATTCCAGGCACTTACCTTAAACGAACAAGGCCAACCCGTGCAACTGGACATGTACGACGATATGGAACAACCCCAAAGCCAAGTGAAATTTGTATATGATAAGGGAGTCTTGCGTAAAATACTTTCAGATTGGAAACAAGATGTATTAGTCAATTATAATGACGATAAAATCATTTTTTTAAATGATGTTGGAGATGCTAATGAAACTTTAATTTATTCCTTAGACCAGGGTGAATTAGTTTTTAAAAAGTACACCATAATGAAGAATGAAATTTATGAAACAGAAAATTCTTTTACCGAAGTTAAATATGAAAATGGATGTAAGATTCAGTATATACAAAATGAATTATGGAAGAAGGTTTGTAATAGCGATGCTACATCTTTCCCCTATATTCACACTTATACTTCTTATCAAGACGGAGAAGTAATGCAATATAAAAAACTACAAATAACTAAGAAAAACGATCGAACTTTTGAAAAACACTATTCGCAGGCAGAAAATGCAGACGAAAATGATGTGTATGATTTAAGTGCAATCTACCAATTCAATGATCAAGATTTATTAGAGTCATATACCATGATTCGCGGAAATAATAAAAATGTAATTAGCCTAGATTATACTTTTTATGACTAATCACCTATTTTCAAAACATTAACCTGGTTTTGATTACGTTGACTCTTGTTTCAAAGGATATTGAAGAACTAACTATCGATTTTGACTTTTAACCCTGATTTGAGTCATGATTTTTTAAATAAGTTTTTTAGAGCTTTTAGAATTCAAAAAAACCAATTCAATATACCTTCATAGTTTCACCTAATAAGCTGCGAAAAAAAAAGACTTATCAAAAGGCAAAAATGATTAATGCTTATGGTACCTGTTCAAGAACAAGAATATCATTTAGAATGAAATCAACGAGTGACACTATTCTTCAACCGGATATAATTCAAACAAGCCAAGATGCAATCTAATTCCAAAAATGCCACTTTCAGTAAAGGCGGCCTCGTCATCGCCAAAGTTTACCGTTGTATTGGGAGTGGTTTTACAGATAAAAAAATGTCCAGCATTAATACATTCCATTTTGCCATCATTATATAAATCTGTCCAGCCAAATTGTTCATATTCATTTTCTCCTTCTTCCAGATTATATAAAAATCTGTGCATTATCTCTTCATCATCTGTTCCTTCCGTCGAAATAATCCATCTTGCTAAATCGAAACTATATTTGGGAGTTACTTCTTCTGGATTGATATCTTGAGCCTTTCGGATATTTACAAAAATTAATGGTTCATCTTCATACGTATCTCCATTTCTAATTTCAAGTCTGTATCTTCCGCTCCAATTGTCTGTTGCATTGTCTTTCTCGACTCGAATTGACTCTTCCTGCGCAACTATTAAGTTGAAAGAAACTATCAGAATAAGCAATAGACTGAGGTTTTTCATTTTAATATCTTTAAATCATGCTACCACTTACTTATACTTTTTTTCTGAAACAATACTCCCTCGATCATATTCAACCTCTTTTTCTAAATCGCCAGCCAGATCATAATATTTCCAAAGACCATCCTTTTCATCATTTACAAAATTTCCGGTTTCGGCGAGTTTTTTGGCTTCGTTATAATACTTCCCCTCCCCGCTTCTTCTGTGATTTTTATAACCAACTTCAGATTCCAAATTTCCTTTTTTTGTATCAAATTCTTTCCAAACCCCATCTTTTCGGCCGTCCTTAAAATTACCTTCCGAAACTTTTATACCTTTTGATGTGTATTTTTCATAGTTACCATTGGGTTTATCATTTTCAAAAGACATCACTTCTGCAAGTTTTCCAGTATCGTGATAGCCTTTTCTAAAAACTCTATATCCGTTTTTATAGGTAGCTTCAATTTTTAAATTACCCTCTTTTCCATAATATTTGAAAGGCCCATCCAATTTACCGTCAGCATAGGTTTCCAGCTTTTCCATCTTCCCATTTGCGTAGTACTCTTTCCGTGTATAATCTTTGGCAGCTTTATAATCTTCATGCCAAACCAATACATCATCCGTAGTTTTGGCTTCCCAATGACCTGTAGGAAGATCATTTTTGTAATTCAATATTTCAACCCTCGTAACACCTTCCTGAGGAACAATAACCTCTTGCATCCATTTCCCTTCTCTTTTACCATCAATATAATTTGAGCTTTCAATTAAGCGACCCTCATAATTATACCGTTTCCAAGCGCCATCTTCTATTCCATTTTTATAAAATTCTTCAGTACTCACTTTTCCGTTTTGATGAAAATTGACCACCTTACCATCAACAACGCCATTTTTAAATATTGCCTCCGCTTCCTTGCGATCTGAACTATCATAATCTGTTCGGACACCATCAATTTTCCCATCTACAAAACTGATATCGGAATAACTGCCAGATGTTGATGCAATTTTATATTTACCACTTAAAAGTGTCTTATCTTTTACTTTCTTGTAAATTACTTCCTTCCCAAAACGGGCTTGCTCTACTTCATTCCAGGTAATATAGGTTTGAGCTTCTACCATATAACAGCTAACCAAAAGGAAAAGGATAATTAATTTTTGCTTTGTATTTTTCATAAGTCTAATTATTTCAAGTGTAAATTTTTATTCGAAATTTATAATTCCTTCAAGTTTTAAAAACTGAAATCAATGATTATTGTCTTAATTCTGAAATGCACTCTGTAGCCATTTCGTTGGTCGTTTGTTTTATTTCATCCGCATTAGGTGCGGCATCTGGATATCTTGCCATCGTTTTTTCTAATTGGCAGTCACATAACGCATCTACCGTTGTACCCAATTGATCCATAACATTTACCTCAGATTGCTCGAGGCTCCTATTTAATGAAAGCTCACAAGCGGTTTTAAAATCAGTTTTATTTTTCTCGTTCCAATAGTTGTCTTGGCCACAGGACACCATAAAAATAATGCAAGGTATTAGTAATACTGATTTTTTCATATTCGGTTTGGTTTTAGTTTCGATACCAATATAACATTTTCAGACCAAAATGTAGGAAAATTATTATAAATTAGTCTCCAAATAGCTGTAAGAAAAATAAAACCTTAAAAATTTAAATTTCTGAAAAAGCTGAACTTAAAATAAACGCTATAAATCTGAAAAAAGGACAATTAATTCGCTTAAAAGCACCTTTTAACAAAATATTTGTGCTCTTGAAGTCGTAGTTTTTATAAAATAGCTTAGTTTTAAAAATTATTCCAACCAACTAGCCTCAATATGCAAAACCTCACATACCCCCTATCCTCTTCCACCCAAGAATTACTTCATATTGCTGAAGCAAATGCTAAAGGCTATCACAATGATACCTATAGTGCTGCCCATCTCTTGCGGGCACTTTTACATAAGGATATAGGCCTTCGTACTTTAGTAGAGGATGTAAGCGGTGATATTTATTATATTGAAGAATGGGCAGATGTTCGGATGGAAGGTCTGCCACGTTCAGGAAAGGTGCCAGACCAATTACAAGGTGATGACACCATTGAAGCGATTTTTAACGAAGCCGATATGGTGAAGTTAAAAATCGGTCAAGAGGAAATCACGCCTGAATGTCTATTGATTGCCATTTGTACTCCTGGAGTAGGTTTTAGTTATGAACAACTAAAAACACTCCCATTAAAAAGAGAGGACATTTTATCACAATTTGCAACTGATACACCCAAATCAAACTTTGCAAGCGGGAAAAACGGAAGTGCGGTCACAGCCAACAAAACTGCTGGTAAAGATGTACTTTCAAAATATTGTATCGATAAAACGCTACAGGCACGCAATCAAGAGCTTTCAAAGGTTTATGGGCGTGATGCCGAAATAAAAATGATTATCGAAATTCTTGGAAGACATTCCAAACCCAACGTGCTTATTACTGGAGAACCCGGAGTAGGCAAATCGGCACTACTTGATGGTTTTACCAATGCGGTAACCAATGGAAGCGTTCAAGACTCATTAAAGGAAGCGCAGATATACGAGTTGGATTTTATAGAACTGGTTTCAAGCGCCAGCTATAATGGCGAAATAGAAGATCGCTTTAAAAAGATTGTTAACGCCATAAAAGAGTTTAATAAACCTGTACTATTAATAGATGAACTGGACAACTTGCTGGACAAAAACAGTCAGCACAAGGGTTTAGTCAATATTTTAAAGTCTGAATTGGCAAAAGGCGACATAACTATCATAGCTTGTATGACCAGTGATGCTTTTCGAAAGAACGTGGAAAGCGATGATACCCTTTCAAGAAGATTTGAAGTTATAAATCTTGACGAGCCCAGTGAACAAACAACGGAGCGCATGATTTCATATATTATTGAAAATTATAGCGATCACCATCAGCTTACTATTGAAACTTCAACCATACGGGAAGCAATAAAGCTTTCAAAAAGATTTAATAAAGAACGAAGCCTTCCAGATGCCGCCATTGACCTTATAGATAGAACGATGTCTGCCGGTAGATATATGCTGGAAACTTCTGCACCTGTTATTGTCAGTCTTCGCGAAGAGCTAAAAATTATTCAAGAAGAAGAGAATTTTTCCGAAGAGCGAAAACTGGAAGAACTACAATGGTTTTATAACAGTTTGGCCAATAGGGTGAGTTATTTACTCTTTGCAGCTTTAAAGGAAGAAGACCATCCTGTATTTGATATCAATTCCGTTTCAAAAGATACTTCAGAAAAGCTTGAAAATATTTTAGACCTTCTATTAAAAGAGGCTGAAACCGAAAAGAATCAGATTAGCACTCAAGATGTTACTGCAACCATTAGTAATAAGACTGGAATTCCTGTAGGTGATCTTTTGGCAGATGAAAAAGAGCGTCTCCTCTCTATGGAGGACGAATTAAAGAAGCGGCTAGTTGGGCAGGATCACGCGGTAAAAACAATTACCGCTGCTATTTTAGAATCTCGTTCAGGCTTAAGTAAACCAGGACTTCCTATTGGTTCCTTCTTTTTTACGGGGCCAACAGGAACAGGAAAAACAGAACTTGCAAAAGCTTTGGCTGAATTTCTTTTTCAAACCGAAGATTCCATTATCCGTTTTGATATGTCGGAATTTAAGGAAGAGCATTCCGCAGCACTATTATATGGAGCACCTCCTGGATATGTAGGTTATGAAGAAGGAGGCCTATTAGTAAACAAAATACGTCAGAAACCTTATTCCATCGTCCTTTTTGATGAAATAGAAAAAGCGCATCCTTCGGTATTTGATATTTTTCTTCAAATTCTCGATGAAGGAAAACTTCACGATCGATTGGGAAAGACCGGTGATTTCTCACATGCTGTAGTTCTGTTCACATCTAATGTGGGTAGTCAACACGTTGTAAAATCTTTTGAGGAAGGGATAATACCTAAATCAACAGATTTGATGGAAATAATGGGAGGTCATTTTAGACCAGAATTTTTGGGAAGGCTTACCGAAATTGTTCCCTTTGCTCCTATTACCAAAGAAAACATTGTAAAAATATTTAAGATTCAGTTAAAAGACTTACTGAAAGCCCTTGATAAACAAGAAATAAAGCTTATGCTTACAGATGAAGTATATGAATATCTTGCCAATAAAGGCTTTACTCCTCAATATGGTGCACGACCTTTACGCGGCGTAATACGAACTGAATTAAGAGGCCCACTATCCCGAATGTTAATAACTGGAAAGATTGCAAAAGGCAATAAAGTGCTGGTAACTTTGCAGGATAGCGCTTTAAATTGGGAGATAAACGATTAACTTTATAATAAAATTCCTATATTTATTTTTTAAACTATAAAACAAAGAAATTATGATGGACAAATCATACGGCATAGGTGGTACGGAGGTTAAGCAGGATGCCAACGAAGCCCTTCAGGAAATACCTCAAAACAGAACCTTACTTGTTGAGAAATTGACCCAAAATCAACCTGTTAAAGCAGAAATGGTAAAAGGTCTTAAAACGATTGATGACGTTTTTGCGCATTACAAACCAAATGTTGATATGGAATTCAGCAACGAGGATGGCGTTACTTCAAAAGAAAAGTTGAATTTTAGTAACCTCGGTGATTTTGGAAAAAATGGGATTATTAATCAGAGTGATTTCCTTAAGGATCTAGACACAGAAAAAGAGCAGTATATAAAAATTGTAAAGCAGCTAAAAACAAATAAAATTCTACGCGCCGCTTTAACAGATCCTGAAGCGAAAAAAGCGCTCTTGGATTCTCTTCAATCATTAATGTCAGAACTTGACCAAAGTAAATAATTATGGCCAAAGCAGAAAAAGCACAACAGCAATCGGGTAGTCAAAGTCCATCAAAACAACTAGAGAAAAGCAGTGAAGTCCTAGCAAAATATGGTGGGTTTGACCTCTTGGAAGCGACTATAGACGGGGTTCAAAATATGAATCCTGAAAGAAAGGCGCGGAAAAAAATATTCTTAAACGAAAGCGCAAAAAGTAAGGAACGCAAAAAAGTGAACAAGACCTTGGAAATCTGGTCTTCAATCCTCTCCGGAACTGATGATATTTCAGAAATGGTTGAAACAGCAGAAAAACGTTCTCAATCGGCCGAAAAGACGCTCAAAAAAAATGTGGGAAGTGCTATTAAGGAAACCCATGATTTAGAACGTTCTTATCGCTCTATGGCACTCTTCTATAAAAATACGGAAGAAGACAAAATTAAAAATATAACCATCGTTAATGCCGATCTTGAACAGTTAAAAGATTTAGACAATACGCGATTTATTGATGCCATTTCGGAAGAATTAAGAGATAGCTATGATAGATTGGATCTTCGCGATAATTACGGTCTTATGGTTATTCCAGGTTACTTAGGCAATAATGCAGTAGTTGAAAAATGGGCCAAAATTGCATACGAAAACAAGGTAATGCTTGTGACCGATTTCGAACACTTAGACGAGCCGGATGATGTAATGGAAATGTTTGAAGCAGCAAACCTTACAGGTGGCGAGAATCATCGTTCCAACGTAATTATGACCTGTAACTGGCTTGTAGGTCGTGGCAAAGAAGATGAAGTTGGCGAAGAAGACGACTTATTTATTCCTCCTGCTGGCGCATTGGCTGGAAAAATATACAAGACCCTAATGTCACAAGTAACCGCAGGTAAAAAGCACGGTGGTATTAATGAGATTAGCGGAGTTCGCTTTGATCTTAAGAAGAGCGAAATAGCTAGTCTGGAAAAAATGGGCTTGGTGCCAATGGTAAATGAATATGGAAAAGTTATGGCCTTCTCTGCCAAAACATTATTTAATGGTGATAATCTTGGGTTGCAAACCTATTCCGTAGTGCGAGTTTTTGACTATGTAACTAAAGTATTAATGGATTTCTTGAACCGAAGAGCCTTTGAAAACTTTAATGCACGTACTAGAAAAGAGCTTATGGGTCAAATTGTAAAATTTTTGGACAATGTTTCTGGACCGGATAAGTTGATAGAAAACTTCTCAATCAAACGTTTTGAGCAAGATCCAAACCAAAAAGATAGGATTTATCTAGACATCCATATGACGCCTTATTTTCCAGCAAAAAATTTCCTAATTAAAATGGATGGTCAAAAAGGTGACGACGGCAACGATTGGGATGCTGAGTATGAACAGCAGTAAAACTTAATGTTATTTTTAAGAAGGCTCCTTTTAAACTAGGAGCCTTTTTATTTTCACTAAAATCTATACTACTTTTTATAAATTGAAAAGTCTAATGAATGAAAGTCAAATCAATTTTGAAAAATTAATCAACTTTTCAAAATATCACAATTGCCACAGAAGAACTTTACTATGTTTTAAAATGCTTTTGTAATATTTATGATAGAAACTTTATATAATATTAAAATTTCAAGAAAGGTGCGCAATTCGGTGCGTATAAAATATTATCCGCTCCTCACCTACTATAAATGCTATCTTTAAAAAATTCTGGTTAGTTCCTCTTTCTCCGCTTAAAAGCCCCGAAACACTAGTGTTTACGGGGCTTTATTTTTACAGGTGTTTAATTAGGTGTTGTGAGGGATCAAGCCCCATTGTCGTGTTTATCCAAAAATTGTGGCTAATCTGTAAAGGAAGAATTCTATTTCAATTCATACAAAACTTTTGAGAATGATACGATATATCCCCTTTGTTAATCTAGCACCTCCGTATTAAAGTCTAATTCTATCACTATCTTTTCTTCATCGGCACCTAAGTCTATGAGAATTTCTTTAATCGCCTCCATCATTTTGACACTGCCACAGATATAAAAATATTGTAAAAATTCACTTATCACCTCCTTTAAATACTCTTTATTAATTCGACCAAAATGATAATTATCAGAACGGCTACAAGTGAGTGTATTTATAAAATTATCACCTAATAAACGCTCAAACTCTCCCTGAAGAATAATATCTTACTCGGTCTGGTTAGAGCAAATCAACCGGCTACCCCCTAGTCGATTATCCTTTTCAAGCTGCCTGAAATTAGCAATAAAAGAAGTCACTCCAGCTCCTCCAGCAATAAAGGTTCCAGCGTTCTCGTATAAAATATCACCGAAGTAATCGTGGATTATCAGTTCGTCTCCCTCTTTTAAACTATCTAGTTGATTTGTAACGTTATGCTGATATTTATAAATCTTAATTGTAAATTCCAAGAAATACCATTCATTTAAGCCAGTAAAGGTAAAAGCTCTCCCTTTATCTAGCCATTCGGGTTGGTTAATCACAATATCCGTTGCCTCCCCGGTATAAATTGATAGTCTTTTGGTTTTGTTGTCCGGAAACGTTTAACATTCGAACTTAAATATTTCGTTTCCAAGATTTTTTTAGGGTGTTCGTCTCGCCATGTTCCGTTCATTTCGTATTATTTTTTAATGTTTTAACTTAATATCGAGAATGTTATAGCCTAAGAGAAAATTACAAATTTATGTTGTTAGTAGTCTTTAATTTGGCGAGATCATTGAATGTCACCTTGCCAAGCTTTTTCGGCTTGTTGCGGTAGAAATAGCTATAAAACCAGCGTCGCCTTTTTCCTTGAGACATGAACCTTATTCTTAAAGAAGATTTCCATTTAGAGATTCATATTTTCTACAATCCTCTTTCTTCACGATTTCAATGGATTACAACGATTACAACCAGAGGCAAGAAGCAAAAAACTGAAAAAGAAAAGGGGTAAACAAAAGCGATATAACCTAGTAGTTATAACCCAGTCCACCCCGTTAATTAATAATAAAGACAGTAATTCCATTTTCATAGTAGACGCTACCCTGAATTTGAATTACTTTTCTGGACAATCAATGGATTGTTTTCCATCGATTTCAATTTTATACGTCCTCCAAATATTTTTGTATCGCTGTCGCGTAGGGTCCCTTTATTTTGGAAAGAAGGTTTCCATTAAACCTCGTTAATTCAGTAAGACTTTTTCAAGTTTTATTGCCTTCGGAAACAAAATATTATTTTCTAAGTGAATGTGCTTGTGCAAATCATTTTCAAATTCCTGCAAAAGTCCAAAGGTTACTTTATAGGTATTGCAGGCATCGCTTGGCGGAGTGTAATTGCCACTCAGTCTCACTATTTCCCGGAAACGTTCGCCTTCAGCATCGTGGTCATCTTTCATCATTGCCACTGGATTTTCTACGGTTTTAAACGAGGGTGGAATTAAGACATTCCCTTCTTCCTCGGAATTAACGAGTTGTTTTATAAAAGGAAACAAAATCGATTCTTCCTCCTTCATGTGCGTTGCCATCGCAGCAGCAGTTTGGTTGAAAAGTGTGTTGATTTCTAGGAGTTCAGGATGTTCTTCACCATGTACCTGACAAATCTTTTCTAAATACGGTAAGAGAATTTCACTTTGTCTTGTAACATACTTATGGTGAGTTTTTTGAATATAGTCAGCCAATAGGTCCAAAGGCCAATTTTCATAATTTGTATTATCGTTGCCCGCCTCCTTGGTAGCCTCTTCCAATTCATTCAGCAATTGCTGCACATCTAGTTCGTGTTCCAGGCAAACTTGTGAAAGTGGTCGTTCCCCATTACAGCAAAAATCGATATTATGATTTTTGAACACTTGGGCGGCACGGTAATCCTTGGCCACGAGGTCTCCTATATTTTTTTCTATTGTAGTTTCCATAAGTTATAATTTATTAAGAATTTAGATTAAGTTCTATTGTGCTTTATCCTGAAATTGATTTTAGACTCAAGTGTCATTATCAAGGAATATATTTTCTTTTTAGTTCAAGATTATTTTTACTAGTTTATTTTGAATCATTCTAAATACAAAAGTAGACATTTTTTTTATTTAGTACAAATTTATCCGAATTAAACAACCTGTAAAGTTTTCTTACATACAGGTGGTTTCGTCAAAGAAGTTGGAAACGCTAAACACACTTAAAGAAAAAGATTCGAGTTCCAGGAGAGCGTATTATCTCCGGGGTTTATTCAATTTTGAAGCAAATAAAGACGCTGCTGCCATTTCTGATTTAAATAAATCAATAGCAGTAGATCCTACAAATACGCCGGCCAGTTACAATTTAGCCACTTATTATTATCAAAAAAAGGAATGGAATAAAGCCAAAAAAAACGATTAAAGTAGCTTTAAAAATCGAACCTCAAAATGCTGAATATCGCTATTTACTGGCATTAATTTTTGAGCGACAGGGTAAAACTGCTGAAAGCGTTGCCATTATAAAAAAATAACAATTAGAGCAGACCGCGGCAAGTAATTGATGAATAGGAAATCAACAAAGATCAAAGACTAGTTTTATAATTTTTCCAGATAGGTTTCTGTTGCAACTTTCTTTCCTTTGTCTACGTAGTTCGATACAATTTCGGCAATCTACCCTTTGAAATCCATATTCACACAGTGAGTTTTCTGCACCTTTTCTCCATCTAATTTTTTATAAACCTCGTTGGGTTCTAGTAAAAACCAAGCAAGATTCAATTTCTAGTTAAGCTCTATAAGCCTTTTAAAAAAATAAAAATTTCAGTAATAAGCTCTGGCCGCAGATTTGAAAAAGCGGGTACCTCAAGACAGTTCGTTACTGCCGTGCTTTTAGCTTTATTTTATAAACTTGGTGATTCTCCAATAGGATTAAAACAATTTTACAAAGGTCAATGCTAGGTCCACTTTTCCAAGTTTCCTATTGTGTGTTTATCAATTTACTGCGTTTCTAGGGAACGAGTTGAATAGTCTTAACAAGGCCTATACAAATTTTAACCAAGAGCTGTTAGAAGAATAATCTTCAATTACTTTTACCGAATTATCGAAATGAAAAGCACTGAATAGACCGGCTATTTCCTGTTGTACCATCACGATGCAATTATCAACCAGATCTTTTCTAAATCCTTTACCCTGCATATTCAGTACATAGCCCACGCTAATTACCCGAGCGATTATCCTCCCTAAATTCACCATTTTCCGTTGGGAAAGATTACTGGAAATATCAAAATTGAGGTTTTTCTTGAAATAATCACTCGCTTCGGCAGTAAGATCCTGCGATTTTAAAAATTCGAATATATTTGAGACCTTTTTCTTTTTCATGGAACGGATTATCATGTCGGAAATTTGGGAATACAGCATTTCGTTAGACCCCTCAAATATTTGAAAAGGTCTGCTGTCCATAATTCCTCGGCCTCCAATATGGCTTATCCTATACCCATTTGCACCCGAAACTTGGGTTAAAATTTGGGCGGATTCATGCATTAAATCGGTCACTACGGTTTTCATGCTATTCGCTTCCAGTCCATTGGTAGCAAGGTTATTTTCCAAACCGCTTATCTCAACACTTCTTACGCACATTGCTGAACTTATGGTAAAAGCTGCTTGGATTCTGGATAATTGGTATTGAATCTGATCCAACGCCAATAGATTACTGGTTCCTACAATTCGGCTTTTACAGTATTCAGTGGCTTCATCTAGCATCCGTCTTATAAAACCAGCGCCCATCCCTGCAAACTGTAACCTACTTCTATGGAGGATATCAAGCATCATTTTTATCCCTGTGGTCTCAGGAATCAATCTCTGCGATTTTGGAATTTCAATATCCAGATTATTTAAACCGTACGGAATCATAAAAAGACCGGCATTGTCATAGATTTCTTCAACCTTTATCTGCTGTTTTTCTTTTGTATTATCGGCAATATAGAAATCCATGTCCCGCGATAGATTGCCATTGTCCATTTTCTTTCTGGCGGCAATCAACCAATAGTCTGCCATTCCCGTAAGCCCTTGCCAATGCTTTGAACCTTTAACCTTGTAGCTATCTTTAGATTCAGTACTGAAAGTTTCCATGTTTAAAGCATCGCTGCCAAAATCAGGTTCAGTAATCATAAGCCCCCCCATATTCTGATTCTTGAGAAAGCGATTAAAAATGTCAGCCTTTACCGATGGATCAGCGTATTTTGAAATAGGTTCTAAAAACAAGGCGATATTTATCCCAAAGATAAGCGAAAGGGAGAGCGATTCGTATGATGCAACCGACAGCAATTCCAAACATTCTTTTACGTGGCTCCCACGACCTCCGTATTCTGCAGGAATCGCGACAGATAAGGGGTTTTTTGACATAATCTTTGCTAAAATTTCGGGAGGTAAGCCGCGTTCTAGGCTTAACTGATCAATATCATCTTTCACATGAAATGATTGCTTTAGAGTGGCTTCAAAATCTTTGATGAATACCGAGAATTTAGTTTGTGCTTCCATGGGGATAATGATTCTAGGCTTTATTTGCCGTTATTTTAGATTATTCAAGGAAATCCATCGTTACTATTGCAATTAGTTTGAAGTTGTTCTATCATCAGCTTCAAATCATTTGAAATGGGTTTGTAAGTGCA
Organism: Aequorivita capsosiphonis DSM 23843; assembly: GCF_000429125.1. Lineage (GTDB taxonomy): Bacteria > Bacteroidota > Bacteroidia > Flavobacteriales > Flavobacteriaceae > Aequorivita > Aequorivita capsosiphonis. The sequence continues at coordinate 157,857 of NZ_AUBG01000001.1, forward strand.
AATTTGTCAATCGATTTTCCAGTTTCAAAAATAATAAATATTATTTAGAATGAGTTTAAACAATTGTCTAATTTGTAAAATCAATTGCGGAAGAAAACGAAAAAATGGCTTTATTAACTGATCTAGGATGCAGCCTTGTTTATCTGAAATCCATGATGGCTATCTAAAGTATATTGTTATCCACCCGACACCCATTTGGGCATTCCTCAAACAATGATTGCTTCTTATTTAGGAATTCCCCCCAAAAAGTTTAAGCCGCGTCCGTAAGGAATTGGCGCTAAAAAACTTAAAGAAATAATTTATTATCCTACTTCATTTCAGCCAAGTTGAAATTCAGTTATTTTCGTTTTTTCTTAATTAATTTTACTAAAACACCCAGCAATACCGTTTGTTTTCAAAGCTATAACAAATCATTTTTCATCTTCATTTTCACCTTCAACTTCAACTTCAACTTCACCTTCATCTTCAACTTCATCTTCTTACCATACATCAATGCACAGCATTATATCGCTTCGTAGTTTTGTAGTAAAATAAAACGTCTAACTCAAAAACCGAAAAAAATGGATACAACATGAAAAACAATTTGAAAATTAGATCCAACACATTCTGAAATAGAATTCAAAGTAAAACATATGATGATTTCTACAGTTTCAGGGAGTTTTGGTGAGTTTGAGGCAACTGTAGAAGCAGCTGATGACACTTTTAAAGATGCAAAATTCAGTTTCAGTGCAAAAATCAATTCCATCAGCACAAAAAATCAGGACAGAGACACGCATTTAAAGTCGGATGACTTTTTCAATGCTGAAAAGTTCCCTAATCTAATTTTCAAGTCAAAATCATTTGATGGAGAAACGGTGGTCGGCGATTTGACGATTAGAGATGTAACCAAGGAAATCTCCCTTCAAGTTGATTTCAACGGAATAGCCGATGACCAATATGGACAGACCAAAGCAGGTTTTGAAACTACGGGAACTCTTAACCGTAAGGACTTCCAATTAAACTGGAACGCAGTAACCGAAGCTGGTAATGTTGTAGTGAGTGATAAAGTGAGGCTGATAGCCAATCTTGAATTTATCAAGCAATAATAAAATACCTCAGGGCAGGGCTCACGAGCTACTAAAATTACAAAAAATGCAATCCAAGATTCACGAATACCAAAACAAATTTTTCAGCAATGAGTAAAACGATATATCACAAAGCAGATACAAGAGGACACGCCAATCACGGTTGGTTGAATTCCTACCACAGCTTTAGTTTTGCAAATTACCACAATCCTGAACGGATGAATTTTGGCGTCCTTAGGGTATTAAACGATGATACCGTTTCGGGAGGAATGGGATTTGGAAAACATCCGCATCGAGATATGGAAATTATCAGCATTCCCTTAGAAGGCGACCTACGACACGGTGACAGTATGGGAAGTAACGGAATCATAAAAATAGGAGAAGTACAGGTAATGAGCGCGGGAACCGGAGTTGTGCATTCCGAAAAAAATGCCAATAGCGACAAAGACGTGAAGTTCCTTCAAATTTGGGTCATTCCAAAGGAACAAAACGTCGCTCCTCGGTATGATCAAATAAGGCTTGCTGAAAACGAAAAACCCAATGATTTTCAGCTGATCGTTTCACCTGACAAAGAAGATGAAGGCGTATGGATCCATCAAGATGCGTGGTTTTATTTAGCGAAATTCGATCAGGGAACCGTCAAGGAATATACCATTAAAAAAGAGGGCAATGGCGTGTATGTTTTTATCCTTGACGGCAAGGCTAAAATCGGCGACCAAATTTTGGAAAGAAGAGATGGTTTGGGAATTAGCGAGACGGATGCTTTCAAACTGGAAGCCCTTGAAGATTTCGAAATACTTTTAATGGACGTGCCAATGGCGCTACCTGAGTAAACTATGAAAATTGAAGTTGAGAATGTTGAACTAAGTATCTATTAAAGGCAAGTTCTCGAAAATTTGAAAAAATAGATTAATTCAAACGAGTAAGGCTTCAGAATAGCCTTTAACAAAGCACTTAAATTCATTCTCTCAAAATTATTAATGTTCCCGAATGGCGATTTTTAAAATTTCATTTGTAATGCTTTTGGACGGCACATTGTTTAGTTTTTTAATTATTAGAATCTATTCAATGGATTTTTGATCTAAACATTTGAGTTTGTCAGAAGAAAAAAATCATAGTGCAGCGGCACTTCAAATAAATCAACTTTTTTTATTTAAAATAGTTGTTCGTTTATTTTTTTACATACATTTGTCGCACAATTAGAAACAACAATGAACAATCTAAATATTATTCCTTCAATTATTATAGCAAATGTGATTATCACAGCTGCTGAGGGAATGCTATAAAATATATTCGAAATATTTAAAAAGCCTCCCGAGAAATCAGGAGGCTTTTTTTATTGCTTCAAAATCTAGAAATGACAACATATAAAAACATAATTATTATCAGCATTATTATTCGCTCCACAGAGTGAGTCAGGCTGGTATATCCAATTTTTAGCCTTTCTCATTCATTTGAGAAAGGCTTTTTTATTTTACACAAGTTCGAAACATGAAAACAAGTACCATCATAATTATCAGCATTATTATTATTTGCCCACCCGGGTGAGTCAGGCTGGTATTGTCCAAACTTTAAGCCTTTCTCATTCATTTGAGAAAGGCTTTTTTTATTTAATAAACCCAAAAATTAAAATCAAACCAATATGTATTACAACAACAACACGCTAATCTATCTCGATGGCAAGTTTGTCAAAGCCAACGAAGCTTCAACAGATCTTTACAGCCAAACCCTTCACTATGGTTATGGCGTATTTGAAGGAATCCGAGCCTATGCTAGCGATAATGGCACTCGTGTCTTTAAGGTAAAAGAACATTATGACCGATTAAAAAATTCAGCAGAACTCATCAAAATTCCGTTCGATTACGATGTGCAGGAATTAGTGGACGCCACTTATGAGCTTTTGGAAAAAAACAACTTTACCGATGCTTATGTTCGTCCGTTAGTTTTCTGCGATCCAAATATGTCACTTTCCAGACCCAACAAGGTTTCCATAATGATCTGCGCTTGGGAATGGGGCGCCTATTTAGGCGATAAACAATTGCGATTAACGCTTTCCTCCTACTGCCGACCGCACCCGCGTTCCATAAAAATTGAGGCTAAAGTTTGTGGTCATTATGTGAATTCCATCCTAGCCACCAACGAGGCAAAAGACAAAGGTTTTGACGAAGCTTTGCTTTTAGATAGCGATGGTTATTTAGCTGAAGGTCCCGGCGCCAACCTGTTTTTTGAAAAAGATGGCGTTTTATACACACCTCAATTAGGAAACATTCTTCCAGGAATTACACGCGCTACAGTTTTGGAATTAGCTGAAGAAATGGGGGTTGAAGTGAAACAAGGTCTTTACAAACCTAAAATATTAGCCTTGGCCGATAGCGCTTTTTATTGCGGAACGGCGGCTGAAGTCATTGGGATTGAATCCGTAGACGAAAGAAAATTTCCTAAAGAATGGAGCGATAGCCTAGGAAATAAATTACAGGAAGCCTATTCGCAATTGGTTAGAGCATCAGAAAAAACACTAAGCACAACATACTAATGAGCACATTAAACAAATACAGCAAAACAATAACCCAAGACGAAACCCAACCAGCCGCACAAGCCATGCTTTACGGCATCGGGTTAACGGAAGAAGATTTACAAAAAGCCCAAGTAGGCATTGTAAGTACCGGTTATGAAGGCAATACCTGCAATATGCATCTAAACGATTTGGCGAAATCAGTGAAATTTGGAGTGAAATCTGAAAACCTTGTCGGCTTAATTTTTAACACCATTGGCGTAAGTGATGGAATCTCCAACGGCACAGACGGGATGCGATTTTCATTGGTTTCTCGAGATGTTATTGCAGATTCTATTGAAACAGTAGTCAGCGCGCAATGGTACGATGCAGTTTTAGCCGTAGTGGGTTGCGACAAAAATATGCCGGGTTCCGTGATGGCGATGGGAAGATTGAACCGTCCTTCAATAATGATTTACGGTGGAAGCATTCATTCTGGGAAATGGAAAGGCGAATCCTTAAACATCGTTTCGGCATTTGAAGCTTTAGGAAAGAAATTCAGCAATACCATAACTCCCGAGGATTTTAAAGGAGTCATAAAAAATGCGTGTCCCGGCGCTGGCGCTTGCGGCGGAATGTACACCGCAAATACAATGGCTTCCGCAATTGAAGCTTTGGGAATGAGCTTGCCTTACAGTTCCTCAAATCCTGCTTTGAGTGCCGAAAAGAATCAAGAGTGTTTAAACGCCGGAAAAGCAATTAAGGTTTTACTGGAAAAAGACATCAAGCCGAAAGACATCATGACAAAAAAGACTTTCGAAAATGCGATGACGATGGTTACAGTTCTTGGAGGCTCTACCAATGCCGTGATGCATTTGATAGCCATGGCACATTCGGTTGATATAAAATTGACTTTGGAAGATTTTCAAAAAGTAAGTGATAAAACCCCTGTCTTGGCCGATTTAAAACCATCCGGAAAATACTTGATGGAAGATTTACACGCTGTGGGCGGCGTTCCGGCGGTAATGAAATATCTATTGGAAAACAAGTTGTTACACGGAGATTGCTTAACAGTTACCGGAAAAACAGTAGCCGAAAATTTAGCTGATGTGCCGAGTTTAACAGAAGGTCAGGATGTATTTCTTCCGTTAAAATCGCCTTTAAAGCCTACAGGACATTTACAAATTCTCTTCGGAAACCTAGCATCTGGAGGAAGTGTGGCAAAAATAAGCGGGAAAGAAGGCGACTATTTTGAAGGAACGGCAAAAGTTTACGATGATGAATACGCTGTAATTGCAGGTATAAAAAACGGAGAAGTAAAATCAGGGAATGTGGTGGTAATTCGTTTTTGCGGCCCAAAAGGTGGCCCCGGAATGCCCGAAATGCTAAAACCAACTTCCGCAATAATGGGCGCGGGATTAGGAAAAGACGTTGCTTTAATTACCGATGGAAGATTTTCAGGAGGTACTCACGGCTTTGTGGTTGGGCATATTACTCCTGAAGCTTACGATGGAGGAACCATTGCACTTGTAGAAGACGGAGATAACATTACCATCGATACAAAAAATAACACGCTCCAATTAAAAGTTAGCGAAGACGAACTAGCTAAACGAAAATTCGAATGGAAACAGCCCAAACTCAAAGCGACGAAAGGAGTTTTATACAAATATGCCAAATGTGTTTCATGTGCTTCAACCGGCTGTGTAACCGATAATTAATTTTAAAAAACAGGAAATGAACTCAACAAAAATAACAGGGGCACAAGCGGTAATGAAATCCTTAGTAGCTGAGCATGTGGATACAATATTCGGATATCCCGGCGGAGCCATCATGCCGATCTACGACGCTTTATATGATTATGAAAATTCGGTAAATCACATCTTGGTACGTCACGAACAAGGTGCCATTCACGCAGCTCAGGGTTATGCACGAACCTCAAGCAAAACAGGGGTAGTGTTCGCCACTTCAGGGCCTGGAGCTACCAATTTAATAACTGGCCTGGCAGATGCCTTAATTGATTCAACGCCGTTGGTTTGCATCACGGGGCAAGTGGCCTCGCACCTTTTAGGCACCGATGCTTTTCAGGAAACGGATGTGGTAGGAATCTCCATGCCAATCACCAAGTGGAATTGTCAAGTTACCAAAGCAGAAAATATTCCTGCTGCTATTGCCAAAGCTTTTTATATCGCACAATCTGGCCGCCCGGGACCCGTACTGATCGATATAACAAAGGATGCGCAATTTGGGGAAATGGATTTTGAATATGAAAAATGCACCAACATTAGAAGCTATTACCCGAGACCAAAGTTGAAAAAATCGGTGGCGGAAGAAGCAGCAAAATTAATTAATGAAGCCAAAAAACCGTATTTGTTAATTGGGCAGGGAATTATGTTATCCAATGCGGAAAAGGAATTGCTGGAATTTGTTGAAAAATCAGGAATTCCAGTGGCGTCCACACTTTTGGGATTAGGTGCATTTCCGAATCATCATCCGCAGTATGTTGGATATTTAGGAATGCACGGAGATTATGCACCTAATATAAAAACCAATGAATGTGATGTGCTCCTTGCCATCGGAATGCGTTTCGATGACAGAGTTACCGGCGATATCTCTAGATATGCCAAACAAGCAAAAGTGGTTCACGTGGACATCGATGCTTCCGAATTGAATAAAATTATCAAAGCTGATGTCGCTGTTCATGCCGATGCGAAAGAAGCCTTAAAAGTATTAACCGAATTGGTACATAAAAAGCAACGTACTGCTTGGTTACAAGAATTTAAAGACGCTAAAACCACCGAAGTGGAAACGCTTCAAGAAAGTGCCAAAGCTTTGCATTCCGAAGAAATAAAAATGGACGAAGTAATCAAAATGCTTTCAGAATTAACCAAGGGAGAGGCGATCGTAGTAACAGATGTAGGGCAACACCAGATGATGACGGCGCGCTATTATCAATACAACAAAACGAAAAGCAATGTTACTTCAGGAGGCTTGGGTACAATGGGATTTGCACTTCCCGCAGCCATCGGCGCAAAGTTTGGCGCTCCAGAAAAACCTGTAATAGCCATCATCGGAGACGGAGGATTTCAAATGACACTGCAAGAATTGGGAACTATTTTACAAAGTGAAGTAGCTGTAAAAATCATCGTTTTAAACAATCGATTTCTTGGAATGGTGCGGCAGTGGCAACAAATGTTTTTTGAGAAACGCTATTCCTTTACAAATATGGTAAGCCCAGATTTTGTAGCACTTGCGAAAGCCTATAGCATTGAAGCAACAAAAGTTGAAGCACGGACAGATTTAAAAGAAACCTTATTAGAAATGCTGAATCACAACGGATCATACTTATTGGAAGTGATGGTTGCCAAGGAAGAAAATGTTTTCCCCATGATGACCACCGGCGCCTCAGTATCAGAAGTTCGTTTAAAATAAATAAAAATGAAAAAAACATATACAGTATCAGTCTTTACAGAAAACAGCATCGGGATGATGAATCGCGTTACCATCATTTTTACGCGCAGACATTTGAATATCGATAGCATTACCGCATCAGAATCGGAAGTGAAAGGAGTTTTTCGATATACCATTGTTTTAAGAACAACTAGAGAGCAAGTAGATAAAGTTATCGGGCAACTTGAAAAACTAATAGATGTTTTTAAAGCCTTTGTTCACGAAGATTCCGAAGTAGTTCACCAAGAAATCGCACTCTACAAAATTAAGACCGCAAGCCTAACCAATGGCGATGTTGAAAAAGTGATTCGGGAACATCACGCCAGAATCCTGACGGTAGATCCATTATTTATGGTCATCGAAAAAACAGGACACGTAGCAGAAACCCAATTATTATTCGAAAGCTTAAAACCTTACGGAGTGCTTGAATTTGCACGCTCCGGAAGAGTGGCGGTAACCAAACCTATGAAAGAGTTTAGTACTTATCTAAAGGAATTGGAGGAATCGAATGACTAGGAGGAAATGTTCAATTCTCAATGTTCAATGTTCAATGTTCAATAGAAATAAATAATAACAATAATCAATAGTAATAAACAATAATAAAAATGGCAACAATAAATTTTGGAGGAGTACAGGAAAACGTAGTAAAACGCGATGAATTTCCACTTAAGAAAGCACAAGAAGTATTAAAAAACGAAACGGTAGCCGTGATTGGTTATGGAGTTCAGGGTCCAGGGCAAGCGCTCAATTTAAAAGACAACGGCGTTAACGTTATTGTGGGGCAACGCAAAGGAACGGGAAGTTGGAAAAAAGCCTTGGCTGATGGCTGGGAAGAAGGAAAAACACTTTTTGAAGTGGAAGAAGCTTGTGAAAAAGCAACAGTAGTGATGAATTTACTTTCCGATGCCGGACAAATACAAGCTTGGGAAGGAATGAAAAAACATCTAACCAGAGGAAAAGCGCTTTATTTCTCACACGGATTTGGGGTTACTTTTCACGAAAAAACCGGCATCGTTCCGCCTAAAGATGTAGATGTATTATTAGTTGCACCAAAAGGCTCGGGAACATCGCTAAGAAGTCTATTCTTAAACGGAGAAGGGCTGAATTCCAGTTATGCGGTTTTTCAGGATGCAACCGGAAAAGCAAAGGAACGAGCCTTGGCATTAGGGATCGCTATTGGTTCGGGATATCTGTTTGAAACTACTTTTCAGAAAGAAGTATATAGCGACCTTACTGGCGAACGCGGCGTTTTAATGGGAGCAGTTGCAGGAATTTTTGAAGCGCAATTCAATGTCCTTCGTCAGCGCGGGCATTCCCCAAGTGAAGCTTTTAATGAAACTGTGGAAGAATTCACCCAAAGTTTAATGCCACTTATCGCAGAAAACGGAATGGACTGGATGTTTGCAAATTGTTCCACCACCGCACAGCGCGGCGCACTAGATTGGAAAGGGAAATTTCGTGAAGCTACCGAACCTGTTTTAAATGAATTGTATGACAGCGTAGTTTCTGGCAAGGAAGCCGAAATAGTTATTGAAGCCAATAGCAAACCTGATTACCGCGTGAAACTGGAAGAGGAATTAAACGTGATGAAAAACAGCGAATTGTGGCAAACCGGATTAGAAGTACGAAAATTAAGACCCACCAAATAATGGAATTATTAGAGAAAGTATATGAAGCGAGGGAGCGTATAAAAAACGTTGCCCTTCAAACGCCATTAATGAAAAACGAAAACTTGAGCGAGGAATTTTCCGCTCAAGTTTTCTTAAAACGAGAAGATTTACAACCTGTACGCTCCTACAAATTGAGAGGTGCCTACAACAAAATTGTATCACTTTCAGAAGAAGAAAAAGCAAAAGGAGCTGTTTGCGCGAGTGCTGGAAATCACGCGCAAGGTGTGGCTTATGCCTGCTATAAATTAAATATTAAGGCAACGATCTTTATGCCAGTTACTACTCCTCTACAAAAAATAAAACAGGTAAAACTCTTTGGAAAAGATAAAGTAGAGATAGTCTTAAAAGGTGATACATTTGATGAAGCCTCCGAAGAAGCCAAGCATTTTTGCAATCAAGTTAAAGCCATATTTATTCATCCCTTCGATGATGAAAAAGTAATGGCTGGGCAAGGAACGATTGCCTTGGAACTTTTGGAAGACAGCCACGTTCCTATTGACTATTTATTTGTCCCTATTGGCGGCGGCGGGTTAGCAGCAGGTTTAAGTACGGTTTTTAAGAAATTGAGTCCGAATACAAAAATCATTGGGGTGGAACCAGCTGGCGCTCCATCGATGAAAAATTCGATCGAAAAAGGAGTAAATACAAGCTTAGAAAATATTGACAAATTTGTAGATGGCGCTTCCGTAAAACGTGTGGGCGAAAAAACATTCCAGATCTGTAAAGACTACTTAGAGGATATTGTCCTTGTTCCAGAAGGTAAAATCTGCACCACAATCTTGCGTTTGTATAATGAAGAAGCCATCATCGTAGAGCCTGCGGGAGGATTAACGATTGCTGCCCTAAATTTTTACAAGGAAAAGATAAAAGGAAAAAATGTAGTGTGTATTGTTAGCGGAAGCAATAACGATATTACCCGAACCGAAGAAATAAAAGAACGATCTTTATTATACGAAGGACTGAAGCATTATTTTCTAATACAATTTCCGCAGCGACCAGGTGCATTAAAGGAATTTATGAACGATATTTTAGGTCCGCGGGATGATATTGCCTATTTCCAATATTCAAAGAAAAACAACAGAGAAACTGGGCCAGTGGTTGTAGGAATAGAATTGCAAAACAAGGATGATTTATTTCAGATTGAAGAAAAACTAAACGCCAAAAAATTCACCTATCAATACCTAAATGGGAATAAAGATTTGTTTACGCACCTTATTTCATAACTTAAATTAAAACTCTTAACTTACCGAAAATTGTCAGCAATGCTTTTAAAAGGTGCCTGCCAAAAGTCTCATTAAATTTGAACTTACTTTTGAGAATCAAGGATTGTTTCGATAACTGTGACAGCAATTTTTATTAATATTTGCAAAACGCATTTTTTTTCAGGAGAATAATTTCAAAAGCATAGGCTGGGAACTAGAGTACCACTCGCCTATTCCAATGCTTGAATTAAAACCTGGTATTTAGAAGAATTATAAAATGACAGAACAACCATTAAACACTAGAAAGACTAAACTTGCTGAAGGGCTATTGTTAAGAGCAGATCTTATGAAGAAAATAGAACATCTTCAAAATAGAATCAGACCCGTATTAATCGTGTCTGATGATAAACTTCCACAAGAAGACCCAGACAAATTGCTCGCTCAGCTGCGGCAAACGATACAGGATTTAGAAACGGTAATTATAAGAATAAACAAAACAAATAATGAAACCCTGGTTGAAGGGGAAGGATCTCTTATGGAAGCTCTTGCTAAAAGGGATTCATTAAAAATGCTTTCTGAAAAATTAAGAAATATAAGGTATGCAGCCCAAGTAAATAATAGTGGCGATACCAATCTTAAAACAACGATTAATATCAAAAAGCTGCAAATTGAAATGGATCAAACAGGAAGGGCTTTTCGAGAGCTTGACAGTAAGATCCAAGAAATCAATTGGCTCACTGAATTAAAAGATTAAGCCGAAAGGCGGAATGGTCGGGGCGAGTGCCAGCCCCTTTTTCACGGTATTGGTTTTCGGGGCAAATTGAAAACGCTACCAACATGGAGCCGCTTGGGTTGTGGCAAAAATTTAATGTTTAGGACCCATTACTGCTTACCTGTTACAATTGTATAGTGTAAAAATTACTACCAGGTACTGACCGATCATTTTTTTAATCAGGCTTATAAATTGAAAGTCATAGTTTTCCGATCAAGAATCCAGACTGAGGTGGGCTCGGGATCCATCTGGAAGAGGTAAAAACTCACCGCAGCGAGACGCAAAGGGCGTAAATAAAAAAGGTGTTTTAATAAAGTGAAGCTTAGATTACCTAAGTTAGATCAAGCTCGTGATGTCAGGCAAGCCCAACATTTAACTGCTCTTACAGAAATCTTAAGATCAGATAAAGATAGAACTAAACCATTCTGTATTAATGCAACAAAGAATTCAGAACAGACTGGGAAGTCTGTTACAACTCCCGGAGGAGGACAGTCAGATTCGTGAAATTCAAAGCCTCGGTGAATGTGCAGCTGTTTTCAATAAATCAGAAAATTCGTGTCATTCGTGGCAGTACTTTAGGCAAGATCTAGTGAAGTGAAAACATTACGTCTTTGTCAGACACAACAAAGAGAAAACAAAAAACCCCCTATTTCTAGAGGGTTCTTTAAATTTATTTTTTCGACTCAGCAATCGAAACCTTACGGAATTCTTTCAATAATTTTTCTAAGGCCAAAGATGATTTTCTCGCTCTTGTTCCTGCTGATTTATTTCCGTTTTCTAATTGTACTTTAGCGTCACTTTCAAATGATTCGAAAGTGTTTTGCATGTTCTCAATAAGTTCTTTCATAAGATTTGTATTTTATTTTATTAATAAAGGCGAAAATATAGTTATTCTATCTAAATACCTGCCATTGTTCCGGAAAATTACGACGTCAAGCCCCTACAGCAAGGTTTTCTTCCTTCTTACTTCTCCTTTGTAAACAGGCATCCCCTATTTATCAAGCGCTTACCAACGGGAATCTTATAGCTCCACCGCTCAGAGAACAAATGAAGCAAAACTTATCTTGTTAACATAAATTTTGAGAATTAGTGTATTATATCAAGGATATCCTGAAACGTCTCATGCCCAAGATACTTCAAGAGCGAAAATAAAGCGGACTCAATTTCCCTTAGAAAATTCTATGTCACAAACGGCAAAAACTGTCATCGAGCCATTTGTGCAACATTACTTTCACAACGTAATTTCGTCTAAAAAAGCGGATATAGCACAACACATGATCTAATATACCAACTTGACTCGAACGAGGCTGTTTAAAAGTTTAAAATCCGGAGTTATTCTATTTTAAAGACGAAAATTAATATCTTAAACAGCTTGAACGGAATTCCAAAGTATTTAATTGAAAGAGAAATCGAATACATTGAGAAATAGCAATGTTGCTATTGATTTCTGAGACTAAGTAAATTTTATAAATAAAGAATACCTCAAACGATAGGCAGAAATTGGAATGCAAATGTGGCTTATTCGTTGTAACGATTAACCTTTAAGATCTAAGACACCACTTTCAATGTATTTACTTATTAGGAAGCCTCTTTTATTTCGAGCAGCCATTTTTCCAGTTCTGCCTGTTTTCCTTCTCGTCGGCAATATCCACAACCCCACTCATCCTTCTCAGTGCTAATCGTTATAAAATGACTTCTTCCTGAAGGACATCGCGCATTCCAATTGGTATAGAAATCTCCGGATGGAAATGGATGGAGGTTATTTTCTTTTAAGAAGTTGATAAATGGGGTTGTATGCTCGAATGCTTTATCGGTAATAGCTTTGTTTGAATTTTTAAGCGTCGTAATAATAGCCTCAAATTCCTGCTTCGTAAAAACGCTGCTATTTTCAAATGTGGGATATCCATTATAAGGACATTTTGCTTCAATGTTATTATTTACAATAAAATTGATGTTTTCTTTAAGATTTTGGAATCGTAATCTATATTGGGCAATAATTGTCAATTCACTTTCATTATAGGAATATGCTAACTGGATGAAATTATCATCCGTAACTCTATAAAAGTATTTGAATTCTTCATTAAGTGGGGTTTCGAGCGTATCCATCAGATATTGAAATTGATTTTGGATATCTTTGGTGCCCCCGAAATCCAGATCGGAGTTCATTTTGACACCTTCTTGCTTCGAATAAATAGTCTTCATAATGCATAGTTTTAAAGTTTATGCATCAGGATAATAATAGAAAAAATGGAGGTTCATTAATTTTGACAGACCTGCCCGTATTCTAAACCACCGTGGCTTTTGTGCTCGGTTGGTACGCATGTATTGCGTTCCTGATACTGGTGCAAAGATAGTATTAATCTAAGGAATCCCCTAATGGGATTTAAACCTTTCAAATTTAGGCTGCTTGGTCCACCTATTTCCTACTTCACTAAACTTTTGAATTTGTGCTCAAGACTTCTTTATCAAATCGCTTTTCCCGTAATACTACTTTTTCCTTGAAATGCCGAATAATGGCTGCCTAGTTTTTTTAGCACCAATTAAAAAGCCGCAATAAGGTGTTTTTCTTTTGAAATTTATCTTAAATTACGAGTATGCTTACAACTCACTTTATATGAACTCCAATCCATCAAAACCTGATCAAGATATTTCTTTAACACTGCCCGTGCGAATAGGCCTAGGAACCATTGAACCTTTTCTGAAGAAAAAATTTAATGGCACCACAATCAGTAAAACCGACGCTAAGGGTAAGGCATCCAACTATTTTAAGATACTGGATCTAAATCTTGCCGAAAGCGATGTCGAAACCTATAATGTGGAACTTAGGCTCCAGCTAGAAACCCTTACGCGCATATTCAACAAGAAAGTGATAGAAGTGATGGTTCAAGCGGATTTAAGGTTGGACGTAGAGGCTCAAAAACTATATGTTGAAGCCTATAAAATTAACAGTAGCGGAGAAAGTTGGTTTGCAAATACCATCCTAAACTCGGTACTTAACACCTTTATTTATAAAAAATTCATCAAAAGCCTTCACCTCGATTTAATGCCGATAATAAAGGAAAAGTTAGATCTTGTTAACGCCAAGCTCACTTCAAAAATGGAAGCCACTAAAAACATTTCAATTATGGGGAATGTAGAAGATTTTACCCTTAAGCATTTTAAGATCAAAAAAGATGAGGTCTGGGTGCTAGTCCATACGGAAGGATGGTGTGTTATTGCTATTGAGGATTTGGAGTTTTAAGTTATTTTGGTTGTGGAATAGTTGGTGGGGTAGTGTTCATTTCAAATTTCCTCTTCATCTTCATTTTTATCTTCACCAGCGCTAGTGCTTTATGCTAAACAACTGGTTAAGAAAGGCAGGGTTTTTTACTATGGATAGCTCTATAAAACTTGTTTTATCGCTTAACTCAACTTTTTTAGTAGTGTTATAGAAGCCCAGAATATAACCATTTCACTTATTAATAGCTCTGAAATCTTCGTTTTAAAATTCCAAAAAAATCTGCCAGAACCTTATTATTTGGGCGCGAAATATAGTTCCTACTAAATCAACTTCGCATGGTACTTAAAGTCAAGAGGATGGCAATACTAACTTTCTGAAAACCTTCATTTGCCTAAGCAAGGTAAAACCTTAAAAATGAAGAATATGTTACTAAAATCCAAAATATTTAAATATTCTTAAAGGAAAATTTAAAAATTAGTCCTATATTTGAAATATCATTACGAATCACTACTAGGTGATAGCAACCTGCCTAAACAGGCGAAGGTGCTAAAACAATGAGCCTACTTTTAGGAAAAATATGTCTCATTCCTTTTTATTAAAATATTGAAACGACGATGTGTTTTTAAAACTAAAAACGCTGCAATCGATTGCCCAAATTCCGCGATTCTTGAAAAGGAACGCGAAAAAACACGTAGCTCAAAAGCTTGTTTTCGTGAAAACCAACGAAACTAGAATCGGCTAATCCTGATTGATATCTGGAGCCTTCGGTTTTTACAAAATACTAAAAGTCTGTTGCATTCGTAAGAATCAAAATAATGCTGACGGCTCCTGTATTTTCATAAACTGAAGAATTCGTGTAAATCTGCACGCCCAGTTTACCCGTAGGAGAACAGTAGGATTCGTGGTATTTGCGGCAAAATTGTAAGCCGCAAGTGATTCGGAAAATCGAGGTATCGTTTTAACGCTATCTGAGAAATAAATTAAAAATTAACTATAAACCTTAAACTAAAATTATGAACGAAAAATTTAAAAATGTACCGGTAGAAGATGACACGCAAATTATCGCAAGCCTTGAGGTCAAGATTGACACCTATGATGTAATCTATCAAAAGTGGAACTGGGATGGCATTTATGCCGAAAGCATCATTTTTCATAATGACGATGTTGCCCAATTGACAAAAGACCAAATTATCAATGAAGTTGAACGTTGTCCTGGTTTGATAAAAGAAGGATCGCAAATAACTTTTAAAAAGCTGGACACCTACACTTTTGTGAATTTCAATTTTATTACTTCTTAAAAATAGCACTAACTAAAGCATTGCTATTTTGAACTCAAGATGTCCTACGTCCTATTTCCTATAGTCCCGATTGCTATCGGGACCTTAAGTCCTTTTTGCACGAGGCATTTAAAAACTAAAACTAATCTAAAAAATTAAACAAACACTTATGAAAACATTGACCATCGGAAAAATTTTACACGACTATCAAAATTATCTAACTGAATATGAAATTAACGAGCTAAGAATAGTCCAAAAAGAAAAAACAGACTTTTCTACGCAAGTGAAAGCATTACAACTAGCCCTATTCGCGGAAGAATGGGATTTTATGACAAGGGAGATCTCAGATTCCGGGAATCCTATGTCGCAAGAATACACGGACCGCGTGAACAAAAAAAGAGAAGCTTTTGGGGTAAGTCCGATAGATGACGCTGGATTTGCTACCGATAAAACTTCTAATCTCTTTTGTGAAGAAGTGGTGCGGCAAACCAAAAACTACAAAGAGATCTTGGAACATAAAAGAAAAAAAACCAAGCAAATCGTTTTTGTGGATATGGATAATGTCTTGGTAAATTTTCAATCGGGAATCGATAAGATTTCAGATGAAGATAAAGTAAAGTATAGAGGTGATTTGGACGAGGTGCCTGGAATATTCTCTTTAATGGAACCCTATGAAGGTGCTATTGAAGGCTATATATGGCTAGCTAAAAACTTTGACACCTATATTTTATCTACTGCACCTTGGGATAATCCTTCGGCTTGGACAGATAAATTGTTATGGGTAAAAAAACATTTACCCGAAGTAGCATATAAGAGACTGATTTTAAGCCATAACAAGCATTTGGCCCACGGCGATTTCCTTATCGATGACCGTACGGCAAACGGAGCTGGAGAATTTTCTGGGAAACATATTCACTTTAAAGAAAAAGGGAAAGGTTTTGAGGATTGGAAAACGGTGATTGCGTATATGAAAAAGCTTGCTTAAGGGTGAAAATGAACCACAGAGGCACAGAGAGCACGGAGGAGTTTGAACCATTAAGGTATTAAGGAAATTAAGGGTAATGATAGGTAAGCGGGTGGCGAAGGTTTTCGTTATTCGACTTTCGATTGTTATTACACAGAGTTGCGCAGAGAGTTTTGGGTTTCTTTGTGGGCCTTTGTGCTTCTTTGTGGCCTATGTGTAATAACTTTTTTCACCACGTATATACAGAGGACACGGAGGTTTTTACTTCTTAAATGTTGCTGAAAGATTTTCTAAAATAACTTCAATTGCATCGTCGTAGGCTTACTCACAAATGGGGATTCACAATGGAAAATAATATTTTAAATTGAATTAAAATGGCATTAAATCTAAAAAAAGTTGAAAACTTATTGGTACAAGAGAAAACTGAATCAAGCCTTGCTTCTATTTTGTTGGAGTACGCAATTATAAAACAAAAGCTCGAAAACTCCGATAATCAATCATGGTATTTTAAAAAAGGAGTCGATTCTTATAGGAAAAGCTTATTGTCATTGACTAATGATTACGAAAAGATTAGAGAATTATTTAATGAGACTTCTATTGATTTCTTTATCGATGAAATCAATAAAAACAATGCGTATATATCAAACTTTAATAAAGATGCTCTGAACGCGGTAGTCTATATGAGTTTTGGTATGCTACGAAGTCGTAATAAATTCTACAATGAACTTATCCGGTTAAAAAGTAAGACAGATTTATTAATGCCCATGGAGTATTATTTACAAAACCCAGAAGCATTTTTAGAGATAATAGACTGAAGTTTGGAATAAAACAAAACTATTTTTGAGTGGAAAAGAGATAGTTTTTAGGGTGTAAACTCTTCGCTAAGGCCGTCTGAGACCGCGAACTTTATTTAACTTATGGTCAAAAAAGTATCACAAATATCTCTGTTTTTCAAGAATTTAATAGACTTTTAGTCTGTTTTGAGTGCATTGGCATATTAGTACAACCCCGTTTTTTTTATATATTTATTTTTATAAACACTTAATAAAAATGCTTCAGGCTTATTAAATCTGACTTTACAGAGTCTTGAAATATTATAATCGGACACCAATAAAACCACTCTTAAAAACAACTTATCATGACCTTTAAACAACTTATACTATCCCATTTTTGGACAAACATTTCAAGTATATTTATAGAAACCTATCCCGAAGCAGAAAAAGACCTGGAGGGATATAAAATGGTTTTCGAAAAGTTGGCGATGATGGATCCCGAAGAAATAGATATGTCGATTGTTATCACTAACGAAAAAGATGACTTCGACGCTGAAGCATACATTGATATTTCCGGCCTTTATAACAACCCGAAAAACGAGGAAGAACATTATTCACAAGGCATAGAATTCACGCCTTGGCGCGAATGGTTGGGGATGGATATTAGCGAAAAGAGTTTGAGCATTTTTTCAGAACAAGAAATCATCGTTCATTGTCTTTATGAAATGACATTTGTGGGCTTTAAGGAAGGAGACATCCAAAAAGTAATCAATAGAACGCAAAAGAATATGGAAGACTACAAAGCAATGAGTGAGGAAGAGAAGTGCAAAAACACAATTTCTGTAGAAGAATTTTTAAAGGAGTGGGATTTAGATGAAGATGAAGTTTAAACATATTTCCTACTTTTAGCCCTTATAGTATTGAAAGAAACTTCGTTATATTTAGCAGTATCTGGGTTCTCTATCTTTCCAAAGAATTGATAAAAAGGGTGACCAAAGTATGTCTTACCCGCTTTATGTCAATAAAAAAGTACACTCTTCAGCAGCGCCCGTAGGATTTTTTAAATATAACCTACAAGTCGAGGTTCGTGGCTAAAGTCCTTTAAAAGCTCTGTCCCGTAAATGATTCTTTTCACAGGAATGCTGGGGAACGGTCGAAATAGAATAGTGTTATCAAATCTTTTGAATCAAGACTTAAGAAGCTGATTTTTATAATTGTTCCTCGAATGAACACGGCAGTTTTGTTCTAAATTTCAAAATAACATCCATCAGTACCGAAATACATCGGATATCTTGCGTTCCGAATAAAACATAGAGCGCTAAAAATTTAGCGCTCTAGCCCAAGAAAAATTACTAATTGAAAACCAACATTTTCTTTGTTTTGGATTGCCCATTCTGTAAAATGGTGCAAAAATATAATCCGCTAGAAACATGAAGTTCATCTAATGAAATGGTGTTAAGACCAATAGCCATAATTGAAGGTTCTATTGTTGTTATGTTTCTTCCTTGTTCATCCCTTATTATTACTTTCACTGGAGCATCATCGGCAAGGCAAAAATTTAGTTTTATTATCTTGCCGCTTACAATTTTAAAATTCTCAATACCACAATGCTTTTCCGAATAATCATTTACTGAAAGGCTGCCTTCCTGCGTGAAAATTTCTGTTTCAGAGAGGTAATCGGTCTGAAATCCTGACGCACATATCAGTTTTGAAACATCACCCATAAAAACAGAACCGCTATTTCCTGTTACCCAAGCCGTTGGTTTCGGTGCTAGTTGGCGCCAAACATCCGTCTCAGGATTATAGAAATAGGTTTCATCAGAGAAGGTCTCAAAAGTATTGTCGGTGCTTCCGCCTGTCATAATTATGCCATCACGCCAAGTCTGTGCTTCAAAAAAGCTTCGAGTCGCTCCCGGAAAAGGAGTTTTTTCTTCCCAGGTAATTACAGCGCGGTCGTTGGGATCAATTGTTCCTACCCGCACGGTGTTCCAGAAATTATTGGACATAAAGGCATCACTTCCACACATATAGACAAGCTTATTACCGTGAATTGCAAAACCTCCCCAGCTTATACTACTGCCTGGTGCCAACATTGGCGTTGCTTCCCTCCATCTATTATAATTGCTATTATACACATAGGTTTTGTGCTGGTAGCCACCAACCACATAAATTAAACTGTCTTGATAGCTCACTGCTCTAGCGTCAACAATAGGTCTAGGAAAATCTGCGGCATCAGACCAGGTATTGGACACGATGTTGTATTTACGCACTTTTTTAATGGCATTTCCAGGGGTGGTCAACAGGCCGCCAATGGTATAAATCGTGTCTTTTAATATAGCTATTGATCCGCCTAAAAGCTGCGTGGGAGGAGGTGCTACATTTGTCCAAGTGTCCGAACTTAATTGGTAGCGCTGGGTAATTGGGGTGATAATACCATCCTGATTTCTTCCCGAAACCATAAATAGATACCCATCACCATCTTTGCTGTAACCAATTGTTTGTCCTGCCCGGATTGGTTCAGGAATATCGGCCGCTGCGGTCCACTGTGCTATTGCATTAGGAGTTACAAGTGAAATGAATACGATGTAAAAGAAAAGGTTTTTCATAATGATCGATTTAGAATTCACTTAAATTTAATTCATTTAGACATCCCTTTTTTTAACAGCTACAGATGTCGGCTAATTGTTAATGGAAAGTGTTTTTTCGTTTACGAACAGCATTTTCTTTCAAATAACCGGAGAAAAGCGTCATTGGTGTATAAAAACAGGTTGTTTGTATCAATTTCTGAATAATTAGAGGTAAAACGCTATTTTTATAGGATGCAAAAAAGATGGACAAAACACGTTTTCTTTTGGTTAGCGTATCATTCCTTTGAAATCTATACAGACTTTTTATGGATGCTGAACCAATATAATTTATCCGTTTGGGAGGCTTTTAGAATATCCTTTATCGCTGAAACTATAATACTTTTGGCCGTCAAGCTGCCCATGGTTTATATCATGTTTCATTTTCTCTCAAAATATACCGTGGAAAAACCAAACCGATGGAAACTGGTCTTTTCGCTTAGCGTAGTGCTTATTTTGTTCAGTATATTGGCGCAGCTCATTATTGTGTATTTGTTTTTACCAACTATATATAAAGAAATTGATATTGTAGAAATATTTGGCTATCAAGGAGTCATTAATTCTTTTATGGACAAGGTTTTTATTGCCTGCTTGGCCATTGCCCTAAAACAAATGTCCAACAGCCAAAGGCTTCGCGAAAGAGAAGGGCTCTTAATAAAAGAGAAATTGAACACCGAATTAACCCTGCTAAAATCACAAATCAATCCTCACTTTTTGTTCAATACATTAAATAACATCTATTCATTAGCGCGAAAAAAATCGGACAAAACACCTGATGTTGTTCTTAAGCTCTCCAAATTGCTGCGTTTTGTGATGTATGAAACAAAACATCAATATATACCCATTGCAAAAGAGCTGGACTTTTTAAAGGATTATATTGAGTTGCACAAAATACGTTATGATGACAGACTTAGAATTGATTTTAAGTATGATTTGGACGATTTGGATACGCCAATAATGCCACATATTTTGACGCCCTTTGTTGAAAATGCTTTTAAACATGGAGCGAGCCAGTCAATCATGCTTTCTTTTATAAGTATTGAGTTAAAACTTGCTAAAAATGAATTGTATTTTAAGGTGGAGAATTCTTTTGAGCGCAACAACACTAATGATGAAGAAGAAGGAATTGGACTAAAAAATTTAATTCGTCAATTGGAGTTGATGTATCAAGATTTTAATATTGATACAAAAAAGGAAGGTCAAAAATTTATTGCTGAATTGTCACTCCATTTAAATCAAAAAGGATGATGATTAAATGTATCATAATAGAGGACGAACCTTTGGCAACAGAGGTAATGGTTGATTTTATTAGCCAAGTTCCTTTTCTAATATTGGAAAAAACCTGTAGTGATGCCATTGCCGCAATGAAGGTTTTGAATGAAAAGAAAATAGATCTAATATTTCTCGATATTCAGTTGCCAAAACTAAAAGGTTTGGATTTTTTAAATACCTTAAAAAACCCACCAATGGTCATTATTACCACGGCTTACCACGAATTCGCCTTGAAGAGTTATGATTATAACGTGATGGATTATCTCTTAAAACCAATTGCATTTAATCGTTTTATGATTGCGGTACAAAAGGCCGCAAACCACCTTAATAAAGAGGTTTTTGGGGCGGAAGAAATTAGTAACGAAGGATTATTTTTCACCGTAAACAAAAAGAAAGCCCGCATTGCTTTCCATGCAATCCTTTACATAGAAAGCCAAAGGGAGCAAGTGAAAATTGTAACCGAAACGAACAGTTTTTCATACCCGTATTGCCATCAGTGAAATGGAAAAACAACTGCCTGATAGCTTTCTTAGAATCCATCGCTCCTATATAGTATCAAAATCCAAAATTGATTTTGTAAACGCCCATGAAGTTGAGATAAACGGAAAGTATCTACCCATAGGACGCAGTTACAAAAATAGTGTTCACACCGCTTTGGGCATCAAATAAAACAATTCGGTTTAAAATTTTATAGCTTTCATTTTTCAAAACAAGAGGTGGAAGTGATACTATGCTGACCGGATTATGAAAACAGATTATTATTTATAGTATTTCTTAAAGCCATATTTGATAGTTGGCATAATTTAAAACTGACCTAATTGCGACGATCGCGACGGAATACTTATAACGACGGAATTTATTAAGATTAAATTTTTATCCATTTTTATGCCCGAAATAAATTGGATCAGCTCCTTAATTAATATTCCCTCAAATATTCTACAATTTCCCTTGCTTCCTCCTCGGTAAGTCCTAAATCATTCATCCTAATTTCATAGACGGATTTCAATGCCTTAATCTGCGGATCGTTTTCGATCATGGCATCGGGATCTAAAATCATATTCATGACAAATTGAGGCGAACGCTTATCTAAAACACCACCGAGGGCTGGACCTCTTTTACTTTCATGAATCATGTGGCATGTAGCACATTTATTATTAAATAATTTCTCACCTTTTTCAGCCATTTTGTCATCAATCTTCAAACCAAGTACTACCTCATCCTTAATGGGACCTACGCCAGTTTTGGCCTTAGAAGGCATGTCATTATTCATGATTTTGGATGAATCTTGATCTTTCGTTGTTGTTTCCTTGTCCGTTTCTTTATGACCCCAGTTACAGGCCACTAAGAATAGCAATGGTAAAATAAATAATATTCTTCTTATCATTTTCATAACTAAAATTTTAAGGTTACTCTCTTATTATCTAAAGTTATCCTTTCAAATAACTCATTAATTTATAATAACTTCCCGAGAATCACACTCATATTGCTAAAATATTAACATTAATTATCAGAGATTGGATATGCATAGAAGAAACAAGTGCGTTAAGGAACAGACTATAAAAACCTTCTTATCTAAAGAAAGACCTTTTAATTTCCCCCCATAATTAAAGTTTGTAGCGCAAGGTTTGAACGTAAAGCAAATCCATTGAAATTGATATTTACGAAAACTTTAATTTTAAAAGTGCTATCGGTGGTTCTTGGTGTAATTTTTGAGTAAATCGTGCGCATGAATCCACCAATTGAGAATAAGACACAAAATGAAGGCTTCGTTTCTGTTCGAGGCGCACGACAACATAACCTTAACAATATTTCCCTAGAAATTCCGCGTGATGCTTTGGTAGTTTTTACCGGGATTTCTGGATCTGGGAAGTCTTCCCTTGCCTTTGGAACTTTATATGCTGAAGCACAACGGAGGTATCTTGAATCTGTGTCGCCTTATGCAAGACGACTTTTTCATCAGATGCCAATCCCTGAAGTGGACGAGATTGAAGGCCTGCCTCCCGCGGTTGCTCTTCAGCAGCAACGCGGTTCGGGAACTACCCGATCTTCAGTAGGCTCCGTGACCACATTGTCCAACTTGTTGCGGATGCTGTATTCCCGCGCTGGCGATTATCCACCGAATCAACCGCTGTTATATGCCGATTCATTTTCAACCAACACCCCAGAAGGCGTTTGCCCTACCTGCCATGGGCTCGGTAGAATTTACGAAGTCACAGAAAAAAGTATGGTTCTCGATGATAGCCTCACTATTCGGGAAGGAGCGGTAGATTCTTGGCCTAAAGCATGGCAAGGAAAAAACCTTCGTGACATTTTAGTCACTTTACAATATGATGTTGATGTGCCTTGGAAAGAGCTTCCAAAAAAAGACCGTGACTGGATTTTATTTACAGACGAAAAACCAAAGGTTCCTGTCTATCGAAATCTAGATAAGGATGAAGTGCAAGTTGCCATCAAAGAGAAGCGGGAACCAAGTTATATGGGAACCTATACGGGTGCCAAAAAACTGGTATTGCACACTTTTGCAAATACGCAAAGTGCTATGATGAAAAAACGCGTGTCAAAATATATGCTGAGCAGCGAATGTCCTACCTGCCACGGGAAACGTTTACGTCCAGAATCGCTATCGGTGACTTTTGCAGGTTATGACATTGCCGATATTTCAAGATTACCTTTGAAAAAACTTCTTGATATTTTCGCCCCTTATAGCGATGGATCGGCTCCAGTACTGACCAAATTGGCAGAAAATCATAAAGAGAAAGCCATAGTGGCACAACGTATTGCCGAAGATCTTGTTGCGAGAGTTGACGTTCTATTGGAATTAGGTCTGGGTTATTTATCCTTGGAACGTAGCACTCCTACCCTATCTCCTGGCGAACATCAGCGATTGAGATTGGCAACTCAAGTGCGCAGTAATTTATTTGGGGTTGTGTATGTATTAGACGAGCCATCGGCAGGATTGCACCCCGCTGATACCGAAGCATTGCTTAAAACTTTAGATAGATTGAAAGCTAGTGGAAATTCACTTTTTGTCGTGGAGCATGAATTGGATGTGATTCGTCACGCCGATTGGTTAGTAGATGTAGGCCCAGATGCTGGTGAAGGGGGTGGAGAAATTTTATACAGTGGCCCACCCGCTGGTTTAAAGGATATTTCAAGGTCTAAAACCAGGGGACATCTTTTTAACGATCTCCCTTTTGAAAAACCCGAACCGCGGAAACCCGCTGGATGGCTCAGCATAAGCGGAGTTACCAAAAATAATTTAAGCAACCTGGAAGTTTCTTTTCCTTTAGGTGTATTGACGAGTGTTACTGGTATATCCGGCTCGGGGAAAAGCAGTTTGGTGAGTCAGGTGCTGGTAGAATTGATGTCCACCCAACTTGGAAACAGCCGTTCTTCTGAAAAAGAGGAAGAGGAAGAAGATCTTTTGCAACAGGACGTTGTAGAAACTTTAGGGGGTGAAATTACCGCAGGTTCAGAAAACATAAAACGTATGGTTGTGGTCAATCAGAAACCCATTGGTAGAACGCCACGCTCCAACTTGGCAACATACACGGGCTTGTTTGATGTGGTACGGAAATTATTCGCTTCAACAAAATTGGCTAAATCGCGTCACTATAAGGCAGGTCGGTTTTCATTTAATGTAGGAAATGGGCGTTGCCCTAATTGTGAAGGGGAAGGATTTGTAATGGTTGAACTATTATTTCTACCAAGTGTTTATGCGCCTTGCCCTGTTTGTGAAGGAACGCGTTATAATCCAGAAACCTTGGAAATTACCTATCACGATAAAAATATTGCCCAAGTTCTTGGGATGACCGTAAATGAAGCAGCTGAATTTTTTGAGCAAGAAGATCGGGTAATTCGGCCATTAAAGGTATTGCAAGAAGTTGGTTTGGGCTATTTACGATTAGGGCAGCCAGCAACGGAACTTTCCGGTGGGGAAGCACAACGTATAAAGCTCGCAAAAGAACTTCAGCGATTGAGCCGAGGGAATACGCTTTATATTTTAGATGAACCTACAACAGGCTTGCATCCAACAGATGTTGAAAAACTACAACTTCAACTGGCAAGATTAGTTGATGCTGGCAATACGGTAATTGTGGTAGAGCACGATATGCAAGTTATTGCCGCAAGCGATTGGGTTATCGACATTGGTCCTGGTGCAGGAGAAGAAGGCGGAAAAATAGTAGTAGCAGGAACACCTGAAAAGGTTGCAAAAAATAAAGAAAGTAAAACAGCGGTTTATTTAGCAAGGACATTAAACGGACATTCTTAAAATTGTAAGAAGAAAGTCTGTTTTAAATACCTCCTAGCATTGGTACAGATTGGTTGAGTCATATCGTTATGCCTATAGGTTTAATTAATTAATTAAATGATAGCTGAAAGTAGCAACTGATTTAATTAGAGTTATTTAAATACAATCACTTACAAATTTTTTGCGGGGTTCAAAAAATTATAAAAGGAAGGGTTCGGGTTTGATGTTGATGATAATTTCCAGGGAAAAGAAGACTTAAAATCACCTTAAAAAAGTCATCAACTAACATTAAATAATTAATTTAAAGCATATAAAATTAAAATCTATGAAAACTACTTTTTTAACCTTTTTAGTATTGGGTTTGGGCGCTTTAAGTTTTGCTCAAGAAACGCCAATTCCTCCAAAAACACCAACCACTTCTACCACGGTAAGCACCTCAACGAGTAGTAGCAGCAATTACGTGAAAACAGTATTAGATGATAAAGATGGTGGTGTGAATAATCTCAACGTCGCTATTAGCGAAACGGACAACACATATAAGCTACGGGCGAAATTTAATTCGAAAAATGACTCGGCTCTTAAAGAATTTTTACTCGATAAATTTGGAGAAGAAAACTTGAAGAAAGATGGGAGTAATTGGAAATGGAAATTGGAAAGCGGTAAGAATGAAGTTTATGTCATCAAATTTTCTTCTGGATCACTAAAAATGGAATTGGATAAGTCACAGGCTTCAAATTCCTTAACTGAAAAATTTGTAGATGCCGGAGAAGAAATTAAAGAGCTGATTTCTGAAGATTATATTGAACAATCGGAAGGACTACAACGAAAGGCAGATCGCTTACAGAAAGTTTCCGATAAGCTGCGACGCAAGGCAGAGCGTTCAGAAAATCGCAACAACCGGGAATTGTCAGACCATAAGGCTCAAGCTTTGAAAGCAAAGTCTGAAATTCTGCAGCGCAAAGTTGATAGTTTACAGAACGAATTAAGGAAGTTAAAAGAAGACTAGGAGTAAGTTTTTAAACTTATATTTAAACCGCTTGGTTTTAAGAGCCATACTTTAGAATTGCTTCAACTTGGAAGAATTTTCTTGTTGAATCCTTTAAATTTTGGATGTGACAAAAACAAGAATAATTGTAAAATAAAAATCCTTTCCCAGATCGTACTAAGAAAGGACTTCTAATTAAATTCAGTCAATAGTTTATACCTTCAGCTTTCCCTCTTCGCCCAAATCGGGTTCGTT
Source organism: Aequorivita capsosiphonis DSM 23843 (assembly GCF_000429125.1). GTDB lineage: Bacteria > Bacteroidota > Bacteroidia > Flavobacteriales > Flavobacteriaceae > Aequorivita > Aequorivita capsosiphonis. The sequence goes on from NZ_AUBG01000001.1 coordinate 184,125, forward strand.
TCCCGAAATGGCGCCACCTACCATTTTTAAAAGCGAAATTACTTTTCCATTTTTTGTATCCCAATAATGGGCATCATCTGGTTCTATTTTAAGCGCCGTAATATTGGGGTCACCTACTCCATCAAACCAAGCATCATCGCCGCTTCCGTAAAGTTCCTTTATTCTGTCGCGATCGCTGTGGATAGAAGCCCGGCCATAAATACTCAAAAACTCAAAGCTTCCCTTGTCCCCATAAATTAAATGGGCTCTTTTTTCGCGTTCAATATTTTTATTGTGGGTGCTTGTTTTATTGCTCAGAAACCAGATATTTCCGTCATCATCAACTTCCTTGGTACTCATTGGTACGGTATGGAATGGCTCAGACTTTAAATCTGTAACGAGCATAGCGAAATCAATTGATTCTGCCAGTTCCTTAATTTTCTCTTTTGCTTCGGTACTATAAAGGTTTTTTGTGCCCATAATTTTTTCTTTTAAAGATATTGAAGTTTATTCTACCGAGGTTTTAAGGAAATCATAAAAGTTTATCCTTTTAAAAAAAAGAGTGAACAAAATATTATTGATTTATTCTAGAATCTACTTCTCCAGATAAGCAACCCGCCAAATATGGTGTGTAGTATCGTCTGTTATAAGCATAGATCCGTCTGGCAATATAACTGCGCCAACGGGTCTTCCGCGCACTTCATCTTTGTTTGGATCTACAATAAATCCCGTTAGGAAATCTTCGGGTTTACCAGCAGGTTTTCCGTTTTCAAAAGGAACAAAAACCACCCGATACCCTGACAGCATATCTCGATTCCAAGAACCATGCTGAACCACGAAGGCTCCGTTTTTGTATTTCTTTGGAAAAGCATTAGCCGTATAAAACACTAATCCTAAGGAAGCGGTATGTGAGCCGAGATCCACATCTGGAACAATGGCTTCTTTCAATTTTACATTTGGTGGGATTGGCATTCGCGGATCAAAATGATTACCCCAATAAGAATAAGGCCAGCCGTAATACCCGCCTTCCTTTACGGAAGTTAAATAGTCCGGCACCAGATTATCACCCAATTCATCCCGCTCGTTTACGGCGGTCCATAATGTTTTTGTAGTAGGTTCCCAATCCATCCCAACTGGATTTCTAATTCCCGAAGCAAAAACTTTCAAATCGCTTCCATCTGGATTCATCACCAAGATATTGGCTTTCATCACTTCGTGCTCCATTCCCTTTTCGCCAGCGTTATCGCCGCTACCTACGGCAATATAAATTTTGGAATTATCTTCATTAGCTATTAAATTACGCGTCCAATGTCTGTTGACTTTCCCTGCGGGAAGATCGACAACTTTTTCACCCACGGTGCTAATTTTAGTCTGTCCGGCTTTATATGGAAAGCGCAAAACGGCATTGGTATTTGCCACATATAACCAATCGCCAATAACAAGCATTCCGAAAGGTTGATTAAGACCTTCTTTTTTGGTTAATAAGGTTTCACGCAAATCTGGCAGGCCATCATTATTCGTATCACGCAGAAGCGTAATTACATCTGCACTGTGTTTTAAATTATTCGAACCTCCAGCACCTATAATGGTGGCGCCAATTTGTTTGGGAATACTGTAATTGCTATTGCTTTCCGCCACCAAAACATCGCCATTAGGAGTGACATACATCCACCGAGGATTTTGGAAACCATCGGCATATTTATTCACTTTAAATCCTTCGGGCGCTTTGGGGGTTGCTCCATCTTTCCACCCTATAACATTGGAGTAATTTGAAACGGACTTCGTAGCAAAAGGCTCGGGCAATTGTTTTTCATCCTCTACTTGAGAGAAAAGTGAAAATGAAACTGCTAGTAAAATTAAAAGCGAGAATTGAGTTTTCATATTTGATGGTTTTTGGATTCCTTGATCTATTGATAGGTTTCTATTATCACTAAAAATATTCTTTTGGTGAATAAATCTATCCTAAGAAACTGTTATACTTTCAAAATGTGATATGTATGGCTTTCGAAGTTTATTCATAATGAAACCTTCATTCCAATATTGGTCGTGGCCTTACAGCTTACAATTCAGTTAATAATTATGTAAACTTTGCCATCATACAATTCCATCCACCAGTTATTACGTATTTTTAAAATATAAAATATTCCACTTATGAAAAATTATCTACTTCTACTCTTCCTTTTCTCCTTCGCATTTTATTCCTGTAAATCGAATCAGAAAACTGATTCTGATGAAATGGCATCAAATCAGTCAACCCAACAAGCCGACACGGTTGAGACCGCTCTTGGACCACTAATTCTCCCGAAACCTTTTGCTACAAAATCTGTAGTGAACCAAAACAGTATGGAGGAATGGCCTGAAGGGAAAATGCCCACTGCGCCTAAGGGATTTACTGTTACAAAATTCGCGGATGGCTTTAAAAATCCACGCTGGACCTACATTGCGCCCAATGGCGATATGTTTGTTTGTGAAGCGAACACACGCGGAAGCGCAGGTCTTATAACCTTGCTTCGCGACAAGGATGGCGACGGAAAAGCAGAGTTGAGGGAAACTTTTCTTGAAGATTTAAAACAACCTTTCGGAATGTTGGTTATAGGAAATTACTTTTATGTAGCCAATACGGACGGACTCTATAAATATCCTTATAAAGAAGGACAGACTTCATTAAAAGACGTTAAAGGAACTAAAATTGTAGAACTTCCAGCTGGTGGTTACAACAATCATTGGACGCGAAACATTATAACCAATAAGGCAAAAGACAAAATATACATTTCCGTAGGATCTGCTAGTAATATCGCGGATCACGGAATGGACGAGGAAGTTCGCCGCGCGAATATTTTGGAAGTCGATTTAAATGGACAGAATGAAAAAATATACGCAAGCGGCTTGCGAAATCCCGTGGGCATGGACTGGAACCCGATAACTGGTGAACTTTGGACTGCTGTTAATGAGCGTGACAAGCTCGGCGACAACTTGGTACCAGACTATGTAACCAGCGTTAAGGAAGGTGGTTTTTACGGGTGGCCTTATAGTTACTTTGGGCAGTTAAAAGATCCAAGAATGGATGGTGAAGGAGCAGATTTAGTGACTAAAGCAATAGTGCCAGACGTTTCCGTTGGACCGCATACAGCATCTCTAGGTCTCACTTTTTATGATGCAGATACGTTTCCCGCAAAGTATAAGAATGGAATTTTTGTTGGGCAGCACGGGTCTTGGAACCGTTCGACACTATCTGGATATCGCGTTGTTTTCATTCCCTTCGAAAATGGAAAACCTAAATCACAACCCGAAGACTTCCTAACAGGATTTATAGCCAATCAAGATAAAAGTGATGTTTACGGTCGGCCCGTTGGTGTAACTGTAACCCCAAAAGGAAATTTACTTGTAAATGACGATGCAGGAAATGTTATTTGGAAAGTGAGTTACAAAAAATAAAATGCGGGATTTGGGATTCATGATTTGTTAATTGGTATTCAAAAATTTCAAAATTAAACCTCTAAACTTCTAAACCCATAAACTTATCGACTTGTAAACCGTCCTCCGTTTTACCAGCCGAAGTTTGGCGCTCAAGCTGTTAAATTCATCAACTTATAAACTTCTCAACTCTTAAACTCATCAACTCCTCACCCACATTTAACGGCAATAGAATGACATACATATTCCCCAGACTATTGGTGGTGCTATTTTTTATCGTCTTTTTTAATACTTTGAATGCCCAAAATATTGAGGGATTTGTTTATACCAATTCTCAAAAACCTATTAGCGGGGTTTCTGTATTTCTCAATTCTGAAAAGATTTCTGAAACAAATAAAGAAGGGGTTTTTGTTCTTTCCGAAGCTTTTAAACTTCCAATTAATTTAAGGTTGGAACATCCTGATTATTTTATAAGCAAAGTTGAAATGAAACAGAATAATTCAACTTTTCAATTAGTACCGCTTTCAAAATCGGAACATCTGGATGAAATATTGATTACTTCAAAACTTCAAAAGGATATTTCTGAATCCAAATTAATAATTCCCATAGAAAAAATAACAGCGGTAAAATTTGATACCTACAGCCCCATCGATCTTGTTTCGGCAATCAATGAAACGCCCGGCGTTTATATTCAAAGTGGCGCTATTAACACCAATCGAATTACCATTCGCGGCGTAGGTTCACGTACGCTATACGGCACCAATAAAATCCGTGCTTACTTTAACGGGATTCCAATTACAAACGGTATCGGCGAAACAGCGATTGATATTTTTGATCCAGAGGATTTGCAATCCCTTGAAATTATAAAAGGTCCAAAAGCCACGCAATACGGCACCAATTTGGGCGGAACGCTTTTGCTCAACTCAAAACAGGTAGCAATTGGAGAATCATATTTAAAAAGCAACCTAACAATTGGCTCCTTTGGAATGATAAAAAATACAGTTTCCGCGGCAACATCCACAGAAAAACTTTCACTGAATCTCAACTACGATCATTTGGAAACCGATGGTTTTCGGGAGAATAATAATTATGACCGAAAAACCTTGTTGCTCACTTCTACCTATAAATTCAATTCAACAAATGAGGTCTCACTTTTGATAAATTATATAGATTATTTTGCACAAATTCCCAGTTCTATTGGTAAAACAGCTTTTGACGAGGATCCGTCCCAAGCTGCCTTTACCTGGAAAAAAGCTCAAGGTTTTGAAGACAATAAACAAGTTTTAACCGGACTAAGTTTTACCCATCGTTTTTCCGAAAACTTCAGCAATACCAGTAGTATTTTTTACACTTATTTAGATCATTACGAACCGCGACCATTTAATATTTTAGATGAATTTACCAATGGTTATGGCGCGCGGACCGTATTTAATAAAGAATTTCTATTTCTGAAAAACAAAGCGATTCTCAGCTTTGGAGGTGAATTTTACAAAGACCAATACAACTGGAAAACCATTGCAAATCTTTACGAGGAGAATAATGGGAACGGTAGTCTGGAAGGTAAGTTGCTCAGTGAAAATGTTGAGAAACGGGATAATCTAAACGTATTTGCAACGCTAACAATTCCTTTTACTGAAAAGTTTAAAGGACAATTTGGCTTAAACTTTAATAAAACCAATTACCATTTTATTGATGAATTTAATCAAGACGACGGGAACAAAAGTGCAAATCGCAACTTCGACCCGATTTTTGCGCCGAATGTAAACCTGCTCTATCAATTCAAAAAAAACATGAATGTCTTTTTCAACTTTAGCCGTGGCTTTAATTATCCTTCCATTGAAGAAACTTTGACTCCTGAAGGCATTATAAATCCTGAGCTCGGTCCAGAAAACGGATTTAACTATGAAGTGGGAAGCGAGCTTTTTCTCTTCAAAAGAAAACTGCAGCTTCAAGTAAACGCCTATCTATTGGATATTGACGATTTGTTGGTTGCTGATCGCGTAGGAGACGACCAGTACATTGGCAGGAATGCAGGAAAAACTGAGCATAAAGGAATTGAACTACAACTTTCGTATTTCCAGCCCATAAAGAATTTTGGATTTATTTCACCTTATATAAATGCTGAAATTACCGACCATAAATTCATTGACTTTGTAGATGGTGACTCTGATTTTTCGGGAAACCAACTCACTGGGGTTCCTGACAAAAAAATAAATGGAGGAGTCAATTTAGGATTTAAAAATTTGATTCTGAACACTAATTTTTTTCATATTGGAGAAATTCCTTTGAACGATGCCAATCAATTATATTCGGAAAAATATAGTGTTTTCAATGCAAAGGCTTCTTATAAAAAAGAACTTTCTAAAGCGCTTTCATTGGAAGTAAACGCGGGTATCAATAATTTTACGGATGAAAAATATGCCTCTTCAGTATTGATAAACGCGACCGGTTTTGGCAATTCCGAACCGCGTTTTTATTACCCAGGAATGCCGAGAAATTGGTTTGGAGGCGTAAAAGTGATATATAAATTTAATCGTGTCCGACTAAAACGTAAGACATAAGTCCTTCACTCGGGCCCGCCAGAGATCACGAACTTTTTCTAACTTGGGACCAAAGTACTGCCACGAATGGCACGAATATGCACAAATTCTCTCAATTGTTGAAAACAGATGCGCGATCAGCGCGGTTTTGAATTTCACGAATTTAACAGACTTTCAGTCTGTTTTGACTGCCTTGTAACTTTAATGCAGAATGATTTAGTCACATCTTATCTTTGAATATAACCTACTAATTATCAGGACATCGAAAAAGCAGTTAGATGATAGACGTACTTCTTAACGGGTTGGTAATTAGGTTAAATTGAGTAAGCATACGTTTAATATTTAAATCAGACATTAATGATATAAATTATAAGAAATGTTGGATTTATGAAGATGAAAAGGAACTATTGAGAGATTCCCTTTATGATTTATCCGAACGCATTCGAAATTGTGCAGCTAAGATTTAGGATTTTCTCACGCAAAGGATAAGAATGCAGATTGTTGGTATATTAACAGGAAACCCCGCTCGTGACGATTATGATTGGCTCACGATTGTGAAGAACACGAGCGAGACGCCCACGCCAAGAGGGGTCTTCCTTATATTTCATCTTTCTTTGAATCTATGATAAATCCTATAAGAAAATCCTCTGGTTCGCTAGCAGGCTTTCCTCTTTCAAAAGCCATTAAAACTTTCGAAATTCCGAACGAAATTAATTAAGCAACTGAAAGGCTTGTTTTGCAATTTCCAGTTCTTCATTTGTGGGAATCACCAATATTTTTACTTTGGAAGTTGCTGTATTTATTTCTCGTAAATTTTTAGATTTTAATTCGTTTTTAGCTTTATCCAAATCAATGCCGAAGTAATCCATATCCATACACACAAGTTGTCTTATCACACTTGAATTCTCACCGATTCCGGCGGTAAAAATAATGGCATCCAAGCCGTTCATCGCGGCGACATAAGATCCTATATACTTTTTAATTCTATAAGCATTCATTGTTAAAGCTAAGATGCAATTCTTATTTCCTTTTTCAGCTTCAGCCTCAATATCTCTTAAATCATTATATCCCGTTAAGCCCAACATTCCACTTTTATTTGTGAGCAGATCTTTAACTTCGGCAACACTGTAGCCTAAATTATCGACTAAGTGATAAATAATACCGTGGTCTATATCGCCACTTCGCGTTCCCATAATCAAACCATTGGAAGGGGTAAATCCTAAACTATGGTCTATACTTTTGCCATCCACAATTGCGGTTATACTGCAACCATTACCCAAATGGATGGAAATGATTTTGGATGTTTTAAGCCCTAAATAGTCAATCGCTTTTTCAGAAACATATTGGTGGCTTGTTCCGTGGAAGCCATACACCTGAATTCCCTGTTCTTCATAAAGATTATTCGGAATTGCATACTTTTTAGCTTTTTCCGGAATAGATTGATGAAAAGCAGTGTCGAAAACTGCAACTTGTTTTGCCAATGGAAAAAATTCTTCAGCAACAAGAATTCCTTGAAGATTACCAGGATTATGCAAAGGTGCCAAGGCGGCATATTTTTGAATATCCTGCTTTACTTCAGCAGTGATTAAAGTAGTGTTAGAAAAGGAATTTCCTCCGTGAACAACGCGATGTCCAACAATCTCAATTTCATTTGTACTTTTTATAACGCCTTTTTCTGGGTCCAGCAATAACTCCACAATTTTGAGCAAGCCTTGCTTGTGATTGTCTATTTCAGCTGTTTGTTGGAGGGAAGTAGCGTTTGTTTTATAATTTAGAACAGCATCTTTATTACCAATCCGCTCAACCAATCCACTACAAATCAATGCTTCGGAAGGCATTTCGATTAACTGAAATTTTATAGATGAGCTTCCGGAATTGATTATTAATATATTCATTTTATTGTTTTATTATTTTGAACAGCTTTTTTTGAAAAGACTTAAGACGATAAGACGTAAGACATAGGGGCTAATGGGATTGTGGCTATTGTTTCTTTCGTTAGAATTAACTCAGCTCCACGTTTTATGTCATTTAGCAAATATGCTTTTAACTTATTTCGGTTTAAGAATCTTGTGCTTGAATTGCGGTAACAACAACGGTATTAAAAATATCATCCGTGGTACAGCCTCGGCTTAAATCGTTTACTGGTTTATTAAGCCCTTGAATTATGGGGCCAATGGCCAAGGCTTTGGTTTCTCGCTGTACTGCTTTATAGGTGTTGTTTCCAGTATTCAGGTCAGGAAAAATAAATACGTTTGCTTGACCTGCAACTTCAGAGTCTGGCATTTTAGATTTACCAACCGCAATGTCAACTGCGGCATCATATTGAATTGGGCCTTCCACCTTTAGATCGGGCCTCTTTTTTCTGACAATGGCTGTTGCTGTTCGCACTCTTTCTACATCTTCTCCAACGCCAGATGCTCCTGATGAGTAGGACAACATCGCAATTTTAGGTTCAATCCCAAAAGCTAAACTGGTTGCTGCAGAAGAAATGGCAATTTCGGCCAATTGCTCAGCTGTTGGATTCGGATTTATTGCACAATCCCCATAAACAGAAACGCGATCTTCCAAAAGCATAAAGAATACGGAAGAAACAATGGAAGCTTCAGGTTTAGTTTTTATAAATTGAAGTGCCGGAACAATGGTGTGTTGCGTAGTATGTGCCGCGCCAGAAACCATTCCATCGGCATCGCCTTTATAAACCATCATAGTACCAAAATAGGATACGTCTTCCATTAAATCTTTAGCCATTGCAAGATTTACATTCTTATGTTTCCGGAGTTCAAAAAGGCTTTCTGCATAAGATTCAAATTTCACAGATTCTCTCGGGTTTATGATGTTGATTTTACTCAAATCCAATGCAATATCGAGAATAGTTATTCTTTCTTCTATTAGTTTTCTATCTCCCAGTAATGTGATATGCACCGCATCCAAATCAATTAGTTGTTTGGTAGCTCTTAAAATTCGTTCGTCAAGACCTTCGGGTAATACGATATGCTTTTTGTTGGACTTTGCCTTTTTAAGAAGGTTATATTGAAACATTCTTGGCGTAATTCCACTTGTTTTAAACGTACTGAGACGTTCTATAAGGGCATCCACATCTACGTACTTATCAAAGTCGTTTATGGAAATTGTTATCTTTTCAGTGTTCTGAGCATAAATTTGTGATTTTATATTTCCAAGACTATTGGTAACAGAAAATGTTCCGCCTTGTGCTGAAATGATAGGAACAATATCTGAAAGTCCCTTAATAAGTTTAATAATTGAATCTTCGGGAACTAAACCACCTGTTAGCACGATCCCGGATATGGAAGGGTAGTTGTCAGAAATATTTGCTTGTAAAGCCCCTAGAATAATGTCCGCTCTGTCTCCAGGCGTTATAACCAAAGCATTCTCTTTTAGATGAAGAAGATAGTTGTGGAGTTGCATTGCCCCCACACTAAAATTACCCGCCTGATTATTAACATAGGCTTCCCCAAAAAGAATCTTTGCGTTTAAAGTGTTGACAATTTCCTTAATGGAAGGATGTGATAAAAGAGGGTTTAGCGGAATTGCATTTACAATCACTTCAGAAGGTAAATATTTTTTCAATTCAGAAACCACTAATTCCTGATTCCTCACTTCTACTTTATTAGCAATAACTGCCAAGACTTCAACACCTTTATCTTTAAAAGAATCGAAAGCCATTTGTAAGTTCCCAACAAATTCATCTAATGTTTTACCAATACCGCTAGCCAAAATAATGGCTGGCACCCCAAGGTTTTTGGCGATCAATACATTAATATCGAATTCCATAATGGAACTTTCCCCAGTAAAACTAGTACCTTCTACTAAAATAAAATCAAACCGATCTTCAAGAGCTTTGTACTTTTCAATAATCTTGCCGATGATCTCATCTTCCTTATTTTCGTTTTTCTTCCGAATCACTTCACTTCTTCTAAAAGCATAAGCATCTTCAAATTTTATATCTAAATTAAAATAAGTTGAAACTGTGTTGATGTGGTTATCTATTTCTCCTAATTTAAAGTCGTCTATAATAGGCCTGAAATACCCTACTTTGGCTGCCTTCCCTAATAAAGATTGCATCAATCCTAGTGAGACAATAGACTTGCCACTATTGGGTTCAGCAGTGGCAATGTAGATAGCTTTGTTCATTTTTAAAATTTTCTTCAAAAATAAGCAACATTTTACAGCAAGTTTGCACAAACTTGAAATAAAGACAGTTTAGGCCGACTTTGCTCGTAGCGGTTGAATTTTGACTTTAAGACTTATCTAAGGCTACCTTTTAATGCTGATTCCATTGATATTTCATTCCCAACCCAAACCAACGTGTTGGCATTGGTACGGCGCCTGCTTCTGTGTAAGTAGCATCAAACAGGTTGGTGACCTCTGTGTACAAAAGGAAATTCTGCCACTCGTAATTTACACGGATATCGGCAACGTCATACGCACTGGCAAGTTCACGTTTTAACCATCTGTTTTTTATTTGAAAAGAAAAATCCTTGATTCGGTAATGGACTCCCGCCACAAACTGATGTTTTAAGGATTCTAATACATATTTAGACTGGGTTCCCGATGAAGATTCAAGGGAAGGCTGCAAATAATTATAACTCAAATTATAACCAATGGATTGGTGGCCGCCTAAATCAAAATTCTGTTGCAATCTTCCATAAATGCCCTGCGTATTGTTTTTTCCTAAATTAGCTGGGGAATAAGGCTCGGAAGAATCATCTCTCACCCAATCTATAAAGTCTGAAATAGTACGATAAAAATAGCCCGTTTTAAACTGCAGATTTCCTTTCTTGTACTGAAGATTGCCTTCGTAGCTCCAGGCATTTTCAGGTTGAAGGGATTCATTCCCAACATTTCCTGGGCGTTGATCGAGGTATAAATCTGAAAAAGAAGGAATTCGCTGCCCTGAACCAATGCTAGTTGAAACTTTCCAATGGGCATTGATGCGGTAGGCCAAATCTATTCCTGGATACATTTGCCAGCCAAAATCCGTATTGTAGTTGGCATAAAGACCGACGGTTCCTTGTAATTTTTCTCCTATATTGCTCCTTAGTTCTGCATAGGCTCCGTGGTTATCGCGTTTATGCTCTCCAATATTCGAACTATTAATTTTTTCCAATCGCGATTCCCAGCCAAAACCAAAGGTTCCTATCCCCGTTTTTAGGCTGCTATTCAATTCAAGCATCAGCGCGTTGGTGTAATGTATTGATCGCCCTTTACTCAAATCATCTTTGTAATAGCGATAATCATCTTCTCCATAACGATCACTGATTCTTGGCGAAATTGTAAAATTCCCCCACTTATGTTTTGAGGAAAGACTGAATACAGAAGATTCTACAATTTCTTCGGAATTGATGTCGCCAGGAGCGGCGTAAAAACCGTTTGCCCCAAATTGACTTCGGGCATATCCAGCCATTGCCTGAATGCTGTTGTTGTTATTGAAATCGTAATTTCCGTTATAAAAAAGACGCGTATTTTTTGATGCCGAATTATAACGCTGTCCGTTGTAATTACTTTGTGCAATTGAAAAAAGTTGACTTTGGTTTTCGGAACCGAAAATTCCCGTAACCTCGGCCGAGCCTCCTCCATAAATTCCAGAACCGTCACCTTCTTCCTTAGCTTTAAAAGAACTTCCCGCCTGGATATCTGCGGATACGGAAGAATGATTTCCTTTTTTCGTAACAATATTAATCGCGCCTGTAAGGGCGTTGATTCCATAAACCCTTGCCGCGGCACCTCTTAACACTTCTATATGATCTATGGCCGTCAAGGGAACAGGAATATTCATCATATTATGGGCAGTTTGAGCATCGAGCATCTTTACGCCATTAATTAAAACCAAAGTTTGTTCGGAAGTTCCACCGTCAATGGAAATATCGGTTTGGGTACCAAACGGACCTCGCTGCCGAACATCCACACCACCGATATAGGACAAAACCTCATTGATCGATTTTGCTGGGAGCGCCTCAATTTGCGCTTGTGTAATAACCTGAATATCGCGAGAAGACTCATTAAAAGGAATTTGCAGTCGGTTTCCTTGAATAATTACTTCTTCTAATTGGTTTTTATTAATTAACGAATCAGGAAGTATCTCTTTTTGTTGTGCAAAATTGGGGATAGCAGTTAATAGTCCTAAAAAGACAAGTGCTTTTTTCATAAATATTATTTTTTAAACGGTACGCTTTTAAAATTCGGTGCAAATATTTGGATAAAAACAGTAGTTTTGGTAGTCCGAAATGTAAATAATGGGTAGTCCGGTTAAAATTCCTTTTCATTCCTTTATAAAAATTGATCGTCGTAAGAAAGATGCAATCTACCTACAAATTGTATATCAGTTTATTAACGCTGTAAAAAGCAATCTTTTAGAAGACGGCGACCAACTTCCCGGCAGTAGGAAAATCGCCAAGGAGCTTCAAGTTCATCGAAAAACAATTGTTGCCGCTTTAGAGGAATTACAGGAACAAGGATGGGTAAAAACCCTTCCCAACATTGGTGTCTTTGTAAAAAATCCCGAGCTCTCTCCGGAACAAGTGCAAAAAAACAAAGCTTTTCAGCCTCCTCCAGAAATTGCCAAATTTCACTTTAGGAAAGAATTTATTTTGGATTCACCTTTAGAAGAAAACCTAGAGGAATTATATTTCACTGATGGCACACCGGATTATCGAATTATAAAAGCAGCCGAACTAGTTCGTTTTTACACCTCGGTACTGCGGAGAAAAAAACAATCTGAAGCACTCCCAAATACTATTGAAGGGAGCTTGTTTTTTAGCGACCAATTGAGCTATTATTTAAATTTAACCAGAGGTTTTCACCTTTCCAGAAATTTTCTCTTGTCAATAGCAGGATTAGAGAAAGTGCTTTCTATTCTCTCGCGCTTATTGATAAACACAGGCGACATTGTTTTGGTGGAAGAGCTGAGCTATTTTCTACCCAATATGATTTTTAATCAAGCGGGAGCCAAAATGAAAACGATTCCAGTTGATGAGAAAGGGATGGATATCGATTATATTAAGAATCATTTTAAACCGGGCGAAATACGATTGTTATATATAAACACCAATTGCCAATACCCCACCACCGCTAGTCTTTCCGAAACTCGAAAAACACAATTGCTCAGTTTGGCAGAACAGTATGATTTTATTGTTATTGAGGACGACACGGATTTTGAATTTTCAACGGTGAAAAACAAAAAGGAGTCGCTATTCAGAAAAAACGGTGGAAATCGCGTAATATATGTCGGTGCTTTCGGAAGGTTTTTAAATACCGATTTTCAGATGAACTTTTTGATTGCGCCGAAAGATTTGCTGCAAGAAGGTGCGAAATACCTGAATATCTTTGGCAAACCAGATTTAATGATGGAAAAGGCGCTAGGCGAACTGATCTACCAAGGAGACATTCATAGATATCAAAGAAAATCTAAAAAGGTAATTGCAGAGCGGAAAGAAATGTTTGCGCGATTGCTTAACATCCACTTTAAAAACAAAATTACCTATACAATCCCACTCTCGGGATTGGCGTTTTGGATCCAGTTTAAAGACTTTTTCTCATTGACCGATCTTCAAAAAAAAGCAAAGGAGAAAGGGCTTTTTATTCCTAGTATATGTCTCTATCAAAATAAAAAGGTATCCGCTTTAAGACTTGGCTTTGCGCACCTGGACCAGCAAGAGATGGAAGAGGCCGTTCAATTACTTAATGAGGTTTACTGCGAAATAATGGACTAACAAATGGGTGGTCTATTTTTTCCTAAATCGTTTGGGCCAAATAGTAATATTTTATATATTTCATAATTTTAAAAGATTAAAATGGATGAGTATCTTTCAAACCACCTATTAAGCAGATTCGTGTTAAAGTTGTGTTGTCAAACCTTAGCAAAGTATATTTAAATACTTCGACTGCATTCAAGATGACAATACTAAATGACCTTTCGACTGCGCTTAGACCATATCCACCTTTTTCGGTTTTAGTTTCGATTTCGATTTCGAAATTATATATGATTTCGACCCCCATCCAAAAGATGTAAAACTCTTGAACCATACGCTGCATTGGATTCTGAATGTGTAGCTTGAATTATCGTAACCCCTTCCTGATTGAGTTCTTTAAAAAGTTCCATAATCTCCTCGCTTTGTTTTGAGTTGAGGTTCCCAGTAGGTTCATCGGCCAGAAGCAATTTTGGTTTTGCGATCAAGGCACGCGCAACGCCCACCAATTGCTGTTGTCCACCGCTTAGCTGACTTGGAAAAAGATCTTTCTTGCCAACAATATTAAACCGGTCCAACATATCTGCCACCAAGGCTTTTCTTTCAGCCGATTTTACATTTTTGTAAAGCAAAGGAGTTTCTATGTTTTCATAAACCGTAAGCTCGTCAATCAAGTGATAGGCCTGAAATACAAATCCGATATATACCTTATACAATTTGGAGCGATTTTTCTCTTTCATAGCGTGAACAGATTCCCCCAGAAAATTGTATTCGCCTTCCTGAAAGTTATCGAGCATCCCGATTACATTCAGCAAAGTAGATTTCCCCGAACCTGAAGGCCCCATTATGGAAATAAATTCGCCTTCTTCTACTTTTAGATTTATGTCTTTCAAAAGAAAAATCCGATTTCCGCCTTGGGTAACCCATTTAAAGATGTTGTTTAGTTCTAGTAGCATATCTTTATTTTTATTACTTATTTGTATTTTTTATTATTAAGTGAAAAATTATATCCTACTGACCAGGTTTTTACGTTTAGGAAATAATATTTCGTATTTTAGTAGTATTAAATTATTTGGGTTATGGAAAGTATTACAATAAACGTCGGTGAAAAAACTGCTAGAGAATGGGAAAAGACTTCTCCAAAAGTCCGATTGCGCGTTGAGAAAGTTCTTGAGGAGAAAATTGAAAGATTGATAAAGCGAATCAAGTTTGAAAAGCTCGATATGTTGATGGATCAAATGAGTGATGAAGCTCAAGCCAATGGCCTTACCGAAGAAATTCTTCAGGAAATCCTGAAGGAAGATGAATGAGCGCTTTGTTTTCGATACAAACACCTTAATTAGCAGTTTCTTATTTAAAGATTCCGTTCCCAGAAAAGCATTTATAAGAGTCACTAATATTGGTGATTTTTTCGCCAGTTTAGAAACTATTTCAGAATTTAAAGATGTTTTATTTCGCTCTAAATTTGATAAATATCTTAAGCCGGGTTTACGTGGTGAAGCGTATTCCGAAATTATTGAAAGAATTATATTTGTAGACATCACTGAATCAATCACCGCCTGCCACGATTCCAAGGACGATAAATTCCTCGAACTTGCAGTAGCCGCAAAAGCATCTTGCCTCATCACAGGTGATAATGATCTTCTCGTTTTAAATCCTTTTCGCAGTATCTCCATTTTAAATCCTTCTGATTTTTTGAATCATTTTTAAAGTTCCGGCCTCATTTTCCCCCTTTTGGGGTTAGGGGGATTTTTCTAATCTTCAATCCACCTACATTCAAACCTTTATTTATTTCTGCATCTCCTGAATATTGAAGAGAAGCTTCGCCATAGGAGGTTATCCTTATTTTTTTTGAAGCATTAATTTTAAATTCCGCTTCCCCATAGGCTGTGATTTTGGTTTCTTCGCTGTCAATGGCTAAGGCCTCGACTTTACTTTCATCGTAAGCGGTAAATTTTTGATTTTGAATAGTTCCGGATTTAATTTCCAAAACACTTTCTCCGTAGATAGTTGCCTGTAGCTTCTTGAGATTCACTTCATTTAGATAAATATGTGATTCCCCATATATTTTAAGGTTGAAATTGTTTCCTTTTAAAAGACTATTGCAAACCAAGGTTTCTTCTCCTCGAACCGAAATATCGTTCAATGTTTTATAAGTCATCGTAGCAGTTACAATGGTTCCCTTATAAATAGAACGTTTCATTTTCATCCCATTTTCAGTAAGCGTTGTATCTTTTGTAACTTCTTTAGCGTCCTTCAGATAGATACGAAGGGTTTTGCCGTTTACCTCAATATTGAGTTTATCATTACTTACTTTGTTATCTTCAATCGTTACGGTTTCTTTAGACCCTTGGACCAGAGTCACCTGTATATGAGGGCTTATAATGACCTTATCAAAATGTTCGACCGGTCGAATATTTTGCCCGAAAACGGTTTCAATACATAAAAATGTGAGGGTTGTTAAAAAGACGATTATTCGTACCATAAGTTTTGTTTTAGTTGTTCTTTATGTTTTGGTTATTGTTTTATATTTTTTTTACTGCCCACCGCAACTGATCCCAATATCTCGACTGCAACTGGCTACTGCTACTGCCAACTGAAAACTGAACACTTCTTTACATCCGAGTGAGCATTCCTCCTTTGGGCTTGTCTGCTGGAGGAAGGGGCTAGGTGTCTACTCCGTTTTCAAACTCTCCACCGGATTTCTCAACGCTGCCTGTATCGTCCGAAAACTTATTGTCACCACCGCGATTATCAATGCGATCAATCCAGCTGCCAAGAAAATCCAGAAATTCAGATCAATTCGATACACATAATTTTGAAGCCATTGCGATGTTGCATACCAAGCAATCGGAGTTGCGATAACAAAAGCAATTCCTACCAATTTCAAGAAATCCTTGGTCAATAAAACGGTGATGGTTGATACGCTGGCGCCAACCACTTTCCGAATGCCAATCTCTTTTTGTCGTTGGGAAACAACCAATAATGAAATGGCAAAAAGACCGATACAACTTAAAATAATTGCCAAAATGGAACCGCTGGAAATCATTGTGGTCATCGTGCGCTCCTTCTTTAAGGTTCTATCGATATTTTCATCTAAAAACGAACCTAAAAACTGGGTGTTCGGTTCAATTTTATTCCAGCTCTGCTTAACGGTTTCGTAGGTTTGCGAAAGATTAGCGGGCGCAACTTTTACGTAGGCATAACCCATTGGAGATTCCCCATCCATAAAGAAAGTAAGCGGTTGCACACCTTTGTTTAATTTCTCGAAATTAAAGTTCTTTACCACCCCAATTACAGTGTATTTAATGGAATCGCCTAAGATGAAATGAGCATTCAATGGATCTTCCTCTCCCAATTCCTTGACCATGGCTTCATTGATTACAACTGAAAGACTGTCGCTGGGATAATTTCTATTGAAAGTCCGACCAAGCAGCAATTCAATATCCAAGGTTTTAGGATAATCGAAATCTACAGAAATCATACTCGTAGAGACTTCCCTATTTTTATAGTCAAAACCTAAAACGCTTCTCATTTGGGTTCCATCGCGGCCAAGGCCTAAATTATTATCGGCAGCTGTAACGCTTATAATATTCGGGTTTTTGGCAAACTCATTTCGTAAAAGCTGAAGGACATTGCTCTGGTCCTGTTTTGTATTTAACGGAAAGGAAATCACTTGTTCTTTATTAAAACCCAGGTCTTTGTTCCGAAGAAAATCCAATTGTTGCCAAAGCACGAGGGTACCACTAATTAAAATAATGGCAATACTGAACTGGACGACCATCAACACATTTCTGAGTTGATTTTTTCCACTTACACCCAACTTGCCTTTTAATGCTTGTAAGGTGCCCATTCTACTCATTATTAGAGCCGGATAGCCACCTGCTATCAATGTAATTAGTAATACCCCAAGGATAGCTCCAAAAATCATCATCGGATTTGAAATAGAAATAAATGAAGCCCTCGTATCGAAAAGCGCTTGAAAAGGTTTTAACAATGCGAAACCCAACATCCCTCCAAGAACTACAGATATAACAAACACCAAGATGCTTTCGCCCCAAAACTGAAAGAATAATTGTGCTTTTCCTGCTCCCAAAGTTTTGCGCATTCCAATTTCGCGTAAGCGTTGCGAACTTTTGGCAAGGCTCATATTAATAAAATTGACGCTGGCGATAAAGAGGATTAGAAAAGAAATGCCGAGAACAATATACTGAAGTGTTTTGCTTACCGAGATTAGTCCGTCTTTGATGCTTACAAAGCTTTGATCGGCAAAGGGAAGCAGTTTTATTTGTCTGAAATTTCCTTCAGCATTAGGTTGGGCTCCATCGCGTTTTGCATTGGCAATATTCTCTGCATAATGTAGGGAGGAAAAATCTTTGGTACCCTTTTCGAATTGGGAAATACTTACGTCTTTTGCCAATTTCATATAGACGGCATGGTTATGAGCATCCCAATTATCCAGATTATCGGCATAATAACTATCGGGTAGGTTTTTAAAGTTTAAGATGGCACCAAAATTCATACTGCTAGCTGCTGGGATATCCTCTAAGATTGCGGTAACGGTAACAGGAACCTCCTCACCATTGCTTTGAATACTTATGGTTTTGCCAATGGCAGGTTCTTTACCAAAAATGGAAGAAGCAGTTTTACTGGACAGGACGATGGAAGATTTATTTGAAAATGGATTGACCTTGTCACCTTCTGAGATAGGAAATGAAAATATTTCAAAAAATGCTGGATCAGCCCAAGCGGAGCCAACCCCGATAGTATTCCCATTGTAGGAAAGAAGCGGGCCTCCTGTTACATATCTCGTTATCATTTCCACACCCGGCACTTCTTCCTTTAAAGCTTCAGCAAATGGAATCGGATTTGTATCATCAGATTCTGCGCCCTTACTGGTTTGTTCATCGGTATAGACTTTATAAATAGAACCGATATTCTCGTGGAATTTATCGTACGAAAGCTCGAACAAAGCATACATACTCAACAGAAATGCAACTCCAAAGGCGGCGGTTAGACCAATAATATTCAGAACAGTGAAAGTTCTATCCTTCCAAAGGTTTCTAAATGCGATTTTTATATAGTTCTGTATCATAATTTATTATAATTTTTTATTCATATTACCCTACGAGTAAGAATTCCCCCTTTGGGGGTTAGGGGGATTATTCCGTTCTCAAGCTTTTTACTGGGTTCGCAATCGCCGCTTTTATCGCTTGAAAACTCACGGTTATCAACGCTATTAAAATTGCGGATAGCCCTACAACTGCAAACACCCACCACTCTATTGAAATACGATATTGATAATTTTCAAGCCAATTATTCATTACGAAATAAGCAATTGGAGCGGCAATCACAAAGGCAATGCCTACCAGTTTTAAAAAGTCTTTGGAGAGTAGTGTGGCAATCAATAAAACCGGGGCGCCCAGAACTTTGCGGATTCCAATTTCCTTTCGTCGGGTTTCCGTAGTATAAGCCGCTAGCGCAAAGAGACCCAAACAAGCTATAAAAATGGTAAGACCTGAAAAAATACTCGCCAATGCACCCATAGTTTGTTCTCCCTTAAATTTTAATTCATATTGTTGATCCGTAAATGAATATTCAAATGGGAAAAGCGGATTGTGTTCTTTAAATATAGCTTCAATCTGCTTCAAGTTGTCAGCTGTAGCATTTAACGGATTTAATCTCATATTCACATATCCAAACCAAGCCGAAGGTCCTTCAATCATTAATGGTTGAACAGGTTCGTATGGCGATCCCATAATAAAATCCTTTACAACGCCCACCACGTGCATTTGCTTATCATCATCTCGAATGATTGCTCCAATAGGGTTTTTCAATCCCATAACTTTTACTGCTTTTTCATTCAATAATAAAGCTGTAGAATCTGATTTGTAGTTATAAATATCAATATCCCTTCCGTCAACTAATTTTACACCAGAGGTTTTAATAAAATCTGCATCCGAACTTAAATAAATGAAATCTTGCTTTTTATCGCTCTCTGAACTTCCTTCCCACGAAAAACCCCAACGATCACTTTGTATTTTGGAAATAGGACTTAATGTTTTTGTAACTGAGGTTGCTAAATTTTTCGCAATCAATTCTTTTTTAATAATTTCATAATTTCCCTTTAACTCATCATTCAATGTAACATAGAGCAAATTATTTTCATCAAAGCCCAAATCTCGTTCTTTGGCAAATAGAGTTTGTTGCTTTATGATAACGGTACATATTATCAATAAAATAGCAATGGCGAACTGTGAAACAACCAATAGTTTTCTAGGATTAAAAGCATTTTTTGAAAGTTTGAAACCGCTTTTTAAAACCTTTATTGGCTTAAAAGACGAAAGAAAAAAGGCTGGATAACTGCCTGCCAAAAGTCCTGTTAAAAGGATAAAAGAAAATGCGATAAGCCAGAAAGAAGGATTATCATAACTGAAGTATAAGGATTTACCTACCAACAAATTAAATGACGGAAGAAAAATAAAGGCTAATGCAAAAGCTATTGCTCCAGAAATAAAGGATAACAATACAGATTCCCCAAGAAATTGAAAAACCAGGGATTTACGCGACCCACCTACTACCTTTCGTATTCCGACTTCCTTAGCTCTTTTGCCACTTCTCGCCGTACTTAAATTCATAAAGTTGATACAGGCAATAAGCAATATAAAAATTGCAATCCTGCCCATTCTCCAAACATTGGTAATCTCGCCCCCGATTAATTGTCCATTTTCACTTTTAGAATATAACCGCCATTTTGAAGCGGGATGCAGCATAATCTGGGTTTGGACAGGATCTGAAGAACTAGAGGTATGGCTTCTAATGGTGTTTTGTATTTTATTGTTTAGCATTTCCAAATCCATATTCGGTTTTAAAAGCACATAAGTTATAAAGTTGTTCGCTGTCCACGATTCTGTCATTCCGCTTCCCCAAGCTTGCAACCAATATTCAAAAGGTAGTAAGAATTCAGTTTTGTGAAATCTACTATTCGAAGGAAAGTCTGGGATTATAGCCGTTATCTCTCTATCAAATTTATTATTTATGCGAATTGTTTTTCCGAGTGCATCGGTATTACCGAATATCTTTTTGGAAAGACTTTGGGTAATAACAATACCACTCGGATTTGTGAGTGCAGTTGCAGCATTACCTGAAATACTTGCAACACCAAAAACTTTCAAAAATCCGGAATCAGTAATAGCTCCTTTGGTATTTAGGCGTTTATCGCCAACTGACAGAAGTTCAGTATCTTCTGCAAACCTTACGGCATCTTCCACTTCGGGGAAATCAGATTTTAAGGCGGAAACCAATGGGCCTGGAGTTCTGCCCCAAATATTGGATTTTCCATCAAAGCTGTCCTTACTATATACTTGATAGAGTCTATCTGTAGTGGAATATGATCTATCAAAACTAAGTTCGTCCACTATCCATAACGCTATTAAAACCGCTGCGGCCATACCCACGGCAAGCCCTGCAATATTCATAAAAGCGTATTTTTTATCGGCGAAAAGACTGCGCCAAGCGATTTTGAAATAGTTCCTAATCATCTTTGAATTATTTATTGTTCTTATTTATTGTCTATTTAAAAATCGCCCACTCATTCCCCCTTTGGGGGTTAGAGCCTGTCCCGAATTTATTTCGGGAGGGCTTATTCCGTCCGCAAACTTTTTACCGGATTCGCAATTGCCGCTTTTATCGCTTGAAAACTCACTGTAAGCAATGCAATAAGGATAGCTGCCAATCCCGCAAACACAAATACCCACCAATTAATTTCTGTTCTATACGCAAAATTCAATAACCATTTGTGCATTAACCAATAAGCCACTGGCACTGCAATTACAAAAGCGACCAGCACCAACTTTAAAAAGTCCTTAGATAACAGTCTGGTTATTCCTGTAACAGTCGCACCCAAAACCTTCCGTACGCCAATTTCTTTGGTGCGTTGTTCTGCTGTAAAAGCTGCCAAGCCAAAAAGACCGAGACAGGCGATAAAAATTGCCAAAGCTGAAAAGATGGTTGCCGTACTCGCTGTTTTTTCTTCGGAAGCATATAGCTGTGCAACGTGCCTATCGAGAAACTGATAATCAAATGCTGTATTTGGGAGCGATGCAGTAAAAGTTTGCTGCACCAGATCTATAAACTTTGAAAGATCCTGAGTGTTATAACGTACCAAAACAGTGCGAATGCCTTCGGGTGCTTTATGCGATTTATAATACATATAGCCGCCAATGTCTTCCTTAAGCGAATTGAAATTAAAATTCTCAACAATACCGGTAATTATCGCTCTCGATCCAAGTTCCGTATTGATGGTTTTTCCGATTGCATCTTCGGGAGTTTTATAATCCAGAAAGTTTAGGATTTTCTCATTTATCAAGGTGTAAATTAAAGAGTCTCCTGCAACAATATTTTGAGGAAGTTCAGTGCCCGCCAGTAATTTTAGCTTAAGTGTTTTAACAATATCGCCATTGGTTCGGCAGCTGGCAATTGGCATTCCAATGTTATCGGTTGCCAACTTGCTTACGGAGCGGCCACTTTCATTGGAACCTGGAATTGTCTGCACTGCCGAAACACTTTCAATGTTGGACTGTCTTTCCAATCCTTGAATTAAACTTTGTACTTGCTGATTGTTTTCAGCAGATTTTATCGAAACCGCTACTATTCCACTCGGATCGTAACCCAAATTTTTATTTTTGATAAACGACATCTGCTGAAGGATTATGGTAACAGCAATTATCAAAACAATGGAGGCCGCAAACTGAAAGACAACCAAACCTTTACGAACAAATTCAGAAGCCGAACCTTTTTTCTTGGATTTATTCACCAAAACAAGGGGTGAAATTCCCGACATAGAAATTGCAGGATAACTGCCGGCAATAAGAGTGACCAAAATCCAAATAATCGATAATCCTATTAAGATTGGAGTAGCCAATAAATCTTGATAACTGATTTCATTCCCCGTAATACTCTTAAATAACGGCAATGCCAAAAACGAAACAGCATAGCCGATTACAATGGATAAAAACACCATAATCCCCGTTTCCACATAAAAAAGGGAAAGCATTTGCCGCCTGTTCGCGCCCAAGACTTTGTTCATACCAATACCTTTTGCACGTTTCTGGGAATTGGCCGTGGCGAGGTTCATATAATTGATACACGCAATAAACAACACCAATAAGGATAAAAACAAAAGACTTTTTATAGTAGTTATATTACCGAGTTTAGAGGAGTAGCCATCCCTAATATCGGCTGAATAAAGATGTATTTTCGTTAAGGGCTGAAAAAGGAATCTTGTAAAATATTGATTGTCCTTTTCAACATATTTATCTATTAATCCGGTTGCTTGTTCTTGTATTTCTGCAACGTTTGTATTGGGCTGAAGTTGCACATAGGTTTCATAACTGGCGTTGCCCCAATATACATTTGTACCCATCCACGAATCCAAAATGTTATAGACCATAGTTGCATCCATCACGCTGTTTTCGGGCAAATCGGCATAAATACCGGAAACCTGCAACGTATCTCTATTGTTTACGGTAATGAGCTGCCCCATCGCTTCTCGGCCAGCAAACAAGCGTTCTTTTGCAGATTGAGAAAGCACAATGGATTTAGGTTTTGAAAAGGCATTCTCACTATTTCCTTCCAAAAACTTAAAATCGAACATCTTAAAGATTGTGGAATCCGCGAGATAAAGTCTATTTTCGGTGAAATTCTTATCTCCGATCTTCAGGGAAGCAGTTGTTCCAAAATCGTCTTTAATCAGGCGAGTCATTCTTTTTACCTGCGGAATATCCTGTGCCATTGCCGGACCCACAGCGTTTGGCAATTCAGCCCAGGTTTCAAAATCATATTCTTCCGAAGTCTCCATATTAACCCGATAGATATCTTCTGCATTGGAATACATTTTATCGAAACTGAGTTCCGTATTTACAAAAGAAAACAGGATAATACATACGCACAACCCAATTGCCAAACCAGCAATATTGAGCACGGTGAAGAGTATATTGGCGCGTATATTCCGCCAGGCTATTTTAAAATAATTCCTAATCATCTTTGAATTTTTTTTTAAACCTGACAGGTTTTTAAAACCTGTCAGGTTTGGTTAATTTCATTCCGTTCTTAAACTTTTTACAGGATTCGCAATCGCTGCTTTAATAGCCTGAAAACTTATGGTAACCAAGGCAATTCCTATTGCCAAAATTCCAGCTACTAAAAAGATCCACCAGGGAATATCAATACGATACGCAAAATCCTGTAACCAACTATGCATCCCATACCAAGCAATTGGTGAGGCAATAAGAATAGCAATGGCCACAAGTTTTAGAAAATCCGCAGAAAGCAGATGGACAATCCCAAAGGCGGATGAACCAAGGATTTTCCGTATTCCTATTTCCCGACGGCGTTGAAGTGTGCTATACGAAGCAAGTCCCAAAAGCCCCAGACAGGAAATAAAAATGGCCAACAATGCAAAGTTTAAGAACAGGCTTGCAAAACGCTCTTCGCTTTTATATTGCTGATTAAAAAACGCATCCATAAAGAAATAATCAAAGGACTTGTTTGGAAAATATTCTTGCCAGTATTTTTTTATAAAGCCCAAAGTTTTACCGAGGTTCTGTGTTGACACTTTTAGATTAAGCAATTTATTATCTCCACTCCCCATAACCATACTTAGCGGCATAATTTCCTCTTGTAGTGATTGGATGTGGAAATCTTTTATGACTCCAATAACAGTCCCTTTCTTATCCCATTGCTCAAAGCTTTTTCCTATAGCATCTGCAGGATCTGCAAAGCCCAATAACTTGATGGCCTTTTCATTCAGAATCATTGCCTCTGTGCTGTCACTAGCAAATTGTTTTGAAAAATTTCTTCCTGCCAACAGTTTAATATCAAATTGCGGAATGTAATTTTCATCAATATTGAATCTATTAAGCGTTAATGACTGATCCTGTCCCATATTATTTTCCAGAACGCTAAGTGCAGTCTGCCATTCACCTCCGCCTCCTGGAACGGAAGATGAAGTACTCATCGATAAAATATCAGGATTGGATGCCAAGGCTTTTTGCATTTCTTCTTGGCCATTTTGATTGTTGGTAGGAAGAATAAGAAGTTGTTCCTTAGAAAAACCTAAATCCTGGTGCTGC
The DNA here is from genome assembly GCF_000429125.1 of Aequorivita capsosiphonis DSM 23843. Lineage (GTDB taxonomy): Bacteria > Bacteroidota > Bacteroidia > Flavobacteriales > Flavobacteriaceae > Aequorivita > Aequorivita capsosiphonis. Next base: position 208,896 of record NZ_AUBG01000001.1, read on the forward strand.
ATAAAATAGGTCTGGCTATAAATAACAAACGTTCCTATAATCAATATTACAGAGATTGAAAACTGCAAAACGACCAGGCCCTTTCTTAATAAAATCCCTTTTGAACTTCTTGAGAATTTACCTTTTAGAACTTTCACCGCTTTAAAGGAAGATAAAACTAGCGCGGGATAGGCTCCTGCTACAATTGCTATAAAAACTGAAATGGCCAAAAGACTTAATATATAAAGCGGTTTTGCAAAAATACTAGTAGCAACTACTTTTCCTGCCAACTCGTTGAAATATGGTAAGGCTAACATCGAAAGACCAACAGCGATCAAGAAAGCAAACAGACAAATAATTAAAGATTCACCAAGAAACTGAAAAGCGAGTTGCCCTTTTTGAGCTCCTATAACTTTGCGAATTCCAACCTCTTTTGCCCGTTCCACAGATCTCGCCGTAGTAAGGTTTATAAAGTTAATGGCCGCGATTAGCAGAATAAATAAGCCTACGATACTAAAAATATAAATATTGGTAATTTGAGGAGTAGAACCACGATCGGAATACAAATAAATATCTTGAATGGGTTCTAAAAAATAAGCAAGCTGCATATTTGAAGATTTCATTTGCTCCCCGTGTATTTTTTCAACATAGGGTTTAAATTTTGCTTCAAGCACGTTTGCATCGGTTTCAGGATTCAATAGCACGAAGCCTAAATTTTCAAAATTCGCCCAAGAATCCTTTAGTGTGGGATCAATCACTTCCGTGTAAGTAGAAATAGATAGTATAATATTTCCCTTTACCATAGAATTATTCGGCATATCATCCATTACGCCAGTAACCGTGACCGAATATTTGCCGTCCATAATTTTTAGGGTTTTACCCATTGCATTTCCATCGCCAAAATATTTAGCCGCTGTAGTTTTATCCAAAACAATACTTAATGGAGCAGAAAGTGCCGTTTTTGAATGTCCTTCAAGGAGTTTAAAATCAAACATTTGAAACAATGCGGCTCCCGCGGCAAGAGATCGATTTTCGGTATAATTTTCGTTGCCAACCTTTACATCGATATCCGTTCCCATAACCAAAGTGCTCATTTCGATTTCAGGGAATTCTGATTCTAATTCACTTAAAATATTCCAGTCCACAACGGGAGTTTCGTATTTATCTGAAGGCGTTTTAATATCTGTTGATAAACGATAAAGACGATCGGCTTTACTGTGAAAGCTGTCATAGCTCATTTCAAAACCTACATATAGAAGCACCAGGAATCCAGCAGTCATCCCAATGGCAAGACCACCGATATTCAAGACGGAGTAACCACGGTGCCGCCAAAGGTTTCTAATTGCTATTTTAAAATAATTTTTTATCATAATTTAAAAATTTCCATTTGTTTAATAAGTCCAACGACACAGAGGTTACTGAGCCTGCCGAAGTACTGCCAACTGCCACTGCAACTGCCTACTTTTTTATCATTCCGTTCTTAAACTCTGAATAGGATTCGCCACCGCCGCTTTAACAGCTTGAAAACTTACTGTAATCACCGCAATGCAAATAGCTAATATTCCAGCAATTGCGAATACCATCCAGTTTATTTCAATTCTATATGCATAGCCCTGAAGCCAGCTGTTCATAACATACCAAGCAATAGGAATTGAAATTACTATGGCAAGTAGCACCAACTTTATGTAATCTTTTGAAAGCAGTTTCATAATCCCCAAAACACTGGAGCCTAATACTTTTCTTACTCCAATTTCTTTTCGACGTTGTTCTGCCATATAAGCTGAGAGTCCGAATAGACCTAAGCAAGAAATGATGATTGCCAACACGGCGAATATTTGGGATAAATCTTCAACCAGTTGTTCGTTTTTAAAGCTTTCATTAAATGCTTCATCTACAAATCTGTATGTAAATGGAAAACCTGCATTTTCCTTTTTAAACACGGCTTCAATTGCTGTAAGTTTTTCACTTATGCTTCCGCCAGCCGTTGGTTTTAGGTACATATAATCTGCACCTTCAGCTTGATGAAAAAACATAACAGGATCGCTACTGCCATACATATCGCCGTATAAATAATTATTTACAACACCGCTAATTGTGTAAACTGACTCATTCCAGCTAATCTTTTTGCCTATAACATTATCGGTATTCATTAGTTTGGCAAAAGATTCCGAAACTAAAACTTTGGTACTATCGGCGGCCTGCGAACTGCTAAAACCAATTCCCTCTTTAATTTTCATTCCAGTGGTTTCGAAAAAATTGGGAGTGGTGGTTCTATAGGAAATTAAAATATCTTGATCTTCAGGTTTTCCTTGCCATTGCACGCCCGAAGTATTATTGCCAGCAGATAAAATATGTGAATTATAAAGCCCAGCATTTTCAATCAATCCCTCCGACTTTAATTCATTTTCTATAGCATTGAAATTCTGAATAATTGTTCCATTTGCTGCCGGTATTTCTATCAAATTTTCTTTGTTCAACCCTAAGCTTCTATTTTTTACATGTTGAACTTGTTGGTAAACGAGTATGGTACAAATTATAAATACTATTGAAACTGAAAATTGCATAACCACTAAACTTTTTCTAGTAAAAGAAGCGTTACCGGTTTGTTTTCTAGATCCTTTTAAAACTTCAATGGGTTTGAATGAAGAAAGGTAGAAAGCTGGATAAACACCTGACAGTAAACCACATATTAACGTTATTGCGAATATTGGAAGTATATGAATAGGGTTGGTAAGCCCAAGACTTAAGTCCTTTCCTATTAAAGCATTAAACTGTGGAATTAATATAATTAGAAAGATAATACTTAGAATTCCGCTAAAGAAAGCGGTTAATACAGCTTCAGTCATAAATTGAAAAATAAGCTGTTTTTTACCTGAGCCTAAGGCTTTGCGCATACCTACTTCGCTAGCGCGTTTTTCACTTCGTGCGGTTGCAAGGTTCATAAAATTAATACAGGCAATCAGTAAAATTATAAGGGCGATAAAGCTAAATAACCTTACATAATCTATACGGCCACCAACTATTTCGCCATTTTCAAAAGTGCTTCTTAGATGCCAATCCTTGGCAGAAAATAAAATGGCTTCTGTATCCTTATCACCAGTTTTGGCTGGAAGTACTGCTTTTACCTTTTCGTTTACTTTTTCAACATCTGCACCAGCTTTTAATTTTACAAAAGTGTCTGTGAAATTTGAGCCGTAGCCTTTGGTCCATTCTTTTCCATCCGTAAAATTTTTAAATGGTATGAGCCAAGAAAATTGAAAGCTGGTATTTTTCGGAAAATCTTTTATAACACCAGTTACAACATAACTTTCACTTTTATCAAGTTGAATATTTTTACCAATCGCCTCATTGCTATTATTAAATAAAATTGAAGCCGTTTTTTCAGTAATAACAATCGATTTTTGATTTTTGAAAGCCTCTGTTTTAGTACCAGAAATAAATTGAAGACTAAAAATATCAAAGAGATCTTTATCTGCATAACTACCGCTACTGCTCACAGAATTTTCACCCACACTAAGCAATAAATTTAAATCGCGCTTTCTGGCCGATTTTCTGATTTCGGGTATTTCGGTTTTTAAAACTTCTGCCAAAGGTCCTGGCGTAGCTTGAAAAAAAGTTCGAATATCTCCATCATATTCTTGATTGGTTGGGACAGCAAAAACCAGTTCTTTATCGGGAATAGATTGGTCAAAATTCACTTCATCTTCAATCCACAGAAGTATTAGGCTTGCGCACGTAATACCGATTGCCAGACCAAAGACATTGATAAAAGTATAGCCTTTATACTTTAAAAGATTTCTAAACGCTATTTTGAAATAATTCCTTATCATTTTGAGATCATTAATTGTTAAACCTATTTTCTACAAACTACCATCTGCGGACCACTAGACACTTTTAAACTCCGCCAACACATTCTCCGTTACCTTCTGCCCATCCAGCATTCTAATAATGCGGTGACTGTATTTTGCATCGTGTTCGCTGTGTGTAACCATAATTATTGTAGTTCCCGCTTCATTTAGTTCCGTCAATAAATCCATAACCTCGTTTCCATTGCTGCTGTCCAAGTTTCCAGTAGGCTCATCCGCAAGAATAAGTTTTGGGTTGTTTACGACTGCTCGAGCTACCGCCACACGTTGCTGTTGTCCACCAGATAATTGTTGTGGAAAGTGTTTTCTACGGTGCATAATTTGCATTTTTTCGAGGACGGCATCTACCCTAACCTTACGCTCCGCAGGTTTTACACCTGTATATATTAAGGGAAGTTCTACGTTTTCGAAAACGGTCAGTTCATCGATTAGATTAAAACTTTGAAATACAAACCCAATGTTATGCTTTCGCAGATCGGCACGTTTACGTTCGTTAAAGCCAGCTACTTCTATTCCGTTGAACACAAAACTGCCGCCATCTGGATCGTCCAGTAATCCAAGGATATTCAACAAAGTGGATTTCCCACACCCCGAAGGCCCCATAACCGCCACAAATTCGCCTTCCTTTACCTTAAAAGATAATTTGTTTAAGGCAATGGTTCGCACCTCTTCGGTAGCGTAATATTTTTCTAGATCGGTGATTGTTATCATTTTATATTTTTTATTGTTTATTGCTATTATCTATTGTTATTATAATTATAGATTTATTTTGGTAAATGAATTTTCGCGATGTAATCTAAAGCGTTTAAATATTCATAATCCTTCTTCATTTAGACCTACAAGGACATTGCTTCTCAATTTTATACTGCTTGGTTCTTGCCTAGTTTATAAATGGCCGGTGTATTTAGAAAACCACCCCTGCTGCACCTGCGGTGCAGCGTCCCCTCCTTGAAAAAAGGAGGGGAGCTTTTAATCCTTCAAAACTAATTCCTCCACATCTCCATAGTTATCATAACTGCTGGTAATTACTTTATCGCCCGGTTCGAGTCCTCCTAAAACTTCATAGTTCTCAGTGTTTTGGCTGCCCAAGATTATTTCGGTTTTATAGGCGGCGTTGCCATCTTCACTTACTTTAAAAATCCAATTACCTCCTGTTTGTTGGAAAAACCCTCCCTTTGGAATCATTATCGCCTGTTTTTCATCGCTTAACGCCAAACGAATTTGTAATGTTTGTCCACGGCGGATTCCTTCTGGTACCTCTTCTTCAAATTGCATATCAACTTGAAATCTTCCGTTTGTAACTTGTGTATAAACCTTTTTAATAGTTAGTTTATAAGTCTTAGCATCAAAACTGAAACTTCCAGTTTGCCCATTATAAATTCTGGAAATGTAATGTTCATCAATATCAGCACGAACCTTAAACCCACTGAGAACATCAATTTGTCCTAATCGCTCGCCTTTGTTTTTTGATTGGCCAATTTCGGCATCCAGTGATGTTAGCTGCCCGTCAACTGGTGCTTTCACCACAAGATCTGCCACTTTTCTGCGCATTAGCTCCAAAGCGTTTTGCGTTCGGGCATAACTGCTTTGCACTTGTCCTTTTTCCTGTTTTACGGCTATAGAATCCTGATTTAAGATTTGTTTTGAAAGCTTCATCCGCTCCTTTTGATAATCGTACTCATTTTCGGCCTTAACAAACTCCTGACGGGCAATAACGTCTTTATCAAATAGTTGCTTGTTAAGCTCATAAACTCGCCTAGCTTCAATTAAACCACTTTCCACATCGGTGTATTGATTGAGTTTGTTGATCGTGTTTTGACGGGCAGCATTCTGTGAAATCTGCATCTGCGTCAACAAATTATATACTTGAGTTTCTTGGTTTACCAAACTCAATTCAAGATCGGTATTCGAAAGTCTTAAAATTGGATCTCCCGCTTTTAGAACAGCGCCATCTTCCACAAATTTTTCCTCTACACGCCCGCCTTCAAGCGCATCCAAATAAATAGTTGTAATGGGAAGTACGATCCCGTTTACGGGAATATTCTCCTGAAACACTCCTTTTTCAACAGTATTTATGCTGATGCGTTCCTTTTCCACATTCAGTTTAGAACCGCCAAAGGAAGAAATTACAACAAATATAATTAGAGCTACTAACAGAACTATTCCGGCTAAAAGTAGGATTCTTTTGGTAGTAAATCGTTTTTTTTCTAAAGGGATATCCATAAGTATCTTTTGTTTTCATAAATTATCGTGTCAATATGATGCCAAAACATTAAAAAACTAACTATCAACTACTTAACATATTTCGCGTCGAAAAATGTGTCCGCTTTTAATACACTTCCTGTTCGCTGCCGATACACTTTTCTTATTTCTGAATTAAGGATTCGGAATTAAGAATTAACAGCACAGAATTTGGTAATATTGTAACCATGCTTCTCCACAACGCCAACATATTGGTTATAGACGACGATGAGGATGTGCTCGTTGCACTTCGGCTTTTACTTAAATCTAAAGTAAAGGAGGTTATCGTCAATAAAAACCCCAATACCATCCAAAGCTTAATGCAGGCCTACAACTTTGATGTGGTTATTCTTGATATGAATTTCAACGGCCTCGTAAATACAGGAAACGAAGGGATTTTTTGGCTGAATAAAATTAAAAAGCAAAACCCAAATGTGGATGTTATTTTGATAACCGCTTATGGCGATATTGATTTGGCAATACGTTCCCTAAAAGAAGGCGCTTCCGATTTTATAGTAAAGCCTTGGCAGAACGAAAAAATATTGGGAACGGTAAAGGAACTGCTCGAAAAAAAGAAAAAGCAGCAGCCATTAAAACTAAATCTGGATTCTGAGACCAAGATTATAGGTGAAAGTGAACCGATGCAAGATGTGTTTGTAAAGCTTAAAAAAGTTGCGCCCACCGATGCCAACATTCTTATTTTAGGCGAAAATGGAACTGGAAAGGATTTGATTGCAAAAGCAATTCACGATAATTCCCTTCGGAAAAATATGCCGTTTGTAAAAGTGGATGTAGGCGCTTTAACTGAAACACTCTTTGAAAGTGAACTCTTCGGATATAAAAAAGGCGCTTTTACTGATGCCCGCGAAGACCGAAAAGGCCGTTTTGAAACTGCCAATGGCGGCACCTTGTTTTTGGATGAAATAGGAAATATTACTTTAAGGCAACAAGCACGTTTGTTAACGATTCTTCAAAATAGACAGGTTACACCATTAGGTTCCAACCAATCGATACCTATTGATATCCGGTTGATTTGTGCTACCAATGTTCCAATAAGCGAGCTGGCGGATGAGGAACGTTTTAGAAAAGACCTTATTTACCGCATCAACACTGTGGATATTACCATTCCACCATTACGCGATCGTGGATCTGATATTACACTTCTGGCAAACTATTTTATGGACTTTTATGCTGAAAAATATGGAAAAGGAGCTTTCACATTAACTTCAGATTTTATAAATAAGCTGAAGAAACATCACTTTAGCGGAAACGTACGCGAGTTGCAATACGCTTTGGAACGCGCGATTATTATGGCGGAACAGCAGCACCTTGAAGCAACCGATTTGACTTTTTCGGCCATTGAGCAACCACATGCGCCAATTACCCAAAAGGAAACCAATCTGGATGCTATTGAACGGAACACCATTTTGAGCGTGATTGAAAAAAATGACGGCAACATATCAAAATCGGCAAAAGAGTTGGGTATAACACGTGCGGCCCTTTACCGCCGACTTAATAAATATGACTTATAAAAGTTACTTCTTCTCTCTTACACTTCGGGTTTTAGGCTTGCTTATTTCCTTGATAGTGCTGGCTTTTGGTATAGCCTTACCCAATACGTATGCGCTTATAGGTGGTTCTATTTTTTCTCTGATTGCAATTTATAATCTATATCGCTTTGTATTAAAACGTTTTGTGGAAATGGACGATTTCTTCGAATCTGTAAAATATCGCGATTTTTCAAGATGGTTTGTCGAGAATAAAGGACCACAGGACGTTCGGGAACTTCACAAAGGTTTCAACTTGGTGAACAAAACCATCAAAGCTATAGACAGCGAACGACAGGCGCAATTTGTGTACCTCCAAAAAATCCTTGAAATGGTCAATATTGGTATCATCGCTTATAATGTGGAAAGTGGCGATGTACTCTGGGCAAACGATTCCCTTTTAAAAACCCTTGATTTTCCTTCGTTTAAAAATATAAGTTTTGTTGAAAAAAGAAGACCGAAAATCTATGATGAATTGTTTGAAACCTATCATTCCAATACCGCATCCGTTACTTTGGAAATGCGGCAGGAAACACTAAAAGTACTGATTTCCGATACGGTTTTTGAAATGGAGGAACATTCCTTCAAGCTTATCGTACTTCAGAATATTGAAGAAACCTTAAACCGAAATGAAAGCGAAGCCTGGAAAAAGTTGTTGAGTGTAATGACCCACGAAATAATGAACAGCATCGCCCCTATTACTTCCTTGGCGGAAACCCTTCAAACCGATATTCAGAAATCATTGGACAATCCCGCTACTGAAAAGTTGGAATTGGAAGATATGAACGCCGGCTTAAACAGCATAAAAAAGCGAAGCCAAGGCTTGATGAAGTTTGCTAAAACCTACCGAAGTCTAAATAAAGTTACCCACGTTAATAAGACGACAATTAAAGCGTCTGATCTTTTTGAAAACATCAGCGAGCTAATGAAACCTTCATTGGAAAACAAGAATGTTGAACTCATTTTTGATTTAAAGGATCCAAACTTGTTATTGGAAATTGATTCCTACCTCATCGAACAAGTGCTTATTAATTTGATACTGAATGCGCTTGATGCTACCGAACAAGTTGCTAATCCAAAAGTCATTGTTTCTGCGAATATTGGTCATAACGGAAAAGCTCAACTAAGAGTAAAAGACAATGGCACGGGCATTGCAGAGGAAATAATAGACAGTATTTTTGTACCTTTTTTCAGCACCAAAAAAACCGGAAGTGGGATTGGATTAAGTCTTTGTAAACAGATTATGTTGCTCCACGGTGGAAAAATTCAGATTCAGAGTAATAAAGATTCTGGAGCTATGGTCAGTCTAATTTTTTAAATGTTTTTATGTTTGAAATACTGCTGTGGGTTTGATTCTCTTCTTATAAAGAGTAGATAGGTATATTGCGTTCTATGGAATTACAACTTATATATTAAACTGTCAATGAAGAAGAACGAAATTGGAACTCGAAGAATAAAGAAACCTTGGCCAACCAAGGATGTCATGGAACAGGTTTATAAAATGAAGCTTTGGGGTGATTACAACTCCGATTTTTATTCAGGGGTAGGATCACATCATCCCGAAATAGTAAATCCTTATATAGAAGTCGTAACTTCTTTTTTAACTTCCTTTGAAAGTTCGCTTACAGTATGCGATTTAGGTTGTGGAGATTTTAATGTAGGAAAAAAACTAGTAAAATATACTGAGAAGTATATAGCTGTAGATATAGTAGCGGAACTTATAGAACACAATAAAGAAAGGTTTAAAAAAGAAAACCTAGAATTTCATTGTTTGAATCTTGCCGTTGATGATTTGCCTTCTGGGGATTGGGCTTTATTGAGACAAGTACTTCAACATGTATCGAACGCTGAAGTGCAAAATATACTGGGTAAGTTAGTCAATTATAAATATGTCATTTTAACGGAACATCTACCCACAGGAGATTTCACACCCAATAAAGATATTATTTCAGGACAAGGAATTAGATTAAAAAAACACAGCGGTATAGACTTGTTTGCGCCACCGTTTAATTTGAAGGTGAAAGAGGAAAAAGAATTATTGGCTATAACTCTGAATAAGTTTGAAGGAGTTATAATAACTAGACTTTACACACTGTTTTAGATTATTCTATTTGAATAAATATCTTTTTAAAGCTTTTAGGAAGTTCATCTTTTATGTAAACTTCGTCCTGTGTAAAAGGATGATTAAACCTTAAAGAATAGGCGTGTAAATACAATCCTTTCCCGTTTAAAATTAGATTTTCAATTCCGTATTCTTTATCTCCTAATATCGGATTTCCAATATTTGAGAGATGTTTACGCAATTGATGTCTTCTTCCAGTTTCAGGTTCTAATTGTACTAAGTTGAGTTTGCCGAATCTTTCTGAAAGAACGGATTCACATAGTGTATAAGTAGATTTAGAATCCTTGCCATCTATATCTGAAATAATTTCTCCTTGCGAGTTCATTTCACCAATAGTGATGGCGTAGTAGATTTTCTTGATTTCCTTATTTTCAAACATTTTATTTAAAACACGAATACTACTACTCGTTTTCCCAACCAATAAAATACCAGTTGTGGCAAAATCTAATCGGTGAACAGGTTTTGGAGCTGTTGCATCTGGCAGATTACTTCTTTTTAGGTTTTGATCTAAGGCATTAGCAATGGTTTTAAAACTATTACCGCTTACCATAATCCCAGCAGGTTTATGAATAACAGCTAAATATTCATCTTCAAATAAAACTTTAAGTGGAAAGATGAGTTTTTTCTTTGGGCTGACTTCTTCTAAAATAGATAAACGAATACATTCTCCTCCATTTATAAAAGTTGCCGAAGTAGCAATTTCACCATTGACAGTGACATACTGTTTCTTTAACGCTTTCTTTAATGCAGATTTTGTTAAAGCTGCTTGAAAAATACCTACTCCATACTCTTGAAGCCGAATTGGGATCAGTAGTTTGGGAACAATATGGGTTTCGGTTAGTATGATGGTGTTTGTTTTATTTTGATATTTCGTCCATTCGCTTTCGGCTTGTTCTTTTTCTTTCTTTATCTCTTCGGAAAGTTTTTTATTTTCTGTAAAGTCCAATGATAATTCATTCTCTTTATAAGATGTTTGACTTTTAGTCGGTGCTACTCGTATTCTATTTCCTAAAGCTTATCTAAGATTAGATTTAATTTATTGATAAACCCGCTCAATATTTAGCTTCTAAATATGCCTTAAAACACCTCATCCTATTGGTAGATTTGTCTTAATTTTTTTTCGTAACAAAAGCAATAATAGGCCATAATACGTAAAGATAAACTCTAAAAAATTCAATAACTAGATAGTGCTTCCCTTTACTTCTAAAAAACGTTAAAACCAATATAAAAACTGGAACTATACAGTGTGTAGACAATATTTTTACACAAACAATCGTGCATCAAAAAAATAATCTTCATTTCTTACTAATGAAACTTTTTCCGTAAATAAGGGGTGAATGGTATTTACTATATAATTATACTCCTTTGAAATAACTGCTGAAGGCACTCGCAGTAATAGTGAACGCTGTTCTCTATACCATTCCGAACCTATCAACTGCAATTTATAGTAAGACTCAAACGAACGCCAATTTTTTGGCAACTTTTTGATTGGAACTTGCTCATATAAGTCCTCTTCATCAGCAATTGAAATAATCATGACTTCATAATCAGGAAGTTTCATTATTGAATTACGATGAACTACTAACTCTAAAGTTGATAATGATCTAGTTGAGCCAGTATAAATAACAAATTCTCTATCTAAATTCCAAGGATTCGATGCTCCTGAGCTTGATAATGCTTTTGAATAAGTTTTATGTGAAATTCTATATACTTCCATATTTAGACATTATCACCATATTCAATTCCTGTTAATCTATCTTCAATATATCTAATTCCAGAAATTGTTTTAAAAAAGTCAACAGGGCGTTCATTGTTAAAATGAAAATTTGGTTTTTCTAACCAATCATTAAACTCTTTTTTCGAGCCAAAAACCCGTTCTCCTTGTTTATATAAGGAGATAAGTAAAAGTAATTTCTCTTTAAAATTTATATTCATTTTCGCATTAGAACTTCGATAGGTTTGAAAAGTTTTTTCGCTAACATCAAACCATTCAGAGATAACCTTGTCTGATGAATGCGTTAAGGCCTTAAAAAGTTTAACTTGTTTAGTGCCTAACTTTTCTGAATGTAGGTAGTTGATTACCTGACTATCTGAAATATTCGAAGGGATATCTCTGATTAAATCTTTTGTTGTTTCCATTTCTATAATTTTATTAAATATACGTAAATTTTCTTATCATATAACGTAAAATTACTGTTTATAATTACAGTTCATAAATAGGTATATAAATAAGCTGACCTCTTGAAAAACCATCTCAACATTCGCCTATTAATTTGTCTCAAAATCCTCCTTCTCTCCATATACCGGATTTCTCTAAATTTTATTTCGTAGCAAAAGCTATGGCAGGCACCAATACGAAATAGTAAACCTCAAAAAAATTAATTATTAGATCGCACTTACCTTAACTTCTAACAAAATGATAAAACCAATATAAAACAGGAAACTTTGCTGTATAAGGCATATATTTGTATTTAGAATTAATCTAAATAAGAATAAAAATGAGTAAGGTTTTCGTCATCAGATTTTTGATGGCCGTTTTATTAATATTCGCAATTTCTCCAGCAATAATTGCCCAAACAAATGATAAGAATGCTGAAACTGTAATTCATTTATTGGACTACATTGCAAGGGATTATCCAGAAGGGGTTCAAAACGGAGAAATCATAAATAAGCAGGAATACGGCGAGATGCAGGAGTTTTCAGGACAAGCTTTTGCCCTGACCGAACAAGGTTCCTTTCTTCCAAAAAAAGAGCGGCAATTACTGGATGACTTAGCGAAACTGAAAGATTTTATTCAAGAAAAAAAACCTGAACAGGAAATTAGTGACCTAGCACGAGAAATAAGAAACAAGCTTCTTGAAATAACTGGAATCCAAACTGCACCTGCGCTATGGCCAAATTCCAAACGAGGCAAAGCCCTATTCGCCAATAATTGTGCTTCTTGTCACGGCATCAACGGAAAAGGCAACGGAGCCTTGGGAAAAGGTCTCGATCCAGCTCCTACTGACTTTCACGAAGCCCAATTAATGCGCCAAGTTTCACCTTTTCAAGCCTATAACACAATAAAATTAGGAGTAAATGGCACTAGCATGCGGCCGTTTTCAGAACTCAATGAAGAGGAACTATGGGATCTGGCGTTTTACGTTAAAAGCTTACGATTTCAGAAAGATAAAATTGATACTACTGCTTTAAGAGCGCAATTTGAAACTGTATTTCCAAATTTCACACTAAAAAATGTGGCTACACATTCTGATGAAGAAATATTGGCAAATCTTGCAAAAACTGGCGATAAGGCTAACATACAATTAAAATCCTTGCGATTATTAGCACCCACAGGGACAGAATCAAATAACAGTTTAGCTATCGCAAAAGAGAATCTCAATGCGGCTCTTAAAAATTATACAGCAGGCAATAAATCTTTGGCACGAACCAATGCGTTAAGTGCCTACTTAGAAGGAATTGAACCCGTTGAAGCTCGCTTGACCACAAACGACCCCGGGTTTACCATAGAAATTGAGCAGCAAATGCTTAATGTTCGGCAAGCCATTGAACAAGATCAAGGAGTGCCGGCACTTAAAGTAGAAACTGATAAAGCACTTGCAATGATTGACCAAGCAGATCAGCTGATGAAAGATCATAAATTGAATTATTGGTTGACGTTTATTTTGGCTGCCTCCATTATGTTGCGAGAAGGTTTGGAAGCGTTTTTAATACTGGCTGTTGTGTTAGCATTGATTCGAACTTCTGGTGTAAAAAAAGCACTTCCTTGGCTTCATGGAGGTTGGATTACCGCTGTAATTTTAGGTCTTGCAGGTTGGTATCTTTCAGACTATATCATTCAGTTTGGCGGGAAAAACAGAGAAATCATGGAGGGCTTGATCTCACTTTTTGCCGTACTAGTATTGTTATTTGTTGGGTTTTGGCTTCACAACCACTCCCATGCCAAAAAATGGCAGGAATTCATTGAAAATAAAATTGGGCGCTACCTACAAAAAGACAAGATGTTTGGGTTAGCCGCATTTTCCTTTATGGTGGTTTTTCGTGAGGCCTTTGAAGTTATTCTTTTCTTGCAAGCCATCAATTTGGAGGCGCAACCAGAGAATAAGTCGGCCATAGGTTTGGGCGTTTTAGCAGCAATTGCCGGTATTGCAGTGATGGTTTTTCTGTTTCTAAAATATTCTAAAAAAATTCCCGTAAGACAACTTTTTCGATATTCGTCTTGGATTATCGTTCTCTTAGCTATCATCCTGATAGGAAAAGGTTTCCATTCGCTTCAGGAAAGTGGATGGATTTCGGTAACTGGTTTCCCTTCTCTATTCCGAATAGATTGGCTAGGCTTCTACCCTACTCTAGAAACGATTTTAGCACAGATTGTACTTATAATCATTATACTTATTACGTATCAAGTCCACAATCAACGGGTTAAAAAAATGATACTGAAAGAATCATGATGCTGAAACCCGTAAATCTCAGATAACACTATTTCAAAATGGGTAAAAAGAAATAAAAAAAGCTACAATTTAAATTGCAGCTCCTTTTCTATAACTCTAAGAAATTTTATAATTCACACTTCGTTTAATCCACAATAAACTTTCCATTCATTGTCATGTAATGTGCTGGGAAAGTACATATAAAAGTATAAGTTCCTGCGGGCGGGGCATCAAATTCTATAGTGTCGCTTTCACCTCCACCGAGCATCTTGGTATACACTATAAATTTATCCTTGATATCGTCTGGAACACCCTCTTTGTCTCCATCTAGTGCTGCTGCCTTTCCTACGGCGTCCATATCAGCATCTTTCTTTAGCAATGCCCAATCGTGACCCATTACATTTTTATCGAGCTTACCTATGTGTTTAAGGGTGAGTTTTACCTTCTGTCCTGCTTTAACGTGAATTTCACTTTTGTTGAATTTCATCTCATCATTACCCGTAATAGTTATATTTGCGACGGCATCATCTGATGATTCCGTAGGTGTCGCTTTTTCCTGAGTCTGTGTCCCGATTTGCATCTCAGGTTTTTCATCTTTTTTATTATTACCGCAACTGATCACAAGAGCGGCTGCAAAAATCAAAATTAATTTTTTCATCATTTTATCATTTAGATTAAATTTAAGTGATAATAAAATTAATGGCTATTCACTAAAAATCATAACTTTAAAAAATTAATTTTTGACGTATTAAATAAGGAATATAGCTAGATGAGCTAATGTAAAGAAGTGACCTATTTTATTGCGGATGAAGGAGAAAAATTTACTTTCACTTTACAAAATTATGATGCTGGGTTCCAGTAAAATAATCTCGAAAAATCTGGTTTAGTTGATAATCTTTACTACTCGCCTTAATCCCTAACCGGGGATAAACTTCAATTATTAAACGGGACATATCTCTTACAGAATCGGCTGCTGTTTTATGTACCTTTTGCATATATTCTTCAGTAAAATCATTTCCCTTTTGAATTTCACTTTCAATTTCGTCTGAAATTTCAAAAATATCCTTATTCGTCTTTAAAACAATATTTGTTAGATCGTTTAGCGTTTCCTTCGGAAGAATGGTCTGCGCTTCCTCCAGAAAGTGTTCCGCCATTCCCAAATAATTCACCCATAGCGTTACATCTGCAAAAAGTGAAAATGGAATTTTAAAAATTGGTTGGGGAAGGATAAAGTGGTTATATTTAAAAGAATACTTTTTATCTATTACTGTATCTACTTCAAAAGAATGGGTAGCAGTAGCAATAAGGCCCATCGTATTCCAATCTGGGGTAATCTGTACGGCTTCCTTCGGAATAACAAAAGAACGAATCTTTGCGGATCCATCAGTATCCATTACCTCTTTTCCATTACTCATTATTTTTGCACTTAATGTGAAATGTGATAAGTATGGAGCTCCGGTGGCATAACGCCAATTACCGGATATTTTATAGCCATTTTCAACTTTTTCTGCAGTTCCAAACACCCCTCCACTTCCACCAAGGATTGGAGTTTTGGAATTTAAAAAGATTCTATCTGCAACCTCTTTATCTAAATTCCCGATAAAGTAATTTGCGCCACTACACAAGGTAACCGTCCAGCCAAGGCTTCCATCTGTAAACGCCAAAGTTTTTAGCTTCTGTAAACCTTCACTTAAAGATGCTTCTAAACCGCCATAACTTTTAGGCACCCATAGATTCCAGAGCTTCTCTTTTTCAACCCAAGCTAATATTTCCGGAGAGAAAACACGTACGCCAAAACATTGTTTTCTAAGCTGTTGTATATTGTTCATTTCTTTCATTTTTAATAATATTTCGCCATTTTATATAACCTGAAACCGCCACGATAAACAAAAAGATCGTTAGGCCGGCATATATGTATAATCCCTTGTGAAAAAGTAGTGGGATCGCGATGATATTACTGATATTAAGATAAATCCAGTTCTCCATTTTCCTTTTGGCCATCAGCCACATCCCTGCCCAAGCGAAAGCACTCACAAAAGCATCCCAAATTGGAACGTCGGTATTGGTATGATATTGAAGCCAATAAACCATAATTGAAAAACACACAACAGCAATCCCCAATGCTTTTATATGCTCTTGCTTGCTGGAATAGGAAATAGGACTTTCCTTCTTTTGTTTTCCAAATTTCCAAAAGAACCAACCATAAACACTCATCACAAAATAATAGAGATTCAATATAATATCTCCATAAAGTTGGGAGCGATACAGCACCCACATACTTATGAGAATAGAAATAATGCCGAACAGATAATTGTTGGGGTTATTCTTTCTTGCCAAAAGAACCTGAACCACGCCAAAGGCAGTTCCTATTATTTGTAAGAGAGTAAGATGAAATAAGTAATCCTCGATCATTGTAGTTTTTAAATGAAATGAGGCCAATAACCAAGTAGTGTATTACTATCGTTCCCTACGCCAGCATTATCTGGATCAGGTTCCGTGCAAAGCGCACTTGGGTATCTTCTCAGCCCGCTATATAAATAGCAAGCACCCCATTATAAAAGGCAAATCTATAATAATTATTTGCAATATGTAAGAAGACTGAACTTTAAAAATGTAAAGTGAGAATAAGTTCGAATCGATCTCCGTTTATCTCAAAATCTAGCAGGTTAATAAACTAGAAATATTACTGAAATTTTCCAAGTTTTTTAATCACTTGCTCCCTATAACTTCTACTGATGGGAAGTGATTTATTCCCGATAATTACTTCTTCATTAGAATAAGAATCAATTTTATCAAGTGAAACGATATAAGAACGATGGATTCTAAGAAATTTTGAATCCGGTAATTTCTTTTCTATTGCAGAAATATTCTCTCTTATAACTTTAGTTCCTTCCGAAGTTTCAATTTTTAGATAATCACTTAAACTTTCTATCCATAGCATACTGCTGAAATTGATTTTGTGCATTTTTCGATCTATTTTCACAAAGATAAAGTCAGCCGTTTCTTGCTCTATAATTATGGAAGAATCAGGGTTTATATACGTCCGTTGAAAATTGCCAATCGCATCGAGAAAACGATTGAAAGAAATGGGTTTTAAAAGATAATCTACCGCGTGAAGATCGAAGCCATCAATAGCGTATTCACGGTAGGCAGTGGTAAAAATAATCTTGATGTCTTTACTAATGGATTTAGCAAATGAAATTCCCGAAACCCCAGGCATATTGATATCTAAGAATATAAGATCAGTTTTTTGTGAATTGATAAGATTAAAAGCTTCGGTAGCATTATTGCATCTTCCAACCAATTCCATGGTATCTATTTTTCGCAAATGATTTTCAAGGATATCTAAAGCTACTGGCTCATCATCAACAATAATACACTTGATTTTATAAGACATCGTTTGGGGTTTTAGCTGTATTTATTTTTAAAAATACTTTATAAGAATCTCTGTTATTCTGAACAATCAATTCCGAACTTCTTCCATATAAAATATCGAGTCTTCGTTGAATGTTTTCAAGGCCAATTCCTTTTGTTTCTGAAGGAAGTTTGGCTGGATCTTTTGAATTCATTACCTCAAATTCCATAAACTCATTTTTTAGATTTAGTCGAATTGAAATCTTTAATTTTCCATCAGAATTTTTTCCATGTTTAAAACTATTCTCTACAAACGGAAGTAGCAGCATGGGAGCAATCTCAATGTTTGAAGGTATTTCAGAACAATTAAAATCTATGGTTAGATTATCCTGAAAACGCTTTTTTTCGAGATTAATATAGTTTTTAATATGATTTATTTCATCTTTTAATTGTACCAAAGGCTTTCTTGTTTGATACAAAATATAATCCAGAAGTTCAGAAAGTTGGAGTATCATTTCAGGCGTCTTTTCACTGTTGGAAAGGCTTAACCCATAAATAGTATTAAGGGTGTTGAATAAAAAATGCGGATGGATCTGAATTTTTAAATATTCCAATTCCTGTTCTTTTAACTTTAACTGAGCCTCTAAAATTCTGTTTTTAAGCTCTTCGTTTTTCGCTGAAGCCGAATAGTTATATTTCAACAAGCTAAATGCCGAAGCAATTACAACCACCAAGTAAACGGTTATCATAATATAAAATAGACTTTTTGAGGTGGGGAAACTATCGGTCCAATTTAGATTAAGAGAAATAATTAACCCGTAAAATGATGAAATGATAATAAAGACCGTCGAAATAATTAAGGCATACCCAGTAAACAGTGCAAACCTGAGATATTTCTTTGGAAGTAAATACTTGGGGATTAAATGATATATGAAACTGTACGTGGTTCCAATGGTTACTGGAAGTAGAAATGCCGAAAAACGAAACACACTTCCAAAGGAGATCCCTTCAACCCTAAAAAAGAAACTGAAGAACAAAAGAACGCAGATCCAGAATAAAATATGGATCATAATCTTACCAACCAACTTTTGAAATGCCTTTGACGGATTCATTAATCAATAAAGTTGCACAAAAAAGATTTCATGAAAAAGGTTTTGCGATAGATTACTCTTTTTGAAGGGTAAATAACATCCAGCTAAAGATTTCGTGGCTTTATATTAATAACTTGTTGAATAAGGCTGAAAAAGGGCGTTTCGTCGCAAAAATAATAAGGCTAGTTTTATTAAGAATATATTTGGTCTAGTTGTCCAAAATTGAAGGAGAAATACTAACCAAATACAAACCGAATGAGAACTTTTAAATATATCGCTTTTATAACTCTTGCAATTCTAATCTGGACAGCCTTTATCGGATACGGATTTATAAACGGTTTTTTATTAAAACCAATAACTTCCGAAAACACTTCGGAAGCATTTATAGAAGCTTCCAAAGAAAAAATAGAGAACGAATTCGTTGGAAATTTCGCAATGACACTAATTGAAAACGGAAAAATCTCAAAGAATTTCTTCTATTCTATTGATAAGCCCATAAATGAAAATACTGTTTTTCCAGTTGCTTCCATCAGCAAATGGATTACATCTTTTGGCGTTTTAAAGTTGGTAGAACAAGGGAAATTGGATTTGGATAAACCTGTTGACGATTATCTTACAAGATGGCACCTACCCAAAAGTGAATTTGACAATAAAAAAGTAACAGTCAGAAAGTTGCTTTCGCATTCATCAGGTTTAGTTGATGATCTTGGATATAACGGTTTTGCACCAAATGTAACAGTTCAGACAATTGAAGAATCATTAACTAAGGCTTCAGACGCAGAAGGCTCTGATGGCGTTGCAATAGTTGGTTATGAACCTGGTAGCGAGTATCGGTATTCGGGAGCTGCATATACCATATTGCAATTACTAATTGAGGAAATTAGCGGTCAATCATTTCAAGAATATATGACAAGAGTGGTTTTTGAGCCTTTGAAAATGGAAAATTCTACCTTCGTATTATCTGAAAAACCAAATCTTCAGTTAGCTGAAACTTATAAAGATGATGGAACAACTAGACAAATGAACAAATTTACTGCACTTGCAGCGGCTTCATTATTTACTTCTACAGCTGACTTATCCAAATTTTTACAAGCAAATATTTCGGACAACCCAGTTCTTTCAAAAGAAAATATTGCAGCCATGAGTAAACCTGAAACATTTATAAATAAAATCGGTGTGTATGGTTTAGGCCCTCATCTTTATAGTCAGAATGACCAAAAATCTAATATCGTTGGACACGATGGGAGCGGAAATAACGCGATCAATACAGCAGCAAGAATTGACCTTCAATCAAAAGATGGAATCATAATTTTGGAAACAGGCAATTGGGATATTGCTTCTGGATTATCCGATGAATGGGTTTTTTGGAAAGCAGGAATTGGTGATTATGTTGTAATGCAACGTAACAAACCATATGTATTAACTCTATTGATAATTGGCTATTTAATTATAATTTTCTTGTCAATTATAATTATCCGAAAAAAGGTCAAACGACCAATATCTTTGAACAATAATGTCTAAACCAAATAGCTAATTTAGTCCTTCAACAAAAGTAATTGTTGAAATTTAAAGTTAGTCAAAAATCAAAAAGTCTATATGTAAATCCTACTATTGCACTTATATTCAACTATTATCAAAAAACCTTAAATATGAAAACTCTATTAATTTCCGTAGCTCAAAACAATGGTTTTTTTTCAGAATTATATATGCGTGTTCAGGAAGGAGGTCCTTTTTGGATGACGCTTATCATTTTATGTTTCTTACTAATGTTAATTTTAATTGTAAGCGCAATCTTGAAATTAAAATCTTCAAATAATATATTTAGAAAATCTATCTCCTTAATTAATCAAATCGCTCTTTTAGCATTGGTTATTGGCTTGTTCAGTCAGCTTCTGGGACTGATACAGGTTTTTGATGCTTTTCAGTCTTTGAACAATGTAAATCCTGAACTGTTTGCCGGTGGATTAAAAGTAACATTATTGTCGCCAGTCTTTGGTGGATTTACCTTTATTGTTGGCAGACTTGCAAGCTTTATTCTAAGCTGGCTGAGAAATCCTGAAATGGACGATATGACAATGCAATCTACAACTCGATAATTATTTCAAAAAAAATACCCTGGGATAAATCCCAGGGCAATTTTGTATAATAAAAATGTGCTTATGCTTACAATGGTGAAACCAATTCCATAAACCACTCTTTCACCTCTCCTTCCAAATGTGGAGCAAGTTTTTCTTGAACCAATTTGTGATAGGTATTAATCCAATCGATTTCCTCTTGAGAAAGCATTTCTTTAACAATCGTACTTTTAAAGAAAGGACATAAAGTCAAAGTTTCCAATTCATAAAAGGTATTCCATTCGGTTTTCTTCCAAGTTTTGACCAGGATCAGGTTTTCATGACGGATCCCGTATTTTCCTTCTACATAATATCCAGGTTCATTGGAAAGTACCATCCCAGCTTCTAATTCAACCGGGTTAAGATCTTTACGAATACTCTGTGGTCCTTCGTGAACATTCAAAAAACTGCCCACTCCGTGACCAGTACCGTGATTAAAATCTTTTCCTTCTTGCCACAGAGGCATTCTCGCCAAAGCATCAAGCTGAACGCCTTTAGTGCCTTTAGGGAATTTTGCCAGCGATAATTGAATCAAGCCTTGAAGAACCCTAGTGGTGTCTTCTTTAAACTCGTCAGAAACTTCACCTAAAGGGAAAGTACGGGTGATATCCGTGGTACCTTCCAAATACTGCCCGCCGGAATCAACCAGAATACTAGCATCATTAGTTACTTTAGCACTTCCTTCAGATTTGGCTGAATAATGAATTATTGCGCCATTGCCTTTATACCCAACAATACTGCTAAAACTGGCACCTATAAAATTCTTTCCTTCCGCGCGAAATCCGTGTAATTTTTTACCGATTCCATATTCGTCTAATTCTTCCTTCCCTACCGTATGGGTAAGCCAATGGAGGAATTTCACCATAGCCACACCATCGCGAACCATTACCGTTCTAAAACCGTTCTGCTCTGTTTCGTTTTTAACAGCTTTCATCAAATGGCCAGGAACAGGCTTTTCGATTATTGTATTTTCACTTTTAACAGCCTCAAAAATAGATTGATTACTGTTTGGAGCTATAAGAATGGATTCTTTTTTCAGCATCCCAAGATGATCGAAGAAGCTGTGGTAAGGCTTTAAGTCCACTCCCAATTTCTTCATGAGATCCTGGGTCTTATCATCCAGTTTAAACAAATCCACAAAAAGGAAACACTCGTCCAAGGTCAACAGGACATAACCTAAAAACACGGGATTGGAACTGACATCGCTTCCACGAAGGTTAAGAGTCCATGCCACATCATCCAAACTGGAAATAACATGTGCGGTGGCATCTTCTGATTTCATTTTTTCACGAATGGCAGCAAGTTTATCGGGGACCGATTGTCCAGCAAGTTCCATAGGCTGTACAAAAACAGCATTTTTACTAGGCGTAGGACGTTTAGTCCACACGTTTTTTAGCAAGGGCAAATCTTTTATGCTTCGTTTTTTCTTGGTCAATTTAGTTTCTAAATCCACCCAATTTGCGTGGGAAGTAGCCAAGCCATTTACAGCGATCGTTGCACCTTCAGAAGTTTCTGATATAATCCAATCTATATAATTTGGAGTGTCTTCTACCCCATCTTTAAACAAGTCGATACCAGAGCCTTTTAATTCTTTTGGGGCTTGGGTAAAGTAACGTCCGTCCGTCCAAAGTCCGGCTTTATCTGCAGTGACAACCACAAATCCTGCGGAACCGGTAAATCCCGAAAGCCAGGTTCGTTCTTGCCATTCGGCTGGGAGGTACTCGCCCATATGCGGATCGGCGGAATACACGATAAAGGCATCAATGCTATTTTTCTTCATTTCCTCTCTCAGAGAGGCTACTTTTTCTTGGGCTGTCATAAAATATATTTTTTAAAGCCGAAAGTTACTGAAAGTCTATTGTACTGAAAAAGATATTCCATGTTTAACAATTATTTGTATCCAATTTTGGCACTTAAAAACTGTAGCACTTTATTCCTATTGGCTTTTTATATAGTTCACAATAAATTATTGTTATACCATATTGAAATCCACACTTCTTTTCGACTGCGATAAGTTATTCTATTTCACTATTCACCTTTTTCAAACAAGTTGTAATCATCTCTATTGCTTCATCAATTATTTCCTTTTTTGTTCTAAAAGCTAAAATTGCAATCCGGATTACAAAGCTTTTATTGATAATTGATGAGCTTAAAAAAACAGAACCATCCGCGTGTATTTCATCCATTAGCCGTCTGTTTTTTTTATCGGAATATGAATCAAAAGGGTACCAAAAATAACTAACGGACAAATCAGGCTCTGGTCCGAGACAAAAACCAAGCTCGGCAAGTTTACTTCTAAAATAATGTACTAACAATAGTTTTTCTTCTAAACACGCAATAAAAGGTTCGATGCCGTGTATTTGCAAAGGTAGCCAGACCCGAAATCCTCTAAAGTGTTTGGTCAGTTCGGGCGAAATATTGGCAGGACTTTTTAGCATTTCCTCACTGGCTCCGTCTTGCATATAATTTGCCGTATAATAATTTGATTGTAAAACAGCAGTGCTATCTTTTATCAATACCGCGCCAACGCCATAAGGAAGGAAAAGACCTTTATGTGGATCGATTATTATAGAATCAGCATTTTCTATTCCTTTAAAAAGCTCTTTTTTCGAAGTCATTATAAAAAATCCGCCATACGCGGCATCCACATGAAACCATGTTTTATACTTTTTTGCTATTGCCGCAATTTCATTTAATGGATCTACAGCTCCAGTATCCGTTGTTCCCGCAGTCGCTACAACTAGAAAAGGCTGAAGCCCAGCAGCGATGTCTTTTTGAATAAGTTCTTCTAAGGAATCTGTTTTAATTTTATGATTCTCATCTAAAGGTACATATCGAATTATCACATCTTCCAGCCCAATAATCCGCAAGGCTTTTTGGGTTGAATGATGCACCTGCTCACTTAAATACACAACGTTTTTAGTGATAAATTCATTCTTAACCTTATGCTTATCTCTTGCAGCGGTGAAGGCAATAAGAGTAGATATTGAACCTCCCGAAGATAAACAACCAACCGAGTTTTCCGGAAATGAAAAGACCGTTTTTAACCAATTGACAACTTCATTTTCAATTGTCGCGGCGCCAGGGGATGCATAATGTACACTTGCATAAGGATTGGTAACCGCGGCGATAAAATCGGCCAAAGCAGCAGTAAAAACTCCGCCACCCGGAATATAGCCTAAATGCTTTCCCGATGCAGCATTAATACCAGTTTCAGCTACTTGTTTTTGGTATAAATCAAGAAGATCTGGCAGTGATTTTTTTTGATTCGTAATTTCTAATGAAGTGGCCTCTTTCTCATTAAAAGCTTTGGCTGTATTAAGACTTCCGATAAACTGATTAGCGTAATCCATGACACTTTTCATCATTTCTAAACGTTCGGGTTCTTGGATATCCAGTTTTTGACTAGCCCCTTTTAATTCATTTAATTTTTGAATTATATTTTCTGTATTCATGACCATGATTTCTTTAATGACGAAAGTGTAAAATGAAATTCTCTTTCAACCAATAATAGCAACTATTCTTCTAGAGAATTCAAAAAATTCTATGACTAGCCAGTTGAATTTCAATTTCTATTTTTTGAGTATTTCAAAATTAAATTAATAGAATTTAATGCTTCCTTGATTTCAAATAAACCTCAGCATTAATTTTAAAAGAAATATTAGATTCTATTTTCGTCATTTGGAAATATTCCATAATTTTGGAATAAATCCCGATTATGAAATACATAAAATATTTTAGCACTTTTTTAAAAGTTAAAGGAACGCCTCATTTAAATTCTGATCAGTTAAGAAGACTGCTCAATATAGTTGCCATGGAAACGACAATAAAGAATTTAGAGGAACTGCAAATCACGGGAAGTAAGGTTTATAAAATGAGCGAGAACTCAAAAACCTCCTTAAAACAACTCACCAAGGAATTACCTCCCGAGGCATTAATGGAAGAAATGATGCGATTATCACAACACTAAAAGAAATGCTATCAGCAATACAAGAACCTTTAAGGTCAAGATAATTTAAAAAGCTTGGGCTTTTTTATCAGTTCTTCTTTAAACAATGAAAAAGTAATTACCTTGCGCCTCCATATTTGCAATAAAAATGGACACGTGGTTCGAAATTCTCCCACGTTAAAAAACTAAGAAACAATTTATGTCCGCTACAAACATTCGGAAACTCGCATTATTACTAGTCGCGTTTCATATTCTTATCGTTGCTTCAAGCAATTATTTAGTACAATTTCCTATCTCTGTATTCGGGTTTAAGGCTACTTGGGGCGCTTTTACTTTTCCGTTTATCTTTTTAGCCACAGATTTAACGGTGCGTATTTTTGGCGCACGATTGGGAAGGCGGATTATTTTTTATGCCATGTTTCCAGCTTTGGTTGTTTCCTATTTAATTACCGTTGGCTTTCGTCACGGAATTTGGTTGGGATTTAACTCATTTTTCAGCTTCGATCTTTTTGTGGCGCGCATTGCAATAGCCAGTTTTTCTGCCTATGTGGTGGGCCAAATTTTAGATGTTTTCGTATTTAATAAATTGAGGCAGCACAAACAATGGTGGCACGCACCCGTGGCTTCGGGTATCTTCGGAAATCTGATGGACACTTTTGTCTTTTTCACTGTTGCATTTTACAAAACGTCCGACGCCTACCTCGCAGAAAATCTAGTGGAAATTGCAACTGTGGATTATATTTTTAAAATTGTGATAAACGCGCTGTTTTTCCTTCCTCTTTATAAAGTGATTCTAGACCAGGTTACGAAAAAATTACAACGGAAAGTATAAGAAGCTGAACTTTTCATTTGAAGAAAAAGCTTAATACGAAAGAGAAGGTTCTACGCTATTTTCTGTAAGAAGTAAAACACCACTCCTCCCAAGAAATAGCAAACCACATCCCAAATATCTCCAGTATATCGATAGGATTGTAGCGGAAGGTAGTATTCAAAAAAAATCGAAAAAAGAGCAACTAAACTTAAGATTGTAAAAATGTTTAGGCGAATACTCTTGTCCTTTTTAATAATCCAGACACCGTACAAACACACCGTAGCCACCATCGGAATTACTAAGAAATCATTGAGGTGATGAAAAATCCAATTGGGGCCAGAAACTGAAAAGTATTTCAAGCTTTGCACACCTAAAAATACAACTAAAGATAGAAGAATATAAAAATGCAATAGCCTTAACGGAAGTCTATATTTCATATAAATAGCAATGAAATCAACCACGCAATTAAGCCTCCTATAAACATGGCAACCATCCAAACGGATCTCAAAACATGGTATGAACCGCGAACAAGCCAAAATCGATTTGTTTGCCAACGCTCAGAAAAGGATTTTTTTTCGACTGTTTTATTTTCTAAAACCGGTTCTGGTTCTTGATCTATTGAAGTGCCTTTAGAAATCAATGGCGGATCCTGATCCGCTACAATAGAACTACTATGTTGAACATTCTCTTGGTCTATCCTTTGTGACATATCAAACAAAATTCAACGAGCAAAAATACAGCTTATTTATGATGATAAAGAATCGAATAGTTGTTTTGCAAGGTTTAGCCATCAGATCACAAAAATACATTCCATATAACACGCACAGCGGTTTTTTAATCGCATCATTTGTAAGTCAAAACGCTGGTTTTCTGCTCTCAAAAACATTTATTGGTACTTTAAAATATCATAATAATGCCAGAGAAACACAAGAGTAGCATTAAGGATTTGTTGAATACTTTTTCTTCAATATTCATAAACGTTCGCTTTCCTAAGAATTGTGCAAAAAGAAATATGGGAACTATAAATATGGCCATTTTTAAATGATCAAAATTCAATATCCCGCTCACTGCTAGACCTGGAACACGAGTTATAGAGATAAGTCCAGATATACCGATCATGGTGGCTCTAAAAGCTTTAATATTCTTTACGGTGTTTTCAACGCATATAACGTAAAGTGGGCCACCTGTGGAGAATATTCCAGAAAAAAATCCTGCCATAATTCCAAAACTTGTAACTCCTATTTTATTGAGTTTTATCTTCTTTTTACCTATTAGAGCATAGGCCACGTACAATAAAATAAATACACCAAGCCCTCTTTTCAGCAGGATTGGTTTGGCAAAAGTTAGAACGGCGATTCCCACGATTATTCCTAATATAGATGGGATCGCGAGCTGGATAATTATTTTTCTGTCAATATTCCGCCACTCTTTTGCAATGAGAAAAATACTCGAAAGCATGTAGAATATAGAGATATAAGCGATAGCATCCGGAAGCTCCATTTTAAAAAGCAAAATAGGAAGCGCCATTAAGGAGCCAGCAAAACCAATAACAGTTTGTACATAAAATCCTACAAATATTCCGATGGAGAGGATTAAAAAGATTTCTGTGTTCATATAAGAAGATTGAAGTATTGTTGCCAGTAAAATTACAAGACACTCACTTCCTATTAAAATTGATTAATTGGAAATATGCCTATATTTACATATAAAAGAAGTCTTTTTTAATTAAAACAATGGAATCAATGATTAATGAAATTGATACGGAAATAATCAACTTATTAAAAGAAAACGCGAGAGCTTCCTTTGCTGAAATAGGCAGAAAAATAGCGCTCTCACCTTCCTCTGTTCGGGAACGTGTTCAGAAACTAGAAGACTTGGGCGTGATAAAATCCTATAACATTCAGCTAAACCAAGCACTTTTAGGCAATGGCCTTGAAGTATTTATTTTATTGAAAATCTTTGACGGGAAACTAAAAAGCATTTTATCAGAAATCAATACCTTTCCTGAAGTTCAGGAAGCATTTAGAATAACTGGTCCCTATAATATTCACGTTCGGGTTGCACTTCGCGATCAATTACATCTCCAGCGGTTTATAGATAAGCTGATTGGTTATGGAAGTCCCACTACCCTACTGATTTTATCAGAAATCGAGAAAAATAAAAGCTGATAAAACTTTGTTTATTTTTTACGAGATTATAGAGTCATCCCAGATCTTTTTGTTAAAGCTTCCGTTTTGAATGTAGAAAGACACGTTCTATATTTAGATAATACCCTCTTCAATCGGTAGCCTTAAATTTTCGCAGATTTCAGAAGCTTAAAAATCTGTAATATATGTAAATCTCACCGTAAATATGTAACAGCATTTTGGTGATTCTTTCGCACTTTTATTCTACTTCTTTTTTAGCTGAACTCCTTATCTTATCTGAAAAGGAAAAGTTCGGTGTAATGGTATTTTAACAGTTAAAATATTATCATAGGTCTACTAAAATTAAATAAAGATGAGCACTCAAATTTATCCACTGAAATTCGACCCTATTTATCAATATCGTATTTGGGGTGGAAGAAGATTGGAACATCTGCTTTCAAAACCGCTTCCCAAAGATGACACCATAGGAGAAGCATGGTTATTGAGCGACCGGAAAGATCACGCGAGCAAGGTAAACGAAGGGAAACTGGAGGGAACTACCATTGCGGAGTTAATGAAAGATTTCCGATACGAAATCATGGGAAAACTTGGCAATGACTTTGATCATTTTCCACTCTTGTTGAAATTTCTGGATTGCAACGAAGTATTGTCGGTACAGGTGCATCCTTCAGACGATCAAAAAGAATATATTCCAAAAGGCGATACGGGAAAAACGGAAGCTTGGGTAGTTTTGGAAACAAGTGACGACAGCCTTATTTATGCGGGTTTAAAAAAGGGAACTAATAAAGAAAATCTACTCGAATCCATTAAAAACAAATCAGTAGCAGATAGGCTCCACAGTTTTGTGCCCAAAAAAGACGATGCCGTATTTATCCATTCGGGAACGGTGCATACCTTAAAAGGCGCCGTAGTTTTTGAGGTTCAGGAAAACAGCGATGTCACTTTCCGTCTTTATGATTGGGATAGAACAGATCCAAAAACAGGAGAGAAACGCGATCTTCAGTTGGATAAAGCCATTGCCTGTATTGATTTCGATCAAGTGGATATTGGGCCAGTAAGTCCTGTAAAAAGCAAGGAAATTAAAAATGCTGAAAAACTTTTCGATAATGACCACTTTAAGCTTTGGCGCATTATAAGTAAATCAGATTTTACCGTTGGTATAAAAGATGAACCGACAATTTTGGTTTGTATTGACGGAAAAGGCACCATGAAATACAACGATAAAGAATACGAAATCAGTAAAGGTGAAGTGATGCTCCTACCTGCAATTATAGGTCCGCTTGAACTTAAGCCTGAAAAAGAGATTAGCTTACTTCAAATTGCTATACCAGATAAAAAACAGAAATAAAATCATGAAAAAACTTATCATATTCGATTTAGACGGCACCTTAGCCAAAAGCAAATCTGCTATTGACAAGGAAATGGCCGAACTCTTTAACAATTTACTAGATGTGGCTCTTGTTTCAATTATTTCTGGTGGGGATTGGCCTCAATTTAAAAAACAGGTTCTAAGCCATTTGCCAAAAAATGCTAAGCTCAAAAAGTTAACGATTCTTCCCACCTGTGGTACTAAGTTTTATCAATATAAAAACGATTGGCATGAGTTGTATGAAGAAAACTTTACCGAAGCTGAAAGAAATCAAATCCTTGATAATCTGAAAAGTGCAATAGAAAATGCCAACCTGGACATCAAAAAAACTTGGGGAGATCAAATTGAAGATCGTGGCAGCCAGATTACTTTTTCGGCATTAGGGCAAAAAGCACCCCTGGAGGAAAAAAAAGGTTGGGACCCGGATTTTGCAAAACGAAAAAAAATTGTTGAGCCACTTAAAAAAACGCTAAAAGAATTTTCTATCGGGATGGGAGGAACAACTTCCATTGATATTGTAAAACCGGGCATTGATAAAGCTTACGGAATAAGGAAACTTGAAGAGATTTTAGAAATTGATATACCTGAAATGCTCTTTATTGGTGATGCTCTTTTTGACGGAGGCAATGATCATCCCGCACGAAAAACTGGTGTGGACTGTATTCAAGTTCGAGATCCTGAGGAAACCAAGACTATTATCAAGACGATTATAGTTTGTACAAAAAACTAAGAAATATAAATAATTGTCTGTGCAGAATAGGCGCAGGACTAAAGAATATGAACTTTTTGCTTTTTAAGCAAATTTCCACTTTTCAACATACGGCATTAAAAAATCTCTAAACGGATAAACATAAAAAATTATGATTCCCTTCCAATTACACCGAATTTGCACCATAATGAAACCCGAAAAGGGAAACGAATTTGAAGTTGAAGGCGTACTCAATCCTGGCGTTACTCGAGGTCCTGATGGAGAACTATATCTCTTTCCGCGTTTAGTAGCCAAGGATAACTATTCTCGAATTGGCATAGCAAGAGTACTTTTTAATGAAGCTGGCGATCCAATTGATGTTGAAAGATTAGGGGTTGTAATAGAACCAAATGCCGATTATGAAAAACGTCCAAATGGCGGAGGAGGTTGTGAAGATCCTCGAATAACGTATGTGGAATGTGTGGAGCATTACATAATGACTTATACAGCTTTTGGACCAAATGGACCTCGTATTGCAATGGCCAGATCGAAAGATCTTTTTACTTGGGAACGAATGGGTTTAGTTCAATTTTCACCTTATGAAGATGTTGATTTTACCAACATAGATGACAAGGATTCTAGCTTTTTCCCCATTGACCTTCCCAGTCCACATAAGCATAAGTCCATGGCTATGTTACATCGCCCATTATTCCCTGAAACCACTCCTGAAGAAACAATTAAAAAAGAAGACAATCGAGAAATAGATAAACACAAAGAAAGTATTTGGATTTCTTATTTTAACTTAACAAAAGGAAAGCAAACATCTTTGGAAAATGCAAAATTCACTTCGCATCATTGTCTGGCCCACCCCGTTTATCCTTGGGAAAACTTAAAAATTGGAGGTGGCGCACCTCCTATCTTAACAAAGCATGGATGGTTGGTGATCTATCATGGAGTACAAAAACATAAAGATGCGGCCGAAGGTGAGTCTAAATTTACCTATTCCGCTGGAGCAATGATCTTATCAGAAAAAGCACCTCAAAAAATACTGTATCGTTCCCACGAACCAATATTGACTCCTGAATTACGTGATGAAACAATAGGAACAGTAGGTGACGTAGTCTTTCCGACCGGCACAGATCGTCGTGATGATATTGGACAACCCAACCGGATTGATGTGTATTACGGAATGGCGGATAGTAGAATAGGTGTAGCCAAAATGGAAATACCTGAAACCATACCCTTAAAACAGTAGTTTTCTTTTGAACTTAGAAAAATTAGTAGATTCTATTTTCTCAACTCGTTTCACCATTTTTAATTAATTCAACCATTAAGGGATTAAGAAAATTAACTAATGGCGTTTTAACCAAACTCTTGATACTCCTTAATTCCTTAATGGTTAATATTTCATTTTAATGCTTATAGCTGTCACTCAACTTATCTTCTCCAGTGTTTATAAGCATTTATCAATCCATTTGTAGAAGTATCGTGTGAAGTGATTTTATCATCATTTTTCAATTGTGGAAGTACTTTCTTGGCTAATTGTTTCCCGAGTTCTACGCCCCATTGATCAAAACTGAAAATATTCCAGATAACGCCCTGTACAAATATTTTATGTTCATAAAGCGCTGTAAGTGCTCCTAATGAAAATGGCGTAATCTCTTTAAGCAAGAATGAATTGGTGGGTTTATTTCCTGTAAAAACCTTAAATGGAATCAACTTTTCCATTTTCGATTTATCCATCCCACTTTCTTTAAGTTCAGCGGCCACTTGATCTGCGTCTTTTCCATTCATTAAAGCTTCCGTTTGGGCGAAAAAATTAGAAACCAATATAGGATGATGTTCTCCAATTGGGTTATGGCTAATGGCAGGCACTATAAAATCACAAGGAATTAAATGCGTTCCCTGATGAATTAACTGATAGAATGCATGCTGTCCGTTAGTACCGGGTTCACCCCAAACTACGGGACCGGTGCTATAGGTTACGTCATTTCCATTTCTATCGGTATGTTTCCCGTTGCTCTCCATATTTCCCTGCTGAAAATAGGCCGGAAAACGGTGCATATATTGATCATAAGGTAAAATAGCTTCAGTTTCAGAACCGAAGAAATTAGTATACCATAAACCAACCAGCGCCATAATAACGGGAATATTCTTATTAAACTCTGTTGATCTGAAATGATTATCGGTTGACTCGGCACCTTTTAATAATTGTTCAAAATTATCATACCCCACCGTAAGTGCGATGGAAAGCCCTATACTACTCCAAAGGCTATAACGACCTCCTACCCAATCCCAAAACGTGAACATATTTTCAGGGTCTATTCCAAATTTCTCAACCCCAGCTTTGTTAGTGGAAAGGGCTACAAAATGCTTTTCAATATATTTTTCGTCTTTAGCCGATTTTAAAAACCATTCACGCGCAGTGTGCGCATTAGTCATAGTTTCCTGAGTAGTGAAAGTTTTTGAAGCGATAGTAAAAAGTGTTTCATCAGGGTTTAAATCTTTTAAGGTTTCCACTATGTCGGTTCCATCTACATTAGAAATAAAATGCGCGTGAATTCCTTCAATCCAATACGATTTTAAGGCTTCAGTCACCATTACAGGACCAAGATCGCTTCCACCGATTCCTATATTAACAATGTTCTTTATTTTCTTCCCAGTATATCCCTTCCACGATCCACTATGGATTTTTTCACAAAAAGCCTTCATTTTCTGACGCGTTGCTCGAATTTCTGGCATAATATCTTTCCCGTCAATGGTAACTGATTTCCCTGAGAAGTTTCGTAGCGCAGTGTGCATTACTGCCCTATCTTCGGTTTCATTTATTTTTTCACCAGCAAACATGGCTTCCCGCGCAGTTTTCACCTTACAATCAGCTGTAAGTTGCAGAAGCTTCTCAAGTGTTTCGTCCGTGATGATGTTTTTGGAATAATCAAAAAGGATGTTATCAAACTTAATAGACATTTTTTCAAACCTCTTGGAATCTTTTGCAAAAAGGTCCTTCATCTGCACCTTTTTCATATCGTTCTGATGATCGATTAATGCTTTCCAAGCTGGTGTTTCTGTGGGATTAATTTTTGGGAACATAATTGAAATTTTTAGAGAATTATTTTTTAAAGTGTTGTGCTTTTAGAATAAAAATTATGACTTAAGGCCGGAAGACGTAGGACTAAACATTGGTTAAAGATTAAGAGATCTTAACGCCTTTCCTATTACATTTCCTTAGGATGTCTTTAAGTAATATCACTCAAATTATATTAATTTATTTTTTTTTATAAACGAGAGGCTGCGAAGGTATCTAAATACCACACCACTTTTTTATCATTTGAATTGATTAATCGAGCCGGATATTGCTTAACCGAACTCGTTGTATCTTCCAAAACCTGATATACCGCCTCAGACTTATCTTTTCCAAAAACCAAAAATGCAATATTTCTTGCCTGATTGATTAGCGGTGCCGTCATTGTAATTCTATACATATCTAGTTCTTTAACAAATACCGACTTAATAGTGGCTTCCGTTTCTTTCACTACGGTAGTATTTGGAAAAAGGGAAGCGGTATGTGCATTATCGCCAAGTCCCAAAAGTATAAAATCAAATTCAATTGATTTATCTTGAAAATGGGCCATTATGGAATCTGCATATCTCTGGGCTGCTTCCTCAGGAGTACCATTAGTAATAACATTAAAAACATGAGATTCGGAAATGCCCAACGGATCAAACAAAGCTTCTTTTGCCATTAGAGAATTTCTTTGTGAATCAGCCCTTGGAACAAAGCGTTCATCTCCAAAGAAAAAATACGTTTTATCCCAATCAATCTTATTTCTATACTTTTTAGAGGCCAATAATTTGTACAATTTTCTGGGAGAATTCCCACCGGAGAGCACAAAATTGAATTGTCCACGAGCATTAATTGCCTCTTCTGAAGCATCGCAAATCGCTCTTGCCAAAGCGTTTAACAAATCATTCAAATCCTTATAAATGTCTAATCCCATTTTTAGTCTTTTTTATTTTTTTCCGGCAGATTAAACCAGTGATATCCATCTTTGGCGATAAGAGCTTCTGCGTTTTCTGGCCCCCAAGAATCGGCTGGATAGTTTGGAAAATTGGCTGATTTATTCTTTTCCCAAAAATCGAGTACGGGCATAATCATATCCCATGCTTCTTCTACTTGATCTGCACGCATAAATAAGGTTTGATCTCCTGAAATGATATCCAGTAAAAGCGTTTCATAAGCTTCCGGCGATTCTGATTTAGTTTTTCCCATATAGTCAAAAACCATATCAACCGTATTTAGCGTCATTTCTAGGCCGGGTTTTTTGCTTTCCAATTGAAATCTAATCCCCATATCGGGTTGTATACTGATAACAAGTCTGTTCTGTTTCGGAACATTCCCTTCTTCACCATGGAACATATTATGTGGCACTTCCCGAAATTGAATTGTGATAAGTGAAGCAGTTTTAAAAAGTCGCTTGCCGGTACGTAAATAAAAAGGAACTCCCTGCCAGCGCCAGTTATCCACATAAAATTTTAATGCTGCATAAGTTTCGGTATTGGAATTGGAATCTACATCCTCCTCGTCGCGATAACCAGGCACTTCTTTTCCTTCTACCCATCCTGAACCATATTGTCCTCGAGCAGCAATTGTGTCTACCTTTCCAGGGTTTATTTTTCTCATGGCCTGCAATACCTCTACCTTACGATCTCTGACTACGTCAGCATCAAAACTAATCGGTGGTTCCATAGCAATAATACATAACAGCTGTAACAAATGGTTTTGAACCATATCGCGCAAGATTCCTGCATTGTCAAAATAATCTCCTCGGGATCCTACTCCAATTTGTTCGGTTACCGAAATTTGTACGTGTTCAATATGGTTACGGTTCCAAAGAGGTTCCATGATTGCATTGGCAAAACGAAAGGCCATAACATTTTGAACTACTTCTTTCCCTAAATAATGATCGATCCGATAAATCTGTTTTTCATTAAAGATAGTGAGCAACTTATTGTTTAGATCTTTTGCAGATTGCAGGTCGCTACCAAAGGGTTTTTCTATTACAATACGTGTAGTTTTCTCGTTATTCTCTAATTTACTTTTGTGTAAATTCTCGGCTATAGTGCAAAAAAATTCTGGTGAAACCGCGCAGTAATAAACTATGGAAGGGTCTTCTTTCCACTCTTTTTTAAGGGCATCTATTCTCGTTCCAAATTCTTTATACTCAGAAGCATCTTTTATATTTGCTATCTGATAGCTGATATGCGAGGCGAACTTTGACCATTCTTCCTTTTTAGCTTTCCCCCTACGCGAAAATTCATTTACTGCATCCAATAGCGAACTTTGGTATTTAGCATCGGTAAATTTGCTGCGTCCAGTGCCGATGACGGCAAATTTTTCAGGTAGCCGACTTTCAAGAAATATATTGTACAGAGCTGGGATAATTTTCCTTTTGGTAAGATCTCCAGTTCCACCGAAAATGATAAAAATAGCTGAATTTGACTCTTTACTTGATGTCTGTGCCATGATTTTAAAATTTTTAAATCTTTGATTTAATAATACGGTTTATTCCTAATTATTCGCGTCTTCCCATTCCGTATGAAATGTACCTTCTTTTCCAGTGAGCTCGTAGGTATGTGACCCAAAATAATCACGCTGCGCCATAATAAGGTTTGCCGGCATCTCAGCACTTCTGAAATTGTCGAAATAACTTAAAGCTGCCGAGAAAGCTGGTACCGCTACACCGTGTTTCGAGGCATCGGAAACCACAGCTCGAATTCCATCAAGGCTCATAATAAGGTTATCATGAATAGAGTTATCTAAAAACAAATGCTTAAGTTTCGAATCCTTTTTATAGGCGGCAAAAATATCTTCCAAAAATTCGGATCGGATAATACAGCCTCCACGCCAGATTTTTGCAATCAAATCCATATTCAGACCATATTTGTATTCTTCATTAGCATGGTATAGCAAATGCATTCCTTGTGCATATGCCGACATCATTCCAAAATAATATGCCGCTTCCATTTTGGCGATATATTTATCTGCGTTGCCACCGTACTTTATGTCTTGCGAACCAGGGTACATTGTGGAAGCCTTGACACGTAAATCCTTATATTTTGACAAGTCGCGCATTGCCACTGAAATATCAATAATCGGAACAGGTAATCCTAGATCCATTGCGGCTTGCGAAGTCCACTTTCCAGTTCCCGTTGCTTTGGCTTCGTCTTTAATATCGTTTAGCAACAATAACTTTTCGCCTGGCTTTTTATAAGCGAAAATATCCCGGGTAATTTCAATCAGGTAGGATTGCAACCTACCTTCGTTCCATTTTTCATATACCGCATGCATCTCATTATCATTCATCTGAAATCCTTCTTTCATGATTTCATAAGTTTCAGAGATAAGCTGCATCAGCGCATATTCAATTCCATTATGCACCATTTTTACAAAATGCCCTGCCGAACGAGCTCCCATATAGGCAACAGTTGGTTCGCCGTTGACGTGGGCTGCAATTTTTTCGAGAAGGGTCGCCACTGTATCATAGGCCTTTTTATCGCCTCCGGGCATCATACTCGGACCTTTCCTGGCACCTTCTGCCCCTCCGGAAATACCCATACCCAAAAAGAGAAAACCTTTTTCCTCCAAATCTTTGTAGCGACGTTCGGTTTCAGTGAAATGCGAATTTCCACCATCAATAATGATATCGCCTTTCTCCATTACTCCCACCAATTCTTCAATAACGATATCTACAACTTTCCCAGCAGGTACAGACATCATAACCACCCTTGGGACATTCAGGCTCATTACAAAATCCTTGATATTAGCGAAACCGTGGATATTTCCTCGATCCAATTGATTGAGTGCATCTACTTTCTTATAATTGTTGTCATATCCAGAGCAGTTATACCCGTGATCCGCAATATTTTGCAACAGGTTCGAACCCATAGTTCCTAAACCGATCAGTCCGAATTCACTTTGATTTTCCTTTTTCATGATAGTATTATTTTCGTATAAAATTTTCAAGAATATTTTTACTGGTTTCAAATTCTTGATGATGAATAGCGTTCATTTTCAGTTTTTTAGCTGCATCGACCAACATCAGCCTGTCGTCAAAATAAACACATTCTGAAGGTTCCACCTGCGTAATTTGCAATGCTTTTTCATAAATACGTGGATCTGGTTTGCGATACCCGATATAACAAGATGAAAAGAATCCATCGAACACTTCGTGCAACTTAAAAGTGTGAATTCGATACTCATTGAGATCCCAACTTTCATTACTGAGTGCAAATACGGGCAAATCTGTTTGTTTTTTCCATGATTTCACCCACGGAAGCATTTTGGGTAATTCTACTGATTGGGCATACATAAATTCTTTAAATTCCGCTCTCGTAAAATCCCTTGGACAATTAAATATTGTTGTATCGAGGTATTCGTCAAGTGAAATTCCTCCAATCTCAAAAACGTTATATATGAAATTGTGCAGAACGTTCATTTCATCATAATCAAAGTCAAAAAATTTTGCTGCCTTTTGACGCGATTCATGGCCCCAGCCATTGGTGAGCAATACACCGCCAATATCCATAAACACAACTTTTATTTTCGATGGATCAAAATCAGTCATTGCTTTAGTTTTTGTTACGTCTCTGATCTGCTATACTTTTGAGCAATTTATCGTAGGCTTTGTTGAATTTTTCTATTCCTTCATCCACCAGATTCTTGGTGATCTCATCAATATCAATTCCGGTATTCTTTAAGTCATCCATTGCTTTATTGGCGTGATCGATTCCTCTGGTCAGGGTTCTTGCGGCTTCCCCGTGATCCCGAAACGCATCAATAGTCTCCATTGGCAAGGTATTTATGGTTTCTCTTCCTATTATGTTTTCCACATATTTCACATCGCTAAAGGAAGGGTCTTTGGTACTGGTACTCGCCCAAAGTACGCGTTGTCTTTGCGCTCCCTTAGCTTCAAGCTTTTTAAAACGATCACTCGCAATCACCTCCAGGTATATTTGATATGCTTTTTTTGCGGAAGCGACAGCAATTTCCCCTACCAAGTCATCAGCATTGTTTTTCTTCAGCATAGGATCCACCATCACATCAATTCTACTCAAGAAAAAACTGGCTACCGAGGCCAAATTATCTATCGGCTTGTCGGCTTTAAGTCGGTCTTCAAGTCCGCTCATAAAAGCTTCGGTTATTTCACGATAGCGTGGTAATCCAAAGAGCAAAGTTACATTGACATTAATGCCCTTGCTCAGACATTTCCGGATTGCTGGCAAACCTTCTTTCGTTCCAGGAATTTTGATCATTACGTTTTTACGATCCACTCGTTTCCAAAGATCCTGCGCCTGCTTAATCGTTCCTTCCGTATCTCTTGCCAGAAGCGGGGATACTTCCAAACTAACAAAACCGTCCGTACCCTTGGTTTCTTCATAAACGGGCTTAAAAATATCTGCTGCCCTTTGAATATCGTCAATAGCCATATCGAAAAAAATGACTGCATTATCATCTTCATTTTTTGAAAGCTTGGTTATATCATCATCGTAATCCGAACTGCCACTGATGGCTTTTTCAAAAATTGATGGATTTGAAGTGAGGCCGCGTAGATCGTCATCATCTATCAAGCTTTGCAATTTCCCTGAATTCATGATTTCGCGATCAAGTAAATCAAGCCAGATACTCTGGTCTAGTTTTCGTATTTTATTTAATGGGTTCATAATGTAAGTTTTTGGTTTAATGTTTCAAGTTGCAGGTTTCAAGTTATAGGTCTGGCTTCATTGTTTATTGAGTTATAATTTAAATTAGGAATGCAAACCGTCCTGTTTCTCTTTAGTCCTGTTTCCTGAATCCCCTCCTCTGGTGGGCAAGCCTTTAGCCTGATTCTGCTTTTCTCTATTCTTTGTTCTTTATTCTCTATTCTTTAATTCCAATTTCTGAATTTTCCGCAATCGTCTAAGATGTCTTTCTGCTCCGATGAATTTTGCGTTTAAGAACACTTCTACATATTCTTCGGAAGCGGCATATCCTGTAACTCTTCCGCCGAGGCAAATTATATTCATATCGTCATCTTCTACACCTTGATGAGCGGAGAAATAATCGGTGATTAAAGCTGCTTTTATGCCTGAAACTTTATTGGCTGCGACGCAAGCTCCTACTCCACTCCCGCATATTGCAATGCCTCGAAATACTTCATTTGCCGCCACTGCTTTTGCTAAGGGAATCACGAAATCAGGATAATCGTCGGTTTCATCCAACTCCATTGCTCCAAAATCTACAAGTTCAAAGTGGTTTTTTTTTAAGAAGGATTTTATCTTCTCCTTGAGTTCAAAACCGCCGTGGTCTGCGCATATGCCTATTTTTTTAAGTGGTTCTTTTGACATTGATTCTTAATTTAATTTCGTGATTTTTTTTACCACAAAGGCACAGACCTGCCTGCCGGCAGGCAGGGGACACAGGGAAAGCCTACTCTTTTTTGGAAAGCAAAGCCTTTGCTCTTTTTATAACGTTTTCTACAGTGAAGCCGTATTCCTTCATAACCTCAGGTCCTGGTGCTGATTCACCGTATTTATCAATTCCTATTACATCACCATCATCCGTTACATATTTTAGCCAACCAACAGGAGATCCAGCCTCTACTGACAGTCGTTTTCGTATTTTCTTTGGAAATATTTTTTCTCGGTAAGCGTCACTTTGTTTATCAAATAAACTCCAGCATGGCATGCTAACAACTCGTGCCTCAATAGCATCTTTCTTCAATTTTTCCTGAGCGCCTAAAATCAATTGAACTTCAGATCCGGTGGCTATTAAAATAATATCTGGATCGCCATCAGAGTCAGAAAGAATGTAAGCCCCTTTCTCAAGGTTTTTTGCTTTAGCGTATTTATTCTGATCGATAATAGGAAGTTTTTGACGCGTTAAGGAAAGTGCCACAGGTCCATCGGTATGATTAATTGCAACACGCCAAGCATGTGCGGTTTCATTGGCATCTGCGGGACGAATTACCATCATATTTGGAACAGTGCGCAAACCAATCAACTGTTCAACGGGCTGGTGGGTAGTTCCGTCTTGACCTAGCGCAATACTGTCATGTGTATAAACCATAATGGTCCGGATTTTCATGATGGCAGCCAATCTAAGCGGTGGCCGCATATAATCTGAAAATATTAAAAATGTAGCACCATAGGGAATTAGATACTTGCTTAATGCCATTCCGTTGAGTATTGCTCCCATCGCGTGTTCGCGAATTCCGAAGTGGAAGTTACGCCCATCGCGGTGTTTGGGTTCAAAGGATTTATAATCATTGAGATTGGTATCTGTGGATGGTGCAAGATCTGCTGATCCACCAATCATTTGTGGCAAATATTCCGCAATCGCATTCAAGGTTTTTCCTGAAGCTTTACGTGTAGCCATTTCGTCTCCAGGTTCAAAAACGGGTAGTTTCTTCTCCCAATCATCAGGCCATTTTCCTGAAGTGATTGTCTCGTATTCTTCGGCAAGATCTGGATGACGTTTCTTATAATTTTTATATAATTCGTTCCAATCTTCCTCGTATTTAGCAGATTTCTTTCCGGCTTTTCTATAAAAATCCAGAACTTCATCGGGGACAACGAAATTTTTATCCGGATCAAAGCCGAAGTTTTCCTTAACCAAACGCACCTCATCCTTTCCCAAAGGTGAACCGTGCGCGGCTGCGGTATCGTGCTTATTGGGACTTCCATAACCAATATGACTTCGGATGATTATTAACGAAGGCCGATTTGTTTCTTTTTGAGCATTTTTAATGGCTTTCGATACTGCTTCCAAATCATTTATATCAGGTAACTTTTGAACATACCAGCCATAAGCTTTGAAGCGTTCTTCTACATTTTCATCAAAAGCAAGGTCGGTATCTCCTTCAATTGTAATCTCGTTATTATCGTAGAAATAGATAATATTTCCCAGTTCCAGATGGCCGGCAAGTGAAGCGGCTTCCGCAGAAACTCCTTCCATAAGATCGCCATCACTGCAAATAGCATAAATAGTATAATCGAAAATTTTGAAATCCGGTTGGTTGTAGCGCGCAGCAATATATTTTTGGGCAATAGCCATTCCCACTCCATTGGCAAATCCCTGTCCCAAAGGCCCAGTGGTGACTTCAATTCCGGGAGTAAGACCGTATTCTGGATGGCCAGCAGTTATACTGTGGAGTTCCCTGAAATTTTTAAGGTCGTTTAGTGTAATTTTATATCCGGTTAAATACAAATAACTGTATTGCAACATACAGGCGTGCCCACAAGAAAGAACAAAACGATCGCGATTTGCCCAATCTGGATTTTTAGGATTATAATGCATTACTTCTGCCCACAGTAAGTGACCTAAGGGCGATAGCGCCATTGGTGTTCCGGGATGTCCGGAGTCTGCTCTTTGTACGGCATCAGCCGATAAAACTCTTACGGTATCAATGCCTTCTTGAACTATATTTTTACTTTTCATCTGTAGATTATATTTGTTTTTTAATGGTCATACCTGCCTACCTGCAGGCTGGTGTAATTCGCACATCATTTTCAGTATGAACTAAAAATTTTTCGACTGCGCTCATTTCATAACTTTATGCTTCTTCTTTTTCTTTAACTTCCTTTTTTTCTGTCTCAGGATTAAATTCAGCCGGCTTTAATATCATTCCCAAGGGTTGATCGTAGCTGAAATAACTCACCGCCCAATCAATAAAAGTGACGGTTTTATCACGAAATCCA
The DNA here is from genome assembly GCF_000429125.1 of Aequorivita capsosiphonis DSM 23843. GTDB lineage: Bacteria > Bacteroidota > Bacteroidia > Flavobacteriales > Flavobacteriaceae > Aequorivita > Aequorivita capsosiphonis. Next base: position 250,340 of record NZ_AUBG01000001.1, read on the forward strand.
AGCAAGGAAAAAATGTGTACAAACATCCATACGAACCAGGCAAAGCCACCTTGAAATTTGAAATTCGGCAGATCGACCACGGCCCTTTTCCTACCAATTGTGGCCATCACTCCTTTATTGTGATACTCGAAAGGCTCCATCTCTTTGTTTGCAAGAATTTTCAATATATTTTTGGCGAGATGCTCGCCTTGCTGTTGTGCAACCGGCGCCAGCATAGGTAATCCTTTGGGATTTTCAGAAGTAATATAAGCAGCCACATCTCCGATTGCAAAAATATTGTTGGTGCCTTTTACTTTATTATATTCGTTGACCGAAATTCGATGACTGACGATAGCTTCGTCGGGAAAGCCTTTTATTGGTGATCCTTTTACTCCTGCAGACCATATTACTGTATCGGTTGTAAAGCTGCTTCCGTCTTCCATCATGATAGTCTTATCGTCATACTTTTTAACGCGGGTGTTGAGGAAGACATTCACGCCCAATTCCTTTAAATATTCAAGGCTTTTTTCAGAAGCTTCTTGTGACATGCCGGCAAGTAAATCAGGACCAGATTGGTAAAGATTGACGCTCATTTTAGAAAGCGGAAGTTCCGGAAATTCCTTCGGGATAACATGCTTTCTCATCTCGGCCAGCGCTCCGGCGAGTTCAATTCCTGCTGGGCCACCTCCAACTATGGCGATATTCATAATCTCCTCAATAGGTTCTTTTCTATTATTGGCCAAAGCGTGCTCCAGATTTTGAAAAATCCGATTGCGCATTTGCAGTGCGTCGGGCAAGGATTTTAAGGTGAGGAGTCTATTTTTAACAGGTTCGAAATTGTAAAAGTTTGTTTCGCTTCCAGATGCAACAATCAAGTAATCATAATCTATTGTACCAATGGAAGTTGAAATTTGATTTTTATCGATATTGACCGAAAGCACTTCCGCCATTCGAAAGTTGACGTTTTTATATTTACAAAAAATCCGTCGAACGGGATAAGCGATATTTCCGGGTTCCAATCCACCTGTTGCCACCTGATACATCAAGGGTTGAAAATTGTGGTAGTTGTTTCTATCAATAAGAAGCACTTCTACTGATTTTTTATGAAATGATCTAACCATTTTCACACCGCCAAACCCAGCGCCAACTATTACTATTTTAGGTGTTTTCGCCATTAAAATTTACAATTCTACTTTAAAACTCCAAATTTGATTTTTAAGCTATAATAATACTTCATTAAAAAGCATTATTTTAAATGAATTTTTATCATTATAAAATTAAGAACCTAAAGGTAATCTATAATTTTCGTAAATATTTACACAAGCCATTTCATAATTTACAATATTCCCACCTCGAATAAAAGGTTTGAATATTTCCGGTTTAACACGAATTTTTTTTATACTTCAATAGGTTAATTGACTTAGAATATTGTTTTCTTGTTATTCATTATCTTCTTCAAGATCATTGTGATTGTCTCCTCCAAGGCTATAATAATTATTTTCTTCATCTTCTTTCCCTGAGTTTGCTTTGGCCTCGTCATCTTTTGAACCTGGAACATCGAGGTCTTCAGCAGTCATATCTTCCGGAAAATCCTTTTCATTTCGTTGATTAGATTCAACGGGAGGTTTTTTGGTTTTACTTGGATCTTCAGGATTTAAATCTGTTTCTTTTTCGTTGTTATAAATATCCTCGGAAGCGGGATAGTGTGGATAACCGGGAAAACCTTTTTTTTCTGCTTTGTCTTGTTTTTGAACTGGAATTTTATCCTTGATCTGACTGGACTTATGGACATCTTTTTCTTCGTTTTTCATTTTTTTTTAAATTTTGATAATAGCATTGTGCTTTTTGCTATGTAATTATTAGAATTTTGGCAATATTCATCTATTTTGTAGAATCAACCTGAACTCCTTCAATCAGGATACACTATTTTTCCATATCAGGCTTGTATTCACCGCGACATGCGGCTGCATTAAGCTTGACGCGATGGTGCAATGCCTGTTGCGCTTTTTCTATATTTTCTTCCTTTCCATTCCAGATATCAATGGAGGGATGCTGCAAGGCTCTACTAAATGAAAAGACAAGAGCCCAAGGCATTTTAGGTTTATATTTTTTATTCATCGCATTTAAACGCTCTGTTGCCAGTTTCGAAGATTGACCGCCCGACAAAAATGCCACGCCGACAACGGAAGCGGGCACACATCGCAATAAGCATTTTACGGTAGTTTCGGCAATTTCATCTGTGCTTGATTGTTCGGAGCAATCAGATCCAGGTAAAATCATATTTGGTTTTAAGATCATCCCCTCAGCTAAAATGCGTTGTTTATGCAACTGGTCAAAAACAATATGCAATACTTGCTCGGTGACGGATAAGCATGTTTTTAAATCGTGTTTTCCTTCCATCAAAACCTCAGGTTCTACCATTGGCACTAACCCCGCTTCTTGACAAAGTGCCGCATAGCGCGCCAACACAATTGCGTTATTCTCAATACATCTACGTGTTGGAATGCTGTCTCCAATTTTTAGTACCGCTCTCCATTTGGCAAAACGCAGTCCCATTTCGCTGTATTCAGATAGTCTTTCACGTAAACCATCTAGACCCGCGGTTATTTTTTCGCCAGGAAAACCAGCCAACTCCTTTGCTCCCATATCCACTTTGATTCCGGGGATGATGCCGGCATCTATAACAGCTTCTACAAATGGAGTTCCATCGGAAAGCTTCTGTCTAACAGTTTCATCATACAAAATTGCACCGTTGACCCCTTCTTTGAGTCTCGGAGTCGTCACAATCATTTCACGGTAACGTCGGCGCATTTCTGCAGTTTGTGGGATTCCCAAAGCGGCAAAACGTTTGTTACAAGTAGGGTTACTCTCATCCATAGCTAATAGTCCCTTATTGTCAGCCACCATTGCCTTAGCAGTTTTTATTAGTTCGGCTTCATTCATTTGATTCTATTCTTTTTTGATGTGACCATTAAAATTAAATATATCTAACTAAGAAAGCTTATACTATCCGAAGTATAGTTTATAAAATTCCCACCCCAATACTGCAAAAAAAGCACAGAACCTTTTGATCAACTTCTTTACTGATAACATTACCAAGACATTGATCATTAACAAATTAAGAGACATTAAGGATAGGCTGAGCACCTTACTCTCTTAATACCTTAATGGTTCAGAATAATTAAATTATCTTGATGTTTAAGCTTTCTTCAGAGCCGCAATGGTTTCAAAAGGGTTCTTAGATCCAAAAACCGCACTCCCAGCGACCAATATATCTGCACCTACCTTAATAAGTTTTGACGCATTCAATAGATCAACACCACCATCTACTTCTATTCGGGTTTTTGAACCCGTTTTTTCTATTAAATTCCGGACTTTATCAATTTTTCGATAGGTATGTTCTATAAAATTTTGTCCTCCGAAACCTGGATTAACCGCCATAATTAGCACTTGGTCAATATCAAATATAATATCTTCCAGATTGTTTACAGCAGTATGTGGATTAAGCGCAACACTTGCTCGCATTCCTTCTTGCTTAATGGATTGAATAGTACTGTTTAGATGAACGCAAGCTTCTATATGAACTATTAAATTACTCGCACCGGCTTCCTTAAACCTACTGATGTAACGTTCTGGCTTTATTATCATCAAATGTACGTCCAGCGGTTTTGATGTATACTTTTTAATAGCCTCCATCACCGGAAAACCAAAAGAGATATTCGGAACAAAAACACCATCCATAATATCAACGTGAATCCAATCGGCATCGCTTTGGTTGAGCATTTCGATGTCCGTTGCAAGATTGGCAAAATCACCAGAGAGAATAGAAGGTGCTATTAGGTGTGACATATATTTTTAAATGATTATTTGGAAACTATTCAAAGGTCTATACTGATTTCTTCTTCCTGAATTGCTGATTGCCCACTTGAATCTGATAAAACAAAATCTTTAACGTTAAAACAAAAATTTTTAGAGTTCAGTTAGCAGATGTTAGTATCGTAAATTTAGTCTTGTTATATACTAACAAAATAAAGTTGGAGAAAGATCGCTTGATTTTAGCAAACAAAACTATGTTAAAGGTTCTTATTATTAATTTAAAACAATCTTAAATTCTTGTTATAATGCTACTTGAGTAGCGGTTTTCCAATGCTATACTCGTTATCTTTATATGATGAATACAAGAAAATAAAAACGATTTTCATCCTTCATGGCCTCCACAATTAAGATCAATAAAGATAACTACGGATTTACTAGATTTTTTTACATGATTTGGAATAAGAATTATATAAATCACATTGTAATTGTGTGATTATCGGCTTGATTAATATCAATTAACTAAAAGACAAAATGTTCATATACATTAAATACATGGTTAGTTTACGCTGCAAAATGGTAGTAAAGCAAGAACTGCAAAAACTAGGATTACACTATGTAAATGTAGAACTAGGAACAATTGAAATATTAGAAACCCTTAGCGTTTCACAAAAAAGACAACTTCGTAAAAACCTAAAGGTATATGGTTTGGAGCTGCTTGACGACAAGCGGAACATCATTATTGAAAAAATCAAGGCCGTAATCATCGAAATGGTCCACTATGCCGATGAACTTCCAAAAGTGAACTATTCAGATTACATAAGTGAAAAATTGGAATATGACTATACATATCTAGCCAACACATTTTCCGAAGTAAAAGGCATCACCATTCAGCAATATATTATCCTAAACAAAATTGAACGGGTAAAAGAACTTTTAATGTATGATGAGCTAAATCTTACTGAAATATCCTATAAACTTCATTATAGCAGCGTGGCACATTTATCCAACCAGTTTAAAAAAGTTACAGGGCTTACACCAACCTACTTTAAAGGACTAAAAAAGAAACGTCTGAAAAACCTCGAGGATTTGTAAAAAAATTTTGCGTTCAAAACCACTCTTTTATTATATTATTTCCTACCTGCTGATAACAATTAAGGTATTAAGTAGTTAAGTAGAATTGAGGTTTTAGTGGAAATTACGCTAACTAAATTTCCCTAATCCCTTAATGGCTCAAAAAATACTTAATGTTTAAAAAAATAAAACTATTCATGCGCTTAAATTTATAAAACCAATGTGGGAATGCTATAAATCTTCTTCTTTCCTATGTAATATATTTTTCAATAAAATAAACCATCTTTAAACTATGGTTAGATTTATAGTACAGAAAACCACAATCTGGATTTATCCTATTAAATTTTAGCGATGGAAAACACAGAAATTGAAAAATCAAAAGCCTTAATCATGGTGGAGATAATAGAATATGTTCCCAATGCTGTTGTCATAAAAACAATAATTAAGAAAACGACCGGAAGTGTAATTGCTACTTCAAATGATTCTGGTGAAGACCTAATCGAAAAAGTATTGCCGTTCGATAAGTTTATACAAATAATCGAAGGGCAGGCCGAAATAGTAATCAACGGCGATTCGCATAGCTTAAAAACCGGACAGGCCATCATTATCCCAGCCCATTCCAACAACACGATTAAAGCCAACGAGCGTTTTAAAATGATTTCTACCGTTATTAAAAGTGGTTATGAATAATTAGACAAAAAAATGAAAGGAATCATGATCCCTTCTGAAGTTTTAACAAAAGAAAAAAACATAGCCGTCATCGTAGCCCATCCCGATGATGAAACCCTTTGGTGCGGCGGAACGATGCTATTACATCCCGACTGTAACTGGTTCGTTGCCTGTTTATGTAGAAAAAATGATGCTGATAGGGCTCCAAAATTTAAAAAAGTACTAGAAATATTAAAGGCGGAAGGTATCATGGGAAATCTTGATGATGGCGCAAGACAAAGACGTTTAGATAGGAAAGCCGTAAAGCGAGTAATTTTAGAATTACTCCCAAAACAGAGCTTCAACCTGATTATAACCCACAGTCCTTTTGGTGAATACACCAGACATTTACGTCACGAAGAAATTGGTAGAGCAGTTATAGCACTTTGGAAGGATAAAAAAATAAAAACCAAAAAACTATGGGCCTTTGCTTATGAAGATGGAAATAAAGAATACTATTCTCAAGCTATTAAAGACGCAAGTATTTATCAAACACTTTCGCAAGATATCTGGGAAGAAAAACACAGAATAATTACTGAGGTTTACGGTTTTCAAAAAACAGGTTTCGAAGCCAAAACAACGCCTAAAAGTGAAGCCTTTTGGGAATTCGAGAATCCGAAAGATGCTCTAAACTGGCTAGATAAGAAAGAAATTGAAAACAAAGAAACATAACTATATTATATGAAAGTTTTGGTGCTTTATGATTATCCTCCTTCTCCTGGCGGCCTTGCAACTCAAGGCGATATGCTTTACAAAGGGCTAATGAATCTTGGTGTGGAAGCCAAAGCAGCACATTTTGAATCGGCTCAGGAAAAGGAATGGTATTACCGCTGGTTTGAACCTGATATTGTGGTGGGAGTAGGCTATTGGGGCCATACACCTCATATTATTCTTCATCCTCAACGCTATGGTATTAGAGCAGTGCCCTGGCTGGTAGCCGATGGATATATTGCCAATTATCAGGAAGTCTTAAACGAACTGCCCCTTATTTTGGTAACTTCAAATTGGGTGAAAGAGATGTATGTCCGGGATGGCATCAAACCCGATAATATTGAAGTACTTCCCGTAGGTTGTGATACTTCAGCTTTTATTCCTTTTGATAAAAATGACCCAAAAATTTTATCAGTTCGAGAATCCTTGGGGATTTCACCAGACCAGCTCATGATTTTGACCGTAGGTGGTGATGCCGCTTCAAAAGGAGCGCAGGAAGTAATGCAAGCACTCTCAATAATAGATACCAAAGCACCAGACTGGAAATACGTTTGTAAAGTATGGCCGCAACCACGAACCAAAGTGCAAAATATGCTCGACCTGAAAATGGCAGAGTCTCTTGGTCTCGAAAAGAATATTACGTACGCCACCAACACTGTTTCACGAAACTTTATGCCTTATTTAATTGGTGCCTGCGATATTTATGCCGCACCTTCACGCCTTGAAGGCTTTGGAATGCCACAGGTAGAAGCTGGCGCATGCGGCAAACCTGTCATTGGGATCAAAGCCATGGGTATGTTAGATACACTTATCCATAACAAAACTGCTTTTCTGGCAGAAGTAGCCAAAAAAATTGTTGTAGATGAAGTCGTTTTAGGTGAAGAATCGGGTTTTGAAAGCAGTCGAAAAGTGCGATTCGATACTCCTCGAATCGTTGATTACCGTGCCAACGTCCAGAATATTGCCACCTATATGCTCCGACTTATGGAAGATGAGGAACTTAGAGTTAAAATGGGAAAAGCAGGAAGAGAGCGAGCAGTAGAATATTTTGACAATACTGTTGTTACCAAAAGGTTTGTAAAAATAATCCAAGATAAGCTGGGGATAAATTAATATAAGATGATTATCCATAGAGTTTCTTAGAAGTTTATATGACAAAAGACATATAACTCTATTAATTTCCATAAAAAAACATTCATTACTATTTTGACTTATGTCCGAGGTCTATGTTAGGATGATAAACGGATAAACATTTAATACAAATCGAGTCAACAACTTAAATAAAGTAAGCATGAGAGTTCTAATAAAACAAGACGAAAATAAGATCGCTCAGTGGACAGCCAATTATTTAATTAAAAAGATAAATGATTTCAATCCAACAATAAAAAAGCCCTTCGTTCTTGGATTACCAACAGGTTCGTCGCCAATTGCTACCTATAAGGAACTAATTAGGAGGAATAAAATAGGAGATATATCCTTTAAGCACATAATTACTTTCAATATGGACGAATACATTGGCATTCCTGAAAATCATCCCCAGAGCTATCATTCCTTTATGTATGAGAAGCTCTTCAACCACATTGACATTCCTAGTGAAAACATAAATATTTTAAAAGGTAACGCATCCAATCTGGAAAAAGAATGTATTGAATATGAGAAGAAGATATTAAAATATGGAGGCATTGACATTTTTCTAGGAGGCATAGGTATGGATGGACATATCGCCTTTAACGAACCAGGGTCTTCACTGACTTCCAGAACCAGTATAAAAATACTTTGCTATGATACCATTCAAGCCAATTCTAGGTTTTTTGAAAATGATGCACACCAAGTACCTTCCGCAGCATTAACCGTTGGTGTTGGAACCATTATGGACGCAAGAGAAGTGCTGGTCATTGTTAGTGGTTATAAGAAGGCAAGAGCATTAAAAGAGGTAGTAGAAGGCGCCGTAAACCACATGTGGCCTGCTTCTATGCTCCAAATGCATCCAAAATGCATCTTAGTTTGCGATGAACCCTCAACCTTGGAGTTCCAGGTTAAAACAGTAAAATATTTTAAAGATATCGAACGTATTTCCACGGATGGAAGTCCTCAGTAAACCCGATAAAAGAAACGCCATGCCACTTGAAAAAGACAAACAGATTGAAGAAGCCAAGAAAGCTGCCATTGATGTGCTTTTGCACAATTCTCATGGAACTGTTGCAAATTTGCCCCGAACAGCAGGCTGGGGATATCCCGAACCCTATACCAGAGACTTATTAATATCAGTATTGGGAATAGCCTCAAGTGGAAATGCAGAACTTATAAGTAGCGTAAAAAATGTTCTAATTACTCTTGCCGAAAATCAATCGGATAACGGGCAAGCACCGTCACTTGTGAATGATAAGAAAAACCGCGGTTCTAGCGATACCACACCACTATTTTTGATGGCAGTAGGTGTTTACAGAAACCTAACCAATGATCCAAATTTTCTAAAAACCGCAGTAGATAAAGCGCTTGTTTGGATGCAATACCAATGCCCTACCAGCCATTATTTAATAGCGCAACAACCAACAAGTGATTGGCGTGACGAACAGTGGGTGCTGGGTTATGGTCTTTTCGTAAACACTACAACATATAGCGCTCTCAAACTTTTAGGAGAAGAAAAACGAGCTAAAAACCTTGGCAATGCAATTCAACAACTAACTTATACTTCGGATAAACTGCATACTTGTGCGCACGAAGGGCTTGCAATTAAAGACAAACCTTATTTCGCATTATGGTCTTACAAAGTGTACAGCAGCGAGCGGTTTGACTTATTAGGAAACAGCCTCGCAATTCTTTCTGGCTTGGCCTCGCCAGAAAAAGCTAAGAAAATGGTGAAATGGATAGAAAGCGAATGTGAATCAATGCATAAAACAAAGGAATTAGCGCTCGACCTTACACCCAATTTTTTTCCATTTATTCAACCTGAAGATGCGGATTGGTTACCGAGGTATTCCGAATATAATAATCCTGGAGATTATCACAACGGTGGAATCTGGCCATTTATCAGCGGATTTTATATTGCAGCGCTCGTGGCATCCAAAGAATATGATTTGGCAGAGAAAAAACTGCTCGCACTTACAAACCTCATCAAAAAAGGCGGGGACGATAAATTAGAGTTTAGCTTTAACGAATGGTATAAAGCCCAAACTGGAAAACCCATGGGGCAGGATTGGCAAACTTGGAGTGCCTCTAATTATTTGTACGCAACAGCCTGTGTTCAAGAAAGACGAACCCCGTTTTTTGAGGAGATTCGGTCGAAATTATAAATGTATAAAACATTAGCAAAATCAATTAACGTTGATATTAGTTTAAGATGATGAACGTTATTCATTAAATTCTTAACTCAAAGCAATATGTGAATTATGTAACTCTAACCTCCTTATCTTCAACTTTATTCACACATTATTCGATATCTTTATATGTTGTTTAATGCTATCTAAAAAGCAAAAGACACAGCAAAAATTAAGAAAAAGAGAATCGAAAATAGGTTTTTCCAAAAGTAAAACCTTCAATTTTACTTGGAATTTCTTTAAGTCTTAGCGTATTTATATAGAAAGTATATGCTTAAATCAAAAAATCGCTAATATTGAATCATTAAGCCAATTTTCACCAATCTCCTCTAAACCAACTAAACATGAAAATTGCTTTTGTAGCTACATATCCCCCACGAGAATGCGGAATAGGAACATTTACGCAAAGTCTCGCAAATGCGCTAAAGAATAAGGATGATGATGAAAATGAAATTATTGTTATCGCCATGCACGATAATCAAGAAAAATATGCATTTCCTCCTGAAGTAAAACTAACAATACATCAAGAGCGTCAAACCGATTATTTGAAAGCTGCTGATTTTATAAATCGTAGTGGCGCAGAAGTTTGTATTCTTGAACATGAATTTGGTATTTTCGGAGGCCAAAGCGGTGTATATATTCTTCCACTGTTACATAGGTTGCAGATTCCATTGATTTCAACTTTACACACCATTCTTGAAACTCCCTCATACACCGAAAAGGCCATTTTAAAACAGATTTGTAAAATGTCTGATAAATTGGTCGTGATGAGTTACAAAGCCATTCAATTTCTTAAAAATATCTACGACGTTCCTTCAGAAAAAATTGCTCGAATAGAACACGGAGTTCCCAATATTCATTTTAATAAAGAGAAATCCAGAGCCGAATTGAAGTTTAGCGATAAAAAACTGCTTTTGACCTTTGGTTTCGTCGGGCGTAACAAAGGAATTGAAACAGTTATTAAAGCCTTACCAAAAATAATTGAAAAGCATCCTGAAGTATTTTATGTAGTCTTGGGAAAAACACATCCGAACGTGCTCAGATCTGAGGGCGAAGAATACCGAAATTACCTTCAAGTGCTTATAAAAACATTAAAACTTGGCGATCATGTTCTTCTTCTTAATGAATTTATAGAAGAAAGGGAACTTTTTAAATATTTGGCGGCATCAGATATTTATATTACACCTTATGTTAATGAAGCTCAAATTACCAGTGGAACCCTTACGTATGCCATGGGTTCTGGTTGCGTTGTTGTTTCCACACCATATTGGCATGCAGCAGAATTACTTACTGAAAACAAAGGCTGTCTTTTTGATTTTAGAGATGAAAATGCCTTGGCCAAAATCTTGAATAAATTACTGGATAAGCCTGAAATGATGAAGACCATTCAGAAAAATGCGGAAGAATATGGACAAGACATCATCTGGCCAAAAATTGGACAGCGATACTTCGAACTTGCTGAACACTTGGTTTCTGAGCCTGCAAAACCAGAACCAAAAAAAGAAATGGACATCGACCTTCTGCTGTTGCCACCGTTTTCATTAGCGCATATTAAAAGAATGACCGACGATACGGGGATTATTCAACACGCCAAATTTGGAATTCCCAATTTGAAAGAAGGCTATTGTCTTGACGATAATTCTCGGGCACTGCTTATGGTTTGTATGACTTATAAGCAGAAGAAGAGTGAAATCGCTTTAGAGTTGATGCCCATTTACCTCAGCTACATCCACTATATGCAAAATAAAGATGGCACCTTCCGGAATTTTCTAAGCTTTAACCGGAATTTTCTTGATGAAGTGGGCTCTGAAGATTCCTTCGGAAGAACGATTTGGGTACTAGGCTATCTTATGGGCCACGCACCGAATGATGCGTATTACCAAACAGCAAAATTGGTTTTCTTTGATGCTTCACCCAATTTTGAGAAAATGAAATCTATCAGAGGAATAGCAAATACAATGATTGGCATATGCTACTATCTGAAAACAAATCCAGATGACGGTGGCATGAAAATGTGCTTACTGAGAATGACGGATATCTTAGTGGTTCATTTCGAACAAAATCAATCGAAAAACTGGAACTGGTTTGAATCGCTTTTGGCTTATGATAATGGTATTTTACCACTTGCCTTACTTCATGCTTCACAGGTTTTGGAGAACAAAAAAGCAAAAGACGTCGCCTTCGAAGCAATGCGTTTTCTTACTACGCACACCCTCAAAGATGGCTATCTGTCAGTAATTGGAAACAGACAGTGGTTTGTAAAAGATAAGGAACGCTCCATCTATGCGCAGCAACCCATTGATGCTATGGCGATGGTGCTTATGTATCACCAAGCTTTCGTTTTAACTGGACAAAGAGAATACTTAGATAAACTGTTTACTTCCTTTATGTGGTTTTTGGGCGAAAATGATCTCCGGATGAATTTATACGATTTCGAGACAAAAGGATGTTGTGATGGTTTTGAGGATTATGGTGTAAACCGAAATCAGGGAGCCGAAAGTTCTTTAGCGTATCTCATTTCACACCTTACTGTTTTACAGGCGTATGAAGAATCTTATCATTTTCGGGAATTAAGCGATTTAAGCAATTCAACCAACCATACACCAAAACACAGCGGGTTGGAGGTTGCTAAATAAGCCATCAGATTTTGTTCAGGCTCTTCTTGTAAAAACAAGAAGTAGCATGAAAGACTTACTTAAACTTTACGTCCTCTGCGTTTCCAGCGGTAATTTATCTAACACAAAGACAAAGAGGACACAAAGTAAGCAGTTTCTAATTCTTCAGGCCTTCAAATAATGCATCCATTTCTACCACTGCATACGTGGTAGAATAATCTGAAACCGCATAAGGCAGAATTAGATTGTTATTATGAATAATCGAGCCGCAAGAATATACTACATTTGGAACGTATCCTTCCCGTTCGTTTTCTATGGGCATAAGCAGAGGCTCTTCGAGTCGCCCAATTTCTTTAGTGGGGTCATCTAAGTCGAAAAGTGAGGCACCAATACAGTAGCGGCGCATGGGGCCAACTCCGTGCGTGATTATCAACCATCCTTTTTCAGTCCATAAAGGCGAGCCACAATTTCCTATCTTTGAAAACTCCCAAGGGTACTTTGGTTCCTGAAGCAGAATCGGATTATTCCAAAGTGTATTTCTATCAGAGAACATGATATAATTATTAACACCGTCTAATCTGGAGAGCATTGCATATTGTCCTTTTATTTTTCTGGGAAAAAGTGCCAAGTTTTTACCCAAAGCACCTTTGCCGTGCAAAGGCATAATTCTAAATGTACAAAAATCACTCGTGGAAAGAAGTTTTGGTAAAATAGTGTGACCGTTATAAGCAGTATAGGTGGCGTAAAACTTAATGCATCCATCGTCATCTACAAAACGCACAAAACGGGCATCTTCTATTCCATTACTTTCCGATTCTGAAATTGGATAAATTACACGTTCACTAATATCTGAGTCATGTTCAAACTCAATATCATAATAAGAATCTACCAACCAAGTAATTTCTTCAAGAGCAAGTTTTTTTGCATCACTTATTTCTGAATCCTTCAGAATATTATTTACCGATTTTTTTAAGGTGATATATTCAAAATGATCCGGTAAATCATCTACAATAATATTAAAGTACTTTTCAGGAATGTTCATTTCTCTCATTTTTTTTACAAACCTTCCCTTGTGGTATGATTTTTTTTGAGAGATTTCTGCCACATCCATCGATTTTCCTATGCTCATCAAGTGTAAATCGTTATTTTTATCAAGTATAGCTCTTCTGAATACGATTGAAGAGATATGCCCCTCACCAGTAGCTCTAAACGAAATAATAACGCGCTTTTCCCCTTCCTCTAAATAAGTCTGATCTACATCGGGAATAATAGATGGGTTAAAAAACGCAGTCGATTCTAGGGAGTACTCCATGGTAAGGTAGGATCCGATAAGCAGTTTACGCTCACCAGATATATCATCAATATTAACATCCATTTGCTCAATTAAGCTCAGTGCATTGTTATAATGCTTGTTAAAGAGATGGGTAATATTACGATGCCGGTATGCAAATTCTCTTAGGGTTTGTTCTAGGGCAATATGAACATCGCTTTCACTCATTGCAAAAACCAATGCTAGCATATCTTTTGTTGCCGATTCCCCATTCATAAAATAGCGGGCCACTACCCTACTAGAATCGGGAAGAAATTTTAACTGTTTTCGTGTTACAGGAACTCTCATTTTATTCAATTTAAGAAAAGTAAGGTACGCTTAATAATAACCACACAAAAAATCGTAATGCTATAGTTTTGCTAAATTTTTTAACGTTAAAGGCGATAAAGCCTAAAAAGTAAATACCGAAGCATTAATTATTTCGTAATCTATACCTATTGCGCGTTATTTGGTTCTGAAAGATCATTGATATTTGGCATATAACTCAAACTCAAAGCTTGCCCTTGAGACTATAGATGAAAAAGAGGCACTTATCCATTGTTTGAGATACTTTCTGAGGAAGTAATTAAAGAAGACGTTCCATTAGCAATTCGGTATAAGAAGCTTCGTTAGCACTTCCACCAGAAAACATTATCCCTACGGAAGTAACATAACTGCATTTATATGGACTTATGCTATTAAAAATAGTAATTAAAGATTCGCCTTCATTCTCACACAACAAAGACAAGCCAAACAAGGAATGCTAATTGTTTAAAAGCCAGGACAACCTCTATTTTAATCAACTCATTATCAATCATCCTATACTCAAAGCTAAGTAGTTTAGCAATCAAATTTTTTTAGCGACAAAAATTTTATTGAAACAATTAAAAACCAGATTCTTTACCAGTTAACTTTAATATTCCCTTAAAAACCCTGTGAATTACGCCCTTTTAATATAGTGGCTTTTGAATTAAAGTGAAAAACGAAAAATTACAGGCAGATTTAAACGGGGAAGATTCAAAAAATGAAAACTCAGCTGAGTGATCAATAATCTCTAATAAAAATGAACGCTTCAGAAGAATCAAAAGAAAAAGTCTTATTCTTTTTAGATGCCTTAAATAATGAGGATTATGAAGCTGCCAAAGAATGTCTCATTCCTGACTTTAAGTTTAAGGGACCACTGGGAAAAACCCAGGGAGCCGAAGAATATCTGAAACAGATGCGGAAAATCAAATTTAAGTATAGCATTGTAAAAATATTTGCTCACGACGATGAGGTTTCAGTAATATATGATATTGAGATGGGATGCAAAGATGAAATAACTACTTGTGGCCTATACCTTTTTAAAAATGGCAAGATTCGTTCCTTAAAGGTTTTTTATGATCCACGACCCGTTTTGCAAAATGCTAAATGACTCGATTCCAATGAGGGATTGATAGAGTCGTGCCTAGCGCTGTTAAACAAAGAAAATATTTATTAACTATAAGTAAAATGTAATGATACACGGAATTGAAGAACGCGAACAATTGAGGAGGCTCCACGATCGACATAAAAGATTGTCCTTGGAGGTTTTTGATAGAATAAACAGCAATGACGAGAAAAAAATAATTGAAGAAAGGAAAAGAAAGTTGGAAGAAGCGACCAGAGAACTTGAGGCTTTAATAAAAAAACTACACTCCTAAAAAAAAGTAGAAATGGATCGATTCTCCAAGAATTTTTCTTGGGGTTTGCTCCAATTGTGCTTAAAAATTCAGTTGAGATGAATAAATATCAAAATGCTATTCAGGATCTTCTTGTTACAACCGATATTAAAATCAATGGAAATCGGCCATGGGATATTCAGGTTAAAAATGAAAATTTTTATAAAAGAGTTCTTCAAAATGGTTCCCTCGGTTTAGGTAATTCTTATATGGAAGCTTGGTGGAAATGTGATCAATTGGATGAACTTTTCTATCGCCTTTTTAAAGCCGATCTTGAAAAAAGTATCAAGACAAATTTCAAATTGAAATGGCTTATTCTAAAGGCAAAGCTTTTCAATAGACAAACCAAAACGAAAGCCGAAAAATCTATCGCCAGTCATTACGACATAGGAAATAAATTGTTTAAAAAAATGCTGGATCCATTGATGATTTATTCCTGCGGATACTGGCAAGAAGCTGAAAACCTCAAACAAGCACAAGAAAACAAACTAGAGCTAATTTGTAGAAAGCTCAAACTTCAAGAAGGCCAAAGCGTATTGGACATAGGCTGTGGCTGGGGCGGCTTCGCTTATTATTGCGCTAAAAATTATAAAGTAAAAGTTACCGGAATTACCATTTCCAAAGAACAATTCGATTTTGCCAAAGCGGGATGCAAGGGTCTAAATGTGGAAATCCGCTTACAGGATTACCGCGACCTCAACGAAAAATATGACCGAATTGTTTCTATAGGAATGCTGGAGCACGTAGGTTACAAAAACTATAGTCCTTATATGGAAATAGTAAAAAACAATTTAAAGGATGAGGGAATTTGCCTTCTTCATTTTATTGGCAATAATGAATCGGAATATACAACCGATCCTTGGATCAATAAATATATTTTTTCTGAAGGATTGGTTCCGTCTATGACTCAAATTTCTATGGCAATGGAAAACCAGCTGATTCTTCAGGACGCACATAATTTTGGGCCCTATTATGATAAAACGCTCATGGCCTGGTACCACAACTTTAAAAATGCGTGGCCAGAATTTGAGAAATCATACGATGAATCTTTCTATAAAATGTGGGAATTTTACCTCTGTTCCGCCGCCGCTTCCTTTCGTGCAAAAAGACTTCAATTATGGCAATTAGTTGTTACCAAAAAAGAATTCTCCTCCATTTATCAATCTGTAAGACCAAAGCACTTAAATACTCGTGAACTTGATAGTTTTAATAACCATAAACGTATTCCAAAGTCAGAAATCGCATGAATTAATAATTAGCATACAAGCACAATCCCTTCTATTATTTTGACATTTCCATAATTTCATTCAATGATAGTTAGGACTTCGAAAAACGGGCAACGAACCTAATCACCAATCCATGAATTTGTTCCATCTCATAAGTATCCTAATTGTATTTGCCGCAACTTTTGGATACCTAAATGAACGCTTTCTGAAATTGCCCGCAATCATTGGACTGTTTTTAATTTCTATGGCATTCTCGTTACTGGTTCTGTTGCTTGGTAATGTCTTCCCTTCCTTACTATCCTATGAAAAAAGTATTCTCAATCAGATTGACTTTCAAAACTTTTTAATGAAAGGTATTTTGGGGCTTATGCTTTTTGCTGGAGCCTTGAGATTGGATCTAGAACAAATGAAAACGCAGCGAATACCCATTTTTATTTTTGCGACCTTAGGGGTTTTGATATCCACCTTTATCATTGGTATCGCTCTTTTCAATATTTTAGGGCTCATGGGAATCTCCGTGCCCTTAATTCACACCCTAATCTTCGGTGCACTTATCTCACCTACAGACCCCATAGCCATTCTTGGAATATTGAACAAGACTTCAATAGCAAAGTCTTTGGAAATCAAGATAGAGGGAGAAAGCCTGTTTAACGATGGAGTTGGCTACGTACTTTTTGTAACATTATGTCATATTGCTACCCAAAAGATCGGAGATGCGCAGCTATCTTTCTTTCCCATTGCACTTTTGTTTTTAAAAGAGGTTGGCGGCGCGTTGATTTTAGGCTATTTATTAGGCAAGTTGACCACTCATGCGCTATCAAAAATAAACAACTATGAAGTTGAAGTACTTCTTACCTTAGCCCTAGTTATGGGCGGTTATATGTTAGCGGATATCCTCAGAGTTTCCGGCCCAATTGCCATGGTTGTTGGTGGTTTAATGATAGGAAAAGGTTTGACTAAAGGGAAAGGTCTTTCTGATATTACAAAAGATTACGTTCGGAAATTTTGGGAACTGATTGATGCGCTCCTCAACGCAATTCTATTTTTATTACTAGGTCTGACCGTTTTACAAGTACAATTCAACAAAGAAATATTTATTATTGGGATATTCTGTATCCTATTGGTTTTATTGAGCCGCTTTATTTCCCTCAAAGTGCTCACCTTAACCATGAAAAATTGGATTTTCTTTGAACCAGGCGCATCATTTATTATGACTTGGGGCGGATTGCGCGGAGGAATATCAATTGCCATGGCCATCATCTTGTCTCAGGAAATCTCCAAAGATCTATTCCTAAGCATAACATATATTATAGTCGTGTTTTCCATCTTGGTTCAAGGCTTAACTTTGGAAAAAGTAGTGAAAAAATTTGATGCTAATGTTGAAAAAGAAACTAAAAGAAAAATCAAGTGAGTCAATAGCCTTTCTGAGACTTCGTACAATAATAAAATCTTTAAAATTATTTTGAAGTGCCAATGAAACTTTTTATTAAGTTCGCCCTGAAAGGGCGTAATATCTTAACATCGAGCAACGCTCGATGATGGGGAAGCCTTAAACATCTAAAGCCCTGAAAGGGCGTAATAGCTAAACTGTATTATGGAACGCCTGCCATTGCCGTTTATGACGCTCTTTCAGGGCTGGTTTTAGACTCGTTACGCAACCCATAAGGAGTTGTGTAATGTTATGGTAGGTTGCGCTTTCAGGGCATATTCATTTTATAGCTTGATAGCGGGATGGTTCTGTTTTCGTAATCTTCAAAATTATTCTGAAGTGCAGAATGAACTTCTTATAAAGTCCTTAAAAAATATTTGATCATCGCATACAACATGCTCAGAAAAACAATGGTCCAAGATGCTATGGCAATAATCACGAACACCGAACCAATCCCATTTAATAAAGACAGTCCTATTATCTGGGATAACTTTAATGTACAAACAGCATACATACCCAAGGGAAAAACCAGAGTCCAATATTGGAAAGTATATTTTAAGGGAATTTTTTTTACTATATGCCGCCAAATACCCAATACAATTATCAACGGTATCCACCACGTCCCGATGGCCCAAAAAAGTGAAGTGAAGCCCTTTAGAAATGAAAGCACATCCGGCAAGAAAGATGATTTTTCGGCATTCTGAATAAGCATCGAACCCGCCAGAACCGATATAGCATCTGCCCCCATACTGATCCAATAGTTCGCCTTAAGTTGATCTGCTTTGACCTTTAAAAAAATAAGTCTATAAAAAACCAAGGTTATAATAATGATATAAAACATACAACCACACAAAAAGAGAATAAAGGAGAAAAAAAGGATTGTATTGATTTCCTTGGGAAAGTTGTCTACTAAAAGTACACTTAAAACAAAAAGGGATTGTGTGGATACAATAATGAGTAGCCAAGAGCCATTTACACCCTTTAATGAAGGTTTATGTGCTTCTTCAATAATAATTGCAAACAAAGTATAGATAAGAAATACCCAAGATATCAAGCCTATCACAAAAAAGAAGATTCCAACAGAATCATTAGTTACGATCAGTACAAATTGAGACCCCATAATGCAACAAGCAGCGGGAATGGAGAGGAACCCCATATTTCTGTTATTTTTATAAAAGTCATTGATAACTTCTCTTTTGAAAAACAACAATCGAATTATCAATATTGCGGAAAGTATAATAAATGAAACAAGGTTAATATATAATGTGGTTTTAGCAAATATTTGGTATTCAAAAAAATGAGCTGCTATGGATACAATCCCAGTTGCCATAACAAGAGAAAAATAACCCGGCGGAAAAAAAGCAATCGTCTCATGGAAAGGATTTGACTTTACGCGAGAGTCATCCGGAGTTGTTTGTGATTTATTTTTGGCAAAGGAAAATTTCATAACTTATTTTAAATCAATTCGAATTATTTAATGCATATCGGCAAAAGCAGCTAATGTTCTAATATGACTTAGAGCAAAGTCGTCATCTTACGGCAGGATGGCATAAGACATATAACAGAATTAATTTTTGTTAAAGAACAAAGATTTAAGCGCTATTTCGTCTTATATCCTACGTCTTACCGTCCTAAGTCAATTTTGAGTTTCTTAATGGGAAGAAACGCTGCACTCAAAAAACAGCATCGTAGCTTTGGCGCAAAGGATCAAAAAGAGCATTTTGACTCTCATAATATTGGCCCGAGAGTTCCTATTACCACAAGAAGTTCAAAGGTGTTTTCCACTTCCATACCGTCGGAATATATGAGGGATAAAGTTTCCTTTCCCTGCCCAGAGGCTCTAAACTTGAAAGTATATTCAATTTCGTTTCCTTTGGTTTTTTGTAAAGCTGCCGATACTAGTTCTACAAAGGAATTTGGTTTGACCAATTGCCACGAGTATTTAGATTCCGATTCGCCTTTTAAGACAATTTCAAAAGTATCATTCACACTCAATTCAACACTTGAGCCACTGTCTTTATAGGTGTAAGGTCCTGCACAGCCAGTAAAAACCAAGAAACTAATCAATACCAAGTACTTTCTAA
Organism: Aequorivita capsosiphonis DSM 23843; assembly: GCF_000429125.1. Classification (GTDB taxonomy): domain Bacteria; phylum Bacteroidota; class Bacteroidia; order Flavobacteriales; family Flavobacteriaceae; genus Aequorivita; species Aequorivita capsosiphonis. Next base: position 270,305 of record NZ_AUBG01000001.1, read on the forward strand.
TTTTCGACATTATTTTTAGATTTATAATTCTTACTTTTTGAATCCTGAAGAAGAAAAGCTACAATATTCTCCAATTCTTCCTTACTTAAAGAACCTCCATAAGCAGGCATATTTTCGGAGCCGTTTACAATTCGAATAATCATTTCTTCCTTAGTAAGCCTATTTTGTACGTCGGTAAGTTCGGGTCCACGGATGCCTCCCTGATCGCCAATTTTATGACAATACAGACATCCCTCGGTATTATAGAGCTCGATTCCCTTTTTTACTTTTTCTGATGCTTTTGGCACCGCACTATACTCAGACAATGGCTTCGCGTTAAACCGTGGATGCCACGGCGCTTGGTGACCTACATACCAAAGACTTCCGATCGCTAAAATCACTAAAACCACTCCCGCAATCGCCCACGGTCGTCGCAATGGGCTGCGTTCCCCTTTATTGGACAAAAATGGAATGGAAAACAAGAAAATTCCACCAATCAAAGGAGCTAAAAACATAACGTAAGACTCCAGTTGACGCGGCATTAAAGCAAATATTGCAAAGATCCAGGTAAAATACCAATCTGGTTTAGGATTGGCTTGCACATTGGTAAGATCTGGCGGCGATGTAAGTGCCGGCGCTCCAACAAAAAAGGCCAAGATCAATAAAACCACTAATACAAATAAACTAAAAATAGCATCCCTCCATATCGCATCTGGGAAAAATGGAACTCCTTTTTTATCCAATAAATCTTGGTACCATTTTCTATATGTTTTTGGATTTAACAACCTACCAGCTTTTGGAGGTTCGGAGATACCGTTTTTAAACACCAAGTACACGTGATAGCTCACAATCATAAAAAGAATGGCCGGAAAAAGAAAAACGTGCATAGAAAAAAAGCGATTCAGCGTTTCCCCGTTTATGGTTTTACCACCTAAAAGGAAATAGGAAATAGAATCTCCAAAAATCGGAATTCTGCCTATTTGTTCGGCAGCAACCACTGCAGACCAAACTCCATTGTTGTCCCATCGCAATAGTTGGCCTGTAAAGGCCATAATGATAGTTAGGCCCATTAATAAAACCCCCGTTATCCAACTCATTTCCCTCGGATATTTATAGGCGGCATTTATATAAACCCGTATCAAGTGCAAACCCATTAAGAAAATCATTGCCGAGGCGCCCCAATTGTGAAGCCCACGAATAAAACTTCCTAAAACCGCATCATTTTCAATATATTGAAGGGATTGATAAGCAACATCTGCTGAAGGTTGGTATAAAAAGCCCAAAGAGATCCCAGTAACTATCTGTACCAATAAACAAAATAGCGTAGCACTTCCCCAAACGTAATTCCATTTTACATTGGGTGGCACCAGATGGGTTTTCAAGGGTTTCAGTAAATCACTGACTCCTCCTCTGTCATCTATCCATTGCCATATTTTAATTAATTGTTTTTTCACGCTGTTATATCCGTTATTGGAATTGCATCCGTTTGAATTTCCAAGTGTTCCCCAGAAATCCTGACTGGATATTTATATAATCCTCTTGGTGGTGGTCCTGCAGCTCTTGACCCATCTTTATAATAAACTCCGCCATGGCACGGACACATAAATAATTCCGGTTTCTCTTCCCAACGCACAGGACACCCCAAATGGCTACAGTTCACCGAAAAGGCAACAAACTCGTCATTTTCCACTCTACGTATATATGCGGCAGATTGTGCAATCTTACCGCTCCATTTGTAAGGCGAGGCATTCTTAAAGGTTACCAGTTGGGTTTTTCCCACTTCAAAATTGGAAGCTAAACCGATTTGCCTCCATTTTTTCCCAGTGTTTCTAGTTACTGGGTCAAGCATAGCTATTATTAAAGGAAACGCTAATACAGCTCCTATTAAAGCACCTATTCCAACTGAAAATTTCGACAAAAAATTTCTTCGGCTAAGGGTTTCCTTTGTTTCGTTTTTCTCACATTCACAGCCCATCTTTATCGTCCTTTAGTAATTCTTTATAAATATCCATTATCCATCCGCTCAGGGCTACGGCAAAAATTACTATTCCCATTCCTGTGATAATCCAGGTGGTTAAAATTCCCCAAAAGATGCAGACCAAGCCGAAGGCCAAAAAGAAGGGCCAATAAGTTGGTTTGGGCAGTCGCTCTGGTTGTGCTTTATATTTGTTCTGTGTTTCCATATTGAATCGTTTTTTTCGGAATTGTTGAAGTTTTTATGGTTTCAGGATTCTTTTCAGTTTCTGTTATTGGATCGTTATACCATCGAAGCAAAATCCCCATTGACAGCACTACGTAGAAAATACAGCCTGGAACCCACATTATCATTCCTGCAATTTCTTGATCGGTACGGACAGATAAAGGAATGGGATTTCGCAGGGTGGTAAAAAAGGGAACTGCCTCCGCCGCAGAAGCTGCCGAAGCCGAAAATGCCACATACAATCCCAAAAGAGAACAACTTAAACAGGCCGTAAACAGGTAAATGACGCTTGCAACAGGTGCCAAGCGTTTGGAAGAATCTGGATGAAAAATAGGAAATGAAAAAATTAAACCAGCCCATAAAACCAAGCCCATAATGAGGATACCTGGAATGTGGGTTATCCAACTTCCTTTGCTAACTACGATCCCACATATTGCAACTCCTGTTTTTGAGGAAAGAATGGCCGCGCTTAAAAGATGTCCGCCCCACATCGCAATAGCGCCAATTATCCAAAAAGCTACAATGGCATAACTGGGGTTTTTAGAAAAATTAAATGAAGCCAGCCGAGTTTCTTTAAATAGTTCGGAAGGCAAGGATTTAAGTATAAGTACGGGAACCAACATCAAAATAAAAAACTGTTGTAGCATGATTACACTGTGCAGCCCAAAATTATTTAGTTGGGAAACGGGCGAACCAATCGTGATATAAATAAACAGCAAGGCCGAAAAAAAGGAGACCTTCTGAAGTATTGCTGTCCTAAGTAACAATAGGTATCCTATAAATACCAAACCAAGCCCTATCAGCCACGGAAGTGACCAATGTGAGGCATCTAAAAAATAATTTAAAACATTCATAACAAAGGATTTATATAAACGAAATAAAACACAAACAACCAGACCACGTCCACAAAATGCCAATAAATATCAACACCCTGAATCGCGGAAATGCTTACGATTTTTAACTTTCCAAAGGAAATACCAAACAAAATTGACAAGGCGATAATGCCCAAAATCACGTGGAGTCCGTGAAAACCGGTTAGTGTAAAAAAGCTGGAACCAAAAATATCCTGGCTCAGCGTAATCTGTTTTTTATAGAGCCCCATATATTCGTTCACCTGACCAATGATGAATACAATTCCAAACAAAATGGTAGTTGCCATCAAGATTTTATACAGCACATATTTTTCGTTTAGCAAAGCTTTCTTGCTGAAAATCAGAGTGAAACTACTCGCAATCAAAAACAAGGTGAAAATTCCTGTTTTTACCACATCAAGATTTTTTGCAACGGTATCTGTGGCATTTGTGAAATTTCTGTAATAGACATAAGCAATAATGAGCGCCATAAAAAAGAACGCTTCAGAAGCAATCAAAAGCAACATCACTATTTTTCCTTTGTTTTTCATTTCTTTCAATTGATTTCGATTCAACTACCAACTATTTCAATTCAGTCTTTTATCTGGCTTATCGGGATGATCCAAATCCCATAATGGTCTTCGGCTGTGCACGGGTGGTATTTCAACAAAATTTTTAAGGTTTGGTGGAGAGGGCACCGCCCACTCCAAAGTCCACGCATTCCAAGGATTGGAAGTAACTGTTCTAGGTTTCTTTAAAGTGGTGTATATATTCCAAAAGAAAACCGCCATTCCCGTAAACATAAAAAAGGCTCCAATTGACGAGAATAGATTCAACACCTTCCAGTACGGCAAATCTGGGTAGGTATAAATACGTCTTGGCATACCAATCATCCCTAAAATATGTTGTAAAAAGAAGGTCAGATTAAACCCAATTACAAACAGCCAAAAATGCCATTTGCCCAATCTTTTTGATAATTTTCTACCACTAATCTTCGGAAACCAATAATAGATTCCTGCAAAAATTCCGAAGAGACTTCCACCTAAAAACACATAATGAATATGGGCAACCAAATAATACGTATCGGTTAATTGCCAATCAATAGGAACAATGGCGAAGGAAATACCGCTCAATCCTCCAAGCGTAAAATCGATTAAAAACGCTATTGCAAAAAACATAGGAATTGTTAATCGAATACTTCCCTTGTACATGGTTCCTATCCAATTGATTACTTTTAGACCCGTTGGAATTCCTATCAACATACTGCTTATGGCGAAAAAACTGTTTACCGCGTTTGAAAGCCCGACCGTAAACATATGGTGCGCCCAAACACTATACGAAAGCAGCGCAATGGCAACCGTTGATGCGGCTACGAATTTATATCCAAAAATGGGCCTTCTGGAAAAAACGGGGATTACTTCAGAAATTATTCCAAAGGCTGGGAGTGCCAAAATATATACTTCGGGATGTCCAAACGCCCAAAAAAAGTGTTGCCATAAAAGGGCTGAACCTCCTGAAGACGGTATAAAGAAATGGGCATCGAACTGACGGTCCAATAAATTTAAGAAAAGCCCCGAATTCAATAATGGAAATGCTGCCAGCATTAAGAAGGCATTTACAAACATCATCCACACAAACAGTGGAAGCATGTTCAGTTTCATCTCTGGCGAACGCATGCAAAGCACCGTAGTTACAAAATTAAGCGCTGCGCCAATACTGCCAATCCCTGTCAATATCAAGCCCACCAAATAGTAATCTACTCCAGCCGTGGATGTATAATTCATCTCGCTCAAGGGAGGATAGTTGAACCATCCGGCCTTTGGTCCTCCGCCGGCCAGAAAGCTGAAATAAAGCAAAACACCGCCCATACAGGTCATCCAAAAACTAAAGGCATTCAATCGGGGAAAAGCCATATCGTTGGCGCCAATCATCAAGGGAATCAAGTAAGTTCCCAAACCGATCAAGGCAGGCATCAGCACCAAAAAAATCATAGTGGTGCCATGCATAGTAAAAATCTGGCTGTACATTTCAGGGGAAACGAGATGATTCTCCGGCCAAGACAATTGTGCTCGAATAATCATGGCCTGTAACCCCCCAATAATAAAGAAAAAGAGTGCCAGCCATAGATACATGATCCCCAACTGCTTGTGATCTACAGAGGAAATCCAAAGCAACTTCCCCCTAGCTCTTTTTAAGCTTGGAAGCGGTTCGTTTTCTTCAGGCATTTTAATGTACAGGCTCATTTCAGGTTGTGGATATAGGTAACCAGTGCATTCAGTTCTTTTTTTGAGAAAATAAAATTAGGCATGTGCGCTCCAGATTTTACTTTTTGCGGATCCTCCAGCCATTCTTTTAAGTTTTCTTTATTGTTTATTTTCATATCGGCCAAAAAACGTTTTCTACTAGCAAAATGTGTCAAATTTGGACCGATGTTGGCTTGATATGGAGTTCCATTGATAGCGTGACAATTAGTGCAGGTTTTCTGTTCAAATAGCCTTTTTCCTTCTATAAAATTCGAATTTTCACTTGTTGCCACGGGTTTCAATTGTTGGGTTTGCCAAGCCTCGAAATCTTTCGGATTTTGAGCGGTAACCCTAATGCGCATACGGGCGTGGGCTTGGCCGCAGAATTCACTACAAGTGCCTAAGTACTCTCCTTCCTTATCGGCGTAAAGCCACATATAATTTGTGTTGCCGGGAATCATATCCATTTTTCGCCCTAACTCTGGCACCCACCAACTATGGATTACATCTGCTGAGTTAAGCTGCAACAAGACTTTTTTTCCTACCGGAATATGGATTTGATTTGCGGTAGTTACGCCACTATTCGGATATTTAGCCTCCCACCACCATTGATGGCCCGTAATCTGTAGAAATGGCTCCGGATTTTCAGGAATGTTCTGCACTTTCCCCATTGTAGAAATGGTCAAATAAACGAAAACCGCTGTAATGGTCGTGGCCAGTGATGTTAAAAAAATCTCAACCTTGACGCTTCCTTCCCTTTGCTCAGGTAAATCAGGCCTTTTTTCTGAATTGTATTTATATAAATAATAAAAGATATAAAACACTACTAGAAAAAAAATAATGGCTGCCACCACAAGAAAATAGATGAAAAGATTATTGATCAATTCAACATTGGTTGTTTCCAAAGAAAAAGTGAGCGTCATTATCTATTAAGTTAAATTTTTATCCACTTAAGAAAACCAATGGGAACGGAGGATAAGTACTCTGTTTAATAAGGAATGTTTATTTTGAAAAACTATCAATTTGATGTCAGCTCTAAATGTGACACCAGATAGCAATGATTGCCTCGTTCCCAAACGGCTTCATGCATTTGGACCATATTGAGAATAATGGGTTTTGCCCCTCTTTCGCAAAATGAATGTTCTTCAATGCGGAGATGATGAGTTGTCCAATTTTCTGAATGCTTATACCTTCTATTAAAAGCCTTCACTAATTTAAAAAAAGACTGAAATAGCTTTTAGTTCATTAAAATATATTTTTAGCCTTTTAACTTAATTCTGTCTTAAGTTTTTCGCTTTTAAAGAAATGTACCAAAGCATATATAAACTACCTCGAGGCAAAGCTTCTGGAAATCAGACCCCAAAAAGGAATAAACCTAAATACGCATAAAAAAAGAGGCCGGAGCCTCTTTTCTAAAATCAGATTATGGTAAAACTAAAAACTTGGATACTCTTTTTGCCATTGTTCATATTTCTTATACTGCTCTGGAGATAGCACTGGTTTTAAGCTTAAACCTCGCTGCTGCTGCAATTTTTCATTATCTATTTGAGAAATATTGTTGTTCTTCCCCATATCCTTTATCTTCTTATTATAATCGTTTTCAAAATTGATTATCTGCTCTTGGTCCATATCTAAATACTTGTACATACCGTGCATAGTTTCGGTATTTAGAGTTAGATATTCATCATTGATAGTGGTATTATCACCAACCAAATTATCATCGGCCAGATTATCCATATTATTATCCGGGGTTTCGGCAGCATAGGTATTGCTTTCTACCTTCTTTTTACTAGTGTCGTTACACGAAACAAAGGCAACGATTCCCAAGGTCATAAAAGCGATTTTTAAAGTTTTCATAGGTTCTTTCAATTATTGGGTCTAAATTTTATAAAACCAAATTATAGAAATTTTCTATTGAAAGCGTTTTCGATAACACAAAATATTAACTCAAAAAAAAAATTATTTCTCCCCCGCTATTCCGCGGATTTGTTCCTGAAAAGATTTCGGGCAACATTTGTATTTATTCTTGAAGATTTTTGAAAAATAGCTTCTACTGGTCAATCCAATACTGTAAACAATCTCAGAGATATTTAGGTCCGTGGTTTTAATTAGTTCCATGGCTTTTTCTAAGCGAACGTTACGAATATAATCAATGACCGTTCTATCGTGTATTTTCTTAAAGCCTTCCTGAAGTTTTGCTGGTGAAAGTCGAGTTTCGCTACATAGAAATTCAATTGAATAATTTAATGAAGGATTTTCACGAATGAAATCAGAAACTGTTTGCACCCGATTAATTTCAGTTTGGGTAAGCACTCCATAATCTTGATGCTCATTAGAAAAAGCATTTAATACTTGCTCCATTTTAAGTCCCAAAATTTGCAAAATCAAACCTTGCATAATGAGTTCACAAGCTACGTCATCCTTAGACATTCGGGATAAACTATTTATCTTTTCAAGCAATTTTAAATAAGGTCGACCAATATATATATAGTTAGATTTTGTGACCTGGCTACAGTAGGAGTTCTTGAATTTATCATAGAACAAATTTTTAGCAGTTAAAGCCTTCTCTTTCGGTTTCCCAAAAGAAATAACACAAAATTGATTCACCGAATGCTGGTCCAAACCAATTAAAACATCGTCTGAAGATTTATTATAGACAATAGCACTTTGGAACGGCAAAATCACCTCAGCAGTTGCATTTGCTTTTATTGACAAAACCCCTTTCCAACAATAGATAAAGTAGAAGCCTTCCTTGCTTATCTGACTTATCTTAATATGTTCCTGTAGTTTCGTATTAATTGAATATTCCTGATAACAGAATCCGTTCGGAAACTCGTTCAGTTTCTGATTTCTTTCAGCTTCCTCTTTTAAGAGTAGATAATGTTCTTTTAAAGGAAAAGATTGTTGTGGTTTTGAAATTGAGTCTGGCTTTGATTGTTCCATAACCAATAAGTTTTTTGTTAATTACAAGGCTTTTGCAAATTTTCGATATAAAGTGAAAACATGTAGGTATGAAATATAAATTTAAAAATTAAATAACGTTAAAAAAAGGAATACTCCTTAAATTGGATAAATAGCAGATTTAACCTATCTTCTATCTAATCAGATCTTTGAGTTTGTTAATAATTTCCAAAGGATTTAAATAAAGAAAAACGGAACTTCACATACGTGACATTATTGAAGTCTTTTTTTAAGATGAAAGAATAAATATTAAGTGAGGAAAACCTTAAGCTTTTCTAATTATTTGAATATATACCTGAGAAACCTTGGGACACTTTTCCTTAATTTCATTACTTAAAGCCGCAATTTTGTTTTCTGCCTCTTCTAGCAATAGATTTTCCCTAAAAACGATCTCGAGAATTACTAAAATGGCGTCAGGACCAAAATGATTTGTTTTAGGATATCCATAGTCCAAAATATCATGATCTGAGTCTAAAATAGCTTCTAATTTGTTTAAAACCTCTGGCGTTGCACTTTCGCCTAATAGCAGGCCTTTAGTTTCTCTTGCCAAGAAAATGGCCACGACCAATAATACAACCCCAATAAGAATGGAAGCCGCTCCATCTGCATATTCGTATTGAAAATGGATAGAGATAAAAACGCCTAAGAAAGCTATAATAAGACCCGTGACGGCGGCCGAATCCTCTAAGATTATTACAAAATTTGCAGGGTCCTTACTCTTTATCATGTTTTTAAAAAGATTTCCCTTTGGGTTCAGTTTTTTAAAACTGCGGATAGCAATAATAAGTGACGAACCTTCAAATAATACCGCAGCGCCAAGAACACAATAATTCCAAATGGGTTCTTTAATTATTTCCGGGTTTTGTATGGAATGTACCCCTTCATAAATGGCGAAACCTCCACCAAAAGCAAAAATAAGAAGACTCACAATAAAACTCCAGAAATAAGTTTCCATTCCATAACCGAAAACATGGGTTTTATCGGAAGCGCGTTTTCCCTTTTTAATTCCAAAAAGTAACAAAAATCCATTCCCAGTATCTACAATGGAATGGATTCCTTCTGCAAACATAGCGGAACTCCCTGTAAAAAAAGCCGCTATAAATTTACTGATAGCAATCAGAACATTCGCCGTAATGGCGCCGTATATAGCTATGTTCGATTTATGTTTCATTTTAGTTTCGGCATTTCAAATATTCTTAAAATCATTCTGAATAAAATAAAAGCCTAGCCTTTTAAGTTTCAGAACGGTGTTTACGAAAATTAATCATTCAATCGGAAATCGAATGTTCTATAAAGATAAAAAAATAGCTCGCAAGCTTTATAAAAGTAGTCAAATTAAGAAAACCCGTAAAAAGTCTAACTTAAAAGGAATTGAAAAATTTACTCGAATAGAATGGATGTGTAACTTATGTTACAGCATATCGCTAATGGAGCTTGTATTTTTGAAAAACCAAATTTTATAAAGCGATGAAAACTATATTTATAATACATAACCTAAAGTGCAGAGGTTGCGCAAATACTATTACTAATAACCTATCGTCCATTCAAAATATTTCTGAGGTAAAAGTCGATGTGTCTGAGAGCGCCGTATCTTTTCAATCTTTAACCCCAAATAATTCTTTAAAAGTGAAAGAAAAATTGAAAAGTTTAGGCTATCCATGCATAGAAGATTCAAATTCGCTCACTTCACAGGCAAAATCTTTCGTAAGCTGCGCTACCGGGAAACTTTCAAAATAGATTATTGGATTACATTCTCATAAATAAACATGAATCATCCTCAATAGATGATTTATATCACTGTTTAGAATTTATGTAAAGCTTAATTTTATTCAATTTTTAAACTACAACGGTAAAAACTAATTATTATGGAAACAAATCAAGAAATACCACAAGTGAACGCAATGCCAAGAATTGGTGATAAGGCTCCAGACTTTGAGGCAAATACAACAAAAGGAAAAATAAAATTTTCAGACTTCGCCAAAGATAAATGGGTAGTTATGTTTTCGCATCCTGCAGATTTCACCCCAGTTTGCACCACTGAACTAAGCGGATTTGCAAAGCGAAAAGGCGAGTTTGATGCTTTAAATACAGAACTTTTAGGCTTGAGTATTGACAGTATTCACGCACATTTGGGATGGGTTCAAAATGTAAGGGAAAACACAGGTGTTTACTTTGATTTCCCTATTATTGCAGACATAGACATGAAAGTAGCAAAGCTTTATGGAATGCTACAACCCAATGAAAGTGAAACGGCTGCTGTACGTGCCGTCTTCTTTATAGATCCTAGCAAGAAAATACGTTTGATTATGTATTATCCATTAAACGTAGGTAGAAATATGGATGAGATTTTACGTGCTTTGGAAGCACTTCAGATTTCTGACGAACACAAAGTTGCCATGCCATTAGATTGGAAAAAAGGAGATAAAGTAATTGTTGGCCCACCAAAAACCTTAGACGAACTTAACAACCGATTAGCGGATGATTCACTGAAAAAAGTAGATTGGTATTTAGCTATGAAAAATATTTAATTTATCTTAGATCAGCCTTGCGTTTGTAAAATTCAAGGCTGATCTAATTAGTTTTCAATCAGATAAAACCCTTTAAACAATGACAATAAAACAATTTCAAGATAAACCACTAGCGCATTACTCTTATGCTATTATTAGTGAAGGCGAAATGGCTTTGGTAGATCCGGCCAGAAATCCTATGCCGTACTATAAATATGCCGAAGAAAACAATGCAAAAATTGTAGCTGTATTTGAAACTCACCCACATGCCGATTTTGTGAGCAGTCACTTACAAATACACCAAGAAACCGGGGCAACAATCTATGTCAGTAAATTGGTAGGCGCAAATTATCCGCATCAAACCTTTGATGATGGCGATACGCTAAAATTGGGGAAAACAATTTTTACTGCAATCAACACGCCGGGGCATTCTCCAGACGGGATTACAATAATTGCAAAAGATGACAAGGAAAATCACGTCATGTTCTCGGGAGATACTTTATTTATTGGCGACGTTGGACGCCCAGATTTACGTGAAAAAGCTGGAAACATGAGAGCTACTCGTGAAAAACTCGCTAAAAGTATGTTCGACACTATTCAAAATAAATTTAATCATTTACCGGATGATACTATATTATACCCAGCTCACGGAGCAGGTTCGTTATGTGGTAAAAACATGAGCACAGATTCTTCTAGCACTTTAGGAAATGAACGCGTTGGGAATTGGGCATTTAAAAAACAAACCGAAGAACAATTCGTTGATTACATTTTAAGCGACCAACCATTTATCCCTTCCTATTTTGGATTTGACGTAGATATGAATAAAAGTGGCGCAGACAATTTCGAAAAGAACATCGGTGATGTTTCTCTTAAAATTGGAATTGACAAACTTCCTGAAAACGCTTTGATAATAGATGTTAGAGATGAGGCAGATTTTAAAAAGAACCATCTTTTAGGCAGTATAAATATCATGGCTCGCAGTGAAGGTGACAAGTTAGAAACTTGGCTCGGCGCTATTGTTAAACCTAATGAGAAGTTCTATTTAGTCTTAAATTCTATAAACGATAAAGATGAAATTCTTGATCGTATTGCTAAAATAGGTTACGAAACCCAAATTGAAGCTGTAGTCACACTTTCAAACAAGACTTTTGTTAATTCAGATAAGTTTGATCTTGAAGATTTCAAAAAGAATAACGAAGCCTACACCATTATCGACATCAGAAACCGAGGTGAAGTTGCCCAAGGTAAGTTTTTTGAAAACGCGATAAATATTCCTCTTAACGAATTGAGAGATTCTGAAGAAGCAATCCCAACAGATAGACCTATACTTGTTCACTGCGCAGGAGGGTATAGAAGTGCTTCTGGAAGTAGTATTGTCGATAATTTGATGGATGATATCAAGGTTTTTGATTTAAGTGAAAAAGTGAATGATTTTAAAGTTTAGTTAGATCAATTATAAAATTGCTTGCCAGCGATAGTTAGCAGGTTAAAAATTAAAGCCCTTGAACAGAAAATCAAGGGCTTTTTTTATGGTTTTAGCTAATATTTTCAATCGTAAATTAAAACCATTTAGCGTTTAGCTATTGTTTAACCTTACTTTTGTTTAAGAAATAAGCAAATTTATTAAACATTTTGTATTTTTCAACAAAATAAAATCTAGCCCAATGTTCAGTATATTCAAGAAGAAATCGGAAAAGGAAAAATTACAAACGCAGTATGAAAAGCTTCTTAAGGAAGCATATACGCTTTCAACCACTAATAGAAAAATGAGCGATCAAAAAGCTTTTGAAGCTTCAGAAGTTTTAAAGCAAATTGAAAAACTTGATTAAATCAATTGAGGCAAATGAAAGAAGATAAAAAGCCAGATCAAGTAGCTTTTAATATTGAAAAACAAAAATATGACGCTGCCCTAAAACCCTATGCAACTTCGTTAGGAGCACCAGTTATTACCGCTACCGTTACAACGGCCTGGAAAAACAGAAGTATTAATAAAGTAAATCATAAGATAAAAACTAAGTATTCAGAGTTAAAATCAGAATATGAAAAAATGATTGCTGAATTTGAATATAATCAGCTTATCTTCAATTCACGCTTTAGTTTTGAACCAATAATCGGACAGGTTTATCATCTTTATAAAAGAGAAACTGGAGAATCCTTTCTTTCTTTAATCGAGCCAGAGACTTGCAAATTTAATTTTCTTGGCAGTTTCTATTTAAATGTAGGTCAAACTTGGGAGAAAATAAATTAAAAATGACCGAAAAAGAATTGACCGAAAGACAACTAGGCCGCATCATCGAAATGGCCTGGGAAGACCGAACTCCTTTTGAAGCCATTGATTTTCAATTTGGGTTTCCTGAAAAAGAAGTTATTAAAATAATGCGCGGCAATTTAAAAGAAAGCAGCTTCAAACTTTGGAGAAAACGCGTAAACAGCAACGTTAGTAAAAAGCATCTAAAAAAGCGAAGCTCCGAAATCACCCGTTTTAAATGCTATAGACAAAAAGCGATATCGGGAAATAAAATTAGTAAAAGGTAATTCCCTATGCATTTCAGAAAAAAGGATATTGAAAATTTAGATCGGATTACCCGATTGAAAATAATAAATTCAGTTACTGGAGTAAAACCGGCCAATCTCATTGGCACCATAGACATAGAAGGTAAAACCAATCTTGCTATTTTCAGCAGTGTGATTCATTTGGGAAGTAATCGCGTTGGTAGGCTTTATCTCGCGTCCAAAAACAGAAGACGTAGGCCACACTTTTACCAATATATCAGAAACTGGTTATTATACCATAAATCACATTCATCCCGAATTTATAAAAAATGCACATTATACTTCTGGAAAATTTAGAAAAGACATTTCTGAATTTAATCGATGTGATCTTACCGAAGAATATTTGGATGACTTTAAAGCACCTTTTGTAAAAGAGAGAAAATTCAAAATGGGGCTTTGCTTTAGGGAAAAAATAGATATCGCTCTAAATGATACATTTTTGGTGATAGGTGAAATAGTGGAATTAGTACTTCCTAAAATGCATTCATTAGATGAAGATATTGATCTGCAAGAAACAAATGCAGTGGGAATTTCAGGATTAAACACTTATTATTCCCTCACCAAATTAGAACAACATCCCTTTGTTAGATTACCCGAAGTTCCTGAGTTTAAATAGAACCGTATATTTCAGTTGAAATCTTTTCATTTATATTTTCAGCTCAAATCTGTTGAAATATGCCCAATAATCTTGATATTTGAGTAGATTTCAGAATCTAAAGAAGTAAATTCCTACTTACCCATTCAAATCCCACTATTATGAGCAATTATCACATAAAAAATTTAGAAGAATATTTTCAAGTATATCGTAAATCGGTTCGCGATCCTGAAGGTTTTTGGGAAGAGATAGCCGAAGAGAATTTTATATGGCGAAAACGATGGGATAAAGTATTGGAATATGATTTTTCAGAAGCTGAATTCGCTTGGTATAAAGGAGCGCAGTTAAATATAACAGAAAACTGTATCGATCGGCATTTATATACACACGCCGATAAAACCGCGATTATTTTTGAACCCAATGATCCTACGGAAATGGCAGAACATATTAGCTATCGCCAACTGCACGATCGGGTTTGTAGGTTTGCAAATGTTTTACAAAACCACGGAGTTCAAAAAGGTGATCGCGTTTGTATTTATTTACCAATGATTCCAGAGTTGGCTGTTTCATTGCTTGCATGCGCCCGAATTGGCGCTATTCATTCTGTAGTTTTTGCTGGGTTTTCGGCCTCTGCCCTTTCCATGCGCATTAATGATTCTGATTGTAAATTGGTAATCACCAGCGACGGTTCCTTCCGCGGAAATAAAACAATAGATTTAAAAGGAATTGTTGATGAAGCCTTGGAAAATTGTGAAGGTGTAAAAACGGTCTTGGTAGCAAAAAGGATTAATTCTGAAATAAAGATGGTAGAAAACCGGGATAAGTGGCTACAACCTTTATTGGATGCTGCTAGCAATGAATGTGAGCCCGAAATTATGGATGCCGAAGATCCGCTATTTATATTGTACACTTCCGGCTCCACAGGAAAACCAAAAGGAATGGTTCATACCATTGCCGGGTATATGGTTTTTACCGCACATACGTTTAAAAACGTATTCCAGTATCGTGAAAATGATGTGTTTTGGTGTACTGCGGATATTGGTTGGGTTACGGGACATAGCTATATTGTGTACGGTCCCTTGGCAAATGGCGCTACCACAGTTCTATTTGAGGGGGTTCCCTCTTATCCAGATTTTGGTCGCTTTTGGGAAATCATCGAAAAACATAAAGTGAATCAATTTTACACGGCACCTACTGCCATACGTGCTTTAGCCAAAGAACAGAATTTTTCGGAAAGCCACGATCTTTCATCCCTGAAGATTTTAGGCAGCGTTGGGGAACCCATTAACGAAGAGGCTTGGCATTGGTATAACGATAATATTGGCAAGAAACAATGTCCGATTGTAGATACGTGGTGGCAAACAGAAACCGGTGGAATTATGATTTCACCCATTCCCTATTCTACGCCAACCATTCCCACATATGCCACACTACCATTACCAGGAGTTCAACCCGCGTTAATGGATGAAAATGGCAAGGAGTTAAAAGGAAATTCAGTAAACGGTAGACTTTGCATTAAGTTTCCGTGGCCCGGAATGGCGCGAACCATTTGGAATAACCACCAACGCTATAAGGAAACCTATTTTTCAACCTTTGAAAACTATTATTTCTGCGGCGATGGCGCACTTCGGGATAGCACGGGCTATTACCGAATTACAGGCCGAGTTGATGATGTAATAATTGTTTCTGGACATAATTTAGGAACCGCGCCCATTGAAGACGCTGTTAACGAACATCCGGCAGTTTCAGAAAGTGCAATCGTAGGATTTCCGCACAACGTAAAAGGAAATGCACTCTATGGCTTCGTGATTTTAAAGGAGAAAGGCGAAGGTCGTTTACACGATAATCTACGCAAGGAAATTAATCAGATTATTACAGAACATATTGGGCCGATTGCGAAGCTGGATAAAATTCAGTTTACCACTGGTCTTCCCAAAACACGAAGTGGGAAAATAATGCGCCGAATCCTGAGAAAAATCGCTGAAAAAGAAACGAGTAATCTAGGGGATATCTCTACACTTTTAAATCCTGAAATAGTACAAGAGATAATGGATGAAGCATTGTAAAACAGAAAATAAAGTTTGACAATTATTTAATAAAGAAACTGATATCTTCTAAATACCAGATTTTTCTGATTCTTGCCTGAAAATATTTCAGTCACTAATTGGAATGCTTGCTATCTTATTCAACAACCATTGGTATCTTTGAAAAAAATAAAATTCTATGAAATATCTCCCACTGATTATCCTTTTTGTACTGTTTAATTCCTGCAAAGAGGAGGAAAAACAACTTACCGCACAGGAAATTATTGACAAGACAATTGAAAATGCCGGCGGGCAAAAATATGAAAATGCGAAAATTAAATTCACTTTTCGAGACACAGAGTACAGCAGCAAGAGACAAAATGGAAAATTTGAACTAACCCGCAGTTCTTCCGATTCCTTGGGCACAAAAACGGATATGGTGACCAATACCGGTTTTCAACAGCTACTAAATGAAAACAAAGTTGACTTACCAGATTCTACAGCTTCAAAATATGCGAATTCAGTGAACTCTGTTCATTACTTTGTCCAATTGCCGTATGGATTAAATTCTGCCGCAGTTATAAAAGAGTTGGTTGGAGAAACAACTATAAAGGAAAAGAAATATTACGAAATAAAGGTCACTTTTAAGCAAGAAGGAGGCGGAACAGATTACGACGACATCTATATGTATTGGATAAATCACGGGGATTTTACAGTCGATTATTTCGCTTATAAATTCTACACAGGAAAAGGAGGAATACGTTTTAGAGAAGCCTATAACTCAAGAACAATCGATGGTATACGATTTGTAGATTATAAAAACTATAAAGCAGAACCGTGGAGGAATGTCGATCTAAAGACATTGGGAGATTTGTTTACTGAAGGCAAACTTGAACTTCTTTCAGATATTAAAACGGAGCATATTTCTGTTAATTCCGTAACTGCGGAATAATAACATCAAATATATGATGAAATGTGTTGAGATTCATTTTTTTTAGGAAGAATGTTAAAACCTAAAGCCATCTTTCAATATTTAAAATACTGATGGAAACGGGTTAAAAATTATGTGTATTAGATTAGTTAAAATTTTAACTTTTCATTACATTTATTGTCCTGATCGTGAGCTTTTTATAAACCCCTCAATTTCTTCATTATGGTTTGGACATTTATTTTTCTATTCCTATCAGTAGTGACCGCTATCCTGGGTTTTTTAGGATTGGGATTCGGTCCAATTGAACCCGCCAAAATAATTTTTTACGTTTTGGCTGCCCTTCTAGTGGTCTCTTTTTTTATTGAACGCCGCAAGAAACCGAGACACTATTTAGATTAATTCGGTAATCTAAACTGAAAAAGACCTATAGAAATGAAACTCTATAGGTCTTTCACTTTAATAACAATCAACTAACTGATCATTAGTGAGGATTCTACTATTATTTAGTAGCTTTCGGATTCATGCTAGAATCTTTCTTTGGATCGTAATTTGGATCCTTTTTAGGGTCTTGTTTAGGATTTTGTCCTGTTTTACTTGTCTGCTGATCCTTTTTATTCCCTGGTTTGTTTTTGTCTGAAGTACTCATAGCGTTTTTTTTATTAGTATTATTTACTTCGTTAAATTTAGTATAATAAATAATAATATTCTATCCCATAACAAACAAAATCTAACGCTATTAGACTTGTTTACAAATACTTAAACTTTAAATTTTCGTAATTCGTCGCATTATTGATAATCCATAGTAAATGTTACAACTCAAAAAACTGAACTAATTAAACAAACTTCATCCCATTATCAGTAATTTCACAGATGTAATTTAAAAAAACCGTCCAATGAACTCTATAGAAGTTAATTCGCTTCCATTAAAAGATGTGATTCGAGATATTGCTAAGCTTTTCAATATAACATATACTGAAAATTGTGGAGAATATCTTTTAGAACTACCACCCTCCGTTGGTAAAGGCAGTATCCGTGGAATTAATTTTGAAGGTGGCTTGGGTCTTATCCAATACGATTGTCTTTTTAAAGAGGATATGGAGATTAACTTTGTGATAAATCATGTACATCCATTAAAATTCCTTTATACGATTGAAGGTCTGTTATTGCATCGTTTCGAAAATGAGGAAAATCTTCATAAAATTGAACAATATCAAAGTGCTATCGTTGCGAGCAGTAAGCAAAATGGTCATGTTCTTTTTTTTAACGCAAATCAAAAAACTAATGTCAATAGTCTAGAAATTGATAGAAAAGAATTCCAATCCAAAATGGAATGTGATATAAACAGTCTTGACGACGAATTGGAAATTCTTTTTAAAGACATAAAGGGTGACGGAGCTTTTTATTACAACGGAAACTACAGCTTGGGAATTGCAGAAATTCTCAATGAAATGCTCGAGTTTACAGCTGAAAGCTTTACAAGAAAGCTTTTTTTAGAAGGAATGGCCTATCAAATTCTAACGGAACAAATCCTTCAGTATCAAGATGACCAAATGGACGAAAACAGCAGAATGCTCCTTCGCTCTTCCGAATTGAAACAAATTCACCATATTTCAAACCTTATAGAAAGTAATATCTCAGATATTCCAAGCGTAGAAAATTTGGCCAAGGAATCTGGATTAAATGTCAATAAACTACAAGCAGGTTTCAAAAAGCTTTATGGCACGACGGTAAATAACTTTGTACAAATGAAGCGGCTGGAAGCAGCCTATAACCTACTTACAAAAACTGATTTAAGTATTTCAGAAATTGTAAATGCCATTGGACTTTCCAGCAAAAGTTATTTTTCCAAAATTTTTAAGGAGAAACATTCCATATCACCTTCAGAGTTTAGAAAAAAATATAGGAATAAATAAAAACCCCAGTCAAATATATTTTGACTGAGGTCTTATTTTCATAGCATTTTTCTATTCAGCTAAATTATTAAGAAAAAACCTACTTTATTAACTCATATGAAATAATGTTTAACGCAAAGTATTAATTTTCAATAAATTCAGTTATATTTACACCTCCTTCTTCCTTTACAAAAGTTTCCCCATTTCAAATAATTATTAAGTAGAATCAATTTAATATGCTTAGCCGTTTAATTCTTTATTTGAACTAAATCTTTCAATACTTTTAATTGAATTCACTCCCCCTTTATATCCCCACAATAGGAAACCCCTTTCTCATTGTGTTGATTTAGGGGTTTCTCCATTTTCAAAAAATAAAAAGGAATTCATTTTTAACAAATCACTACTCTTCTTCCTGTGAATTACGCTGATTTTGTGGATCTCTGTGCTGATTCTGTTGTTGACTGTGAGAATCCTTTTGTTGATTTTGAGTGCTCAGAACAATTTATTTTTAAATTAGTAACTCATCTTTCTTTTCACTAATAAAATTAAACCCCTCCTAAATTACTCTAGCACAAATCAATCACAAAATTTAAAGAAGTACTTATAATTTAACCATGCATTATCTTAAAGAATATTTTCATTAATATTTCATTAATACATTCAGCAAAATGCAACTTCATTTTATAATTGAGGCTTTCCTTTTAACTCAGTAGAGTTACGTATCTTTGCCCTCTTAAAATTTAAAACATGTACACCAACGCTTTACAAGCCATTTCGCCCATAGACGGGAGATACTCGTCAAAAACATCAAGCCTTATCCCTTATTTTTCTGAAGAGGCACTCATTCGTTACCGTGTACAGGTAGAGATTGAATATTTTATCGCTCTCGTTGAGCTTGATCTTTCACAGTTAAGTGATTTTGACAGAAGCCTCTTTCCTGAATTACGAAAGTTATATCTCGATTTTTCCGTACAAGATGCCAATAAAATTAAGGAAACTGAAAAGATCACCAACCACGATGTAAAAGCGGTTGAATATTTTATCAAAGATAAGTTTGACGAATTACAGCTACACAAATACAAAGAATTCATTCATTTCGGATTGACTTCGCAGGATATTAATAATACTGCGGTTCCACTTTCATTAAAGGATGCCATCAACAATGTTTACGTGCCACTTTTAATGGAGCTGAAGGATAAGTTACAAGAACTGTCGGAAAACTGGGCAGATGTATCCATGCTTGCGCGAACGCACGGTCAACCTGCATCTCCAACACGTCTTGGAAAAGAAATAAAAGTTTTTGTTGTTCGAATTGAAGAACAGTTCGACCTGATGAACGATATAAAGAGTGCCGCTAAGTTTGGCGGTGCTACAGGAAATTTCAACGCGCATAAAGTTGCCTACCCAAGTATTGATTGGAGAGCTTTTGGAAAACATTTCGTGGAAGGTACTTTAGGATTAAACCACTCTTTCCCTACTACCCAAATTGAGCATTACGATCATATGGCAGCTCTTTTTGATGCGCTAAAAAGAATCAATACAATTCTTATAGACCTAGATAGAGATATTTGGACATACGTTTCGATGGACTATTTTAAACAAAGAATTAAAGAAGGTGAAGTTGGCTCAAGCGCGATGCCACATAAAGTAAACCCTATAGACTTTGAAAACAGTGAAGGAAATTTAGGAATTGCAAATGCGCTTTTTGAACATCTTTCGGCAAAACTTCCTATTAGCAGATTGCAACGCGATCTTACGGATAGTACGGTTTTAAGAAATATTGGGGTGCCCATTGGCCATACGTTAATCGCCTTTCATTCTACTTTAAAAGGTCTAGGAAAATTATTGTTGAATGAACCAAAATTCGCAGAAGACCTAGAAAACAATTGGGCAGTTGTGGCTGAGGCAATCCAAACCATTCTCCGTCGTGAGGGCTACCCAAATCCGTATGAGGCGTTAAAAGGCCTAACCCGTACCAACGAAAAAATCAATCAAACATCCATGGCGAATTTTATTGAAACCTTGGAAATACCCGAAAGCGTAAAGCAGGAAATGCGAAACATTACTCCTGGAAATTACACAGGGATTTAAGAAGAAGGATAAAAAAGGCTTACCACGAATTCACGAATGTTTATTGTGGGTTTGCGGCACCATGCAAAAATCAGTTCGTCAAGGTAATGGATATTATCCAGGACAGCAATCCATTTTATTCGTGCATTCGAGGGCTACGATAACGATCAATTAAAAAAGGCTTCATCCAATATTTCGGTGAAGCCTTTTTCTTTCTATTAATCAACTAACTTAATCTTTAAATATCTCTCCGAGCCCGCTGAATTTGGAAATATCCAAATCTCCACGTTCGGCAGATTCCATAAGTTTGATCATTTGGTCCGGACGCATATTTTCACCCAACAGCCTAATGACGGCAAAGCCACGCTTATCATCACTGGCAAAAACAATCACCTCATCAATAGCGTCTTCTTCACCGGTATATTTTAAAGTTGCGTTCCAATCCTTGCTTTTCATTCGAGTGAGCTCTTTATATTGCGCTCCATCAAGAATAGTCTTCAATTCATTTCTTTCCTTTTCAAAATCAGCAGTATCTCCATCTTTTATTGGGTAAGCGACAACATTTACCTTTTTTATAGTGTTTAGGATATCCTTTTCTTCCTGAGAGAAATTACTATCTTTTCCCTGAAGCAAGCTGGCAGCGAGGTCCATTTTCACAAACTTAGCATCGTCTTGTTTTTCCACAAGATACTTCTGTAAAGATTTTTCGCTACAGGAAGTAAGCGCGGTTGCGGCAAGAATAAAGGCTATAACATATCTAGTAAGTACCATATTATTGCTTTTTCGTTTTATCGATATTCTTCAATTGATCACCTCCAGGAATCTTTAATTCTTGGGTTAATTTTGAAATTTGCTTCAAGTCTATATTCCCCGTAATGCTCATTATAATTGTGGTAGGTTTACCATCAACCATCCCGTCCAAGTGCATTAAAAGTTCACTCACGTAATTTTCGTTTTTCCCTTCTTTACTATAGAACTTGATGTTTTTACCATCTTCTTTTACACGCATCAATTCTCCCAAACTTTTAGAGCTGGAAATATATTTTGCGACAGCGTCATCCATCTTTTTTGCTACTGTAGGATTATCGGTTGTAAAAATCTTGATATCATCTAGATCATTAACCATTTTAAGATATGCCTGCGCCTCTGGGTCGGATGAATTAAGATCCATCTTACTCAAAAGTTTAAACATATTTTTAGTGACCACTACTGATGATACATCTTTTTCGTTTTCAAAAGAATCGAAGGCATTCTGAGCCCAGGAAACCATGGGAGCAATGGCAAGTGCGATTATTAGTGCTATTTTTTTCATCGTTATTTATTTTTTATTGTGTATTCCTATTGTTTATTTCTATTACTTGTTGTGTATTTTGAACAGATTTTGACAATATTACCCAAACCCTAAAGGGATTATCGTCAAAATCTTTATTTAGGTTCAATTATATTCTTTTTGGTTATTTTTTGGAATTTAGTACTTGGTACTTGGTATTTATTTTGAAATTACTCAAAAATTTTATCCTTCGTTATTTCAAATTGATCTACAAATGTGAGTCGTTCCGCACCTTTGTTTAAGTTCTCTGAAAGAAATAGCATGGCATCTTTACTTTTTTCAAAAGCCACTAAAGCTTCTTTTTCTTCTTGTGTATATTGTGGTTGTGAAAAATAAAATCCTGCTACTCCTAAAGCAACTATTAGCATTGCTGCGATTGAATACCACCAAGTTTTATTGATTTTTGAATGGTTTTCAGGCAGTTCAATCTCTTTTGTTGAACGTTCTTCTTTTGCAGCTTTTAAACCAATAAAAATCGGTTTATATTGCACTAAATGATCTGCCACCATTTCATTATTGAAATAATCTCGCAAAACTTTTTCTTCTGAAAGGCTTGTAGCGCCTTCAAAATAGGCGTCTAGCAATTTTTCTATTTTAACTGATTCCATAATTATATTTCTTAATCATTGTATCTCTAACTGTTTTTCTTGCACGTGAAAGTGCTACTCTAATCGCTGTTTCGTTGCTATCCAGCATTTTTGCTATTTCCGAAAACTCAAACTGTTCCACGTCTCGCAATTGAAGCACTATTTTTTGTTGCTCGGGCAAGGTTTCCATTATTTTGAAAACCATTTCAACTCCGTCATTCGCCTCAATATTCTTTTCAATGTTTTCCGAAGTCTGATAATTGCTATGCACAATTTTTAAATTGGAAGCCTGTTTCGATTTTAACCGGTCTAAACAATAATTCTTTGTCATAGTGATTGCAAATGCCTCAGGGCTCTTATAATTTGCAATCTTCTCCTTTCCTCTCCACAACTTCAAAAATACTTCTTGCACGGCATCTTCAGCTTCATCCTGAGAAACCAAAATCCTTTTGGCCAAACGATATAGCTTGTCTTTAAAGGGCAATACTAAATTGGTGAATTCTGTTTTGGTCATTTTGGTTAGATTCTACTTCCGGCTTCTATCTTAATGACGAACCGAGTTATTTTTTGTTACATTGAAAATCAATCCTGACATTTTTCCTCAAGATTAAATTGAATTTATTCGTGATCCCGATAGCTATCGGGACGTGGTAAATCTTTTCCCTGTTCCATTACTATTTCCTAAATAGAAAGCTTCCCATCTAATCCAATTTCAACTAAAAAATCATATTTTTACCATTACAATAATATTCCTAATTTACCTGTTTAATTCAAACATCTGTAAAAACATTCTATGAAAAAAAGAATCTTCATTCCACTTTTAGCGCTTTCTGTCTTATTCGTTTCGTGTTTTGAAGATATGGACGATAACTTTAAACAGGCCTCTACGCTTGATATTCAAAATTTTATTTACCGCGGTTTAAATTATTATTACCTCTATAAAGCAGACAAGCCAGAACTTGCCAACGATGCTTTTACAAACCAAAGTGATCTTGATGCTTTTTTAAATAGTTATGATTCTCCCGAATCTTTGTTTGATTATCTAAAGTCTCCACAGGATAGATTTAGCAATCTCTACAGTGATTTCACCGTAATTGAAGACGCTCTTAGCGGAATAAGCCTAAGCAACGGGATGGAGTTTGGTTTAGTGTATTATCCCGATGGCAGCAACAATGTTTTTGGTTATGTGCGCTACGTTCTGCCAAATACCGATGCAGAAACTCAAGGTATAACGCGAGGTGATTTGTTCACCAGTATTGATGGGCAACAACTAACAGCAAATAATTTTAACGATTTACTCGCCCCAAATAGTTATTCCATTGGCCTTGCAACTTTTGACGGGAACAGTTTCACCCAAACTGGGGAAGAGGTTTTATTAAACAAGACGCAATACAATGAAAATCCAGTTTACAAAGCGCAAACCTTAGATGTGAACGGTGAAAAAATTGGTTATTTGGTATATAATAGTTTTATAAAAAATTACGACACCCAACTTAATAACGCCTTTGCGCAATTTAAAGCCGAAGGAGTCACCAACCTAGTTTTGGATCTTAGGTATAATGGTGGTGGTGCTGTAGAAACTGCAACCGATTTGGCAAGTATGATTACTGGCCAATTTAATGGACAGATTTTTTATAAGGAATTTTGGAATGAAGATCGCCAAGCTGCAAACGCAAAAGATGGTCTTTTTGACAGTTCTATAAGTAATGGCTCATCTATAAACAGTCTTAACCTCAGCAATGTTTATATATTAACCACCAAACGAACTGCTTCTGCCAGCGAATTAGTTATCAACGGACTTAACCCCTATATAAACACCGTTCAAGTGGGCGATACAACTACTGGTAAATTTCAGGCTTCTTTTCTGCTTTATGATGCTCCAGCACCGGATTTCAGCAGAGCTAATGCGGTTTCAACGCACAAATACGCAATGCTTCCATTGGTTTTTAAAACCTCTAACGTTGCAGGAAACACTGATTTTGTAGATGGTCTGTTCCCACAGATCCAGTTAAAGGAAAATTATTTCAACCTCGGCCAATTGGGTGAAGAAAACGAGCCTTTACTCGCAGCAGCACTTTCTGAAATTGCTGGAAGACCCATGCCATTAAAAAAAGATTTTAAGGTTTTGAAAGAGATTTCAGATAGTCAAGCAAATTCACCTATTGATGGGAATATGATTGGAAATTAATTCTATTGATTTCACTTGGATTAATCCGTGCTTCTGAAATATTTTTATAGAAGTTTAAGATGTCTATGAAAGCACCTTAATCGGCTTTTTATCTTCGTCTATGGCTACAAAAGTGAATTCACCGCTCACGGCCTTTTCCCGACTGTAAGAATACATTTCTTCAATGTATATTTCCACCCTAACCTTTAGACTCGTTCTTCCTAAATAAGACACTTTGCCAATTAATTCTATGATGGTTCCGGCTGGTATGGGTTTAGTAAAATCTATTTTGTCCGATGAAACAGTGACCATTCTATGTCGGCTAAATCGCGTGGCTGTAATAAAAGCCACTTCATCCATTAACTGCATAGCTGTTCCTCCAAAAAGAGTGTCGTAATGGTTTGTGGTGTTCGGAAAAACCGCTTTAAATATTCGTGTTTCACTCTTTTCAATTCGCTCTTCTACTGTCATATCAATTCAGTTTCTAATGCTAAATAATGGGTTTGATGAGATTTGGTATACATAGGAAAAACCTGAATCTGACACCAATATTGCTGTTGATTTTCCTTGTAGTTTAAAACTTTTTCGGTGAACGGTTTACCCGCAAGAAGCTTTTCTCTGATAGCGCGCTTTGTTTGAGTCGAGGTTTCCGCTCCTTGTAAAAAAGAAGGTTTTTTGCCAATAACATAAGTCTCAGAATATCCCGTCATTTCAAAAAATCCAGGATTTGTCCATACTATATTCTGAAAGGTATCCGTTACAACTAAGGCTTCGTATGAATTTTTAAGAATTTCGGTAATATCTGTTTTCCATTGAAATTGTTTTGACAAGAGCATCAATGCTTCCTTATCCTTTTTACGAGCGTTTATTAAGTTGGTAGGAGAAAAAAAATCTGATGAAAGCCCCCAGCTTTTTAAAGGAAATATATCCTGATGTGGTTGGATTTCCTTTTTATATTTTTTTCGATCCGCTTCATTTAATGATTGCAGGAAAACATCGAGTCCCGTCATATTCCATAAATTATAATTTCCCATAACTTCTTCTCTTATTATTGAAAGCCAGTTTATTTACTTATTTAAATTCTGAATATCAGGAAACTCTAGCTATTGTTTTACAAACCTATATTGCTCACTATTCTCTCCTGATGAAATAGTAATTATATAAGTTCCACTTTGTAATACCGAAACATCTACCTTTGTCTTATCTTTAAACATTTCGGAAATAATCATCCTGCCTTGTAAATCGTAACCTGTTATTTGTGCAGCTCCATTCACTTCTATAAAAAGTATATTGGAAACTGGATTCGGATAAATTGAAACCTCAAAATTCTGATTCTTTACACCACCCAAAACCTGCTCATTAATAACACCTACGGCATCCAAGTCAAATCCACTTGAATAGAAAGGTGTAGGGAACGGATCGTTTATTGCGTTGCCAAAACTATCATAGCGAGCATATTCTGAATCGATACTGCCAACAACATCCAAGATTTTTATATGAGTGATCTTATTCTTGTTTAATAAAGGATTGTCTTCCAGTTCTGAAATGTCAAATGGCGTTCCGAACATTGCTCTATATTTTCCCGCAAGATTATTGATGTAAGTTGGATCTATATTTCCAAACCCTTCCACTTGAACGATGGTCTGGGTTTGACTATGCGATGGAAAGCGGAAATAATTAGTGCCATCAGAACTTACCTCAACAAAGGCTAGTTCCAAATATGTATCGCTAAAACTATTTTCAAAAACAGCGAAATCAAAACCTGGCCCATCTTTTATAGGTCTGTCAAAGGTTAGAATCGCTTCTCCGGCATCTCCCAAACTAACAGCGGTACTATTTGCTAGTCCTAACGCATTTTCCGGCTCGCCGTAGGTTGCAAAACTACTGCCGCTGGCTTCAAAGTCAGGATTAGAAAGATCTACGTGACCACGAACTACCGAAATTCCTGTAGCCCACGAAATAAAGCTCTGGTTATCCGCAGCAATAGCCGTCGAGCCCAGCTGTCCCGCTGCGGGAGGATAGCTTTGGGCATTGACGACAATTGTGGCTAATAATGAAATAAAAACTAATTTTTTCACTTTACAACTAATTTTTGGGTAGTCGTTTTACCTTTCATTTCAATTTGAAAGAGATATACACCAGCATTTAATTCTGCTGTGGAAATAGCTTGATTATTGTATGTTACCGTTTTAATATGTCTTCCCAAGAAATCATAAATCGTTATTTCTGCATTTTCAGAAGTATTCAATCTAAAAGAACCTGAAGTTGGATTTGGGTATACTAAAACTGAAGTATGCGAAACCTCTTCGATATTAGCGGTCTCATCTTCCCATTTGTAAAATCCATTTGGAAGATGGCCAACCATGTGTTCAGAAATAAAATTTCCGTCTTCAGAATAAACAAAAACCTTTCCGGCACTGACGTAATCTACTCCATCTGCCAAATAAAGTTTGTCGTCAATTTTGTCAAAACCGTAGGCTAATTGCGCTCCGTTTGCACCAGCTTCAATATAAGTGGTGGTCGGAAGCGATGTATCGTCCAAAGCCATTTTATAGATACTTGTACCGAGCAAATAATATAGATTGGTTTCATCCAATCCTAAAAATCCTGGATGCTGTCCAGCTTCGAAAGTGAATTCTTCAGCATTATTGAAATCTGTTAAATCTATTTTATAAAGTTTTGCAATAGTCTCATCGCCAGTCCAATCTGGTTTCCCACTACACAACACATAGAGATTATTATCGTCAATTTTCAAGGAAGATGGAACATCTGCCACTGTAATTACCTCTACAGAGTTTGTAGCGAGATCAATAACGGAAATAGTATTTCCATGACCATAACCTCCCTGGTGTGCAACATATAGAACTCCGTCTTTCTGGAGAATACGCTCTGGTCCTTCAGCAACAGGAATTGTTCCCGTAATGGTACTTGTTGCCAGATCAATAATAGCAATATAATCGTCATTTACATCTCCGCCATCTCCCCAATTAGTCACATATCCTTTATCGCCGTAAAAGGCAATGTTGCGTGGGTTGACCAGTTGGTCTGTGATACTTGTTACTAATTCAAATGTATTTCTGTTTATAACTTTAACCTCATTGCTATAATTTAGTACCACATACGCAAAATCTTGGGTAAGTCCCATACCCTGGCCTGTATCTCCCAATTCCATTCCATTATTTTGATTGGAAAAAATGTTGTTTTCGAGTGTTCCAGATTGATTTAAAAATGAAACTGAAGCAGTGTTTGTTCCAATCATGCCTTCATTTAAAATGAATACTCCTTCTAAATAGTCTTGTGCGAATCCAAAAGCAGTAAAAAGGATAGCAGTGAATAGGGATAATGAACTTTTGTAATAATTTTTCATAAGAATTTGGTTTTTTAAAGCTTAAATAAAAAAGAATCCTCTCATCGTTATAATTCAAAAATTCCTTTTTTTCAATCAGTAAATAATGTCCATTTATTCATTAAAATAAATTCCACCAGGAATAATTCCAGTTTGGAAATCCTGAATTTCTTGATTGGTAGAAAGATCAAATATTTTTAAAGAACCTTTACTAGCAAAATCTCCCGCATCTGTTGCGTAAAGTTTTCCGTCTTTTGCCTTTAACGCATAAAAGAGACCATCGATGATTCCAGTACCTGGTAATGTAACTGAAGATGTATTTACTTTATAAACTTTTCCATTAAGGCTGTAGAAAAGATTGTTTCCATCAGCGGTTAAATTTGTTGGATGATCTGTAGTTGCAAAGTTGAAAGTATCCGTTACCGTTTCTGTTAAAAGGTCTATTTTTACCAAAGAGCCCGAAGTTTCAGTACCAGCATAGCTTGGAGTTCCACCGCAAAGCACATATAACTCATTTCCAGAAACCACCATTGAATTTGGAACATCGCCAACAGTAATTGTTTTTTCTACGGAAATTCCAGAAATCACTGAAACCAGATTGTTTTGACCGTAACCACCTTGGTGAGCAACATATACTTTAGTGTTATGCGAAACCATTTTTTCAGGACCAAAATCTACAGGAATTGTAGTAACAACCTCATTAGATCTTAAATCGAGTACCGCAACGAAATCGTCTGAATTATCATTTGGATCTCCCCAATTAGTAACATAGCCCCTAGTTCCTGAAGCTCCTATAAAATGACGTGGACTTGCAATGTCTGTTTTTATTGAATCTACACTTTCAAACGTATAACGGTTGGCAACCATTATTTTATTTGAATTATTTACAACAATATATGCGTTGTCATTTTCAAAACCCATCGATTGCACGATGTTCCCAAGATCGAATCCGTTTACACTTTTATAAATACTTTGAGCTACGGTGCTATAGTCTTCAGAAATATAAGTGATAGTACCACTTCCGTTGTTAAAAGGGCCTTCATTAGTAATAAAAACACCTTTCTCATAATCATCAGGTATATATTCTGACGAGGTATTATCGTCATCACTGCTACAGGAAATAAACAGCAAAGTGGTAAGAGATAAAAGCAATAGTTTTTTCATGATTTTCATTTTAGTTATATATTAAAGTTTAGGAATATTTCGATACTTCTTGAAGGCATAGGTCGGTAAGCAACATTTTCGTAATAGGTATTAAAAACGTTTTTTAATCGCCCACCAAAGGTGATATTTGGAATAAAAGCAAACTTGTAATCAATTCCTATGTTAAAAACGGAATAAGCATCTACCCTGTCGCTATTGTCCGTTGTTGTGAAGGCTTCCCCATTAAACAAACCTTGAATGTATGCGGACAAATTTTTAGAATCATATTGCAAAGAACCTCCTGCTTTATGAAAAGGCACATAAATAAGCTGCTTTTCTTTTTCCAAATCTTCAGCTTTCGTATAAGAATAATTGGCGTTGAGGCTTAATCTATTCCGTTTGTTAAAATTAAAGGCATAATTCAAATTTACCTCAACGCCATAGTTTTCAGTTTTATTGATGTTTACCGGAACCCAAAGACCACCGTTTCCTGGAATCCATTTTATTAAATCTTTAGAGGAAATATAATAAGCGGCAACATCCGCTTTTAAATTTCCAAAGACAAAATCCTGTCCAACTTCCACTTGATACGAAGTTTCTGGCTGTAATTGAAAATTTCCGCCGGCATACCAATACAAATCGTTAAAAGTAGGAACACGGTAGTTTTTAGAACCATTTAAACGCAGCGCATAATTATTCGTGAGTTTCCATTTCGCATCTGCCGAAAACAGAAATGGGTTGTCGAAATCATTTAAAAACTCCTTCCGAAGATTGACTCCATAGCTGAGTTTATCAGATATTTTATGATTTAGCAAAACCACGGCTGCCAAAGTTTTTCGCGAGTTATCACCAACATTCTCTCCGCTCGCACTAACATAATCATATTCGAGTTTTCCATTTAAACGAAGCTTTTTAAGAAGAAAAACCTCAGTTTGAAGAGCTCCTATAAATGTATTTGCCTTTCCTCCTTCGTAATAGTATTTTTCGCTACTCGGAAAATATTTGTATTCTTCAAATAGGTGAGCAAAGCTTGCTTTCGTAGTAAAAACACCAATATTTTGTTGTAATTGCCAAAGGTTTCGAGTGTTGATATCTTTGTAAGCATCTCTCCCCAAAGTGTTTAAGCTGCCCGAAAAATTACGATCGTTATACGAATATTCTGAGTTCCAAGAAGCAAAACCATTTTTCAATTTTCTAGCCTCATTTACTTTAGCTGAAAAGCGCAGAAACTGTCCGTGGTTATTGGTTTTACTTTTCCCGACATAATCGTAATCATTTTCAGAACTTATAAAATCTACACCCACATTCAAATAATGATCGTCCCAACTTTGTGTTGTACTTGCATTTGCGGCGATTGTGGAAAAACTTCCATAACGCAATCCAAGGTTAGTGGAATTAGTTTTATCAAAAGAAAAGTTGTTGTTTAAATGAATACTTCCACCCACAGCCCCACTTCCGTATTGCACCCCGCCACCGCCACTTCTTATGGAAATAGCATCGTAATTTAATGGTGAAATTGTATTGAAATCGGTTTGTCCCGTAAAGTTGGAGTTAATATTTATTCCATTCCAGATAACAGCGGTTTGTGCTGCGTTTGTTCCTCTAAAAGATGGAGATGAAACCATTCCAAAACCATTTTCCTTAAAGTAAATTGAAGAGTTATACCGAAGTGTTTCCGTTAAGGATGTGGCATTTCTTTTAATAACAGAATCGCTGAGCTTTTCAACTTTAAAACCTTTAGAAAAATGAAGGAGTTTGGCATCTGCCAGAACCACCTCTGGCAATTCCTGAATGGCGTCAAGTTGTGCCTGAGCAGCAAATGTGCACAGCAATAGCATGAATATAATATGGAAACCTTGTTGTTTCATAATGCAACCTTTATCCCGAAAGTTTGTTGATTTTATGTTATGAATTTGGCAGGTCTCCTGGCTTGTCTGTGGTGCTACCTTCCCGCCCTAAAAAATATTATGGACAGTGGTTTTTGAAGTATGCACACCCAAAATATTTGGGCCGACTTACAGTTGCGGGAACAGCTTCGGATTATAACCGAATTCCCTTTTAAGAGTGTTTTTTCATCGTGAAAATCTACTCACCTAAATTCGGTGCAAAGATAGAAGTAATTATTAAGGATGGGAAAGGTTATTTGACGAAGTTTCGCAAAGAGCCATAGATCAATATCAAGGACCATAGAAGATATATTCATTTTGTGAAACTTTGTGATACCTTTGTGCTCCCGATAGCTATCGGGACTGTGAAACAACCAAGCAACGATGACATTTTACCATAGAATTATTTTTTATTTTCTTCTAATCATTACCATGTTTTCATGTAAAAATGAAACTAAAAATAGCACGAAAACCGCTTCCTCTATAATAAGTGAGTCAAGTATTAAATACGCTAAAAGCTTTGAGGTAAGCACTTTTGATGGGTATAAAATTATTACACTTACAAATCCTTGGCCGGGAACTGAACAAACATTTAAATACGCTTTAGTTGAAGAAAATGGATCCCTTCCAAACCCTGAAGATTATGATGCAGTGGTTCAAATTCCCGTGAAAAGACTGGTTGTAACTTCTACCACTCATATTCCCTCTTTGGAAATGTTAGGCGAAATTGAAAGTTTGGTGGGTTTTCCAAACTTAAGTTATATCTCTTCGGAAAAAACTCGCGAAAGGATTTCAGAAGGAAAAATTACCGAACTCGGGAAAAATGAAGATATAAACACCGAAATTCTAATCGATTTAAATCCTGATGTGGTTATTGGCTTTGCCATTGACGGCAACAATTCAACTTTTTCCACCATTCAAAAAACAGGGATTCCAGTCTTGTATAATTCTGATTGGACGGAAACTTCACCTATGGGAAAAGCGGAATGGATCAAATTTTTCGGACTGCTATTTAAAAAAGAAAAACGAGCAGACAGTATTTTTAATTCCATTGAAAAAGAATATCTTTCTGCTAAAGAAACAGCATCAAAAGCTTCCAAAACACCTACAGTCATTAGTGGCGCTATGTTTAAAGACGTCTGGTATATGCCACAAGGAGATAGTTGGGCTGCGAAATTTATTGAAGATGCCAATGGGAAATACCTGTGGAAAAATACCAGTGGAACAGGAAGCTTATCACTAAATCTGGAATCAGTAATTGAAAAAGGTCACGAAGCCGAAGTATGGATTGGCCCTGGACAATTCACGAGTATGGACGAAATAAAAAATGCGAGTCAAGCTTACGCTCAATTTAAAGCTTTTAAAGATGGTGATGTTTATTCCTATAGTATGAAAAAAGGCCCAACAGGAGGTGTAATTTATTTTGAATTAGCACCTAACCGACCCGATTTGGTTTTAAAAGATCACGTAAAAATTTTACATCCAGAACTCCTGCCAGAATATGAACTTTATTTTTTCAACAAGCTTCAGTAATGCAGACGGCCCAAACATATAGAACCCATTTTATTGTTCTCTTTCTGATGCTGCTCGTAGCCTTTTTGGTGAATTTAAGTATGGGTTCGGTTTCCATTCCATTAGGTGAAATAGTTTCCGTCTTTCTCGGCAATGGGGCTTCAAAAGAAACCTGGCGGTACATTTTGATTGATTACAGATTACCAAAAGCAATTACCGCAATGCTTGCCGGCGGTGGCTTGGCCATTTCAGGATTGCTGATGCAAACTTTATTTAGAAACCCGTTGGCTGGGCCCTTTGTATTAGGCTTAAGCAGCGGCGCTAGTTTGGGTGTCGCAATTTTAATATTAGGCGCGAGTGCTTTTGGAGGATTTTTCGGCACTATGTTATTGAGCCAATGGAGTCTCGTAATCGCTGCAGGATTAGGAAGTTTCCTAGTGTTAATGGCTGTTTTGGCAGTGACCTTCAGAATAAAAGACACGATGGCTATTCTAATAATTGGCTTGATGTTCGGGAGTGTTACAACGGCGGTAGTTTCTGTGTTATCCTATTTCAGCAACGCTGAACAACTGCAACAATATATTTTCTGGTCCTTTGGAAGTCTGGGAAACCAATCTTGGCAAGGCGTACTGATTTTGAGCATTTGCTTTGTGATGGGATTACTTTTGAGCATTGCAAGCAGTAAATCACTAAACGCACTTCTTTTAGGTGAAAACTATGCGAAAAGCATGGGACTTCATATAAAAAGAACCACGTTTATAATCATTTTAGCAACCAGTATTCTTGCGGGCGGAATTACGGCCTTTGTTGGTCCAATCGCCTTTGTTGGTTTGGCTGTACCGCATTTGGTTCGACAATTTTATAAAACATCAAATCATTTGGTTTTATTGCCGGCCGTTTTGCTATGTGGCAGTTTACTGATGCTTATTTGCGATACTGTGGCACAATTGCCGTTTAGCGAATTTACGCTGCCAATAAATGCAATTACTTCCTTAATAGGAGCGCCTGTTGTTATTTGGCTGTTGGTACGGAAACGAAAACTTTTCTTTTAATGGTTACAGAAGAAAAACATACCATTTTAGAAGCTCGAAATCTAACAGTAGGATATTCGAATAAAAAAGGTGATTCCGTAATTGGGAAAAACATCAACTTCTCTATTTCCAAAGGGGAATTAGTCGGCCTTGTTGGCGCAAATGGAATTGGAAAATCTACACTTCTTAGGTCATTAACGGGAATGCAGACTCCTTTAAATGGTGAAGTTTTCCTGAACAGAAAAAACCTAGTGGAATATTCCTCTTTCCAGCTTGCAACTCATTTAAGCGTAGTTTTAACAGAAGCACCCGCCTCCAAGAATCTTTCGGTTTTAGAAATGATTTCCCTTGGAAGACAACCTTACACTAATTGGATGGGTTCTCTTTCCGAAGAAGATAAAAAAGCAGTAAACACGGCTCTTAAAGCTACAGAAACCGCTTCTCTAGCCCATAGAAAGTGTTTTGAACTCAGCGATGGGCAAATGCAACGCGTTGCAATTGCTAGAGCTTTGGCGCAGGATACACCAATCATAATTTTGGACGAACCCACAACTCATTTAGATATTTACCACCGTGCTTATGTCTTGAAATTGCTAAAAAAACTAGCTTCGGAATCTAAAAAAACGATATTCTTTTCCACTCACGAAATAGATCTGGCAATTCAGCTTACCGATAAAATGCTCGTGATGGCAAAAGACAAAACTTATTTTGATGAACCTTGCAAGCTGATTGAGGCTGGAAGATTTGATACTTTATTCCCAAAAGAAACCATAGATTTTGATGGGAAAACGGGACGGTTTATAATAAAGAAATAACAAGTTGTAGTCTTTCTTTTATATGAGATTGTAGAGACTTTTCTATCTTTAGCTATTCAAGCAAAATAGCTAGAACAACCTAATATCTATAAAATTGAACGAAACATTTCTTTTCCTTCTGCTCGCGGCAATTAGTATTCTCATAGGAGCATTTCTCGGGAATTATTTTGCACGCTTAAAAAACAAAACTGAAAACACTAAACTGAAGGAACGCCTACAAAACTCAAAACTTCAAGAGGAAAAACTCTATGAACGTCTCGGTATTTTGGAAAGTGAAAAAGAAAAAATTAGAGCCGAAAAGGAACAAGCAAATATCCAACTCTCTAGGCAAAGTGCAGAATACGATGCACTCTATGCCGAACTTGAAAAAGAAAAAGAACGTTTTAAAAATTTTGAAGAAGATTTTAAGGATAAATTTGAAAACCTAGCCAACAAGATCCTGATTTCAAAAACCGAAACTTTTACGCAGTCCAATCAAAAAAACATTGAAGAAATTTTAAAACCTTTAAATGAAAAGATTAAAAGCTTTGAAGAAAAAGTAGGCAAAAATAATGTTGACTTTATAAGAACCCACGCAGAATTAGGCAAGCAACTTCAATATCTAAATGAACAAAACATTAAGATAAGCCAAGAAGCAGATAACCTCACCAAGGCATTAAAAGGAGATTCCAAGATTCAAGGAAATTGGGGCGAAATGATTTTATCCCGAGTTTTAGAGGAGTCGGGCCTCGAAAAAGGCCGCGAGTACACCATTCAGGACACTCACGAAAATCCTGATGGCGGTAGATTGCAAACAGATGTCATCATCCATCTTCCCGATGGTAAAAAAATGATCATTGACAGCAAAGTATCCCTTACAGATTTTGAAAGGTATGTTTCTGAAGAAGATGAAACTCTTAAAAAGAAATACTTAAAAGATCATATTGATTCTATCAAAAGACATATTGTTAGTTTGAGTGAAAAGAAGTATTACCACGTAATCAATGAAAGTCCTGATACTATATTTATGTTTGTTCCTATTGAACCCGCTTTTGCAATCGCCGCAGCCAATCAAAAGAACCTCTATCAAGAAGCTTTTAAACGAAAAGTGATGATTGTAACTCCTTCCACCCTATTGGCTGCACTGCGTTTGGTAGAAAACTTATGGGAAAACGATAATCAGAAAAAAAACACACTTGAAATAGCCACCGAAGCTGGAAAGTTATATGACGCTTTTGTTGGACTTTTAGATGAATTAAGTAAAATTAGACGCCAATTAGGAACTGTTCAAGGCTCTTTTGATAACGCACTAATTAAACTGGAAGGAAAAGGAAACCTTATCAGAAGAGTTGAAAAATTAAATAAGCTCGGAGCGATTACGAGCAAAAGCATCAATCAAAAATTATTGAAAAATACTAATGAGAATCAAGACGATAACAATTGAAATATTATTCTATTTTTTAAAATAGCCTAAAGCCTTATTCTATTTATAAACCAATAATCATTTTATTTGTATAAATTTAAAAAATGAAAAAAATCCTCTTTATTATTTTAGGAGCTCTTCTCGCACTCTACCTATTTTATATGGCATTTGTGTATTTCGTGCCTTATAGTGAAGGAACACGTGCAGGAGAACTGATACAATTTAGCCATAGAGGCGTGATGGTGAAAACTTGGGAAGGACAGATAAGCCAAGGTATTAGCGGGGCTCAGATATTTTCATTCTCTGTATTAGATCAGGATGCAGATGTTATTGAAAAACTAAAAGAGTATCAGGGTGGTTATGTAAAAGTGACCTATGTAGAGCGCTACGCATCTTTCATCATTTGGGGAGAAACAAAGTTTTTCGTCACAGATGTTGAAAAAGAAAACTCTCCACATTTTAACAGACAATACGAATGAGTAATATTCATAAAAACATTGAAGAATCGCAAGTTACCATCTCTCAATTGATGTTGCCTTCGCACGAAAATTTTGGCGGAAAAATACACGGAGGTTATATTTTGTCCCTTATGGATCAAATTGCGTTTGCCTGTGCTTCAAAACACAGTAAATACTACTGTGTTACCGCCTCGGTGGATACGGTGAATTTCCTAAATGCGATTGAAGTGGGTGAATTGGTGACTTTAAAAGCTTCCGTTAATTACGTAGGAAGGACTTCTATGGTAATTGGAATTCGAGTAGAAGCAGAAAACATACATACTGGAGCGAAAAAACACTGCAACTCCTCGTATTTTACCATGGTGGCAAAAGACGAAAACGGCGTTGGGAAAGAAGTACCTGGATTGATTTTGGACTCAAAAACGGAAATTAGGCGGTTTTTAAAAAGTGCCCATAGGCTGGCTACTAAAAAACAGAAAAAATACCAAGAACCCAACTTTGAAATTGAAAAACATATTCACGAGCTAAAAAATCACAAAGTTACGGTAGCCTACAGAGGCCACATATAGAAGTGAAAAACTTATTCCTTTGCAATTTTAAGCGTTGCTTGCATATTGTTGCAAGTCACCTTAACAAAATACAAGCCACTGTTTAGTCTGCTCATATCAACCTGCGTATTGTTTCCTCCCCCATTTCCCTGGGAAACCAGGCTTCCCAAAACATTATATATCTGATAACTATCCACTTTAAAAAGTGAAGATATCATTAAGTTACTCTTTACTGGATTAGGATAGAAATTAAGGTTTTTCACAAATTTATCCTCGGTGGAAAGTTTTGCAACTACAGTTACCTTTCCTTGCATCAAAGAATTTGAATCGTTTTGATATTCCGTAGTTCCAAGGTTAGAGAAAGTATATGAAAACTCGTTACCGGTACCTTTTAGCAAACCACTATCAAAACTTTCACTTCCATTTAAACTAGTTACACTTTTTTGAGAGCTATCCGTCCATTTCCATACCACAGTATCTCCTATTTGGATAGTAGGACTAGCCACTGAAGTTTCGATCCCTTGTTCCCAAGCAATTTCATAAACATTCTGTGCAGAGAGAATGTTTATAGTTAAAAAACACAAAAATAAAGTAATTTTCCTCATAAACGAATGGATATTTGGGATCATACACTAATTTACGAAAATATATTAACATAAAATCAGATAAAATCTAAATCTGAGCCTATTTGCTTAAATACATTTTTCTGCGCGCATACAAGTCATAAAACTGGTCATCCTTCAAGCTATCTATGAACAATATGCTTTCTCCAGTACTCTTCATTTCAGGTCCCAATTGTTTGTTTACATTTGGAAATTTATTAAAACTAAAAACAGGTTGTTTGATTGCAAAACCATCTAATTTCGGATTGAAGTCAAAGTCAGTTACCTTATTATGGCCCAACATCACTTTAGTTGCATAATTAACATAAGGTTCTCCGTAAGCTTTTGCAATAAAAGGCACCGTTCTAGACGCTCTTGGGTTTGCTTCAATGATATATACAATATCATCTTTAATAGCGAATTGTACGTTTATTAAACCTACTGTATTTAGTGATTTTGCTATTTTTTCGGTGTGATCCTTAATTTGTTGCATCACAAATTCACCTATATTGAAAGGTGGAAGTGTAGCATTTGAATCTCCAGAATGAATTCCACAAGGTTCAATATGTTCCATTATTCCAATGATATACACATTTTCACCGTCGCAGATTGCATCTGCTTCCGCTTCTATGGCACCATCTAAATAGTGATCCAGCAATAATTTATTATTAGGAATTTTTCGAAGTAAATCTACCACATGCTCTTCCAATTCCTTTTTATTGATAACAATTTTCATTCCCTGACCTCCCAAAACATAAGATGGACGAATCAAAAGTGGAAAATCAAGTTGATCGGCAAGTACCAAGGCTTCGTCCGTAGTTTCAGCTACGCCAAATTCTGGATAAGGAATGTTGTTTTCTTGTAAAAGCTTTGAAAAACTCCCACGATCTTCGGCTAAATCTAACGATTGATAGGTAGTTCCAATTATATTGATGCCGTAGCGATCCAGTTTTTCAGCGAGTTTTAAAGCTGTTTGCCCACCTAATTGCACAATAACACCTTCTGGTTTTTCGTGACGGATAATATCATAAATATGCTCCCAAAAAACAGGCTCGAAGTACAGTTTATCAGCAACATCAAAATCTGTAGAAACTGTTTCTGGGTTACAGTTTATCATTATGGTTTCGTAGCCACATTCCGCAGCTGCTAAAACACCGTGAACACAACAATAATCAAATTCAATTCCCTGCCCTATTCTGTTCGGGCCTGAACCAAGAACAATTATCTTTTTCTTTTCGGTAACCACACTATCATTTTCTGAATATGCCTCCTGACCTTCGAGCTGCATTTCATTTTCAAACGTTGAGTAATAATAAGGGGTTTCTGCTTTAAATTCGGCAGCACAAGTATCTACTAATTTATACACACGCTGAATGTGCATTTCTTCACGCTTTTTATACACGTGACTTTCCAAACATTTCAGCATATGGGCAATTTGTCTGTCACCATATCCTTTTTGCTTAGCTTCCAACAACAATTCTCTAGGAAGTGTATCTAAAGTATATTTTGAAATTTCTTTCTCCAAGAAATACAATTCTTCATATTGGCGAAGAAACCACATATCAATCTTTGTAATTTCATGAATTCTACTAAGCGGAATTCCAATAGATATCGCATCGTAAATCACGAAAACACGATCCCAACTTGCGTTCTTCAACTTGTCAAGAATTTGTTCATAATTGGTGTAACTTTTTCCGTCGGCACCTATTCCATTGCGTTTTATCTCTAGAGATTGCGTGGCCTTATGAAGTGCTTCCTGGAACGATCGTCCAATTCCCATCACTTCTCCTACCGATTTCATTTGTAGTCCTAAAGTTCGGTCAGATCCTTCAAATTTGTCGAAGTTCCAACGTGGTATTTTTACAATTACATAGTCTAATGTTGGTTCAAAAAGCGCTGAAGTTGACTTTGTTATTTGGTTGTTTAATTCATCCAAATTATAACCTATAGCCAGTTTAGTTGCGATTTTAGCAATTGGATATCCAGTAGCTTTCGAAGCCAATGCCGATGATCGAGAAACACGTGGGTTAATCTCAATGGCAATAATATCTTCCTTTTCATCTGGACTCACAGCGAACTGCACGTTACACCCTCCAGCGAAATCTCCAATACTACGCATCATCAATATTGCCATATCGCGCATTTTTTGATACGTGCGGTCATTCAGTGTCATTGCCGGAGCGACGGTTATCGAATCTCCTGTATGAATCCCCATTGGATCCATGTTTTCGATAGAACAGATAATTACAACATTATCATTTTTATCGCGAAGCAATTCAAGTTCAAATTCCTTCCAACCCATCATCGCCTTGTCTATCATCACCTCATGTATAGGTGAGACTTCCAAGCCATAAGATAGCAATTCATCAAAGTCTTCTTCCTTATAAACAATGGAGGCTCCAGCGCCACCCAAAGTAAAAGAAGCTCTAATAACTAATGGAAAACCAAATTCCTGTGCAATTTCCTTTCCTTGAAGGAAAGAATTGGCTGTAGCTTGAGGCGCCATAGGCACTCCAATTTTTTCCATCAACTCCCTAAATTCTTCCCGGTCTTCTGTAATATTGATGGCGTTTATATCAACTCCTATTAATTTAACCCCAAAATCTTTCCAAATACCTTTCTCATCTGCCTCTATACATAAGTTAAGCGCAGTTTGACCTCCCATAGTTGGAAGAACAGCATCAATTTGCGGATGTTCTTTCAAAATTTTTACCAAGGATTTTGTAGTCAACGGCAACAAATAAACATGATCCGCCATAGACGGGTCCGTCATAATAGTAGCGGGATTGCTATTGATCAAAATGGTTTCAATTCCGTCTTCACGCAGGGAGCGCAAGGATTGGGAACCGGCATAGTCAAATTCACAGGCCTGCCCTATAACGATAGGACCAGAACCAATTAGAAGTACAGATTTTATTGAAGGATTTTTAGGCATTTTTTTTACTTTTTCTCAGCCGCAAAATTACGACACGTTTGGGTATAAAAAAAAGGTGTTGCTTAGGAAACAACACCTTTTTATATAGAATTTATCAACATTATTTTTTGTGACGCATTTCAGAAGATACAGAAAGTTTTTTTCTGCCTTTTGCTCTACGGGCAGCCAAAACTTTTCTACCGCTTACAGAAGCCATACGCTCTCTAAAACCGTGTTTGTTTTTTCTTTTTCTTTTTGATGGCTGAAATGTTCTTTTGCTCATTTTCTTATACTTTAACTTCTGAAATATCTTGTTCAATTGCCCCTAAAGGCGCTAACCTTAAACTGGAGTCTGATTACCTTAGCTTTTCTTTGCGTAGGCGGGTGCAAAAATACAACAAGTTTTCACTTAGGCAAACCTTTTTTAAAAAATATCTCTATTTTTTTTTACACTTTCTTTTGCGCGACAATTTACAACAGATAATTTCTAATACATATAGAGGGCTATTTCGAAATTAAATGTTTTCTTAAACTACAAAGTCTTCAAAATAGTATTTAGTTTTTATACCTTTGCAGCCCATTTTAAAGATGATTCATGTTTAATAAAAATATAAAATTGGTTTTGGCCGCTCTCGTATTGGGAACG
The DNA here is from genome assembly GCF_000429125.1 of Aequorivita capsosiphonis DSM 23843. Taxonomy (GTDB): domain Bacteria; phylum Bacteroidota; class Bacteroidia; order Flavobacteriales; family Flavobacteriaceae; genus Aequorivita; species Aequorivita capsosiphonis. Next base: position 311,498 of record NZ_AUBG01000001.1, read on the forward strand.
GCGGTTTGGCAGTTTACAGAAACAAATATCGGCAATGGTATTATGCTGATCATTCTTGCCTTGATGTTTGTTTTTCTTTATTTCAAAAATGAAATAATCCTGCTTGCATTTCTTCGTCTAAGAAAACAGGATTTTCCAGGCGCTAAAAAATGGCTGGACAAAATTAAGGATCCACATGCTTCCTTAGTTCCAAAACAGGAGGGTTACTACAACTATCTAAATGGTTTAATGCTTTCACAAACCAATATGGTTGAAGCTGAAAAATACTTTAAAAAAGCAGAAAAGCTTGGGTTGAATATGACTGCAGATATGGCAATGACAAAATTGAACCTTGCCGGAATTGCAATGACCAAAAACCGCAAGCGAGAAGCAGAAAAACTTATGGCTGAAGCAAAAAGCCTGGACAAACACAATATGTTGGACGATCAGATAAAAATGATGAAGCAGCAGATGAAAAAAATGGGACAGCCTCGTCAACAATTCGGTCGAAGTGGTCGTGGCGGTGGCGGAAGAAGATTCTAATCTTATTAGATCTTTAGCCTTTTACCGTCTAACGATTTCATTTCATGGGACGCTAAATAAATCATTAAAAAATAAAACCCGTAACCTTAGAACAGTTACGGGTTTATTTTTTGTGCTATTAAGGATTTATTGATAATAGCCTTTCTCAGGTATTTCTATAAAATATTCCTTTCCTGAAGCGTTCTTTAAGTAGGTATCTCGAAGCCACGGATTGTGAATCTTAAGAATTTTATAATTAATTCCATATTGCTTAACCCATTCCGCCCAGTCTTCAACAGGATAATCAACTTTCACCTTAAATGTTGGTATAGCACCATATAGGTCCTTTGGCCTAAAATTGAACCCATATTGCTCCGGATGGGTCATTATTTCCTTTATAGCAAGTATTCTAAATACATAACGGCTTGTTTCGCCATTGAGCAATAAATCGTAATAATTGGTTTCCTTCTGTCGGTTTATTTGCTTATTCATTCCTGCCACACCAGCATTATAAGATGCTGCAGCCATAGTCCAACTACCAAATTTAGCTTTAGATTTTTTAAGATACTCAGCCGCTACCATAGTAGCTTTTTCAAGATCGTAACGTTCATCTACATAGTCGTTAATTTCTAAGCCGTATTCCACGCCAGTTCCCTTCATAAAATGCCAGATACCGCTTGCACCCACAGGTGAACTTTTATACTCCAATGCACTTTCTGCTACCGCCAAATACTTAAAATCGTCCGGCAAACCGTATTTTTTTAACAGAGGTTCAATCTGTGGAAAATATTTATTTGCCCTTTTAAAAAGCAAAAGACCATTGGACTGCCAATAGGCATTCACAAGCAATTCTCGGTCTATTCGTTCTCGAATATCAGGATTATAAAGCGGCACATCTTCTCCTGCAAAATCCAATTGGGCAGGTATGGGCAAGGCGTAAATATTGTAGTCATTTACTATTTTTTTCTCTAAAACCTCATCGGTTTGCGTATCCTGAACCGCGTTAATGCTTATAGCACTTACAGCCAAAACTGCAAACCCCAGGCCTATTTTATTGATCAATTTCATAATATCCAAAATTTTAAATAATGATACCTAATTAAGCGATTTTTTATGAGATAGAAAAATCTATTCTTCAAAAATCTCTAATAATTTTTTCGATATCTCGCGACCTTTATTTAAGATCATAATGTGTGTTCCGTTTTTTATAACTGTGCAATCTTTAATATATTTTATTGGAAACACAGGATCTTTATCGCCGTGAATATGCACTACTCCTTTTAACTCTTGCTCCCTGCCCCAGGTTACCATTTTTTCTAAGGCCCAATCCAAATATTGTTTGTTGCGAACATGAAGATAGTCTTGATAAAGCGACAAACGTTTTTTAGATTTTGGACCAACCGAAAATTTAGTTAAATCTTCGGCACTTAGTACTAAGCTTGTAGGAATTAGCTTATACGCTTTTGTAATACTGGCTATTTTCATTCTTCTAGGAAGCTCACTCCTAGTTTTTACGCTGGAAATAATTATTAACTTTTTTAGATTTAAGAAACGGCTCATTTCCTGAACCACCACTCCCCCAAATGAAACCCCAATTAAAATGGAATTTTCATTTTTCACCTGAAGAGTCATTCTTTTTGAATAATCTTCCAGACTTTCTCTTTTCTCTGGAATTAGCCATTCGATGATATGGATTTTATAATTCTCAGGAAACTTAATATTTCGGAAGATTTCTCGTCCGGCAGCCATTCCTGGCACAAAATATATGTGGGTTTTTTCAGAATTCATAAGTCTTTTGGGAAGAAAATGGCATAGACCAAAGATTATTCGTAAATTTACGTAAACAAAGATAGAATTATAAAAACAGTTTTTATTTGTGCTAAAAGTTTCTTTTGAAAATTTATTACAAAACCCCCAAAACCTAATTTTAACTTATAGAGAAATGATTTTTTAAACTACACGATCCGTATTTTAAAAAGTTTGGCTCTTGCTGCTACATTTATAACATCCCCTTGTAAAAATATAAAACAGCTCCCATGATTGAAGATGTAGAAATTACTGATAATGAATTTTTAAGGCAATTTGAACTTGAAATTGGCGATAACAAAGCTAGAATAGAATACGCACTCCAAGAACGCAAAATTTTTCTCACAAAATATGAAATGCCCGAAGACATGGAAGAACAGGGATTTCGCGATATTTTTATAAGAGCTGTTTTTGAAGAAGTAAAAGATCGCGGCATTAGTCTCGTGCCTACAAGTCCTGAAATTGCAGGATTTATGCGCAAAAACCGCAGAAAATATAAAGATCTATTGCCCGTGGGGATTAATATCTAATACAATAACAGCGATTAAAGTAGAGTTTCTCTCCATTTTTTAAACAGCTACAAGGTTTTATGAACCTTGTAAGATGGCTTCAGCATCTTTGGAAGAAACACTATCAAACCGCACCAAACCGTCTTCATCTATTTCAGTGAGCCTGATATCTTTTAAGGTATTCACCAAAGCTGGATTCCAAGGTGCTTTCACTTTTACATAGTTTTCAGTAAACCCGTGAATATAACCATGTTTATTTTCTCCTTCAAAGAGAACTGTATGAGTAGAACCAAGCTGACTTTCATAAAAAGACCTTCTCTTTTTAGCTGAAAGACCACGAAGCATTTTGCTTCTTTTACTTCGAACTTTCTTAGAAACGACTCCTTCCATTTCGGCGGCAGGAGTATTATCCCTTTCAGAATAAGTAAAAACGTGGAGATATGAAATATCCAATTCATTTAAAAAATGATAGGTTTCCAGAAAACGCTCATCCGTTTCGCCGGGAAAACCTACAATTACATCAACACCGATGCAAGCATCTGGCATTACTTCACGGATTTTAGTAACCCGCTCCGTGTAAAGTTCGCTCATATATCGACGACGCATTAATTTAAGGATTTCATTACTTCCACTTTGCAATGGAATATGGAAGTGCGGCACAAAAGTTCTCGATTTGGAAACGAAATCAATTGTTTCATTTTTTAAAAGATTGGGCTCTATGGAAGAAATGCGAAGTCTTTCAATTCCCTCAACTTCATCCAAAGCTTTTACCAGATCAAGAAAAGTATGCTCATGTTTTTTATTGCCAAATTCCCCTTTTCCATAGTCACCAATATTTACACCTGTTAAAACTATTTCCTTGATTCCTTGTTGTGATATATCAAAAGCATTTTTTAACACATTTTCCAAAGTATCACTTCGCGAAATCCCTCTTGCAAGCGGAATAGTACAATAGGTACATTTATAATCACAACCGTCCTGAACCTTTAAAAATGCGCGTGTTCTGTCGCCAATGGAATAAGAGCCCACATAAAAATCTGCTTCTTCAATTTCGCAGGAGTGCACTTCCCCGAAGTCGTTCTTCGAAAGATCATTAAGATAATCGGTGATTTTAAATTTCTCCGTCGCTCCTAAAACTAAATCCACTCCATCTACATCTGCCAATTCGTGAGGTTTCAGTTGTGCATAACAACCAACAGCAGCAACAAAGGCTTCTGGATTGGCTTTCTGCGCCTCTTTTACGATAGTTTTAAAACGTTTATCGGCATTTTCAGTAACACTACAAGTATTTATCACGTAGATATCAGCCTTTTCAGAAAATTCCACACGCTCAAACCCCTCCCCTTCAAATCCTCTGGCAATTGTAGAAGTTTCGCTGAAGTTCAGTTTACAGCCCAAGGTATAAAAGGCGACTTTTTTTGAAGAATTCATTATTTTTGTTTTGGCAATTCAGTCTGCAAAAGTACAAACTCTTAACCACGAATACACGAATATTTTTGCCTAGTAGCAATCACATCATCTTAAGACAAATTCCGCGAGTTTCAGCTAAATCCTATTAACTTTGTATGCTTTTCAATAAAACCACTTAAAAACCCAATTCTATTTAAAACTCTTGATTGGAAATTAAACTTAATCTCTGGTATTTTTTAATGCAACCGTTTGTTGTCATAAGAGAAAAAAGTCTGCGATATCTGCGAAATCAGCGGAAACAAAAATCTGAGACTGCGAAAGATATCCCGCGAATCACGCGGATTAACGCAGAATAAAAGGAAATATTTGCTATTAGAGTTCATATAAAAGCTACTATAATCTCACTATTCATAGCTTTATGGCATTTTGCGGACAATCAGATTTTTTATATTTCATTCTTAAAAAAATCAATAAACACCTATATTCGTGGTGAACTTTCAAAATGATTAGATTCCTTATAATTTCTATAATAGTACTTGGCTTTGTTTCCTGTGGAAAAAACACCGAAACAGAACGCGATCACCTCGTTTTTCGGTATAACGAGCACGGCAATATTCCAACCCTAGATCCTGCATTCGCCAGAAATCCACAAGCAATCTGGCCAGACAACCAACTTTATAACGGTTTGGTACAACTTGACGATTCCTTGAATATTATACCAGATATCGCAAAAAGCTGGAGCATTAATGATTCTACCTATACCTATACTTTTTTTCTTCGGAATGATGTGTTTTTTCACCAAAACAAAGCCTTCGCTCAAAAAGGACTTCACGCTCCAACCCGATATACCCGAAAAGTGGTGGCTCAAGATTTTGTGTACAGCTTTGATCGTTTGACTGATGAAAAAGTAGCCTCGTCCGGAAGTTGGGTTATGAACTATGTAAAAAGCTATAAGGCGATTGACGAATCTACACTAGTAATCCAGCTGAAACAACCCTTTCCCGCTTTTTTAGGATTGCTATCCATGCGCTATTGCTCTGTTGTGCCAAAAGAAGCAATAGATTTTTATGGGAATGAATTCCGAAGAAATCCTGTTGGTACGGGGCCGTTTCAGTTTAAAATGTGGGAAGAAAACATCAAATTGGTCTTTAGAAAAAACCCGTTGTATTTTGAAAGAGATAAAGACGGAAATAGACTCCCCTATTTAGAAGCTGTAGCCATTACGTTTTTACCTGATAAACAAAGTGAGTTTCTACAATTTGCCCAAGGAAAGCTCGATTTTATTTCAGGTTTGGACGGAAGTTATAAAGATGAATTGTTGACCAGTCAAGGAGAACTGCAACAAAAATATAAGGATTTGGCTTATATGATTACAGGGCCTTATTTGAACACAGAATACTTCGGGTTTTTCTTGGAAGCAAATACTCCCGAAATAAAAAGTAAAGTTTTCCGACAAGCGATAAACTACGGTTTCGACCGCGAAAAAATGGTGAAGTATTTACGAAACGGTATCGGAATTCCAGCCATTCACGGTTTTATCCCCAAAGGTTTACCCGGTTATGAAGAAATTGATGGTTATACCTATCAGCCTGAAAAGGCAAAAGCCTTGCTCGAGCAATACAAAGCAGAAACTGGCGATCTAAAGCCCGAAATTTCCATAGGAACCAATAGTCAATATTTGGATTTATGTGAATATGTGCAACGTGAACTTGAAAAAATCGGAATCGCCGTAACCATAGATGTTATGCCACCTTCAACGCTCAGACAGATGAAAAGCAGTGGAGAATTGGACATATTTAGAGCCAGCTGGATTGCAGATTATCCCGATGCTGAAAATTATCTATCTCTTTTTTACAGTCCGAATTTTGCGCCAAACGGCCCCAATTATATGCACTTTAAAAACGCTGTTTACGATAGCTTGTACTTGAAATCACTATCAATTTCAAATATTGAAAAAAGGAAAGTGCTTTATACAAAAATGGATTCCATAATAGTTGAAGAAGCGCCTGTAGTTCCTTTGTTTTATGACATGGCAGTTCGTTTTGTAAATAAAAAGGTAAGCGGACTAGGTATTAATCCACAGAACTTTTTAGTTTTAAAGCATGTGAAAAAATCAAAATAATTTTATTCTGAAGTTTTAAACTTGAAAAACATTTTCTATGAGTGGCGGTGCAGGACATATTTTTTCAATGATAGCATCCTTGAAAAACAACAAAAGGAATCGAAAAAACCTATTTGACAAGAATGTTCACGAGCAAAATGAAGCTTACGGAAAGATAACAGACTACAAAAAAATGTCACCTGCCCAATTCGAAGCTTTTAAACAAAAACTGAAAGAAAACGAGTTACGCCGCCAAAAAAACTTAACGATTGTTTTTGGCGGCATAATGATTGTAATTATTGGAGTATTAATTTACTTTTTATTCTTTCATTAAAATTTGTGTCTTATTCCCTAACCCCGAAGGGAGGAGAACAGCAATCGTGAGAGTTCCCCCTTCGGGCTTGCCTGCCGCAGAAAGGGGTTAGGGGGCTTCCCTTCTGTGTTTCTTTGTTTCCTCAAAAACGTGTTCTAAAATCTTGATATCAGTTTCCGAAAGTTCGATACTTCTTCTACTCATGACTACTTTTGCAACTTCAAAGGCCTTATCGGTTTTATAAGTTGTAGAACCACTACTCCCACCCCAACTAAAGCTAGAAATAAAGTTTCTAGGAAAACCGCTTCCAAAAATATTTGCGCTCACACCTACCACAGTTCCCGTGTTGAACATCGTGTTTATTCCACATTTACTGTGATCCCCCATCATTAATCCGCAAAATTGCAATCCTGTCCTGGTAAAGCCTTCGGTTTCGTAATCCCAAAGACGAACTTCTGCGTAATTATTCTTTAGGTTTGAATTGTTCGTGTCGGCACCTAAATTACACCATTCCCCTATAACAGAATTCCCTAAAAACCCATCGTGACCTTTGTTTGAATACCCGAAAAGTACCGAGTTGTTAACTTCTCCTCCAACCTTGCAATGCGGGCCAATGGTTGTGTTTGAATAGATTTTCACACCCATCTTCAAAGTGGAATGATCGCACAGCGCAAAAGGTCCACGCACCATAGAACCTTCCATAATTTCAGTGTCTTTCCCTATATAAATTGGACCTTCGGAAGCATTTAAGGTGCAAAACTCAATATTCGCGCCTTCTTCAATAAATATGTTTTCTGGGTTTTTTGTCCAAACACCTTGTGGAATAGGTTGTGATGTTCGCTCCTTCGTAAGCATGGCAAAGTCTCGTTTTATTGCTTCGCCATTTTTTGAAAAGATGTCCCAAGAATGTTCAATTCTTAAAACGTCGTCGTGTTCATATTGAATTATATCAAAGGTTTCAAAATCTACTTCCTGTTCTTCTGTTGTAAAAAAAGCAATAGGTTCATCATCAAAAAAAACAGCTTGGTTTTCTTCTAAGCTTTTAATGATATTCACTAAGTTTTCCGAAGGAAGAAAAGAAGCGTTTATCAAAATATTCTTTTCCAATTCCAAAAAAGGATGTTTTTCCGAAAGATAGTCTTCGGTTACGGTTGTAGTCGTAAAACCCAAATGATGTTCCCATTTTTCGCGAATGGTTAAAATCCCAACACGAATATCTGCCACTGGCCGTGTAAATGTGAAAGGTAACAATTGATTACGGACGTTTCCGTCAAAAAGGATGTAGTTCATCGACACTGTTAAATTTGGTTATTTTATAATTTCATAAAAAATAGAATCAGAAACAAAAATATCGACACCAATGATCCTACGATACCGATAATTGCTAATCTATAAGTGCTTTCCACTCTTTTTATTATCGTTAGATTCTGTTGTGCTAGTTGCTTAATGAGATTTGCCTGTTTTAATTCGCTACTTTCAAGAACCTCAATACGTTTTAATAAAACTTCCGGATCAAAACTATCAGCATTTTTTCTTTTTAAATTTTCCTTTTTATTAGAAGAAAGTACGCTACCGGCCATTTCGACTAAAGAGATCGCGGTTGGCACCAATTTTACCCAGGGTATCAACATCTTTTCTATTTATGGATTTAATTAATAAAGATAATAAAGGTGGGAACTTACACAAAAAAAAGCCCTCGATTTCTCGAAGGCTTTTGTATGTTTTGCTTTAACCGAGGACTAGTCTTCAGTTTTAACTTCTTTTTTTGCAGGTTTCTTGAACTTGTCATACTTGTTCTTGAATTTGTCAATACGTCCTGCAGTATCGATAAGTTTTGCTTTTCCAGTATAAAAAGGATGTGAAGTACGTGAAATCTCCATCTTTACCAAAGGATATTCAACGCCATCAACTTCAAGGGTCTCTCTAGTATCAGCAGTGGACTTCGTAAGGAACACTTCTTCGTTACTCATATCCTTAAATGCAACTATTCTATAATTTTCTGGGTGGATACCTTTTCTCATCTCTGTAATGTTTGTATTTAAAATGTGCTTTTCCGACCTTTCGGAATTCAGTTTGCAAATTTAAGTATTAATTGGAAATTAGCAACTAAATATTGCATTTTTTTAATTCATTTCAAAATAGACTGCAAATGTAACGTTTTACTATCTTTGTTTACTAACAACTAAAACCTGCCTACCGTACTTTTGTAGGCCAAAAAACTATCAAAAAATGGATACCCAAAAAGCTTCAATTAAAAAGATAGCACTTAATTATGGTGTGCTATTGGCCCTTCTTTCTATTGTTCTCCAAGTTATATCCTATGTCTTGGATGCGCATATCGATCGCCCTTGGTGGCTTACCGTAGTACAACTGGCAATTTCAATAGGTGTTATTGTGTATGGTATTAAAGCCTTTAAAACTGGAAATGAAGGTTTTCTTACTTTGGGCCAGGCATTAAAAACGGGGGTAGCAATTAGTTTGATTGCTGGAGTAATCGCTGTTATTTTCAACTATATCTTTATGAATTATATCGATCCAGACTTTATTGAAAAAGCAATGGCATTTTCACGCGAACAGATGATTGAGCAAAATCCTAACATGTCACAAGAACAATTGGAGAATGCTATGGAGATTTCGTCTAAATTTATGTCGCCCGGAATAATGTCTGCATTTGCTATTATTTCAACATTATTCTTTGGATTCCTTATTTCATTGGTCGCTGGTTTGATTATGAAAAGAAATCCACCGCAACCATTTTAATCTACTGAATGAATATTTCCATTGTCATCCCACTTCTAAACGAGGAAGAATCTTTAAATGAACTTTACCGTTGGATTGCTACTGTTATGCAATCCAATGGTTTTTCATACGAACTTATATTTATTGACGATGGCAGTACAGACGATTCATGGAAGATAATTGAAAAACTTTCCGAAGAACATGCAGAAGTAAAAGGAATCCGCTTTCAGAAGAATTACGGAAAATCACAAGCCCTACACGCCGGTTTTGCGATGGTAGCTGGAGACGTCATAATCACCATGGATGCGGATCTTCAGGACAACCCGGAGGAAATCCCAGAACTTTACAAGATGATAACCGATGAAGGTTTTGACCTTGTTTCGGGCTGGAAAAAGAAGCGGTATGATTCTGTTATCAGTAAAAACTTACCTTCAAAATTGTTTAATTATGCCGCAAGAAAAACTTCGGGCGTAAAATTACACGACTTTAATTGTGGTTTAAAAGCATATAAAAAGGAGGTTGTAAAAACAATTGAAGTAACTGGCGAGATGCATAGATATATTCCTGTTCTAGCTAAAAACGCGGGCTTTAGTAATATTTCAGAAAAACCCGTACTTCATCAAGCTCGAAAATTTGGAACTACTAAATTTGGCGCGGAACGCTTTATTCGCGGTTTTTTAGATTTAATAACTATTTGGTTTTTATCAACCTTCGGGAAACGGCCCATGCATCTTTTTGGCGCTTGGGGAGCGTTCATGCTGTTTATAGGCTTTTGTTTTGCTTTATATTTGGGTATTGACAAACTATTTATTAATCCTTCTGCTAGACTAATTACCGATCGCCCGGAATTTTTTATTGCTCTTACAGCCATGATTTTGGGAACACAGCTTTTCCTTGCAGGCTTTTTAGGCGAATTGATTCTTCGTAGTAAAAAAGATTCTCAGAATTATATAATTAAGGAAACGATTAATTAGAAATTTTTTATACGGCGAGTGGATTAAATATTTATATATCCAGATATTATCGATTTTTTGTACGACCCCAATGGGGTCGAATCTTTTTGAATCTTATTTAATCTATAAATATATGAACCCTTCGGGTTCATCATTTTTTATACCTATTTTTGCATCTTTAAATAAAGCAAATGATTTACGTAGACCCAAAAGTTTTAGCCCGCGTCAACCAATGGCTCACTCCCTTTTTCGACGAAAAAACCCAACACGATATTAAAGAAATGATCGCCAACGACCCCGAAGGTCTGGAAGAGAGTTTTTATAAAAACCTAGAATTCGGAACCGGCGGAATGCGTGGTATTATGGGTCTCGGCGATAATCGCATCAATAAGTATACGTTAGGAAAGAATACGCAAGGTCTTTCGAATTACTTAAACGCACAGTTTCCGAAGAAGGAAATTAAAGTTGCCATTGCGTACGATTGCCGTCACAACAGTAAAAAATTCGCAAAAATAGTAGCCGATGTTTTTACAGCAAACGGAATAAAAGTTTTTCTCTTTTCAGATTTAAGAGCTACGCCAGAGCTTTCTTTCGCAGTAAAACATTTGGACTGTCAAGCGGGAATTGTTTTAACAGCTTCGCACAATCCACCAGAATACAACGGCTATAAGGTTTATTGGGAAGATGGCGGACAATTGGTTCCACCTCAGGATAATGAAATTATTACAGAAATAAACTCCCTCAAATACGAAGACATTAAGTTTGAAGCGAATGAAAATCTAATTGAATTAATTGATAATGAAGTTGATAATGCTTTTGCAGATGCTTCAGTTAAAAACGGAACATTTAATACTTCAGCTAAAGCCCGAGAGAACCTGAAAATTGTTTTTACTTCACTTCACGGCACATCAATCACGATGATTCCAAAGGTTTTGGAACAAGCTGGTTATAATAATGTGGCTATAGTTAAAGAACAAGCGGAACCCGATGGTGATTTCCCAACGGTGAAATCTCCAAATCCGGAAGAGCCAGCAGCCCTTGAGATGGCCCTGGATCTTGCAGATAAGGAAAGTGCTGATATCGTTATCGGTACCGATCCAGATTGCGATCGTCTAGGAGTTGCCGTTCGAAATAACGAAAACGAAATGGTGCTTCTAAACGGCAATCAAACCATGGTTTTAATGACTTACTTCCTCTTGAAACAATGGAAGAAAGCAGGAAAACTGAACGGGAAACAGTTTGTAGCTTCTACTATCGTTTCCACACCTATGGTTGAAAAAGTAGCAGATCATTTCAACGTAAAATACATTGAAGGACTTACCGGTTTTAAGTGGATTGCAAAAATGATCAAGGATTTTCCGGAACTTGAATTTATTGGTGGTGGAGAAGAAAGTTTTGGATATTTGGTGGGCGATTTTGTCCGTGATAAAGACGCCGTTACCGCTACCCTACTCGCTTGCGAAATTGCTGCACAGAAGAAAAATGAAGGCAGTAGCATGTTTCAATATATGGAGGATATATATAATGAGTTTGGAAATTATAGAGAGCATCTTATTTCAGTTACCAAGAAAGGCAAACAAGGCGCAGAAGAAATTGCCGCGATGATGAAAGAACTTCGGGAGAACCCATATAAAGAAATAGCTGGAAGCAAAGTAGTACGAATAGATGATGTTTCAAAAAATGAGACTACAGATTTAACAAAGAAACAAACTTCAACATTAAATCTGCCAAAATCCAACGTTTTGATTTACTACACCGAAGATGGTAGCAAAATTGCTGCACGACCAAGCGGTACGGAACCCAAAATAAAGTTCTACATTAGCGTAAACACAAAGGAAAAAGAAAATTTTGAGGAAATACTTCAGAAAAAAATTGATACTATTGCGGCACAAATAAACATTAGTTAATGAATTATTTCAAAAAAATACTGCGTTACGCAATACCGTATAAAAAATATGCCTACTTAAATATATTTTTTAACATTCTGTATGCATTATTTAGTACACTTTCATTTTTGGCATTGATTCCTGTACTTCAGGTGATTTTTAGCGATCAACGTACCGTTGGAAAAATTCCTGTGTACCAAGGAATTACTGAAGTAACTTCATATATTCAAGATTCCATGAGTTATTATTTAGTTACCTATATCAACAAATATGGGGACTTTAAGGTGCTTATGTTTATGATTGGCTTAATTGTAGCTATTTTTCTTCTTAAAAACTTGAGCAACTATTTGGCTATGTATTACTCCACATTTCTTAGAAATGGAGTGTTAAAAGATCTTCGGAATGCACTTTATAGTAAGGTTATTCAGTTTCCGTTAGCATTTTATTCTGAAAAAAGAAAAGGAGACACCATCTCTCGCTTAAGCGGCGATGTTGATGAAGTAAAAAACTCAGTGCTTTCCGTTTTGGAAATGATTGTTCGAGAGCCATTAACAATCATTTTCTCATTGGCGACCATGCTTTTTATAAGTCCGAAACTGACGTTATTTGTATTTCTATTTTTACCAATTTCAGGATTTCTTATTTCGAAAGTAGGGAAATCATTAAAAAAAGGTTCGTTAAAAGTTCAGCAAGAGCAAGGTGTTTTTCTTTCTATTTTGGAAGAAACTATGGGTGGATTGCGCATTATTAAAGCCTTTCACGCTGAAAACCTTTTTCAGAAAAAATTTGAAGATAGCAACGAACGCTTTTATAAACATTCCAACAAGGTGATGAACCGTCAAAATGTTGCTTCGCCATTAAGCGAGCTTCTGGGAATCATTACTATTGGAGTTTTATTGGTTTATGGAGGTTATCTCGTATTCGTGGATCGCACCTTAGACGCCAGTTTTTTCCTAGGTTATATAATGTTAGCATACAACATCCTCACTCCAGCAAAAGCCATTGCTAAGGCTAGCTATTCCATAAAACGTGCCGATGGTTCTGCGCATCGAATTTTAGAATTATTGGAAGCCAAAAACACGATTGTTGACATTGAAAGCCCTATTCAAAAAGAAAGTTTCGACCATGCTATATCTATAAAGAATATTTCGTTTAAATATGAAGACCAATATGTTTTAAAAGATTTCACTTTAGACATTCCGAAAGGAAAAACCGTCGCCCTAGTTGGACAATCTGGAAGTGGGAAAAGTACGATTGCTAATTTATTGACACGTTTTTACGATGTAAATCAAGGCAGCATCGAAATTGATGGAGTGGATATAAAAAATATTTCCAAAAGATCTCTTCGTGGGTTAATGGGAATTGTTTCACAGGATTCTATTCTTTTTAATGATTCTGTGGCAGACAATTTAAAACTCGGAAAGCCACATGCTTCAGATGCCGAATTACTTGAAGCCGCAGAAATTAGCAACTCTTATGAGTTTATAAAAGACCTTCCGGAAGGTTTTGAGACCAATATTGGCGATAGCGGTAACAAACTGAGCGGTGGTCAGAAACAACGTCTAAGCATTGCTCGTGCCGTATTAAAGAATCCACCAATTATGATTTTGGACGAGGCCACTTCTGCCCTTGATACCGAAAGCGAGCGATTGGTTCAGGATGCTCTGGAAAATATGATGAAGAACAGAACTTCCATCGTTATTGCCCACAGACTTTCTACTATTCAGAATGCCGATAATATCGTAGTTCTTTCCAAAGGAAAAATTGTGGAACAAGGCAAACACCAAGAACTTCTAGCCTTGAAAGGTGTTTATTACAGTTTGGTTGAAATGCAATCACTTTCCTAATTCAAAATTTGAATATTCAAAATTAAACCTTTTCATTTACCTTTAGTCTTAAGTACAATTACACAAAAGTGGTTGAAGAAAAAGAATTGGTAACGGCTTTACAAACTGAAGCCGCAAAAGAAGCGGCCTTTAGGGAACTTGTTACGCAATATAAGGAACGACTTTACTGGCAGATCAGGAATATGGTCTTGGACCACGACGATGCCGATGATGTACTTCAAAATACATTTATAAAAATTTTCAGAAACATCAATTCCTTTAAAGGCGACAGCAAACTCCATACGTGGATGTACCGAATAGCCGCCAATGAATCCATCACTTTTCTTAATAAAAAAGCAAAGCGCAACAATGTTTCTATTGAAAATGTAAAGGACAATGCAATGCGTAAACTTGAAAGCGATGTTTATTTTGAAGGAGACGCTATTCAACTACAATTTCAAAAGGCGATTGCAACACTACCCGAAAGACAGCGATTAATTTTTACGATGAAGTATTTTGAAGATCACACCTATGAAGAACTTTCGGAAATACTAGATACATCGGTTGGCGGACTTAAAAGCAGCTATCACATTGCAGTCAAAAAAATTACGGAGTTTATAAAAACGAATGAAACCTTATAAGGTATTAGAAGTCAAAGATTAAAGTGAAAAAAGAACACAACATATCGAAATTTAACGTTCCCGAAGGTTATTTTAAAACCTTCGAAGAACAGCTTTTTAGTAAAATTTCAGAAGAAAAATTTCCAAAAACAAATGGTTTCACCGTTCCACCGGCTTATTTTGAAAATATAGAGGAGCGTGTTTTGAAGACTGTAGAAAGTTCAGAACAATCGAAAAAAGTAATTCCGTTATTTCCGAAAAAATATTTTGGCTACGCAGCCGCAATTGCTGCTTGCTTCCTAATTGGCTTCTCACTTTACACCAATACTCAAAATGATCAAAACTTGGATTCGCTACAATGGTCAAGTATTGACAGCTATATTGAGGGCGGAAACTTGAATTTAGATTTATACGATTTAACATCAATCATAGATGATTCGGATATTTCAGGTGTTGAAGTTCAAAAGTGGGAGCTTGCCGAAAGTGATGTAAAGGATTATCTTTTTGAAAATATAGATACAGAAAACTTAACGAACGAACGATGAAAAATTTACTATTTATATTTCTTTTCTCAATTGCAGGTCTGCAAGCGCAAGAAGGGAAGCACGAAAAAATCAAAGCACTTAAAACCGCTTATATTACTGAGAAATTGGCACTAACTTCTTCCGAAGCTGAAAAATTCTGGCCTGTTTACAACAGTTATGGCGAAAAATTTTACGCATTAAGATTCAAAGAACACCGAGATATTTATAAAAAACTACGTGACGGTTTAGATAAATTGACTGATGCCGAAGCGAATGAACTAATTGATAAAAACCTCTCGATAGAAGCTAGCAAATTAGAACTTCGAAAGCAGATGACTGAGGCTTTGAGAAAAGTTATCTCTCCAAAGAAAATCATTCTTCTTAAAAAAACCGAGAACGATTTTAAACACGAGTTACTGGACAGATACAAGCACGGAAGAGAAAAAGAAAAACCATAAAAAAAGCCCCGAAATTCGGGGCTTTAATATATTTAATAGGCTTCCATTTACATGGCTCCCCATTCTTTCAAAGACTTTTCGTTTAGTGCGATATAGTCATTATTCTTAGCTTCTTTTGCAAGTTTCAAAGATTCTTTCGCCGCTTCAATAGCCCCTTTTTTATCCCCTGATTTCGCATAGATCAAAGATTTTTGACGCAATTGGTAATACATCGGATCTTTTGTAAGCTCCATTGCTTTATCCATCCAAAGCTTAGCTTGGTTAATGTCTTTTCCTGCTTCAAAATAATACATAGCCGCTGCATAATATTCATTGGCACCAGGACCATTCATCACTTTTTTGATATTTGAAGTTACAGCCTCATCCGTATTAAACTTTATTGGCACTCCAACATAGGTTTTATCCCAAAGGATCCCTAAGGTAGCAGCGTCATAGGTTAAATCATCAAAGCTCATCGTAAAGGTTTCAAAACTTTTAGTCAATGGAGTTGGCTTAACTGAAACTGTTGCAGCAATTTTGCTGTTATCTAATTTTTCTGGGGCACCCCAGTTATTTACATCATTATAAAAATAAACTTCCCAGTTGGAAGCTCCTGGCTTTGTGAAAATAGCATACGAACCAGCCGCTAACTTTTTTCCTCCAATTTCTACATCATTACTAAATGTTATGGTTGTGTTTGTGTTTGCACCTGTACGCCAAATCGCGCCATAAGGAACAAGTTCTCCATAGATAGTTCTACCTTTCATAGAAGGTCTAGAATACTCAAGCGTAACATCAGTAAGTCCAACTTTCTGTTCAATTTTTTGGAACGGACTTGGTTGTGGAGTTTTTATCTGCGCCTGTGAACCTACGGTCAGTAGTACGGCAGAAAAAAGTAAAATAATCTTTTTCATAGTAATGGTTTTTAAGTAATTATAATTTCTACGAAGGTAGTGTTTGAATTAATTTTAATTTGTTAATTAAAACTTAAAATAGTGTGTAACTGACAGCATAATAACATTCGAGACTTCCTGTTATACTTATCATTCCGAAGAATTGTTAATTTTTTGTTTAAACTTTTTTTAATTTTGTAAAACAAAGTAACTTTAATCAAAAATTTTGAAAACATGATTAAGGCAATAAAAAAAATATTTAAGGGACAATTTGGAAGCAAAGTAGTAAATAATGATACTTATAGACTTTTGCGGATGAATAGAAAACTTTCAATTAAGCGGAAGAAATAGAGCCGCTTTATGAAAATCTATACACTACACGCCAAACAGAGCCTACCCATTTCCATCGACGAGGCTTGGAACTTTTTATCCAACCCAGCAAACCTGAAAGTCATTACTCCCGAATATATGGGCTTCCATATTCAATCTGGTGCGGATAGACCTATGTTCGCCGGACAAATAATTGAATATATCGTTACTCCTATTTTAGGTATAAAAACCAAATGGGTTACAGAAATAACACATTCCGTTGACAAAGAATACTTTGTTGACGAGCAGCGTTTTGGTCCCTACTCGCTTTGGCACCACAAACATTTTATCAAGAAAATTGAAGGAGGTATAGAAATGGAAGACTTACTTCATTATAAACTACCATTTGGTGTTTTGGGGCAAATGGTACATCCATTTTTAGTAAAACCAAAGTTGGATGAAATATTTGAATATCGAAAAAACAAACTTATCGAGCTTTTCGGCACTATTAAATCTAAAAAATAATTTATGAAAAAAAATATATTATTAATTGGAGGATCCTACGGAATTGGCGCTGCTATTGCCGATATTCTTCAAGAGGACCATCAAGTTATTATAGCTTCAAGAACCAACGAGCATATATCTGAAAAAATAATTCATCACACCTTCGACGTTTTAAAAGATAATATTGAAACACTAGATTTACCCGATAGAATTGACGGTCTAGTCTATTGCCCTGGTAGCATCAATTTAAAACCTTTTAAAATGATGAGTCCAGAAACTTTTAAGGAAGATATGGAGATCAATTTTTATTCTTTGGTTAGAATTGTTCACGGACTCCTGCCAAAACTGAAAAATTCAGAACAAGCGAGTCTCATATTCTTTAGCACGGTAGCTGTAAAAGTTGGCATGCCTTTTCACACCAGCGTAGCTGCAGCCAAAGGAGCCATTGAAGGTTTTGCAAAGGCATTAGCGGCAGAATATGCTCCCAATTTTAGAATAAATGTGATAGCTCCATCTTTAACCGATTCGCCTTTAGCCTCAAAACTTTTGAACAGCGATTCCAAAAAGGAAAAAATGGCCAATAAACATCCACTAAAAAAAGTTGGTTCTACTGAGGATATTGCTGCTATGGCCGCCTTTCTACTCCAGGATGAATCCAAATGGATCACTGGACAAGTATTTGGCGTTGACGGAGGGCTTTCAACCTTAAACATCCATTAAATTTGGCAAAAAAAGTAAATATATTTTGGTTCCGAAGAGATTTACGTCTCGATGACAATGTGGGTTTTTACAAGGCGCTACATGGAAAATTTCCCGTTCTTCCAATCTTCATATTTGATTCAGAAATTATAAACGAGCTCCCCAAGAACGATGCTCGGGTTAGCTTTATTTTTGAAACGCTTCAAAAAATGCGGAAGAAATTACAGGAAAACGGCAGCAGTATCGCAATTTACCACGGAAAACCAGAAACTGTTTTAAATACTATTATTTCAGAATTTGAGGTTCAAAACGTAATCACAAATCGCGACTATGAACCCTACGCCAAAAAAAGAGACAAAGAAGTAGAAGCATTACTTTCGAAAAAAGATATCGGTTTCTACACGTTTAAAGATCAAGTGATTTTCGAAAAAGATGAAGTCGTAAAAAAAGATGGCGATCCATATATTGTTTACACGCCTTATATGAAAGTCTGGAAAGAAAACTTCAGAACGAATTATAAAGAAAAAATCTATTACACCGCCGAGGTTTTAAAAAACCTGTATCAGAATTCCAGATTACCTAATCTTTCCTTAGAGGATATTGGCTTTAAAAAATCCTCAATAGCAATTCCAGATTATGATGTTACCCCTACCACCATTCAGGAATACGAAAAAACACGGAATTTTCCCGCGCAAGATGCAACTTCACACTTGGGACCTCATTTGCGTTTCGGCACGGTAAGTATTCGAAAAATGATTAAAAAGGCTATTTCCGAAAAGAATGAAGTCTTTTGGCAGGAGCTTATTTGGAGAGAATTCTTTATGCAAATCCTGTGGCATTTTCCTGAAACGTTTGAAAATTCGTTTAAAAAGAAATACGACAGAATTGAATGGCGAAATAACGAAGTTGAGTTTGAAAAGTGGAAAGAAGGAAAAACTGGCTATCCCATGGTTGATGCCGGAATGCGTCAACTCAATAAAACCGGTTATATGCACAATCGCGTGCGGATGGTTGTTGCTAGTTTTTTATGTAAACATCTTTTGATAGATTGGCGTTGGGGCGAAGCTTATTTTGCCGAAAAATTATTGGATTATGAAATGTCCAGCAATGTTGGAAATTGGCAATGGGCTTCAGGCAGCGGCGTTGATGCAGCTCCTTACTTCCGGATTTTTAACCCCACAACACAAATTGAAAAATTTGACAAGGATTACAACTATATAAAAGAATGGGTTTCTGAATTTGGAACCGATACATATCCTGAAAAAATAGTAGACCACAAAGAAGCAAGAGCGCGCTGTTTGAACGTTTACAAAGCTGCAGTTTCATAGTATTAAAACTTGCTTTCAAAATATGGGTTGTTAAAAAAAATGTAAATAGATGGTAAATTTATGCCATTCAGCACAATTTTGCTACTCTTGCACAGTTAAGTAAAGCAATCCAACAAACCTGAAAGCGATGAAGAAGATCATACTATTAACCCTCCCCCTATTTTTGTTTGCGCTGCAAGTTTCAGCTCAAGACTCTATTGAAGTACGAAAAAACACCCTGAATGATCAGATGACTCAAGCATTTGACAAAAGCAATAGTTATCAGGAATACAAAGTAATCAAAAAGACGCAGCTCGCTACTTTAAAACGAAACATCCTTGATTCTGTTTCTGGTTTCGACAAAAGAATAAATGCACAAGAACGCGAATTGGCCTTGCAAAAAAGTGAAATTGATTCTCTTGGTCAAAACTTAAAGAGCACGCAACAAAATCTTTCGGATTCAAAAGAAAAAGAAGATGGCATCGAAATCTTGGGTATTTTAACTTCAAAAGCAACCTACAATTCCATAATGTGGACCATTATCCTGGTTTTATTGCTGATAAGTGGTTTTCTTTTCTACCGATTCTTAAACAGCCATAAAATAACCAATGCCGCACAGCTTAAAATGGCGGAGATGGAAATTGAATTGGAAGATTACCGAAGAAACAGTCTAGAACGCGAACAAAAGTTACGCAGAAAACTGCAGGACGAAATCAATAAAAACAGGAAGGCATAATCTTAGGGTTCAGATCTAGTGATTTTAGCTCCAATTGCACGGAGTCTTTCATCAATGTTTTCGTAACCTCTATCAATTTGCTCAATATTGTGGATTATGCTGGTTCCTTTGGCAGAAAGCGCTGCAATCAACAGTGAAATTCCTGCCCTAATATCTGGCGAAACCATGGTGGTAGCTTTAAGGCTGGACTGAAAGTTATGACCAATAACTGTAGCGCGGTGCGGATCACAAAGGATAATCTTCGCGCCCATATCTATCAATTTATCTACAAAAAACAATCGGCTTTCAAACATTTTTTGATGAATCAATACGCTGCCTTTTGCTTGCGTACACATTACAAGAACGATACTTAGCAAATCTGGAGTAAACCCTGGCCACGGGGCATCTGAAACAGTAAGAATAGAACCGTCAATATAACTCTGAATTTCATATTCATTTTGCGCAGGAATGTGAATATCATCACCCTTTTTTTCGAGCGTTAGACCGAGTTTCCGGAAGGTCTGAGGAATTAATCCTAAGTTTTCCCAGCTTACATCTTTAATGGTAATTTCGCTTTGGGTCATTGCAGCCAGACCAATCCAGCTACCTATTTCAATCATATCCGGCAAAACGCGGTGTTCACATCCACCCAATTCCTTTACGCCTTCAATAACCAATAAGTTAGAGCCAACTCCATTGATTTTAGCACCCATGGAATTTAACATTTTGCACAGTTGTTGAATATAAGGTTCACAAGCAGCATTATAAATTGTTGTAGTTCCTTTGGCCATTACAGCTGCCATAACGATGTTTGCCGTTCCAGTAACCGAGGCTTGATCCAAAAGCATATAGGTACCTTTTAGACCTTTGGGCGCTTCTACTCCGTAAAACCGCTCTTCTTTATTATATCTGAATTTTGCACCAAGTTTTATAAAGCCTTCAAAATGGGTATCAAGTCTGCGTCTACCAATTTTATCACCACCCGGTCTAGGAATATAACCTTTTCCAAACCTTGCTAAAAGTGGCCCAACAATCATTATAGAACCTCGTAGCGAGCTTCCCTCCTGCTTAAAAAGTTCAGATTCTAAATACTCTAAATTAATTTCATCTGCGATAAAGGCATATTTACCTTTACCCAATTTCTGGATTTTTACGCCGAGGTTCTCTAAAATTTTTATCAGTTTATTGACGTCAAGAATATCAGGAATATTCTCAATAATCACTTTTTCCGGTGTTAATAATACTGCACAAAGAATTTGTAAGGCTTCGTTTTTGGCTCCCTGAGGGGTGATTTCACCCTTCAGTTTATGCCCGCCTTCTATTTGGAAAGTTCCCATAAATAAAGCTTGAAAATTTTAATGACGTTTGCGACTGCGATTGTTGCTGGATTTGTAGTTTTTCTTTCCAGAATTAGAGCTTGAACTAGAGCTATATCGCTTTTTGTTTTTTAATAAGTTAGAGGCATCACTCAAATCCTCATCACTATTCTTTAAGTTAATTTTACCTTCAGAAAGTTCAAATAAGTGTGCGAAAATCACATCATCCTCCACCGTATCTTTATTCCAGTTTAGAAAACATTTTTTCATGTGATTGGCAATAGTGAGGATAAGCCCTTCTTTTTTATCACCATCTTCCCAACTGATGGCAACGTCAATCATTCTTTTGATGTTGTTGCCGTAAAAGCGGTACTTAGGATGGTTTTGTGGATACCCAAGAGGTTCTGGATGCTCCATAAGCTCCTCTCTGGTAGGAATGGGATAGGGCGAATCAACGTCCAGTTTAAAATCTGAGATAATAAACAATTGATCCCATAACATGGGTTGAAAGTCTGGCACATCACGAAGGTGCGGGTTTAGGTTGCCCATAACATTAATAATGCTCTTGGCCACCTTATTGCGCTCTTGCTTATCTTCTATATCAATAGCGTGATCGACCATTTTTTGAATATGGCGGCCATATTCTGGGATAATCAATTTTGGACGTTCGGTATTATATTCTATTTGGGCTACTTCTTGTATCAAAATGTTGTAGTTAAGGGAAGGATTAATTTATTCGGAAAGATTGAAAATCATTTCAATTGCAAAATACTAAAAATTATAGTGAAATAACACCTTCAACCTTAGAAACTTCAAGATATTTTTCAACCACCGCATCGGGAGATTCCATCGTTACTTTTATGGAAACACTGGTGTACGTACCTTTAGAAGAATCACGCGTATTTATCTCAGCATCAGTAGCGTCAAAGATAGAATCTATTTCCGCTATTTTTTCAAGATCGGCTGGAACAATAAATTTGAAGAGATAAGGCGATGGCCAAGTTGTAGTCTCTTCAAGTTGTTTTTTTAAACGTTCGTAAAATTCCGCAGTGTTTTTTTCTTGATTCATTCAAATATTTGCTGTGTGAGCTACAAAGATACACTTTCATCACAAATATATATTTACTTACTTTGTATAAAATTGAAACTTGTTGAAAACAGAACGAATTGTAATAACCGGTGGCCCCGGCTCGGGAAAGACTGCATTGATAAAACATTTGGAAGATCAAGGGCATCAAGTAATGCACGAAATTTCAAGAGAAGTTACATTACAGGCCCAAAAGGAAGGAATTGAACAATTGTTTTTGGAAAACCCAATGCTCTTTAGTGAAAAATTGCTGGAAGGTAGACTGAAACAATTTCGGGAAGGAGAAAACCGCCACGCCGAAACTCTTTTTTACGATCGCGGAATGCCAGACGTTACGGCTTATATGGATTTTATGAACATCCATTATCCTGAAAATTTTTCAGAAACCTGTAATACGTATAGGTACGATAAGGTTTTTGTACTTCCACCTTGGAAGGAGATTTATGAACAAGACAACGAGCGATACGAATCTTTTGAGCAGGCCGAAGAGCTATTTAACTTCTTAAAAAATAGCTACGAATACTATGGCTATAACACGTATGAAGTACCGGTAGGTTCCATTAAAGAACGCGCCGAATATATTTTAGAAAAAGTTAAAGATACCTTTTGATAAGTGTACAAACCATCTTGACCAAATACTGGGGTTATACTTCCTTCAAACCCATGCAGGAAGCTATAATCACTTCTGTATTGAATGGAAAAGATACGGTATCTCTTTTACCCACAGGCGGGGGAAAATCAATATGTTTTCAAGTTCCCGCATTGGCAATGGATGGAATTTGCATTGTAGTTTCACCATTGGTAGCATTGATGAGCGACCAAGTGAATGCCTTAAAAGATCGTGGCATAAAGGCCTTAAAAATAACGGGTGGCATTTCCTTCAATGACCTGAACACCTTACTGGATAATGCGCTTTACGGAAATTACAAATTCCTTTATCTCTCCCCTGAAAGACTTCAACAGGAAATTGTTCAAAATTATATTCGGCAAATGAATGTCAACTTGATTGCAGTTGATGAGGCGCACTGTATTTCGCAATGGGGAAATGATTTTAGACCCGCTTACAAAAACATCACCATACTTCGGGAGCTTCATCCCTTAGTTCCTGTTATTGCTTTAACTGCCACAGCAACCACCGAAGTTTTGGAAGACACCATTTCAGAATTGAAAATGGAACTTCCCGCAGTTTTCAAGGATTCATTTGTTAGGGAAAATCTTTCGTACCAAGTTTTTAAGGAAGATGATAAACTCTATAGAACAGAACAATTGCTAAAAACCAATAAAGGCTCCGCAATTGTATATGTAAGAAGTAGAAAGGGTAGCATTGAAATAAGCAACCAGCTAAACAGTTTGGGAATTTCTTCCACTTTTTATCACGGTGGAGTTTCAGCAAAAGAGAAAGCTCAAAAACTCGATTCTTGGAAGCGTGGAGCAGTTTCGACTATGGTGGCTACCAATGCCTTTGGAATGGGCATTGACCACCCAAACGTGCGTTTTGTTATACATTTACAAATACCAGAGAGTGTTGAAAGTTATTTTCAGGAAGCAGGTCGCGCAGGAAGGGACGGCCAATTTGCCACGGCGGTATTATTGTTTAATGAATATGACAAAATTTACGTAAAAAAACAGTTTATTGAGTCATTGCCAAGCACGTCAGATTTAAAGGCTATATACAGAACTCTCAACAATTATTTTCAAATTCCTTATGGCGAAGGAGAATTCACAAAACACAATTTTGGTTTTTCTGATTTCTGCAAAATATATAGTCTAAACTCCATGTTAGCCTACAACGCGCTTAATAGCTTGGATCGTTTGGGAATTATTCAGCTTTCTCAGGAGTTTGGACGAAAATCCATCCTTCAGTTTTTAATTTCGTCTCAGAAAGTCTTGACATATTTTGGGAAGGACGCCGCAACATCTGTAATAGGAAAAACAATTCTTAGAATTTACGGTGGAATCTTTGAAATGTCAACAGCCGTAAATTTAGACTTGATCGCAACCAAAACCGGCCAATCCATAGAAACCATCATAGGTATTTTAAGGAAAATGGAACGTGACCAGGTGATTGAAATGAAATTGCAAATAACCGATGCCACGCTTACTTTCCTTGTTCCGCGCGAGGACGACAAAACTATAAATGTTATTTCAAGGGAAGTGGAAGCCTTAAACCAGAAAAAAAAGGCTCAAGTAAATGCAGTACTTCGATACTTGGAAAACACAGAAACCTGCCGAAGCGCTCAACTAGTTTCCTATTTTGGGGAGACCACTGCAAGTGCTTGCGGCGTTTGTTCGGTTTGTAATTCGCAACATCCATCATCGTCTAAAAAGGAGCTACAGGAAATTGCCAAGAACATATTAATATTGCTGGAAGCCGACGATTTAACTTCTAGAGAAATTTCAGAAAAACTTACATTTGCTGAAACCAACATATTAAAGGTGCTTCGGCTACTGATGGATGCCGAAAAAATAAAAGTGAATTTGAAGAACCAATATTATTTATACTGAAATAATGCAGAAAGATTTAAGAATAGTGTTTATGGGAACTCCCGATTTTGCAGTAGGGGTTTTAAAAAAAATTGTCGAATCCGGTAAAAATGTTGTTGGGGTCATAACCGCACCAGACCGACCAGCAGGTCGCGGCAGAAAGTTGATGGGATCAGCAGTTAAGGAATATGCACTATCACAAAACCTAACGATACTTCAGCCGCTTAACTTAAAAGACAAAAATTTTCTAAAGGATTTAAAAGAATTAAACCCCAATCTTCAAGTGGTTGTTGCTTTTAGAATGCTTCCAAAAGTTGTTTGGCAAATGCCCGAATATGGCACTTTTAATCTTCACGCGTCGCTTCTTCCACAATATAGAGGGGCGGCACCTATAAACTGGGCTATTATTAATGGGGAAGAAAAAACTGGGGTTACGACTTTCTTTATCGATGAAAAAATCGATACCGGTGAAATTATCGCAAACAGAGAAATACAGATTGAAAAATATGAAAATGCAGAAACGCTTCACGATAAATTGATGAAAGCAGGAAGCCAATTAGTCTTGAGCACACTTGAACTAATAGAAAAAGGAACCGCTACTCCAAAACCGCAACAAAAGAACAGTGATTTACGAGACGCACCGAAACTTACTCCCGAAAACACGCGGATAGATTGGCAAAAACCAGGAGCAGATATTGAAGCATTTATTAGAGGACTTTCCCCCTACCCCGTTGCTTGGTCCATTTTGATTAATGAAAATAAAGAGTTAAAGGCTAAAATTTACAATGCGGTCTTTGAAAAAGCAGAACATACTTCTGAACTAGGAAAGATTGAGACAACTAAAAAAGAATTAATAATTGCTTGTCTGGATGGCTACATGCAAATAAAAGAAATACAACTTCCGGGAAAACGAAAAATGGAAGTTTCATCGCTATTAAACGGTTATTCATTCTCGGAAGATTCTAAACTATTGTAAACCCTTGCCAGCACTGATTCCGTTTGAAATAGCAAAAAATCATTCATAATTGTTAACAAACTGCCAAAGTTATTAACAATATAACGGATTTAGTGCGTGGTTACTTGGTTGGCCGGATAATCCTGCTAAATTTGTAGAGCAATTAATCGAAGTTTAACCAACAATTTAATTTAAAAAAAATTATGAACAAATCAGATTTAATCGATGCAATGGCAGCTGATGCCGGAATTACAAAAGCTGCTGCTAAGAAATCATTAGAATCTTTCTTAGGCAACGTAGAAAAATCCCTTAAAAAAGGAGATAGAGTATCACTTGTAGGTTTTGGATCTTGGTCAGTTTCTAAAAGAGCTGCTAGAGAAGGAAGAAATCCACAAACGGGTAAAACCATTCAAATCGCTGCAAAGAATGTAGTGAAGTTCAAAGCAGGTTCAGAATTACAGAGTAGCGTAAATTAATTTGTAAATTATTTTACAAATCAAATAGTCCTTCTTACCATTAAATTGGATAGAGGGACTTTTTTAGTTAATTGATATTGAGTTATTTATAATTATGCAATAATTTTACACTTTTACTCGATTAAATTTAAACTACACATACATTTACTAAGTTTTTGGTAATCTAGAAATAAATACTTAGATTTAAATTATCAAAACCAATTTATGACAACCTTAAAACCAGCCAAAGGTCTTTTATTGGTTGCTGAACCCTCCATTATTGGGGATGTTTCATTTAACCGATCTGTAGTACTTCTGGCGGAATATAACCAAAGTGGCTCAGTAGGATTTATCCTTAACAAGCCCTTGCATTATAAGCTGAGAGATTTTGTTCCTGAGATAAATTCGAAACTTCCGGTCTATAATGGAGGGCCTGTGGAACAAGATAATCTTTATTTTATCCATTGCATCCCAGATATTATTCCAGACAGCATAGAAATATCGAACGGTATTTATTGGGGTGGTGATTTTAGTGCAATTATCGATTTATTGAAAAATGATCAATTGAAAAAAGATCAGATAAGATTTTTCTTGGGATATTCAGGTTGGGAAGGCGATCAGTTGGAACATGAGCTTGATTTAAACAGTTGGGTTGTCGCACCCAATACTTATAACGACACTATCATTGGCAAGAGCAATATTAACTTCTGGAAAGAAAAAATGATTGAATTTGGAGGGGACTATCTTTTATGGTCTAACGCTCCAGAGAATCCATCTTTCAATTAACCCATCCTCGCTTTTAAATTCAACTTGGGCAATAATTCTTTTGCTAAAGTATTTTCATATTCCTTTTTGCGATATTTTGTTATAGAGACAATTCCCTGAATCACGTTCGTTATAAAGAGTTCATCTGCTTTCTGTAGTTCGAAGGGGGAAATTGAAGCCTCTTCCAATGTATAGTCCGGTATTCTTTTTAAAATTGAAATCACTTGTTTACGTAAAATCCCGTTGAGACATCCATCAGTTAAAGGTGGCGTTTTAATTTTGTTACCCGCAACTAAAAATAAATTTCCATTAAGCGCTTCTATCACTTGCTTATTTTGATTCAACAGCAAACAGTTTTGATAGTCATTCTCTTTCGCATAAATCCCGCCAACTATATTTATAAGCTTATTTGTTGTCTTTAGTGTAGAAATCAAACTAGTGGTGATATAGTGGTCCTTAAAAAGCTCAACTTCATAGTTCCCTTCACTTAAAAGATAAAACGGAGTGCTAAGTTCTTCAACAGAAATAACATATTCTACCTCGTTTGTTTCAGGTGTATATTTTCCTCCGGACTTTCTCCAAACCAATACTTTGGCTCTTACTGCGGTACCTTCAAATGAATTAAAACTAAGAGTCTTCAAAATTTCTTCTTCAAGAAATTCCATGGTAAAATTCATGGGAATTTCCATTCGTAGAATTCGCATGGAAGCCATTAGGCGAAAATAATGGTCTTCCCAAAAGTAAATTTTATCGCCCGAAATACGCAGCGTCTCAAAGACTGCGTCGCCATAATTGAGACCTCTATTATCAGTCAAAATAGTTGTATCCACTTTCTGCGCTAATCTTCCGTTTAAGTTTATCATAAAAAAACCGCCCTTTTTTTAAGGCGGTTCAAAGATATTATTTTTATTAGATATTTAAGACGATCCTAAGATCTGCTTTAGGTTGGAAACCATATTTTCCCACAACATTTTCCCTTCATCCACCTCGTCTTCTTCGGCAAAATCTGTAATCATCAATGAGACATCCTTGGTAATTTCATCTACTTGAATGCGAAGTTCAAAAAAGAAATCCTCCCCTTCATCTTCTATCCATCTAAATTTAATTCGCTCTGGGCTCTTCTTACTCAACAACTTGGCCTTTTCTTCACTTTCGGACCAAATAAAGTTGTAGAACTCCCCACGGGAATTTACGTTGTCTGCATACCACTCAGATAATCCTGAAGGCGTTGATATATACTGATATAACAATGAAGGGGAAACCTGAATAGGGAATTCCATTTCATATTTAATTTTATTTTCCATAGCATTTCATTAGTTGATGCCCAATATATATATATTAATCTTAAACTCAAATTAAAGATTGAAAATTTTTCAATTTATGTCCGCGAATAATTTTTATAATTATTTCGTGAAAAAGAGAACTTAAAATTTGCGTCAGATAATTTTGTTTTTATCTTTGCACCCGCCTAGACAAAATGCCGCTATAGGTATAGGTTCAAATATGGCGAGGTAGCTCAGCTGGTTAGAGCGTCGGATTCATAACCCGGAGGTCGCGAGTTCAAGTCTCGCTCTCGCTACTTGATAATCAGACAGTTACATTCATTTGTAGCTGTCTTTTTTATGTTAGGTACAACATAGGTAAAACATTAACATTTTTTAACGTTTTAAATACTCAAACGTCCCTAATCCAGTACAAAATTAACTATATGTTTTCCTAGCAATCTCTTTTTCAAGAACTACAACGGAATCCCATAGTCTTTGTCTCTTTGATCATACTTTCGCAAATTATCTTGCTGGCCAGAATTTGGCCTAGTGACTTCCTCTTTTATTTTGATGCCTTTCTCGACAAATTTACTGGCTGCTGTCTTCCAGTTTTTTATTTTAAGCCCTCTGCTAAGCCCCCAATCTCTGGCTTCGTAATATGCATAGAATTTTTTTCCTTCCATAGCAGGCCAATTATTTTCTTTAAAAAAATTTAAAACAACCAGTTCATTTTTTGGCCTTGCCAGTTTATTTAAGTTTTCTATTGTTTTATGTTTATAATAAGGTACCAGATTTTGGCCTGGTTCTGGAACGCTGTTGGCCAATTTTTGACCATCTGAACTAAAAAAAATGGACATCTGAACTTTTGAACCTTTTGCCGGATGATAAGAGGGGCAGTATCGTAAATAGTTCCAATCATTGAGGTCTTTGAGATAACTGTGATAGGTTGTTTTTGATTTGAATTTTGCCTTTTCCATAATCCATTCCCTATTTATGGTTATCGTCTTTTTAAAAAATTCCCGGTTCCACTTCTGAAAGAATGCCAGATATAAAGTAATATGACCTTGTTTGATCCTGTGGTCTTTATTGAAACGGTCAAACGCTTCGTTGAGCTGGATGATGTAGTTTACTTTTTCCATTGCTCATTATCATTGGTTTTCGTATATTTTTTTTCTACAATCAATTTTTTCTTGGGCGGTTCGGTTTGCTCGAAAAGCGCTTGCATCATCGCCACGGTTGGTTTGGTCTGTGACTTTTCAATATCTTTCATAATAGCGATCATTCCGTTCATTCGCTTTTTTATCAGAACGGAAATTCTGTTTTCCAGCGTTTCCATTCGAGGACCTAAACGCTCTGTTGGGGAAATTCCGTTTTCATTAAAAAAGTCTATCATTAAAAGCAATGTCATCGATTGAGATTTAGAGAGCATTTTACAAAATTTTCTAAATTCAATAGCCACAGACCTCTTTATCTTCAAAGTCTCAAATTCTTCTTTTTCATATCCTTTATCCATAGCTTTTAGTAAAAAAAATACCTGTTTACGGCGGTTGACAAATGTTTTTAGTAAAAAATAGCATTAATAGTCAAACTCTGGAAAAATAAAAAATTATGTAAACCCCTATAAATGCTGAGTTTATAGTGAAAATCGAATAACCGTAACGTCGCGTAGCGCGTTACCCTCTTGCTATTCGATTCCTTCATTTCATTTCAGGATCTTCATACTTTTTAACCAAGGCTGAAAAGCTATTTGAGATACTTTTAACACCGTTATTTTTTTAGTAATAAAGTGAAGATAATTATTTACAAACAACTGGCAATCATTTAAATAAACTAATTTTTATATTCATTTTGGATGGTTTTATTTGATGGAATTTAGTATACTTTTTCCTTTTAAAATCACATACTTATTATATCTTGAGCGTTTTCCTTTTTATTTAATGTGAAATTCTATGTTGCCTTGTAATTATCGATTTTATTTTTGGTAAAATGATACAGATTAAGGTTCTATCCAATTTCATTCACTTACTTCCCATAGCGCTCTCGCCGTTACCTTTTCGGTAACTGTAACAAAAATTCTGAACGAGTAAGGACTTATAAATAAGGAGGGACGACTGGTTTATGCAGTTCGTCTCGGGCATAATTTTAAACTTTGTGTAGAAAAAGGTTGGGGTGATCTTTTTGCTGAGCGAACGCAGTCACTTTTTCTGCGACTGGGTTCAAGATAATGTAGTGAACCGCTTTTCCCGGAATGAAGCCCTTCGCGAAATGTAGAGGAATGGGGTGGAACGTTGTTGATATTAGTAAACAAATTATTTCATGAAGCGATCAATGATGTCATTCGGCTCATATTTAAGCATATTTTGAGCTGATTTGATTACTCAATTTAACTCATAATTCTTACAATTAATTCCCGAATCTTAATGAAGTAATAGGGTTGAAGATGACATAACGAACTTATATCTTAGTAAGAACTAATTACAAACATTAATTCGAGAGTCGTTTTGTTTAGAATTCCTTCTTGTATAAAATGATTAAATCTCTGTAAGCTTTTATAATTACTTCTTTTTGAGAATTTAATTCTGAAGCAGCTTTATCCATACGTTTGTGGCAATCAGTCCAAGTTTCACTCGGGTAAGGTTCCTTCATTATAAAATATCTTTCGCTTTGAAGAGCATCGATTCTTAATTCTTCTGTAATTGTAACACCACTTTGCTCTAAATCAAATATCGATGGACTTGAGCCTATATTATTTGGAACGTTAATATGAGCGTAACACATGCTTGTAAATGAATCTAATTCTTTTACCAATTCTTGCATTTTTTCATTTAAATTTTCGTTTATGAAATGATTCATGGAATCTTTGTAAAAGTTGATTAATTCTAACCATCTACTGTGCATGTAATTATTATAATACAAGTTTGTAACAACAGTATTTAAATTATCTATTATTCGCTGTTCTGAGAGGATTTCATCAATTTTATTAAAAATAACTCTGTCCTTCTGTTTTAACTCGTCTAAATTTTGCCTTTCCAATATACTGTCATAATCCTCTATAATTGTTCTTATACCAAACTCTAAAGTATTTACTATAACTGTTTTATAATTACCATCCTTTTTGTTGAAACTAGTAATTCTGTGGGCTCTAATGTCAAATGGCAACATTTCATTTGTCCCAAACTCAGTATTATTAACACAAATAATTCTTTCCCAACCAAGACAATTAATTGCATAGCCCAATTCAACTAGTACATTTGGATTTGAAGTAATTCTTCTTTTAAGTTTACGGTTTAAATATGAATTATTTATTAAACTCACATCACATATGAAAATATCACACTGAGAAATTTTATCAAATATTGTTTGTGCAATTTGAGGGCTTCCACTTCTATTTCTTGTATCTCTATCAAAGTTTATTTCTAAAGAGATATCCTCTGATGATTTTCTTTTAATAATCTTTATAGCCTTCTCAATTGAGCTCGAAATGAAATTGCTACTCTTTCTTTTATCAGATTGCCAAGAATAAAATACGGAATAGTGCTTACTCATTTAGTGATAATTTTATATTCATATTATGAAAAAAGACCAATTTCAGGATTAGTTAATGTTCCAATTAGCATTCCTCTATCTAAAAATTTATTCATATTGCAACAACTTGTTTCTGGTAATAAACAACAAGAATGACAAGCACCTAAATTAACTCCCATAAAACCCTTCCCACTGGTATTGTCTAAGCATAACGGGTCTGAACTACACCAAGATGCTTTTCCAATAGCTTTTTCAAATACATTACTTAAAAATGTGGGTTCTCCTTTTTCTACTAATCCACCGAGTGTCCCTTCAGAATCAGAAGTACTTGTGTATATTAATATTCCATTCATATTAGGTTCTTCATTATTTCCAGAATAGATAATTTCCGATAAAGAAGAACTACCGTACCCGCATTCTATAGATAGCTCATTTATTAAAATATGACTTAATGTATGGAGTAATACATACCGAGCAGTTAATACCTCATCAGGCTCTAAACCATAAGATGCTCTATAATTATCATTGTTTTCTTGAATGATTTTGAATCTTTTCTTTACTTCAGTTTTATTTTCCCACTCATTAAGAATCAAATCATTAAATTTAATAAAAATCCCTTCCCCTCTAACTTCTGTACAGGGTAATGTATTGGTTGACAATTCACTTCTAGGGTCCTGAATTCTTTCTAATTCTGCTTTACGTCTACCTGTTACTTTTTCTGGGCTATCAAAAATTAAATCTTCAAACATTAGCGGTTTAATTCTTGTAAACCCTCTGAAAATTTTTAATTCTTTTATTTTATCAAGTAATACTACATTCTCTATTAGATTAGACAAGCCTAATTTATAATTAGCACCATTCATAATTCTTGAATCATACCATTCATTTTTTTTGGATATTACGTTCTCGTTCAAAAAACAATCGAATTCTTGCTTTCTGAGTTGTTGAGTTGTGAATTGGACTTTTTCTTCATTCGAGCTTAGAAAATACTTTTCAGCATAATCTATAGCCTCATCAATATCATATGGAAGGTCGTGAAATCGTTTGTTAAAAGTCCTTTTTAATAAAAAAATATATTCTTCTACATCTTGTTTATTATCAATGAAATCTTCCCAGCTATCAATAGCTTTTTTAAATCTTAAAACGAAATCTTCTGGAAGATTTGGAGAGTAACCATTCTTGGGAAGACTTATACCCTTATATACTATTGGGAAATAAAGATTTCCAGCACCTCTAAGAAGCGTTCGAGGATATTTCGCTAATTGCCTTTTTTTCTCTTCATCACTATCTTCGATGGAATAAGGTGGGTAGTTAAGATTTTCAATTTTAAAATTTCTAAAATTTTTAATCCCTTTGCCGGAAGTTGAAGTAATTTTAGAATTTCGGCCATACCAAGGCTTTGGCAACCTATTCTTCGCATAAATCATATAATCTTCATGCGGTTCTTTTAAGCTAACAAATGTATCTTCTTGGTCAAATATTCTTTCCAAAGTTACAGAACCAAGAATTTCATCCGTCTTCCTATGTCTACTTTCCAGACTTATATTTTTTAATGTTGCTGAACTCCCAGAGCTTTTCAGGTAGAGCTTGTTTCCTTTTCCAATTTCATCATATAACTTAAGTCTTGTGTGAATATACCAATCAAATGGAAAATCATCAAGATGACCGCCTTCGGTTGCAATAATAAACCTTACAGGTATGAGTTTTCTACTGTTAAAATTTGGAGAATCAAAACCAGTAAAAGTCTCATCCACATTTTTACCAGCCCGATTTCTTCTATCCACATAATTTTCTTCATTTTGCTCTAATTCTCTGACATCAAATAATTGTCCTGTAGCTGGACATTGTAAAATTGAAGGAAAACGAATTGATTGAACCTTGGCCTTATTAACAGAATCTGACGTAGGGGCACTAACAAAGCATTCTACATTAAAAGCAATTGCAAGTCTATCATCTTCTATTCTGTTTGCTGGAAATTCGAAATCTTCTCCCCAATAAACTGCATTATTATAGTGCCCATCTCCGCCTATTATTCCTTTTTGGGGTATATCATGAGATAAAATTAATACAGATAATTCAGGAAAATCGGCTATAGCTCCCGGACCATAGGTATGTATTGTTTGTGATGTTCTTATTTCCTGTTCCATTAATCTATGTAGCTTTTAATTTTTATTTTGGCTGAAGTATCAACATCTCTCAGTGATGTCATCGCAAATAACATTTTACCTCTTGTCATATGATGGTCACGATATTTTGCATCAAGAAAAAGTCTATTAGTCAAATTTTCTTCTGATAAAGAATTATTCATTATGTCCCTAAATTCAGTGAAATTTACAGAACCTAAATTTCTCCATCGCTCTTTAAGCTCATCAAATAATGTTTCAATTTCATTGACTTTTTTAATTGATAATTTTTCGTTTTTGATATTTAAAACCGTGGTGATATTCATATATCTTTCAATTAATTTTTGCTTAATCTGATTGAAACTTAGTTCTGCCTTTGAGTCAAAATAAGCATTAGTTTCCTCTTTGAAATACATTCCCCTCATTAAAGCAATGACGACTGAGTCTAAGGTCTTTTCAAGAGCTGGCAAAGAAAATGGTGTAACACTTGTAGCTTCTACGTATTTGTAATACGCTTGATGATAATCCTTGAAATTTTCGTAATGTGACCTATCACGATTTTTAGCTTGATTATATAATGTTAGTACAATTCCTGGGGATTGTCTTCCAACCCGTGAACTTGCTTGAATATATTCAGCTGATGTTTTAGGCTGACCTGATATGGACATAACATTAAGTCGAGGTATATCTACGCCAACTGCTATCATATTTGTAGCTAGAGCAACTTTAACAGGGTCATTCTCGTCTCGGCTCTTACTCTTTATTGATTTTTCAAAAATAGGATAGCATTTGTCATAGACAACATCTAATTTATCTTCTTCGTAAGGATAGGGTCCTATTTTTTTATCATCTGATAAGTCTGCTATAACTTTAATAGTATCCCAGTGATCATTGAATATAGAAATCCATTTCCATTTATATTTAACTTCTTGCAAATCTTTTTCAGTATTTACACCTATTTCACTCAAGAACTTTACAACCCCATCACTCAAATCGGTATATTGCAAACGTGTATTTTCCAATCTATCTAAACCAATATTAATTTCATCGGAAGTCATTTGACTTGATAACTCAACAATTCTACTAGGATTATATTGTAGATGTATATTTTTAAAATGTTTACTTAAGAACTTTCTGTAGGCGTTCATATCGTCTTCTAATAGTGTCCGATATTTACCTAATTCTTTTACCGTATTAAAATAAGCGAGTAAAGTGTAATAATTGTCTAGCTCACTATTTTTAGCATTTCTCATTAAATTTACTCCTTCGTACAAGAGACTGTCAAGTCTTAGTTTGGCGGTAGTAGAAGTATTCCCACTTGCCATAATTCCTAAATAAAGTCTTCCGCTGTCATCCTCACTCTTTTTTCTGGAATAGAAAGAATCATCAATACGGACTCCAACAGGTGGAAATTGCGAATAATACTTTCTGTCATAGATTTTAATACATTGTTGCCTAGCATTTCTAACGGTTGCAGTTGCACCTATTATCTTGGGCTTTGAACCTTTGTGGTTGGTTAGTTCATCAATAGCAAACTCAAAGAGACTATAAATAGTTCCCAAGGAGGAACTAATAAGATGAAGTTCATCTTGAACAATTAATGATGGAGGTGGGCAAAATCTTGAAAAATCATCATTGAAATTAAATAAACGAAAAACTTCTTTTTTCCAAGATAGCTGAGCATATTTATCCACAGTTGAAAATAAAAGAGTTGGTCTATGTCTATAAACGTCCTCATCAACATAATATATTGGTAGTGAATAACTATCTATTTTTGGAGAATCTAGTTTATTTAATAAAAAATCTGCTTCTGAAAGATAAAAATGACATTTGGAATTTGTACAATGTGTTATAAATGGGTTATAGCTATCTTTATTATGAGTAAAAGGTTTTCTTTTTAATCTATTTCTTTTTTGATTATAGCCCCATTTTCCTTTAGTCTCTTGTTTCTTACCGTCATTAGAATGAATCTCTTTTACTAATTTATTTCCACAACATGGACAGTTAAATACTGGAGGGGCATAATCATGGGTGAAATTATCATTCCTGTTGTCAATATTTGTTCTATAAGCTTCGAGCAATTCATTATTTCCTGGAAACTCTCTAGTACCAGAGTGTTTGTTTGGGAAAAAAGAACCTCCTACCCATAAACCATTTGAGACTCTTTCCTTACCGTATAAATCAGGATTTTTATATCTAATAAGCTCACAAGCACAAATTAAAATGTTAGCTCTGTCAAACTGTTGCTTATTCAGCATACGAAGGGTATAACGCATCATTACGCTAACACCACTAACTTTAGTATCAGACTTAAGGCGTCCATAAAAAATAGTAAAAGATATCAGTCCTAAATAAGCTTCTGTTTTCCCACCTCCTGTAGGAAACCATAACAAATCAATAGTTTCTCTGTCATCAGATTTTTTATCAACGACACCTTCTATTTGAGATAAAATGAAAGCTAATTGAAAAGGTCTCCATTTAGCTAGAAACCTATTATTGGAAGGTTTCACTTTAGGTATGGATAGGTTCCCATTTTTCCATATTGAATTAGAAATTGAGTCATAAGGTATTTTTTTACAGTCTGGAAGGCAGTCATCTAACTCATCTGAATTCTCAGAAGGAAAGGTCCTTTTTTCTATTGTTCTATGTTTAGCAAAATCAGACATAACCCTTTGATTAAACATTGCCTTATTTGCATCTAGGAACGCTCTTAAAACATCTTCATCGTTCAAGAGCTCAATCCCTCTATTCATACGAGATAACAATTTGCGACACTTCTCAATAATGGATGATGAGGTTTTTAAATACTCTTTATTAAATACTTCTCCTTTAAGAGAATCTTCTTGCTCAGCAATCCATGTCTCATAGATTTTCGTGAAACTCCTAAGTCCACTTATTAAATCATTAGTTTTAAATGTAGGGTCTAAATCTGATAGGTTCTTCATGAACAATATATCATCAGAGCCTTCTAATTCGTGTGGATTAAAGTCTACACCATTAATTTTTTCCTTCGGAATGATTGAACTTTCAACTCTATGTACTAGGGTATCATCATAGATCCAATTACTCCCACATCCGTGACCTAAGCAATAATTTTTATAGTTTCTATATAAAAATTTGAGTTCTATTTCCTCTTCACTTAAAAACTCTAGTTTTGTGTTATCTGGGAAGGAAACAAATTCAATTGAAGAGTCTATAGTTATTTTTGGTTGAAATATGCAACCTTCTCTAGATTTAACTGAACCATCAATAACTTTTTTGTTATTTATTAATGATACAGTTATTATGGTTTGATTTTCTTTAAGCCCGTGTTGTTTTCGCTTTATAATTTTAATACACGAATTATTTTCTTCATTTAAAATACTCAATATATTTCCCTGACTACTAGTCTCCCAAGAATTTTCTGAATTAATCTCTCCAATAATCTTAAAATCAGAGACCCTAACATCCAATAAAATAGTAATTGGTTTCCGAGTATATTTGGAATCTGATTTCAATTTCATTTCATTTGTACTTGTGTAATATTTTCCAAAATCGACTTGTACTTTTAGTATCGATTTTTCATCTATTATCGAAGATATAGCTATTGAGGATGGGTAAAATTCAGTTGTTAATCTTAAATCTTCTTCTTTGTCATCTTCGATAACCTTTTTGTTTCTCCAGCTATTTGTCTCATTAGAATCATTAATTTCATCTTCTTTAATCCCACTCAACTCTCCATCAACTTCATTAGGAGTAAATAAAGAAGTTTCCTCTCTTGATTGGGGAAATAGAATTCCTGTAGAATACATATCTAGAGGTGAGAAAGATATATTTTCGTTTTTATCTGCTTCTCCGTTTTCGTCTAAATGAAAGGGACCTAAATAAGTTCTGTTAACCCATTCAGATATTTCATCTCGTATTTCTAAATTCGTTTTATTCATAATTAGTTCATCGCTTGTATAGCAAGTTTTGTTTTATTTTCTTCTTGAAAAAATATTGTTAATCCTAATTTAGCCCTAGTATAACCAACATATAATAATGACATATTCTCCATGATTTCTGGTGAATAATTAAGTACTCCAGCAACTATTATGAAATCATTCTCTAAACCTTTATAACTATGTATTGTAGAGATTGAAACCTTATCTTTGACTTTGTGATTATCTTCATTTACTTTATTGTAGCTTAATTTTGAAAGTTCAATTATTTTTCTCAAAATAGTATTATCAGTAGTTAAGACTGTAATATTTGAAAAGCCTATACCATCACTTTTTTGTTTATTAATCAATGAATCTAGCTCGGTTACTAAATTTTCAGTAGACTGATAAAATATCGTTCTTGTTTTAAATGGAATATCTTTCCTCCTGCAAGGAATAATATCCAAACCACTATGTCTAGATGCAACATTAATTATGTCTTCATGATTTCGGCAATTGAGAGGCAAAGCATTTACAGTTGTAGGGTATTGAGACACAAAAAGTTTGAAAAACTCTTCATCAAAACTTTCATAAAAACCTTGAAATTTGTAGTCAATAAAAATGCTCCAATTCCCAGACTCAACACCTCCGATTAGACTTAAAAAAATAGAATCTAAAATGTTCTCTCTAAAGACATCCTGACCTTCATCAATAATAAGGAAATCATACATAGATACGTTAAGAGAGTTGAACCAATATTTAAATTGGTTTGGTAAAAGTTCCGTCCAATATTTTGTAATTGAACGATCACCTTGTGGAAGTAACGATGCTTTGCTCAAATACTCAAAGAGATATTTATGAACGTTGAAAACTTCTATTTCTAGATCCTCAAAAGAATCAAAATATTTTTTTATTTCAGATGATAAGTTTTTGTTAAAACAGAAGAAAGCAACTTTCTTATTTTGATTTGCTTTTCTTAAGATAAGCTCTTTCGCTAAAAGTGTTTTCCCAGTTCCAGGTCCACCCGAGACAATAAACCCTCTATTTGAGAAAAAATCTACAGAATCTAAAATTTGATATTGTTCTTCTGTGTATTCTATTATTTTATTGTTCTGATCATCGAGAATCTTATTTAATGGAATTTCGAATATTAAATCCTTTCGAAACATCTTTCTTATGTTGTCAACACCTTTAAGTCCAATCCCAGTGTAAGTTTTATTCTCATATTTATCGTGAGATTTCCAATACTCCTTAAGTCTTTCTATGTATTTTATAAAAGTAATCGGGGTACTATGATCTGCCGAGGTATATATGATTTCTGGGTCATATTCTATGGTTTCATAATTGAAATTATCTGACTTGCCTGTTTTTTTATTGAGATTAAAGCTTTTAACATCTGGAAACATAACACCATAACCAAATATCAATTTAGACCTATAGTTTTCAGATGGATAAAATTTATTAATCAAATTATCTCTAAAATGGAACAAATAGTCTGTTACTTGTTTAAAGGGCTCCCCTCTTTTCGTACCTCCTAAAACCCACCATTCATCATTTACACAATCATACCTTACAGGTCCTCCCTTGGATTCCAAAAATAAAATAAAGTTTTCATCTAAATATACAAAGTCTACTTCTCCTACTAATTTTCTTTTCACATTGTGACTTCTTAATGAATGAAATAGATACCTTTTTAAGTTATTCTCAAAATAACCAGACTTGTTTGCAAGAGTATATATTTCTCTTTCACCGTTATTAGTAAACTCGGTTCTATATTTTGGTAATATTGGCATCTATCCTTGTTGTATCATTAATATTTCTTTGACCTCCACAACTTCATTTAATTTTTCAATAATATTCTTTAATTCCAATTCTTGTATTTGATGAGTCATTCCATAATTTTTATATACTTGATATAAATATATTTGTTTATGAAGTTTTGTTCTAAACTTGGCAACCCATTCTGTTGCTTCCAGTATTTCTTCCTTTCTAAATTCACTTGTTTTTGAAGATTCATCTTTACTGAATAAGTCTATTAGTTGGTCTAAACAATCTGGATAGATTGTTAAACCTGTTACCCATCTATCAACAGTAGGGTTTGTAACATATATATCATTTGATTCAAGAAACCTATTCAGTATACTGATATAGCCTCCAAGCTCTTCATACTTATTTATTAGGTCAACTCTCCAAGAATAAGAAGCCTCATAATACTTTTTCAATTTTATGTACTTATTCTTAAGATAATTAAGTAGCTCGTTAAAATCATCATTAAAACCACTCATAACAAATATTTTGTCATTAAGTTTTAATTCTGAAGCTCGTTTCTTTATTTCTGTACTTCCGTCGCTAGCGTCATTGAGTAAATAAAAGAATTTTGTTTGAGGGACTCTTAAGTATCCATCTTCAAAGAGTAATAAAGTATTGTCGGAATTTTCAGAAGTTGTTAAAGTGCCTGTAGCCTTAAAATTGTTTTTTCGAATTATTTTATTTATTACGAATGAGAAGTCAAATTCATTACTGTCAATCGATTCAATATCATCAACATTTTCTGATTCAATAATTTCGTCCTGAATATCTGGCAAGTCATT
The DNA here is from genome assembly GCF_000429125.1 of Aequorivita capsosiphonis DSM 23843. Lineage (GTDB taxonomy): Bacteria > Bacteroidota > Bacteroidia > Flavobacteriales > Flavobacteriaceae > Aequorivita > Aequorivita capsosiphonis. Next base: position 352,015 of record NZ_AUBG01000001.1, read on the forward strand.
TTGGGTAATAAAAATATCATACCCATAATCAACATAGTCTTCTAATCTAAACTCAATCTTATTGGTGTCTACTAGATATTCTTGATTTTCTAAATTCAATAATAATAGCTTATTGTCGAAGTCAGATAAATTTGATATAATAGGAGTAAACTTCACAAAACAATGTTTAAAATAACCCAATTCCATTTTAGAATTAAGAATGACAAACTGTTTTTTGCAAAAATTAGTTAAAAATAAAGATTTAGTAATTTTCCCTGAATAAGTTAGAAAAAAAGCATATTTGAATTGTCGAGTATTCATATATTCAGCATCATCAAGATGTAGGAAAACACTATTTAAACCTGTAGCTTTTAAAATAGTATTTTTAGCTTTTTCGATATCAAGCTGATTTTTGTTTTTACTAATAACTAAAACCTCTCCCTGTAAATATAACTCTTGAATCACTTTAACAATCACCGAAATTTTACTCTCATAAAAACATTCATCATCAATTAATTGAGACAGAACTCCAACCTTATGGCTGTATGAACTAGAGTTAATCTCGCCACTTAATTTAGATAGCTTTTCGATATAATCGAAATAATCTTTTTTAATAATATCAGCATCAAAAAAGCTATTTAGTCTATCATATATCTGATAACCAATCTTTATAACGTTTAAAAGTTCACTGCTATAATTTATATCAACTGCAGAACTTATTTCTTCTGTCAGTTGTCTAGATAACATTTTAAATGTCGACCAGTAATTATGATGACAAATATTTGTTACAGATAGAACTTTAAAATTTGATTTTTCAATCGCCCCTTTTGAATTTAAGCTGACTCTTTCTTTATGATTTATTAACCATGGGTAGGTATTTAGACCGAATCTCTCTAAAATTTCATTATAATCAAAAAAATAATCTTTTTGAAGGAAATAAACATCTTTAATAGATGAAATCGATTGCGCCTCTTTCAGTTCCTCTGCAAAATTTTTGAAATTAGCAAAATCATTTCTTGATTCCTTTTTAATAATAAAATCAAAATCGTCAAAAATTAGTGTATTAACATGTGTAAGGTTTAATTCTTCTAAAATACCTTCCCAACCTAAATAATATTCTGATGAACAATAATAGATTATAGGCTCAACATTTTCAAGACCTTCAGAATTAATACAGCACTCATTATCTCTAGATATTTTAATTTCTGCAATCGGGAATTGCTCAATTATTGCCAAATTATCTATTTGAATATCTTTCAGTAACTGTCGATATTTAGCCTTACTCGTAAATAATAACACACCGGAAGAGGGCTTTACATTTAAATTAGTCCCAAGTTTAACTATATCTTTTATATCAACTTCAGAATTTGCATCGCCCTTAATTTTATTTAACTCAAAGAACTTTGTATTAGAACTGATAAACTCATTTAAATAAAGCTGAAGTGATTCTGTTTTTGAAGAAATAATATGAGTTTCGACTTCTTTTGACCTAGATAAGGTACTCAATAAATCTTGTAGTCTAGGAGCTCTTTCAATTGGTCTTTTTTCAACAGATTTAATAGCAAAGTATATTTTATTATTAACCCCTAACTTTACTTTTAAGCCTTTAAAAATCCATTGTTTCTTTAGATATTCAAATTTTTCAGGAAACATACTTTCAACTTCCGAAAGCATTGAGTTTAATTCAGTCGTATCAATAGAATCTTCAGAATAATCATTTTTTATTTCATTGTAAACCTTGTAATAATTTGATATACCTATATAAAATGGTAAAAGCTTTTGTTGCTTACTCCCTTCTCTAGTGTAAAAAGAAATAATTCTATTATGGGTGTCCAAAGTATTCGTAAAAGCCAAAAATGGAGTAAGAAGATTATACAATGTTCCTTTTAAAGGTTTACCATCTATAGACACTCTTAAACTATCAATTTCCTTATATCTATTTCTTATGAATGATATTAACTCTTTATTAAACATCTAAAATTTTTAGTACTATTTTTCCAATTTGATAAGCTAAATATGGAGGAACTGCATTCCCTACTTGATGAAATTGCATTGTCCTGCTCCCTCTAAAAAGATAATTGTCTGGGAATGTTTGTATTCGGGCAGCTTCTCGTACGGTTAAACTCCTCACTTGCGATTTATCATAATGAATAAAATAATGACCATCCTTTGATATGTGACTGGTGATTGTGGTAGCAGGCACTCCTTTCTTCTGAACTCTAAACCTATCTGCAAAGTTTCCAGATTCAGCACTAATATGGTCTGGTAATAGTTTATCTCCATATTCCTTAAAATCCCTCATTCTAGGGAATTTTTTATATTTATCAGTAAACATCGTAGAAAACATATACCTTTTTAAATCTTCAGTCAGATGGCTTCTTGATTGATGATTTAACACGCCATTGAGCTTATCATCCATATACCAAAATTGATGGGTTATCTTTTTCTTTTCTTTTCTCTTGTATTTTAAATACTCACTACCTGTTCCATAATCTGATTCATTTATTTCGAAATCATCTTCGTCTTCATTAAAACCATTTAGCTTTATAAGTTGATTTAGATTATCATTCATAAGAACCTGCCAGTTATCTTTGGAATCTTCGACTTTCTTATATTTTCTTACTCGTTTTCCTTTTTCATTAAATTCATATCTATCAAAACTTCTATTTAAACCACTTCTAATTTTCGGTAGGTCATCAATCACATCTTCAATATTTATTTTAGAAACATTCCTTTTTAAAATAGATGGTTTAGCCTCAATGTCTTCTCTAATACCGAGCAGAATTACTCTGTGTCTTTTTTGAGGGACACCATAATCTTCAGAGTTTATTATGTATTCTTTAGGTTGCTTTACATTTTCTTCAACTAAAGAGTAGATTTTATAATTATTAATTTTCGTTCCATTAATTATTTTATGCGGAGCGGATAGGTCTTCAAGAATCATTTCGAAAACACTATTTCCATCTACTTTGGCAGATATTAATCCTTTAACATTCTCCATTACAAATATAGATGGTGAATGTTTCGCAATAACCTTCAAGTATTCTTTATATAAATATACTCTGTGATCATCACTTGAAATCCCACCTACTCGTGACCTTCCCGCCATAGAATAAGCTTGACAAGGTGGCCCCCCTATAAGAACCCATTTGTCATCATTTCCAATAATGCTTTTGATTTTTGAATCGAGAAACTTTTCTGAATCTTTACCTAATTCGAATTTTATAGCTTCCTCTGAAGCAATCTGAAATTCAACAGGATAAGACTTAAATAGTTCTTCAATATTTTTTTCTCTATCTTCAATATTATCCGTAGAAATTGCATTGTAATATTCTGTAGGAAGATTATTCTTTTGAAATTGTCGGCAGAAACTTCTTAATAAAAGGGTTTTATGCGCTGATTCATCTTTCTCAATTGACAAGCCAATCGAAAACCTTCTTTTATTATTCTTGATTATCGATGAGAATCCTTCAGCCAAGCCTCCAGGGCCTGCGAATAAATCTATAACTTTTATACTTTTACTCATTTACTATCTGTTACCTTTATAAAATCTTCGAAAATCATCAGCATATTTTAAATTCGATTTTCATTCTATTTAAGCTTCTCAATAAGCTCACTTTTCAGCCATTCAAATGCTGCATTCTGGTCATATTTAATTTCAGGTCTTAACAAGGCTTCCATATCGCCTGTAAAATCAGGATTGTTTTCCTTTTCTTCCACATTGATTAAAAACTCTTTTTTAATGGGTGGTTTTCCAACTGAAACGCTCATATATTTATAGAAACAATCAATAATTGTAGGAATGTCCAACTTGTTGTTCAATCTTGAATAATCCAAATCAAATAAATCCCGTCCTTTGCTTCTTTGATACAATGCCCTTAATTTTGTACCCAACAATTCATTGATATCATAGGTTCGGATATTGGCTTTACCTTCAAACCAATTGCTTTTTACTTCAAAAGGAAATTCAACCCAAGGCAACACGTTAAAATGTTCTTTACAATTGATTTCCAATTTTAATCGTAGTCGGATATTTTCATATTCCGATGTAAATCGATACATCGCCTTTGCACCGTGGCCACCGATTTTAGTGCTTCTTTTTTCTTCGAAGAAAGTAACTACTTCAGCGATGCGTTGTATTATTGGTTTTATCGGTCCTGGTTTAACTTGAACCAAATCGATATCTTCGGAATAACGTGGCGCAGGGTTTAGATACAATTTATGAAGTGCCGTACCACCTCTGAATGCCAGATTTTCGTTTAAAAATTCATCCGAAAATATATCGACAAGGGCACGACTGATGACCAAATCTTGTTCTACCTGTGAAAAATCTCTCCAAGGTGCGTTCATCTGCCATTTCGCTATGTCAGGCCTTGGTATCATAAATCGCTTTCCATTTTTATATTCACATCAACTTTCCATCTATTTTCAACCGCACCTGCCTTTTCATTTGACCTTGGACTCAATAAAACTGGATAGAATTTTTTAAGTTTTAGGTGTTCGTATATAAGATTCGCTACGTCAGAATCGGGATTGATTTCGTCCAATAAAAAACCCAAACGTTGTAATACGCTTTTTTGTGAATACCAAGACAACAAATCTTTTGCATCAGCCATTTTCATTTCTTCTGTCAATTCTTCTAAAACGGAAAGCATTCTATTTAATCCGCCTATTTTAGTTTGATGGTAAATCAAGTCCACAGCTGTTAGGCAAGGACTGGATATTTTGTACATTCCTGCATCTCCTTTTTTTGATACTATATTTTTAGTTGGCCAATTAGACACGGTAAAAAAGTCAAGATTGATGGAATTTTTAGAGATGGATAGCAAAGGTGCTTTGTCGTGAAAGACATATTCCTTTTGGATTTGCTGATGTCCAGCACCATAAGATTTTGCTGCCGAGTATAATCCTATATAGTAATTGCGGTCTAAAAACTCAAACAGGCTATTAACGTATAGCTCGATGGGTAATTTCCCGAATTTTGAATATCGTGGCGGAATAATCAAATAAAAGTGATGCCGCAAAGGAATGATATCGCCCTTTTGTATAGCGTAAGATAATTGACTCTGTATTGAAGTTTCAGACTTATCTGCTTTAGCAATAAGAAGTTCGTCCCAATTGAAAGCATAACTTTCAAATGATAATCGTTCTTTTATGAAGTCGGACAGATTCAATTGTAGTAAATTTTCGAGAAATATAGTGAATATTAGTTGTTTTCTTGAAAGTTTACTACACTTTTTTTGAAATTTAAAGATTATAATCTTTTAATAACAGATTAAAAATTGATTTACTTTCTGCTTTTCTTAAAAATCTACCACCCTATCCAACGCATCATCCACCTCATCTTGCATAAAATTGGACTGATAAATAATGGTTGTTGTTACCGATGAATGTCTATAAAGCTTCTGTAACATCTGAATAGGAATCTTACTGCCTGAGATATTTCCAAACGTGTGACGTGCAATGTGCATGCTCAGGTTTTTGGAAATCCCCAACTCTGTAGCTATTTTCTTCAAGTGTCTATTACAGGTTCTAGTAACTGTCTTTATTCTGGTACGGAGCGTTTTTGCATCTTTAGGATCAACCATTCTCAACTCTTCAAATACAAAATCGTCCTGCGCCATTTCTTTGTAAACTTTAAGAATTGGCTTAACCTTTTCTGGAATTTTCAACGAAACCAATTTTTGATTCTTCCCCATACGATAGCGCAATCTATTATCAATAAAATCTGACCACTTTAACTGCATAACATCACCAATTCTTATTCCTGCAAAATAGAAACTGACTAACCAGATGTTTAAAGCATGCTGCTGCGCAGGAGTAAGAATTTCTGTACTTTCTAGCAGCTTCACTTCTTCAACGGTTAAGCCAATTTTTTGCGATTCCAAAAATTTTATAGTGTAACCACCTCGCCCAAAAGGATAATAATTACGTTCCGCCCATTTCTCCCCTATAGCAATATTAAAAATCGTTCTAATAGCAATCATATAATTTACAGTTGTTCGGTGTGCCAATCCTCTTTCATTTTTTAAATAAGCTTCAAAACGTTTCAAGAGGTCAAAAGTTATTTCATTAAAATGCAGTTTATCAGCTTTGGCAAAAGCTTTAAACTTTTCCATTCTTCGTTTAACAACATCACGTTGATGAAACTGTCCCCGATCTTCTAAGCGTCTCAACTGAATTTTTACGGCACTAAAGAAATCAAAACGTTCCTTTTTGACAATATTTGTTTTTATAGAAGCTACAGATTGATATTCTCGCTCGGATTCCGCATTTAAAAGCCGTTTATTAGTCTCGCTTAATTTTGAGAAAATGAGTTGATTAATGGAAATTGCGTCTGGATGTGATTTTCTTACCAGACCCTTCTCCTCATTCCACTCCTTTTTATCGATGTATTGACCTATAAAAATGTAGGATGACTTTCGATCTTTAGTAATTCTGATAGCGATTGGGTACAACAATCTAGCATTTGGTTTGTTCCTAAGTACGGTTTGAATAGATGCCATAATCAAAAATTTAGACTAATAAGATACTAAATTTTAGGTACAACATAGGTACAACAAATGGCCATTTTCCTTGATATCAAATGATATTATGTAAAATAGAATTTTATGTAACTAATTGATTTTAAGGTCTTTTGATGTATTTTGAAGAACGTTTTTGAATTTTCATAACCCGGAGGCCTCGGGTTCAAGTCCCGATCTCGCTACAAAAATCCCCAAAGATAGATTCTATGGGGATTTTTTTATGGATGAATTTGTAACCTATATTCTATTTTCTGAAAAAATACCATAGAATCTATATTGGGTATTCAGACGCACTCATTAAACGCTTTTACTCACATAATTACATTTCCAGAAAAGGGTATACATTAAGATATAGACCCTGGGTCGTTCTACATGTTGAGTTCCATAAAACTAAAAAAGAAGCATTACAGAGAGAATTATTTTTAAAATCTGGTAAGGGAAGAGAACTTATTTAGAATGAAATTTTCCCAAAATACATAAGCATAGGATTCATTTCGAAATAAAATGATACGGGGTTCAAGTCCTCCGCCTGAGGCGGACTACAAAACAAAAATCCCCAAAGATAGACTCCAAGGGAATTTTTTTATGAATAAAACTGAAAGTATAATTATATATCAATTTACCATTACTTCAAAAACTGCTCTAATTCTGAAAAATTAAGCGCTCGTTGCTCTCCACTTTTCATATTTTTAAGAGTAAAAGACTCGGCTTCCATTTCTTTGTCACCAGCCAAAATAGTAAAAGGAATATTTCTTTTATCGGCATAGCCCATTTGCTTCCCCATCTTTGCGGCATCAGGATATAATTCCACTTTAACACCTGATTTCCGAAGGTTTGTAATTGCTTTCATAGCATATAAAGCTTCCCTTTCTCCAAAATTTATAAAAAGCGCGTCGCTATTTTCTGAAACGGTTTCTGGAAAAAGATTTAAGTCTTCCATAACAAGGTAAATACGATCCAAACCGAAAGAAATGCCCATTCCACTCATATTCTTTAAGCCGAAAATCCCTGTGAGATCATCATATCTTCCGCCGCCGCCAATGCTTCCCATATTTACTCCTTCAGGAGCGGAAACCTCGATTATTGCACCGGTATAATAATTTAAACCACGAGCCAGCGTCACATCAATTTGCAAAGCTGAAGTCTGTAAACCCAAGGTTTTAATGTTTTCAGAAATAAATTCAAGCTCCTCAACACCTTTCATTCCCAAAGAAGAAGCATTTAGCATTCCCTTCAATGAGTTTATCTTTTCTTCATTGCTTCCCCTAAACGAAAATAAAGGTTGTAATTTTTGTAAAGCTTCTTCAGAAATACCCTTTTCGCGCATTTCCTTTTTAACGCCTTCCTCTCCTATCTTGTCCAGTTTATCCAAGGCAACAGTAAAATCTATCAATTTATCTTCTGCACCAATGGTTTCTGCTATTCCACTTAATATTTTTCGGTTGTTGATTTTGATGCTAACACCTTTTAAACCGAGCTTACTAAAAACAGCATCATAAACCTGCACAAATTCCACTTCCTGCCAAGGCGATTTTGATCCTACTACATCGGCATCGCATTGATAAAATTCTCTAAACCTTCCTTTTTGAGGTCTATCTGCACGCCAAACGGGTTGGATTTGATACCGCTTAAATGGAAAGGTAATTTCATTTTGATGCTGCACAACATAACGGGCAAAAGGCACGGTAAGATCGTAACGCAATGCTTTTTCAGAAATTTTCGGAGTTACTTTATTACTGTCTTTCTCTGAATATAATGCGTCATCAACTTTTGACAAATAATCTCCGCTATTCAAAATCTTAAAAATCAACCGATCTCCTTCTTCGCCATATTTCCCCATCAGGGTATCGCTGTTTTCAAAGGAAGGCGTTTCAATAGGCTGAAAACCGTACAAGGAAAAAGTTTTCTTTATAGTGTTGAAAATATAATTGCGACGCGAAACTTCTTCTGGACCGAAATCGCGGGTTCCTTTTGGGGTGGATGGTTTTTTCAAAATTCCTATAATTCAAGATTTAAAATTCAATATTCAAAGTTGGGTTCAAAAAATTTTGAATTTTGAACCTTGAACTTTGAATTCTTTAATCAGCAAATATCTTAAATATTAGTAACTTTATCCAACTTTTACAGTCTAATGAGAAACACAAACTAAAAATATGTTTTCACTGTTTTGGGAAAATGTCCGCATTGCGCTGGATTCTATAAAAAGTCAGTTGCTTAGAACCATTCTTACCATCGTTATTATTGGGATAGGCATTTGGGCACTAGTAGGTATCCTAAGCGCTGTAAAGGCACTGGAAACAACCATTTCGGGTAATTTCGCCTCTATGGGAGCAAATACTTTTAATATTCAGCAATACGAATTTGAAGTACAATCCAACCGAAGTGGCGAAAGGGAAAAAGTGAATCCAATTATCAGTTATAACAATGTTCGGGAGTTCGTAAACAAGTATGAATTCCCCTATACAAAGACCTCGCTCTCCTTTCAAGGAACTTCTGCAGCCGAGGTAAAATACGGCTCCGAAAAAACGGATCCTGAAGTACAAGTTTTTGGCGTAAATGAAAACTATCTCGACAATACCGGAACTGAAATTGATCGCGGGAGAAACTTTACCATTTTCGATATCCAAAACAATAACAAAGTTTGCTTACTCGGTTCTGACTTCACGAAAAATCTTTTTAAAAATGAAGACCCCATCAACAAAACAATAAGTATCCGTGGCGTTAAATTTAAGATTATCGGCTTGCTGAAATCCAAGGGATCCACTTTTGGAAACAATCAGGATTTAAAAGTTTTGATACCCGTACAAGTGGCGCGTGGAATTTACACACAACCAAATATTAATTACAACATCAGCGTCAAAGTTGACGACAAACAGTTGATGGAAGCCGCGCAGGATGAAGCAATAATCACCTTTAGAAATATTAGAGGCCTCAGCCCAGTAGAAGCGAATAACTTTGGGATAGAGCGCAGTGATGATTTAATAAACAGGATTGCCTCCATTACCCAATACTTAGAAATTGCAGCTTGGATTATCAGCATTATCACCATTTTAGGATCGTCTATTGCTTTGATGAACATTATGTTGGTTTCCGTATCGGAACGCACACGCGAAATTGGCGTTCGAAAAGCCTTGGGCGCCAAACGTTCCACCATTTCTACACAGTTTTTTATAGAGACCATTGTTATTGGCCAATTCGGGAGTATTCTGGGGATTATTCTCGGAATATTTACCGGTTTTGTTTTTGCTAAAGCCTTCGATTTTGACTTTACACTTCCTTGGACGGCAATGATTTGGGCCACAATAATAACCTTTATTGTTGCTGTAATAGCGGGATCATATCCAGCGGCAAAGGCGGCGCGACTGGATCCTATTGAAAGTTTGAGATACGAGTAGGTAGGGGAAATTCCAAAATTCAAATAAGAGATTCCAAATAATAAAAAGCAAATCACAAAAATGTCAATTTCCGAAACAGTTCCAAGGTTCTAAATCTTTCCGATGCTTTTGGAGTTTGGCTTTTGGAATTTAGAATTTGGCGCTTCTAAAGTTTTGGAATTTATTCTTTAAGAAGATCACCAAAATATGTATAAAGTTCTCCTTTCGTGATAACCGAGCCTTGCCGAATTAGCGCAAAAACATCTTTATTTCGGTCGTCTTTTATAGCTTTTGTGGAAGTGTAAAGACTCACCAAATCATCGTGCAGATTTTGCTGAAGCCATTTGTAACCATAATCAGTAGTGATATCTAGGTTATCCGATTCAACTTTTATTGCGATTAACTCCATAAATGCATCCGTAATATGGAAAAGCATCAATTGCTTGGGTGAAATATGTTCCAAATACCTCACTTGGTTTAAAACTCCTTCCCAAATAAGGTCACTAAAAACGTCTAGTTCCTGTTCGGCCAATTCGGGTTTCTCGGTTTTTAAGGCTGTCCATTCATCCGCAGTGATGGATTGGGTAGCAAGAAAGTTTATAAATTCTTGGTGTAGTTCTTCAAATTGCTCTTTTGTAAGTCTGGCGTACTTCATAGCGGTTTTCGGTTCTGGGTTGTGGGTTATTTAATAAAAACAAAAAAACCTTCCCCGAGAACGGGAAAGGTTTTAATACAATTAATCGAGTTAATTAGTTCTCTTCGGCTTTAGCCTCTGAGTTATCTTCAGTTTCTGCTTTAGCTTCGGCTTTCACCTCAGGCTTAGCCACTGGCTTAGATTTAGATTCTGGTTTCGCTTCCGCAACTACTTCAAAAGTCAAGTTGCTTATCACGTCTCTGTGGAAACGGATTGTAGCATCATAAGGACCTGTACGTTTAACGGCACCACCAGCAATTGTGATGAATTTTTTATCAATAGAAACACCCTCTTTTGCAAGTGCTTCAGCAAGATCTCCCGTTGTAACAGAACCAAATAGTCTATCACCTTCACCTGTTTTGGCTGTGATTTTAATGTCAAGACCGTTTAATTTGTCTGCATGCGTTTTAGCTTCGTCAACAACTTTCTTTTCTTTGAAAGCACGTTGCTTCAATGTTTCAGCCAATACTTTTTTCGCCGAAGGAGTCGCAAGTACTGCGTGCCCCTGAGGAATCAAAAAGTTTCTTCCGTACCCGTTTTTTACGTTTACAAGATCATCTGAAAATCCCAGATTTTCTACGTCTTTTTTTAATATAAGTTCCATATTCTTTATCTGGTTTTTATTTTAATAAATCGGCTACATAAGGCATAAGTGCCAAGTGACGTGCTCTTTTAACGGCAACGGCCACTTTACGCTGATACTTCAATGACGTTCCAGTAAGTCTTCTTGGAAGAATTTTACCTTGCTCATTTATAAATCTCATTAAGAAATCGGCATCTTTATAATCAACATATTTAATACCAGACCTTTTGAACATGCAATATTTCTTGGTCTTGCTAGTCTCTATGTTCAGCGGAGTAAGATATCTGATCTCTCCGTCTTTTTTTCCTTTTGCTTGTTGTTGTAGTGTGGCCATAATTTAAGCTGATTTTTTATTGCGGTTTCTTCTTTTTTCTGCCCAAGCAATTGCGTGCTTGTCAAGGCTTACTGTAAGGTAACGCATAAAACGCTCATCCCTTTTAAACTCAGTTTCTAGTTCGTTAACGGCTTCACCTTCAACGGTGTACTCAAACAGGTGATAAAACCCACTTTTTTTGTTTTGGATTGCGTAGGCAAGTTTTTTCAAGCCCCAATTTTCCTTGGATATCATCTTAGCTCCTTTAGAAATAAGAATATCTTCGTATTTCTTTACTGTCTCCTTTATCTGATCTTCAGACAAAACGGGATTTAAGATGAAAACAGTTTCGTAATGATTCATAAAAAATCTATTAAAATTAATAATTAAATCCTTGGCCTTCTGCCAAAGAGGGTGCAAAAATAATACTTTATTTATTAGTATCAAACCAAAATACGATTATACTTATATTTTAATTCGTCGTGTCCGACTAATATTTAAGACCGCTCAGCTGCTGCTTATAAAATTTTCATAAAGTAGTTAGATGTTAGACATAAGACTTGCTTCCTAATAAATTGATAAGATTAGATTAGATTGATTCAGCATACTTTTAGTTATTAAATCTCAATCGTGTACTTAATAGCAAGGTCTCAACTTAAATAAAAAAGCCTTAAGCAGGTATTGTCTTTAGTTGAACAAAATTTTGTATTATTTTCATGTTTTTAGGTAAAGCCTAAATATCCCTCGATAAAGCACAAAAATAGTTGCATTTCATCGATTATTTTCATAGTATTGCTATTAAGCTAATCTACCTGTCGTGGAAAAAATAATACTCAAATGCGCTATTGTAGATGATTCAACACTACAAAGGCTTTCTATTGTAAAATTAATCGAATCTCATTCTTCTCTTGAACTTGTTGGGGAATACAAAAATGCAATAGACGCAAAAAAAGCTATTGCCACAACGGAAATGGATCTCATCTTTTTAGATGTCGAAATGCCAATACTTTCTGGCTTCGACCTTTTAGATGACATGCAAGTGAAGCCTCAAGTAATATTTGTTACCGGAAAAACTAAATACGCTTTTAAGGCATTTGATTATGATGCCGTTGATTATCTTAGAAAACCGGTTGCTAAAGATCGCTTTTTAAATGCAGTTCATAAAGCGATTAGCAACTTCAAACTTAAGAACGAAGAAGGATTTGATGACGAAGACTTCATTTTCGTAAAAAGCAATCTTAAAAAGCGAAAAGTATTCTTAAACGAACTCCGCTATATTGAAGCTTTGGGCGATTATGTGAAACTTGTAACAGAACACGATTCCCTTGTGGTGCTTTCAACAATGAAAGCATTTGAAGCGCTTTTACCAAGCGAGAGGTTTTTAAGAATCCATAAATCTTATATCGTGAACCTGGATAAAGTACAGCGCTACAACAGTAAAATGATTGAATTGGAAAAAGATAAACTTCCTCTAAGCCGCAACAGAAAAGCAGCTCTTGTGGAAGCACTAGCCGACAAGCCAAGCCCTTAATAATTATCTACATCTATATGTATGCGAACACTTGAAAATTCTTTGATGGAATTGAAACTGCGTTGTACGTTTGCAATATATTGCTTCGTTTTTTCCAGTGATTGATTCTTCGGAATTTTTAGGAGAAGGTTAATAATGTATTTGTTTTTTATTCTTCCTATTGGCGGCGGTTCCGGACCCAACACATGTTCCTTAAATTTTATTTCCAAAGCTTGTCCAAACCAAGCGGAGGCTTTTTGAACGCGGGTAAGGTTTTTATCTTTAAATACAATTTTTACCGTTCTGTAAAAAGGTGGGTACTTATAATTGTAGCGTTCTTCCAATTGTTCCTTATACATTCCCTCGTAATCATTTACACTAACCTGCTTCAATATTTGGTGATACGGATTGTATGTCTGAATTAAAACTTTACCACGTTTTTCGGTACGTCCCGCCCTACCCGAAACTTGCTGAAGCAATTGAAAACTTCTTTCGTGGGCTCTAAAATCGGGAAAATTTAAAAGGTTGTCTGCATTCATAACGCCCACCAATCTTATGTTTCTAAAATCCAATCCTTTGGCAAGCATTTGTGTGCCTACCAAAATATCAATTTCCTCATTCTCCAAAGCCTCTATAAGTTTTGAATACGAATTTTTCCCTTTCGTGGTATCTTGATCCATCCGGGCAATTTTGTGATCTGGAAACAAAGATTTCAATTCCGTCTCTATCTGCTCCGTACCGAAACCTTTGGTATCTAAAGTTTCACTTCCGCAGGCTATACAACTATGCATCATAGCTATCTTATAGCCACAATAATGACATCGCAATTGGTTTTTAAATTGATGGAATGTCAAGCTAACATCGCAGTTAGGGCATTGTGGTGAAACGCCACAGGTAGTACATTCCACAACTGGCGAAAAACCCCTTCTATTTTGAAAGAGTATAATTTGCTCTTCATTTTTAAGAACCTCTCTCATTTCTTCCAGTAACCTATCGCTGAAATGGCCTGTCATTTGCTTCTTTCGGTTCTTTTCCTTAATATCTACCAATTCAATTTCTGGCATCAGTACATTTCCGAAGCGTTTTTTCAACGTAACCAATCCGTACTTCCCCGTTTTTGCATTGTGATAGCTCTCTAAAGAAGGCGTTGCAGACCCCATCAATAATTTTGCCTTGTGAAGATTTGCTAAAACAATGGCACTGTCTCGCGCATTGTAACGAGGTGCGGGGCTGTATTGTTTGAAAGAAGGTTCATGCTCTTCGTCCACAATTATAAAACCTAAATTTTTAAAAGGAAGAAATAAAGAGGAACGGGCACCTATAACCACTTGTGCCTTTGGTTTTTCCTGAAGCACATTGTTCCAAACCTCAACTCGTTCATTTACTGAAAATTTAGAATGATAAACCGATATCTTTTCACCGAAATATTTCTGAAGCCTTGTGATCAATTGGGTGGTTAAGGCAATTTCAGGAAGCATATACAATACTTGTTTTCCCGAATTAATCATTTCTTCAATAAGCCGTACGTAAATTTCAGTTTTTCCACTGGAAGTTACTCCGTGCAAGAGAACGACTTCTTTTTCTTGAAAACTCTCTTTAATCTCCTGATAAGAAAATAATTGTGCTTCATTTAAGGTTTTTATTTCGGAAGAAGCTTCCCCAGAAAATTCTACACGATCGTGCTGAACAAAATATTCTTCTAAAATGCCTTTGTCTATAAGTGTCTTTAAGGTTCCCGCCGAGGCATCACTTTTTTTCTGAAGCGCTATGGAGCCAATGGGTTTTTTAGATTGGCTAGTCAACATAAAAAGATTCATAAGCACCGCCCGTTGTTTTGGCGCTCTACTTAATGAATCCAGTAAGTTTTTTAGATTTTCTTCGGAAGTGTATTCCGTGGCAAGTTTAATATAGCGTTTCAGTTTTGGAGTGTATTGTTCATAAACTGTTTCCTCTACTTCCACTATTCCTTTTTCAAACAACTTCTGTATTACTGAAACCACATTCTTTTTGTCCAAAATGGAGCGCACATCATTAATATGAAGTGAGGACTGATGCTGCAAGGCTTCTAAAACCAAAAACTCTTCATCAGATAATAAATTTTCATCCCATTCCTTTTCTACAGCTAACTTTATTATCGTTTCACTTTCAAGCAAAAAAGCACTAGGAAGCGCTGCTTTTATCACTTCCCCCAACGAACACATATAATACTTGGCCAGCCATTCCCAGTGCTTTAACTGGAAGCTTGTAATAATGGGCGATTCATCCAAAATATGATCAATAGACTTGGTTTCGTAACCTGTTGGTGCTTGGTCGTGCACTTGATAGACAATACCCGTGTAAACCTTCGATTTTCCGAAGGGGACGGCAACTCGCATTCCCGGTTTTAAAAAGGCAGCCTCATCCTTGTTCACGCTATACGTAAAGGTTTGTTTTAATGGAATTGGCAGAATGACGTCTATGAAATACAAATTATGAGTTGTGAGTTATGAGTTAATGAAAATATTATTTCATCTATTACTGCTCGGATACCTTTAATGAATTATTTGATTTTGTTAGCTCCCTTCGCTTAGGTCGGAATGCAAAAGACCACCAAAATTGGTGGCCTAAAGATAGTATTTTTAATTTTTTTTATTGAACTCGGGTCCAAGTTTGTGTTCTTCCCAAGAGAGAGAAACCAATATAACCACGGACCTTCAATGTATTGGCACCATCCAATTCTATATAACTTTTATACACTTTCCCATTATTTGGATCCATAATGGTTCCGCCGTTGTATTCCTTACCATCCTTTTTAAGGTCTTTTATGATTATCAACCCCATAATTGGTTTTCCTTTGTCATCATCAGGACATTTAGTACAAGTTGCGTCACGTTTTGAAGGATCTGCAATCTCTACTACTTTTCCGAAAATTTTTCCATTCTGTTTATAAATTTCTACAACGGATTTTGCTTTACCAGTATCATCGTCAAAGGTTTGCCATTTTCCGGTTACATCTTGTGCCACGGCTGCCATAACAGACAGAGCGATAAGAGAGAAAGTTAAAAGTATTTTTTTCATAGTTCAAAAAATTTAGGTTGCGTTACATTTTTTCTTTGAGCCGCTTTATTGAAACGTTTAATTCAAAACCTAGCAGCAAGAGGTTAGAGTTTATCCAAATATATAACATCAAAATCAATAGTGCACCAATGGAACCGTATAACTCATTATAATTTGAAAAATTATTGATATAAACTCCAAAAAAGTAAGTTGTTAGCAAGAAAAGAATCGTAGTGGTCAACGCTCCTACAGAAAAAAATCGTGAAGATTTACCTTCCTTTGTGCCGAAGTAATAAAGGGTGGCAATCACCACATAAATCATTACTACAAAAACAAGAAACTGAAAGAACGATATCCAAAAAAGATTGTTATTAATATAGGCTCTTGACTGAAGATCCCGTATAATGTACTCCCCATACAAAATCACTCCTACCATTGTTAACAATAAGAATGCCAAGAAAATAGAAACCGCTAGTGCTACTAAATACTGTTTAAAAAAAGAACGGTTTATACTTACATGAAATGAGTATTCAAAAGCACTAAAAATTGCATTAACCCCATTTGCAGATAAGAAAACAGAAAGGAAAAACACAAAGGAAAGTAAGCCTGTTCGGGGGTTTACAGCAATATCTGCAATAACAGGATAAAAAAACTGCGTTGTTTGCGGCGGTAGTAAGGCCTCAATAAAAATTAAAAATCGGGTTTGAAAACCATCTATCGGTATATATGGAATCAGGTTTAAAAGAAGTAGTAAAAAAGGAAAAAGTGCAAGAAAAAAACTATAGGCGATGGAACTGGCACGAGGGGAAAATGAACCTTTTATAATACCGGTACCATAGATATCCAGCAAATGATAAAGCGAAAACGCTCCCAGGCCAGGGAGTTTTATTCTTTTGCTAAGCTTCACCAAATCCCGAATTACCGGAATGTTGATTTCCTTTTCTTCTTCGCTCATTAAACAGCTTTTAGGCTCAGGTCCATATTATAAACAGAATGTGTCAAGGCTCCACTGGATATATAATCTACGCCGCATTCTGCATATTTTCTGGCGGTTTCAAGCGTGATTCCACCACTGGATTCGGTTAAACTCTTACCGTTGATAAGCTTTACTGCTTTTCTCGTATCTTCATAATTAAAATTGTCAATAAGGATTCTATAAACACCCTCAGTTTTAAGAATTGCTTCAATTTCTTCAAGATTTCTAGCCTCCACGATAATTTTGAGATCAAGATGATGATCTTTCAAATAGTCCTTTGTTTTTTCAATTGCCTTGGTTATGCCTCCGCAAAAATCGATGTGATTGTCTTTTAGCATAACCATATCATAAAGTGCGAAACGGTGATTCTCTCCACCTCCAATCTTAACGGCCCACTTCTCCAAAGCTCGAATTCCAGGTGTAGTTTTGCGGGTATCTAGAATTTTAGTGCCTGTACCTTCCAAGAGCTTTACGTATTCATTGGTTTTGGTAGCAATAGCACTCATGCGCTGCATGGCATTCAATACCAGCCGTTCCGATTTTAAGATTGATTGCGAAAGACCCGAAACGTAAAAACATACATCGCCATATTTTACTGGACTTCCATCCTTAATTTTAATATCCAACTCCAAACCTGGATCTACATACTCAAAAACTTGACGGGCAAACTCTATCCCTGCAATGATACCTTCATCTTTCACCAAAAGTTTTGCCGTACCCATAGCATCCTCTGGAATACAGGCCAGCGAACTGTGATCGCCATCGCCTACATCTTCACGGACGGCATTGGTAATAATAATATCTATCTCTCTGTTGAATTGTTTTTCTGAAATCATAACGTGGAAATTTCTGCTAAAATAACAAAAAGAGTTGGCAGTATTCAGTTTCAGTTGTTAGTTATACAAAAACCCTTATACCTCGGCTTCGCTCGGCAACCAAAAATAGTTAGAAGGGAGCCGTTTATCTTTGTATTTTTAACCCCTAAAAAGTTTTTATGAAAATAACACTACTCGCCATAGGTAAAACAGACAATAAGCAACTGCAAACCTTAATGGACGACTATACCAAACGTTTGGGATTTTATATTTCTTTTGAAATGGAAATTATTCCCGATATAAAGAATGCAAAAAACTTGTCCGAATTTCTTCAAAAGCAAGCTGAAGGTGAGGAAATACTAAAGCGAACAACCACTGCCGATATTTTGATTCTCCTTGACGAAAACGGCAAAACCTTCACTTCCGAAGGCTTTTCGGAATTTCTTCAGAAGAAAATGAACAGCGGACTAAAAAACCTCATCTTCGTTATTGGTGGTCCTTATGGCTTTAGCGATACTGTTTATAAACGCGCAAACGGGAAGGTTTCGCTTTCTACCATGACTTTTTCACACCAAATGGTTCGGCTTTTCTTTATTGAACAATTGTATAGAGGATTTACTATTTTGAGGAATGAACCATATCATCATAGATAAGTTTGAACGACGAGTTACGAGCGACGAATGATTCAAGCGATAAATTTTCAGGAGCTCGTATGATTAAAACATCTCTCAAGCCACTTATAAAAACTGCTACACCTTACTTTTTCAGTTCCATAGGCAATCTATATAATCCGTTAACATATGAAATAATAATCCTACCGCGATGATTCTTGTCTTTTTGAAAAATAATAACACAACATATACAGCCATTGCCCAATAAGTATGCAACGGGTGAAAATTAATGCTACAACGTCCCGGATCGAAAATGGGTATTGCAAAAAGATGATCTACATCTACCAGCATGGTTGCAAGCATAATGAGCCAAGCTTTTTTCCATTCATTTCTGAACAAGACATAGGCAATTAGCCCAGGAACCAAGAGGTGCAATGTATAATGAACAATGGTTTGAAGCATTCCTAACTTTAATGTTTAACCAGTTTTGTCAAAAGCACAATCTGCCCCAAATGATATGCATCGTGCTGAATAATACCGTGAATATGTTGATAATAGGAAAGTTTGTTTGCCGGATATTCTTTTTTAAAATCAGCTTCGTTAAAAGTATTAAGAAAGTAAAGCCATTCTTTCTGCGTAGTCTCCAATGCTGCAAGCGTATTTTGCCAAGCCTCGTCGGAAGGATCTTTTATAACTTCAATATAATTATTTGAAGGGATTTCTAGTACTTCGCCTTGGACTCTTTTAAGAACGTTTTCGCGCCATGCAATAATATGGTTTACAATTTCCCAAATGGTATTGCCATCCTGAATGGGTCGTTCGAAAGCTTGTTCCGAAGTAATTCTACTCAATGTATCCTGAAGCGTTACATCCAGCCAAGGATGGCCGTGGTAAAGGTCGGTAAAAAGGCTTTGGATGCGGTTGGATTCGTTCATAGAATAGGTTTTCTTTCAAAGATAGCAACTATTATGGAAAGTGTAAATTAGCACAATGAAAAAGCCACCCCAATTTTATTGAGATGGCTTTGTATATTTAAAAACTATTTTTGCTTAGTTCTTAATAAGCTTGTAAGTTCCCATTTCGCCATTAACTTCTACTTTCATGATATACGCTCCTGTATTTAAAGAAGAAACATCTAATTGAGAATCGGTAGCGTTAATGCGGCTATTGATTACCTGTTGACCCAATAGGTTATAAATGCTAACATTTTCTATATTTCTCATGGACTTCAAGTTAAGAACGTTGGTAGCTGGATTTGGATAATAAGAAAATCCTTCTAAAGAATTTTCCGATACTCCAAGTGCATCACCACTGATAGCCACTAAACCAAGTTCTGCACAACCATTGTTAATGGAGCCCGTATCTGTAAATGATCCAGTAGTGGTATCAACAGCGTAAAAGCGATTTACACCTCCACCGTGATAACCAGCGGCATACAACATTCCAGTTGCCGGATCAAAATCGGCATCTTGCGCGTGAGATAAATTCACTCCTGTAGGACCAACTATGGTAACCGCTGCTGTAGCCAAATCAACAGCGTATAAAAGATCGGTTCCAATATCCATGGTAAATGCATTACCCTCATTGTCTATTGCCAACCAAATTCCTAATCTACTTCCCATATTGCCTCCTACCTGGGTAATTGTTGCCGTAGCCACATCCACGGTAAAAAGTCTGTTGTTCGTGCTGTCACCAGTCAATATATACCAAGTTTGATTAATAGTGTTAAATGCTATACCGGTTATTACCTGAGGCACGTCTAAGTTTAAATTTCCAATTTCTGTTTCCAAACCAGTTTCCGGATCTATTTTAAATAGAAACGCATTTTCATCAAATGTGTCGGAACTAACTGCGTATATATTGCCATCGTCGTCATGATCACCAGCATAAAATTTTGTTGTGGTGCCAGTTATGTAATTGATATTATGAGGTCCAGCTACTGGGAAAGTTCCAAAGCCACGCTCACAACCACCATACACACTAGCCGCGTAAACATCGCCCGCAACTATGGAACCAACGGGATTCTCAGAATTATTTGCATTAAAGTGATTTTGTAACACTAATCTTTCTGCTGGCGTAAATAGATCTTCTGGTTCAGCACCAAGTGGATTTTCTACCGCATCCATACGATTCAACAAATCAGTAACAGTTGTATTTTGTAGGTCCTGAGCATTTACAGTACCTAGTGTTGCCACAAGGCAACCCAATAAAAAGGTAATTTTTTTCATTTTAATAAGGGGATTAAATTTAAAGAGTTAAGTTTTTCTAAGAAGCTGTGAAAGTATAAAATATTTAATAAATAAGGGCTGAAACGAGAGAAAAAATACATATTGAGATCCGTAAAATTCTATAAACCAGATTATTACCAAAATAATCTTACATAGTTTGAACAAATCTGATTCATTTTTTAATGTAAATTGAACCTTAAAAGAATGTTTCATATTAACCCGTCTGAAACAAACTATAATCAACTCCTTATAAATCACATAAACCTTTGCATTCCCATAAAAAAGGAGTTTCTTCAAAAGAGCTTAAAAGTATTATTATTTTACCTTGAACAGATAAACTCCATAGTTTTTTATGAACGATTTGAACTTTTGGTCTTTTTCTAAAAATCGAAGTTATTTTGCTGTTAACATTTAATGCGAATAAATGAAATTTTGATTTTGCTAAAAACATTTAAAAGTTTAATTTCAACACTTATATATAGTGGTTTAAGATTTTTATATGAAAAAAATATACGCTGTAGCACTTTTATTTTTACTGACTTCAATAGCACCAAACATGCTGTTGTCACAGTGTGAAGACGTCACCGTTGAGAGTTTAACAAACCCAGGGCCTTTTGACTTTGCTACACTCACTGAAGCAGATGGGCTTAGAAATGGTCCCGGATATTTTGGTGCCACGGTATATTATCCCACAAATGCTACGCCTCCTTTTGCGAGTATAGCCATTGTTCCTGGATTTACGGCGCCGCCTTCAAGCGTTGCCGAATGGGGCCCGTTTTATGCTTCTCACGGAATTGCAACTATCATTATAGGAACCAATTCTATTTTTGATTTTCCAGAAGCTAGAGCATATGCGCTAATAGATGCCTTAGAAACAATGCGTCAGGAAAATGCCCGAAGCACATCACCTTTAGAAAACAAACTGGATGTTGATAAATTTGCAGTAAGTGGATGGTCTATGGGTGGCGGTGGAGCACAGCGAGCGGCAGTATTGGACAACTCAATTAAAGGTGTGGTTGCCCTATGCCCTTGGTTAACGAATCCATCGCTAGACCACGCAAGTCCTGTGTTAATTTTTAGTGGTCAAAACGATCCAACGGCACCTCCTGCCCAACACGCAGATATTCATTATAATGTTACACCAAATACAACCGACAAACTACTTTTTGAAGTTGAAAACGGAGATCACTCCGTTGCAAATACGCCCAACGGAGGCAATGGAGCCGTAGGAAAAATCGCCCTTTCTTGGCTTAAATTATACGTTGATAAAAATGATTGTTATTGTCCTTTATTAACAGACGAACTCTTAATTAATCCTCCAGCAGCTTCTAAAGTGGAATCCAGTTTTGAATGCGAGCTGCTCAATATAGCCGACAATAATTTTGAAAGCAGTGTTTTTCCGAATCCAACAAAAGATATTGTATCTGTAAACGTTCAGAATAGTTCGCATTACAAAGTCTTTTCTTCTTTAGGGCAATTATTATCTTTTGGTGAAATTACTCAGAGCGAAAAGCAGATTGACTTATCAAATTTTGCAAAAGGAATCTATTATTTACATCTGGAAAATGAAACCTTGAAAATTATTAAAGATTAAAAGCCAGTCGTGAACCAGTTATAAAGCAAAACTACAATTTAACTAAGGCTGCAAACCTTTGGTAATGAGCTGTTTTGTATCTTTGTAACATGAAATATTCCGATACTAAAAACAAAGTACTACAAACGGATTCCCGAGTAAGCCAAGATTTCTTTTCCAGCGATTTAATATTGCAGCATTATCTGAAAAGAAATATTACGGCACAGGGGCGGCAATACATGCAACCGGCATGGAAGCAGACTGGGAAGGACGCAGCGGGAAAAATGAATGAATGGTCTCTACTTGCTGATAAATTTTCTCCACAACTAATAAAAAGAAACCACCTGGGCGAAACAATTAATGAAATTCGTTTTCATCCCGTATATGATGAACTCATGAAAGTGGCCGTGGCTTCCGAAATGCTTCGTGTAAAATGGGAACCATTTTTACGTAAAAAATTTGATACAGAAAAACACAGGTTGGGTTTTGCAAGCGGCTATTTATACGCCATGAGTGAGAGCGGCCAATATTGCCCTTTGTGTATGACAGACGGCGCCGCACGGCTGATTGATCTTTTTGGCAAAGAGGAAGATAAACAAAGGTTATTGCCTCATATTTATACAGACAATGCAAATGATCTTTACACAGGTGCCATGTTTTTAACGGAAAAAAGAGGTGGCTCTGATGTAGGCGCAAATATTGTTTCTGCCATAAAAGACAAAAAGAAATTATATCATCTAAATGGAGAAAAATGGTTTTGCAGTAATGTCAATGCCGAAATAATATTTGCACTGGCTCGCACAGATGAAACTGTTGAAGGTACAAAAGGGCTCTCCATTTTCCTAATTGAAAAACAGTTGCCTTCTGGCGAAAGGAACCCGATGGATATTATCCGCCTAAAAGATAAGCTTGGGGTACGCTCCATGGCCTCGGCAGAGATTATCCTTACCGATACCGTTGGAAAATTAACGGGCAAAGAATTTGAGGGTTTTAAAGTGATGACGGAAATGATCATTCTTTCTCGTCTGTATAATTCGGTAGCAGCTCTGTCTTGTGCCAGAAGGGCATTGATTGAGACCTATCAGTATTTAAGCTTTCGGGAATTATTTGGCAAAAATGCACTGCAACATTCCCTAATTCGTATCAAATTAACTGAACTCGCTGCTTTACATATTGCCAACTTTTATATGGTATGGCGAGCCATTACGGCCTTGGATAATGCCGATTCGGGTAATGAGGAAGAGAAACAATTATTCCGGTTCATTAACCCGCTTACCAAAAAATGGTCGGCAGAAACCAGTGTATATATGGTTAGAGAAAGTATGGAGTTGATGGGCGGAAATGGGTATATTGAAGATGCAGTGATGCCCAAACTAATGCGGGATGTGATGGTATTACCTATCTGGGAAGGCTCTGGAAATGTTATCGTTTTGGATATGCTCAGAGCCATGACAAAATCAAACGGCTTTGAAATGTTGTGTAAAGAAATTGAACGCATTGCCTTTACTAATGCAGAAAACAAAAAATGGCTACAAGAAAACCTATCCCTCTTAATTTCCTTTGCAGACACTCTGAAAAATTTACCACAGGATGAAATGGAAACAACGGCAAAACCATTTTTTGATAAAGTAACTGAGGTGTTTCAAATTGCTTTACTGATCGAGGCACTGGATGAAGAGAGTAAAGTTTGGATTCAACCAGCGGTTGATTTTTTAAAAGAAAAATATTCCTCAGATAAGTTAAAAGCTATAAAACCACTTTCAACTGAGGAGGTAAAAGAAATGATTGCTTGGGAGTTTTAAAGCGATGCTTGCTCTTCCCAAGATAATGAAATATTTCAGGACGAGACCTGTGGAAGGCATACCTTAAAAATCTGGGCTATCAGGAATTTATGACTTGTCTTTGGAAAATAATACTTTGAAAATTATTAACATTTATAGATCTCGTTTTTTCTTTTGAAGCTGCTGAACATCCAAAAGATCTATCGGACGACTGGATTTAATTTTACTTGTAATTAAATCCTCCAAAGAAATAACCTGCCAAATGAGTGTTTTATTGTTTCTTTCAAGTGTTACTGCTTCACTTTGCTTATAAGCCTCGTCAAAAGTCCTATTTACTGAAAAATTTGTGATTAATTCGAGATCAAAATCTACGGGAGAGAATTTTACGGAGATATTTTGTTGCTTATCTTTTACCGCTTCAGGGAAGTCTTCAATATCATAGCCCATTTCTTGAAAAACGGCAACGAGTTTATCAAAATTTTCAGCAGAAGTGTCAATCCAAAAATCGACATCAGCAGAATGACGTTGATATCCATGAAAGTTTACTGCTGCCCCCCCAACCATAAGCATTCTAACTTTATGCTTTGTTGATAGCATTATAAAGTTTTCAATAGCGGTATTCCATTCTCCAATCATTTTAATTGGATATTAATGATAAAGTTTTCAGAATTGGAAGCTGGCTCTTTAACGGGAAGGCTTTTACTCTTCTGCATCAATTCAAAAAAACGCCATACCCTTTCAGGTTTTGAAAGTTTTAAGAAGGCCTCTTCTTGCTGCCGGTTGCTTTCTTCTTTGGTCTGGAATCTTATTTCCATTAGTTTTTGAATTTTCTTATTTCAAAGTTAGTGAAATATTTTAGGACTAAGTAATGATGTAGGCACGAGCGGGTGGAAATTATGGAATAAACTTCTCTAAATCGTATTTAGGTTTTTGCTTCAGATATAATCGTGTGACCCGTTATTTTTTATTATTCAGTGGAAATGTAATTCCAACAGCAAATGCTCCAGCGTATTGTTCAACAGATGGCTGAAGGTAATAAGCAAAGCCTAAATCAACATTATTGTTTTTTCCTAATTCCAGTCCAAACGAAAAAGGGATATGATAAATAAGTCCGCTTTTGTCAATATCATCAAATGCTGTCAATGTTCTAAACTTTCCAATTGAAGTTCCTATACCAAATTCAACGTAAGGTGCTACCCAAGGAATCGGCGCTCGCAGTCTTACTTTTCCTCCAAGTAAAAAAGCTTTTGATTCCGCTTTTTCATCAGTTGGATTGTCATTTAAGTCTTTGCCATTTGAGCTTGTAAAAATAAAACCTGCGTAAGGCCTTAATTCAACCCAAGAAGTAACTTTCAACACTAATTCTCCTTGAGCGAAAAAGCCATCATCAACGATTTCTTCATAGCTATTATTTGGAGCACTTAATCCATATCCAATTTGGGCATTAATGGATTTTTCTTTAATAAATTGGGCTTCAACGAAATTTGAAGTCAGAACGATTATTAATAATATCAGGGTTTTTCTCATAATGTGTTACAACCGGCGTATTTAAAACACTTCGATTGCGAATTTACTCAACCCCCTCAATCAAAACCCCCAACATCTCAATAGCAGCATCACTAATTCTTGTTCCTGGGCCATAAACAGCTACGGCACCAGCATCAAAAAGATATTGATAGTCTTGGTGTGGTATTACGCCTCCCACGATGACCATAATATCTTCGCGGCCGTACTTTTTTAGAGCTTCAATTACTTGTGGCACTAAGGTTTTGTGTCCTGCAGCGAGAGAGGAAACGCCAAGAATGTGCACATCGTTTTCAACGGCTTGTTTGGCGGCTTCTGCGGGAGTTTGGAAGAGTGGGCCTATGTCCACATCAAAACCTACGTCGGCATATCCGGTAGCAATTACTTTGGCGCCACGGTCGTGACCGTCCTGCCCCATTTTGGCAATCATAATGCGGGGACGACGGCCTTCCAGTTCTGCAAACTGATCTGCCATTTCTCTAGCTTTCTCAAAGCTCTTGTCTTTCTTAATTTCTTTACTATACACGCCGCTAAATGATCTAATTTGTGCTTTATACCTTCCGAATTCCTTTTCCATTGCGGTAGAGATTTCGCCTAAAGTTGCCCTTTCGCGGGCTGCTTCTACGGCTAAAGCTAATAAATTTCCTTCACCCGTCTTTGCACATTCAGTTATATCTGCAAGGGATCTTTCTACCTTTTTGGTGTCACGCTCAGCTTTTATTCTTTCTAGCCGTTCAATCTGTGAGGTACGGACCTTCTGGTTGTCCACGTCCAAGATTTGCAACGGGTCCTCTTTATCTAGGCGATATTTGTTTATACCAACAATAATATCCTGCTGGCTATCAATTCTTGCCTGCTTTCTAGCGGAAGCTTCCTCAATACGCAGTTTTGGAATTCCAGCCTCAATAGCTTTGGTCATTCCACCAAGCTCTTCTACTTCTTCAATTAATTCCCAAGCATTATTGGCGATTTCGTTGGTAAGACTTTCAACATAATAACTGCCTGCCCAAGGATCAACCGTTTTGGTAATTTGAGTTTCCGTTTGAAGGAAAATCTGTGTGTTTCGTGCAATTCGTGCGGAGAAATCGGTTGGTAATGCAATTGCTTCATCCAAGGCATTTGTGTGCAAAGATTGCGTTCCTCCAAAAACCGCTGCCGAAGCTTCAATAACAGTTCGCGCCACGTTGTTAAACGGATCTTGTTCCGTAAGACTCCAACCGCTGGTTTGGCAGTGGGTTCGAAGGGAAAGCGATTTTTCGTTTTTAGGATTAAACTGTTTTACAATTTTAGCCCATAACATTCTGGCGGCTCGCAGCTTGGCGATTTCCATAAAGTGATTCATCCCAATGCCCCAAAAGAAGGAAAGTCGCGGCGCAAAAGTATCTATATCCATTCCTGCTTTAAGACCCGTACGAATATATTCCAATCCATCTGCCAATGTGTAAGCAAGCTCAATATCGGCCGTAGCTCCCGCTTCCTGCATATGATACCCAGAGATGGAAATACTATTAAACTTGGGCATATTTTTAGAAGCGTATTCAAAAATATCGCTGATGATTTTCATCGATGGCGTTGGCGGATAGATATAAGTATTCCGCACCATAAACTCCTTTAAAATATCGTTTTGAATGGTTCCCGCCAAATCTTTTGGCGAAACGCCTTGTTCTTCGGCTGCAACAATATAAAAGGCCATAATAGGAAGTACCGCGCCATTCATGGTCATAGAAACGCTCATCTTGTCCAATGGAATTTGATCAAAAAGGATTTTCATATCCTCCACACTGTCAATGGCAACACCTGCTTTCCCCACATCACCTTCCACTCTTTCGTGATCACTGTCATAACCGCGATGTGTGGCAAGATCAAAGGCTACAGAAAGTCCTTTTTGACCTGCGGCGAGGTTTCTTCGGTAAAAAGCATTACTATCTTCGGCCGTTGAAAAACCGGCGTATTGACGAATAGTCCACGGTCTGCGAACGTACATCGTGGAATAAGGCCCACGAAGATTTGGTGCAATTCCAGCGCCGAAGTTTAAGTGCTTAAGATTCACTATATCTTCTTTGCTGTAGTTTTTTTTGATCTCGATTTTTTCTGCAGTGGAAAAGGTTTCCTCGTCGGTAACATTTTTCTGGTCAAGGTGATTCCTATCTATCCTCTGTCCTCCGTCTTCCGTCTTTTTCAGACTAATCTGCTGTAAATTCTTTCTATCCATAAACGTAAATGCTTCTCCAGACCTGATATATTGCAAATCCTATCAGAATAATACCAATTACTATCAATAGATATCGGTAATATTTGTGCGTGGTTAATTTGTTTAAACGAGTTAAAATGGCCAGGCCAAGTATCGCGAAAACTATTCCTACTACAATTCCTAATTCTTCACTCATGATTCTTGTTTTAAGCGTTCTTGTTCAGTGATTTCCGAAATTCTTCTTTCAACAATTGGGGGAATAATAGTTTTTACTGGGTTCTTTTTAACGAAAGGGAAAAGTTCCAAATCGTCTTTCATTCGGTCGTTTTTGTTTGGGTGATAATTGGTCCCTAACAATTTCAGTTTGCCAGTATCAAAAAGCGCTTGTTCTTTGTCGGCGCTTTCCTTTATTTTATTTTGAATGGTTTCTTCTTTTAATTGCTGAAGAAAGCCACCATTCTTTTCAATGTCCTTAAATAATTGCAATGCTTTTTCCGCAAGTTCATCCGTCAAACTTTCAATATAGTAAGTGCCATCTGCGGGATTGCTAACGGTGTCAAAATAACTCTCGTGTTTTAGAATAAGCAACTGATTCCGGGAAATACGTTCGCCAAACTCGTTATTCTTATGATAAATCGCGTCATAAGGCAAGTTGCAAATTGTGTCCGCTCCACCCAAAACGCTACTCATACATTCGGTGGTACTGCGAAGCAAGTTTACGTTATAATCATAAAGGGTTTTGTTACGCTCGGAAGGTGTAGCAATAATATGACAGGTTTCATTGAAACCGTATTCTTTTGCCAAAGTTGCGTAAAGTTTCCGAAGCGCTCGGATTTTGGCTATTTCGAAGAAATAATTTGGCCCTACTGCGAGATGGAAGGTTAACGATAAAGATTGCTTCGCTTCGCTCGCAATATGATTTAGGTACTCATTCGCATGAGACAGCGCATAAGCTAATTGCTGAACGATGTTTGCACCTGCGTTTTGATATAAAGTGGTATCAACCGAAAGGATATTTTCCGAAGAATGCTTCGGAAGAATAGTATCCAGGATTTCGTGATCCCGCTTCATATTATGAAACCAATTTCCAGTTCGGGCTAAGTTCCCGATTAGATCTAAATTGTAATAAACAGTTGCGTTTTTATTGGAAAAAAACTTGATAAGTTTAGTGTAGAAAACTTCAGAAAGAAAAGTGAGTTTAAAGTAGATGGAAGCCTTTTCAAATGGAAAATCCTTAAAAACAGATTTAATATCAAAATCTTCATCAGCGGTAAAAATAATGGACTCCGCGCCTCTATTTATAGCATCCAAAGCGATTTTATTTGCTATTTTTTCATCATCAATAAATATTTTCTGGGCTATTTTCCAAGATTCGGGTTGTCCCGGGATTGGCTGGAAGTCTTCCGTAAAATCGTCTTGATGATAGAATGGTTTTACATCTACACCTTCAGGACTTTGCCAAACTAAGGTTTCGTTATAGTCGGCGCCTTTTAGGTCATACTGAATTTGTTGTTTCCATTGTTTTGCGGAAACTTCATCAAAATCTTCAATGCCTACAAATGGGCGGGCGGGTTCAAATTTACTCATCGCTTTTCATCTTTTTTGACGCTGTCTTTATTTTCAATTATATAAATATCCTCATTTTCCTTCTTCAAGTAATATCTTTCTCGAGCAAATTTCTCCATCTCATCATCATCTTCCATCTTTTTAATAAAGGTTTTGTCGTGTTCAATTTCTTTCTGATAAAACTCGGCGTTATCTTCCAAAGCATCGATATCGTGGTCCAATTCCTTATGAATTAAATAGGAATTGGCATCAAAAAAAATCATCCAAACCAAAAATAGTATAACTATAAGCATGTATTTATTGCCTATATATCTAACCCACTTGTTCTTTTTTATTTGCGATAATTTCACAATTCGGTATAACTTATTTTTTGGTGAATAATACTTCTTATTACATCTACGGCCACTGTATTGTATTTATTTGTGGGAATAATAATGTCTGCAAACTCCTTTGTAGGCTCAATAAACTGTTGGTGCATGGGCTTTAAGGTAGTTTGATAACGATTGAGCACTTCTTCCAGATCGCGGCCGCGCGTTGCAATGTCGCGTTTTAACCTTCGTATCAATCGTTCGTCGCTATCAGCGTGTACAAATATTTTAATGTCGAACATTTCACGAATATCGGGATGTGACAAAATTAAAATTCCTTCCACAATAATTACTTTTCTCGGAAAAGTACGGATCGTTTCGCCTGTTCTATTATGTTCTACAAAAGAATATACAGGTTGCTCAAAGGAATTTCCGTTGCGCAATTCCTTCAAATGACTCACCAGCAAATCAAAGTCAATGGCTTTTGGATGGTCAAAATTTATTTTTTTTCGATCTTCAATCGATAAATGACTGGTGTCGTGGTAATACGAATCCTGCGAAATGACGCACACTTCATCGATAGGCAATTCTTTCACAATTTGATCAACTACTGTGGTTTTGCCGCTTCCGGTACCTCCGGCGATGCCAATTATAAGCATAGTTTAATATTTATACAAATGTAGGGAAAAGGATTCAAGGTTCAATATTGAATGTTCAATGTTCAAGAATCAACGTTCAAAATTACAGTTTAAACAATACTTATCCATAATCCTTTTTTTATAGAATTTAACTTTTGATGTTGATTTCTTTTTTCCTCCCACGGTGAGCAAAAGTTTTCGATTTCTTTGTTATTTTTGAAGTAGTAATATCTCAAAATGAAAAAAATCCTCGTCCATCCCTCCTATTTTCCTTCCATTGAACAAATGGCTGCTATTGCACAAGCAGAAAAGGTAGTCTTTGAAGTTGAGGATAATTACCAAAAACAAACCTACCGAAACCGCGCCTATATTGCGCATAGCAATGGAGAACTCCTTTTAAACATTCCCATCAAACACAGCAAGAATGGGGAACGTCAAAAAATGAAGAATATACTAGTGGAAAATGACTTTCCGTGGCAAGATCTACATTGGAAAAGCCTACAGAGTGCATATCGCACCTCTCCATTTTTTGAATATTACGAAGATGACCTAGAACCATTATTTAGCGAAAAGGTTGAAAGTTTAATGGATTATAACTTGAGAATTGCTGAAATTTTATTCGAATTAATAGGAATAGAAGCCGAAGTTTCCACAACGAAAGTTTACGAAGTTTCCCCCGAAATTCAAGATCTTCGTTTTTTAGTTAATGCCAAAAGAAAGTCAACTTTTCAGCCTGAACAATACACGCAAGTCCACGAAGCAAATCATCCCTTTTTACCAAATCTTTCCGTTTTGGATTTGCTGTTTAATGAAGGGCCGAATTCTTTGATTTACTTAGAAGAGTCCTCTCTGCCCTGCGGGCATCTCCCCAGAGGGGAGAAATAACACGAAAACTGCCTCAACAAGAATCCCACTCGACGGCTAAGGAGAATTGCTCATTGAACTTCAATAATAATAATAATAATAATAATAATGCGTCCTAGTGAGAATCATCCTCCACGCCCCGAGTAAATGTTCCTCCTTCGGGGGCAAGGGGGGATTACCATCCAATCGTCGCCTTAATCGCTCTATGGTCTGAGAAAGTTTTATTTATTGTTTCAAAAGTAAGAAAGTCCAATCCTTTTGATGCAAGAATATAGTCAATACGCAACGGAAATTTGTCAAATTCAAAAGTAGTTCCCAAGCCATTTCCGCGTTCCCTAAAAGAGTCTTGCATCCCATTTTTCAACATATGATAACTATATGAAAAAGGGGTGTTATTAAAATCACCACACACAAGAATTGGATGTTTCGTATTACTTTGATGCTTCAAAATAGCTTGTATCTGGTTTTGCTGCTTTGTAAAGGCTGAAGAGATTCGTTTTCTAAGTTTTTCATTATCAGTTTCTTTTAAAAATCTAATTCTCGGGTTTACATCTATTGACTGAAGGTGAAGATTGTAAACACGGA
This sequence comes from Aequorivita capsosiphonis DSM 23843, assembly GCF_000429125.1. Taxonomy (GTDB): domain Bacteria; phylum Bacteroidota; class Bacteroidia; order Flavobacteriales; family Flavobacteriaceae; genus Aequorivita; species Aequorivita capsosiphonis. The sequence continues at coordinate 383,691 of NZ_AUBG01000001.1, forward strand.
TGGTATCATTCCCTTTTATCAGATCAGCAAAGAGGGTATTGTTGTGAGAACCTTCAAAATCGAAAGCGCCTGTGTTTATTATGGGATATTTCGACAAAAAAGCATGTCCCAATTCAGCTCTAGGTCTTCTAAAGTGAAGATATTGATATGGATAAGCTGAAAAATCAACCTTGTTAAATCTATAAAATTCCTGAATACAGATAACATCCGGATCTTGTTCGGCAAGGATTTCGGACATCATTTGAACTGCATCGGTTTCTGGATTCTTTTCATAAGCGTTAAACAAACGTACGTTATAGGAAAGTACACTCAACGTGTTTTTGTATTGTGAAGCATCTCCTCCTTTGGATACTTCATAAAACACATTAAAGTAAAAATAGGAAACAAAGAGAACGGTGAAGGAGAGAAAAAATCGAGCTCTTAGCTGGATAGCCCAATAAAGAGCAAAAATAATATTAAGCAGTATGATCAGTGGTACGAACAAGCTCAACAATGAAATTGTGGGAAAGGTTTTTGGCGGTAAATACGGCAATACAAAAGAAATCAACAATAAAAAAGCCGCAATCAAATTGACCCAAAAAATCAGTTTATTGAAGAATCTTCCCATTATGCTTAGTCCTCTTTACCCGCTTTAAAAAGGAAATCTTTTTCTTCTTTTGTAAGGCTTTCGTATCCGCTCTTGCCAATTTTATCCAAAATACCATCTATCTTTTTCTGATGATCAGATTTTGAATCCTTGGGTTTAGAAGGCTTTGTTTTAGGTTGCGCTGTACGATGTACCGTTTTGAAGGGTTTTTTAGTTCGTGGTTTAAAAAGATCAGCAATCCAGTCCATAAAATTTTCAAACCATTTGCCAATGTCATTGCCTTTAGCCAATTGTACTGCATAGGTATAGCCAAAAACCGCACCACCCACATGAGCCATTAAACCTCCTGCATTACCTGATGAAGGAATACGTATTAAATCTAAAAGGAAAAGTACAATGGCAATATGCCAAAGCTTGATAGTGAAGGTGAATATTCGCACTTGCGTGTTTGGCGTATAGGTAGCGATAAAAATCATAATCGCAGTTACCGCGCCCGAAGCTCCAATTAAATAACCACGGCTTTCTGCAAAAACCGGAAAAAGATTATAGGCCAATACAAATAGTAAACCACCAAATAAGGCTCCCAATAAATATATTGTCAGCAATCGTTTTCCTGTAAATAGGGTCAAAACAAATTGTCCAAACCAATACAGCCATATCATATTAAAGAAAATATGGAAGAAACCAAAATGAAGAAATCCGTATGTAATTAACGTCCATGGATGGATTAAAAGCGTATTCAAACTATCGCTTAGCACAAACCATCTAGAAAAATACTGCGGACTTATACTTAAAAAAAAGGAACTCAAGTTGACTATTAAAAACACGGCTACATTGATAACAATGAGCTTCACCAAGATATTGGCTGTTTTATATTTATATGAAAGACTTGTAGCAGCCATAATTAATTCCAGCGGTGATTATCAAAACTGTTCTTCTTCCAATACCAAGCCATAATAAAGCCAAATAGAGCGCCTCCAATATGCGCCCAATGCGCGATTCCAGTACCTGTTCCTGTAATTCCAAAAATTAAATCCATTAGAATAATTCCTGGAATAAAATATTTCGCTTTAATAGGAATAGGAAGGAAAATCAACATTAGTTCTATATTTGGGAACATGATTCCAAAAGCCACCAGCACACCATACACGGCACCCGAAGCCCCAAGAGCCACACCGTTGTACGACTGCGCCATAGATGTTATTTGATCCATCGAAACGGTATCTAGCACAGATTGGCTTCCGCCATTACCTCCAGCTAAATAACTCATAATCTGGTCTTGGCTCCATCCACCGGCTAATAATGAATCCATAACGCTGTGAACATTATAATAGTTCACCAAAGTGTGTATTATGGCTGCGCCCAGTCCTGCCGAAAAATAAAAAAACAGAAACTTCTTTTGGCCCCAGCGCATTTCTAATGGCGAACCAAAAGCCCAGAGCGCATACATATTAAAAAGTATATGGAATATGGAGGTAGGATCGTGCATAAACATATGCGTAATTGGCTGCCAATATTGAAAATTAGGGTTTTCAAAGTAGTAGAGCGCAAACAATTTCAGCGATACATCGCCTATTAAAAATGATCCTATATAAAAGATCACATTGATAATTAAAAGAAATTTTACTGTATCGGTTATTTTTCCCATAGTTTTTCCTGCCTTTCGATTATCGCTGAGGATAATTTTCGGCAGTTATTTTTTCACCCAAAAGGTTTGGTTTTACATAAATTTTCTATCAAAATCGCTAACATCCATGGTTGTAAACACCGGTTTGTTATTTGGACTTACCGTTGGCTCCTTACAGGCAAAAAGCTGGTTAATTAAATGTTCCCGCTCTTCTTTGTTTAAAGAAACGCCTGTTTTAATCGCCATTCCAGCGGCCATTGATTTTGCCAACATATCATTCTGACTAAACCCGCTATCGGGCACTTCTTCTTTTATATCGTTTACCAATTGCTGCAGCAAATTTACAACATGGCTCTCCATAATCAACACAGGAATACCGCTAATCTCAATGGTTTCGTTTTTCAATTCTGAAAACACAAAACCGGTATTTTCAAGTTGCTCCCGTATTTTTTCAATGATATCGACATCCGGCTTGGAGAAATGCAACTCCAACGGAAACAACAATTGTTGGCTCACCGCTTCTTTTACCGTGATGTTTTTTAATAATTCTTCGTAAAGAATACGTTGATGTGCGAGATTTTGATGCACGATCATCATTCCATTTTTCAACGGACTTACAATATATTTATTCTGAAGCTGAAACGTTATCTGTCCAGATTCAAGATCGCTATTTTCAAAAAGACTTCCCGTTACTTCTTCGCTTTCAAATTCAATATCGCCCAAGCCAGAGACTTCTGTGTTTTCATCTTTTAGTCCCACGTAAAGCGATTCCCAGGAAGAAGCTTGTTCTCGTTTATAAGGAAATCTAATATTTCCCTGCTTCGGCTTATCCTTAAATGGATTAAAATCTCTATCAACTTCTACGGAAGGCGCTGTTGGCGATTTTTTACTGTATTCATAAGGCGTATCAAAACCTTTATCCCGTTCAAAATCCAATACCGGTGCAATGTTGAATTGTCCCAAACTGTGTTTTACCGTCGCTCGTAGCATCGCATAAATTGAATGCTCATCGTCAAATTTTATTTCGGTTTTTGTTGGGTGAATATTGATATCGATGGAATGCGGATCTACTTCTAAAAATAAAAAATAGCCTGGGTGGACGCCACTTTTCATCAAGCCTTCAAAAGCCGAAGAAACTGCGTGATGTAGATACGGACTTTTAATAAACCGATCATTTACAAAAAAGAACTGTTCTCCCCTGCTTTTCTTTCCGAATTCAGGTTTTAAGACGAAACCTTCAATTTTTAAAATTTCGGTTTCTTCAGTTACGGGAACCAGTTTTTCATTGGTCTTACTTCCGAAGATATTTACAATACGTTGTCGCGAATTAGATGCAGGCAGATTAAAAACATCGCTCCCATTGTGAAGCATTTGAAAGGCAACACTTGGATGTGCCAAAGCCACACGATGAAATTCATCAATAATATGGCGCGTTTCTACGGGATTGCTTTTTAAGAAATTTCTACGTGCGGGAATATTATAAAAAAGATTTTTTACTGAAATAGTCGTCCCTTTTGGAACAACAGCCGGATCTTGTGAAATCACTTTGCTGCCTTCAATGGTGAGATGGGTGCCAATATCAGAATCTTCAGTTCTAGTTTTCAACTCCACATGGGCAATAGCGGCGATGGAAGCCAAGGCTTCCCCACGAAAACCTTTGGTATGAAGATTAAAAAGATCTTCCGCCGATTTAATTTTTGAAGTAGCGTGACGTTCAAAACTGAGTCGTGCATCGGTAATGCTCATTCCGCCACCATTATCCGTAACCTGAACAAGCGTCTTTCCAGCGTCTTTAACAACAAGGGTTATGGAAGTTGCTTTTGCATCAATGGCATTCTCCAGCAACTCCTTCACTACAGAAGCAGGGCGTTGTACAACCTCCCCTGCTGCAATTTGGTTTGCAACGTGATCCGGTAATAACTGAATGATGTCTGACATTAAAATCTATGCGTAGAAAATGGATAAATCGAACTCAATAATAAACAGGAAAATAAGGACTAATATTGCTATAATAACAATAATTCTTCGGTTTGCGTTTCTATCAGAAGTTTGGCGCAAATCTGACCAAGCCGATTGAAATTTTCCCTTTAAACCTTTATTATCGCCAACAGTAGTCCGGAAGTGATCAAATTTATGCTCCATAGAATATGGGCTTCCTTCTCCATCAAATTCGTAGTGACGCGGTTTATAGCTATACTTCTTATTTTTTCTCTTACCTATTAGTCCCATAATTGTTGTGCTTCAAAGGTATTGAAAATACTGTGTTTTGTAAAGTATTTTGAAAGCTTGTTTTGAACAATTACCGTACCAATGTTCAGTGGTCAGTGAGCAGTATTCAGTTGCAATTGCAATGTGCAGTAGAGATAACGAAAATACTTTGAATCTTAAAATTTCGGTTACTGAGCGAAGTCGAAGTATGAACTTTGAATCTAAAATTTTGAATCCTTCCGCAGCTGTGCCATTTTTATGGCGGCAATTGCTGCTTCGGTGCCTTTGTTACCGTGTTTTCCTCCGCTTCGGTCAATGGCTTGTTGCATGGTATTATCGGTGAGTACACAAAAAATTACAGGGATATTTCCGTGTACGTTAAGGTCTTTTATGCCTTGGGCAACACCTCCACATACGTATTCAAAATGTTTTGTTTCCCCTTGGATAACACTTCCTATGGCAATTACGGCATCAAGCATGTCATAACTTTGCGTCATAAGTTTACAGCCGTGAATTAGTTCAAAACTTCCTGGAACGTCCCAACGAACTATATTTTCATTGATCGCACCACAATCTTTTAAAGCATCAAAAGCGCCTTGAAACATGCCTTCGGTTACGTCATGATTCCATTCTGAAACAACAATCCCAAACCGAAAATCTTTCGCGTTTGGGATTGTGTTTTTATCGTAAGCCGATAAATTTGTATTCTTAGTTGCCATTTATTTTTTCATTGCTTCCGCGCGACCAGTATAGATTTCGGCTTTGGCGGCTTCGGCTGATTTTGGATAATCATCCGCTATTTTTTTGAAATGTGATAAAGCTTTGTCATTCTTATTCAAAGCCATTGCTGCAATTCCAGCTTTTAAAAGAAAGCGTGGTGTTGTAAAATCGTTGGTGCGCATCGTGGCTGCTTCCTCGTAATACTTTAAAGCATCCTCATTCTGGCCCAACTGTGCGAATGCATCGCCAATTGCTCCTTTTGCCAAAGGTGCTAAAATATCATCATCGCTTTTAAATTTGTCCAATTGTGCAATCGCCTCTTGATATTTGTTTGTGTTCAAATAAGCCATTCCAGCGTAGTAGCGGGAAAGATTTGCTGCCTTTGTTCCACTGTAAGTATCAGCAATGTCAAGAAAACCATATTTTCCCTCACCACCTTGCAATGAAAGATTGTAAAGTGAATCTTTTGCTGGAGAGTTCAATGCTTGTTCCCAATAGTTCTGCGCTTGGAACATTTCGTTCATAGCTTCAGTTTCCTTTGGCTCTTGAATAAATTTCTGATATAAGAAATACCCCAGAACACATATAGCAACAACTGCGATAACTCCAAGAATTACCTTTTGGTTTTTTTCTACCCAAGCCTCAGTTTTTGATGCGCCTTCGTCCAGCGAGTTGAATACTTCTGCCGTTGTGCTGCCTTCTTCAATTTGAGCCTCTTTATCAGCCTTCGTTTTTGGTTTGCCTCCGCGTTTTTTGTACGTTGCCATAGTTATAGGTTATTGTGGCGCAAAAATAAAATTTTTAATGGAATTTAAAAGGATTAATATTTCTTATTTTTTAATAATTTGAAAAGCCTATATTTTTAACCCTAAGTCCTTTACAGTATGGACATTGTAAAAAACCAATTTACATCAAAGAATAAAGAAAAGACAAAATGACGCAAGACTTAGGAAGAAATCATACCAAACCTCTTATTTTTACATCTTTTTACGGCACTTTCTGAATTGAATTTTTAAACTCTTTAGTCTTACGTAATAAGTCTAAAAGCCTTTTGGCATTTTTTATTTATGATTTTACAAAAACTCTCCTTACTCAATTATAAAAACTTTGAAGCTGAATCATTTGATTTCGATCCGAAAATAAATTGCTTTGTTGGAAATAATGGCGTGGGTAAAACCAATATCCTGGATGCCATCTATCACCTTTCTTTCGGAAAAAGTTATTTTAACCCGATTACAACTCAAAACATTAAACACGACGAAGATTTTTTTGTGGTGGAAGGTTTTTATGAAAAGAACGATTCTTCAGAAAAGATTGTAGTGAGCGCGAAAAGAGGGCAGAAAAAAATTATAAAACGAAACGGGAAAGCATATGATAAATTCAGCGACCACATTGGTTTTTTGCCTTTGGTGATCATTTCGCCCGCAGATAGGGATTTAATTATTGAAGGAAGCGATACACGGCGAAAATTCATTGACGGCGTTATTTCGCAGCGTGATTCTGAATACCTCCATACCCTAATCAAATACAACAAAGTGCTGGCACAGCGAAATTCACTTTTGAAATATTTCGCAGCTAACAACACTTTCAGCCAGGACACGATTGACATTTATAACGAGCAAATGCACGCTTATGGAACAAGTATCTTTGGAAAAAGGATTGCTTTTGTGGAGGAATTCCTTCCTATATTTCTGAATAGATACAAATCCATCAGCAGCGGTGAGGAAAGCATCAATTTGGTTTATCAAAGTCAATTGCAGGAAAATGATTTATCGACGCTACTTCAGAAGAATATCATAAAGGATAAAATTTCGCAATACACAAACTTTGGAATCCACAAAGACGATTTGGTTTTTGAAATTGACGGACATCCCATCAAAAAATTTGGCTCGCAGGGACAACAAAAATCGTATCTTATAGCATTGAAATTAGCACAATTCGACTTTATAAAAAATCATTCAAAAACGAACCCGATTTTGCTTTTGGATGATATTTTTGATAAATTGGACGAAATGCGGGTAGAGCATTTAATCTCTTTGGTAGATAATGAAAATTTCGGACAACTTTTCATTAGCGATACGCACGCAGAACGCACCGAAGACGTAATAAAAAAAGTGCATCAAACCTATAAAATGTTTCCTTTATCATCCTAACTCTGTGCCCTCTGTGCCTCTGTGGTGAAATAATTGCACGCAAAGCCGCAAAAACGCAAAGAACTAAAAATCCTAAACCAATGAAATACAAAATCACAATTTTACTGCTTACCGTTTTTTTCATTGCCTGTGAAAAACCCAATCCCGAAGAACAAAAGCAAATCCTCAACGGGTATTGGGAAATAGAAACCGTAAAAATGCCAAGTGGCAAAAAGAAAGATTTTAGAGCCAATACCATTGTTGATTATATTGAAGTGAAAGGCGACAGCGGTATCCGCACCAAGGTTTCACCAAAACTTGACGGTAGCTTTAGAACAAACGGTGTTTCAGAGAACTTCACATTAAAAATTGAAGCGGACAGCTTGCGGATGTATTACAAAACTCCTTTCGATGAATGGAAAGAAACCGTGATTGAAGCGAAAGACAGCACCCTGGTGGTAAAAAACAGAGATAACAAGATTTATACATACTCCACTTTTGAAAAATTCGATTTTGGAGAATAAAATGGTTGCAGGTTGCAGGTTGCAGGTTGCAGGTTGCAGGTTGCCTAAAAAAATCAAACTAAACTTCTAAACTCATAAACTTCTAAACCTTTAAACTTTTAAAAAAAAATGGCAAAACGACACTCCGAAAACATATCTATTGGCGATGCTTTACAGGAATTTATTGGCGCCAACAGGCTTGAGAAAGGCTTGAATAAAGTAAATGCCAAAGAAGCTTGGGATACGGTTATGGGTGTAGCTATTTCAAAATATACAACCGATATAAAACTGGATCGTGAAACACTTTATGTGCAGCTTTCTTCATCAGTTTTGCGGGAAGAGCTCAGTTATGGGAAGGAGAAAATAGTCAATTTACTCAATGAGGAATTGGGCAAGACATTGATCCAGAAATTAGTTTTGCGGTAAGCCCTCTGATCTCCAAAGAGATGACTCGGAAATTATTTTGCATGTTCTCCGTAAAAACAATACCTTTCTGTCGTAAAGCCACTCGATATGAAAGCACTGCTACTAATTTCCATCTACCTATTCTGTAATTTTGGATTTTCACAAGAAAGCTGGGGTTATCTACCTATTGAAATTACCGATAACTCACACGGTGCCATTTATACAATTGATGAAAATATTGTACACGTAGTTTCCGATTCTGGTATTTTCTATAAAACCGAAGATGGTGGTGAAACTTGGACAAGTTTTGAAAGCGGCGTTAGTGTATATTTTCTCGACCTAGTTTTTGATGGCATTGAAAAAGGTTATGCCGTAGGTAAGGAAGGGAAAATCCTTAAGACCTCCAATGCGGGGCAATCATGGTCAGAATTAACGTCTGGCACTTCCGAAGCTCTTATTTCGATTGCAATAAATGCAGCAAGCAGCATTTGGGCAGTTGGAAATAATGGCACAATTTTACATAGTACGGACAATGGAAATTCCTGGACATTAAACAATTCCGTGACTTCTGAAGCTTTAAACAGTGTGAAATTCAAAGATGAAAACATAGGTTATATTGCTGGAAATAATGGAGTGCTTTTCTACACGGAAAATGGCGGTGCTAATTGGGAACAGCTTATTATTCCTAATGCATACGATTTATTTTCAATTTCAATTACGGACAATTACGTGTATCTGTTAAATGGATATACAGATAATGACTATTTTTCCCGTTCCGCCAGCCAACTTCTTAAAACTGGTAATAATACGGATTGGACAGTTTATTATATCGATGATGCTATTGGGTCATTAGGGAATGCCGATTTGTTTTTTCGTGACGACAATACTGGATTCTCTCTTAATTCGGCTGCAATGCTTTGTGACTGTTGTAATGTCTGGATAGTAAAAACCAGTAATGGCGGCGAAAACTGGGATTTTAGTCTGAATGAAGAAACAAATGCGGCCAATTGTCACGCAAACGATACTAGTTACGCAGAGATCATTTTCCCCACAGAAAATATTGGCTATGCACTTATAGGTCGCTTTATTTTAAAAACACCTTATGACACCGCAAGCATCGAAGATTTCAATACTAACAGGGCTTTTACAATCTACCCAAACCCTTCAACAAACGGCAAATTCAACCTTAAAATCAATTCTACAAACACTGAAGAACTTTTACTGGAAATTGTTGATATCACGGGAAAGATAATTTTTTCTGAAAATGATTTAAAGGAAAACAACAGTATTTCCCTCCCAAACATTTCCGAAGGGATTTATTTTGTGCGGCTTATGAAAGATGAAAAAATGGTGGCGACAAAAAAATTAATCAAAGGGTAAAAACATCCTCTGGAGAAGAAGATGTTCCAAAAAGTCATAAATTTGAAATAAAACATATCATAATGAAAACCCTTAAACTTGAAATAAATAATGAAATTTACGACAAGGTCCTTCAATTATTACAACAGTTTAGCCCCAATGAGTTAAAAGTTATTGATGAAAATAATGCCAACAAACAATATCTTTCAAAAGAACTTGAAACAATTGACAACGGTACGGCCGAGTTTATTTCTTTAGAAGAATTGGACAATGTTATGAAAGAAAGGATTGCAAAATATGAAAATCAAAATCCTTAAAAGTTTTTTATTCAAATTGGCCGATCAAGTTGAATATATTGCGGAATACAAACCTTATGCTTCGAGGAAATTTAAAAAGGATCTCCTCAACTCAAGAAAAGCCTTAAATTCGCTACCTTATAAACAGCGAAAATCCATATATTTTGAAGACAAAAATATCAGGGATTTAATTTTTAAAGGCTATACAATCGTTTAACGAATAAAGCCCAACGAAAAAATAATCGAGGTGTTTGGTTTTATCAAATACAAAGAATTTCTATAAAAAAACGCCCTCCAAAATGGAAGGCGTTTTCAATTATAATATTCCCTAGTCAACTGTATCCCCTTAGCGGGTTATGGGGCTTTTAAAACTTTTCGCGACCTGCAAAATGAAAAGCACCTTCAATAGCCGCATTTTCATCGCTATCACTTCCGTGAACGGCGTTTTCGCCTATAGAAGCGGCGTATAATTTACGGATGGTACCATCAGCAGCATCAGCTGGGTTGGTAGCTCCAATTAAAGTACGAAAATCCTCCACAGCATTATCCTTTTCAAGAATGGCTGCAACGATTGGACCGCGTGTCATATATTCTACCAATTCGCCATAAAATGGACGTTCACTGTGAACCTCATAGAATGTTTTCGCATCATTTGTGGTCATGTGGGTAAGTTTCATTGCAACGATTCTAAAACCTGAAGCATTTATTTTTTCAAGAATGGCGCCGATGTGTCCTTTTTCAACCGCATCTGGCTTTAACATTGTGAATGTTCTGTCTGTTCTCATGGTATTTTTAAAATTTCGGCAAAAATAGGTATTATATTTACAACATTCAAAAGTTATCTGTTTTCTCTTCATAAAAGAACATAACTGCATAAAAAGTAATATTCCAATATTACTTTCTAACTTTGTAACTACTTCTTCTAATTCAAATTCACGCAGTTAAAGCATTCCTTTTTTAAATTCGTTGCCCCAAATATTCTGCTTTGGTGTTTAGGAGCATTGTTGTAACTTCGCGCCCTATGAATAAAGAAACTACTGAAATTGTCAAAGGCCTGCTTTCTTCTCCACAAAACGTGGCGATTATTGGTCACAAAAATCCTGATGGAGACGCCCTAGGATCTTGTTTGGGACTATCCTTTTTTCTGAAAAGTTTAGGACATAAAACAACAGTAGTAATGCCCAATGATTTTCCACTATTTCTAAAATGGATGCCCGGCGTTGACGATATTGTTATTTATGAAAAGGAAATTGAAAAAAGTAGCGAACTAATTGATGCTGCAGATTTAGTTTTCACCTTGGACTTTAATAGCTTGGACAGAGTTGGAGATCTTCAGAAAGTCTTGGAGAATTGTACCGCTAAATTTGTGATGATAGACCATCACCAACAACCGGCAGATTATGCAGTTGCAACCTATAGCGATGTGAAAATGAGTTCCACTTCCGAAATGGTTTTTCATTTTATGGATGCTTTAGGGGAAGCTGAAAAACTTTCCAAAGAAATAGCTGTTAATCTTTATACTGGTATAATGACCGATACGGGTTCATTTCGTTTTTCGACATCCTCTCCAACAACCCATCGCGTTGCAGCAAAATTGATAGAGGCTGGTGCAGAAAGCGCCATTATAAATCAAAATGTTTACGACAACAACAGTCCAGAACGCATGAAGTTGCTTGGCATAGCGCTAAACAATCTAAATATTTTGCCAGAACTTCACACGGCTTATATTACCTTGACCCAAAAAGAACTGGACAAAAACAACTTCAAAAAAGGTGACACGGAAGGTTTTGTAAATTATGCGCTTTCAGTGAAAGGCGTTGTTTTTGCTGTTATTTTTATTGAAAACAAGCAGGAAAGCATTGTAAAAATATCTTTAAGAAGTAAAGGAGATTTTTCTGTGAATGATTTTGCTCGCAATCATTATAGCGGCGGCGGCCATACGAATGCAGCCGGTGGAAAAAGTTCGCAATCTCTTAACAAAACAATAAGCGAATTTATTAGTATCTTGCCACGTTATAAAAATGAACTTACACATGCTTAATAGGCTGTTTTACATCTTACTATTTCCGTTTTTAATTGTTTCCTGTAAAAGTCCGGATGCCAGGCATCCATTGCAAAGCAACTCAGGGACTTTTATAAAGGAGTCTGCAGATCGGAACAAAAAAATCTATGACGAAGAAAAAAGTTATATCGAAAAACTAATAGCAAAAGATTCCACCAACCAATATATTGCTTCTAAAAATGGGTTTTGGTACTTCTACAACAAACGCAATACCACAACTACAGAAACACCCAATTTAGGCGATTTGGTGAAATTTACTTACAACATCAAAGATCTCAACGGAGATGTGATTCTTTCAGAAAAAGAAAATGGCTTACAACAATATAAGGTAGATCAGAGCAACCAAGAGCTTATTTCTGGAATTCGCGAAGGTATAAAACTTATGAAGGAAGGTGAAACAGTGACCTTCCTCCTTCCTTCCTATAAGGCCTTTGGCTATTATGGAATTGAAGAAAAACTCGGCACCAATATTCCTGTGCAGAGCACAATAACTTTACATTCAATAGAACAATCAAATTAAAATTAATTAAACAAAAGATGGAAAAACTAACAGTTTTATTTTTATTTCTTACGCTTGCACTGGCGTCTTGTCAGGAAAAATATCCAGACTTAAAAGAAGACGGCGTTTATGCTGAATTTATTACCAACAAAGGAACTTTCGTTGCTAAATTGAAAAATGACAGTGCGCCACTTACAGTTTCAAATTTCGTTGCATTGGCAGAAGGCACCAACGGAATGGTAGATTCAATTTATAAAGGCAAACGTTTTTATGACGGACTTAGCTTTCACCGTATAATCAAAGATTTTATGATTCAAGGTGGAGACCCAAAAGGTGATGGAACTGGAAATCCAGGATATGCATTTCCAGATGAAGTAACCGATACCATTCGTTTTGACAAGAAAGGACTTTTAGCAATGGCAAATTCAGGACCAGGTACTAATGGAAGTCAATTCTTTATCACTTTAAAAGAAACACCTTGGTTGGATGGTCGTCACACTATCTTTGGCGAAATCGTTAAGGGACAAGACGTTGTTGATGCTATCGGAAACATGGAAACCGAAAAACCAGGCGATAAGCCAAAAGAACCTGTTATTATTGAAAAAGTAAACATTATTAATAAAGGCGATGTTAAGGTTCCATATTTCACAGAAGAGATGGGCAAGCTTGAAAAAGACAAGAAAGAAAAAGAAGACCGTATAAAGGACGTGGCAGCAGCACAAGCCAAAGAGCTTAATGCTATGGAGGCTAAAGCGGATTCACTTCCCTCCGGAGTTAAAATTTATTTTAATGAAAAAGGTGATGGCCCACAACCAAAAGAAGGCGATAAGATTTTGATGAACTATGCTGGGTACCTGGCTGATGGACACCTATTTGATTCAAACATTTTGGCAAACGCAGAAAAATTTGAAATCGTTGATGAAATGCGTAAAGCTGCAAAACAATATGTTCCTGTACCAACGGACTACAGCAAGGATGCACAACTGATTCCTGGTTTCCGCGAAGGTTTATTGAATATGAAAGTTGGCGATAAGGCAACTATCTTTATTCCATCTCATTTAGCTTACGGAAAAAGAGGAATTCCTGGAGTTATTCCTCCAGATTCTGAATTGATTTTCCAACTTGAAATTGTTGAGATCGTAGAATAGTTTCAGTATTTCTTAGATATAAAAAGAGGAAACAGTTTAAAAACTAGTTCCTCTTTTTATATTTAAAACAGGACGAAAAAAGATTATTCCTCTTTTCTCTTTATTCTTTCCTCTTTATTCTATCTCCTTTCCTCTATTTCTTCGGAATATTCTTCAAGATCTCCATTACGAAGTCCCAGTATTTTTTTGCTGAAGAAATGCTTGCTCGCTCATCAGGAGAATGCGCTCCTCTAATGGTTGGTCCAAAAGAGATCATATCCATATCAGGATAATTCTGGCCTAATATTCCACATTCCAAACCTGCGTGACAGGCAGCTACCTCAGCTTTTTCACCGTTCATCTTTTGATATAAACTATCCAAAACTTTTAAAATTGCGCTGTCCATATTCGGTGCCCACCCTGGATAATCGCCATCCAGTTTTACATCGTAGCCCGCAAGCTCAAAAGTAGAAGTCAGCGCATCTGCAAGAACATCTTTTGAAGATTCCACAGAGCTACGAGTTAAACATTCGACCTTAATTTTTCCGTTAGCAACCGAGACTTTCGCGATGTTATTTGAAGTTTCTACCAAATCCTCAATATCTGGACTCATTCTGTAAACACCATTATGAGCCGCATTCATTGCGTTTAAAAATACGCTTTGCTCACTTTTAGACATAACCTTATTAGAACTCTCGTCGCTCTTTTCAGCTGTAATTGAAAGGTTTTCTTCCAAAGACTTATATTCTGAAGTAATGGCTTTCTTGATTTTTTCAAATGCTGTTTTAAACTCTTCTTCAGAAGAAACTAAAACTTGAGCAACACTTTCTCTCGGAATAGCATTCCGAAGACTTCCGCCTTCAAGTTTTGCCAATTGCATAAAATCCTTTGTAGCAAAAAGCACACGGTTCATCAACTTATTGGCGTTCCCCAAACCTTTTATAATGTCCATTCCACTGTGGCCACCGTTAAGACCATTAACCGTTAGCGTATAAGCTGTAGCATTTTTTGGCGCATCTTCTTCTATATAGGTTCCGGTTGCAGTAACATCTACGCCACCAGCACAACCAACGCCTATTTCGTCATCTTCTTCGGTATCTAAGTTTAAAAGGATATCTCCTTTTAAAAGGCCACCTTTTAATCCTTTGGCACCAGTCATTCCGGTTTCTTCATCTATGGTAAAAAGTGCTTCAATTGCTGGATGAACAATTGTATCACTTTCAAGAATTGCCATAATTGTTGCAACTCCAAGCCCATTGTCCGCACCAAGAGTAGTTCCTTTTGCACGAACCCAATCTCCATCAACATGCATTTCAATTCCTTGTTTATCGAAATCGAAATTGGTATCGTTGTTTTTTTGATGAACCATATCTAGATGGCTTTGAAGCACGATCATTTTTCGGTCTTCCATTCCGTTGGAAGCTGGTTTACGGATGATCACATTCCCAACTTCATCTTCCATAGTCTCCAAGCCAAGGTTTTTCCCAAAGTCTTTCATAAAGGCAATTACACGTTCCTCTTTTTTTGAAGGACGCGGCACTGCGTTTAAATCTGCAAATTTGTTCCAAAGGGCTTTGGGTTCAAGATTTCTAATTTCTTCGTTCATATAATTTATATTTTGTGATAATTATTTTTTTCACCACGAATACACAAATATCCGGCAAACGGATGCGTGGTCATTTATTTACGTCTAAGCTTTTTGCACCAGCAAAAAGCTAACATTCGTGTATTCGCGGCACATTCCCACAAAATTAACTTTTTTCAATCGCTATAAAAATTATGAAGAGAAAGAATTCCTTTGTAAGTTTGATTTATGCAAAGACGAACTGCGCTTATTCTTGCGTTACTGCTTCCGATACAGTGGATTTTCCTCCAGATCCTAAAAAATTTTCCAGAATTTGTGGAGAGACATTACAGCTTGGGCTTTTATCCCATGCTTTCCAAAGTATCACGCTATATCTTTGGTTGGGTGCCATTTTCCGTAGGAGACCTCTTTTATCTTTTGATTGCTTTGGTTACTATTCGATGGATTTATAAGAATTTTTACCGACTTCGTTTTGAGCCCTTTCGAGTATTTGTAGATATTCTCGCAGCAGTTTCTGTGGTTTATTTTATGTTTCACATTCTTTGGGCTTTTAATTATTATAGAGTACCTCTTCATAAATCCCTACAACTGGAAAGCGATTATACTTATGAAGAATTGCTCTCCACTACAAACCGATTTATAGAAAAGAGCAACGCGATGCATCGTGAATTGGGC
Organism: Aequorivita capsosiphonis DSM 23843; assembly: GCF_000429125.1. Taxonomy (GTDB): domain Bacteria; phylum Bacteroidota; class Bacteroidia; order Flavobacteriales; family Flavobacteriaceae; genus Aequorivita; species Aequorivita capsosiphonis. The sequence goes on from NZ_AUBG01000001.1 coordinate 399,475, forward strand.
TATGCAGATTCAACGAAAATTGATTTGCCATTCAGTCAGAAAGAAATGTTTAGAAAAAGCTTAAATGGATATAAGAATCTTGAAAATGAATTTCCACAACTCGCCTATTCCCCGCGGAGTATCAAAAAAAGTGGCTGGAGCTTGGGCTTAACCTATATGGGATATAGCGGATATCTCAATCCATTTTCGGGGGAAGGGCAGGTTAACAACCTCATCAAAACCTATAAATTTCCGGTAGTTGCATGTCACGAAGAAGCGCACCAAATAGGATATGCCGCAGAAAACGAAGCCAACTTTATCGCTACTTTAGCCACCCTTCACAACGACGATCTTTATATCCAATATGCAGGATATATTTTTACGCTGCGTTATTTAATAAACGAAGTAGCCCGAAATGACGAAGAGGAATACTATAGACTCTTAAAGAAAATAAACCCTGGAATCTTGGCCAGTTATAAGGAGATGCGTGATTTCTGGGAAAGCTATGAAAACCCGTTCGAGACTTTTTCAAAGGTGTTTTGGGATAATTTCCTAAAAGCGAATAATCAAAGCGCTGGTATTATGAGCTATAACTATATGGTGGCGCTAGTGGTTAATTATTTTGAGGAAAGACCACTGTGATATGGCACGCCCCCTGCCCCCTAAAGAGGAAAGACAAAATAACAGCAAAATTTTAAACTCCCTTTAGGGTTGGGGTAAAACGCTGTGAAACTGGGCTTCGGTACATCCCGATGAAAAATCGGGACACTCCGCCATCTTGGATTTGGTGTTTAAATTACTTTTAATAAAAATTTGAATCGATTTATAGGAAAGAGTGATTTGTTAACTCACTTAACGTTGTGAAATTTTCACCACTCACCACTCAAGTTTAATATCTAATCCACATACCTACCTTCCGCTGGTTTCACAAAAACAGAAGGATCCAGTAAGGTTTCGGTTGCAGCTATGTTATCAAACTTTATGTCCATTTCCTTTTTCTTCGGCTTGTCATTTTCAACAGTGTACCAAGAAAGTTTTTCTGGTAATAGAAGTCCGTTTACATCTTGCCATTTATCGTATTTAATAAAGTGCCAATCGGTGCTTTTCTTTTGATCCTTAAACGTTACCGTGTATGCCAACCAAGCCATTTTATTGGTTTCTGGGTCGAAGTATAGTTTGTATTCATCTTTGGAGGAATCTCCTACGCCATCATTATATGAAATTTTATAAGCATCGTACATTTTACCGTCCAATTCGGTAGGTTTTAGGGCTGTATAATTAGTTCCCGGATCTGCAATTACGAAAGGCATTGCATAAAAATAAAACATCAAGTTATGGTAAAATACTGGATCGCCTTTATAACCTACATCGTGCCGTAGAAGCCATACTTTTTTACCATCATAACCTATGGACCAGTCTTTGGATTCTATTTTCGATTTTCTATCCAGCAAGGAAACGGTGTGGATTTCAACACCATTCTTTCCCTTCATCTCAAAACAGAGATTGTTCATCTGTTTCCAATGGCTTAGTCCGCCGTGAGCCGTAAAAACAGCTTGAAGTTCTGCTGGAAACACCTTGGTTTTTTTTACCTGAACTTCTTTATTTTCATTAATAGTTGTTTTTACAGAATCGGCCTCTAATGCCTCTACACGCGGATCAATCGTTGAATTTTCGGAGTTGTCTTTTTTATCGTTCTTACAGGCAGAAAGTAAAAGCAGAAGGGTACATATAGAAAGCAGTCGTTTCATTATAGTTGATTTTAGTTTTTTAAAAGTAGAAAAGCTCCTCGATTTGGAGAAGATTTTTAGAAAGGTTTGTGAATAATTAGTCGGTAGTCGGTAGACGATAGTTGGTAGTTTTGTCGGTTTGATTTAGTTTTTTACCAATTTTTTAATCGCTGAATTTCCTTCCGAAGCAATCTTCACAAAATATACCCCGCTTTCCAAAGTAGAAACATTCATCGTTAGCATTCCGTTTTGCGGAAGTATTTTTTCAGAAGACAATAGTTTTCCTTGAATATCATAAATTGAAATTGTTGTTTCTGAAACCAATTGTGAGGATTGAACTGCAAAACTTTCGGAAGTTGGATTTGGGGAGATGCTTAAATTTTCCAAAGCAAAAGCAGCCACCGAAATAGTCTGATCTGTTTCTATTTCAAAAGAAGCTATTACAAAACAACTCGTATCATAATTTTCCACCCGAACATATATTGTCTGTGGGTTTGTAATGTTTTGATATGCCGCAGGATTTGCTATGACGAATTCATTATTCTGCGCATCCTCCTCGTTTTCATAGAAATAGACATTATAGTCTGAAGGATTTAAACCGAAGAGAATCACAGGAATATTCACGGTAAGATCAAAAATTGCAAAGCCATCACCGTCGCCTTCATTTATAAATAAATCATCTGGTTCGCTTATTGGTGGGCTTTCGTTTACAATCAATTCTAATTCAACAACAGCGAAACAATCCGTTAGATCATTTGAAACCCGCACATAAATGGTTTGCGAAAATGGAACTATATTTTCGTAAGGACTTATCAGAGGCAAGCTTCCTAATAACGCATCAACAAGGGTTTCGTGATAGGTAAAAGAAAGATTCGGGTCATCATTACCTATTTCAGAATCTTTCTGTGTTAATACAAAACTCGCAAAACCATCATTATCCTCATCGCAGACTTCCAGCGGTGTAGGTTCCGTTGGGGTTGGACTCATTAGCACTTCCAATGCTAATACAACAACAGCGAATTCACCATCACTGTTTTCGGCTCTGGCGTAAACCTCATCATTATATGGATTGAAATTAATATAAGGATCTAAAACTTCATTCTCCATCTCCATTGCATCAACCAGCGTTAAATGATAGGTTACCGTTATTGTAGGATTTCCAAGTGTGATATCATCATCTGCATCGTGAAGAATAAACTGTGCAAAACCATCATTATCCTCATCACAAACCATTAAGGGATCAGGCTCAGGGTTTACAATAATCTGGGAATGACTTGAAAGAGAAATTATGCTAAAAACGAAAAAGAGTAAAAATCTTTTCATAATTAATAGTTTTCATGCAATTTAGTTAAAATTTTAGAATTGTTAATAAAAACTTAAATAATGCGATTTTCAGTTGGCGACATACGGATTTTTCAGTACTCTTGTTTCGTTTAAAAAAGGCTATTTATGAGAAAATTATATACATCCCAATTGCTTTTATTGGGGATTCTTTTGCTATTTCAATCTTGTGATATACGGGTTATGGACGATCATCGTATTTTGATTAAAGGAAGCGTTGTTGATGGTGAAAACAATCCAATTCCCAATATTCCTATTCGCAGCCATGCATACAGTGAAATTTTCGGTGAAACACTCACAGATGCTAATGGCAATTTTGAATTTACATCATTGGAAGCAGAGAATTATTATCGATTAGAAATAGGCGTAAACATAAAAACCAATATTTATTATTATGATGGTGGTTATAGTTATGACTTAACGGAAAACCCGGATTATTCCGGTAAACAATATTTTAAAGATTCAAGAGACCGGAATGCAAGCACCTATAATTTAGGTAAAATACAACTCAATAAGGCTGCCCGACTTACCATTTTATTTAATAATACTCCTGGCGATAACAACGCGGTAGCCTATAAAATAGAATACCAAAGCGCTATTTGTGAAATAGATCTCAACCATAACAATCCCGAAGATTGTTTTGTAAATGACGACTACTATCAACAGCTGGATATAAACACTTCAAACTTCCAAAACACCTTCAACAGTCAGTTAGGCTCCACTGTTTTATTAAAGTATATTCTAAATAATGAGCCGGAGCAAACCATCGCTATTCCACTAACAAACACCGATAATACGTATGTTTTCGAATTTTAAAATTTTCAGTATTGCTCTTGTAATTTCCGCATCCGCAATTGCCCAAGAATCCAATAAATCAGAAAACCCAATAATTGAAACCTCACAAGACTCAATAAAACCTGGCAAAGATGTAGGTAGCATCGTTATAGGCCCTTACTTTCCGGTATCATTTGGAGATAACTTTGTAAACAACGGAATGGATCTAAAACTTGGAGCACGTATTTCCTTCAAGGTGAATGCGTATAAAGGATTTTATATTGGCCCATATTTCAGCTTTTTTAATGGTGACGTAAACAATCCTGAATTATTAGGAAATTACTACAGTACCACCAATACAGTTGTTGGAGCTATTGCGGGTTACGAAAAACACCTTAAAAATTTCGATGTTAGCATTGGAGTTGGTGTAGGTGCTTCAAGATACAATAACCATGGTTTTAAAGATACCGCCACGGCAGTTTGGCTAAACCCAGAAGTCAGCTATCGATTAACAACTTATTTAGGTGTTTATTTTACGCCAGAACTACGTCATGATTTTATGAATATCGATACACCTTCTGAATTAAAAGACACCTTTAACGGCGTAAATTACTTCAATCTCAGTTTTGGGCTTCGCATAAATTTGGGAACGGCTTATAGAAATTTGTAGCTTAATAATACTGTTTTAGCGAAGACGCAAAGACGCTAAGAATATTTTCTTAAGAAATACTGAAGGTCAGATTTCAGAAAAATCTTAATTATACTCTTGATATGTTTACCTTTGCATCCTAGCGTCCTTGCCTGCCAGATGGCAGGTTTGCGAAAAAATTTTTACAAACAGCATGCAAAAAAACATTACCAGCCTTCAGAACCCACTGATAAAACAGATTATTCTACTTCAGGAGAAATCGCGCGAGCGTCGCAAAACCAATCTTTTTGTTATTGAGGGATTGCGCGAAATTTCATTAGCGCTGAAAGGTGGGTATGCTTTGAAAACACTTCTTTTCTGTCCAGAAATTATTTCCGAAGAAGACGTTTTTAAACTGAAAGAATCTTGCAACAATGAAACAGAGCTTATAGAAATCACTTCTGAAATCTATGAAAAGTTAGCCTACCGAAGTTCTACCGAAGGAATTTTAGCGGTGGCTCATACAAAAGATTTAAGTCTGTTAAACTATAAACCACAAACCACAAACTCTTTAATTCTAATTGCTGAAGCTCCCGAAAAACCAGGAAACATTGGCGCGCTCCTTCGAACCGCCGATGCAGCAAATGTAGATGCCGTAATAATCGCAAATCCAAAAACAGATTTATACAATCCAAACATCATCCGTAGTAGTGTGGGTTGTCTGTTTACCAATACGATTGCCACGGGAAGTACTTCAGAAATAATTTCGTTCTTAAAACAAAACAATATCAACATTTACTGCGCCGCTCTACAAGCAGCTGTAAATTACGATACAATAGATTTCAAAGAAAGCACCGCTATAGTCGTTGGCACCGAAGCCACGGGTCTTTCAGAAGAATGGCTTAAAAACAGCACCCAAAACATCATCATCCCAATGCAAGGCGAAATAGATAGTATAAATGTATCAGTAGCAGCAGGAATTCTTGTTTTTGAAGCGAAAAGACAGCGTGGGTTTTAGTATTCAGTTGCAGTTTGCAGTCAAAAAAACGGAGTCTCAAAAAATACCCCAATCCTAAAGGGAGCAGACCGTACTCATTAATAGAAGCTGGGAAAAAACCAGAAAAATATTTAACATAAACTAAAACACCCAAACCCAAAAGAGAATTGTCTTTGCACCCCTTTAGGGGCTGGGGGTAAAAACAAGAAACTTGAAACCAGAAACTCTTTTCTACATAATTATAGCAATCCTAATCGTCAGTTTTATAATTGACCAAGTACTGGATTATCTAAACGCAAAATATTTTAACGACACGCTTCCGGCAGAATTACAAAATGTTTTTGACGAAGAAGAGTATAAAAAATCGCAAGCTTATAAAAAGGAACGTTATAAATTCGGCATACTTACCTCAGCTATATCACTTATTGCCACCCTCCTATTTTTCTTTTTTGATGGGTTTGCTTTTGTAGATGAATTAGCGCGATCGGTTTCAAACCATGAAATAATCATCGCCTTGGTTTTCTTCGGAATAATAATGATAGCGAGCGATATACTTAGCACACCTTTTAGTTATTACAGCACGTTCGTAATCGAAGAAAAATATGGTTTCAACAAGACAGCTCGAAAAACCTTCTTCCTGGATAAACTTAAAGGCTGGTTGATGGGTGCGGTTATTGGCGGAGTTCTTTTGGGTGCCATCATCTGGTTTTATGAAACTACGGGCAAAAACTTCTGGCTCTACGCTTGGGGAATTATTACCGTTTTTACCGTTTTAATGAATCTTTTTTACGCACGCTTTATCCTCCCATTATTCAACAAACAAACTCCGCTGGAAGACGGATCGCTACGTTCACAAATTGAAACCTATGCTTCGAAAGTAGGTTTCACCCTCGATAAAATTTTTGTAATAGATGGCAGTAAACGCAGTACCAAAGCCAATGCTTATTTCTCAGGCTTCGGCAGTGAAAAACGGGTGACGCTTTACGATACACTTATAAATGATTTAAACGAAGAGGAAATAGTGGCTGTTCTCGCGCACGAAGTTGGTCATTACAAACGCAACCATATTATCATAACCCTTTTTGCCGCTATTGTAACCACTGGGTTTACGCTTTGGCTACTATCATTATTTATTGGGAATCCGTTAATGTCTGAAGCGTTACACGTTTCAAAACCTTCATTTCATATTGGGTTAATAGCCTTCGGCGTGCTTTATAGTCCAATTTCTGGAATCACAGGATTATTGATGAATTACCTAAGCCGAAAATTTGAATACCAAGCAGATAATTATGCGAAAAATACCTATGCTGCGCCACCTTTAATTTCAGGTTTAAAAAAGCTTACAAAAAACAGTTTGAGCGACCTCACTCCGCATCCGTTTTATGTTTTTGCACATTATTCGCATCCTACGCTTCTTCAACGCTTTCGAAATTTAAGGAAATGACTTTTATCATTTGAATATATTGTAAGAAAAAATTACTTTGCAAACTTCTAAACATTTCAAATGAAAATAAGACTACTTTTCCTTTCCGCAATATCCATTTCTTTATCAATTAACGCCCAAATAGATTTTCAGCCACATATTGTTGTGGACGATACTGGCGGGACTAACGGTGCAAATTCCGTCTTCGCCGCAGACCTTGATGGCGATGGTGATATGGACATAATTTCTTCCTCAGTACACGACTCCAAAATCGCTTGGTACGAAAACATTAATGGAAATTTTGGTCCGCAACAAATTATAACGGAAAATGCTAATGGCACAAGACAAATTATCGCCATAGATATGGATAACGATGGAGATCAGGATTTGATCAATGCCACATTTGGCAATGGCATAACCTGGTATGAAAACACAAATGGACTTGGCAACTTTGCGCAGCCACAGGCCGTGAGCCCTTTAAATATAAATGTGGCTATAATATATGCCAAAGATATGGATGGCGATGGCGATCTTGATGTAGTGGCCAATGACGGTACAAATAGCAGTATTGCATGGTTTGAAAATATGGACGGCCAAGCCAATTTTGGAACGGAGCACACTATTGCCACCAGTGGTAATTATCGGGTTATTGCGGTTCAGGATATTGATGGTGATGGTGACATGGACGTTGTCGCACCAGACTATGTAAACGATGATATTTCTTGGTTTGAAAACACCAACGGGCAAGGGGATTTTGGTTCAAAACAAATAATCACAACAGACGTATCTAGCCCAAGTGGTATTTCAACTGCAGATATTGATGGCGATGGCGATATAGATGTGGTTGCAACTTCTTCTTTTATAGACCCAAAGATTATATGGTTTGAAAATTTGAATGGACAGGGCAATTTTGGACCCCAAAATTTAATAAGTTCCAATGTTCAAAATCCAGATAAAGTATATACGGCAGATTTAGATGGAGATGGGGACCAAGATGTAATAAGTAATCGAAACAAAATACTTTTTTACAAAAATGACGGTTTTGGCAATTTTGGTCCGACAGAAGAAATAACGGATCAGGCTATTGGTATTAAAGATATTGAATTCAGTGATTTGGACAATGACGGTGACCTTGACATACTTTCCGCATCTTCAACAGATGATAAAATAGCATATTATCTAAACACCAATGGGCAGGGTGATTTTGGATCCCAGCAAATTGTAGCTGAAATAAACGGTGTTAATGGTCCTTATACAATATATTCAGAAGATATTGATGGGGATGGCGACAAAGACATACTTTCCGTAGCATCATTTGCAAATAAAATAATTTGGCAGGAAAATTTGGACGGAGAAGGAAACTTTTCGGCCCCAATAATTATTTCGGAATTAAACGATCCCATATCTATTAATGCAGCAGACATAGATGGGGATGGGGATATGGATGTAATTTCCGAATCTAATGGCGACCGTACCGTAGGTTGGTTTGAAAATATGGATGGTTTGGGAACTACTTTTACCGCTCACATGTTCAGTCCGATTTCTGATAATCCTATTACCACCGTTCCGCTCGATATTGATGCTGATGGAGATATTGATCTTATTTCTGGCCATTCAAATGGTATATTATGGTATGAAAATATAGACGGGAATGGAAGTTTTGGCCCTCCTCAAATTTTAGATAACCTCATAGGCAGCATAGAAGGAATAACAAGCGCAGATATAGATAATGATGGAGATATGGATTTAGTCGCCGCTTCTTGGACTGATGATGTTTTGATGTGGTATAAAAATACAAATGGAAATTTTGGTGAGACACTCACAATCTCAACTGAAGTGAGTGGTTCATTTTCAGTTTATGCTGGTGATCTGGACAACGATGGCGACGTTGATATTCTTGCATCCGCTTTTGACACCGATGAAGTACTGTGGTTTGAAAATATAAATGGGCAGGGCAGTTTTGGATCAGCGAATGTTATTTCAAATACCGCCGATGGAATACAAGAAGTATATGCAGAAGATTTGGATGGCGATGGCGATTTGGATGTACTATCCGCCAGCTATCGGGACAATAAAATAGCGTGGTTCGAAAATCTTGGCTCAGGCAATTTTGGGGAAGAACAGATAATATCTTCACAAGTAAATACCGCCATCTGTGTGTTTGCCGATGACTATAATGGAGATGGTAAAATGGACGTTCTCGCATCCACACGATTAATGGATGAAATACTCTGGTTCGAAAATCGCGGCCCTCTGGGGCTTGAAGAAAACACCACAAATCTTTTCAGCATCTATCCAAATCCAACTAATGAAGTTCTAAATGTTAAATCCAAATCATCTATTTCTGAAATAGCCATTTATAATAATCTTGGTCAATTGCTATTAACTCTTGAAAAGACCGACAAAGTAGATATTTCAACTTTAAGCGAAGGAATCTATTTCGTAAAAATTAAAGATGAAAATGGATATACCGAAACCAAAAAGATAATTAAAGAATAGCTCTAAACTTCTAACATTTGAAGGACATTGATAAACTAGCCCTAAAAGGGTGGTAATATCTTAAAATCGGGCAACGCCCGGTGAAGGAAAAACCCGGGACATACAAAGCTCTGAAAGGGCGAAATGATTTTTATCCATTAAAATGTCTATAGAACCATGTTATTCTACTTATGCAAAGGTTGTAAAGCCTTCGTTTCCTTAAAAAACAATAACGCGTCATACCGCATCGGCACAATGGTGGGCACAAACTGCCGTCGGTCCAATTGAGGATTGTACACAACACCTATCGCCCGATGGCCAATTGCTTCTAAATTTTCTTCCTTTCGGTCTTCTTCATCAAAAATAAGATAGAAAGCATCTAGCCCAATGTTTTTTAGTTTAGTTTCTAAGCTGTTTTTGATGGCCTTCGGAATTGTCATCTCTTCCATTTTAGCACCCCAACTGGATGCGGCAATCACTTTTCCTTTATAACTGGAAAAACCAACTAGAAAAACATTTTCCTTCCCTAAGCTTTCCCGCTTCAGCTGCCCTATGTTTTTTTCGCCTGTGTTTCGCATGCTGGTAAATGAAGCGTCACCAATATGAGTATTGTGCGCCCAGACTATTCCTTTGGAATTTTCGCCATAAAGCGCCAATAAATCTCCTACCGTTTCTCGCATATGAAAAACTCTGGAATTCCAAGAAACGGCATCTTTTGAAGCAACACTTTCCCGATAGAACGCTTCCGCATTATGCACCACTACAGCATTCTGAAGCAAATAAAAATAAGCGTCATCCGAAAGTTCCTTTAAAACCTCCCGATTGTTTCTAATATATTCAACAACTCTTTCTGTGGCCGCAGCACAATCTGGTTTTCCGCCTTTTACAGCATGGGCGTATTGCCAGCTTTCTCCTTTATGCGGATTAAAACAATTGTATTGCTTTTTGGCGTATTTAAAACTTGTGTTATCTGTTTTTTTTAGTACGTCTAAAACCATTTCTTTGGAAACCCATTCGTCATAAACATCCATGCCATAAAAACCTACTTTCTTATCTTGGGGGAGATTATCGTTATGTTCCCGCAACCATTCAGCAAGCACGACAACTTCTTCATTTGCCCACATCCAAGTGGGCCAGCGGTTGAGTTTCATCAAAACTTCCCTAGCGGAATTTTCAGCACCATCCAGATTCTTCACATATTGGTTTAATTTATAAAGACTGGCAAAGTCACCTTCAACAGCAACAAAGTTAAAATTGTGTTCTTCAATAAGTCTTCTACTTATTATATCTCGCCACACATAATATTCATGAGTACCATGACTCGCCTCCCCTAACAGGACCAACTTCTTATCTCCCGACGCAGTAATAAGTGGATCCAAGCTAGAGGCATTGACAAGCAATTTCGCTTTTTCCGTAAAATTTTGGGCAGAGGCCATCATAAATGAAAGAATCATTAAAAGTGTTACACGCAACTTCATAAATTGATGTATTAAGTAATAAAGTCAATATAAGAAGATTCGGTGTCGTTTACTAATCAAACAACACACTTTCAAGTAGTAAAACAACCAGTTTACGCAATCAAGCCTAGGCAAGCTCCAATGTGTCTACATTTTTATGCACAACGGTCATCCGTCATCAAATAAAAACATTCAACAATAAACCTTAAACAATAAACAATAGAATATTATCTTTGCCACCTGTTAAGAATCTATACCTATGACAATTTCCTACAACTGGCTTAAACAATTCATCGATCTACCTTGGAACGCCGAAAAAACTGGCGAACTACTAACAGACCTTGGTCTCGAAATTGAAGGATTAGAAGATTTTTCATCAGTAAAAGGCGGCTTAGAAGGCGTTGTGGTTGGTCACGTATTAGAATGTGTCCAACACACCAATGCAGACCGACTTAAGGTAACCATGGTTGATGTTGGCACCGGCGAGCCAATACAAATAGTCTGCGGTGCACCCAATGTGGCCGTAGGTCAAAATGTTCCGGTAGCCACCGTTGGCACTACACTTTATGATGCTGAAGATAAACCTTGGAAAATCAATAAAGGCAAGATCCGTGGCGAAGTAAGCGAAGGCATGATCTGCGCTGAAGATGAACTAGGCATTGGCGAGTCGCACGACGGAATTATGGTTTTGGAATCCAAACTTAAGCCCGGAACGCCGATGGCCGAAGTTTTAGAGATTGAAAATGATAAAATTTTTGAAATCGGGTTAACGCCCAACCGTTCAGATGCTATGAGCCATTGGGGTGTGGCGCGCGATCTTAAAGCGGGCTTGTTCCAACAAGGTATTTCAGTGAAACTTCACACCCCTTCTACAAGTAGTTTTAGAGTCGATAACCGTACCTTAAAAGTAGCAATCAAAGTGGAAGATTTTTCATTGGCTCCGCGGTATTGTGGAATTACAATCAGTGGAATAAAAGTAGAGCCTTCTCCTAATTGGCTTCAAAACAGATTGAAATCAATTGGTATTTCTCCAATAAACAATATTGTAGATGTTACCAACTATGTGCTCCACGATCTTGGCCAACCTCTTCACGCATTTGACGCAGCAAAAATTACTGGAAGCACCGTTGAAGTGAAAACCTTGCCAACCGGCACAAAATTTACCACTCTTGATGGCGTTGAACGTGAATTACACCAAGAAGATTTAATGATTTGTGATGCCGAAAAGCCCATGTGTATTGCTGGTGTATTCGGTGGAATAAATAGCGGAGTTACCGAAAACACCACTAGTATTTTTCTGGAAAGCGCCTATTTCAATCCTGTAAGTATTCGTAAAACAGCAAAAAGACATGGACTGAGTACCGATGCTTCTTTTCGCTTTGAAAGAGGAATTGATCCAAATATTGCAGATTACGCACTACGCCGCGCCGCAATTATGATCGCTCAGATTACTGAAGGACAAATAACAAGTGATTTAATAGACTTTTATCCAAAGAAAATTGAGGATCATCAAGTGTTTTTAAATTATGAAAAGGCGAATAAACTGATAGGTCAAGAAATCCCCATGGAAGTCATTAAAGACATCCTTATGGCGCTTGAAATGAGAATAAACAACGTGACCGAAACCGGTATTGGAATGACCATTCCGGCCTATCGCAATGACGTTACTCGAGATGTTGATGTCATTGAGGAAATTCTTCGTGTTTACGGATACAACAACATAGAATTTACCCAAAAACTAAATGCGTCCATCGCATCTATTTTGCCCGGGGAAGACTATGCGGTACAAAATAAAATTGCGCTTCAACTGACCGGACTTGGTTTTAATGAAATGCTGAACAACTCACTCACTACTCCAGAATACGGTAAATTGAGCGAAAGTATCAAGGAAAATTTCTATGTAAAAATGATGAATCCTTTGAGCCACGATCTTTCAGTGATGCGTCAATCCATGTTATTTTCAGGCTTGGAAGCTATAGAATTTAACAGCAATAGGAAAAACAGCGATCTTAAACTGTTTGAATTCGGTAAAACCTACCACAATTTCCCTGGAGGACGTTCAGAATCAAAACACCTGTCACTTTTAATTACTGGTTTAAAGACGGAAGGCAACTGGACAATGCCAGGTTCAAGAAGTAATTTTTTCTTCGGAAAAGGAACCGTCGCGATCTTAATGGAGCGAATGGGGCTTGATGCTTATACGGAAGAAACATCCGAAAACGACATCTTTTCTGAAGCAATTGCTTTTAAAAGAAACAAAGAAATCATTGTTGAATTTGGAATTGTAAAGTCCAAAATCTCAAAAGAATTAGACATTGATGCCGAAGTGTTTTACGCCGATTTCAATTGGGAGGCCGTATTAAAACAAATTCCGGTGAAAAATTTCAAATTAAAACCTATTGCTAAATTTCAAGCAGTAGAGCGAGATTTCGCCTTATTGCTGGATGATTCAGTTAGCTTCGGCGCTTTAAGAGATGCTGCAATGAGCACAGATAAAAAGTTTCTAAAATCTGTAACCTTATTTGATGTATATAAAGGTAAGAACCTTCCTGATGGGAAAAAGAGTTACGCCTTGCACTTCACAATTCAGGATACTGAAAAAACCCTTACCGATAAACAGGTTGATAAAATAATGAAGAAGCTACAACAAAAATTCGAAACTGAGTTTGGAGCTACTTTGCGGTAAAATTAAGCCCAATGGTTTTATTCAATGGGTAAATATTAAAAGCAATGAGAAGTGAGTTTAACAAATATAGAAAGCACGATTCAAGAATAAACTACCGTGGTCTTGACCCTTCAAGGATGGACAACCTTACGGATGCGGTATTTGGAATTGCCATTACTTTGCTGATATTTAATCTTACCAATCCAAATTCCTTTACCGATCTCTTAACCTTTACCAAGACGCTTCCCGCATTTTTATTAAGCATTTTTTTTCTAGTGATTATTTGGAAAGAACACCTTCGATTTTCTGAAGTCTATACTCTTAATTCAACTGGTTTCATTTTTTTGAACACCCTTTTTATTGCACTTGTAATTTTTTATGTTTATCCACTTCGCTTTCTGTCTCTTTTTTTAACAAGTATCTTTTTTAATGTTGATGTGGGGTTGGTTATTGAAGAAAGCCAACTACCGTACTTAATGATTTATTATGGCTTTGTTGCTTTTGCGTTGAATTTTGTACTCTTTCTGTTTTATTATAAAGCCTATAGAATTAGGGAAAATTTAAACCTGAGTACATTTGAGATTTTTTATACAAAATCACAAATGAACAAACTCATTATAATGTTCGCAATTCCTCTTATCTCAATCATCATGATTACATTTATAATGAACAGCTCCTCCGCGATGGCGACCGCTATCGGTGGTTCTATTTATTTCTTGTACGGTCCTGCAATTTTTTACTGGTCACATAATTATAGTAAAAAGTCGAAAAAATTAGAATAATATAAAAACAGAAAAAGACGAAAATCTTATAGATTTCCGTCTTTTTGGTTTTAGGTTTTCAATATTATTTTGGCAAGACCACGCTATTAATAACGTGAATTACACCATTAGATTGATTTACATCTGCAATAGTAACTTCGGCCATACCGCCATTTTCATCCATCAGCATCACCTTTTTTCCTTTCATCATTGCTGTTAAAGTTCCACCGCTAACGGTTTTGTACAATGCTTTTCCGTTTCCTTTTTTAATATCCTTCATAATGTCTGAAGCACTGTGCTTTCCAGACAATACGTGATAGGTTAGGATTGTTTGCAGTTTGGTTTTGTTTTCTGGTTTCAATAAGGTTTCTACGGTTCCTTTTGGTAGTTTTTCAAAAGCTTCGTTTGTTGGTGCGAAAACAGTAAATGGTCCACCCCCTTGAAGAGTTTCTACCAAACCTGCAGCTTTAACCGCTGCAACAAGTGTGGTGTGATCTTTTGAGTTCACCGCATTTTCAATAATGTTTTTGCTTGGATACATTTCGGCACCGCCAACCATCACCGTTTTTTCATTTTTCATCATTTTGCTCTGTGCAAAAGTAGATGTAGTTCCAGCCACTAAGGCGATTGAGAATAATGCTGCTGTTAAGAATTTAGTCTTCATAATGTGTTTTTTAGTTTATATTTATGTTCATATAAACGAAAGTCCGGAAACTGCGGTTTCGCAATTTCCGGACTTTAAGGTTTATTTAACTTAAACCGACTATTCTTCCGAGGTCGGAAAAATAAGTCCTTCCACAATATGAAAAAAACCGTTTTTATGATTAAAGTCTGAAGCAACAATTTTGGCAGTTCGCTTTTCAGAATCTATAAGTTCTAGTTGTCCATTTACTTCCTTAACGCCCAGCTTCTCTCCTTCTAATGTGGCTAAAAAGATGATGCCGTTGTTTTTTTTTATAGCAGCTTTTAAACTATAACTATCCAACCTTCCGGGAACGCACAAGTGTTTTACTATGGAAGTTGTAAGTTCTGGGTCGCCCAAAATAGAATCACGACTCTTTTTGGGAAGTTCCAAAAACGCAGAGTCCGTGATAGCAAAAATGGTAAGCATTTCTTCCTTTTCCAGGGCTTGTCTTAATTTATCCTGCTCTAAAATATTCATCAAGATTGAAAACTGTGGCGCTTCTTCTATATTTTCAGCAAAAGTTTTGGTGGAAGTAAAATTGCTTCCCTCCCATTCTTTTTTTACCTCAGTAGTATCTAACGAAAGATATTTCTGAGCAGAAGCCTGAATACCTAAAAATGTTATAAAAATAATGAAAAATGCATTTTTGAAGTTCATATAAGTATTATTTGAGGATGTAAATATAACAAATACAACGCCAATTATAGGCTAAAGGTAGTTACTGTGGCATTAATTAAAGTTTTACGAAACTTTAATTAATTCTTGCTTTTATTCAAACAACTATGTAAATTTAATACTCCAAAAAACTACCGCTATGTTTTCCAGAACGAATATAGAAATTCAGCTTTTAAAATATCGCACCAAACGTATTGATGAGCAGTCAATTATTGATGAAGTGCAAAAAATATTTTCAGAAAATGAAAATAAGCGGAAGGAAATAGTTTCTACCTTAACTGAAGATGATATAGAGGCTGTAAATCATCTTAATTTTGACTTACTACATTCCGAACAAATTTTCCATATTGACGACATTAAAGGCCTCTGCATTAATTATCGTTTACGTTTTCTAGGCTCTCATCATTTTAAAGGAGATTTTCCTGAAGAAGCCATTTCTGAAATAAGACACCTTGAAAACAGTCACGACATAACTTTGAGAAACTTCAAAATTGTAGCACCGGCAAAACTATTAAAGCTAGAAAATGCGGACGATCCATTGCTTTTTGCACCCATGGGCAATGATTATTATTACTTAATTCACAAATGGGGAAGAGACTTGCACCCATTTCGGAAATTATTGATGTGGCCCTATAAAAGTCTAGACAACTTGGTTTTTATGGTTATGGTTTTAAGTGTCCTTCTTACGTCCATCGTCCCAATGCATTGGTTAACGCCCCATCCCGGAATTGGTGAATATTTATTTTTAGCCTTCTTTATTTTTACGGGCATGGGAGGAATGGTCATTCTTTATGGTTTTTCAAAAGGTAAAAACTTTAATGGCGCTATCTGGAAGAGCAAATATTATAATGCCTGAATAACGCTGCTAAAACTTAAATTTTTGGTGCTACAACTCTTCTACTCCACATCTATTTGTCAAAAACTAAAACTTTAACATATTTTCTTCAACAACAACAAGTTTTAATTTCTGGTATTGCTGTCTATTGTTTTATCATAAATTAATAAAAATTATTTAACATTCTCTTTTTATTTATTTTTCCATCAAGCTATCCATAATTTTTTAGCCAATTCTTAGTTTATTCCGCAGTTCCTATAATAGCAAGCTTAATATCTTGCGCGGAATATTAATTTATAAACCTAAATAATAATGAAAAGAATTACCTTAATTCTATCCCTGTTCGTTATGTGCTGTAGTTGGCATGGAAATGCGCAGGTTTTAAATGAAAGTTTTGACTCCCCAACCTTCCCCGCTGGTTGGACGAACGAATATGTTAACAAGACGGAAAACTGGAATATCGTTACAGGAAACTCTGATGGCGCGGAACCACATTCGGATCCCTACATGATTGAATTCAAACATAGCAACTTTGGTGCGATCACTAAGTTAGTAACACCATCTTTAGATTTAAGTGCGGTAAGCCATCCTCAGCTTAAATTTTTCCTATTAAACATAAAATCAGGTGCAGTAGACGAACTACGTGTTTATTACAAAACCAGTAGCACTGGAGCTTGGACTCAGCTTGGCGAAAACTATAATTATGCTCACGATACTTGGACGGAAATAACTTTAAATCTTCCTGACCCATCAGACGATTATTATATTGCCTTTGAAGGTAAATTTTTATTCGGTGGAGGAGTTGATATAGATGATGTAACTGTAGGTGAAGGACCAACTTGCTTGGCACCTACCAGTTTAAAAGCTAAAAACCTTACTGCTCCTTCAGCTTACTTAGAGTGGATTGAGCCAGGTTCTGCCACAAAATGGAACATTGAATATGGACCTACTGGTTTTACTCAAGGTTCAGGAACAACTGTTGCTGATACCGATGGAACTATTGGTGAAAACATTACAGGCTTAACAGCAAGCACAACTTACGATTTTTATGTAAACGCAGATTGCGACGGTGGCGATATCAGCTCTTGGTCCGGTCCTAAGCAGTTTACTACTACTTGCACACCAATCAGCTCTTATCCTTGGACAGAAAAATTTGAATCTACTGAATATCCAGATGTACCAAACTGCTGGACTGTAGTTGACAATAATGAGGACAACCGCAAATTTGAATCAGATGATGGATTTGGAGTTGGAGCCTCAAAAGCAGTTGGAATGTATACCGACTTTAATAATGGAAACAATGATGATTACTTAATGTTGCCTCCATTGAATTTAGACGGAAACCAAAAGTTGACATTTTACACATTATTATTAAAGGCTGCCCAGCCTGATGAATTTGAAGTGTTATTATCTACAACAGAAAATGATGTAGAAGACTTTACTACTGTTATTCTTCCTCCAACTCTTGTTACTACGGCAGGACCAAATGAAGTTAGCATAGATTTAAGTGATTACAGTGGAATTGTACATATTGCAGTGCATATCCCTAATAGCAGCACTGATGGATACTACATCTATTTTGATGACTTTTCTATAGAAGACGTTATTTTGTCTTGTCCTCCGGTAACTGAATTAACTGCAACGCCACTAGGCGATGGTTCGGTTGATGTTGCTTGGACGAGTGGTGGTAGTGAAACAGAATGGGAAATTGAATATGGCGCGCCAGGATTCACATTAGGAACTGGAACTACAGTTACCGTAAACGGTACATCTGGAGAAAACCTTACAGGATTGGATACCAATACAAGCTATGAGCTATACGTAACTGCAGTTTGTGCCATAGATGACTCAAGTATCCCTACAGGCCCCGTTGCATTTAGAACTGCAGATACCGATGGATGTGGTCAAACACAAGTAGGTAATGGCTTTGAAGGTGTTTATGTAATTACTCCAGATTCTGGATATAAAATTGCTGATGATTTTATTGTACCAGCTAGTACCACTAACCTTTCAGTAGAAACTATTTCAGCAAACCTAGTTGCTGCTGGCGGAATAAATACCGCGAGTATCGTTTTTTATGAAGATAATAATGGAATCCCTGGAACTCAAATTGGAACTACCATTGAAAACATAACTCCTACCTCACAGGTTTTAATTGGTGACTATCAAGGAACTGAAGCTTGGGAAGTAGTCCTAGATCTTCCAACAGCGGTAGATTTTTCAAATGGTGCAAACAACACACCTGCGACCTATTGGGTTCAGATAAGCGCAACACCAAACGGAAATTCACCAGTAGGTATTGAAATGACTAGCGCTAACCATATAGGTAACTATGCCATGATTAGATATGAGTTTGATCCGTGGATGGTAAACCCAGGTAGTTTTGACGCTGTTTTCAGCATTGGAGGAACTTGTACAACTGTTGAATGTCCTGAGCCTACAAATTTAGCAGCTACAAGTATTACGCTGACTTCCGCTAAAATAACTTGGAATGCCGGTGGAACAGAAACCGAATGGGAATTGGAATATGGCCCTGCTGGTTTCGAACTTGGAACTGGTACTGTAATTCCTGATAATGATGGTATTGCTGGAGAAACCATTACTGGTTTGGAACCTTCTACTTATTATGAGTATTATGTTACGCCTTTATGTAGCTCTGGGGATCCATTCCCAGCTGGTCCAAAAGGATTTAGTACACTTTGTGGAGACACCATAGATACCTTCCCATTTTTAGAGTCTTTTGAAAATACTTCAGGCACTAGAGACTGTTGGACTAACGAGTATGTAGCAGGTGAACCAACAGACTGGATGTATGTAGGTACCAATGGTAACAACTCAATAACTCCAAGAACAGGAGATTTAATGGCTCAGTTTAAAATTGAGTCTATGACTGAAAAGACTAAGTTGGTATCTCCAGCTATGGATTTAACTTCTTTAACAAGTCCACAACTTACATTCTATTTTGCAAATGCAGATTGGATTGGAGATGTAGATGAACTACGCATTTTTTACAAGTCTAGCGCAAGCGGATCTTGGACGCAAATTGGAGAGAGTTATACTACATTACACGACGTATGGACTCAAGTTATATTGGACCTTCCAAACGCAAGTAGCGATTACTACATTGCTTTTGAAGGAAAATCCAATTTCGCAAGAGGAATAGATGTTGACGATGTTATGGTAGCTGAAGCACCAACGTGTATGCAACCTTTGAATCTTCAAGCATTGCATATGACTCAAGATTCTGTAGAACTTTCTTGGGATGAAGTTACTGGAGCTAACAACGGATATATTTGGTATATTTTTGAAGAAAATGCAGATCCTGTAACAGCAACTCCTGTAGCTACTGGAACAACTACGCAAGGTACAACCTCGGTAGACGTAACTGATTTAGATGATTATACTATTTATGATTTCTACGTAAAAGCTGATTGTGATGACGACGGAATGAGCAACCTAGCAGGACCTACCACTTTCAAAACTGCGGTTATTCCTCCAGTTTGTGGACAATTCTTTCACGATACAGGTGGAGAAAATGGCAATTATGGTGATAGTGAAAATGTAACAACCATCATTTCACCAGACAACCCAGGAGAGACTGTAACGGTTACTTTTTCATCGTTTGATACAGATTTCGGATGGGATGTATTGTATGTTCACAACGGACCAGATGCAACTTATCCTTTGATAGACAGCGGAAACGATCCTACACCTAACTTCCCAGGAGGAGGTTATTACGGACAGACCATTCCTGGACCATTTACTTCAACGCATTCTTCAGGAGCTTTGACGTTTGTGTTTAGAAGTGATTATGACGTCAATCGCGCAGGTTGGGAAGCAGACATCGTTTGTTCGCCACTTAGTGTAGCTGATCAAGCTTTTGAAAACTTCACTTATTATCCAAACCCGGTTGAAAACAGCCTGACTTTAAAAGCAGCCAACGATATTCAAACTGTAAAAGTTTACAATCTGTTAGGTCAAGAAGTTATGACTGTATCACCAAACGCAACTACTCCAACCATTGAAATGGATAGTTTGCAAACTGGTACTTACTTAATGAAAGTATCTATAGATGGAAATGAACAAACTTATAGACTTTTAAAGAAGTAAAAATAAGTTCCATTTTTTAATTTTAAGAAGACCATCCTCATTTCGAGGATGGTTTTTTTATAGATGAAATAGACCACAAAAACCTATTGGAAAGAACCTTTGCAAAAACGTCAAGATATTAATCCGAAAAGGACCATGCTGTATTTCGTTTTTTGTGAAACATTTCACAGGGCCAAAGGGACTGAAGTCGGAAATAAGTTAGTATTTTAGTAATCAAATCAATTAATAGATCATATCATGTCAGATAATTTAGAAGAAACAATTCGCGTATTCACCGGCTCAGATATTATGGCCGAAGCACTCGTTGGAAGATTAAAAGAAGCAGATATTACCCCAATCCTTCGCGACGATGAACAAAGCGGAGTCATGTTTGGTTCAGGAAGTAAGTTTGACGATCAAGTTAGAATATTTGTCCGCAAAGACGAACTTGCGGTTGCACAACCAATCGTTGACGCTTTTAAAGCAGAAATCAAAGAATAGATATGTCTCAAACAAAAAGAATTTACACAGGTCCAACCTTAATTGCGAAAGGTTTGGTAGCACGCCTAAATGAAATTGGCATTAGCCCCATTGAAAGAAACGACCACGACAGCAGTTTAAGAGCTGGGTTTACTATGAGCATCGCAAATCAGACTATGATTTTTATCAGAAATGATGAAGTCGATAAAGCCCAAGCTACGATTGATGAGTTTCTGGTGGAAATTGGGTAGGATTCAGTGGTCAGTGGTCAGTGGTCAGTGGTCAGTGGTCAGTGGTCAGTGGTCAGTGGTCAAAAATAAATTTAAAAAATAGTACTCCAAAAAATTAGGGGCTTAAAAGTTTATAAGATATTCTCTCCTAAACTTTTAACCCCCTAAACTTTTAACCCTCTCAACGTATCAACTACGCTTTTACCGTATACATTTTATCTCGCAATTCCTTTATTTTCTTATCGTCCATATATTCGTCAAAATTCATATAGCGATCTATGGCTCCGTTTGGAGTTAGTTCGATGATACGAGTTCCAACGGTTCTGGCAAATTCGTGATCGTGAGTGGTAAGCAATATGGTCCCTTTAAAGTTTTTAAGAGAGTTGTTAAAAGCCGTAATAGATTCCAAATCTAAGTGATTTGTAGGTTCATCCAGCATCAATACATTTGCGCGCATCATCATCATTCTACTTAACATACACCGCACTTTTTCACCTCCTGAAAGCACATTACTTTTCTTTAAGGCCTCTTCCCCGCTAAAAAGCATTTTCCCAAGAAAACCACGAAGATATACTTCTTCACGCTCTTCTTCCGTTTTTGCATATTGGCGCAACCAATCTACCAAGGATAAATTATTTGTGAAGAATTCTTCATTATCAAGTGGCAAATAACTTTGATTTGTAGTTATTCCCCATTGAAAAGATCCAGTATCAGGTTTTACATGCCCGTTTAAAATTTCATAAAAAGCAGTAGCGGCTCGTGAGTCTCTCGAATAAATAACCACTTTATCACCTTTCGCCAAGTTGATATCCACATTTTTAAAAAGTACTTCCCCTTCAATGGAAGCTGAAAGATTCTCTACATTCAAGATTTGATCTCCTGCTTCGCGTTCGCGTTCAAAAATAATCGCAGGATAACGACGGCTAGAAGGTCTAATCTCTTCAATATTCAACTTTTCAATCATTTTCTTTCGCGAAGTAGCCTGTTTACTTTTCGCAACGTTGGCACTAAAACGCATAATAAACTCTTGAAGCTCTTTCTTTTTCTCCTCGGCTTTTTTGTTTTGTTGTGCACGTTGGCGGGCTGCCAATTGGCTACTTTCATACCAGAAAGTATAGTTTCCGCTGTAGTGATTTATCTTTCCAAAATCAATATCGCTAATATGGGTACAAACGGAATCTAAAAAGTGACGATCGTGAGAAACTACAATCACACAGTTTTCATAATTCGCCAAAAAGTTTTCAAGCCAATTAATGGTTTCGTAATCCAAATCGTTGGTAGGCTCATCCATAATCAACACATCAGGGCTTCCGAATAGCGCTTGTGCCAAAAGCACACGAACTTTCTGTTTCCCATCTATATCTTTCATCAATGTATAATGAAGACTTTCATCAATGCCTAGATTTGAAAGCATTGCAGCTGCATCACTTTCGGCATTCCACCCATTCATTTCATCAAAAATTAATTGAAGTTCACCAATTTTTTCGGCATTTGCATCGGTATAATCTTCATAAAGTTTGTCTATCTGGGTTTTGATAGCAAACAACTCTTTGTTACCGCGAACAACGGTTTCTAGCACCATGAAATCATCGTAGGAGTTATGGTTTTGTTCTAGGACAGACATTCTTTTGCCCTTCTCCAAATGCACATGGCCCGAAGTAGGGTCTTGTTTTCCTGAAATGATTTTTAAAAGCGTGGATTTCCCGGCGCCATTGGCACCAATAATTCCGTAAATATTACCCGTTGTGAACTGTGTGCTCACCTCATCAAAAAGTATTCTTTTACCGAATTGTACCGAAAGATTGGAAACTGAAAGCATAAATTTTTATATTTTGCGCAAAAGTAGCCATTTAAGGGACACGCCGAAAAGATTAACGTTTTAAAAGTCCTTTTAACCATGATTTAACATTAACCGCTCATGAGGTGGGATACATTTGTCTATTAATTTAAATGCTAGTGCCATTGTTTAAAAAACTACTCCTTCTCTTATTGTTTACTACTTTATTTTCTTGTAAAAGCAACGAAGAGAATGACGTAAGTACAACCTACATAAGTGGCCAAATAATAAATCCGACCTGCGATTATATTATCTTTTCCAGAGGATATGAGTTACGTGATACCGTAAACCTAGATTCAAATAATTTTTTCCATTATAAAACGGATAAAATTACTGCCGGACTTTACGCCTTAAGACATAACGAGACCCAAGTTTTTTACATTGAACCAGGCGACAGTCTTCTTCTTCACTTGAACACCATAGATTTTGATGAATCGCTAGCCTACTCAGGGAAAGGGGCAGAACAGAACAATCTTTTAATGGATTTGTTTCTTAAAAATCAAACGGAAAACCAAAATTTACCGCGCTGGTACACCCTGTCATCCAGTGATTTTGAAAGCAAAATTGACTCTTTAAGAGCTTTAAAGGTTTCAGAATACGAAGATTTTATCAAAAACAATGAGGTAGCCGAAGATTTCAAAAAAGTGGCTCTTGCAAGTATCAATTATGATTATTATTCAAAAAAGGAAATGTATGCCGCTGCCAATATGCGCATCGTCAATAAAATAGACCCATCGTTCTTTGCCTATAGAAACGAAGTAAATTTCCAGTGGGACGAGCTAAAGTTTTATTATCCGTATTACCGCTTTATGAACCGCTATTTTGATAATATGGTATTTTCAGAATACGATCATAAAACCGTTGTTGATAGAAATTCTTTCAAATATAATTACCGAAGAATTCAGTTGATCGACAGTACCGTAAAATCAGCCGAAATTAAAAACAATCTCTTGTACACTAACGCGTGGTGGTATATGCAGAATGCCAAAGATGCGGACCAGGAAAAAAGATTCTATAAAATATTTTCAAAAATCAATTCTGATGAAAGACAAGTCGAGGAATTAGGGAAATTACTAGATATTTCTATAAAACTTACTGCCGGTAAAACCATGCCGAACATTGCATTAGT
Organism: Aequorivita capsosiphonis DSM 23843; assembly: GCF_000429125.1. GTDB lineage: Bacteria > Bacteroidota > Bacteroidia > Flavobacteriales > Flavobacteriaceae > Aequorivita > Aequorivita capsosiphonis. The sequence goes on from NZ_AUBG01000001.1 coordinate 423,665, forward strand.
GAACACTGATAATGTTGTAAAGGATTTAAAAAGTATAATTAAAGCTCCCACCGTTATTTATTTCTGGACGGCTAAATTTTCTGCCCAATCTAAAAATCTTCATAATAGGGCGGCAGAATTAAAATCGAAATACCCAGAATATAACTTTATAGGAATTAATGTAGATACCCATTTCAAAAATTGGCGAGAAATAGTAAAGAAGAGAGGTTATAATCCAGATGAAGAATTTCAGCTCGAAAATATAACCGAAGCCGAAAAGAATCTTATGCTGAAATCAATGAATAAAACCATTATTTTAGATGAAAACGGAGTAATTCTTGACGGAAAAACCAATTTGTTCCATATTAATTTTGAAGAATTGCTTCTTGGTTTTTTAAACCGATAAGTCGGTGTCAAAGCTTAGTTTCCATTGCTGGCAAGCAGCTCAAGAGCCATAAACGGCCATCAATAATAGCTACAATGAACGCTTTTAAGCGAATTGGCAATTTCTAACAAACCAATAGAATTCGTTTAGGCCGAAATTAATTCCCCTTTTTATAATCTTCCAAAAACTGCTTTAAACCACTATCAGTTAGCGGGTGTTTTAATAAGCCTTCAATAGATGAAAGTGGCCCCGTCATTACATCTGCCCCGATTTTCGCACAGTTTATAATATGCATAGTATGCCGAATGGAAGCCGCGAGAATTTGAGTTTCGAAACCGTAGTTATCATATATAAGTCTAATATCTGCAATCAACTCAAGTCCATCTGTTGAAATATCATCCAATCTTCCAATAAAAGGAGAAACATAAGTAGCCCCGGCTTTTGCTGCCAACAACGCCTGTCCAGCTGAAAAAACTAAGGTACAATTGGTGCGAATACCGTGATCTGTAAAATACTTTAGAGCTTTTACACCTTCCTTTATCATTGGAATTTTAACCACAATCTGATCGTGAAGTTCAGCGAGCTCCTCGCCTTCCCTTACCATTCCTTCAAAATCGGTCGCAATTACTTCTGCAGAAACATCGCCATCAACTATGTTACAGATGTCCACATAATGCTTTAAGATATTGTTTTTGCCTTTTACTCCCTCCTTCGCCATTAGTGATGGATTGGTAGTTACTCCGTCCAATACGCCAAGGTCCTGGGCTTCTTTAATTTGGTCTAGGTTTGCGGTATCTATAAAAAATTTCATAAGTATAGTTTCAGATTAATGTTTGCTAAAATTAGGAAGAATAGATTGATTAAATTGGGTTGTTGACAAAGATTGATAAACTGGTATTTAAATTTCGCAAGTTCTTCTTACAATTTACTTTAACCCATAATGCTTCAAAAGCATCCGTTCATATACCTTGTCTGGTAAAATACGCTTTAGTACGATTGAAAATTTCTGCAGGCGAGAGCCCACTTTATAGTGAATCCTGGGATTCTCAGTTTCAATAATTTTATGGACCACCTTTGCCATTTCCAGTGGGTCGTTACCATTATCAACATGCTCATTCATCATTTTGAGCGTGTTTCCATAGTCCTTATTATAAGGTGAGTTCTTTAACTCTGGCGCGTGATAGCGTCCCGCAGCAATATTTGTAGCAAAATCCCCCGGAGCAACATTGGTCATTTTTATTCCGAATTGCAGTGTTTCCATACGCATCGCTTCTATAGTAATTTCAAGGGAAGCTTTTGTTGCAGAATAAATCCCTCGGTATGGAAGCCCCATATATGCAGCTATTGAAGTAATATTCAAGATATGGCCGCAACCCTGATTACGCATCTGCGGAAGCACGGCTTTTATTACATTAATGGGTCCGAGAAAATTGGTTTGAAATGCTTTTTTGATCTCTTCTTCTGGAGTTTCCTCAATTGGACCCGTAATTCCAATCCCTGCATTATTAATTACAACATCAATTTTCTGAGCTTTACTTAGAATTTCCGAAACAACAGCTTGTATAGAATCCGTATCGTTCACATCCATTTTCAGTATAGAGAATGATGAATTGGTTATATTTTGAGGATTTCGGCTAGTTCCAAAGACTTGGTAGCCTCTTTCGCTAAGGTAATCACCAATGGCTCTACCAATTCCCGAAGAACCGCCTGTAATGAGTACTACTTTTGGCATAGAAGGTTGTTGAATAGCAAAGGTGCGGTTATGCGTTCAGTTTTCCAAATAGTTTTTTGAAAAAGAAACAGAACTGAAATGGTATCAAGAAAAAAACGAATCAACAATAATCATTTGAAACATTCCCTATTTTGTTATTTAATATTCTGAATAAGGAGGTGTTTTTTAAAACGGTAAGAAGTATATTTATTTACCGGTTTTGGAATTTTCCTGTTTTGGATTTTGGAATTTCTTATTTGGAATTTCCCTTTTAAGAGATTTGCCATTTTTTGTTCCGCTCCCAAAATTTCGAGAGCGGGAACAAAAAATGGCAAGCTACCTACATCACACCGCTACGACCATTTACCTTTGCTGCGTTCCCGCCCTGGAGGATTCAACAGGAGCTGGTTGTGTAGGACTTGCCGCTGCAAAGATAAGGCTTTTTACAATTTTTGCAAGTATTTTCACGTTTCAATTTTAATAAATACCTTGCAACAAATAAAACACGAACAATGAAAATTTATAACGCTTTAGTTCCTACTCTATTAGTGCTTTTAATGGGTGGTTGTGGAAGTAATTCCGATGAAAAAAAAGATACTTTTTCACTGGAAATCTCCGATGCAAAGAAGTCTTATACCACAGAAGACGTACTTTCCATTTCCTTGATCAATAAAAAAAACATTGAGATTGATTCTGTTGTTTACTTTCTCAATAAAGATAAAGTAGAAGTCTCCAGCAATAAACTAGCTCTTTCTGGAAAAAAACTGGGTGAGAAAAAACTAAAAGCGAAAATCTATAGCGACGGTAATGTTTATGAAACCAATAAAACAATTCTGATCCTTTCGTCTATTAAACCGAAACTTTACACCTATAAAATTCTCGAAACCTACCCTCACGATATAAATGCATATACGCAAGGCTTAGAGTTTGCAAACGATACCTTATATGAAAGTACCGGGCAATATAAAGAATCCACCCTCCGCAAAACAGATTACAAAACAGGTGAAGTTTTAAAAATGGTTAACCTTGACGATCACTATTTCGGGGAAGGCCTCACTATTTTAAATAATAAGATCTATCAACTCACGTGGCGTGAAAACACAGGTTTTATTTATAACCTGCAGACCATGGAACAAACCGGAACTTTTGTTTATGGAGATAGCAAAGAAGGATGGGGTCTTTGTCACGATGGCAATAATATTTATAAAAGCGATGGCACCGATAAAATCTGGATCCTTAACCCCAATACGCTTGCTGAAAAAGATTATATCGAGATTTTCACCAATACCAGTAAAATAAGTAGCGTCAACGAGTTGGAATGGGTTGAAGGAAAAATATACGCCAATGTTTACCAACAAGGATCCATCGCAATCATAGATCCTACCAATGGCGCCGTGGAAGGAGTGATTGATCTTACCGATTTAAAAGATAAGGTAACCCAACACGCCAAACTAGATGTGCTAAACGGCATTGCTTATAATGGAGAACCCAATATACTTTATATCACCGGCAAGAATTGGGACAAGCTTTTTAAAGTTGAAATAAGCCCCCTAACCCCCTAAGGGCGAACGATGCTGCAAACTGCAACTATCAACTGAAAACTTCTTCAACCTTTACAATAATAAGCTTCATAAAAAGTTATATTTTTACCAAAATTTTACTTGAATGAGGTATTTATATGGATTGGCGATTTTATGCTGCCTAGTATTGTGGAGTTCTTGCCGCAACGATTTTGAAACTGTTGCCAGCACTGGAAGTCTGCAGTTTTCAAAAGACACGGTTTATCTGGACACGGTGTTTACGAACATTGGTTCCAGCACCTATAATCTAAAGGTTTACAACCGAAGTAATGACGATATTAATATTCCATCTGTTCGTTTATCCCAAGGTGAAAGCTCTAACTATCGCTTAAATGTTGATGGCGTTCCCGGTAGAATTTTTGAAAATGTACAAATTCTTGCAAAGGATAGCATTTTTATATTTATTGAAACCACGCTGGATATCAATAATCTACCCACTAACGCAAGAGATTTTCTTTATACCGATCAACTCCTGTTTGATACTGGCGGTAACGAACAGAAAGTAGAATTGGTTACGCTTGTAAAAGATGCCGTTTTTCTCTATCCTGAAAAATATGCCGATGGCACTATTGAAACACTTACCCTAGGCGAAGGTGATGATGCCGTAGAAATTGAAGGGTTTTTCCTTGATGATGATGAACTAACTTTTACTAACGAAAAACCGTATGTAATATATGGCTTTGCAGCAGTCCCCAGCAATAAGACACTTACTGTAGAAGCAGGTGCAAGAGTTCATTTTCATAATTCCAGCGGTATTTTAGTTGCGCAAAATGGAACCATGAAAGTTTTAGGAGGCGAAAGCGCTGATCGGGAAGCTATGGAAAATGAAGTAATCTTTCAGGGGGATCGCTTAGAACCAGGGTTTGCCGATATTCCTGGCCAATGGGGTTATATCTGGCTCACCCAAGGAAGCGTAAACAATGAATTTAAATTTACCACAATAAAAAACAGCACCGTTGGTATTTTAGTGGATGCGAGTCCGCTAAATTTGAGTAACGTTCAAATTTATAATAGCACCAACGTTGGTTTACTTTCAAGAACGGGTTTTATTGAAGCCGAAAACTTGGTGATTAACAACAGTGGCCAAACTTCATTAGCTATCCAACTTGGGGGTAGTTACGAATTTAAACATGCCACATTTGCCAATTATTGGACTGGCGGGTTTAGATCTTTCCCCACTGTTTCCATTGAAAACATTTTTGAAACCAATGAAGACTTATTTGTTGCAGATTTGATTAAAGCAGATTTCATAAATTGTATTATCTACGGAAACGAACGTCGTGAATTTTCCTTATTCAAAAACGATCAAGCTGCATTCAATTTTAAATTTGAAAACTCTCTTGTACGCTTTGAAGATCCCACAGGCGAATTTGCGGATAATCCTTTATATGATTTTAGCAATGAAGCATTATATCCTGAAACAAAGTTTAATATTGATCCAATTTTCCAAAATACGGAAATGAACAATTTCAATATTGAAGCTGGAGAATCTGGCGCAATAGGAATTGGGAAACCTGGCGTTGGCCCTTCTAAAGATTTGAATGGCATTGTAAGACCTTCTCCTCCAACAAAACCAGACGCCGGCGCTTATCAAGCAACTATCTTTCCGGAAGATTAGAAAAACGCAATCAAAAAAACCCGTCCAAGCAGACGGGTTTTTTGATACAATATGAAGTGTAATTATATTAATAATCTACTCTCCCTTCTTTCTCTTCCCACTTTTTAAAAACTTTTCGGCCTTCCTCCCTATCCAGATTGATAAACTTTACATTTCGGTCTTCAATCTTTTTATCTATTTCGTCATAGATAAAGTGATCGTCAAAACCAATTTCGGCGGCATCTTCCTTGGTGCAAGCATAGTAAACCGCTTTGGGTCTTGCCCAATAAATAGCGCCCAAACACATTGGGCAAGGCTCGCAGGAAGTGTATATAATACAATCATCCAATTGAAAAGATCCTAACTTCTCGCAAGCCTTTCGAATAGCAACAACCTCCGCATGGGCAGTTGGATCGTTACTAGAAGTAACAGCATTAAATCCTTCGGCTATTATTTCGCCATTTTTAACCACTACAGCGCCAAATGGTCCTCCTGCTTGGGAATCCATTCCTTTTTCAGAAAGCTCTATGGCGCGTTTTATAAATCTGTTGTCTTGTTCCGTAATCATATTTTATTTTTAATGTTAATTTGAAAATAATAATAACTCCTCATCATCACCATAGGAATACGTTCCAACTTCTGAAAGTCCTAATTTCTTTAAAAGCTTGATGGAGGAAGCATTCTCAGGCAATGTAAAACCGACTATTTTATGAACTCCTAAATCTTCCGAAGCATATTTCATAATTGCATGAGCCGCCTCAAAAGCATAGCCTTTATTGAAATATTCGGGCAAAAAAGCAAAACCAATATCTGGATGGTCAAGATTCTCTCGTTGGTAAAGTCCTGAAGAACCAATTTCCGAACCATCCTTTAATGTAACCAAATAAGGACCAAAACCTTGATTTTTATAACTAGGTATGTAATTTTTCAGCAAATAGGTTTCGGCGTCTTGAATGGAATTAATATTTCTATTCCCAATATTTTTAAGCCAGCCTTCGCTATTCATAAGTTTGTAAATGAAATGCGCATCATCACGTGTATATTTGCGTATAATAAGTCGGTCGGTTTCTATTTTCATCGGTTAATATGAAGAAAGTGTTTGGAGTATCAAAGATAAATAATTGAAGCTTGCTGAATCCCTCAATTAAAAAAACCTTTAGCTTTTCAACTGAAGGTTTTTATCAAAAATCAAACAAACTGCTCTAATCATATTTTTTAGACACACCTTCATAAATACCATTTTCGGGGATTTCATATACATTGCCCTGAATTCTATACTTCAAAATATCTTTATATAAACTTAGTGTATTATAATGGCTCAACAAAACCGAGCCTAACGGTAATGTTTGAAAATCTCTAAGTTTTGGATAAGATTGTTGAATATTAATTCGTACATTTTTCTTAGAAAAAGTTATCTCGGGAGCGACTTCGCCATATACAGAATGCGACATAAATACGGTTTCACTTGAATTTGATCCACGGAAAATCACGTTGTAAAGAGTGGCATCGCCATTAGTAGTCATATTAAAATTTGAGGCAGATTGATTATTTACCACAAAACTTATTTCTGGTGTAGCAATAGAAGTAGGAATTGTAGGTGCATTTATATCTTTAAAGTATTGAAAATTATCATTACCGAAACTAACGCGGAACAAATAACTGTCAAAAACATTCGTAGCCACCGGAATTGAAAGTGAAGTCATTCCACTTGGATAATTTCCTTCTCGAATAGGTTGGTATATATTGTTAGTCATCCCATTAACCAAACCTTCAAGTCCATAATTATATATGTTATTAGAAGGAGATTGAACAGTCACGATATTTTCAATTTCTGGCAATGTATTATAGTCAATATTGAAGATAGAACCTTCTTCAATATCTTCTTGCCAAAAATATCTATCAAGTTGGTCATTTGGACTTTTAAAGGAAACATAAAAATCACTTGTAGGAGAACCTTTTAAATTACTACGGAATTTATAATATCCTCCATTTTCAGGGCCATAAGTTCCAGCGCTTGTTGTACTTGAAGTTACTTCACAGGGATAACCTGTATTTTCTAGATTTATATAAATTTCGTCGTTCGAGTTTTCTATAGCCTGTCTGGGAAATATAGTATAATCTCCTTGCTCAACATCTGAAAAAGTTTTCAGTGAAAAAAGATCCTCGTCCACAAAATCCAAATAATCATATTTCATATAACTTAAGTCGTAAATAGCTGATGGTTCTCCCGAATAACTTAATGTTAGTGTTTCACCTATTTGTAATTCGCCTCTGGCTAGAATTGATCCGCTTTCATCACTAAGAAAGGCTGTCAGGCTTTGAGTAAAGTTGGAAAAGCGATAATCGGGATCAACATGAATGGTTATAGTGAAATCTTGCAATCCTGAACCTGTATCATCTACATCATTTGAACAGCTAAACAGAATCGCGGAAAACAATAGAAGAAAGAATATATTTTTCATAACAATAGGTTTTAATGTATTTTAAGATTTTAAACTCTTTACCTTATAGTCTTAAAAACGCTGAAAGGTTGCGTTGAAAACAAAAAAACCTTCAGCGGTTAACTGAAGGTTATATAAAATTTAGATGAATATTCTTTACATTTTAAACAATGGTAATCCGGACATCATTTCATTTACCTTTTCGGCAATGCTTTCAAGTTTGGCATCATCGTCACGGTTTGAAATCACCTCATCTACCAAATCAACAATTTTCCCCATATCTTTTTCCACCAAACCACGGGTTGTAACCGCAGCTGTTCCAACACGAATTCCGCTGGTTACAAATGGAGATCGGTCATCAAAGGGAACCATGTTTTTATTCACAGTAATATCTGCCTTCCCTAATGCTTCCTCAGCTTCCTTTCCGGAAAGATTCTTATTGCGAAGATCGATCAGCATCACATGAGTATCAGTTCCACCTGAAACAACATCGTATCCCTTATCCATAAAACGCTGTGCCATTATTGCTGCATTCTTCTTTACTTGCACCATATAATGAAGGAAGTCATCCGTCAAAGCTTCGCCAAAAGCAATGGCTTTAGCTGCAATTATATGCTCTAGTGGTCCACCTTGATTCCCAGGAAAAACAGCACTGTTCAATAAGGAGCTCATTTTTTTAAGTTTTCCGTTTTTCAATTTTTGACCAAATGGATTTTCAAAATCCTTACCCATCATTATCATCCCACCGCGAGGACCGCGCAAGGTTTTATGGGTAGTTGTGGTAACTATATGACAATGCGGAAGTGGATCTCCTATAATTCCTTTGGCGATCAAACCCGCAGGATGCGCAATATCGGCCATCAATAACGCGCCAACTTTGTCTGCAATTTCACGGAACCTTTTATAGTCCATTTCGCGTCCGTATGCCGAGGCACCCGCGATTATCATTTTCGGCTTCTCTTTTATCGCCATGGCTTCCACCATATCATAATCTATCAGGCCAGTTTCCTTTACAACACCATAAAATACAGGCTGGTAAAGTTTTCCTGAAAAATTAACTGGAGAACCATGGGTTAAATGCCCGCCGTGAGAAAGATCAAAACCTAAAAATTTATCGCCTGGTTTTAGACATGCTGCGAAAACAGCCGTATTTGCTTGTGACCCACTATGCGGTTGCACGTTTGCATATTCGGCACCAAATAGTGCTTTTGCGCGGTCAATAGCTAGTTGCTCCACCTCGTCTACCACTTCGCAACCACCGTAGTAGCGCTTTCCAGGATAGCCTTCAGCATATTTATTAGTTAGAACGGAACCTGCAGCTTCCATAACTTGTCCGCTTACAAAGTTCTCTGAAGCAATTAGCTCCAGCCCATTTAATTGGCGTTGTTTTTCTTCTTCTATTAATTCAAAAATTTGTTCGTCTCGTTTCATAGTAAAAGCTTATGGTTTGGGGTTTAAAGTTTAAAAATTACGAGGTATTTCGCTTCAGAACCATAAACCCGAAACAACAAACCTCGTCGAAAGTTAATTAAATCCAAAAATACTAATTACATTCGGTAACTATCATGAAATATATATATTTGACGAACAATTTTACTAACAAAACTCAATATTGAAAATAAAACGAATTAGCAATTAAATAACTGATTTCAAATTATTTGAAATAATTTTACTTAATTTTATTTTTAATTACAAAAGAATAATAAAATGCCAATAACAGCAAACGACCCCAAAAGAAAAACATGGCTCGAGACAACGCCAGAAACAGATTTTCCTATTCAAAATATTCCTTTCGGTGTTTTTTTGACACGTGATGATATCATTACCATTGGAACCCGAATTGGCGATTATGCTATTGATTTGGGAGCCCTACATCAATTGGGCTATTTTAAGGGAATTGAACTCACCGATGATATATTTCTTCAAGATACTTTAAATGATTTTATTAGTGACGGAAGAAAAACTTGGCGATTGGTAAGAGACCGTATCGCTGCTATTTTTGATAAGGAAAACCCAGAACTTCGCGAAAACAAAGACCATAGGCAACATATTCTTTTCACTATGGAGGAAGTGGAAATGCAGCTTCCAGTGCAAGTTGGAGATTACACCGATTTTTACTCCAGCAAAGAGCACGCAACAAACGTAGGTACTATGTTCCGTGGAAAAGAAAACGCCTTGATGCCAAACTGGCTTCATATTCCTGTAGGATACCACGGAAGAAGCTCTTCAATAATCCCTAGCGAAATCAACGTTCGCAGACCTTGGGGACAAACAATGCCAAACGGCGCGACGGAACCTGTTTTTGGTCCTGCAAAAATGGTCGACTTTGAACTAGAAATGGCGTTTATCACTACAGATGCAAATGCTTTGGGAGAACCTATTCCAGTTAATGAAGCTGAGGAACATATCTTCGGTTTGGTTCTTTTAAATGACTGGAGCGCTCGCGATATCCAAAAGTGGGAATATGTTCCACTGGGACCATTTTTAGCCAAGAATTTCGCTTCATCTATTTCCCCTTGGATCGTTACTTTGGATGCGCTGCAACCCTTTAAAGTAGAAGGACCAAAACCAGAAATGGAACAACTCCCCTACCTTCAGTATAAAGGAAAGAAAAGCTACGATATACAATTAGAAGTTGCAATAGCGCCTGAAAATGGAGACGAAAATAAAATAGCTACTTCCAATTTCAAATATATGTATTGGAATATGTCGCAACAGTTGGCGCATCACACCGTTAACGGCTGTAATGTTAACAGCGGCGACATGATGGGTAGCGGCACCATTTCTGGAACAACACCAGATTCATTTGGCTCCATGCTTGAACTTACTTGGCGCGGTGAAAACCCCATAAAACTATCGGACGGCTCTGAAAGAAAATTTATAAATGATAACGACACGGTTACGTTAAAAGGTTTCTGCAAAAACGAAAATGTACGTATCGGTTTTGGTGAATGTAGAGCTAAGTTGCTTCCTGCAATAAAGCAGTAATTTCAACTTTTCGATTGCCACGAATGCACGAATGTTTTTCTTTAAACATTCGTGCATTTTTAGTTTAATTTTTCCGCTGATCATTTTCAAAAGAAACATTCTAATGAAAATTGGCACTACTATTGTATTTTAGCCTTCATAACCAAATGATTTTATTATGAAGACAATCTACTTCCTTCTCTTTACTGCACTTTTCAGCGTTTCCTGTAACAGTGTGAAACGCACTCAAAAATTCGTCTCCCAAGGAGATTATAACGAAGCTATTGAATTGGCTGTCAAAAAACTTCAAAAAGATAAAGGCGCCAAAGAATATGATGCCCACATACGTCTTTTGGAAGAAGCTTTCTTAAAAGCAAAGGATGATGACACGCGTCACATTGCATTTCTGAAAAAAGAAAATAATCCAAGGAACGCAAAAGAATTATATTATACTTACTTAGATATGCAAGCTAGGCAAAACCTAATCCGTCCACTGCTTCCGCTGTATAGTCTTGACATGGGAAGAAATGCAAATTTTGTTTTCTCTGATTATTCCAATGATTTATTATCGGCGAAAGATTCTTATGTTCAGTCCTTATATCAGGAAGCCATTGCTTACATACAGCGAAACACAAAACAGGATTCCAGGAGTGCTTACGATGTTTTATGTGAATTGGATGAAGTTCATCAAAATTACAAAGATGTATTCCAATTAAAAAAAGATACCCATTTTCAAGGAACGGATTTTGTTTTTGTAGCATTAAACAATCATACCAAACAGTTTATTCCTTTTAGGTTGGAACAGGATTTATTGGACTTCAACACCTATGGACTCAATGATTTTTGGACAGAATACCATAGCAAACTCGAGCAGGGAATTAATTATTATTTAGGTGTAGATCTAAATTTCCAAACCATTCAGATTTCACCGGAACGCATTTCAGATAGACAATACACGCGAAACGCACGTGTTAAGGATGGATCTGATTACAGACGCGATAGAAGAGGAAATATTGTAAAGGACAGTCTTGGGAACCCGATTAAAATTGACAAGTTTATCAACGTTTCTGCGACCATAACTATTACCAGCCAGCAAAAAAGTGTCCTTGTAGGTGGCGCGGTAGTATATAAAGATTTGAGTAGAAGAAAACAATTGAATAGTTTTCCGCTTTCTTCTGAATTTATTTTTGAAAACGTCTTTGCAAAATACCGTGGTGATCAGCGAGCATTAACTGCCGAGGACAGAACGCTAATTGTAAATAATTTCATCCCTTTTCCCAACAACGAACAAATGGTTTTTGACGCGGGAACAGATATAAAAGAAAGGTTTAAGGAGATTTTGAAGGATAATTCATTCAACTAAATAAACTATATTTTCTTTTTATCAGGATGTTGTCGAACATCAAAAAGAGTTAAAATGATTATTTTATTTTCCTTAATTCGGTAAAATATACGAGTCTGTTTGCTGAACTGAAATCCACGGATTCCTTTTTCGGCAACTTCTAAACTTCCCAATTCTGGAAAGTTTTTTAAAAGCTCCAAAAAATCAAACATCTTATTCTCAAATGCTTCGGTAACTAGAGGTCCAAATTTACTTGAAATATGATCTTTAATAGAATTATAGTTCTTGTAGGCTCGTTTGGTGAAAAGGATTTCCATCGGAATTACTTAAAAACCTCCTTATATGGAATTAAATTTTCCTCAATTTCAGATTCTTCAAAAGCTACAAGAACCTGTTCCTTTTCATTATCTGAAAGCTTATCCCATAAAAGTGACGTTTTACTAATTTTATGGCTTTTTAGAAAATCGTATAAGGATTGAAGCAATTGTTCGTCCTGAATATCGCTCATCATTTCCAAAAGACTATTTTTCAACTCGGTAGTTCCCATAAAATCAGTTTTAGCTAATTTAAGAAAATATATTAAACAAACTTCTCCAAATGCGAAGCATCGATACCGTGGTGAGATTCGGTGTGCACGACGATTCCATTTTTTATAACAATCATTTGTGGACTTTCATGTGGCACTTTAAAGCGAGCCGCAATCTCATTTGAGATATCGCGATTTTGTAAAAGATCCAAGTAGTAAAGCTTTAGCTGATCGTCTGTTAGTTGGTAGTTTTTCTCTAGCAATTTTAAAACCCCTCGACTTATTCCGCAGCGAGTAGAATGCTTAAATATGGCGACCGGCTTGGTTTTGGATTGCTCCACTATTTCATCCAGTTGATCCATTTCGCCCAATACATGCCAAGGAATTTCTACTATTTCTTCTTTAACAATATCTCTTGGCGTTTTAAATATATCTAATAATCCCATTGAATTCTGTTTTTTACAAAGCTACATGTTATAGAATACTATCTTCTAAAAGAAATGATAAAAAAACCCATTGTTAAAACCGTCATAATGACTGTTAAATAAGGCGTTACGACCGACATTTTGTCTTAATTTTAATATGGCTTTGTATTTGCATTTCGACGAAGTCCATTCAGAGCGCAGTCGAAGTACTCAATAACCATAATGATCCTTCTGTTCCTGAGTGGAACCGAAGAATCAGCTCTTAGGCAAAGACGAATGGTTTGCAACTATTCGACAACAAATAATAACAATAAAGAACACCAGATATGAACTTTAACAATTTTACCATTAAAAGCCAAGAGGCCATCCAGCAGGCGCAGCAAATCGCGCAGGGTTTTGGCCATCAGCAAATAGAAAACGAACACATTCTCAAAGGGATTTTTGAGGTTGATGAAAATGTAACGCCATTCATTTTAAAGAAGCTGAATGTAAATTTAGTTACGCTAAAACAGATTTTAGACAAACAATTGGAGAGCTTTCCAAAAGTCTCAGGAGGTGAGATTATGCTTTCTCGTGAAGCCAACAAAACGGTTATTGACGCTGGCAATATTGCCAAAAAAATGAATGATGAATATGTTTCCATAGAGCATCTTTTATTGGCAATTCTAAATTCAAAAAGCGCAATTGCCCAAAGCCTCAAAGATCAAGGCGTAACTGAAAAAGGTATGAAAGCCGCTATTCAGGAGTTACGCGGTGGAGAGAACGTTACTTCGCAAAGTGCTGAGGAAACCTATAATTCCTTAAATAAATATGCGAAAAACCTTAACCAATTAGCACGGGACGGGAAATTAGATCCTGTTATTGGCCGTGATGAGGAAATAAGAAGAATTTTACAAATTCTTTCTCGAAGAACAAAAAACAATCCTATGTTGGTCGGTGAACCCGGTACAGGTAAAACCGCAATCGCAGAGGGTCTTGCCCACAGAATCGTAGATGGTGATGTACCCGAAAATCTAAAATCAAAAGTCATCTATTCACTGGATATGGGTGCCTTGATTGCCGGTGCAAAGTATAAAGGTGAATTTGAGGAACGACTAAAAGCCGTTATTAAAGAAGTAACTTCCAGTGATGGCGATATTGTTCTCTTTATTGACGAGATCCACACGCTTATTGGTGCAGGAGGCGGACAAGGCGCCATGGATGCGGCCAATATTCTAAAACCAGCGCTCGCACGTGGCGAATTGCGCGCTATTGGTGCAACTACTTTAGACGAATATCAAAAATATTTTGAAAAAGATAAAGCATTGGAACGCCGTTTTCAACGCGTGGTTGTGGATGAACCAGATACCGAAAGTGCAATTTCCATCCTACGTGGGATTAAGGAAAAATATGAAACCCATCATAAAGTTCGAATTAAAGACGAAGCGATTATTGCGGCTGTGGAACTTTCAGAACGATATATCACCAATCGATTTCTTCCTGATAAAGCGATTGATTTGATGGATGAAGCTGCGTCAAAAATTAGAATGGAAATTAATTCCAAACCAGAAGAATTAGATGTTTTGGACAGAAAGATTATGCAACTCGAAATTGAAATCGAGGCCATTAAACGCGAGAATGATGAAACCAAACTGAAGGCACTTCATTCAGAGCTCGCAAACTTAAAAGAAGATCGAAATGAACTAAATGCAAAATGGCAAAGTGAGAAAGAAGTTGTAGACAATGTTCAAAGTTTAAAAACCCAAATTGAAGAGTTCAAATTAGAAGCTGAACGCGCCGAACGGGATGGCGATTTTGGAAAGGTTGCCGAGCTGCGGTATGGAAAGATCAAGGATGCGCAAACTGCCCTAAGCAAATTAGAAACCCAACTTGCTGAAAATGATGAAGGCACTTCCATGATAAAAGAAGAGGTTACGCGAGAAGATATCGCGGAAGTTGTGGCAAAATGGACTGGAATTCCAGTTACCAAAATGTTACAAAGCGATCGTGAAAAACTCTTGACTTTGGAAGATCAACTTCATAAACGTGTGGTTGGCCAACATGAAGCAATTATTGCAGTAAGTGACGCCATTCGTAGAAGTCGCGCAGGTTTACAAGATGAAAAGAAGCCTATTGGCAGTTTCCTTTTCCTTGGAACAATAGGGGTTGGTAAAACAGAACTTGCGAAAGCTCTTGCGGAATATTTGTTTGACGATGAAAATGCTATGACGCGTATTGATATGAGCGAATACCAAGAGCGTCACAGCGTGAGCCGTTTGGTGGGCGCACCTCCAGGATATGTGGGCTATGAAGAAGGTGGACAATTAACAGAAGCCGTTCGTCGCAAGCCCTATAGCGTGGTTTTGCTTGATGAAATTGAAAAAGCACATCCAGACACGTTTAATATTTTGTTGCAAGTTTTGGATGAAGGTAGATTGACTGATAATAAAGGTCGTGTTGCAGATTTTAAAAATACAATCATTATTATGACTAGTAATATGGGAAGCGACATCATCCAACAACGTTTTGAGGCCGTTAAAGACCCTGACACTGCAATGGAAGGTGCCAAAGTAGAAGTGCTCGCATTGCTAAAACAAACGGTGCGTCCTGAGTTTTTAAACCGTATTGACGACATCATCATGTTTACGCCACTTTCAAAAAAAGACATCCACAAAATTGTGGAACTGCAACTAAAAGGTGTTTCCAAAATGTTGTTAAAACAGAATATTGTACTCGACGCAACTCCAGAGGCAATTACCTATCTTTCAGAAAAAGGTTATGACCCACAATTTGGTGCAAGACCTGTAAAAAGAGTGATTCAGAGAGAAGTGCTAAATGAACTTTCGAAAGAAATACTCGCCGGAAAAATCACTACGGACAGTATTATACTTTTAGATAGTTTTAATGATTCGCTTGTGTTTAGGAACCAAGAGAGTTTTGTTGAGTAGATTAAAGTTAAATGTAAATCAAAAGCCCCAAAGAAATATTTGGGGCTTTTTAGTTTTTTAAAGTTGGACGATCATTTCTATATTTCTTGGAAAATTATTGAATAATAATCCTCTTGGTAGCTGAATTAGCATTTGCAACAACTTTAATCAAATAAATGCCTGGAGAGAGTTGAAGATTTAGATCAATATTTTTTTCGGAATATTTATTCTGAAAAACCTGTTGTCCAAGAGTGTTGTATATCGCTACGGAAGAATCCATATAGCTCGGTAGATTAATATTTACATTCCCCTCTGAAACAACAGGATAGATATTGAAATGAAATGTATCAGCGCCATCTATGCCTAAAGTTGGAGTAAACCATTTTGGAAAAGTGTTTTCAAAGGTTTGTATTCCATTCAAGGGCCAGATGTCTTTTTCCAATAAAATGTTTCCAGGACCTATCAAACAAAAGGTAGGATAGGCATTAACACCAAAATCGCTGTCTACAGCTGGTCCTCCCCCTTCGTTGCTTATAGCTGGTGCGTGATTAAAAGGGCCTCCAAAATCTATTTCATACTGTCTAACCCGAGCATTATTATCATTTCCATTATTAACAGAAAGACAAAATACGTTCCCTGCGTTTGAGCCATAAGTATCGAAAAATTCGTTAAATGTAGGTGCTGATCCTTGGCAGGGAACGCAATCTACAAAAAAGAAATCGAGCCAAACTAACTTTTCCTCAGCTATAAGAGAATACATATTGTATTCATTTCCTTCCGTATCTGTTACGGTAAAATCATCAACAACATCGCCAACGTTGTAATTGTTAACTTGCGCGTTTGCCAAGCAAGTAAATAAAAATAGAATTAATGTAATTTTTTTCATAATATTTGAAAGTTTTACAATTTATATAACACAAAGTTAAGCACTAATCTAATTAAAATACCTTTTCATTATAAAAAATTGATAAAAGACCCATAAAAATTTCACAATGTAAAACTTCGATGGGTCTTGGCTTCAAATAAAGCGGTAATTAAAGCTTAGATAATGTTACCGCTTGTCATTTTGAATCTCTAATTCTTTCTTATTCTAAGATATTAGGTTTTTGTTCTGCCTTGTAAAGTTACAACGCTTCACTTGTTATTTATAATAAGGAAATAGTAAAAATTTACTGGTTTTAGTTATAACTTTGCTAATAAATATTAAAAACTCTCATTATAACCACAAGAATATGAAGCATTTGATCTTAATACTAACATTATTGCCAATTTTTACTTTTTGTGGGCAGAAAATAGAAAATGCAAAGCCTCAAATAGATAATTCAGAAAGCAAAACATCTGAAGCTATCGATATAGCTTCTACCCCATCCTTTCACGCAACCTATTATCTAATCCGTCACGCCGAAAAAGACCGCGCAGATCCAAAAAACCAAGATCCAAGTTTAAATTCAGCTGGAATGGAACGCACCAAGGTCTGGACAGCTTATTTCGAGCCTATTAAATTGGATGAAATATTTGAAACCAAATATATCCGAACAAAACAAACCGTTTCGCTTATCGCGGAGCAGAAAATGATCACCCCTAAATTATACAATCCCAACACCATTTATTCTGAAGAATTTTTAAAGAAAACGAACGGCAAAAAAGTTCTTATTGTTGGTCATAGTAATACCATCCCCTATTTGGCGAATAATCTTATCAACGAAGAAAAATTCACCGAGATGGACGATAAGGATAACGCAACTCTTTTTAAGGTAACCATCGATGGCGATGACAAAAAAGTGGAGACTATTTCAGTGGAATAAGCTAATGATGAAGGATTTTATATTATAAATTATACATTCTTCATTATTCATTCTATTTTTGCAGCTATGGCAATTCAGAAAAACGTAAAAATAAAAAATCGTAAAGCGAGGTTTGAGTATGAAATCCTCGACACCTTTACTGCAGGCATCGTTTTGCGAGGAACCGAGATAAAGGCAATTCGCGAAGGGAAAGCTTCCATTGCAGAAAGTTTTTGCGAATTCAGCAACCATGAACTCTTCGTGATAAACATGACCGTTCAGGAATACAGCCACGCAACCCACTATAACCACGTTCCAAAGAGCGAACGCAAACTTCTATTAAACCGAAGCGAATTAAAAAAGTTGGAAAAAGAAGTGAAAAACTCTGGATTGACTATCATTCCGCTTGTGCTTTTCACTAACAACAAAGGTTTGGCGAAAATGGATATTGCACTTTGTCGCGGTAAAAAAGAGTTTGACAAACGGGAAGCAATCAAAGATCGCGATTCTAAAAAACAACTCAGCAGAATTAAGAAGGCGTTTAATAATTGATCATGGGTGACGGATCGTAATTATCAGAATAAGCCTATGCTATGACTATTTTAACAAATTCGATGTTTTTTTATTAGTATTTTGCAGTAGTTTATTTAACTTTTCAAAATACTAAATGCAAACAAGACTACTTCTTCTTTTTCTTTTTTTGTCCACAACTATTTCTGCGCAAATAGTGGGGAAAGTGACCGATACGGAAGGCCAGCCGCTTCCTTACGTCAATATATACCTTCAAAATAGTTACATTGGCACCACCACCAATGACGATGGAAATTACTCCTTAAATATTTCTGAAAAAGCTGAATACAAAGTCATCTTTCAATTTTTAGGCTATAAAACGCTAACCAAAACTATTGCCCCCACGGCCTTCCCATTCATTTTAAATGTTTCTCTTGAAGAAGAATCAACCAGTTTGGATGAAGTCGTCGTAAACACTTCCGAAGACCCCGCATATCGCATTATCCGTAAAACCATTGCCCAACGAAAGGAAAATCTAGACAGGTTGAGCGAATATACGGCCGATTTTTATTCGCGTGGACTTTGGAAAGTAAAAAACGTTCCCGAAAAAATCATGGGGCAAGAAGTGGGCGATTTTGACGGAATGTTAGATTCTACGCGAACGGGAATCATTTATCTTTCGGAAACCATTTCAGAAATTGCCTATCAAAAACCAGATAAGTTTACCGAAAAAATAATCGCTAGTAAAGTAAGTGGAAATGACAATGGCTTTAGTTTTAACAGTGCTCAGAGTGCGAACATTTCATTTTATGAAAATACTGTGGAACTCAACGCCGCCTTGGTTTCACCAATTGCGAACAATGCATTGAGCTACTATAATTACAAATTGGACGGTATTTTTTACGAAGGGCCTAAACTCATCAACAAAATCAAGGTAATTCCAAAACGGCCTAAAGACAGGGTTTGGCAAGGCTATATCTATATCGTGGAAGACGATTGGCAATTATACGGAACAGAGCTTTCCACCACCGGCGCGGCCATTCAAGTGCCTTTTGTGAGCGACTTAAAGGTGAAGCAAAACTATAAGTTTGATCAAGAATATGACTATTGGATCAAGATTTCACAGACTATCGATTTTGGTTTTGGCCTTTTGGGAATGAAGGGAGAAGGTGGTTTTATAGCAGTTTATAGCAATTACGACTTTAAACCTCAATTCACAAAAAAGACATTTACCAATGAAGTGCTTTCCTTTAAACCGGAAGCCAACAAAAAAGACAGTATTTTTTGGAGAGGCAGCCGTCCTGTTCCGCTAACAAATGAAGAGCTAAAGGATTATATCAAAAAAGACAGTCTTCAAGTGCTGCGGCATTCAAAACCGTATTTAGATTCCCTAGACACAAAATCAAACAAAGTGGGAGTTCTCAGTATTCTTACAGGCTATACTTATAAAAATTCCTTTAAAAAATGGTCCGTTGGTTATGAAGGTCCAATTCGAAAAATCAATTTTAATACCGTTCAAGGTTGGAATAGTCAAGCTGGAATAACCTATAGCAAATGGTATGACGACAACAAAACAAACACCCTAGGAGCAGCTATTCGAGCTGATTATGGAATAACTGAGGACAGAGTTCGGTTTACTGCCAGTATTCTTAGAAATTTCAACTGGAAAGATAAATTGCGGATTTCCACCTCAGGAGGAAGTAAAGTTGCCCAGTTTAACGATTCTGAACCCATTTCAACCCTCATTAACACAGTATCGACCCTATTCTTTGAACGGAACTATATGAAGCTTTACGAGCTTAATTACGGAAGAATTGGTTATAGCCAAGAGGTTTTAAATGGGCTTCACTTATACGCAGCGGCAGGATATGAAAACCGGAAACCAGTCTTTAACAATACGGACTATGTTACCATCCCAAATGATGGCGTAAGCTACAGCAGTAACAATCCGCTCGCGCCAAATGATTTTAACAATCCTGCGATAACGGAGCATAATATTGTAAAAAGCAAGGTACGGGCACGTATCAATTTCGCCCAAAAGTATTTTTCTAACCCTGATATGAAGTTTAATATTGGTGATGATAAATTCCCAGAACTGAATCTTTCAGTAGAAAATGGAGCTGGAATTACGGAATCTAATTATGATTACACACAGTTTGAAGCGAGTTTGAACCAATCTATTTCGCTTAGCAACAAAGGCCAGTTCTATTACAACCTAAAGGGAGGGACGTTTGCAAACGGCGAAGGAATATCGTTTATTGATTATAAACATTTCAACGGAAACCAAACACGGGTGGGCACTTCGCCTAATTATACCAATGTTTTTAACTTGATGCCGTATTATGAGTTCAGCACGAATAAAAGTTATTTTGAAGGACATTTGGAACATGATTTCCGAGGATGGATTTTAGGGAAAATTCCTGGAATAAATCAGCTGAACCTCAACCTGGTAGCTGGAGCTCACTTTTTAAGTACGGAAGAAAGAAAACCATATTCTGAAATTTCCGTAGGTATTGATAACCTTGGCTTTGGAAAATTTAGATTGCTTCGGGTAGATTATGTGCGGTCTTACTACAACGGCGGCAGTCAAGGCGCATTTATCTTTGGGTTGAAATTTTTGGATTTATTGGGTATTTAAGAATTAAAGATAACCGCCTTCTTTGGAAACCTTGTGCTTTCTCTGCGCACCGCTGCGCAATAGCTATTTCACAGAGTTACGCAAAGGATCGCAGAGAACTACAGAGAGGATTCATTACAAAATAAGAAATCATGAAAACTATTCTAAAAATATTACTAGCTTCTTCCCTCTTCACAAGCTGCATTCCAATGCAGAAAGTACCGAAAGACGCAAAGATGGCAGACTTCTTCCATTTTCAAAAAGCGAAAGACTACGATGCCTCAAAGTGGGCGGTTTTTCTTCCGGGAACTGGCGGCTTGCGAATTTTTAAAGACACGACCCATTATTTTGATGTAGCCAAAAAATTGAATGCAGAAGGTATTTCAGTTTTGCTCGTGGACAATGTTGCGGCTTATAAAGCTTCCAAAAGAGACGTAAAGGAAGAAGAGCCAGCGCAAATACTTTGGACGCTTGAAGAAGCATTAAAATGGGCGCAAAGGAATGGAGATATTGATCCAGATTCACAGGGAAGTATCGTAGGTTGGTCTCGTGCAGGCTTAGGCTTAATTCCACTTTCAAACGATGTAGAAGAACTAAAAAAGTTACATATAAAATCAATCGCACTTTTCTATCCTGCAAATGGTTACGAAATACAACTTAAACCAAAAGTTCCAGTGCTAATCATGACCGGAGGCAAAGATCGAATTGTGAAATCTGAGGATATTTTAAAATATCTGGTAGCCGAAAACGCAAGCATTAAAATCTATGCAGATGCCTATCACGGCTATGATGTAAAAAGTCTAAAAAAAGGAAAATACTTCAGGTTTATTCCCTTTATAAGCAAAAAGCAATACCTTTTAAAATATGATGAAGAAGCCGCAAAAGACTCTTTTGATGAGTTGATTAAATTTTTAAAGAAGAACTAAACTTTAAAAATAAAAATTCACCACAGAGTCACAGACCTGTCTGCTGGAGGAAGTGAACACAGAGAAAAATCATTATGGCCATACCATTTCCATTTCTAAACACTGAACGTCTTTATCTAAGGAAGATCCAGCCCTCAGACGCTGAGCGGGTACATTACTTTCGCTCTGATAAAGAAATTAATAAATTTATAAAAAGACCTCAACCCCAAACTTTTGAAATGGCGGTTGCGCATATCGAGAAAATAACTGCATTAATAAGAACAAACCAATCTATCTTTTGGGGCATAATGCTTCAAAATTCACAGGTTTTACTAGGTTCAATCTGCCTTTGGAATTTATCAGAAGATAAGAAAACTGCAGAAGTTGGTTACGACCTAGATCCAGAGTTTCACGGCAAGGGAATAATGAGTGAAGCGCTTAAAGCCGTTATCGATTTTGGCTTTAATCGCTATGGGTTACAAACCATAGAAGCTTACACGGATTATAGGAATATTCCTTCAAAAAAGCTACTAAAACAACTTGGATTTATTCCAAGTTACGTATTTATAGACCCTGATAACCAAGACAATGCTATATATTACTTAAACCGTTAGTTCTTGTCTTCCAAGAGTGGTACAAAACGGAACTCTCCATACTCTTCCTTCTCAAATTCGGTCTCAGATTTGCGTAAAAAGACTGTCATTATCTGCACATTCTCGCCTACAGGAATCACTAATTTTCCTCCAACTTTCAATTGTGCCAACAACGGATTTGGCACAAAAGGAGCTCCGGCGGTAACGATAATTCCGTCATAAGGTGCCTCTTCCTCCAGCCCAACATATCCATCGCCAAAAATCATTCGTTTAGGTTTATAACCCAGTTTGGGAAGAAATAATTTTGTCTTTTTAAAAAGTTCATTTTGTCTTTCAATAGTAAATAACCTTGCTCCTATTTCTAAAAGCACTGCCGCTTGATATCCGCTTCCAGTTCCTATTTCAAGAATTTTATCTCCTCGCTTAACTTCAAGAAGTTCTGTTTGCCTTGCAACAGTATAAGGCTGTGAAATGGTTTGATCTGCCGCTATGGGAAATGCCTTGTCCACATAAGCGTGGCCCACAAACCCAGAGTCCATAAAAAGATGTCGCGGTATCCTACCAATAGCCAACAACACATTTTTATCGGCAATCCCCTTCATTTTAAGGATTTCTACCAACTTTTTTCGCATTCCTTGATGGGTAAATGTATCTTTCAATTTTGATTAGATTTGAGATGTTATACTTGAGATGTCAGCCCTGAGATATCCGACTTTACAAAGTAACCAAATAAGACAGGTAAGCTCCAAGTTACAAGTACCAAAAAATGCAAAGCACCAAATGATAAAAACTAAATTAAATTCCAAATTCCAAGCAACAAATAACAAAAATCTAAATCAAACATCACATTCCAAATAATTGAACCCATAAACCCTTAAATTTATTAACTTGCTACACCTCCTCAACTCAGTATGGGCGACTCGCGAGCCCCCTACGCGAGTCGCCCCTACTCCCAATTCTTTTAAACTTATCGACTCCTCAACTTTTACCCCTCCCTTCTTTTAAACTTTTCCTCTAAAACCATTACATTTGTGAAAAACACATGCCAATGTTGAAAGCTGGAGTTCTAGGTGCTGGTCACTTAGGAAAAATACACTTAAAATTGCTGCAACAATCCACTAAATATGAACTTGTGGGTTTCTATGATGCAGATAAAAATGCTTCGGAAAAAATAGTCTCTGAATTTGGATACAAAAGCTTTCCCTCCATGGAAAGCCTTATAGACGCCAGTGAAATGGTGGTGGTGGTAACCCCCACTAGCAAGCATTATGAATGTGCCGAAAAAGTAATCAGAGCTGGTAAACACCTTTTTATTGAAAAACCGATTACACAAACTGTTTCCGAAGCTGAAAAGATTCGAGATTTGGCACATGAGTACAATGTTCGTGGACAAGTAGGCCAAGTAGAACGATTTAATCCCGCATTTCAAGCCATCAAGGATAAGCTAATCAATCCAATGTTTATTGAAACGCATAGGCTTGCAGAATTCAATCCGCGTGGAACCGATGTTTCAGTTGTTTTGGATTTAATGATTCACGATATAGACGCGATTTTGAGTGTTGTAAAAAGCCCCGTAAAAGGCGTGAACGCAAGTGGAGTATCGGTTATCAGTGAAACGCCAGATATTGCCAACGCGCGAATTGAATTCGAAAACGGATGTGTGGCCAATCTAACCGCCAGCCGTATTTCACTTAAAAGAATGCGAAAGGCGCGCTTCTTTCAACGCGACGCCTATATTTCGGTAGATTTTCTTGAAAAGCAATGTGAAGTGGTTAAAATGAAAGACGCTCCTACAGATCTTGACGAATATGCAATGATTTTGACCAATGCCGAGGGGATTAAAAAGCAAATCTATTTCGAAAATCCGGAAATAGTTGCCAATAACGCCATTCTTGACGAACTGGAAAGTTTTTACGAAGCGATAAAAGCTGACAGAACTCCAGAAGTTACGTTACGACAAGGGACAGAAGCACTTCGGGTAGCCATGTTGATTATTGAAAATTTTAAGAAAATCTAGATGTCGGATGACAGTTGACGGGTCAAAAAAGATAATAAATCTAAAATTATAATTTATAAATGAAGAATATAGCAGTAATAGGCGCTGGAACAATGGGCAATGGGATTGCCCATACCTTTGCGCAATACAATTATAAAGTAAACTTGATTGATGTTTCGCAAGCATCATTGGATAAAGGAATAGCTACCATTACCAAAAATCTGGACCGGATGCTTGCCAAGGAAAAAATTTCAGAAGAAGAAAAACAACAGACGCTGAGTAATATTTCAACTTTTACTAATTTGGAGGAAGGTGTTAAATCTACCAGCTTGGTTTTGGAAGCCGCCACCGAAAACGTTGATTTAAAGTTGAAAATTTTCCGCGATTTAGATAGTTTTTGTGATGAAGACACCATTTTAGCGAGTAACACTTCGTCAATTTCCATCACTAAGATTGCTGCCGTTACAAAACGACCAGAAAAGGTAATAGGGATGCACTTTATGAATCCGGTGCCGATTATGAAATTGGTTGAAATCATCAAAGGTTACAGTACGAGTGAAGCTACTTTTAAAACCGTGGAAGAACTTTCAACAAAGCTGAAGAAAGTTCCTGTGGAAGTAAACGACTACCCTGGCTTTGTTGCAAACCGTATTTTGATGCCTATGATTAACGAAGCGGTAGAAACGCTCTACAATGGCGTTGCCGGCGTAAAAGAAATTGACACCGTAATGATGCTCGGGATGGCGCACCCAATGGGGCCATTGGCATTAGCCGATTTTATTGGCCTTGACGTTTGTCTATCTATTTTAAACGTGATGTATGATGGTTTTAAAAATCCGAAATACGCACCTTGTCCATTATTGGTAAATATGGTTATGGCAGGGAAATTGGGCGCCAAAAGCGGTGAAGGTTTTTATGATTACAGCCAAAACCGAAAGGCGGAAAATGTTTCCTCACAATTTACTAAATGATATTTTTTTAGCCACAGCCGACACTAAGCTCACAGAGAAAGCTCATAAACACTAAGCTCTTAAACCCTCCTCCGGCGAGCAAGCTTATAAACCCTCCTACGGTGGGCAAGCTTATAAGCTCCTAAACTTTTAAACATCTAAACTAAGAATTTGGCAAAAATAATTCCTTTTAAAGCAGTTCGTCCTACAAGGGACAAAGTGAATTTACTCGCGGCACGTTCTTATGATAGCTATACTGCCGCCCAGGTAGAGTCGCGATTGCGCGACAATCCGTTTTCGTTTTTGCATATTGTAAACCCTGGATTTAGGTATAACAAGGAAATATCTGGTGAAGAACGCTATGGCTTGGTTAGAAATCGCTATCAGGAATTTAAGGAGAATGGTATTTTTATGCAGGATAAAAAACCTTCTTTCTACATTTATAAAATTGTAAACCGTGACGGTTCGGTATTCAACGGTTTTGTGGGTGCGGCAAGTGTACAGGATTATGAGGATGATGTTATTAAAAAGCATGAGGACACTTTAGAGTTTCGCGAAGAGAATTTGAAGAAATACCTAAAAACAATAGGTTTTAATGCTGAAGCTGTGCTCCTCACCTATCCAGACAATCCAGAATTAAAGAAAATTATAGATTCTGTAATGCAAGATAGGCCTGAGTATGAATTTACAACCACTTATCGCGACACGCATTATCTTTGGAATGTTGACGACGAAGTTCTTCTGAAAAAAATAGAACATATTTTTGATACCCTTCCCGCTTTATATATTGCTGACGGGCACCATCGTTCCTCCTCTTCCTATTTATTGGCGAAAGATTTGAAAGAAGAACATCCCCAGCACACCGGGGAAGAGCCTTATAATTTTTTTATGAGTTACTTGATTCCCGAAAGCGATTTGAAAATATATGAATTCAATCGTTTGGTAAAGGATCTCAACGGTTTGGAAAAAGACGAGTTTTTAATAAAGCTCGACGAACACTTCAGAATCGAAAATCGGGGAACAGATTATTACAAACCATCTAAAGTAAATCATTTCAGTATGTATTTGGATGGTGAGTTCTACTCTTTACATCTTCGGAAAAGCAAATACAAAATCACCAATGCCCTGGATGCATTGGATACACATATTTTATATGTTACTATTCTAAAACCAATCTTGGGTATTGATGATCTTCGCACGGATAAGCGAATTGAATATTCACACGGAAAAAAAGATTTAGCATACGTAAAAACCGTTGTGGATTCAGGTACTTTTGCAGTTGGATTTGGGTTATTACCCGTTACCACAGAAGAAATGAAGAATATCGCAGATCAGGGATTAAAAATGCCGCCCAAAAGCACTTATATAGAGCCTAAGCTTCGAAGTGGTGTTACGGTTTATGAATTCTGATTTTTGAAAAAGAGGGGAAAGAGAGAAGAAGAAAGAAGAAAGAAGAAAGAAGAAAGAGAAAATAATAAAGAGGACAGAGAGATGATTTCAGAAAATTTAGAAAATTTAAAGAAGGAGTTACCTAATGACGTTACTTTAGTAGCGGTTTCCAAAACCAAACCGGTTGCCGATTTGATGGAGGCCTATAATGCCGGACAACGGGTTTTTGGCGAAAATAAAATTCAAGAAATGGAATCTAAGTGGCAAGAAATGCCAAAGGATATCCAATGGCATATGATTGGTCATGTGCAGCGCAACAAAGTAAAGTATATGGCACCTTTCGTCAGCTTAATACACGCCGTGGACAGCTTAAAGCTTCTGAAAGAAATAAACAAAGAGGCAAAGAAAAACGAAAGAACGATTCATTGTTTGCTTCAGATAAAAATTGCTGAAGAAGAAAGTAAGTTCGGTATGGAAAAAGCAGATGCATCAGCACTACTCGCTTCGGAGGAATTGAAAAACTTTGAAAATGTGAAAGTCGTTGGTTTGATGGGAATGGCGACTTTTACCGAAGATGAAAAGCAGGTTTCAGAAGAATTCATGAAGTTAAAGGGAATATATGATGAATTCAAAATTCAGTGCGAGAACTTTGGGATAGAACTCAACATTTTAAGTATGGGAATGAGTGGCGATTATAAAATTGCCTTAAAAAGCGGCAGCAATATGCTTCGCTTAGGAAGTGCCATTTTTGGCGAACGTAATTATAAGTGATCAGTATTCATTGAGCTGTTATTTCAATAAAAAAAATAGAGAATACCCAATAAAGAGCATGTACGCAATTTTAGATATAGAAACAACGGGCGGAAAATACAATGAGGAGGGAATTACCGAAATTGCAATATATAGATTTGATGGCCATCAAGTGGTAGATCAATTTATAAGCCTAGTAAATCCTGAAAGACCTATTCAACCATTTGTTATAAACCTCACGGGTATCAACAATGAAATGCTCCGGCAAGCTCCCAAGTTTTATGAAGTTGCAAAACGCATTATCGAAATTACCGACGGGTGCATTATGGTAGCTCATAACGCACTTTTTGACAATAGGATTCTCACCACTGAATTTGATCGGTTGGGATATCCATACGAAAAAGAAACCCTTTGTACGGTAGAGCTATCCAAGAAACTGATTCCTGATATGCCTTCCTACAGTTTGGGGAAACTGGTCAAGTCTTTGGGAATTCCCTTATCAGATAGGCATAGAGCACAAGGTGATGCCAAGGCAACTGTTGCACTTTTTAAACTTTTGCTATCCAAGGACACTTCAAAGGAAATAATCTCAGAAACACTTAAAAAGGATCCCAAACGAAAATTGGAACCCAAACTGATTGATATAATAGAAAATACACCGTCTGAAACGGGAGTTTATTATATGCGTAATGAGGCGGGAAAAATCATATATATAGGAAAGAGTAAAAACATTAAGAAAAGATTGACGCAACATTTTACAAGCGACAACCGAAAATCTAAACGAATACAACTGGAAGTGAAGTCGGTTACTTTTGAAAAAACGGGCAATGAATTGATTGCTCTCTTAAAGGAATCAGAAGAAATAAAACACAACCAGCCTAAATATAATAGAGGGCTTCGGCGTACCAATTTTTCACATCAACTCATTTCATTCGTGGATGACAACGGATATATCAATCTAAAAATTGAAAAGGCTGACGGCCGTAAGAAAGCGATAACCACTTTTAGCAACTATCAGCAGGCAAGAACTGCACTTTTCAAAATAACAGAAGAAAATCAGCTATGTCAAAAACTGACAGGACTTTTTGATACGACCAAAAACTGCTTTAATTATACCATAGGGGAATGTTTCGGCGCGTGTATAAACAAAGAGCCAGTTGAAGAATACAATGCCAGAGTTAAAGCCTTTTTAGAAAAACGGAGTTATGAAAATCTAAACATGCTAATCATAGACCGTGGTCGGGACCTTGATGAACGTTCTGTGATTTGGATAGAAAATGGAGTTTATAAAGGCTATGGCTTTTACAATCTAAACCATCAAATCAACAATCCTGATATCTTGAGAACCCTTATTAATCCTATGAAAGACAATAGGGAAGTTCAGCACATCATCCAAAATTATTTGCGTAGAAACAAGGTACTAAAAACGGTTAATCTGCAAGCCTAGCTTATTAATTAAGGAAAGTTGCTTACTTTAGACCTTCAAAATGAAACACAACAAACCTACCGATAAAAATTCTTGGCGTCATAAACTGCATGAAGTTATTTATGAAGCGGACACCCCAATGGGCAAGTTATTTGATATAATCTTGCTTATTTTGATTTTGATTAGCGTAATTATTGTTATGCTGGAAAGCGTGAAGTCCATAGACTTGCAATATCATAGAGTGTTTTATGTTATTGAATGGATCATCACCATTTTTTTCACCATTGAATATATTTCCAGGATTATAACCGTAAAGAAACCAAAACATTATATTTTTAGTTTTTACGGAATTATAGATTTTCTTTCAACCATTCCCCTATACCTCTCCTTTATACTTATTGGCAGTAATTATTTGCTCACCGTTCGTGCGCTTAGACTATTACGCGTTTTTAGAATCTTAAAAATAACCCGATACATCGGGGAAGGAAATAAGCTGCAAAAAGCACTTATTGAAAGCAGAGTGAAAATATTTATTTTCATTTTCGCAGTTCTCATCGTGGCAATCATTGCGGGGACGTTAATGTATCTTATTGAAGGGGAAGACAGTGGTTTTAATAGTATTCCCGTGAGCGTCTATTGGTGTATTGTTACCCTTACAACAGTTGGATTTGGAGATATTGCTCCTGTAACTGCTACTGGTCAGTTTTTGGCAACTGTTATTATGATTTTAGGATATGGCGTTATCGCTGTGCCAACTGGTATTATAGGTGCTCAATATGTGAGAATGGATCGAGAAGATCCAGTTCAGTTAAACACCCAATCCTGTAGAAACTGCGGTGCCACGGGTCATAAAGATGGTGCTGAATTTTGCTATAATTGTGGTTATGAACTTTCTCCGCCTAAAGATATTGAAGCATAATGATTTCTGAAACACGAACCCTTATATGTGTAGTTGGTCCAACCGCCATTGGAAAAACTTCTCTTGCCATCAAACTCGCAAATGCTTTTTCATCCGAAATAATTTCTGCAGATTCCCGACAGTTTTATAAGGAAATGTCCATTGGAACTGCGGTTCCTTCTCATGAAGAACTGAAGGCTGCCGAACATCATTTCATTCAAAATATTAGTGTTTTTGATGATTATTCCGTTGGTGATTTTGAAAGAGAGGCGCTTATTTGTTTAGAAAACATACTCAAAAATAATTCTGTAGCGGTTATGGTGGGTGGCTCTGGTTTATATGTGGACGCAGTGGTGAAAGGGCTGGATAAATTTCCAGTAGTTTCTCCAGATATTAGACAACAACTGAATGCTGAAATCGATGCTCATGGAATTGAAGCACTTCAAAAGGAGTTAAAGGAAAAAGATCCCTCTTATTTTGAAAAAGTTGACATTCACAACCCCCACAGGTTGGTACGCGCTTTAGAAATTTGTCGTGGTTCCGGAAAGCCGTATTCGTCATTTCTAAAAAGAGAATCAGCCGTGCGAAAATTTAAGACCATTTTTATTGGTCTAACTGCAGAAAGAACGATTGTTTACGATCGCATCAACCGCCGCGTAGATCAAATGCTTGAAGACGGTTTACTTGAAGAAGCAAAAAATCTCTATAACCATAAAGAATTAAATGCCCTCCACACCGTTGGCTACCGTGAGCTTTTTAATCATTTTGATGGAAAACTAACGAAGGAAGAGGCAGTTTTAGAGATTAAGAAAAACACACGTCGATTCGCAAAGCGACAATACACTTGGTTTAAGAAAAATGAAAATATTCATTGGTTTGATTATCAAACGGATTTTGAAAGGATAGTAAACTTTATAAAAGAAAAAAACGCCCTTTAAAGGCGTTTTTTTACACATATCTTAACTAATACCAAATTAACAAAGTAATGTCGCATTTAAACTCGTTCATTTTCCGTTCTATTTCCTGCTGATGATTTCCATCCGCCGAGGCGGATGCAAACCAATCTCAGCGTCATAAAACGAAAAAGCAACTTCGTTTTCTGTACTACATTACATTGATAAATTGGTATAAGATTAATTGTCAACTTCGTCTTTTACAACCAATCGGAAGCCTTCCCCGTGAATGTTAATTATTTCAACTCCATCATCTTTACTTAGATATTTACGGAGTTTAGCGATATAAACATCCATACTTCTTGAAGTGAAATAGTTGTCATCTCTCCAGATTTTGGTAAGTGCGAGTTCCCTAGGCATCAAGTCATTTTTATGAAGTGCCAAAAGACGTAACAACTCATTTTCTTTAGGAGATAGTTTTATAGGCGGCTTTTCATTGTTATAAGTTAAGAAACGCAGCTTAGAGTTCAAGTGGAAATTACCCACTTGGAATTCAAATTGTTTGCTATCTGCAATTGAATCTGTGGCTTTTCTTTGAATAATTGCCTTTATTTTCATCAATAGTACTTCACTATCAAAAGGTTTGTTTAGGTAATCATCTGCACCAACTTTGTAGCCTTTTAGCACATCTTCCTTCATCGCTTTCGCTGTTAGAAAAATAATTGGCACATCTTCGTTCTTCTCACGAATTTCCTTGGCGAGTGTAAACCCATCTTTATACGGCATCATTACATCTAGAATACATAGATCGAAATCGTCTTTTTTAAACTTTTCAAAACCCTCCATTCCGTTTTTTGCATGAGTCACGTTATAATCGTTCATGGCAAGGTAATCTTTCAATACTGTTCCAAAATTTGGATCGTCTTCAACAAGAAGAATTTTTTTGTTTTCTGTTTCCATAGTTTAAGATATTAAGTGTAGTTTTATTATAAAAGTGCTGCCTTTTCCTTTTTCGCTTTCTACGTAAATCTCGGCATCATGATCATCAAGAATCCGTTTTACGTATGCAAGACCAAGGCCATGGCCTTTCACGTTATGTATGTCACCTGTGTGTTCTCTATAAAATTTTTCAAATATTTTTTTCTGAACAGGTTTGGACATTCCCATTCCCTGATCTCTTATTTTCAGAATAACACTATTTTTACCATTTTCTGAATAAATATCAATTTTTGGCTCATCCTCAGAATATTTCACTGCGTTGTCCAATAAATTGACAATTACGTTTGTTAAATGAGATTCATTGGCCAAAACAGTAGATTTCAACGCACCATAATGTGTTTTTATATAACCTCCCCTGTCTTCCACAATCAAACTTACGTGCGAAATAGCATCTTCAACAACTTCCTGCAAGCTAACGCGCTCTTTGGGTAAATCAAGTTCATTCTTTTCCAGTTTCGAAATACGGAGTACATTTTCCACTTGGGCGTGCATTCGTTTATTTTCATCTCGAATCATTCCCAAGTAACGCTCCAAAAATTCTCGATTATCCTTTACTTTCGGATTTTTCAAAGAATCCAATGCAAGATTAATAGTTGCAATTGGAGTTTTGAACTCGTGAGTCATATTATTGATAAAATCAGTTTTTATCTGAGATATTTGTCGCTGTTTGTATATTTGCGAAATTGCACTTGAATATGCAAGAATGATAACTGCAGTAAAAACCAATGACAACAAGGCCATTCCCAAAATACTGTTTAGCACTAACTTTTCCTTTTCAGAAAAATTCACATAAAGTTCATATCCGCTCTTTTTTTCACCGCTAAAAAGAGGTACCACGTAGGTACTTTTATCGTCATACTTAAAACGCTTTGAGCGTACCTTCGTTTCAAGATTGTTACTGTAAACCGCAAAATCAAATTTTGATTTTAAGCCTCTTTCTTTAAGCTCCTTATTTATCAGGCTTGTTATTTCACTTACACTTACTCGTTTGTATATTGGAGTTAGGGCTGTAATATTGCTAACAAAGCTTTCAAACTGGTTTTGCTCATAATCTTTTAACCTTGAAAAAGATTCCACGCGGGTTTCCGTCAAGGTGGTGCCATCTAATCCTTCAGAGACTTTAGTTTTTGTCTTTCGGTTTGTTAGCTTTCTAAACTGAATAGTGTCGGCATCAGAGTCGAAAAAGCCAGCCGAAAGTTTATAATCCTGTTCTAAAATCCCATCGGTAAAAATATAGGTTTCGTTGGTCTGTTTGTTTTGAATTCTATACGCCAATTCAGTAAAAGTCGCACTATTTGGAACTTCAATACTATCTACGTAGGGTATATAAAGTTGATAATAGGCTTCAACTTCCCTTAACTTGATTTCCTTGGAAACCGCCAAAAGCACTTGCTTTGCATTTATAGTGAATTGGTCAGCTTTTGTTCGATATGCATTTGATATCCAATATCCCTGAACAAATACTATCCCCAGTAAAGAGAGGCTCATAAGCGCTATAAGCAAAACAAATAGCTTTTTATTCATACCTCAAAAGTAAGATTTTAACATTTAGCGATATATCCATTTAACCAAATGTTAACAAAAGATAGCTATCGCAGCTCTATAGGGACTCAGCTTAAGGAACGATGTAGATTCTCCACTCTTTTCTGAGTGGCTTCGAGGTCAATATTTTCTATGATAAAATCAGCGAGTTTTTCCTTTTTCTCATCGCTCCACTGATTGCTTACACGTTGCTCAATCTCATGGGATGATGCATTATCTCGAGCCATAACACGTGCAATTCGTATTTCTTTAGGCGCGGTAACCAGAATTATTGCATCGAAATTTCGATAACTTCCATTTTCGAAAAGAATTGCTGCTTCTTGTATTACATAGGCGCTTTTCTGCTTGGCAGCCCAAGCATTAAAATGTGCCGCTACTTTTGGATGGATGATTCCATTAACTGCTTCCAACAGCGCTTTATCATTGAAAATTTTATCCGCAACAAATTTTCGGTTTAAAACACCTTCCAAATAAGCTTCTTCGCCTAAAAGCTCGGTTAGTTCTCGTCTAATTGTCTTTGAAGAATTGGTAAGTTTTCTAGCTTCTGTATCGGCTATGTAAACCGGTACACCCAGTTTGGAAAACATTTTGGCAACCGTTGTTTTTCCACTACCTATGCCGCCTGTTAAACCAATTCGTTTCATTGCAATCAATTAACAATTATTTAAAGATAAAGAAATCGACCTTTTTGGGTTCAATCACTACATTGTAAACATTATCAGGACTTTTCTCAAAAAACGGTAACATAAAATTCTCGTCTTGATTTCTTTTGGAATAATCACAAACAAGCCTAAAACTTTCTTTCGTAATTTTTGTAAAATCATTTACCGAAACATCAAAAGTGACTGTTACGGATTTAGGCACCAATTTAATTTCCATATCCGGAGGTAAATTTATTACTTCTACGGGAAGTGAAAATTTGCCTTGTGAAAACTCGGCCACCTCCAATTTTACTTTTACCGTGTTTGGTTTTATGGAAACTATTTCTTTATTTCTAGTTGAAATTTTAACTGATTCTGAAATATTCTTTTCCACATTCTTAAGCGAAATTAAATCGGTCCCAATGCTTTTAATTTTATCTAAACTACCTGAAGGACCAGAGATTGTTACAGAGTCGGGAGTAACTACAAAACTGTCAACAGCCTTGAATCCCACTTTATATTGAATATCAGTTTTTGGAATTACCTTAATCTTTTTTAGTATAATGGGGTCTAAACGCACATCCAACTCATCTACCGATAGATTATTTATGGCCAAATTCCTGTTGAAGTTGGCCGAAACCATTCGCAATAATTCAGTTTTACTGAGTTTAAAGCTGTTTTCTTCATTCGAATAAAATTCACCTACCTGAACCTCAATTTTAGGTTTTTTAAATTTATAGAAGAGTATTTCAAAGCCGTTGGCTGTAAGATCAAAAGTAATTTCCTTTGTATTATTCTCAGCAAGAGCAGCCGTTTCAGGAATATTTACATATTCGATTTTGGTGTGCATCGTCGAGGTAAACTCCCTACTAAACTTAGTTAGAACCCAAAATATTGTTGCGACAATTAG
Source organism: Aequorivita capsosiphonis DSM 23843 (assembly GCF_000429125.1). Lineage (GTDB taxonomy): Bacteria > Bacteroidota > Bacteroidia > Flavobacteriales > Flavobacteriaceae > Aequorivita > Aequorivita capsosiphonis. Next base: position 458,327 of record NZ_AUBG01000001.1, read on the forward strand.
AAAGAACAGTAAGCGTTTTGCCTTTGCATTCTTACCATTTTTAAAAAATCCCTTGGTCATAGCAGTTTTCTTGAGTTTCAATAAAATTAATTAAAAAATAAGGAGGGAAATTGTTTCTGAGGATCTTTCTTCAGAAGTTTTATAAATAGCGTAGATTTCAGAAAGGCTATACCATATCCAAAAAACTGCACGAATACAGCCAATACAGAAAGTAAACCAATATAAATACTCTTATTTTTAATGGAGGAGTCAATCATTATCAGTACCAAATATAAAAGCAAGGGGATTAAGAATAATGTATTTAGAAAAATGGAAAGTAGCAATGAAATTAAAACAAAAAACACGAAACATGTTGGAAACCAAAATGTTATTTTTGAAGCTGAAGGATGCCATTGATTTAAAATAGGTCTAACAAGTCCAAACTTTTTGACCTGAGTATAAAACTTCTTCCAAGAAATCCGTCTTTTGTGATAAACAAAAGCATTTGGCAGAAATGTAGTATGATAACCCGCTTTTAAAATACGTTGGGAAAGATCGGGATCTTCTCCTGGATGAATTTTTGAGTAACCTCCCGTTTTCTGAAATGCTTCCTTGGAAATTCCCATATTAAAACTTCTAGGCTCAAACCGATTCACACTAGTTTCACTTCCTCTTATTCCTCCGGTGGTTAAAAATGAAGTCATGGCATAATTGATTGCTTTTTGTAAAGGAGAAAAACTTTCGTGCGCCGCATCTGCGCCACCAAAACAATGATAAAATGTAGTATTGAGAAAAGCATCAACAGTATTTAAATAATGTGGAGGCAGCAAACAGTCAGAGTCAAGAATAATAAAGTAATCACCAGTTGCCTTTTTCATTCCAAAGTTTCTGGAATCTCCAGGGCCTGAATTCTCCTTAAAAAAATAGGATATAGAAAGTCTGTCAGCATATTGATTCACTATTTCTTCGGAAGTTTCCGCGGAACCGTCTTCTACCAAAACAATTTCAAAATCGTCTTGAAATTCAATAGTTACAAAACTAGCCAAAAGCTCGTCGACTTCTTGAGGTCGATTATATACCGGAATTATAAACGAATATTTTCGCTGCATTTGGCAAAGTTAGCTAATGGATTCATTTAAATATAGGTTTCTGAGCAAATATCACATTTTGCTATTTTAACTCCTCATACTCTAACACCGAAAAGAAAAACTTATTTAATTAATATGAATAAAACTACAGGATCAGCCTTCTTCTTACTTCAAAAGAAAAGCGATTGAGGCAAGAAAAAAAGCCACTCACTTTCGTGAATGGCTTTTAAATACTAATTAATTATAAAGTTTTAATTTTTCAATACTTTATAAGTACCAATCTGACCTTCTACAGAAACTTTCATAATGTATGTTCCAGTATTCAATCCTGAAATATTGATTTCTGAAGTAGTAGCTTCAACTTTAACATCCATTACTTTTTGACCTAAAAGGTTATAGATAGCAACGGAATCTATATTGCTAACTGAGCTCAATGAAAGGGAACCTGATGTAGGGTTTGGGTAGAAGGTGAATCCACCTAACGTATTATCAGCAACGCTTAACGGAGAACACTCTCCAGAGAAAACATAACCTACCTCTCTGGTTGGTTCCGGTACAGTCCAGAAACCATCAACGGCGTTATACTGAGCCATTGGCTCTCCTTCTATACCAGCACCATCTGTGTACAACCAGAAAACGGTTGCCTGATTGGTAGCGGTACCCATTTCTATTCCAATCCAATACGAAGTATCACTACCTGCATCACCACCAAAGGTAAATGGAGTCATATCAAGACTAGTATCAAATCTAAATGCGACAGGGTTAACCCATTCGCCTGAACTTAAAATGGTTGGAACAACAGTTTCAGTTCCTATTTCTGCACCTGGCAATCCAGCCGCATCTTCATAATATATAACATTAGCAGTTATAGGTGCATCTTCCGGAGCAAATGTCAAGAAGGAAACTTCAATGGTATCTAATGTGAAGTCCTCACCAGCAGCCACTACAATGTCTGCAGCACTCGTAAAGTCAGAATCAACAGAAGATCCTGAACCTCCATTACCATCACCTGCAATAGGATGTTCTTGTTCGCAATCACCCCCTGTACCA
>NZ_AUBG01000002.1 GCF_000429125.1 Aequorivita capsosiphonis DSM 23843
TTCGATACAATCCCGATGAAAAATCGGGATCACTCAGCCACCTTTGATTGGTCTGAGTACTTTAACAACCAAACAAAGGTTCCTGAGTAGCTCGACGAAGGAGAGCGTATCGAAGGGTCGGTTATTTCTCCTTATTTTTAAAGATTTTTTTGGCCAATTGAGGTATCAAATGGCTTTCCCCAGAAATTAATGCTTCTTTCTTTTTTCGCGACCATTTCTGTACTTGTTTTTCTCTATTAAAAGCAAAATCAATTCTGTCATATTCCTCGAAATATGCCAGTTTAACAGGTAATCGGTTTTTGGTATAGTTTGAACCTTCGCCTGCTTGGTGTTGATTAAATCTAAACTCCAAGTCTTTCGTACTTCCAGTATAATAGGAATTATCACAGCACAATAATATGTACATAAAGCCTTTAGCCATATTTTAAAGATAGTTAATAATAGTTTTATGGAAAAGGACCCTGACCAACTTCAATGCAAATTCTAAACCTTCTTCCCAGTTTAGAATTTACTCGGCCACCTTAGATCCATCTTAATATTAAAAGAAACAATCAAAGGTCCCTGAGTAGCCCGGGCTTCGATACAAATTTCAAACTGCTTCGCATTTTGAAATTCACTCAGCCACCTTAGATTGGTCTTAATATTTAAAAAATAGGAATACGCAAAGGCTCCTGAGTAGCCCGACAAAGGAGGGCGTATCGAAGGGCCAACTATAAAAACAAATCCCCATATCCCCAAATAATCGTCCCAACAAGACCTGTAATGGTGGAGGCCGCCGACATAAAATCGTGAATAGGATCTTTCTCACGTGCCACCTTAAATTTTTGTTTTAGTCCAATATTCGCATTAAATAAATTTTCAATCTCAGCTTTTTTCATATCAGATAAAATAAACTGAATCGCTACCGAAACAAAACTCAAGACAGCGCCAGACCTTCCAAACCAATCTTCAGTTGCATCAATTGAAAAGTAGCCGGAGATAATGCAAAATGCTATACCGAATATTAGTAGAAGGAAAGGGGTTCTATACTTTTTTCTGTTTATTACCATGGTGTTTTGGTTTTTAGCTAAAATTAAATAAAAAATTCGGCTTCGATACAAATTCCAAACCAGCTTCGCGGTTTGGAATTCACTCAGCCACCTTTGATTGGTCTTAAATATTAAACAAAAAATACTAAGCAAAGGTTCCTGAGTAGTCCGACGAAGGAGAGTGTATCGAAGGGGGAGGGCGTATCGAAGGGGAGCAGAGAGAACTAATTTATATATATTAGCTAAATGAAAAATCTATTTCTTAATATTTGTTTAATCTTGGCAGGAAGTGTATTTGCACAATCTGTTTCCGAAGAAGATGTTGTTGGAGTTTATAGAGAAAAAAGTAATGATCCTGTAGGAGGAAGTACATTAATATTTCTTCCAGATTGTACTTTTGTAATTGCTTATTTTGGAGGGGTTCAAAAAGGAACTTGGGAACGTAAAGGAGAAATGGTTCTTCTTAATGTAAGCACAGAACCCCAGTTCGCTTTATATGGCAGAAAGCTAAACAGCTTAGGAAATAAAACGAAGATTGATTTTTCAATGGATGCCGATAACGGCGCAATGGTGGGACTAGATTCAAATAAAAAAACAACATTAAATCCTGTTTTTAACCGGGATGCCAATTGCTTTAGTCACCCTTATGTATTTACTCAAGAAGAGAAATTGATTCAATTACACGCCGCGCAAGCTTCAAGAGAATGGGAAGGTTCGAATTCAGAAGAAAAACCCTATACTCAAGTTTATCACTTTAATATTTTCGGAGCTTACAATGATTTGATTTTAATAAACCTACCACCAGAATACACTACGAAATCCACCGGTCAGGCAATGTATTAAGACGGCAAATTATATATGGGACCTGAAGATGATGAAGGGATGGCAAAAAGACCTTTAGAAAGCTTAAGTGACGAAGACTCCACTTTTATAAAACAATTCTCAAACAAGAGCCTCCTTCCAGATCAAATTCAAAATGGAGATGAGTTTTTTCCATATACTGAAAATCCTACGGAAGAAGAATTGCAAGCCTATAATCGTATCGATGTTTTAGAAATTTCTCAGGAAGTTATTACGATTGAAGATGAACCCTTTTTTACAGCTACTTGTGCTGAGGATTGATGGTCTTAAATCTTAAATCTGCTAAAATTGAATGGACTTGGGATGTCTAACCCATACTAATTTTGCACAAGCCACAATTAACGTCACCTTAATATAAAACGAATATTGCGTTTGCTATATTTAGAAAAAACAAAAAGATGGCAAAAAAAGTAGCAGATTTATTAGTAGAAAATTTAGTAAACGCAGGTGTTAAAAGGTTATACGCCGTTACCGGAGATAGTTTAAACCCCATCAACGATGCGGTAAGACGAGATGGAAGGTTGGAGTGGATTCATGTAAGCCATGAAGAAGCTGGAGCCTATGCCGCCTCTATGGATGCCGAACTTGACGGTATAGGTTGCTGTATGGGCAGTAGTGGACCAGGCCACGTACACTTGGTTAATGGTCTATACGATGCCAACCGAGCAGGAAATCCCGTAATTGCCATTGCCACCACCATAAACACCGACAAAGCGGGGATGGATAATTTTCAGGAGACCAATGTCGTCAAACTTTTTGACGATTGCAGTAAATACTGTGTTATGGCCAACACTCCACAACAGGCTGCTACAGCATTTCAATCCGCAATTCAGCACGCCATCCAAGACAGGGGAGTGGCTGTAGTGGGCTTACCAGGTGATGTTTCAGAAGCAGATGTTGAGAATATTCCCACCGCTCATAAAAATTTCTACACCAACTCCAGACTTATTCCGGGAAAGAAAGAAATGGCACAATTGGCAGAAGTGATCAACTCCAATAAAAAAGTGATGCTATTCTGTGGGTATGGTTGTAAAGACGCTCAAGAAGAGGCTATGCAACTTTCAGAAAAACTAAATGCTCCTATGGGCTTTAGTTTCCGTGGTAAAATATTTTTTGATAAAACAAGTAATCCCTATGCTGTAGGCTTAAATGGTTTGTTAGGTAACAAATCAGGATTTAAATCTATGCACGAAGCTGATCTCCTTATCTTATTAGGAACGGATTTTCCTTACACCGACTTTTTACCTGAGGAAAACACCATTATCCAAATAGATCATAAACCCGAACGCATTGGTCGCCGTGCCAAAGTAGATTACGGATATGCAGGTGATATAAAAGACACCTTGGAGGCCTTGCTCCCGAAGCTAGATAAAAAGACTGATGATGCGTTTTTAAAAGACATGAGGAAATTACATGCCGAACAAGAAGATAAATATGCTTCTTATGTAGAAGCCAAATCCAAAGAAAATAATATTCATCCAGAGTTTGTGGCGTCTGTAATTGATGACCTCGCTGCAGATGATGCTATTTTTACTGTTGATACCGGTATGTCTGCTGTTTGGGCTGCTAGATACATTAAGGGGAAACGCAATCGTTACCTCACAGGTTCTTTTAACCACGGTTCCATGGCAAATGCTATGCCCATGGCCATTGGGGCAGGACTATCCAGGCCAGAGCGCCAAGTTATTGCTTTATGTGGTGACGGAGGAATTAGCATGCTCTTGGGTGACTTGATGACGATTAGCCAATACAATATTCCCGTAAAAATTATAATCTTCAACAACCGTACTTTGGGAATGGTTAAACTGGAAATGCAGGTGGCGGGATATCCTGAATGGCAGACCGACATGAAAAACCCGGATTTTGCCAAAGTTGCAGAAGCTATGGATATAAAAGCTTGGAATGTGGATGAATGCCAAGATGTTAAAAGTGTCTTGCAAGAGGCAATGGCACATGATGGCCCTGCTCTTGTAAATATTTTTACCGATCCTGACGCTTTGGCTATGCCTCCAAAAGTAGAATTTAGTCAAATGAAGGGATTCGCAACAAGTATGGGCAAATTAATGCTGAATGGACAAGCCGCCGATGTGATTGATACTGCAAAATCTAATATGAAATATTTGAAGGAATTATTTTAGGGTATGCAATCCTTTATATATAATTTGTAATTATCCAGATCCTCGATACAATTCCATCCCGATATGAGTCGGAACGGAATCACTCGGATACCTTTGATTCTTCATGAAATAATATATGGAGTTTTAGCTAAGGGATTGACGGAATGAAATTAAGAATAATAGTTTATTTCTCTTTAAACACAGGATCTTTGGAAAGTGATGGTTTTTCTTTTTGAATACTTTTAAATTTAAACCATTCGTCTCCGATAAAAAAATATAACTCGCCATTATCCTTCCTATCAATCAATACTTGCAGTTTTTCATTTTCAATTAAATAGTTTAGAAAGCGGCCAATTTGCTCTTCCTCAATATTCAAATTGTTGAGCATATATTCCGTAAAATGATCTTCTAAAAAAATCAGATTACGCTCCTTTTTTTCAAATTGAATATATTTTTTCAGTCTTTTCGTTCGTCCGCTGATTGCATTTATAATAGGATCTACCTGCAATGAACCACCTAAAAGAGACAAGAGATGAATAGGTTTAAAATTTCCTGCGGTATAGAGCTGCCTTTCATATTGAGTGAGCGGTTTTATTTCTTTTTGAATAATTCCGAGGGAAACAGCATCGAATTTAGATTTTGATTTAACAATTACTTCATCCAACTTATTTACTTGCTCAAATAATGAAGGTTTTAGGGTGTCTGAGAGCTGAGGTTTTATAGATTCTTGAAGATTTTCTTTTGAAAGAACTGTAGCTGCTTTTTGGATATCCAAAATTGTGTCATTTGCGGAAGAAGTAGTCTTCGTTTCCTTATTTTGAGAAAACGAATAAAGGGAGTATAAAATTAACAAGCTTGTAAATATTAACTTCATTCGCTTTTAAAGTTAGAGTAGAACTTCAAAAATAGAAATGTTTAGATATTCTTCTGTTAAAAATTATATAAGAGATTGACCAACTAAAACTACACCAATCACAATCAACCCCCAGTAAACAAATTTTAAAAAGCTATTATTATTTAATTGAAGGTTGAGGTATCTTCCGAGGAAAATTGCAGGTAATACCACAGGAAGCGAAATAAGGAAGTAATAAGTTACCGTCCAAGTCCACAAACCTTTGTACCAAAAGCCAAACATTCCGATAATGCCGGCAGGTAGAAAATAGGCCTGTAAAGTAGCCCGAAAGTGTTTTGCGCTCCATTTGCGAAGATTGCCATAGATAACCAACGGCGGACCATTCAATCCATAAGCCCCACCGAGAATACCCGACAAAAATCCGCAGATAAAAAGCAAAAGTTTATTATCAGTTTTCAGTTGGAATTCACTTTTTGAGAAAATAGAATATACCGAATACAAAATGATTAAAATTCCCAGAATGGTTTTTACTATATTTTCATTGCCGTAAATCAGCAGTAACAATCCAATGGGAATTCCTAAGACAGCAAAGAGAAGCAACCACTTTGCACTGTGAAAATGAATTTGTTTCCTGTCCTGAACAACTACAATCGTCGCGATAAAAATAGAAATAAGCACCGCAAGCGGAACAGCGGTTTCAATAGGAATAAAAAATATCAATAATGGTACTGCGACTAAAGATTCTCCAAAACCAAAAGTGGAGCGAACCAAAGTAGCTATAAAGACTATTATTAAAATGTAGAAGGTTATTGATTCCATTAAAAGACCAGGGCTTTAAGCTAAAATAATTTCAGAAATGTAAATTTTTTTGAATACCTATACCCATAGCCTAACTGAAAAAGAATTTAATTTTTCACCAAAACATAAGCATTCAAAGAAGTGGCGACCAATAACCAAAGAAAGTAGGCCGCCACTAATAGTGATTTTAACCCCATCTTCGGCCAATAATAAAAAAGAAAAAATCCAACTACTGCGGTAAGTGCAGCAATGACAAATAAGCCTCCTAGAACTTGTTGATAATTGAAGAAAATAGGATTCCACGCAATTGCCAATATATAAAGTAAGACCAATGCGCCTATAAAAAGGTTTCTGTTCTCTACTAGGGGCCATAAATACGCCAAATAGATACTAAAACAAATTAACGTTACGGTCCAAGAAAGGCCAACAATCAAGCCAGAAGGAGTCCAGGGTGCTGTGTGCATACTGGCATACCACTCAGATTTTGGACCTTCTCCGCCTAGAAAACGGCCAAGGCCTATAGAAGCAAAATTCAGTATTAAGAATATGATGAGTCTGTAAACCATTTTAATTTTATTTTAATTTCGGATAAAAAGAAAGATTTTCAAAACTTAAGAATCAATAATTGTACAAGGCAAAAATAGAGCAAAATCCCCTCAATTCTTAATGTTACAATGGAAGACTTATATTCTTGTTGCGTTTGAGCTATAATCGTCTAGAACTAAGTATTAAAAATTCTAGCTAATTAGTTCTAAGTCAAGTCTGTATTTCAATAATTTAAAAAAATAACGTACATTACATTTAAAACTAAGCAGATGCCCTTATTTATGGACTTCCACGACCTTCCTGAGGGTCTTACAGCAAAGCATGTTGCAGAGATGCATCAAGCCGACTTAGATATTGAGCACAAATATAATTGTCGTGGGTTGACCTACTGGTGTGATGAAAAAAGACAAACAGCTTTTTGTTTAATAGATGCGCCAGATAAACAAGCGGTTATAGACTTGCATAAAAATTCCCATGGTGCTATTCCACAGCGCATTATTGAAGTTAATGACACCATAGTAGAATCCTTTTTAGGCCGTATTGAAGATCCGGAAAAATCAAAAAATACAAAGCTGAACATAGTTAATGATCCTGCTTTTAGAACCCTTATGATTGTTAAGCTAAAGCATAAAATCTTAAGAACTCAAGAGATAAATACTTTAAAAGCCGCAATTAGAGGCTATAGCTCTTCAATAGAAACATTAACGTCTAATTATAATGGTCGTTTAGTACGACACGAAGCAAACACCTTTTTAATGTCTTTTAAATCTGTTACAGATGCTATTAATTGTGCGATAAAAATTCAAGAATCTTACAATTGTGTTATTACTCCAGATTTAGAGTTTAGAATAGGAATAAGCGCTGGAATTCCAGTTACTGACAAGGAAGGCATTTTTGAGGACACCATAAAAACCTCCGATTATTTATGCGATATAGCCAAGGCAGATATTGCTATAACAACTGCTGTTAAAGATCTCTATGAAGGGGAAAACCAAAATAAGCCAATAGCTGAAAGTAAAATCATTCGTGCTTTGAGTAGTACGGAGGAAGAATTTATAACTCAACTGATGGATTATACCGAAAAAATATGGTCGAATCCAGAAACAGGCGTCAATAATTTTGAAGCGAATTTAGGTTATAGCAAATCTAAATTATACCGCACCATGATGAATTTGGTCAGTAAATCTCCGAATACGTTTCTAAGAGATTATCGTTTAAACAAAGCATTAGAATTATTGGAAAAACAGAATTCTAATATTTCTGAAATTGCTTATCAAACAGGCTTTAGCAGCCCTGCCTACTTTTCAAAATGTTTCTATAAAAAATATGGAATTCTACCTTCAAATTTTTATAGCTAATAAATATATCTCTGTACTACAAATAGTTAGACACCTATTTCTTCTTGGTCTAAAATTACATTTATTTGGTCTAAACGTAGAATGATTGAAAATCAATCTGTTCTACTTTTGATTAGAATCAATTTTTAACCAAATAAATAAAAGATGAAAATGTCAGTCAAAAACATCGCTCCTAACATAATTCAAGCCTTTAAATCACAATTAAAGGGGAGCCTTATTGTACCGTCAGACGCAAACTATAACGAAACCCGTGAAGTATATAATGCAATGATTGACAAACGTCCAGGCATTATTGCCACTTGTGAAAATGTGGACGATGTTATAGCTGCTGTAAACTTTGGGAGAGACAACAATCTGTTGGTGGCCATACGAGGAGGCGGCCATAATGGTGCAGGTTTAGGTTTGTGTAATGATGGTTTGGTAATAGATTTATCAGGCATTAAGTATGTGGACGTAGATACCTCGAACAATACAGTAAAAGTTGGAGGGGGAAATATTTGGAACGAAGTAGATAAAGCCACACATGAATTTGGTTTAGCAATACCTTCAGGAATGATTTCAACAACAGGCGTTGCTGGATTAACACTTGGTGGTGGCGTTGGTTATTTAACACGGAAATACGGCCTTACCATAGATAATTTATTAGAAGCAGAAATGGTTCTGGCAGACGGTAGTTTTGTTACTGTAAACGCTATAAAAAACACCGACTTGTTTTGGGCCATTCGCGGTGGAGGTGGGAATTTTGGCGTGGTCATCTCTTTTAAATTTCAAGCACATCCTGTAAAAATGCTAATGGGCGGACCTACTTTATGGCCAATTGAAAGAGTGGAAGAAATAATGGCTTGGTATGATAAATTTATCAACGAGGCTCCAGAAGATTTAAACGGGTTTATAACGACCATGGTCATTCCCGAATCCCCATTTCCAGAGCATTTACATGACAAAAAGTTTTGTGGTATCGTTTGGTGCTATCTTGGAGATGCAGAAAAATTTGAAGCGATCTTTAAACCTGTATTAGACCTCAACCCTGTTTTTGCTCATGTTGGCGAGATGCCTTACACAGCCTTACAAACCATGTTTGATGGATTCTTCCCAAAAGGTTTGCAATGGTATTGGAGAGCTGACTTTTTTAACGAGTTAGGCCCAGAAGTAAGGGCTCAGCATTTAAAATTTGGTTCAGTAATACCTACAGCACTTTCCCAAATGCATTTATATCCTATTTCCGGAGCGGCGAGCAGAGTAGGGGCTGAAGAAACACCTTGGGCGTATAGAGATGCTAAATATGCAGGTGTGTATTTAGGCGTAGATCCAGATCCTGCAAATGCGACCAAAATCACCAATTGGTGTAAATCTTATTATGAGGCCTTGCATCCATATTCGGCAGGCGGTGCGTATTCAAATTTTATGATGGAAGAAGGTCAAGATCGAATTAAAGCGAGTTATAAGCATAACTATGATAGATTAGTCAAAATTAAAAAAGCGTACGATCCAGAAAATTTGTTTCGAGTGAATCAGAATATTAAAGCATAATACAAGGCTTTTTAAATTTAAGACTTTACTAACATTAAATCAAATATCATGAAAACAGAAAGGAAACTAAAGTTAGAAAATATTGTACGGATATTGGTTTTGATGATTTTAGCTGCTGTGTTAGTTATACCATTGCAAGCTCGAGTAAAAAATGTGGATATACCAACTAAAGAGAATATCAAAACGAATAAGTTCAATGATTATAATCCTGCACAAATCAGTTATAGACCTTTGGATCATTTTTGGAGTAGTTCGCGGACAGATAATTATTCCACTGCCAATTCAGAAGCTAAAATTGGTGCCTTAAGAACAAACTACCGCTTTGTAAGAACTGATGGATATATCCTAGATGAGCCTTCAAATGTTGAAGGGGAAGCTGTTCCCCTGTATTTGTACTATAGTGATACAAGGAAAGACAATTTTATAACTTCCACAGCTGAAGGGATTAGAGCGGCAGAAAATGATGGGTATAGAAAGGTTCGTATTGAAGGCTATGTTTTGAAAACTGTCAAACCTGAATATCAACATTTATACAAACCTCTCTGGTTGTTTTATCACGATACTAGAAAAGACAATTTTACCATTGCCACACCAGCGGGAATTAGAGTCGCGGAAGCAGGAGGATATCGAAAGGTACGAGTTGAAGGTTATGTATCGATCACTAGCAGAAATAATGCAATTATACACGATGTAGCTTTGGATAATTCTTGGAATGATTTTTTAATAACAAATCCACCTAATAGCACCCAAGAAGATTTAGATAAATGGATAAGGATTGTAACTAAAATGCAGGGAATTGAAGGCTTTGATCCTGTTCGGAACCTTATTGGCGTTAGACCTGCAGAAAAAAGAATAAAAGATTTACCAGGCACTGGTTATAAGAATAATTGGTTGCCTGTAGGTGCACAGAAACAAGTTTGCTGCGGAAAATTAGAAAATTTCACAACTTATGATGGAACGGGTGACGAGATGGACTGGAATTTTAAAGTATTGCCCAATGACGAATTTTCATTTTTAATTACAATGGTCCAACAATATAAAAATGAATCCTTTCTTATGAGTCCTGATGGTTGGCATAAAAATAAAAGAGGCCAATTTCTATTGGAAGCAGAAGTTACCCCAGATCAGAGTTTATATAACAATGTATTTTTTCCCAAACGGACTACTATCATTGTTGATACAATAATAGAACTTGGTGTTCAAAAGGTAAGGAGGAAAAAAAAGGATAGTAATGATCCCGACATAGCACTTGAAGGAAAAGAAATGTGTTTCTATGGTCCTTGGGTCAGAGAATGGTTTCATCATCATCGACCAGAGATACATCCTTCGGAAATGATATGGTGGAGAGAGAACAATGGATATTATATGATGTTGATACAAGACGACTCCAATAGATTTGATGACGAAGATGATTTTGATTTGGATGGTATTGGTAACAACAGTTGGAAACCTTGGGCGGAACCCCCATTAACAGCTCAATTCAAAATTGCTTTTGAAGTTAACCCTACAGAACCAATTCTTCCTCTTAAAATGGATATTAGAGAAGTCTATAAAAGATTTGTAGTTACAAAAGATGATGCAGACGCCTCAGCCGATTCCGACAATGGCGCCGCTCATACATTAGTAGTAGATAACAAAAAACTTTTAATTGTAAATGAAGAGCAAGAAAATGACAATGACCTTGGGGTAAAGTTTGTGGAGATTACTAAAAGAGTAGATGGAACTATACAAGGATACTTGCAGATAACCACGAAAATAGGCGGTCCGGATTTAGGAGGTGATGAAGGCTATCACATATTATATGTTACAAGTTCTAAGATGCCAATAGTAAAAACCATTCGAGATCATCGAACAGATTAGCAGCTATTTGTAAATATTATTATATGATTAAGATACTATCAAATAGCTAAAAAAACTACATGACAACTAAAAAACACAGTATTATGAAAACAATTATAAAGTATAAAATTAATGGAATACTATATGGATTTACCTTAGCGATTTTCGTTTTAACATTCGGAGCATCTGCAGAGGCGCAAGTAATACGTGATCACCGCACTAAAACTAAAACCATTACGCGAGACCATAGAACCAATACGCCTAATAGTTCCCAAAATGCATTAGATAAGAATAAAGAATTTTCTGAAAATGCAGCGAATCAACAATTTAATAAAGCTAAATTTTTAGGAGATGTACCAAGTTTTACCCGTATTAATTACACTTCTAAAATTCAAGGTATATCTAACAATAAAGATTATTGGTTTTTTACACAATTAACTAAAATCAAAAAGATTCCTGTAGGATATGATTTAACAAAAGACGCCAATAATAGTTCGGATTCTAGAATTAAAACTGCTTGGATGCCTCAATTTCTCTCTAATTTGGGTTATGATCATTTTGGTGATCCAGACAATTTTAACGGGTATTTATTTGTACCGGTTCAAACCCCTGAAGAATTTCGTGATGAAAACGATAACCCTCATTATGCTTCAAGTGCAACAGCTGATATCATTCTTCTAAATCGATATGGTAAAAAAAGGCGAAGATATCCTGTAATTGCTGTTTTTGATGAAAATACCTTAGTATTTATAGATTGTTTTAAATTAAATAATAGAGGTGAAGGTGGTTGGGTTACTATAAATCCAATAACCAACGAACTTTATACATCTGTATCTACTATAACAAAAGACAAACCAATAGTTAGATATTCTATAAACTGGGATAAATTACGACGTAATAGAAAGTTAGAATTAAAAAAAGAAGGTCCTTTTCATATAAATTATGATGATCTCCCAAATGAATGGCCAAAGCGAGGGTTTGACAGCTATATGCAAGGTGGCGATTTTTCGGATGATGGCGTGTTTCTATATCTTACTAATGGTATAACAAAGTTTCCGAATGGGGGCTGGACAAAAAGTAGAGGGCTACATATTATTAAAAATATAGATCATAAAAACGGTATATGGGAAAAATCCTCTACACAATCAGGCTCTAATGGCTTAAAATATAAATATAGTAGTACTAGGCAAGAACCCGAAGGACTAACCTATTTTGATTTAACAAATGACAATAGAATTACAGATAGTAAATTAAAAGGTCAAGTACATGCCATATTGTATACCCATTTGCCACCATCACAACATTTAATAAAACATTTCAAAGTTTTTATAACAAATATAAAATAATAGGTAATTAGTGATTGCAATTAATAAAAGAACGTCGGCTTTCAGGGTAGACTTAATATAAATGAAGTATCAATAAGCCAGAAAGAAGTATTTATTCTCAAGTCTAGGTCATAAATATGCTAAATAAAACATGAAAGAAATCAAATTTTCGGTCCAGATGTTCCAAATCACTAGGCTCGAAGGGTTCAAAGGAGCCATGTCAATTATAACTTACCATTTAGAATTTGAATCTTCGCCCTCTAGTAATCGTCCAAATCCTGATATATAATCATTATTATAAACTAGGAAATTAAGGCGCATGGATTTAAATATTCTTAGTTTTGAATCCGTTACATCCAAATAGAAAATTTCAATCACATAGGATCAATAAAAGGCTAGAAAAGCTACGCAAACAACTAATTAAACATAATTTAGATGCAGTTATTATCCCATCAACAGATCCGCATCAATCAGAATATGTTGCCAAGCATTGGAAAGTAAGGGAATACTTTTCAGGATTTACCGGTTCAGCTGGGGTTTTGGTTTTAAACCAAGATGAAGCAGCACTTTGGACAGATTCCCGTTATTTTTTACAATTTGAAGACGAATGTAAGGACTATAATATCAAATTGCACAAACAATCCATTCCGCATGCGCCGGAACACGTACAATGGTTGTGCGATACTTTAGGAGAAAACGCTGCTATAGGTCTGGATTTTTTACAGTTTTCCAAAGCTCAAATAGATTATATATGGGAGATTTCAGCATCTAAAAAAATTCAACTTAAAAACACGCCAAAGTTAGTAGACGAAATTTGGACTGACAGACCTGCTTTGCCATCCTTCCCAATAGAAATTCAACCCTTAGATTACAGCGGGGAAACAACAGCTTCTAAATTACTAAAGGTTCAAAATAAAACTGCAAACGCGAAAGCTGACTATTATTTATTTTCAAGTTTGGATGAAATTGCTTGGTTGTTTAATATCCGTTCCGAAGATGTCGATTTTACACCATTGGTCACGGCTTATGCGCTGGTAGGACTTGAAAAGACGCTATTATTCTGTGATCGAGATAGATTTTCATCTACGGCTATTGCTGCATTTTCAAAATTGAATATTGAAATTGTCAACTATGATTTAGCAATTGTTGAATTACAGAAAATAGATGCCAATAAAAAGATAATCACAGATGTTTCATCGCTAAACTATGCGGTTTTTAACGGGGTGAAGAGTATGTTTTTATTTCAAAACTCAATAGCAAAAGAATTAAAAGCTATTAAAAATGAAACTGAGATTAAGGGTGCCAAAAGCTGTATGGTAAAGGATGGGGTCGCACTTACCAAGTTTTTTATATGGTTGGAAAATGAACTCGCAAGAAGAGCCATTTCAGAATTTGAAATTGGCAAAAAAATGGAAAGCTTTAGAAAACAACAAGATTTGTATATGGGCGAGTCTTTTGCGGCAATTGTAGGTTATAAAGGCAATGGCGCTATCATTCACTATACAGCAGCAGCAGAAAATTCAGCTATGGTGAAAAATGAGGATGTTCTGTTAATTGATAGTGGCGCACAATATATAGATGGAACTACAGATATTACCCGTACCGTTTGGTTGGGAGGGATTCCTTCAAATGAATTGAAAATTGCATATACTTCAGTTTTAAAGGGATATATAGCACTTGAGCAATTACAATTCCCAAAAGGAACCGTTGGAATGCAAATAGATGCTTTTGCCAGATTTCATTTATGGCAGCAAGGCTTAAACTATCCGCACGGCACGGGGCATGGGATAGGAAGTTTTGGAATGGTACACGAACCAGCGCAAGGTTTTGCATCAAGTATGACAACCGGTTACGGGAGCACAGAACATTTATCCAATCAGTTGACAACAATTGAACCAGGTTGCTATAAAAAGGACTTTTTCGGGATTCGTATTGAAAACGTAGTACTTTCTTCAATTAAAGAAAAAACCGAATTTGGTGAATTTCTAGGTTTTACGCCAATCACGCTATTTCCTATAGATAGACAGCTTATTGATAAATCATTATTAACAGAATCAGAAACAGAGTGGTTTAATTATTACCATAAAGTGGTTTTTGAAAAACTATCTCCAGTATTGGATAACACCGAAAAAAAGTGGTTACAAAGGATGTGTGAAGAGTTATAAGAATTCATTTTCAACTTATTAATCAATAGACAACAAATAAGCATTCTAAAAGTCGAGCTGTTATCCTTGCTTTCTCTGAAGTCAATCCCGTAGGGGTTACATATTTATAGAAAATTATAATATCCAAAATTCGACCCGCAAGGGATCGCATCTTCTCTCTGGACGATATATCTATAAATATTTGAATCCTCCGGATTCGTTTCCAATATAAATAATTAAAACAAATTTAAGTTGAACCACACTATTTCCCATTGATAGACAGCTAATTGATAGATCGCTCTTGATGGATTCAGAAATGGAATGGTTTAATTCTTATCATAAATCGGCTTCACACCATCCCGAAGGGATTGAATATTTATAGAGAAAATATAATGTTCTCAATTCGACCCCATCGGGGTCGCATCTTCTCTGTGGATAATATATCTATAAATATATGAATCCTACGGATTCAGTTCCAATAAAAACAATTTTAATACCTCGGGGCAGAGCCCACGAGGTATTAATCCCGATAGCTAAAAAACAAACTCCAAACCCGCCTGCCCTCCTACGGCGGGTGAACCGGACGGGCAGGTTCCAAAAGAAAACAATGCGAGGCAGAGCCTCGGGGAATTAACTCGGAAAAGATTAAAGCAAATTTTAGGTGAATCATACTATTTTTAATTGATAATACAGCTTATAGACAAATCGCTGCTGATGGATTCAGAAAAAGAATATTAAAAAACCAAGCTGGATACGTTGCTTTCTTTGGAGTTAATCCCAAAGGGATTATATATTTATAGAAATATTGTTCCAACCAGAATTCGACCCCAGAGGGGTCGCACCTTCTTTCTGGCGATGTTGTATCTATAAATATTTGAACCCTACGGATTCGTCTCCAAGAAAAACAATTTTAATACCTCGGGACAGAGCCCACGAGGTATTAATCCCGATAGCTACCGGGGCCAAAAAACGAACTCCAAACCCGCCTGCCCTCCTACGGCGGGTGAACCGGACAGGCAGGTTCCAAAAGAAAACAATGCGAGGCAGAGCCTCTGGGAATTAACTCGGAAAAGATTAAAGCAAATTTTAGGTGAATCATATTATTTTTAATTGATAATACAGCTTATAGACAAATCGCTCCTGATGGATTCAGAAAAAGAATATTAAAAAACCAAGCTGGATACGTTGCTTTCTTTGGAGTTAATCCCAAAGGGATTATATATTTATAGAAATATTGTTCCAACCAGAATTCGACCCCAGAGGGGTCGCACCTTCTTTTAGCCGATCTTCTTGATTACAATATCCGGTGGCCCTAAGTAAAGCACTTAAATTTCTTAATTCTGTAATGTCTCCTTTTTTGCACCATTAGGAAGTTAAGGCGCATTAAGTTACACGTAAATTGTGACGAACTTAGACCTTATAGGCTATTACTGTTTATTCTATAATTTCGTAATCGATGGATAGCTTTCGCAATGCTCTTAATGCAGAACCACTGTCTTTATCGTCCACATCAATTTCTACAGCGTCACCTTCCAAAAGGATTTCTGTAAGTTCATTAGCCAAGGATTGATCTAGATTTGAAAGCCCAATAATACATTGCGCTATCGCTCTTCTATCTGGTCGTTGTGCATCACAAGACAATAAGTTTAATTTCATCTGTATAAAATATTTGAGAAATGGGAAGATGCCCGCCTGCCGGATGGGCAGGGAATGCCCCTCCCGATAGCTATCGGAACATCTTCGGTTGGTTTACAATTTGTTAATGGGCATTTCATAATAATTATTTATAAAAGGTTAAAAACCAATTGATAAAGGTATTATTCTACCGTCTACCGACCAAAGACTACCATCTCACTCAAACGTATGCCGTTGCTCTGCGGTTGAAGACGCGTTAAGCAGTTGGTGAAAGATTCTTATAGTATTAAAATCTCGCGTAATTTCTTCGGATACAGCAATTCCAGAAATACCTGTTTCCAAAATAGCTGTAACGTCCTTTGTTGTGATACCGCCGAAGCCAATAATAGGCGTGCCGGTTTTCAATACATCTGTAATGGCTGAATATCCCTTTAACCCTAAAACTGAAGTTATATTCTCTTTATTTTCGGTTTCTCTAAAAGGCCCTAAGCTAATATAATTCACTTGTTTATCAAGTAGTGTTTCGCAATCTTGGAAGGTGTTTGCTGTGCCGCCGATAATTTGCCAAGAGTATAAATGCTTTTTCGCAACACTAGGGCAGGGGCCGGTTTTTCCTATATGTAAACCATCAGCTTTAATAGCTTTTGCAACTTTATAATTATCGTGAATGAGCAGTCTGGTCTGAAAATGCGCGGTGATTTCTCTAGCTTCTTCAGCCAATTTCAAAAACTTTTTCTCAGACATACCATTTAATCCCAATTGCACCAATTCCACCCCTGAAGTACAAGCATTCTGAATATTTTCCAAATGCTCCTCCGGCGAGTTCCCCTGAGATATATAATGTAGTTTAGGTATCATCTGCACTAGTCGTTTTTCTCATTATTTTTAAATTCACTCATAACTCATAACTGTCACCTGTCTCAACTCTTCACCACCTTAGAATACTCCATAAAATGCGACTCAAACCGTTTTAACATGGGGTGCATTTTTTCAGAATACAACACATACTGGCATTTCGGAATACTTTGAGTAATAGACATAATGGCCGCATAGGAAGATTTTTGAGTTAGAAATTCTGAATCATCAATACTAAAGATCTTTAAATCGGCTACACTTACTCCATTTGTTAAAAACAACTTGTTCATTGATTTTGGTGTGGAGATAAGAATGTCAACTCCCATAGCGATTTCAGATTTTTGCACATCATTATGAAGCTCTTCATAACCTACATACACTCGCAAGGAATTGTTTTTGGTATATGCTAGAAAAGTATCGTATAACTCCATGGCTATTTCCTTATTTTCTACAAGAACTACCGCTCTTGGAGCGTTGCCAATGGCTCTGTATTTTAATTTCTGCAATGTGGTTAGGATAAGCGTAGTAGTTTTTCCGCTATCTTTTGGGCCGATGCAATACACATTGGCGCCACTTTTTATAACCGGAATACTCTTGGTTTGAAATGCAGTAGGGGTTGTTATTTCAAATTGGGCTAGTTTCTCTTGTATTTCGGGATGAAGTTTTTTAAAAGGCATAGGAACTATTAAAATTGGATTTTTGAGCTAAGGTAATAATTGAACAAATATACTATCTAAAGTCCATTTAAACGGATGGAGGTTCATTTTCTATTGATATGTGCTAAACACAAGCGAAAAGCTTTAAATCAAACATGCAATCGATTAGCCATTAATCATAATTCAAGTATATTTAAGTAATATAAGATCGTCGTATTTAATAATTTTTATATTGAAGCGAGTAAATTTTATAAGGCATATTAAAGAGTTAAATTTTTCTAGCTGAAATGTTAGATTAATAAGAATATTTCATAGGGATTACTAATCTAAAGAAACGATATTGTAGTCTTCCGCTATTATGGTTGAGTCGGATATGAACGCGATGCTACCGAAGTTTCGGGAGCGCACAAGCGGGGGAGGATAATCAACTTCGAAAATTATTGTAGTTATTAATGATGCCTAATTGGCAAATGGGGAGCGGTGATTTTTTAGTTTTTTCCAATTTAAATTACTTCGTGGTTGATTTTTTATTGCTCCGTTTGTATGGCTTTAAGGAGTTTTTTCATACTTGAATTAAATTCGTTGGGACCTACATCTATACAAAGACTGTTTTGCAGCCTTGCAATAATGCCGTCCATATTATTTTTCAGGTTTCGCGTACGTATTAGTTTACTATCCAAATCTCTTGTATTTATATCTTTTTGGTGAGATTGAAGTATTAAGAGTTCAAGTTCTTTAATTTTTATTTCAATTTTAGTTACCTTTTTTATAGTATAATCATTCTGAAAAAAATCATTATCTAGATAACACGCAATAAACTTTTTGTGATCTAGATAAGCCTGAAGGAATAAGGTGTCTACAGTTTCCATACCTACCCAAGCAGATTCCAAACTTGAATTAGATATCAAAGAGACCGTTACTGTAGCAACCTTTAGCGACGTCTGTATAAAGGTCTTTATGTCTGTACCAGCTTCCATATTCTCCGTGTCAATAATTACATCAATTTTGGCCGCTTCTATAGCTTCTTTTATTTTTAAGGCAACATCGACGTCATTATGATTATAGGATATAAAAACGCAGGGGGGAAGTGGAGGTAGATCGCCCTTTTTATACCAAATTAAATAAACTAAAAGAATTTCTAATGGAATTAAGAAATAGGTAGATGTCTTTATAACCTGAATATCTTCTAATCCTATCAATGCATCCAATATAATTACGCCTACGATAGCACTAACAAATAAAGCCGATAAAATTTTAAGTCCTCGTATGTTTGTTTCAAAACTTTTATTTTTTGTTAGAAATAATAATAAAATAGGTGGTAAATAAAGGATTAAAAACCATAGCCAAACATAAACCTTAAAATCGCCTAAGAATCCTGTAGCTGTTTGTATTACTAGAAAAAGAAATGAAATTGCAAATCCAATTAATATCAGGTTCAATAGGCTTTCTCTTGCTGTTTTAACTTTAGCCATTAGTCTTTAATTAGTTCTTGTCCTAATTTTGATTGTTCAATATGCTTAATACCTGTATTAGAACTTGGAAGCTCAAGTTCAGCGCTGATGGTGTTTTGCGATAATTTGTATTCATAAATAAATGCTCTTACCTGGTAATTACTCGCATCTTTAATCTTAATTTCCGGGGGTAGTGGGTTTGAAGGACCTGCAACCCAAGATAAGGCTTCCTGCCTACTTACTTTAGCTTCAAAATCTTGATCCAAGCCAATGTCTGTAACAGAGAAAACAAAGACCCTAAAATAACCTTCGTTTGGCATGAATACTGATTTTAAAATTCTTATAAAGAAATTTTCAGTATCCGCTTCAGTATCTTTCAAAAGTTCCTCTTTCCAGCGATAGGGATGTTTTTTTGATGTTGCATCTACATTAATTTGTTCTAGTTGGGTGGCAATTGCATACCCATGATTTAGTCCATCCTTACTAATACCATAATAGCGTATTTCTGAATAACCATGCTTTCGTAATGCAGAAACCAGCAGGTTATTTACATCTTGAAGGGTTTCACAATTCTCAAATGCAGTTGCAAAAACATCTTGATCCACCATTCGTGAAGGTGTAGGAGGTGGCCAAGGAAAGTTTAATCGCTTCACGATATTTAAATTTGGTTCAACTTTACCAACCCATGTAAGACCTTCTGTTAAATCACCAAAAACAGTAATATCTGCTTTTCCGCCTGATATTTCTTTCATCGCTATTTTTGTACCTAGGTAAGTATTTTTTACGGAAGAATAAGGTTGTAATCTTTCTGAAAAAGTATCGGCAAACAAGCTATTTTTTTCATCAGTACCTAATCCAATTAACCTTTTAGCCGACCGAAAGGAAATAAAAGTATGTTCCGGCATATCTGTTGGATTCATAAAACATGGTTCATCGTTTTCTTCTCTAGTTTTAAAAGGAAAATTATTAGCATAGCAACCATCAATAGAAATAAGGTTTTGTTTGGTTGTATCTACATTTTCTAAATAGAAATCTAAATTTAAAGTTTCTAGTGCTATTGCATTCTCATCCTCAAGTTTTGCATCAATAGGAACCAGGTAGTTTTTTCCATTGATTTGAACTGTATGACCTGCGTAATAAAAAAATGAAATTTTCGCTTCTTTACTAGTTAGAATAAAACGACGTATCGCTGATTGCATTTCTATTTTTGTAGCATTCTCAACTTTAGTTACATTAAAACCTAGATTAGATAAATTTTTGCCAATTAAATTTATATCCTTAATTGGTGTGTTTAATGCATTAAAACCTTGATAAGAAGCGTTCCCAATTAAAAGCACCATAAGTTTAGTGCTGTCTTGTTGTCCCTTTTTAGCAATAACTTTTTCAGTTTTATTAACATCTCCATTATTATATTTTTTAGTTTTAAATTTATTACGATCAATCTGAGAAAAACCCATACTGAAACTAAGGGCAATAAGAAGCACTATAGACGATCTTATGATTTTGATTAATGTTTTCATTTGATTCTGTCTTAGAGTTTATTGTAATAGATGTTTTTAAGTAGAGAACGATAACGTCCTTAAAGATAAGTACTTTGGATGAATAATTATATAAATTTTTTTAGATATAGTATATCTAAAATTCCTCAGTAATTTTTACAGCCCACTAAAATTCAAACAGAATATAGTAAGGTATAAGTTTTGTTCAGCAGTTTATTCAATAGTTATATTTTCGAAATGTTTCTTTAAAAAATTTTCTTTCCTAAAGCTTTTTTTAAAATATTATATTCTTTGGCTAAGCGACGATAGAAGTGAAGTGAAAATTCCAACCTAAGATATTCGCAACTTCCATATTTAAGAGTTGGAAGAATCAGTATATTTATAAGAAGAATTCAAAAACTCAATTCCTATGCTCCAAAACGTCCTATTAACTCGAGAAATATATGCATCAGAAGAACATATGATGATGCGTGAAATGATTCAGGATTTTATCAATAATGAAATTATTGATCATACCGATGAATGGGAGAAAAATGGGATGGTTAGCAGAGAAATATGGGAACGCGCCGGAGAATTAGGTTTGCTGTGCATTGATATGCCAGAACAATATGGCGGCAGTGGTTTGGATTTCAGCTTTAACGCGTTGTTTATTGAAGAAATGGGGAAAAGAGGTGTCAGTGGTCCAGGGTTTTCATTACACACAGATATAGTTGCACCCTATCTCTTAAAATATGGCACCGAAGCCCAAAAGCAGGAATATCTCCCTAAAATGGCTGCCGGGCAATTAATTACATCCATTGGGATGACCGAGCCAAACTGCGGTAGCGATCTTCAGGCCATTACTACAAATGCCGTAGACAAAGGGGATTATTATTTGGTAAATGGACAAAAAACCTTTATAACCAATGGGTATATGTGTGATATGTCCATTGTAGCGGTGAAAACCAATGTAGGCACGGAAAAAGAAGGCGTGTCTTTATTGATCATGGAAAGCGATTTCGAAGGTTTTGATAAGGGAGTTCCTTTTAAGAAAATAGGAATGAAAGCCCAAGATACCTGTGAATTGTTTTTTGCCGATGTAAAAGTGCCCAAAGAAAATTTATTGGGAGAAGAAGGAATGGGTTTTAAAATTATGATGACAGAATTGGCCAGAGAGCGTTTAACTGTAGGACTTAATGCTATAGGTGGTGCGGAAGGAGCCATAGAAAACACAGTTGAATATACATCAACAAGAACTGCTTTTAAACAACCCATTGCCGGATTTCAAAATACACAATTTAAACTAGCTGAATGTGCCACTCAATTACAACTTCATCAAGCTTTTTTAGATCGCTGTACCCTATTATTATCAGCTCATAAGCTAACTGCTGAAAGTGCTTCCATGGCGAAGTATTCAGCAACCGAAATGCACAGTAAAGTAGTTGATGAATGCTTACAGCTATTTGGAGGTTATGGTTATATCTGGGATTACCCAATTGCGCGTATGTATGCCGATAACAGAGTAGCCAGAATTTATGCCGGCACCAATGAGATAATGAAAGTATTGATCGCTCGCGGTTTGTTTAAAGAATTGTTTCAGGAAATGAAGGCACAAGAAAAAAAGAATAAAAAATCAAGATAATTGAAATATAGATTTTGGACAATGCGGTGTTAGAATATCAGTTTTTTTATGCAATTAAAAGCAGGATTCAATAAAGGTTTTTTCTAATTCAAATATCGCAAAAATGTGATTTTCCGTAAAATCCTTAATCCAATATATTCTATTTTTCAATTCTTCAGAAAAACATACCCATTCAAAGATGTAGCGATCAGCAACCAAATAAAGTAAGGAGCTACCAACAAGGATTTAAATTCCATTTCTTTCCAATAAAAGAAGAGAAAGAATCCAATAACCAGTGTAAGACCAGCTATTACAAACAAGCCCGCCAAAACCTGATGGTAATAGAAGAAAATCGGATTCCAGGCAAGATTTAAAATGTAGTGAAGAATCAACACGCCAATAAGCAGTGTTCTATTCTCAACCGAAGGCCATAAGTACGCCAGATAAATACTAAAACAAATCATTATAAGCGTCCACGAAACCCCAAATGCCCATCCCGGTGGAGTCCAAGGCGCCTTAGCAATCCCAGCGTACCACTCAGACCGAGGCCCTTTTCCAGCCAATAAACTTCCAAGGCCAATGGAAGCAAAATTCAGTATCAAGAATAATATCAATCTGTAAATCATATCCTATAAATTATAAAACCTCATTAAATCAGCGTTTAGATTTTTATCTTTCCACTTTCCACTTTCGTCTTTCATCTTTCCTCTTTATTCTTTCTTCCTCTTCCATTTTCTACTTTTGTCTTTGGAAAGTACTGCTTCTTATTCACCTAACCAAAACTATCCATAGAATCCATTTAAAATATATTATCAAAAACCACAAGCAAAAAACTGATTTATATCATATTATTTCCCAAATTACTATCGTATTTTTATTGTAACATAAGATTAATAAGTAAATATTAAGTTTTTTAGATGATTAATTGGGTAATCAATATACCGAACGTCGCAATTGTTTGATAGTAGCTCTACTTGCAGCAAAGAATAGGATTCTATCAATTACCAGTATGGAAAAGAATATTTACGAATGTCTAACCTTTTAAAAATTAATAATATGAAACGAGTTCTAATAGTAATTCTAGTAATTGTAATTATTGCCTTTATTGCAATTCAATTTATAAGACCTTTAAAAAATTCAGGTCAAGAGATTGCAGAACATCAAATTACAAATAAGTATCAGGTTCCAGAAGAAGTGGATAAATTGCTAAAAGTTTCCTGTTACGACTGCCATAGTAATACCTCTCATTATCCGTGGTATTCCAATGTTCAACCCATAGCGTGGATTCTTGAAGATCATATATTGGAAGGTAAGGATGAATTAAATTTTTCTACCTTTCTGAATTATCCGATATGGCGACAATATAAAAAATTTAAGGAAATAGGGAAAGAAGTAAAAGAAGACGAAATGCCTCTAACTTCTTACACATTTTTGCATCGCGACGCAGTATTGAGCGCCGATCAAAAATTATTGATACAAAATTGGGCAGCGAAAACAATGAAAGAAATGGAAACTGAATATCCTGCAGAACAATTGGTGAAACCTAAATAATTCTCAATTATGAGTTATGAGTTATGAGTTAGGAGTTTATGAGAAATTTACGTCTTTAATATTAAAGTCGAAAAAGTTAAATCATTATTTTATTCTATGACTGATCCAAAATTCTTAAATCCTTCGTTATTAGTGTCTATACGGTAAAAACGAACCGCTGAAGCAGGAGTGTTCCACAAGATGTACTCCCTTGTGTGTTATAGAGCGAATACTATTGTTTTCATCTTGCGTCTTTCCGCATTAAAATTTCATTTCTCGCATCTCCTCTTTGTTCTTTTCTCTTTATTCTGTTCGCTAACTTCCGCTTTTCAATTTCATTTTCATTTTCGATTTCACCCTGTGGTTTAAGATTCCGCATTAATAACTTTAGAAAGCACCTCCCAAACATTCTCAGCCACAATCTTATGCCCTGCAGCCGTAGGATGAATCCCGTCACTCTGATTTAATTCCTTAATCCCACCAACATCTTTTAAAATAAAAGGAATAAAGCCAATCTTGTTTTCTGAAGCCAAATCAGAGAAAACCTCCTTAAATTGGATGGTATAATCCTGCCCCATATTGGGAGGCAATTGCATTCCCGCTAACAAAATTTTTGTAGCGGGGCTTTTGGCTTTCACGGCGTTGATAATCGCTTGCAGATTAGCTTTGGTTTCAGAAATAGGCAAACCGCGCAGACCGTCGTTGGCACCAAGTTCTAAAATGAAAATATCAATATCTTGATTTAAAATCCAATCGATTCTACTTTTCCCGCCCGCGGAAGTTTCCCCGCTCAGCCCAGAATTTACAACTACATAGTTTAGACCGAGGGAATCAATTTTAGTCTGAATAATACCCGGAAAAGCGTCATTGGTATCATCCAACCCATACCCAGCTGTAATGCTATCGCCAAAAAATAGGATGGTTTTGTTTTTAGACTTTTCTGTAGTTTCTGTTTCGGTAGAGGCATTTTCATTGGTTTCTACGGTAGCCTTTGATTTTGTGTTATTCCCACAGGAAATCATCACAAAAAGGAGTAGGAAATAACAAAACTTTAAGAGGTTTCGATAGTTGGAAACTGTACTATTTAAAAGGCTTTGCGTAATTTTGGAGTTCGGCATATAGACTGTGGATTATTAAAGTAATTTGTAATTAATCAGATTGAATTAGAACGTTGTTTCACGCAGAGGGCGCAGAGATAAAAGCGCTGAGAGACGCAGAGGATTAGTTGTTTCGGTATTCAATAATTCACCCTCTGCGACTCTCTGCGCTTAACTCAGCGTTCTCTGCGTGAAAACTTGTATAACGCGTTAAAGCCACTAACAATACTTAAATGACAAAGATATTAAAGATTAACGGGCTAGAAAAGACTTATAAAAGTGGCTCCAAGCAATTAACAGTCCTTCACGATGTTTCCTTTGAAGTTGAAAAAGGTCAAACATTCTCAATAGTTGGTCCTTCGGGTAGTGGAAAAACAACCTTGCTGGGATTAGCAGCAGGCTTGGACACCCCGAATGCTGGCACAGTAGAATTATGTGGTCATATTTTAAACACCCTCAACGAAGACGAACGCGCGCAACTTCGAAATGAAGAAGTAGGGTTTATCTTTCAGGATTTTCAATTGCTGCCCACCTTAACCGCTCTTGAAAATGTAAGCGTGCCATTAGAGTTGCAGGGGGCGAAACACGCCGCCACCAGAGCGAAAGAGTTATTGCAAAAAGTGGGTTTGGAAGACCGCATTCACCATTATCCATCCCAATTATCGGGTGGGGAGCAGCAGCGCGTAGCAGTGGCAAGAGCTTTTTCAAATAGTCCCTCTATTTTATTCGCAGATGAACCTACGGGAAATCTAGACGAAGAAACCGGCGAAAAAGTAATTCAGTTACTTTTTAACCTGAATGAAGAAGCAGGAACTACACTAGTGATTATTACCCACGATTTGGATCTAGCCGCAAGAACCCAGCAAATTTTAAGACTGAAAGGCGGTAAGATTTTAACGAATGAAACAACAGCAGTAATTTGAACCAATCTCCGTTAAAATCGAATTTCAATCCCACTTGGCTTTTTAAAATGGCTTGGCGCGATGCCAAAGCGAGTAGGGCACGGCTGCTACTTTTTATGGCGTCTATTATCTTGGGCATTGCGGCGGTGGTTTCCATACAGTTGTTTAGCCAGAATCTTACTGATAATATCCAGCGCCAATCAAAATCCTTGATGGGGGCCGATTTTCGTATTGATATCAACGAGCTTCCATCGGAACGTGCTCAAGCAATTATTGATTCCTTAAAACCCGATGCCTCCGAAGTAAGTTTTGTTTCCATGGTTGCTTTTCCGAAAAACGACGGTACTAAATTGGTCCGTGTTCGTGGCTTGCAATGGGATTTTCCATTTTACGGCAAGCTTGAAACAGAACCTGTTACAGCTGCTACTTTCTATCAAACTTTAGGTGGCGCTTTGGTAGATGCCACTTTAATGTTGCAATACAATCTTCATCCTGGCGACTCAATAAAAATTGGCGAAATAAGCTTACCCATCGCCGGTGCATTAAACGCTATTCCTGGCAATACAGCGGTTGCAACTTCTGTAGCTCCCCTGGTCATTATCCCTTATAGGTTTATAGAATCCACAGAATTATTACAATTTGGAAGCCGAAAGCGATATGAGTATTTCTTTAATCAACCCAATACCAACCTGGTTTTACTGGAAGAACGTGTGCAACCAATGCTCGAAGTTGAAAATGCAGATTTAGACACTCATATTAGTACTAGCAGCAGATTAGGCCGCAGGTATGACAATGTAGGCTCCTTCCTAAACCTAACCGCATTTATTGCGCTCTTGTTAGGTTGTGTAGGGATTGCCAGCTCGGTAAACATCTACATCAAAGAAAAAATAAAGGCGATTGCCGTCTTAAAATGTCTGGGCGCCTCCAGAAAGCAAAGTTTTTTGATTTTCCTGATCCAAATTGCAGGAATCGGAATCTTAGGCGGAATTATTGGAACTGCAATAGGAGTAGGGCTGCAAGAACTTTTTCCTATAGTATTAAAAGAATTTCTGCCATTTGATTTAACCATTAGCATTAGCGCGCAACCCATAATAATGGGCGTTCTCTTAGGTCTAGTAATGTCGGTTTTATTCGCCTTACTTCCGCTATTGCGCACTTGGTACGTTTCGCCATTGGAAGTGCTTCGGGTCAATGGGGAAACCTCAAAACAGTCAAGAAAGGCAAGCTATGTAGCCATTTCCGTGATTGTCTTGTTTTTATACGCCTTTTCCTATTGGTTGCTTCGCGATTGGTTATTTGCCCTAGCCTTTATCGTGGGAATTATGGCAACCTTCGGAATTCTTTCAGGGATTGCAATCGGCACCATGAGATTAGTTAGAACCTACTTTCCCAAGGGCGCAGGTTTTACTACCAGACAGAGTTTGCTAAATTTATTTCGCCCCAACAATCAAACCGTAGTACTGTTGATCGCGATTGGTTTAGGTACATTTTTAATAAGTACGCTATACTTTACAAAGGATATTTTACTGGATAAAGCTGAAATTGGAGAAACCTCCGAAAATGCAAACCTGATAACCATAGACGTACAACCCGACCAAGTGGCTGAGGTGGAAAATACTTTTAAAGCGAATGACTTACCCGTATTGGATAATATTCCGCTGGTTACTATGCGGGTTCACAGCTTAAAAAATGAATCGTTAAACAAATTGCGAACGGATACTACTTCCCAAATAAAAGGTTGGGTTTTAAGTCACGAATTTAGAACTACCTACCGTAGCAATCTTATCGATTCCGAAGAAATTATAGCAGGGGAGTGGGTGCCAGTACAAAAGAAAGGCGACACCATCCAGATCTCCATTTCTGAAAATCTCGCAAAAGATGCCGATGTTAGCGTAGGCGATCCTATTGTTTTTAATGTGCAAGGCGTCCTCATGCCAACGCTCGTCAAAAGTATCCGAAAGGTAGATTGGGCAAACCTGCAACCTAATTTTACCATCCTTTTCCCCAGCGGAGTCTTGGAAAATGCGCCACAATTTAATGTGCTAACCACCAATGCTCCAACGGAAGCCAGCTCGGCTAAGTTGCAACGAGACTTGGTAACCAAATTCCCCAATGTGTCGGTTATAGATTTACGGCAGATGTTTACAGTGGTAGAAGACATCCTAAACAAGGTATCTTGGATTATCAATTTTATGGCTTTTTTCAGCATCCTCACAGGAATTATTGTTTTAATTGGCTCTGTCCGCACCAGTAAATACCAACGAATAAAAGAAAGTGTGCTCCTGCGAACCTTGGGCGCAAAAAACAAACAGATCCTAACCATCACCGCCCTTGAATATCTATTTCTAGGAATTTTGGGCAGCCTCTTGGGAATCCTTTTGGCACTTGTTAGCAGTCTCCTCTTGGCAGTATTTGTATTTAAAGAACCTTTTACACCTTCGCTAATTCCATTCTTGGTTTTTCTACCTGGAATCTCTCTTTTGGTTTTGGGGATTGGCCTAAGTAACATTCGGGAGGTTTTAAGGAGTTCGCCTCTAGGGATACTTCGAAAAAACACTTGATTTATTGATTATATTCTGTTAAAATAGACAGATTGGAAAATTTATAATCATTTTTTTTATGAATTAACGATTATATCTGCAATTATTCAGACCCAAGTTGCAACTCGACATTTGCGCTTTTTTTAAAGGCTTTGTTCGAGTCTTGTTCGAGTCTTGTTCGAGTGTTGTTCGGAAAAAGGGGGTGTTATCCGAACAACACTCGAACAAGTGTGGAATCAGTCCCAAGTATAGGCGTTTTAATGTCCCTTTTTTATATCACTGTGGAGTTCCTAAAATTAGAAGTTTGCTTTTAGCCGAGTCCCCGTTTCTGGGTATCTGGTGGAAGGTGTCAAAGGAAGGTTCTACGCTGTTTAGCAGTTTATTCTTGGTCGTGTTTTTCTTTGAAGAATCCTTTTGCACCTTCGCTAATTCCATTCTTGGTATTTCTCCCGGGAATCTCTCTTTTGGTTTTGGGAGTTCGTCTTTGGAGTTTCTTTGGAAGAGTTTGTAGGTTATTGTTTATAGATGGTAGTTGGTAGATACGTTTATCTTTTGCCGATAATTACCCAAATAACGGCCCTTCAGATCATCGCAATTATTGGCAATTCAATATTCCTGCAGTAATGATTATTGGCACAGAAGGACAAGGAAACCCTAATTATCATACAGCTACAGATATCATTGAAACCCTGGATTTCAATATTATGACCGATGCGATGAGTAGTATTGCTTATGCATTATTCAACATTTTTAAATAGAAATAGGGAGTGAAAAAAATAGTTTTGTGGGTTTATAGAGCTCAAGATTATGTTTATAGCAGTGCCTCAGATTATGCAGATGAAAAGGGATTATTGGACGATATTGTAGTATTCCACTATTATGGCTTAGTAGGAAAGGAACGCGATCCTCCCCAAATCTCGGGAGCGCAGCAGCGGGGCTTGATCATAAAAAAAACAGTTAAACAATATTCATTATTAATCTTAATTAACGGAATTAGGTATTTTTACAGCTGTAAATATCAATCCTAAAAAAGAAAAGATTATGAAAAAGACAATTACCTTATTTTTCGTACTTGCATTTATATACAATGCAAATTCTCAAATATTTAATTCAGGATTTGAGAATAATAATGGAACCTCATTATCCGAATATTCAACCATTAACAACGATGGTTTAACAGTACCCAGTTATGCGCCCGTTCAAGAATTTAATGATGAAGCTTGGATTCAATTTTACGACGGGTATGACAATAAAATTGCCTTTAGCACTTCTTGGTACGATCCTTCTGGTCAGTCTGATGATTGGTTAATAACTCCAGCAATTGTTATTCCTAATACTGGTGAACCTACCTTGTATTGGAAAGCAAAGTCCTACGACTTTGAAAATTTTGAAGATTATGATATCCGTGTTTCTACTACCGATAATGATATTTCCAGTTTTACCGTGACATTGCTTTCTGTAATAGAGGAGCAGCCTTTTGATTATAATTCAAGAAGTTTGGATTTATCAGATTATAGAGGTCAAACAATCTACTTGGCTTTTGTAAATGTTACGGACAATGGTTTATTCCTCGCATTGGATGATTTATATATAAGTGAGTCTGCAGATTGCCAGTTGCCCGATGTTTCTAATGTTTCCAGTAGCGATCTTACTGAAAATAGCTTTACCGTAAGTTGGTCTGCAACTTCAGAAATAGCTTTGTACGATACTGGCTTAGCCACGTTTGAAGGTTCGGTATCTTCTTCAGGAACCCAAGGGAATCTATTTAAAAGTTATGATAATTTACAGCCAGCAACCCGCTATCAATTTTTCTTAAAAAACGCAGATTGTGGTTCAGGATGGGCCACTCCAACTTCAATTTGGACTGCAGCTATTCCGCCGTACTCTTATGATTTTGAATTTACCGAAGAAAATTATGGCGAATACGATTCTGATGGATGGTCTTCAAATACTTGGATTAATGGAAGTGGGGCAGAGGCTCAAAACGGCGATGGATATGTTTTTAATAATACGAGCACCTCATTTGATAAAAATGATTGGATTCATTCCTACCCAATCAAAATGAATGCAGCAGAAACAGTAAATATTACCTATTACGCAAAACTGGGCTCAGAAATTGCTGACCCTGCAACATTAAAAATAGCTGCGGCAACCGAACCTAACAGGGATGCTAATTTTCTAGAATTAGATAGTCAAACCGTTGTAGGTGGTGAATATGCTGAATATACTGCCCAATTTACAGCCACTGAGACGGGAGTATATTATTTTGGTTTTGGAAATGTTACGCCAATAGTTTCCGAGAGCGCTGCTTTGCGTTTAGATAACATCCAATTTACATTAGAGCCTTTATCGGTAAACGATCCTAAAATATCAGGTCTAAGTATTTTCCCGAATCCAGTAAAGGATGTTTTAACGATAAAATCTGTAGAGGCTGTTGAAGGTGCTCAATTATATACTTTAAACGGAAAATTGATAGCTTCATATTCAAATACTTCAGAAATCGATTTTACATCATTTCCAAAAGGCTTGTACTTGCTTAAAATTACAACGGCTATTGGAACCGAAGTGAAAAAGATCATTAAATAGGAAAAGTTTAATCGAAAGAGATTGATTTATTTTAATTTGTAAATATGCAATTGTCGGTTTACTTCAGGTCAACTTCAGGTTTACTTCAAGTCTAAGTCAGGTGTAAGTCAGGTCTTGGCCAAGTGGTGGTATGTTAACATATAACAATACACTGCCAGCAGTTGGTTCCCAATCTGGTTCGGATCTCATTCGAGTTTAGTTAGAGATTGCTTGGACACCTTCGCATTTTCCTTATTTTACGAGGGATTCTCGATCATTTCTCGAAGCATCCTCGGAGAAATGTGCACAAAATCTAGAGCAACTCCGTTGTGCCCCCCAAATGTTACGCGCAAAAAAAAGCCTGTAAAAAAAATGTTTTACAGGCCATTTACTATTAAACAAAAAGTCTAACTTATTCCTTTATCAATAGTTCTGTTTTACGACCACCTTCACCGCTTATCAGTACCATATATGTGGCACTGGAAAGCTTGGATACATCAATGATAGTTCCCGTAGTAATTCCTCTAAGGTCCACTTTTTTGATCAACCTTCCGGTGAGTTCGTATATTTCCAACCTTTCTAATTCAATATTCTGAGGATTATAAATGTTCAGGATATCCCGACCAGGAATTGGATATAGGGTTATCGTACCATAGTTGAGAGAATTGTTGCTCCCAAGGTCAACATCTACTGTTAATTCAAAATCACAGTTTGATATATTGCCATATTCATCCTCTGCAATAATGGTAATTGTATGTACTCCGTCTGAGAGCTCTGACCCAGAAGCTGGAACCTGACTTGTAAACGTAATAGGATCGGTACAGTTATCCGTGGCGTTTGCTTCTCCCGTTGCAAAATAATCTGGCAGAATATAAAATTCGTCTCCAATTTCTGGATTCACTATTTGATTGGAGGGACACGAAATTTCTGGAGCAAGATTATCCACTATTGTTACAACTGCAGTGCAGGTACTCTCATTTCCGTTCAAATCTTTAATGGTCAAGGTGACGGTGTTGTCTCCAATATTGCTACAATTAAATGTGCTAGGGGTTACAGTTAGTGTGGTTGCACCATTACACCCAATATCTGACCCACCATCAACATCATTTCCCGTAATGGTAACACTCCCGGTTGTATCTAGACCGACAGTAATATTCTTACAGATAGCAAAAATGCTTAGACTTGGTCCTCCATCCGTAATGCTCCAACCAAATGTGGTTATTATATTATTCTTGGCAATTTCGCCACTACAGTATTTGCTATTCCCAACATTAAAAGTCACGTTGTTTTTTAGGGTCAAGTTGCTCCAACCATTTAACAAGACGTCATAATTAACTGTTGAAAGGCTAACATTTTGGAACATTCCTATCATATCGGTTACATTTACTACTTCCCAATCTCCAATATTCTGGTTGAATGCCGTGGCATCCCTAAACATCTCCCTCATATTGGACACATTGCTAACATCCCAATTACCAATATCCTGGTTGAACGCCGAGGCTTCAGCGAACGTATAAATCATATGTGTTACATTACTAACGTCCCAATTACCAATGTCTTGATTGAAGGAAGACGCATTATAAAACATACGATCCATGCTGGTCAGGTTTCCTAGGTTCCAATTCCCTATGTTCTGATTGAATGCGGATGCGTTATAAAACAAATACCCCATATTGGTCACGTTCTCAACATTCCAATTCCCAATATCTTGATTGAATAAGGAAGCATTCATAAACATCATTTGCATGTCCGTTACGTTGCTCACGTCCCAATTACCGATGGCTTGATTAAATGCGCTAGCTCCCTCGAACATAGAATGCATTTCGGTTACATTACTTACATTCCAATCATTAAGGTTCTGATTGAATGCAGTGGCATTATTGAACATTGCGGACATATTAATAACATTGGCTACCTCCCAATTTCCTATGTCTTGGTCAAAAGCAGAAGTACCCCCGAACATGGCTGCCATATTGGTTACGTTACTAACATTCCAATTCTCTATATTCTGATTAAATGCGCTGGCATTAGAAAACATTCCACTCATATTATTCACGTTGCTAACATCCCAATTTCCAATACTCTTGTTAAAGGATGTTGCACCACCGAACATACCACCCAAATATATTACATTACTCACATCCCAATTTCCAATATCCTGATTAAATGAAATTGCGTTATCAAACATTGCACCCATATGTATCACCTTGCTAACGTCCCAATTTCCAATATCACCATTAAAGGCAAAAGCTTTGTGAAACATACCGTTTGTAAATAAAACATTACCCACATTCCAAGCTCCTATTTCCTGATTAAATAAGGAAGCTTCATAAAACATATACGGCATATAGACAACATTGCTTACATCCCAATTGCTGATATCACGGTTAAAGATGGAAGCACCTCGAAACATGTAAGACATATCAGTAACGTCACTTACATCCCAGTTTTCAATTTCTCCATTAAAAGAAGAAGCTCCATTAAACATTCCCCACATATCAGTAACCTGTGAAAGATCAGGAAAGTCAGTGGAGTTATCGAAAATATTAGAACAGTTATAAAAGGTACTCCTCATCGAGCTCCACGGATTGTTTCCCCATTGCTCTATTGATAATATTTTTTTATTGTCCTTGGAGTCATTATAGTCGTAAAAAAAGAGATGTGGAAAATCACCCCGTATGGCAACAGTATAAGTGCCCTCCATACCGTAGTCGTGGCTAGCATCGCCTGTGAAACCAGTTTCCCAGACTCCATCGTTTTTCCAGCTTACGTCGTAGTTGTAAATATCTTCTGAAAAAGTTGGAATTGTTATGGAACTCGTGCTGGAAACGCCCGGATTATCTGTTTTCCACGTGGTAATGAAGTAATCCTCTTGCTGATATTGTTGGGCACTAGCCTGAATAATAATAAAAAATAAAGTAACGTAAAGTAAAGGTATTTTCATACTAATAAAAATTTCGGTTAATAATTGATTGGATTGAAATAGATAGAATTGGTTAAAATTTTTAGTTTGAATTTTAATCAATTCTGAAAATACTCTGGAGCGGGGAGGCTCTCGCGGAGGTGAACGATATCTTATTAAAAAGATAAAATATTATTTTATCTTAAATTTTGGCAAACATATAAATTATTAATAGGAAAAATAGTATTTCCTCAAATAATTTGTAGAATATATTCTAAGAATGCTGTAAAGCTTTAAAGCTGATATCGCAGTGTCTTGCCAATGGTTCTCAAGGACCAAAATCTTACCAAAAGAACTTTTAAGAGCACCTACGAAATGAGAATATTTATGGCATAGCGTCAAAATATTCTCGGTTTATAGTTACCAAAATTTTAATATAATAACCCTTTTTTAATTATCACTTTTCTTTTAATAAAGTACTATCTTTATGAGGATAACTAGTTATATGTGCTTGATATCTAGAAATATAAATCTTTAACAACCTCTATTTTATTTGCAGGTTTTAATGTAAAAACATAGGTCTTCGGTCAACAAAAAATATTAGAATCATATTAAAATTCCTACTATGAATCGGATAATAAGTACATTTTCATTTGTAATTTTACTGATAGGTTGCAACTCGAAATCTGAAAAAATTACCAATATGTCCGACAATAAAAATAACACAGAAAAGCCAGCACCTGAAGTGGAACCTATGCCAAAGGTAACCGGAGTAGGAGGGATCTTCTTTTATTCCGACAATCCGGAGGAAACCCAAAAATGGTACACTGAAAATTTAGGAATCGAGATCAATGATTGGGGCTCGTCGAGTTTTGACTCTCGCGATATAGATAATCCCGAGAAAATAAATTCCCTACAATGGAAAGCATTTAAAAAAGACGATGACTATTTCTCTCCATCAAAAAAGGGGTTTATGATTAATTATCAAGTCCAAAATATTGAGGAACTTGTAGAAAAACTAAGAAATAACGGAGTTAATGTACTTGACAGCATCGAAACCTATGATTATGGAAAATTTGTGCATATTCTGGATGCGGAAGGTAATAAAATTGAGTTGTGGCAGCCGATATAAAATGACCTAAAATAGAAAATGGTAAACTGCTTTCTACTTCATTTATTAATCGATGGAAGGCTTGTATAATTTATGTAATTCGTTCTTTATTCTCTGTATGGGAGAAAAACATATAATCCAAAGAGAATTTTCCGGGCCCCGTAAAAGTAAGAGCTAGAAAAGCAAAGAAATAGAGATAGCGCAGTTCCAGAATCTCAAAGGTATCGCCGAGAATATAAGCGTGGAAAATAAAAATCACTACAAAGTTTATGGTTAGGATCAAACTTGCGATTCTAGAGAAAAGACCAAGAATCAATAGGATGGCACAAATTCCTTCCGCAAAGGCGGCTAAATAAAAAGAGACCTCCATCCCAATGCCGATAGGATCCATAAATTGAATTTCCTGTCCACTGAGAATAACATTCATTTTTCCATACCCGTGTCCATAGAGCAACACAAAGGCAAAAACCAATCTCAAAATAAGCAAGCCGATATCGTGAGCAGTGGTATATTCCCGAATCAAAAAATTTGTAGCTTTTTTCATTGTCAATACATTTTATATTTAACTAATTTCCAGTCTTTTGTTTAATTAAAGATAGTGATTTTTTTATTTTTAAGAGAGGAGGGTGAAAGGTTTGCTAAGTTGAATCTTTCTTTTAAAGACATTGAATTTTGAATTTGTTTGGCCTTAATGCTTCCCCGCTAGCGCGAGCGTCTCCTTCGTGTTACTTAATTTTTATTATAACTTATAATCAAAATTTAGTTTACAAAAAAAAGGTCACCATTTAGGCAACCTCTCTCTTCTACTAAAATTAAAAAAATTATTTTAAATTCTCATACAGTTTTTCTGCCACCAACTTCGAGGAAGCAGGGTTCTGACCCGTTATTAAGTTTTCATCTTGGATAACATAAGGCGCCCAATCGTCTCCGCTAGAATAAACAGCTCCGTGTTCCTTAAGCATGTCTTCCAGTAGTAAAGGCACAACTTCTGTTAGGCCTACAGCTTCTTCTTCAGAATTTGAGAAACCTGTTACTTTTTTACCTTTTACCAAACTTTTACCTTCTTTGTTTTTAACGTCTCTTAATATCGCTGGGGCGTGACAGACAAAGGCAATGGGTTTTTCTTGGGTATTAAATTTTTCGATCAGCGCGATTGAATTGGCATCGTTTACCAAATCCCATAAAGGACCGTGTCCACCTGGATAAAAAACAGCGTCAAAATCGTCTGGATTCATATCTGCCAATACTTTGGTGTTTGCAATTATATGTTGTGCTTCGGTATCTTTATTAAAGCGTTCGGTGTCTTCAGTTGCTGCATCAGGACCGTCGCTACTTGGGTCTATGGGTGCTGCGCCACCTTTTGGAGTTGCAACGGTGATTTTAACGCCTTGATCTAATAGGCTGTAATATGGGCTTGCAAATTCCTCTATCCAAAAGCCTGTCTTTTTTCCTGTATCTCCTAGTTTATCGTGAGATGTCAATACAAATAATACGTTCATGTCTTTCTCTTTTTCTAATGTTGATTTTTCTTCTGAAGCTTTTTCAGAAGAGCCTTCCTTAGCACCCTGATTACAACCAAATGCTGTAATAAGGGTTAATACCAAGGCCAGTGATTTTACTGATTTCATTAATAAGCCATCTTTACAATCTTCTCAACCTTCTCTGGCGATAAGGATTTGTGTTCTCCAATTCCTAACCAACCACGATCGGTAAAGCGTTGTTTTATGGTTTCGGCTGTACCTTCGTAATCCTTGGTGTAATTGGATAACTTGGTATCGATGCCTAATTCGTGGAAAAAGGTCTCCGTTTTTTCAATAGCGACATAGGCTTTATCGTCTGTGCTACCTTCGGTTATATTCCAAACCCGTTCTGCGTATTGCGCCAATTTCTCTTTCTTGTCTTCGAAATTGTATTTATAATGGCTTGGGGTCATAATAGCTAAGGTACGTGCGTGATCAATGCCGAATAGAGCAGTAAGCTCATGACCCATCATATGGATCGCCCAATCTCCTGGAACTCCTTGTTGGATCAGGCCATTAAGAGCCATAGTACAACTCCACATAAAATTGGAAGCCGCTTCATAGTCCGTAGGATCTTTGATCACTTTTGGTGCTACTTCAATTAAGGTCTGTAAAATGCTTTCCGCGAATCGGTCTTGTAATAAACCGCCCACTGGATAGGTCATATATTGTTCTAAAACGTGTGTAAAAGCATCGGTCAACCCATTTGCTAACTGACGTTCTGGAATAGAGGCAATTACTTGCGGATCCAATATAGAAAACTGTGGAAATAATCCTGGGCCGCCCATTGCAAGTTTTTCTTTGGTTTCGGCGCGAGTAATTACCGCTCCCGAATTCATTTCCGAAGCCGTAGCAGGAAGGGTGAGCACTGTTCCAAAAGGCAGACCTTTTTCAGTTTTAATATTATCGGTTAAAATATTCCAAGGAGATACGCCTCCATACAATGCTGCAGCCGATAAAAATTTGGTACCATCAATCACCGATCCACCACCAACGGCTAGCAAAAAGGTAATGCTTTCCGTTTTAATAACTTCTAAAGCCTCCATCAACACCGAATATTCAGGATTGGCAGGAATACCACCAAACTCGATAACTTGGGCATTGCTCAAAGCCATTTTTACTTGGTCGTAAATTCCGTTCTTTTTGATACTCCCACCTCCATAGAGTAGGAGGATCTTAGCATTTTCAGGAATCTCGTTTGCTAGTTTTTCGATACTGTCCTTTCCAAAAATTATTTTGGTAGGATTTTTAAATTCAAAATTATTCATTTTTATATTTACTTAAATTAAGTTCTTTATTTCCCGCCTCGAAGGCTAGGTAGGTTTATTGTTTCAGGTTCCTCTAGGTTTCAAGTTCCAAGTTCCAAGTTTCAAGTTCCAGGTTGCAGATTCAATTGAATTTAGAAGGTTTCAAGTTTCACGCCTTTTAATTTTAACTTTCTACTTTTCAAATTTCACCACTCGTCGCTCGTCGCTCGTCGCTCGTCGCTCGTCGTTCGTCGTTCGTTCCTCACATTTTCACCACCATTTTCCCCTTGTTCTTCCCTTCAAACAAATCCATAAAAGCATTCGGGATATTGTCAAAACCTTGGACTATAGTTTCGGTGTAGGTCAATTTATCTTCAGCCAACCAAGTTGATAAGTGTTTCATTGCTTCAGGGAATATAACTTCATAATTGGAAACAATAAAGCCTTGCATTAAAGCACTGTTTTTTATAAGGAAGGGTTGTACGCTGATGCTTTTTGGTATTTCTGTATTGTTATAAACTGAAATAGAGCCACAGATAACGAGCCTCGCAAATTGGTTGATATTGAAAAATACGGCATCAGAAATTGGGCCGCCCACATTGTCATAATAGATATCCACGCCATTTGGTGCGGCTTCCGCTATGGCGGCTGTCATATTCTCGGTAGTGTTATAATTGATTCCCGCATCAAAACCGAATTTGGTTTTTAGTAGTTCCACCTTTTCATCGGACCCAGCAATCCCGATAACTCTAAGACCGAGAATCTTTCCTATCTGACCAACCACAGAGCCAACGGCTCCGGCTGCACCTGAAACAACTAGAGTTTCCCCGGCTTTAGGTTTTCCTATCTGTGTTAATCCGGTATAGGCTGTTAATCCAGTCATTCCCAGAATCCCTAAATAAGCGGATAATGGTGCTTTGGAAGCATCAACTTTTAGAAGCCCTTCGCCAGTGGAAATTTGTTTTGTTTTCCAATCCAACATACCCGAAACATAATCCCCGGCTTCAAACTTCTTATTTTTAGATTCCAAAACTTTGGCAATTACGCCGGAATGGATTGGTTTGTTAAGCTGAAATGGGGGAGTGTATGACTTTGCATCACTCATCCGTCCTCTTAAATAAGGATCTACAGAAACATAAGTAGTTTCTAAAAGTAACTCACCATCCTTAATGCTCAACTCAGCATCATCTTCCAAAAATTCAAAATCTGAAATAGAAGGTTTTCCTTCGGGTCTGCTTTTTAATACTATTGTCTTTATCATAATTATCTTTTTATTGTTCCTAAAAATTTGCCACTTGTTTCTGAAAGTTTTGCCACGAATATCACGAATACTCACGAATTCAATTGTTACCGAAATATGACGTAAACAATGACTATCTATTTCACGAATGGAACAGACTTTCAGTCTGTTTTAAAAACCTTTGGCTTTTGGTTCATACTAGTTTATTTTGGCACTTTTATTTATTTCAAATGTCTATTTATAAATTATTCCAATTTAGTCTTATGCCTGCCTGCTGGCAGGCAGGTCTTACGTCCTATAGTCCCGATAGTTATCGGGACGGTCTTAAGTCTTTTTTTTTCCAACCCTCTTTGTGGCCTTTGTGCTTTTTCTTAGCGTCCATTTTGGTTAAATCTGGCAAGCGCACTCATTACTTTATTATTCATTACTCATTAAACATTATTCATTCGAATCCCATCCCAAGCCGCCTGATAAGCAACCTCTAAATGCTTTTCATCCAATTGAAAGCCTTCGCTTTTATCCGCCATCATTAAAAACGACAACGGACTTATGGTGTAGGCATACAATACATAGTTTGACACGGGTTTTAGAATTTCTTCTTTTTTCCCGCGTTCCCACAGGTCGAGTAGGGGCTGTAAGTGTTTTATTCCTTCTTGTCTACTAGGTTCGTCAATCATTGGGGTATTATCACATTGCGCTAAAAACATGGCGTTTTCAGACTCTTTAAATTTAAAATCGGCAATCCGTTTCCAGATACATTCAAAACCTTTTTCAACCGATAATTCTTCATTATAAGTGGCGAAAGCATATTTAGTATATTCCGCCTTAACTTTAATATAGGCCTTGTTAACTAAGTCTTGCTTATTTTCGAAATACAGATAAATAGTGGCAGGGGAGACCTGAGCCATTTTGGCAATCTTACTCATTGGCGCCGCGTGGAAACCATTGTTGTTTACCAATTCAATAGTCGCCTTTATTAAGGCATTGCGCTTATCAATACTTTTCTGAAGTTTGGCCATATTCTTTCTAATTATGGCACAAAGGTATATGAAAATGAATGTTCATTCTCTTTTTTTAACAGGGATTTATGTCTTTGAAACGGAGGCACGACTGAACCAATCTGTTTCATTGCACTTCAAAATTTTAATCAAGATAGAGATAGTTTTAAGCGGTGCTTGTTCTGAGTGGTGTCGGCGGAAGTAGTAACGAAGCGGGAATCTGTCTGCAATTAATTTAATTGAACTATATTTCATATATTTACGTAATCACTTATCAATTAGTGGTTAACATCTCCGCTTTAAGAATTAGAATAGCATTTTATATATCATTCCTTGGTATATATCCATCTGTTTAGATTAACAAATAATAAAAAAGATATGTGGTATAATGATTTAAGACCAGACAGCGAGTTAACAAACGACAAGTATTCCTTAATCATGTTAGATAAGGAAAACAACTACAACCGGATGTTAACTGATGCCGATAAAAAGCGCACCTTAGCAAACCTCTTGAGATTACGAGAAGGAATTATTGAGAAAATACCTCGAAAAACAGTAGATACCAACCTTTTACTATGTTCTTGGAATATCAAGAATTTTGGTACTTTAAAAAATAGAACCGCCGAATCCTTATATTATATAGCCGAAATAATCAATTCCTTTGACATCGTTGCCTTACAAGAAATTAATAGGGATTTAAGCGATTTTAAAAAAGTGCTTAAATTATTGGGAAGTAATTGGAAACACACGTTTAGCGATGTCACCGAAGGTAATTCTGGAAATGATGAACGTTTTGGTTTTATTTATGACTGTCGGCGTATAACACAATCTGGATTATCTGGAGAAATTGTAATCTCTCCCGAATTAATAGAAGAAAACCCAATTATCAGTCAGCTAAAACGCACGCCTATATTTACAGGATTTGAAAGTGGCTGGCGAAAATTCTCCGTTGTAAGTGTCCATTTGCATCCTGGACAAGGATCCACCAACAAAGCTATTCGGAAAGAGGAAGTACGTTTGTTAATGGAGATACTTAAAAGAAAAATACATTCTGCGGCCTTCGAAGATAGAAATGTGGTTATTGTGGGAGATACCAATCTTTATAAAGAGGACAATGATATTGTAAAACTTATAACCGATACTGATTTTGAAGAAAGTAACGGCCTTCAAGGCAAATTCACCAATACCAGTTTAAATCAAATTTATGATCGGGTTTTTTTAAACGTAAACGATTACTTTAAACTGAGTCTGGACGCCAATGGAAAAGAGAAAGGCGGAGTTTTCAATTTATTTGATTACGTATATATTAACACCCCCGAAGAAATAGAAAACTATCACAACCTAATGCGTGAACAAAAAGAAAACCCAGATACACTGACCAGTGATTCAAAATTCAAGGACTATTTTAATAAATACTGGAAACGAAATCAGATGAGCGATCATTTACCTATTTGGATAGAAGTACAAACTGAAAGTAGTGATGAGTTTTTAGCCAATAAACTTTGGAAGTTTTGATTGGGTCCCGTTTAACGGCATACGTTAGCTAACCACTCAGGTATGATTTATAACTAGTGGGAGAAGTGAT
This sequence comes from Aequorivita capsosiphonis DSM 23843, assembly GCF_000429125.1. Taxonomy (GTDB): domain Bacteria; phylum Bacteroidota; class Bacteroidia; order Flavobacteriales; family Flavobacteriaceae; genus Aequorivita; species Aequorivita capsosiphonis. The sequence goes on from NZ_AUBG01000002.1 coordinate 41,333, forward strand.
GGTGTAAATATGCTTGATAGGCCTAAACGCATTATATCTGGAACTATGTAAAATAGCGCAGAAAAAGTACTATCCGCATATTTTAATTGTTCTATAATTTATATTATGTAAAATAGAAATAATCAAAGCGTCCACCACCATTAATATATTAGCAATATCCTTACTTCCTATTGATCTGCATAACGCACCGTAATCCAAACAGAGTTATCTGCATAATTAGTGACTCCCGTTACCAAAACTTTCTGGCCACTAATTATAGTTTCACCGTGAAGTATTTGACGGTCCAGAACACTAAATATATTTTGGGAACTTATAGCTGAAAGCAAATCACCGGCTCTCGGCATTTCCAGATTGTCTTCACCAAAGGTAAGTTTACCTTCTAAATCAAGATATAATGTTTTTGTAAAATACCGTTTACCACTAGCATCCCAAAATAAAACCATTCCTTCATTTGGCATTAGTAAATCCAAGGAATCCAAAACTTGTGCGTAATTTTCATCCCTTCCATAATTTCGCATATACTTGATATATCCTTCAATCGAATTGGCATCTAGTGCATCTTCCCAGTCGGGATTCAGGCTTGCTTCGTCTGTTTGAGAGATATCATTAGTCTCGTTAGCGTCCACAGCTGGAGCTTCGTCATCTACGCATTGTATCAATATAAAAATAAACAATACCAATGAAACGATACCTCCAATGATATAAGGAGTTATCTTCTTAGATTTTTTTTGTGGAATTGAATTTACATTGGTAGTCGCCACCGGGGGCTTAAAAGTTCCTTTTGGAACCGATTTATTTTCTTCTGCTAATTTTAAAGTTAGTTTCAAATCATTTACTAAGCGTTCAAAACCAGCCTCGTGGCCCATTGTGGTAAAATCTACAAATTGCTTACGCGCCAGCCGCATCGGCACCTCACATTCCTCTATTTTTATAGGGTTTACGTGCTTGTCTAGACCAATGGCGTATGAAATTTCATCTTTTACATTCTCTGAAGCCACGGAAGTTTGCGAAAGGATCAATACCACCGCATCCGCCTTTTTGAGTTCTGATTCTATGGTGTCATCCCAATCTGTTCCGGTGCGAATGTTTTTATCGAACCACACTTCAAACCCCTGTTTTCTTAAGGCATCTACCAAGGATGATACATATTCTGTATCGCGTCTGGAATAACTGATGAAAATTCTTTTTCCGGCCATGACTTTAGTTATTTAGTAAGATTTATTCTGAATGTTTTATTCCTGCAAATCGTAAGTTCTTTTAAAAATAGCGTCATCACAAATGTACTTTTCGCCATCAATACCAATCATAAGCCAGTCGCCAGCCTTACCTGTTACAGTACCTTCAAGGGATTCCACCTGAAAAGCTTCTTGGATCTGGATACATTTAACCGGGATAGGTTTCTTGGTTGCGGTATTGAAATCGAAGTCAGGAGTTTCGTTGAAGCGGAATTTGAGCATAGTATAAGAATTTGATTGAAATTACGACAAAAAATTGATTTTTAGAAATTTGATAAATGGATCTTCTGGATTGTCAGTTTGCATTAGACTAACGTAAGCATTATAAGCATTGGAATGAATTGAAATCTTTTCACGTAATCCGGCCATTGCTGCGGCTTTACTATAGTTTTCCTTCGCTCCTTCAAAATCGCCTTTATATAGCAAAGCTTCTGCAATAGTTGCGAATTTCCAAAGACTGGGAAATGGATCTTGTTCCGTAGCTTGGTATGCTTGATCTGCAAACGCAGTCATATCGCCCTTCTCTCCTTTCATCAAACTGAGAAAAGCCAAGTTGATGGCCTGGTAATAAATTTGGGAATAATCTTTTTTCGCTTCAGAAATTTGTAGTGCCTTGCTGTAATGTTTAAAAGCCATCTGTAAGTCTTCCGCCAAAAATGTTTTTAAATATTGCCGTTTATATCTTCCGCCCATGATTCCCAACAAATTCGAATTATCTTTTGCCGTGGGATTCTCTATTAAAATGTTCATTGCCTCCTCTTCCCTACCAGCTGCTTCCAAAGCATAGATCAATCGTTCTAAGCCTTTGTTGTCAAGGTCTTTTAGCTTGGGAAGAAGTGTGTTTATCACTTCATTATACGCACCCATGGCAATGTTAATTTCCTCTTTGTTTGAAAATTTATTTAAAAAGCTCTGATTGGTCAAGGTTTTTAAAATGATGCGATAACCATCAGTATCCTCATCTTTAATTTGAACAATGGAAAAGTGATCTCCATCTATTATTTCCTGGTATTTCTTCGGAAAAGGTTTCAGACTTGAAGAAATTGGCACAAACTCATCTCTTGTAGCTGCGATGCTTTTAAAGATAAAGGGATATTCGTTCTGAAACTTCTCGTTCCAAGCATCTCTAAGCTTTCGCATATACGGACTTCCCTCCTTTAGCTCCTTTTCATCATTGCCATAAGTGAAGAATTTTTCTAACTGAATTTCCGGTAATCCATTGCTCGGTGTTCCGAAGAATAAAACATGACTGATTCTGTCTAAATCATTTTTATCCAGTTCCAATAAAGCTTGCTGTGTTATAATTCCACCTAAGTCGTGGGCTAGAATTGCGATCCGTTTATACTTGGAGAATTTGTTTCTAATAGAAGTAAGCAGATAATCTGAGTTTCTTTTGATATCACTGGCACAGGCCCAAATATTTTTACCCATTTCGGGGACTATATTCCCACTGTAACCTAAGGGGAATATATCCCAACCTTTCATCGCTTCATTGGCCATTAGTAAATTTGGCGCTTCGGAAAAGGTATGTTCGGCATCGCCAGAAAATCCGTGGACAAATAGAATAGCGCTATTGCTATTTTCTGTTTCTCTAAATGTGTTAACTGGTTCTTTTTTAGTTGTATTAGATGCTTCTGCTAAAGTGATTATTTCGTCTTCATCAGCATTTTCTTTTATCAAATTTGAGACAAAACTCACCACAAAATCTTCATAGATCTGAAGATTTGCAAACGGATTTTGGTCTGGATATATTTCGGGAACTCTCTTAAATAAGTATTGAACCACTTCAAAAATACGAACAAAGGGATCATTCTTTTCGTGCTTACTATCTCCTCTTAAAACTTCAATCATACATTGTGTAAAAAGGCTATTTTCTTGACCTTCTAAAACAACGCTCAATTGATCTGCGCGACAGGCGGAAACGATGGTCATTCCCCGACCGTCGTCTAAGTTCTGGGCTAGACCATCTGCATTGGTATGTTTGGGTTGCAGTGCTGAAACGCCCGCCGTCATTCCTGCGGCGTGACAACAGTCTAAAAAGAAGATCAATCTCCGTGATTTTAACTGTGATATTTTATATTTAATTTCTTCAGCCTTTACCCACGTGGTTTTATAATTTACTGGGTCATAATCATACGGGCAGAGATGAAAATACTTTTGGTTTTCGTACTCGGGCTTCTTTTTTGCCGGATCTTTTATAAAAGTATTGTCGCTGTACATCCCGCCGTGACCGGAATAATAGAGTAATACTGAAGACTTTTCGTCGGTCCGTTCCAATAAATCATCAAAGGCTTTGAGGATGCCATTCCGGGTTGCCTTTTTTTTAGTAATTATCTTTATATTTTTCCTGTAGTAGCTCCCGTGCTCTTTATCGGCTAAGATTTTATATAAAGCTTTGGCATCGTTAACAGTTTCGGGTAAATCATCACTGCCAACCCCAATTATAAGTGCGTGCGCATTTTTTAACTTGCTCATTTTTATATAGATAAAAGTTATCTTCGAGAAAGCTGAAAGCGCAGTTAAAGAGCTGAAATCACTTCCAAAAGTTCATAACTTCCTCGAACTCCTTAGTTTTATTATACTTTAAAAATTGGGGGTCATTTTTAAAATATTTCCAGTGGTATTTATGTCCATTGGCTACTGCCTTCAGTAAATGTTTATACATTTTAATGGTATTATCTGTGGCGGCATAATATTGGGCCAAGGCATAATCCACATCTCCGAACTGATAATCGGCTCTTAAATTCTCTAAAGAATTGATGTTTTTTTCGGCATTGGAGTTCTTCCCAAGTTTAAAATTACTTATCGCTAATTTCGCCAAAACCTCAATATCTCTAGGGTTTTTAGTATGGATTTCTTTTAAGATTTTCTCGGCCTTTGCATATTCTTCCTTATAAAAGAAGGCATAGGACAGCATTTTAGTATCTAAATTTCCTTTTTCGGTATTGATGATTATATTGAAGAATTCATCTGCTTTGCTTCTATTATTTTTCAGCAAAAACTCCTTCCCTACCTGTAAATACAATTCTTGAGTTTCGGCTGGGGTTGCCGTTATTTCTATCTTTCTTAAAAATTGGTTGAGATCTTCTATTTTATTTCCCCGAACATAAGCTATGGCCAATGGCCTGTTCAAGGATTTAGCTTCGTCTTCCTGCTGCGCCTTTTCAATGTTTTGAATGGCAGTTGTGTATTTGCCCAATTCTATATCTGCATAGGCTTTCACATAGATCCGTTCAATGCAATGAGAGCAATTTTGCAGGCTCATGCTGTCCATATTAACGGTTTTGTAAATTGCTTCTACGTCTTTGGGTCGGTTAACGTATTGCAAGGCAATAACCATTGCGGTTTTATTGGTTATTAGATCGAAAGGTGCAATATCATACTCTTTTAAAATTGATTTATACACGGTGCGGTTATCCCCTCTTAAAAGCGCTTGATACATATTTAGTAGGTTCAATTGCCGATTGTTTGAATAGGAATCTGGTTTTATTAAATTTAATAGGGAATCGGCTTTTTTATATTCACCTTGGTTGTAATAATGGGCAACACGCAAAACTTTGGGTTCAAAATAGTCGGAATCTGCGGCAATAGATTTATTGAGTAATTCTATATACTCTTTGTTGTTATTGTCGTTGCTGTATTTGGCTTCAAGGAGATATTTATAAGCATCATATTTTGGAGGGGTTTCTTGGAGCATCAATTTTTTTTTGTCTTCCGTAACAAAATACCCCGTTATGGATTCATTGAGATCTTCAATGCATTGCAACGGATTTTCCTTGGAACATTCCGAAGATTTAAAGGAAATAAGGGTTTTATTGGAGTTCCCATCTGTAATGGTTCCTTGAAAAAGCATTTCGTCGTTTTTAAGATAGAAATTTCCCGAAATGATTTTGCTGGGGTTTAGATATTGCTTGACAACTGCCCTTTCGTCATCTTCGGTGGCTGTTCCTTTAAGGTTGATTTTGTATTCGTCAATTAAATCTTGGGTAATCACTTGCGCTACTTGGTTTTCCGTAATTCCGTGAATAATCCAGTCGGAAGCCATCTTGCTTACAATGTTATATTTTGGATCGCCGGTATTGTTGCCAAAACGTAAAACTGCAATTTTATCATTGCTTTCTATTTTTGCAATAGCCTCATTATTTTCTTGGGAAAAATTTTTATCGACAATAAAAAATACGGTGAGAACACAAATGGAAGTGATTATTCCCCAAAAAGTAAAATATATTTTCTTAAATGCCGCTTTTTTCTTTATGTCCTTTTCATCAACTTCTGCTTCGGCTTTTTGTAATGGAGCAAGTCGAAACCTCCATAGAAAAAAAATATAGAGTGGAAAACAAAGTAGCAAAACAATAATTAAAAAAGTAACAGATTTATGAGGAAGCCCCAAAGGTTGCCATGTTACCGAAAGCACCTGCAATATCACCCACGCAGATACCACATATATGGACAACATTTTGAAGACTTCCTTTTCATTGCATTGCCTAAAAAAGGAATTAAGCTTCATCATATTTGGTTAGAGTAGCTAAGTTACTTAAATTCATTCAGCTTCCCTTAATAATTATGAATTTATACAAGTACTTGCCTATTAATTCATTACCTTTATCTAATGTCTAATTTAAATCTTTTCAATCATGGCTCAAACACCAGATAAAAAACCAGCCACAAATAAGGCTGCACAATCAAAACCCGCTAAAGCTACGGCAAAACCAAAGGTTAAACCAAAACCAGGAGCAGATATAAGACCAGATTAGTTACTTAGGTTTCGCTAAAAAATTGATAAAATCCCTTTGTTTTTATAAATTATGGAGGGGTTTTTTTATGGAAATATGGTAAGGCAAGCGCTGAGAAAGTTTTGCTTGAAGCTTCTATTCCATTACGATAAGATAAGTGTGAAATTAAAGAAAGTTCTTTTCGATAATGAATTTCGAAAAAAACTTTCTTCTTACTTATTGAGTTGTTTGAATAAAGGGATTTTTGCTTCAGTATAAACCAAGTTTTAAATCCTTCTTGAATAGACTTTATTTATTCATCATAGCTTCCAAACCTTTCCTGTTGGTTGACTTCCCGTAGATTTTTTGTTCAGGATCCATAATATGGGTGTCCTTCAAGTTACCGATATAAACAGATTCAAAACCAATATCTTCTATTAGTTGTTGGGTAATCTGTTTGCTCTCCTCATCTTGAGCCGCGAATGGTACAGCCATCTTGTCTGAGGTTCGGAATGCATTATCTCTTAAATGTTCGGCATAAATGGTGTTGAATGCCTTTGATGTTTTGGCTGTTCCGAATTTCATTGCAGTATATTCTGAAGCATTAAGATTGCCGTCACGAACTTCCTGAGCCATTGCACCATCTCTTTTTGGGTACGGATTGGTAGCGTCAATGATTACTTTACCTTTATATTCTCCTGCGTAATGTTCAGACAGTTCATCAATGGCCTTAAAAGGAACTGCTAGCAGATAGACATCTGCATTGGCTTCCCAAGCTTCATCAAGACTAACGGCCTTGGCCTTCCCTCCTGCTTCTTGCACCAATTGATTTAATTGATCGGGATGTCTGCTGGTAAACAAAACTTCATGTCCTGCTTTCGCCCAGTGTTTTCCTAAGTTACCTCCAATATTTCCACTTCCTATTACTCCTATTTTCATAATTTTTATTTTTAGTTTATTCTTCTTCGGAATTGACTTTTTTTAAAGTATCGGAAATTTTCTTCTTTTCCGATTTCGATTTCATTTCTTCGTCTTTTTCCATCTTTAGTTCTCCATCGCCCTTTATTTTTAAATCTTCCTTTTTATCGGTTTTACCGAAATTGGAGGACTTTCTATATTCATTCTGAAAATCTGCGTGTTCTTTTTTCTTCTCCATAGTTCTTTATTTTACTGTTTTAGTTTTTAAAGTTACCGTTGAAAGCAAACTCTTCCTGTGATTTTCTTTCACGCATTTCATTGAGTTCCTGCCTTTTTAGATCTTCCGGTAATACATCTGGATCACCACCAAAATAACCAAAAGCCACGGCAGTTGTTACGTGATAGTCATCTGTGAAATGAAATTCCTTGTGTGCTTTTTTAAATTGTACGCCGGCCATTTGATGTACGGCAATGTCCATGCTATTGGCCTGATGAATTACATTTCCCATAAATAATCCTAAATCGTGATGGGCGTGAAAGTTCTCCTTATCATTTGTTTTCATCGTTTTTTTAAACGCATTGATCCATAACATTTGTGAATTCCCCGCCCAGCTTTGATTAAATTCATCTAAGCAGTTAAAAATACGATCGTATGTGGCAGATCCTTTTATCCCCCATATAATTCGCCAAGGCTGAATATTTGAGGCACTTGGCGCCCATCTACCCGCTTCCAATATTTTTTTTGCGTCTGGTTCACAAATAGGTGTATTGGCAAATACTCTCGGACTCCATCTATTTTTGATGCTTTCCAAAACAGGATGATCTAAAGGAGTATTTTTAGAAACGGTTTGCTTGTCTTTCATATTTTTCTTTTAAATGTAAGGGGTTTAGCTTCGGTTTAAAAACTTTTAAAAAAGAATTAACGCTCTCCACGAGTATTAACATTTCACTGTATTAAATAAACTGTAATTGCGCTTATTTTTGTTCAAAATAATACCGAATGATGGTCTGGGCAATATTTATCGCTTTTATTATTTTATGTTTAGCATTGGATCTGGGAGTTTTCAATCGTAAGCCTCACGTCATTAAGACTAAAGAAGCCGCTATTTGGACTACAATTTGGGTGGTGATTGCCATTGGGTTTTCCGGTATAATCTATTGGCTCTTTAATGACAACTTAGTTGAAAATCCTACTAATCTAACGCCGCAACTTGCCGTTCTTAAATACATTACCGGCTATTTGATAGAACTTTCTTTAAGCATTGACAACGTCTTTGTAATAGCTGTAATTTTCTCTTCGTTCGCCATTCCACAGAAGTACCAACACGAAGTTTTGTTTTGGGGCATTTTAGGTGCTATCGTCTTTAGAGCCCTGATGATATTTTTTGGAGTGGCACTTATCAATAAGTTTGATTGGATAATCTATGTTTTTGGAGCATTTCTTTTAGTCACTGCCTTTAGGATGTTATTCCATAAAGAGGAAGAATTTGATCCTAAAAAATCCAAAATGTTCCGTTTTCTAAAAAAGCTTTTTCCAATAAGCTATAAAATGGATGATGATAAGTTTTTCATCAAGCGGATGGGGGTTCGTGCCGCTACACCCCTATTTGTTGCCTTGATAATAATAGAACTTACGGACATACTTTTTGCGCTAGATAGCATACCGGCTATTCTGGCAATAACTGCAGATCCATTTATTGTTTTCAGTTCGAATATTTTAGCCATTTTAGGACTGCGATCTATGTACTTTTTAATATCCAGAATGTTGACGAAATTTAGATATATAAATTATAGTTTAGTTGTAATTCTAGCCTTTGTAGGAGTAAAAATGATACTCTCCCATACTATTGAAATTCCAGAATGGCTATCCTTGGCAGTCATTGGCTTTTCACTTGCAGCGGGGATAGTGGCATCTGTAGTTATTCCAAATCCAAATCCCGCTGAAGAACAATAATTTCACAAAATCCTACTAAAAGTTTGGCATGACTTTTTTGCTATCGTACCTTTAGAATTGATAATAAAAACCAAAAGATTATGAAAATAAATTTTGAGTACCACGAAGTGGCAGGTAGCCAAAGGTTAGAGGCCTTTGTTACAGAAAGATTAAATAAACTTGAAACAAAATATGATTCCATAATTGGTGGAGACGTTTATTTTAAAAAGCAAAATTCTACCAATCCTGAACTAGGAAAAATTTGTAGTGTTCGGTTAAGTATTCCTGGTTCTACCATATTTGCGGAATCGTCTAGCGCATCTTTTGAAGCATCGGTAGCTAAAGTTATTACAGAGCTTCGCACCCAATTGCAAAAACGTAAGGAAAAATTAAAAGCACATTAATAGATAGTATGAAAGATATGGGACAAATAGCGCGCAATGATAAACAATTAACGCTTATATACAGTAGCAATACACGCGTTGGAACGCATACACTGAGTTATCTTACAGGAATGGAGGGCCGGTATTTAGCAATAGACTTGGCGAAAACCAAGGTAGCTGATACGCAATGGGCAGAAATTGCCGAAGCTCTTGGAGTAAAAATTGGTGATTTGGTTGACAAAAGAGAGCTAGATATAGATGCAGAAACTACTGAAAATTTTGATTCAACTGATTGGCTTAAAATTATTCAGAAAAATGACTCGGCTATTTCTAGACCTATTGCTATAATGGGTAAGAGAACGAAACAGATTGATAATCCCCCGGAGATTATGGAGTTCTTTGAAGTGGATTCTGCAGGCTTGGAACAAAGTCCATTAGATGGTGGGGAACCCGATATTGAAAGAACCACGGAAAATGAAAATTTCATTGAAAAACATAAAGAATAATTACTCTTGTTGAATTTTTTCCAATGGTTGTATTTCTGGCTTAACTTGTTTGTAAATTTTTAGCTGGGGTCGCGTTAAGATATCTTGCATATCTGCAGTCTCCTCTTGCTGAAGTTGATAAAGCAAGTTAAGCTTTTCTTTTCCGCTGAACTCAGCTTCAATCTTATAACGGCGAATTAAAAATTCTTCTACTTTCTGCTGAAACAACAATTGTTGTTCCCCAGTCATTCCGAGTTCTGGAATATATCTATTTGTAATTTCTATGGCTTGCTTTTTAGCAGTGGCATTGGATTCCTGTAGAAATGGATCTTGTGAAAAGGCCGAAAAACTCATAAATAAAAGTAATAGGCCGAATATATTTTTCATGGCTTTGAATTTATTTATCATTGAAATTAATGAATTTATAAACTCCTTCCAATTACTTTAACTCACTTTAACGCGCTGGAATATGAGCTTTAGTCTGAAATTTTACCGGTCTCTGGTAGAATTAAAATGATGTGCTCTAGTATATCTCACTTTTCCTAAATTCCCTCGTTTCATAAAAATATGGCAGTAAACAATTTATAAGCATTAGACTTTTAAATGTCGTATTATTTTAATAGCCTCTTCCTTCGGCAGGTTGGTATGACTTTCAATAGCTAGAAGTTTAGTTTCAGACTATTTTGAAACTTTTTGCTGAATTAATGCTATGGCATCGTTCACATTGCGCATCTTCTCCATATCTTCATTTTTAAATTCAATATCGAAAACATCCTCTATATCTAAGATAATATCAACAAGATGCGACGAATTAATATTCAATTCGCGGGTGAGATCGCTCGATTTATTAATTTCATTTGCGGAAATATCGTCTGGCAAATAGATCTTTATTATGGGTTTAAGTTTTTCGTATATTTCTTCCGAAGTCATCTGATTTTAAATTTTTTTAAAGATAGCACAAGCGTTTACATCCCCAAAACCAAAGCTTGCTTTTGCGATAGTTTGTAAGGATTTTTTATGCAGTTTTTTTGGAATTTTTTCTGAAGCAATTAAGGAGGTTATTTTTGGATGCAAATGCTCACAATTTACGTTGGGAAAAATAAAACCTTCGTGCACTTGGAGGATTGCTGAAACAATTTCAACACTTCCGCTTGCCGCCAAACAATGCCCCACCATTCCCTTAAGGGAATTTATATATGGAAACTTTCCTCCTTTTCTGTTTAAGGCAATAGCCCAGTTTTCAATCTCATCTGGATCCTTGATAGTGGCAGTTAAATGTCCATTGATATAATCAATATCACTTCCAGAAACCTTTGCTTCTAGCAAAGCATCTTTGATACATTTTTGAACGGCTGCGCTATTGGGTGCAGACATACTGCCTCCATTTCTTTGTCCGCCGTTGTTAACAGCGCCTCCAAGTATTTCGGCATATATAGTTGCTCCTCTTTCTTTGGCACTTTCCAAAGATTCAAGAAGGTATGCTCCTGCCCCACTTCCCGGAACAAAGCCGCTGGCATCGGAACTCATGGGACCTGCAACTTTATTTGGTGAATCGTTATATTTATAGGTTGTTACTTTCATCGCATCAAAACCGCCCCAAATGTAAGGTCCGTGATCGCTGGCGCTGCCGCAGAGCATGTATTGGGCCTTTCCGTTGGCAATGTGTTCATAACCCATTAAAAGCGCTTCTGTTCCCGTTGCGCAGGCAGAGGAGTTGGCGGTTACCATATTCCCAGCGCCAATAAGACCACCCAAATAGGCACTCACGCCACTCGTCATGGTTTGTGCCACAGAAGTGCTTCCCAAACGCCGTACATTTTTGGCATCAATTCGATAAATAGCTTCGCGAAATTTTTCAACGCCACTGGTTCCAGTTCCAAAGATTATTCCCAAGTCCCATAAAGGTTCGTCTTCTTGTTTGGCCGGCTCTAGTTTTGCGTCTTTTAAAGCATCCATTCCCGCAATTACGCCATATAAAATACCACTGCTATTGAAATTGCGAAGCTGAAGATCAGATAAGTATTCGCGTTTCTTTTCTTCGGAAATACTTGGCTGTGCCCCTAATTGGCAAGAAAAGTTTAGATCGCGTAATTCAGGAAAGAACGCAATTCCCGAAACACCGTTTTTTATGGCTTCGGAAAAATCAGGAATACCTACTCCATTTGGCGCAACCACTCCCAGACCAGTTATTACTACGCGTTTCTTCATGGTTGAACAGTCTCCTTTAAAATCATACCGCTGATGGTTCCTTGTGCAACTATTTCATCTTTAATGTTCAGCATTTTCACTTTGCATTTTAATTTATTAAACCTAAAATATATTTTTTCCGATATTACTTTTACTTTTTCATCTGGAAATATCGGTCGATAAAAATCGATTTCGGTGCTGCTCATCACGAATTTTGTGTTTTCCGAAACTTGTTCTTCATTTAAAAGAAAGATGCCAAAACAAACCAGGCCAATTTGCGCCATACACTCGGTTAATATGACTCCTGGAGTAACTGGGTCATTTTTAAAATGCCCCTCATAAAAATAAGCATCCCTTCTAAAAGTATACGTTCCGGTTATCTTTTCAGTGGAAACTGAAAGTATCTCATTGACAAATAAGAATGGTTCAGAATAAGGCAGTTTCTCTATTAAGTCTTGAGTTTTCAATATTTTTTTGATTTATTTTCCTCCAGTTAGCTACGGAATCCGTTTCATCCTCATCTATAACTTTAACTTCATCTAAGACTTTCCCCGCCATCAACTTTTACAATGCTTCCGTTTATCCAATCGGCTTCATTTTTACAAAGTAAATAAACTGCGTTCGCCACATCTTCGGGAGTTGTGAGTCTATTAAAAGGATTTCTAACTTTTGCCATTTCAGCTAATTTTTCACTTTCGGGGATAACTAGAAACGATGGTGTTTCAGTAGTTCCGGCTTGAATGCAGTTGGTTGTTATACCAAACGGAGCTAGTTCTACGGCCATATTGCGCATTAATGCTTCTAGCACTGATTTTGCAGCTGAAACCGCGGCATAACCTGGCCAAACCCTTGAATTGCCCTCACTTGTAAAAGCGATATTCCGAGCTCTATCCACAAATATCTCCTTCGTAATTAGACTTTGGGTCCATTCATACCAGCTGGTGGCCATAGCGTGAATGGTTATATCGAGATCTTGTTTAGATAATTTTTCGCTTTGGGAGTTGTCCATTGTTTTTAGGCTTCCTTTTGCGATACTGTGCAATAATAACTTTACACTTTGCTTTGGTAATTCTTTAACAACTTCATTTATAACACTCTCTTTTAACGCATCTTTGTTAAATGTTTTTACCAAAACACCTTGCAATTTCATTTCAATAACCTCTTTTTCAAACTTTATCAAATTTCTTTTTCTATCGCGGTGAACAATACAAATATTCATTCCTTCGGAAGCTAATTTTTTAGCACTTGCCAACCCCAAACCACTGCTTCCTCCTAATATTATTGCCCAATGTTTTTTGAATTCACTCATAATTAAAATTTCAAGAGTACGCGTTGCGCAGAAAATCCGGGACCAAAACTAAGCATCAAGCCTAAGTCTCCCTTGGCGGGTTTTTTCTCCATAAATCGCTCTAAAACATATAAAACCGTAGCGCTGCTCATATTGCCATATAACCGAAGCACTTCCTTGGTATCATCGATATTCTTGCCCAAACTTCCGAATAAATCCTCAACGGTTTCAACAATTTTCCGCCCGCCGGGATGAAAAATAAGATGGTCGATATCTTCAATTTTCAAATTATTTTTCTCCAAAAACGGATGAATAATCGCAGGAAAATGTGCTGCTATTTGTTCAGGAACAGATTTATCGAGAATCATTTGTAAACCAGTGTTCACCAGCTTAAATCCCATCATATTTGTGGCGTCATAAAAATGATACATTTCTTCAGCAAGAATTTCGGGTCCTTTATCTTCTTCTTTTGACGACATCAAAACACAAGCTGCGCCATCACCAAATATTGCGGCACTCACTATATTCACCATGGAGAAATCTTCGAGTTGAAAAGTAGCTGTGGGTGCTTCCAAAGCAATTACGGCGGCGCGCTTTCCAGGATTAGCTTTTAAAAAGTTTTTTGCATAAATAATTCCTGATATTCCCGCTGCGCAGCCCATTTCCGTTACGGGCAAGCGAACAATATCCTGCTTCATTTTCAGCTCATTAATCAAATACGCATCTACTGATGGAATCATAATGCCTGTGCAGCTTACGGTGATTATAAAATCGATATCGGTCGGTTTCCAATCTGCTTTTTCCAGTGCATTTTCAAGACATTGTTTCCCTAGTTTTTTGATTTCCCGAATATATATATCGTTTCGCTCCTCAAAACTTGTATTTGTAAAAACCTCCAAGGGATCCATAATCGAGTAACGTTTATCAACTCCAGCACCTTCAAAAATTTTAATTACTTTTCTTTGAAAACGGCTTTCTTGGTTTTGCATCCATTGCTCCACAAACGGAATAATCTCATCTGTTTCTCGGCTGTATTTGGGTACTTGTTTTGCAACTGCGGTTATTTTTACGCTCATAATTCTTTTTTGAGTATCCATTGGTAGCGATAGGCCCAGCGCCAATGAATTTCACTCTGCTGATTTGGTATTTTTTTTGACATTCTTTCTAATTCCTCTTTTTTAAAGCCTCTAGCCACTGAAACCAATCCATCGTGCCTTGCGGTTTCGGTTTTTAAAAAAAGTTGACTTCCAATTTTAAAAAGATTGAAAGCTTGTCTGCTTCTTTTTAAATCATTTATTATTATGCCTATACTAGTTTTGTTCAAGAGAACCTGTAAGAGGTTTTGGATTTTATCTTTACTGAAATGATGTAAAAACAAGGTGCATAATGCAATATCGCAATTTGGAATTAACTTTTCTTCGGAAAAGACATCAACTTTTAAAAATTTAATATTTGAATATTCCTTACTTTGACTTTCTGCAAACTGCAATATGTTTTTGTTGAAATCTAATCCTATCAATTCAAAATTGAAATTATTTTGAATTCCAAATTCGGCGCATTTACGAAGTAATTCTCCATCGCCACAACCCAGGTCTAAAATAGTGATTTTATCGGTTTTGTTTTTATGCTTTAATAGTTTTTGAAGGCCATCAATGGTAATATAATTTCCCCCAAGCCATTTGTTTACTATTCTTAAATCATCTAGGAGGTCTCGCATTTCTGATCCTTGGAAATCAAGATCGTCCATAACCTCCTGTTGTTCGGACCTATATTTATTACTAAAAGTGATCATGACTTTGAGTTTCCGTGTGTTTTCTTTATAATCATTGGGACCAATGATGGTATGTTTTTGGCTAGCGCGAAGCCTACTTTTGAAGCTCTTGGATTCATTAAAACACGCTGGATGAATCTTCCTGTTTTCAATCTGCTTTCAAATTCATCTTCCCATTTTTTTCTGTAATCCAATTCTAAGGAGTCGCGATTAAAATTGCCTTTCTGAAATGATTCCAAAAACAATTCAGAAAAAATCTGTGCACTTTTTATAGCCATCGCCATTCCGTTGCCACAAAGTGGATGAATAAGTCCAGCACTATCCCCAATCATAAATATATGGTTTTCTACTGGTTTCTTCTTATGAAATGATACTTGGCTAATGGTCAATGATTTTTTAAAAAGTGGTCTTGCATTCGTAAAAAAATCATTTAAAAAAGGGTTTTTAGAAAGTTCTTCATTCTGAAAAACATCAATTTTACCGCAGTTCTTAAAGGATTTAAAAGTAGTTAAATAACAAGCATTCACAACGTCCGTTTCGGTTTTGCTCAGGCCGCAATAACCTCCTTGGAAATTGTGTAAAGCTACAGTGTTATCAGGAAAATCGTATTCATAATGGGCCTTAACAGCAAGCCAAGATGAATTTTGCTTCATAAACTTTCGGTTTAGAAAAGCATCGAGATTAGATCTTTTTCCGAAGGCACCAACTACAAAATTTGCTTTTAATACTTCTTTATTTTGAGTTGTGACACTAAATTGGTTTTTTTCAAAACCTATTTTTTCAACAGTATCAAAAAGCACATGAGCTTTCTTTTTAACCGATTCATAAATTAGTTGATCAAAAGCATAACGACTAATTCCGAAACCGCCCAAGGGCAAATTCGCTGTTATAGGCTTGCCTTTAATATCGGTAATTTTAAATTTGGAAATTTTCTTTGCGCCAATATGCAATGGGTCAATCCCCAATGATCTTAAATATGGTAAAACTTCATTACTTACATATTCACCACAAACTTTATGATTTGGATATTGATTCTTTTCAATCAAACAAACGGAACAATAATTATTGGCAAGGTGCAAGGCTGTTGTCAGCCCGGCAAGTCCGCCGCCAACTATTATAATATCCCAAGTTTTCGTTTTTTCCATACTAGATACTAGTGTTTAAAACTAAAAAAAAATCCCGTCCATAAATGGTACGGGATTGTTAAATAGTTTAGAAATGTATTATTCGCCTGCTTGTTGCTTGGCGTCATTCTTCATTTTATCGTTTGGAACGATTGCTAAGTTTACACGTCTGTTTTTTGCACGGCCAGCAGCAGTGGAGTTATCAGCTATAGGAGCTTCTTCTCCGTACCAGTTGGTAGTGAACCTACCTGAACTTAAACCTTTGTTTTGCACAAAATAGTTGGTTACGGACATTGCTCTATTTTTAGATAACGTCATGTTCATTGCATCTGCACCAACACTATCGGTATGACCTACAACAAGTACGTTGGTGTCTGGATATTCTTTTAACACATTTGCAAGTTTGTCTAAAATGGCCTGTGAAGCAGTGTTCACATTGTATTTAGCAGTATCAAAATAAACCCCACTATTCTCATCAAAAGTAACAACGATACCGTCATCTACTCTTTCCACTTGAGCCCCGGGAATTTCTTCTTCTATTTTCTTGGCTTGATTATCCATTTTGTTTCCAATAAGAACACCAGCACCACCACCAACGACACCGCCAATTACTGCTCCGAGTGCACCGTTTCCACCTTTACCAATATTGTTACCTAATATGGCTCCAAGAACGGCTCCACCTGTAGCGCCAATTACGGCACCTTTTTGTTTATTATTGGCATTTCGGGTAGCTTCACAGCTTCCTAGGCTTATAACAAATGTTAGGGCCAAAGCAACTAAAGCGGTTTGTTTAAAAAAGTTTTTCATAATAATTAATCTTGAATTTTAGAAAAGTTCATGTTTATTTTAAAAGGCTTGCCATCCAGGTTTACCGTTTGTTCCCAACGCATTGAGGACTCGTTTAACTGAGCCAAGCGAAGACGAAACCCAACATTTGTTTCTGATTTTCCCTTTGCATTTGTCGGTTTTAAAAGGAAGTCATAAAGTCCTGTTGCTGGGTCTATTTCCTGAATAGTAAAGATGAAATCTCTTTGACCTGTAGGGCAGTTTGAGTTTTCAATAGTATAGTTACCAGTATTATTATTAGGGATAAACCTCCAATTACTACCTTCAAGACATTCCGTAGAAGTATCATTGAAAAGTGTAACATTAAAGGTTCCTGTGGCATCATAAGTTATATTGTCTAATGCCCAATATCCTTTAATTACCTTACGAGACTCCTGAACTGTTTTAGGAGTACCGCAAGCAAAAGCCGTGACCGCAATTACGGCCAAAATGAGGATTTTTTTCATAAAAGTTTAATTGATTTAGTAAATTGAATAAGATGTACTTTTTATCTTCTGAATAAGCTTGATAGCAATGAAATTACCAAAAGCACTATAAAGATATAAAAGATTATTTTTGCGATTCCGGCAGCACCTTCTGCGATACCTCCAAATCCAAAAATGGCTGCAATAATTGCAATTACAAGAAAAATAACGATCCAACGTAACATAGTTTATAGTTTTAATGATTAGTATGGTACTAAAGTAAACAAGAATTTTAACGTTTGGAATCCCTTTATCTAAAGTTTAACAACGAATGTTAAATTATTAGTAAGACAATAAAGATAATAGATTTTCTTTAAATTTTTTATTAGGAAGATAACCAGATTCTAAATTAGAGGCAAAAGGAATAGGTGTTTGCAAACTTCCAACTCGCTTAACCGGAGCATCTAAGTATTCAAAACAATCTTCCATAATCATTGCAGAAATATCGGAAGCAATCCCACCAAACATAGAGTCTTCCTGAAGAATAATAACTTTCCCAGTTTTCTTTACGGAATTATAGATTGCATCAATGTCCAAAGGCACTAAGCTTCGAAGATCTATTAAATCTGCATGTATTTGAGTTTCTTCCTCCAAAGTTTCTAAAGCCCAATGCACACCGGCACCGTATGTAATTATAGTTACATCCTTACCTTCTTTTAATAGTGAAGCTTTACCCAATGGTAAGGTGTAATAATCTGAAGGTACATCTTGGCGGATACTTCTATAGAGTGCCTTGTGCTCAAAAAACAATACTGGGTTTGGATCTTCTATACTGGTAGCCAATAAACCTTTGGCATCATATGGAAATGCCGGGTAAACAACTTTTAATCCCGGCGTATGTGTAAACCATGCTTCATTTGTCTGACTGTGAAAAGGTCCTGCTCCCACACCCCCACCACAAGGCATTCTTACTACAACATCCGCTTTTTCGTTCCAGCGGTAATGACTTTTTGCAAGATAGTTTACAATCGGATTGAAGCCAGAGCTCACAAAATCTGCAAACTGCATTTCAACTACAGCTTTATAACCATTAATTGAAAGTCCCATCGCTGCTGAGATAATCGCAGACTCACATATAGGTGTGTTGCGAACGCGATCTTTACCGAATTGCTCCACAAATCCTTCTGTTATTTTAAAGACACCACCGTACTCTGCCACATCCTGCCCCATAATTACAAGATTATCATGACGTTCCATAGATTGTTTTAGGCCTTGTGAAATAGCATCAATTAGACGAATGTTTTCTATTTCTGAAGTTGGCTTAACCTCTTGGTAGTTGTAAGGTTTGTAAACATCACTTAATTCATTAGCCTCAGTGGATTCTATTTCAGATTCGGCGTTGGCAATCTCTAAGCTTTCGTCAATTTCGTGTTTAAATTCGTCTTTAAATGCATAGATTTTTTCTTCAGTGAGTATGCCTTCCTCAAGTAAATAAGCTTCATAATTACTTAACGGATCCCGAAGTCCCCACTCATCAATTAAATCGGTTGGAACATATTTGGTGCCACTCGCCTCTTCATGACCACGCATTCTAAAGGTTTTAAACTCTAAAAGAACAGGACGCGGGTTGATGCGCATATCTTCAACAAGCGCTTTAAGCTTTGTATAAACTTCCAAAATATTATTACCCTCAATAATATGAGACTCCATTCCGTAGCCTTTGCCGCGATCTGCAATGTGTTCGCAATTATACTGTTCATTAGTAGGGGTTGAAAGGCCGTAACCATTATTTTCAACACAAAAAAGAACAGGCAGCTGCCATACGGAAGCCACGTTTAGCGCTTCGTGTATATCGCCTTCACTGGTTCCACCTTCCCCGGTAAACACGGCGCAGACTTTATTGTTTTTCTTTAATTTATTTGCAAGCGCAATGCCATCGGCAACACCAAACTGTGGCCCCAAGTGTGAAATCATACCTATAATATGATATTCCTGAGTTCCAAAGTGAAAACTTCTGTCGCGTCCTTTAGTGAAACCATTCGCTTTTCCTTGCCATTGTGAAAACAATCTAGGCAATGGAATTTCACGGGTGGTGAAAACACCAAGGTTTCTATGCATGGGCAAAATATATTCGTCTTTGTCCAAAACGGAAGCAACTCCAACCGATATGGCTTCCTGCCCTATTCCGCTAAACCATTTTGAGACTTTTCCTTGGCGTAAAAGAATCAGCATCTTTTCTTCAATAACCCTCGGCTTTAACATTCCTCGGTAAAGTTTTAGTAAGGTAGCGTCGTCAAGATTTTTTCGGTCGTAATTAAATAAAATATGTGGGGTAGTCTCTGGTTTCATTTTTCTAAACTATTTTTTTAAACTGGTCCCATTCAACATGTGGAATAAGACACTTTTATGTGGTTCACAAAATAATCATGGGTTTAACCATAATGAAATTGTAAGTTCAAAAGTAGAAAAAACCTCTTGTTAAAGGAAATATTAAGACAAGTATTATCTTCTGAAAAACTTTCTCATTTTTGGTATCTTTGTAAGCTAAATTAATAATGCGCTTAGTTGTTTAACAATTTATAAAATTGGCTAGCTAAAAGATTTTTGGCGAAGAAAAAAATAGGTTTAAACTTAAAGGCAAGTTAATAGCTGTTGATTTTTGGTCTATGTCTTTTGTCTTACGTCCTAATTCTATAAATTCGATACTTTTAAGTATAAATGATAAATATATGAATAATATACCCAGCGTAGATTTGGCCGACTTCCTTTCTGAAGATCCTAAAAGGAAGCAAAAATTTGTAAATGAAATTGGCTCGGCTTATGAAGAGATTGGTTTTGTTTCCCTTAAGAATCATTTCCTCAGCGATCAATTGGTCGAAGAGCTTTATAAGGAGATAAAAAGCTTCTTCGCTCTTCCTGTTGAAACTAAAGAAAAATATGAAATCCCAGGCCTTGGTGGACAACGGGGCTATGTTAGCTTCGGAAAAGAACACGCCAAAGGTAAGAAGGAAAGGCGATTTAAAAGAGTTTTGGCATTTTGGACAAGAGGCAACAGAAGATGCAAACCTATCTGAAGAATATCCAGAAAATGTTCAAGTTAGCGAACTTCCTGATTTCAACCACACAGGTATGGAAGCCTACAGAATGCTTGAGAAAACGGGAGTTTACGTACTTCGCGCCTTGGCTCTTTATATAGGCTTGGATGAATTTTACTTTGATCATTGGGCAGCTAATGGCAACAGCATTTTACGACCAATCCATTATCCGCCAATCACCGAAGAGCCCAAAGGAGCTGTTAGAGCAGGTGCTCACGGAGATATCAACTTGATAACTTTGTTGATGGGAGCTTCCGCCGGCGGTTTACAAGTCTTGCGAAAAGATGGCGAATGGATGGATGCAATCCCGAATGAAGATGAGCTGGTTATAAACGTAGGCGATATGCTTGAAAGACTAACCAATAATAAACTTCGCTCCACCATTCACCGTGTTGCAAATCCGCCACGCGAACAATGGGGAAGCCCACGCTACTCTATTCCTTTCTTTATGCACCCGCGAAGCGATATGAAGTTGAACTGTTTGGAAGAATGTATAGACGCCGATCACCCAAAAGCCTATGACGATATTACCGCTGGCGAATTTCTGCACCAACGTTTGGTGGAAATTGGACTCATAAAAAAGTAAGCAGTTGCCAGTGGCAGTATGCAGTTGAACCTGAAACCTGAAACATTGAATTCTCTAGAAGACCAATTAAAAAACTTATTTCCCGAACACGAGCCTAAAGATGTTCCCGAAACGGAAGACGAACCTACAGTTTGGATGCAGGACGATCCTTTGATTTGTAAATATGAAAAGCGAAAAGGCAAGCCTACAACTATTATTGAAGGATATACCGGTGCTGATAGCGATTTTAAAATCCTCGCCAAGGAAATAAAGCAGTTATTGAGCGTTGGCGGTAGTTTTAAGAATGAACAAATTATTATCCAAGGTGACTATCGCGATAAGATTATGAAGTTTTTAAAAGATAAAGGCTTTAAAGTGAAACGCGTTGGAGGGTAAAAGAAGTGGCAGTAGTCAGTAGTCAGTAGTCAGTAGTCAAACTTAAAAAATAGCTTGACGTCTTGGTGTCTTTGCGCGATAAAAAGATAGCATTTGATAATTATAGAAAACAATGTTTATTTTTCTAAACTTCTAAACACATAAACTTAACGAGAAACTTGAAACAAGAAACCATAAAACCCAGTGAACTCATATTAACCCCTGAAGGTAAAATCTATCATTTAGACCTTGCTCCTTCCCAATTGGCAACAACTATTATAACGGTTGGTGATCCTGGACGCGTGGAAAAGGTTTCAAAATATTTTGATTCAATTGAAGCTAAAGCAGAACACAGGGAATTTAAAACCCACACGGGAACTTATAAAGGAAAGCGAATAAGCGTTATTTCTACTGGGATCGGACCGGATAATATAGATATTGTTTTTAACGAACTCGATGCTTTGGTTAACATCGATTTTGAAAAACGGCAAGTAAAGAAAAAGCTGACGTCACTTGAAATTATTAGAATCGGTACTGCCGGCGGACTAACTCCTGAAGTTGAAGTTGATAGCTTTTTAATAAGCACCATGGGAATTGGCTTGGATAACGTAATGAACTATTACGACAATACCGATAAAATCCTTATGAGTGATTTTGCGCAATCGTTTATTGAACATACCCAATGGAATCCGGACAATTCTGTTCCCTATGCAGTGGAAGCAGATAAAACTTTGTTGAAAAAATTATCTTCAGAAAAAACACTTGAAGGGATAACCATCACGAATGTCGGTTTTTACGGTCCTCAAGGAAGGGTGCTTCGGGCGAAACTGAAGGATGCCAAGCTAAATGAGAAGCTTACTTCCTTTCGTTATAAAAATAAAGAAATCACAAACCTAGAAATGGAAACCGCCACAATGTACGCTATGGCGAAGCTTCTTGGACATCGAGCGCTTTCCATGAATGCCATTATTGCCAACCGCGCGAGGGGAACATTCAGCAAGAATGCATCAAAAACTATCGATGCCCTTATTCAATATACATTAGGAAAAATTACGGAATGAAAAACTTTTTAATTGGTGGTGTGCCAGAACACTTCAATCTACCTTGGTATATCGCACTTCGCGATAAAAAATTTCAAGAAAAAGGAATCAACTTACGTTGGAAAGATTATCCCGGCGGAACGGGACAAATGGCTACAGCATTACGCGATAAGGAAATTGATATGGCCGTAATCCTTACCGAAGGAATGGTTCGCGACATTATTAATGGAAACGACAGCAAAATTGTACAAGTCTTTGTGAAATCGCCTTTACTTTGGGGAATTCACGTTGCTACTACTTCAGAATATGAAGAAGTTGGCGACTTAAAAGGAACCGATGCTGCAATTAGTCGTTATGGCTCTGGCTCGCATTTAATGGCTTTTGTAAATGCCGAAAGTCACGAATGGGATTTAAAAAACGATCTAAAATTTAAAGTAATCCAAGATTTAGATGGTGCTTTGGACGGGCTTCCAAAAGGAAAAGGCGATTATTTTATGTGGGAAAAGTTTATGACCAAACCGCACGTAGATAATGGCACCTTCCGTTTAATCGGCGAGTCCCCTACTCCTTGGCCTAGTTTTGTGATTGCCGTTCGCAATGATATATTAGAGAATGAAGAGGATAGTGTTAAGTCAATTTTAGAAGTTATAAATTCTGTAACCGAGAACTTTAAAACACTTCCTAATGTTGATGAAATCATTTCCAAACGTTATGGACAAAAAATAGAGGATGTTCGTGAATGGCTTTCACTAACAGAGTGGGCAGATAGACAACTTACTTCAAATGAGTTGGAAAATATTCAGCAAAAATTGCTGGAGCTAGAATTAATTGAAAATAAAGTACAGAGAACCAATATCTTATATAGTTTCTAAAAAATATCTTAAAATTTACGCAACCCGAAAGTAGAACTTGCATCTTGTTTATATAAAAACAACTATTATGACTACTTTTTTAATCGTTTTGGGAGCGTTGTTGGTAACAAACTTCTTGTTATTGCAGTTTAGCTGTAATGATGCTACGGAGTCTGAAGTGCCAGAAGAAGAATAGAAAACCCCCATTTCTATTCCATTAATCCGCTGAGAAGAGTCGAAATAAAATCTTTGAGATAAGATTTTGAGCTCATCTAAAGATTACCATTCAATTGGCTTCTTCCCTATTTTTTTTAAATATTCATTTGTTTTACTGAAGTGTTTGTTTCCAAACCAATAGCCTCTATTTGCTGCTAATGGCGATGGATGACCGCTGTTGAGAACTAAATGTTTAGAAGTGTCAATTTTGGCTCCTTTCTTTTTCGCAGGACCACCCCATAGCAAGAAAACGATCCCTTCCCTTTCATCTGATAATTTTTCAATTACAGCATCGGTAAATTTTTCCCACCCCTTTTTTTGATGACTTCCAGCTTCATGTGCTCTCACGGTTAAAGTTGCATTTAATAATAAAACCCCTTGACGTGCCCAACGTTCTAGATATCCATTATTGGGAACTGAAGTACCAATATCAGTTCTTATTTCCTCAAAAATATTTTTAAGTGACGGCGGAATCTTAACATTTTCACCAACCGAGAAGCATAAACCGTGCGATTGCCCAAGTCCATGATAAGGATCCTGTCCTATTATTACAACTTTCACTTCATCAAACGGCGTCTTATTGAATGCTGAAAAAATCTGTTCAGCTGGAGGAAAACATGTATTAGAGTCGTATTCAGATTTTACAAATTCAACCAAATCTTTAAAATATGGTTTTTCGAATTCTTCCTTTAAAATCGCCTTCCATCCAGACTCAATTGTTAGTTCCATTATTCTTACTTTTGTATGATTGCTGAAAAAGTAAAATTAATGGAAATAAAGCGGAAAGCGCGTATAGACAATAAAACTTTAGAAGACCTAGAATTCCCTTCGGTGCTGCGGCAAGTTTCGGAATTTTGTGTTACTGAACCCGGCCAACAAAATGTATTGGCTATAACCCCATTTCAGGATTTTGCCGAAATTGAGCCCGAATTACAGCGGGTTAAAGAGTTTACGGCTTCCTTTGATGGAGACAACAGAATTCCAAATCATGGATTCGATCCTATTTTTAGAGAACTTCGTTTATTAGATATTGAAAACAGTACACTAGAAATTTCAGGCTTTAGAAGGATTCTCTCCATTTCTGAAACCACTCGGATTCTACTTAAATTTTTTAAGAAATTCGAGGAATTCTATATTCACTTAAATTCATTTTCCGAAGAGGTTAATTACACTTCCATCATTTCCGACGAAATAAATAAACGCGTCGATAAATATGGTGATATAAAGGATGAGGCATCCAATGAACTCGGCACCATCCGCAGAAGATTGAATGTTGTAAAAGGAAAGATAAATTCCTCGTTTACAAAAGCGCTTTCACAATACGTGCAAAGTGATTATTTAGATGAAATCCGAGAATCTGTTGTTGACAATAGAAGAGTGCTTGCCGTAAAATCAATGCACCGGAAAAAAGTGAAAGGTGCCGTTATGGGTAGTTCAAAAACGGGAAGCATCGTTTATATTGAGCCGCAAGCAACTTTGGAATATGCCAACGAGCTCAGTAATCTAATTTATGAGGAAGATGAAGAGATAAAGCGAATTTTAAAAGCCATGACTGAGTTTGTCCGACCACATGCGTTGCTTTTGGAAAGTTATCAAGATTATTTGATTAAAATAGACATGCTTTACGCCAAAACGAAATACGCTTTAAAAATAAGTGCCGTCCTCCCGATCCTAGCTTCGGAAAAACGGATTTCACTCCACAATGCCTATCATCCGCTCTTGCTTGTTGCAAACAATAAAAGAAAGGAAAAAACATTTCCGCAGAGCATTGAACTAGTTCCCGACAAACGAATTATCGTAATTTCCGGGCCAAATGCCGGTGGAAAAAGTATTACTCTAAAAACTGTTGGTTTACTCCAGGTTATGCTACAAAGCGGCATGCTTATTCCTGTGGATCCGCAAAGCGAAATGTATTTCTTTAAACGAATTTTAACTGATATTGGCGATAATCAGTCTATTGAAAACCATTTAAGCACGTATAGCTATCGTTTAAAAAAGATGAATCAATTCCTTAAAAAGTGTAATAAAAATACACTTTTCTTGATTGATGAATTTGGAACAGGAAGCGATCCCGAACTTGGAGGCGCTTTGGCCGAAACTTTTCTGGAGGTCTTTTATGAACGCGATGCCTTTGGAATTATCACCACCCATTACACCAATTTAAAACTATTGGCAGACGAGCTTCCAGATGCAATCAATGCGAATATGCTTTTTGACAATAAGTCTTTGGAGCCACTTTATCAGCTACATTTAGGGGAAGCCGGAAGCAGTTATACCTTTGAAGTCGCCCAAAAAAACGGTATTCCTTACAGCTTAATCAATAGAGCAAAGAAAAAAATAGAACGCGGAAAGGTGCGTTTTGATAAAACTATTGCCAATCTTCAAAAAGAACGTTCCAATCTTCGGAAAACATCAGAGTCCTTAAAAACTGAGGAGCAGAAAGCACGTGTTGAAAACAAACAGTTGGAAGAAGTGAATGCGCGCGTTCAGGAGAAATTGGAGAGTTATCAGGAATTGTTTGATGCCAATCAGAAACTCATCAGTTTGGGAAAAAAGCTGGATACACTTTCTGAAAAATATTTCAACAACAAGCAGAAGAAACATCTGATTGATGAATTGATGAAGCTTGTTATGGTTGAAAACAGCAAACGAAAGAAACTGGCACCCAAGGTTAAAAAGGCTGTAAAAGTTAAGGAGAAAGAAGTTATTAAAGAAGTTGAGAAAAAGGTAGAAGTAATTAGAGAGCGCAAAAAAGAAGAAAAAGAAAAAGCGAAGAAACTTCCACCACCAAAGCCGAAAGTAACTCTAAAAGTTGGGGATCGAGTTAGAATGATAGACGGCCGAGCAATTGGCACGATTGACACGATTGAAAAAACCAAGGCATTTGTGAACTATGGAATGTTTAAAACCAATGTGAGTTTGACGGAATTGGAAAAAGTATAGGAACAAAAATTCCAATAAACAAATCCCAAATTCCAAATAATACTCAAATCACAAAAATCAAAAAGCTAAAGTTGATAAATTTTGAAATTGGTTAATTGTTCTTTCTTTGTAATTTGGTGCTTGAAATTTGGAATTTATTTTTTAGTGCTTTTTATTTTTAAGTATGTCTAAAAATTACAAGATAATCCTGTTTGATGGCGTTTGCAATCTCTGCAATGGCGCTATCAATTTTGTTATTAAAAAAGATAATAAGAACATTTTCAAATTTGCCGCGCTTCAAAGTGAAATTGGGCAAGAGTTAACTTCGAAATATAATATTGATAGAACAAAAGTAGATTCCATTATTTTGATTGATGGCGATAAACATTATGAAAAATCTTCGGCGGCACTTCATATTGCTAAACATATGGGCAGTGCCTATCCCCTACTTTTTGGGTTTATGATAGTGCCGAAATTCATTCGGAATGCAGTTTACGATTATATTGCCCGCAACCGCTATAAATGGTTTGGGAAAAAGGAGAGCTGTATGATTCCTACGGAGGAATTGAAGGGGAAGTTTCTTTGATTTACTTCTATTGTCTAGATAGTGAGACCGTTATTAGACCCTATAATCCAAGTACTTCTACATCATCAATAATCCATATTTCGTCATTGAGATCATTTTTCAAATGTATTTTGAATGAAAAATTTGCACTCGTTGGTATATTTTTCAGTTCAACTTTACCTATGCCTGAATCAAAATTACCCGTAGATTGCACAATAGTAGGATTTCCACTACCACTAGAATTAGCAATAGCAAGATTGTTATTATTAAATCCCCAGCGACTATTATTATATCCCAATATTTTTATTTCTTCTATATAGTTTACACCATTATTGCTGACACTTAATATTACACTATCATTTGAATCCGCTCCTTGGTTACTGGATTTTGAGAATGAAGCCAAGTGAAATCGAATTATAAGAAAAGAGAATAAGGAAGCATCTAGAGGGCCAAAAGTGAGTTCAGTAGTACCACTATTAATTCCATAACCTCTAACCTCACTGTTATAATTTGGAAGGCCTTCTGGAAATGGACCGCTATCGATAAAATAATTCGATGTATTTATGCCAGTCACAGGTAATTCCGGTATGACTGGGACTATTTCAAAATTCTGAGTTCCCAATAAGGTTGGAGGGGTTGAAATATCAGTGGCGCATTTTATATTTTCCCAAATTAGTCCTGTCCAAAACTGTAGACAACCAGAACTGCTCAAATAAATCAACAATCCTGCATCTGAAAAGCTTGGATTTATCAAGTTCCGCGCTGCAACATCAGGCACCCGCGGTGGCATAAAACCACGATAGGTTAAGCCACCATCTGAAGTACTGCTAACTTCTAACATAGCAGCAGGTGAAGGTGTGGTTGTGCCAATCCCAACTTGGCAATAAGACATCGTTACAAACAATGCCATCCCGAAGAACAAGAATAACTTTCCCATAACAATTTGATTTACAATGCGAAGAAGGCATTGGTTCAAAATCAGATATTGCTCTATTTTTCAGGGAGTTATATGCTAAAATAATCAATAAAATTTCTTCTACCAAATAAATTGTAAGATTTAAGGCAGATTTAATTTTATAAAAAGCTATGAGTCAGTAGTTTTAAGAATCCATGTCAAAAGTTTCGGAAGGATTTTCTTTAGGATCGTAATCCATCATTCCTTCCCCATCTGCAATTATTGAACAAACTGTAGCATCACCGGTAACGTTTACAACCGTACGGAACATATCCAGAATTCTATCTACTGGAAAAATTATGGCAATCCAAGCTGGATTTAACCCCACAGATTCCAAAACAATGATTAGCATAACCAAACCAGCACTTGGAACTGCAGCAGAGCCAATAGAGGCTAAGGTAGCAGTTAGCACGATGGTCAATTGTTGCCCAAAGGTAAGATCTATCATATGCAGTTGTGCGAGGAAAACCACGGCAACGGCTTGGTACAAGCAGGTTCCATCCATGTTTACAGTGGCGCCAATAGGCAAAACAAAACTGGTTATCTTTTTATCTACACCAAGATTTTCTTCTACACATTCCATGGTTACTGGTAAGGTAGCAGCACTACTTGAGGTTGAAAATGCCAATGTTTGGGCGGGAGCCATGGCTTTAAAGAAACCTTTGTACGGTATTTTTCTAACAAATAGCTTTAGAATTAATGGGTAGATTACAAAAATCATTAACATCAACCCCGAGAATACAGTTAAGGAATACCAACTTAAACCTTTAAAAATCTCATATACTTTACCAATATCGTCTCCTGCCATTTTGCTGACTACCCCAGCTAATAATGCAAAGACAAAGAAAGGAGCGGCTTGCATTACCAGATCGACCATTTTAAGAAAAACCTCCATGACGCCGTCCATAAAGTTTGTAACAGGCTTTGATTTTTCGTTTGGTATCAGTAAAAGACAAACTCCAAAGAATATTCCAAAGAAAATAATCTGAAGCATTAAACCATTGTCACTCAGTGAAAAGAAGAAATTTTCTGGTACTATGTCTATCAATGGTTGGAGCGGAGTGGTTTCTTTCGTCTTCTGAGCAGTTTCCATCTTTTCGGCAACTACTGTATTTTTTAATTCGGCTCTTGAAAGATCTGTAATCTTTTGAGCGCGCTCCATGAATTCTGGATCCTGTAAATAGTGTATTCCATCTTTTATTTCGTGGCCTTCCGAAGCAGCCCAAACCTCATAACTTATTCTATTGTCAATTCTGCTTTGTTCATCAATTAGCTTCCCTGGTTGTATCGTATTCACTAGCAAAAGCCCCATGCTCACGGCAAAGAGTGTAGTAATTAAGTAAGCCAACAAGGTCTTCCCTCCCATTCGCCCCAAGCTGGACGGATCACCAATATTAGCCACACCACTTATAATTGACACCAATACCAAAGGAACTGCAATCAATTTTAAAAGATTGATAAAAATCGTTCCAAAAGGAGCAATCCAATCTATGGTAAACTCACTCCACCCTAACTTGCTGGAAAGTAAGGCCCAGATTATTCCTAAAAGCAATCCAATGATGATTTTCCAGTGTAGTGCGAGTTTTTTCATTTTTAGATTTTAGAGTTTGGATGCTAGGTTTTTAATTATGGTATTATTACTTGTTGTTGGTCGTCAGTTTTTTTCTGTCATCCGTGATCTAGCTTCCTTCAATTTTTGAAACTTTACTTAACAACCAAAAATCGGCCAAGACCAAGGCGGCCATAGCCTCAACAATTGGAACAGCCCGCGGAACCACACAAGGGTCGTGGCGGCCTTTGCCTTCTGCTATTGCCTTATTTCCTTCGCTATCTATGGATACTTGTTTTTGCATTATGGTGGCAACGGGTTTGAAGGCTACCTTAAAATAGATATCTTCTCCGTTACTGATTCCACCTTGAATTCCACCGCTATAATTCGTTTTTGTACTTCCATCCGTATTAAAAGAATCGTTGTGTTCACTGCCTTTCATAGCCGTTCCAGTAAATCCACTTCCGTATTCAAAACCTTTTACGGCATTTATGGAGAGCATTGCTTTGCCAAGTTCGGCGTGAAGCTTGTCAAAAACAGGTTCACCGAGGCCAATAGGCACATTTTGAATAACACAAGTTATGATGCCCCCAACGGTATCGCCTTCTTTTCGAATTGATTTTATATAGTCTTCCATTTTCGCCGCCATTTCGGGATCGGCGCATCGTACGGGGTTTTTTTCAATTTCTGAGAAATCGACTTCGGAATAGTGCTTTTTGAGCTCCATTTCGCCTACGGAAGAAACATAAGCGGTGATTTTGATACCTGCCCGTCCGGCAGGCGGGTTTTTAAGAAGTTGTTTTGCTACAGCGCCAGCAACTACCCTACAAGCAGTTTCGCGGGCTGAGGAGCGTCCGCCACCTCTGTAATCTCGGATTCCATATTTTTTATCATACGTATAATCGGCGTGTGAAGGACGGTAGATATTTTTAATGTGACTGTAGTCCTTGCTTTTTTGATCGGTGTTTTCAATGGTGAAACCGATTGGCGTTCCGGTAGTTTTTCCTTCGAATATTCCCGAAAGAAACTTTACTTCATCTTCTTCTTTTCGTTGGGTGACTATACTGGACTGACCGGGTTTGCGACGTTGCATTTCGGTATTAATGGCTTCGAAATCCAACGAAAGCCCTGCTGGACAACCTTCTATAATTCCGCCAATCGCAGGTCCATGAGATTCGCCAAAGGTGGTAAGTTTAAAGATTTTTCCGAAGGAATTGCCCGCCATAGGTTGCTTTTCAACAAATGTAAACTTTCGGACTTAATTATTCAAGGTTTCAAATTCAAAATTCAAGGTTTCAGGTTCAAAAATTTATGAAATTTTTTTTAAAATGAACTAAGACTGTCCACCAAGACGGAAATCACGATTAAAATGAATCAAAAATTAAATGGACCATGACTTAAGGGAATTATGAAATAAAATAAAATTATATAGAGCCTTTATAAAGCTTTACCTCTTCTGGCTAAGCTTTCAACCTTTTAAAATTACTGCTCGATAACCCTTACAGCGTTTTGAACGCTAGAAGGGTTAAATTTGTAAATTAATAAACTTGCATCTCTTTTTGGAGAGGTCTAGAAGTATATTCTAAAGGTTTATTCGTAAACCCATTGAGATTACTATCTAATTTTAATCCTTCCTTCTCCAGCTTATCCATTATTTTTTCGGTCTTTTCAATCCATTTTATCACTTGGGCACCTCCAAATAAATGACTGGTTGGTAGCGGTTCTCCCCGCTCTTTTAGTATCATGCCAACAGGACAATTTACCTTATCTTGAAGTTTAACAAAACTTGCTAATAAATTTGCGTAAGGCGTAATCAGAGATCCTACGCCACCTCTTGGTTGCATCCATCCAACTAAATAGAGTCCTTTATAGGTATCGTACATACTAAAACCGTAAACTTTTACATGTGCCTTTTCCACGCGGCAAAGTTCTTTGGGAAGAAAGGGGAAATCAGTCTTAAAGCCTGTAGCATAAACTATTGTATCTACATCCTCAATACTCCCATCTTCAAATTCTACTTGCGTGCCTAAAAATCTTTTAACCGCACCTTTGATTATGGTTCTGCCATGTTTTACGTGCATGAGGGTTTCCGTATTTACTGTTGGATGCCGATCAAAAACTTTAGATTCAGGTTTAGGTAAGCCGTATTCTTTATGGCTCCCAATGGTAAGCTTAAGCATTATTTTTATTAATCCCTCCCGCAACCAATCAGGTATTGGCGGTACTTGTAAAGATGCTAATGGTTTTCCCATAAAAGTTTTTGGAAAAATCCAGATTCCGCGTCTAACGCTTAAAAAGTTTTTGGAACTTACCCGTGCTGACTCAGATGCAATGTCGAAAGCAGAGTTCCCAGCTCCAATGACCAAAACCCTTTTATCTTTTAATTGATCAGTAGATTTATATTCCTTGGAATGAAAAGAATCTCCAGTGAATTCACCTTCATAATCAGGATAGTTTTTGCTCCAATGATGTCCATTACAAACAATTACCCCTTTGTAAACTCGGGTTGTATTATTTGCAAAAGTTACTTCCCATAGATCTTCGTTTATAGGATTAACATGGATTACCTTCGTGTTGAATTGAATGGATTCAGTTAGATTAAAATGTGATGCATAGCTTTGGTAATAAGCTAACATCTGTCCACTACTCGGGAAGTCTGGATAATCTTCGGGCATTTTAAAATCAGGGTATTCCATTACTTTTCTCGCGGATAGAATATGTGCAGATTTGTAGGTGCCGTGATACCAATTTCCTCCAACATCATCATCGGCATCTACTTGGTGATAAGGAATTCGGGCTTCTTTAAAAGATTTTGCAACTGCTAGCCCAACAGGACCTGCTCCAATTATTAAATGATGTTTCTCTAGGTTATCACTTTTCATAATTTGTAGTCTCAGTTATGGGTTTGTTTAAATATAATCAACTCTTGGTCTATGATTTCTAGGATTTTCTTGTTTCTCGAAAAATTTTGTAAGCTACAAATATTATAGTGTTTATTCTACCTTATCAGCAACTTCTACACCCACTTTTAGCAATTGGATCCAAAGTAGTTTCAAGGATAAACCTTTTATATAAAAAAGAGGATAATCGAAACCGATTATCCTCTCAAATAATAAAATTTTATTTTTTAAAGTGCTGATGCTCCAGCTTCAGCAACTGCGTGGTCATTTTCAACGGAACTTCCGCTTACGCCAATGGCACCGATGATTTCGTCGTTTTCGTTTTTAATTGGAATACCTCCTGGGAAAGTGATTAAACCTCCGTTTGAATGTTCAATGTTGTATAATGATCCTCCTGGCTGAGATAATTCCCCTACTATTCCTGTGTTCATATCAAAGAAACGTGCTGTTTTAGCTTTCTTGATAGAAATGTCAAGCGAACCTAACCAAGCCCCGTCCATTCGTCCAAAGGCTACTAAATTTGCGCCTGCATCTACAATTGCAATATTCATTTTAGTATCTATTGCAGTTGCTTTTTCTTTTGCTGCTGCGATTGCTTTTTCTGCTTGTGCTAATGTAATATTCATGATTTTCTGTTTTAGTATTGTTTCTAATTATAATGCAAATGTACAATGCAGGCTAAGGTCTATATTTACTAAAACAGTTCAATAAGCTATGAAAAAAGGTCAATTTGATGTTTTTTAGATATCAAAGGTTTATATAAAAAAATAAGTGTTTGTGAGGCAATGATTTATGTATTTTATTTTGGAATATTAATTGACTTGTACTCAAAAATGATTTCATTTATAAAAATCGATGAGAAATTGAAGGAAAATATAGTAAGCTATTAAGTGTGTTAATTAAAAAAATAGTCCATCCATAAAAAGCCTCTTCCCTACTTTGGCTGTATATTAGCGCACTTAAAAAGAATCATATATAAGACGTTATCGTCTTTTGTCAATTAGCATATAATATGAAGCGTTTATTTTCAAACTTATTATTTAAAGTTTTTCTTGCCATAGTTTTAGGTATTATTTTCGGACAGTATCTACCTGAATCCGTAAACAGAATATTTACCACCTTTAATGCTTTTTTTGGTCAGTTTTTAAATTTCGCTATTCCGTTAATTATAATGGGTTTAATAATGCCCGCCATTGCTGATTTAGGTAAAGGTGCAGGTAAGTTGTTATTGCTCACTGCTGCTATTGCTTATGGCTCCACCTTATTTTCGGGCTTTATGACGTATTTTACAGCCTCCAATATATTTCCACAGCTTTTAGAATCGCACGTTGATGAAGCAGCACAAATTGCGGATGCTGGTCGTGAATTAACACCGTATTTCAGCATCAATATACCTCCTGTATTAGATGTGATGACCGCGTTGGTGCTTGCATTTGTTATTGGTTTAGGGCTTTCTTATCAGGAGAAATCCAGCTTAAAATTGGTAGTCAATGACTTTCAGAGAATTATAATGCAATTAATAGAGAACGTAATTGTGCCGCTCCTACCACTTTTCATCTTAGGTATTTTCACTAGTATGTCTTTTAGCGGACAAGTATTTTCAATTCTATCTGTCTTTATAAGTATTATAGGAGTTATTTTCGCCTTGCATATTTTACTTTTATTGCTACAATACACTATTGCTGGAATTCTTACGAAGAAAAACCCTCTCAAGTTATTGGCTACAATGATGCCCGCATACTTTACAGCATTGGGAACACAATCTTCGGCAGCAACCATTCCAGTAACTTTAGAACAGACCTTAAAGAATGGGGTTTCAGAAAAAATTGCAGGCTTTGTTATTCCCTTATGTGCCACCATTCATTTATCGGGTAGTATTATGAAAATTACCGCTTGCGCTATGGCATTAATGATTTTACATGGAATGCCATTTACCTTTACGCTCTTTGCGGGATTTATTTTTGTTCTAGGAATCGCCATGATTGCTGCACCGGGAGTACCTGGAGGGGCAATTATGGCAGCTGTAGGTATCTTGCAATCTATGCTTGGTTTTAACGAGGAGATGATGGGCTTAATGATCGCCCTATATATTGCTATGGATAGTTTTGGTACCGCTTGTAATGTAACCGGCGATGGAGCGATTTCTTTAGTAGTGAATAAAATAATGAAAGAAAAACTGGTTACTTAAAAATATCTAATAATCTTGATATTTTCAATTTAAGATATCGGTAGGGCTAATTCCGAACTTGTTTTTAAAAGCTACACTGAAGTTGGAAAGATTGTTATGGCCAATCTCCAAATAAATATCAGATGCTTTAAATCGCTTGTTTGCAACAATTATTTTGCCTTTTGGAGCCTTTTTTAATGAAACCATTTCCCATGAAAAGCTTTATATTCTTTGATGAAATTGCGCTGAAAAGTAGATACACTCATATTGCATAAAAAAGCGATTTCCTCTAATTTTAAATTGGATTGTATTTTACTCTCAACCGTTTTCTTAAAAGCTGAGTTCTCACTAATTATTAAGGAATACAAATACAATTCAAATCTTCTGACTTATTTCTGAAGAAGGTAAAGCATTAATTATTAGAACCATATGGAATGAAGGTTCATCAAAAAAACCGAGGGAGCGATACTAATGGTCGATAATGAAATTAAGTATGAAGTAATGTACGCATTATTTCTTATTATAAAATAAGGATCTTCATCCTCTACTTCATCTTTATTATTGGTATGTTTTTCTAAAAATTCAACAAGTCTTAGTTGTGAAAAAAAGAAGAGCTTGCAGTAATAACTGGGTTCTGCTTCCAATAACTCCGTCCATAGCCAATTGCCTTTTTTGAGAAGCAATGATTGATCTTTGTTTACCGCCACTGACGTTCCAGCAAAGTGAACTTGCTTTTTACCAACTTGCAGAAAGCTAAACATATTCATTCCCAAATTCACCTTGCTTTTAACCACATCGCTGGTCATTTTAAAGTCATAGACAAATAAATCTGGGGTTTCCTTTTTATCGTCAAGATAAATTTGAGGGATGTTTTCTATGGGCATCTTTCTTCCTTTTCAGGCTGCAACTTACCTATAAATATACAAAATCAGTTTCATTATAAGCTTAATCTGTCATGGGGCGTGGATCAAACCATCACTTTTTCAACAGCGCATTTTTTAGAATCGTAACAGGATGGAGCGCTTCTCTTCCTGTTCCATCTTTTATTTGATGACGGCAACTCGTTCCGTTGGCTGATATAACAGTATCTTCGGAAGCTTTTCTAACAGCGGGAAATAGCTTCAACTCCCCTATTTTCATACTGACATCATAATGTTCTTTTTCATAACCAAAACTTCCTGCCATTCCACAACACCCAGACGTAATGATAGTTGGTTTATAGTTTTTAGGAAGGTTTAAAATATCAAAGGTCACCTTTTGATTACTCAAAGACTTTTGATGGCAATGCGAATGTATTTTAATCTGTTTTTCTTCGGAAGTGAATTGTGCTGCGGAAATATTTCCACGTTGAATTTCATTTGATAAAAACTCCTCTATCAAATACGTGTGTTTTGAAATTGTTTCTGCCGATGGTTTTTCGTCTGCCAATCGTATATATTCGTCACGAAAGGAAAGAATTGCGGAAGGTTCAATTCCAATCAAGGGAGTTGATTCTGAAACTTTTTCTTTTAAAAATGCAACGTTTATATTGACCTCCTTTTTCGCTTCTTCCAAAAAACCTTTTGATATCAAAGCGCGACCACTGTCTAAGCTGTCAATAATTGTTACTTTATAACCTAATCCTATTAAAAGTAGATACGCGTCCATTGCTATTTCAGCATCTAGATAATTGCTGAATTCATCTATAAACAACAAGATGTTTTTTAGATTTTTGCTACTAACTGTTTTAATCGCATCATATTGATTTACAGTATTTTTAACTAATGTATTAAAACTTTTTGTTGAAACAGGTGGCAAGGAGCGATTACAATGAACGCCAGCGATATTCTTAATGATTTTTGAGGTGAAATAATTCGTGAAAAACCAATTGGAAAGCTTGGGAACTCTCGAAGCCATTTTGTTCAATTTTGTACTTTTTCCGAAGACTTTATTGGAAAAAGAAACGCCATTCGCTTTATTGTATTGATATAAAAACTCCGCTTTTGCAGTGCTTATATCTACGTTGCTGGGGCATTCGCTTGCACAAGCTTTGCAACTTATACAGAGATCAAAAACCTCTTTTAATTCTTCTGAATTGAATTTATTGACAGCTTGATTATTGGTCAAAACCTCACGTAATGCATTTGCACGAGCACGAGTGGTATCTTTTTCATTTTTAGTAGCGTGATAACTGGGACACATCGCACCCGCAGCATCTGCTGTTTTCCGACAATCCCCGCTGCCATTACAGTTTTCAGCCAGTCGAAGTATGCCTTGATAATCACTGAAATCCATAAGTGTTTTCACTTCTGGCTCTTTTCGCCCAATTTCATATCGCAAGGATTCATCCATTTTAAAGGCATCAACGATTTTCCCGGGGTTTAAAATGTTTTGTGGATCGAATACATTTTTGATTCGTTTTAAAAGCTCGTAATTCTTTTCCCCGATCATTAAGGAAATAAACTCTGCTCGAACAATGCCATCACCATGTTCTCCAGAAAATGATCCTTTGTATTTTTTACAAAGCATGGCTACATCCGTTGTGATTTTTCTAAAATAATCAACATCCTCTTCTTTCTTTAAGTTTAAGATGGGGCGCAAATGCAACTCTCCCGCTCCTGCGTGTGCATAATAAACTGCCTCTTGATTATACTTCTTCATCAAAGTGGAAAACTCCTTAATATAGGCCGATAAATCCTCCAGCGCTACTGCGGTATCTTCAATACAAGCGACTGCTTTTCTATCGCCGACCATATTTCCCAATAAACCAAGACCAGCTTTCCGAAGTTCTAGTGCCATTTCAATTTCGTCTCCTCTTAAAACAGGATTGTGATAGCTATAATTTGAAAGTTTTAGCGATTCCAATAAATCATTGACCTGATTCTCCAAATCTTCTTCAGAAGGGCTTTTTAATTCGAGCAATAAAATCGCTTTCGGATTGCCTTTTACAAAAAAACGATAAGCTTCGTAGGTTTTGCTTTTTTTGGTACAATCGAGGATTATATTATCCATCATTTCGCAAGTATGCAAATTGTGTTGCATAGCTATTACAACATCGTTTAGACAGGCTTCCAATGAGTTATAATGTGTTGCGATCATTGCCCTAAACTTTGGTGGTAATGGATCCAATTGAAGGGTTATTTCCGTAGTAAACGCCAGCGTGCCCTCACTTCCGCAGAGCAATTTACACAAGTTGACTTCTTCTTCAAATTCCCCAAAAACAGTTGTATCCAGCAAACTGTCAATTGCATATCCCGTATTTCTTCGGTGAATTTCTGGTTTGGGAAATTGATTTCGGATTTCTTCCTGTACTTCTTCGGGGATCAATTCGTTGTAAAGCGTTTTATAAATATTTCCTTCCAAAGAATTCGAGTGCGTTTTCTCAATAAACTCTTCTTTTGAAATTACTTCAAAAACAATTTCTTCACCATTAGAGAGCAGCGTTTTCAGTTTTAGCACCTTATCACGAGTCACTCCATATTGAATAGATGTCGTGCCGCTACTATTGTTACCTACCATTCCGCCAATCATACAGCGATTACTGGTAGAAGTGTTAGGGCCAAAGAAAAGTCCGTAGGGTTTTAAATAAGCATTAAGCTCATCTCGAATTACTCCAGGTTGAACAGTTATCGTTCTTTTCTCTGTATCCAGGGAAAGGATCTTGGTAAAATGTTTTGAAACATCTACGATAATTCCATCACCCACACATTGCCCAGCAAGAGAAGTACCAGCAGTTCTAGGAATAAGAGAGGTGTAGTTTGTTTCGGCAAATGAAAGCAGTTGTTTTATTCCTCTTTCATTTTTTGGATATGCAACCGCGAGCGGGATTTTTCTATATACTGAAGCATCTGTGGCATACAATGAAGTATGAAGCGAATCTGTAAAAAATTCGCCATTAAATAGCCTTTTAAAATCGTCGAGTTGCTTTTTCATTTCAATTATGTAAATGTAAAAAACTTCGTTAACAAAACTTTGTAAAATTTAGTATTGAGATTAGCTTCGTGTTAACGATTAGCGCCCATTATTACAAGTATTTTTACATCCTATTATTAGAAAATAAATTTAAGTAACATATTATTAACTAACAGAGGGTTTACTTTTTAAAATATGTAATTTAAAAGGAGATAGCCTTGAATTAAAACAAAATTTAAATGAAAAAATCAATTTTAATTGTGCTGCTTATCGCAGGTTTTGGATGGCAAGCGTCTTCGCAGGAGATTTCAAAGAATGCTATCGGTCTTCGTCTTAGCGAAAGCGATGGTTTTGGACCAGAAGTAAATTATCAACGTGCTTTGGGCGATAATAATCGTTTAGAACTTGGCTTAGCTTGGCACAGCAAACGTTATTGGGATGCAGTGAAACTAACAGGGATCTATCAATGGATTTGGAATATTGATGGCGGCTTTAATTGGTATGCAGGCCCAGGAGCTGGTGTTGGTTTGGTTAGTTATGATTATAATGATTATCCTCCATATAGAAGAGATGATAAATCAGAAGCTTTTGCTTTTATAACTGGAGATGTTGGTATTGAATACAGCTTTGATTTTCCGCTGCTTGTTTCTTTTGATTTTAGGCCTCAAGCGAATTTTGGATATCGCGAAAATGTCAGTTTTGATGTTGGTCTTTCCGCGAGATATCAGTTCTAAACACTTTTTCTAAATATATTTTTGTGAAATG
This sequence comes from Aequorivita capsosiphonis DSM 23843, assembly GCF_000429125.1. Lineage (GTDB taxonomy): Bacteria > Bacteroidota > Bacteroidia > Flavobacteriales > Flavobacteriaceae > Aequorivita > Aequorivita capsosiphonis. The sequence continues at coordinate 80,475 of NZ_AUBG01000002.1, forward strand.
CCCCTTTAAAAAAGGGGCATTTTCCTTTTGATAAAACAGGAAAAATCCTGTTTTATGCTTTTGAGATTTATTGCAACTTTATAGATTGATAAATACCCCCGTGTAAAAATGAACTATGTTGATATACATTGCCACCCATCCTTAAAGCCTTATAGCAAGAGTTTTAAATATAAACCTATCAAAAAGAACGCTTTAGATCCAAATAGAAAAAACTCCATTTGGCACTATAGTCCGCCCAATTTTTTGGAAAAGTTCTTAAACAGATTGGTTACGCTTACTAAGTTTACCCAAACTGATCTTACCGCACTTGCCAAATCTAAAACCAAAGTTGTTGTTGTAGCGCTTTATCCTTTTGAAAAGCATTTCTTCGGAAAAGAGATAATTGGTATTAAGGGTGTTACCGATGTTTTGGTGAATCTTGCGGCAAGTATTAGCCAATCGCGAATGGATTATATTAGAAGCAACAAAGATTATTTTGTCGATTTGATGGATGAATATAATTATTATCAGCAGCTTCACAATCAAGTTGAAAATATTGACGGAGTTATTTACACGTATAGACTGATAAGAAGTTTTAATGAAATTGAAACTAATTTTTCACAAGAAACAGATTCAAAGAAAATAATAAATATCCTGATTACCATCGAAGGTGGCCATAGTTTTAACACTGGTATTGAGATGAATAAAGACATGGCCAGTCGTACAGAGGTTTTAGGTAATATTAAAACAATCAAAAACTGGGAACACCGCCCCCTTTTCCTAACCTTGGCACATCATTTTTACAATGAAATGTGTGGTCACTCCAGAAGCATATCTATTGGGATGCTGAAAAAAAATCAAAATCGAGGATTAGATAGTGGTATTACCGAGTTAGGTTATGAAGCTATTGATCTTTTGCTTGACAATACGGAGGGCAAAAGAATTCCAATAGACGTAAAACATATGAGCACTTCCTCTCGGAAATCGTATTATAAGTTGCTCGATACAAAATATGTCTCCCAGAAAATACCGATTATTGCCAGCCACGCGTGTTGTAATGGAAAACGGTCCTTTGTACAAAAGGATCAAGCAGATTTTCCAGAACACGCGGAGTGGTTTTGCAATATTGATATAAATTTTTATGATGACGAATTGATACGGATTGCCCGGAGCAGTGGGATACTCGGGATACAGTTGGATGTACGGCGCATAGGAAGCACCAAAGCCATAAATGATAGCAAGGTTTTTTTTCCGAATAAACGAAGGCAACTTAGAAAGAAGGCTTTATTGGTTTGGCGGCAAGTAGTGCATATTGCAGAAGTGCTTGACAAGGAAGGTCTATTTTGTTGGGGAATTCAGAGCATTGGTAGTGATTTTGACGGAATTGTAAACCCCATCAACGGGCTTTGGACTGCCGAAAACATGAAGGACTTAAGCGAAGAACTGTTAAATCACGCAAAATCATATATTTCAAAAAACAACACCCTGCTGAACAAGTTCAATAGAATTGAAGCGGAAGTAATTATTGAGTCTGTTATGCATCAAAATGCAATGCAGTTTATTGAAAGGAATTATTAAATGGAAATCAATCTATTTTTCTTAAAAGATAAAAACATAATTGTTTCAATGTTATTAAATGGAAATCATTTGGACAAATAGCGCAGTTATTGATAATCTCGATAATATTGAATATCTACTTGATGAGTGGAATATAAATGTGGTTTTGGCTTACGAAGAAAAGGTGTTGGAAATTGAAAAGCTTATTCTTACAAATCCAGAAATAGGTATCTACGATAAAGATTTGAATCTTTATAAAAGATTAGTAGTGCCTCAAATATATATGATGTATGAGATTAGAAATGAAAAAATATTTATTTTAAGAATGTGGAACAATTATAAAAAACCTTATTGGTAAGATTCTATTTTCAGTCTCATCGCGGTTCTGACATCTTCGGAAGTCATAGTGTTTCCATTCTTAATGTCAGCTCTTCCTTGTTCAATCTCAGCTAATAATTCATGTTTAAAAGCTTCGTTCGGTTTTATTATCTTCACTATACTTAGTACTTCATCAGGCGTAAAAGATAGGTTTTTCAGCTTTCTGTAAAATGTAGGTGAGGAAAAACCCACTTCTTTGATGATAAAACCTTTTTTATAGGGAGAATTATCAATTAGTTCTTCCAGAGCAGCTAATATGTTTTTATATTCAATAATCTCTTGTATCATTTTTGAAGTAAATTTACTACGTTTACATGCTAATATAGTAAATATTGAGAACTTACAATGGATAGAACTAAAAATTATGAAGGATTTTTCTGAAGAATAGCCTCTTTATATAATTCTTCATATAGAGGCACTATTTTTTTGGTGTCAAAAACCATTGCAGATTCTACTGCCTGCTTTTTAAATTTATTCAGAACCTCATCAGAAGCCAATATTTTTAATGCATTTTCTGCCATTTCATCCACATTGCCAACATCGCTTAAAAAGCCACTTACCCCATCAATATTCACTTCTGGCAATCCACCGGTATTACTAGAAATTACTGGAACGCCACAAGCCATTGCCTCTAGTGCGGCAAGACCAAAGCTTTCTTTTTCTGAAGGAAGAATAAAAAGATCTGTAAAGCATAAAATTTTATCAACTTCATTACTATTTCCCAAGAACAGCACCTTATCTTCAATTCCCTTTTCTGCAGCTAGTTTTTCACAGGATTCCCGTTCAGGGCCCTCTCCAACAATTATTAACTTGGATGGAATTTTTTGCTGAATACGGTCAAAAATTTCAATGACATCTTTTACACGTTTTACGGACCGAAGGTTACTCACATGGGTAATGATTCGCTCGTGTGGTTCCGCCATCAGATCGCGTTGACATTCTGTAAAAGGATTTATTTTTTTCGGAATATCAATAAAGTTAGGTACAACGTGTATTTCCTTTTTAATATTGAAGAGGTGAATTGTATCTTCTTTTAAACTCTTTGAAACCGAAGTAACCACATCACTATTATTGATGCTAAAAGTGACTGCAGGTTTGTAAAATGGATGGTTTCCCACCAAGGTAATATCTGTACCGTGAAGGGTGGTTACCATTGGTATGTAAATATTTTCTTCCTCGAGCATTTTCTTCGCCATGTATCCAGCATAAGCGTGTGGGATGGCGTAGTGTACGTGAAGAAGTTCAATCTTATGGAGTTTTACCATATCAACCAATTTACTGGATAAAGCCAGTTCATAAGGCTGAAAGTGAAAAAGAGGATATTCGGGTACGGAAACTTCGTGAAAGTGAATGTTTTTCGAGAGTAACTCAAGCCGTACTGGCTGTTTATAAGTTATAAAATGAATTTCATGACCTTTTTCTGCTAGCGCCAATCCGAGTTCGGTGGCCACTACTCCACTCCCACCAAAGGTAGGGTAACATACTATTGCTATTTTCATTTAACTGGTTTCAAGTTCAAAGTTCAAGGTTTCAGCTATTTTAAAAGTAAAATAGCTTATAACTAGAGTTAGGTAATTTCTAAATATTTTCCAATTCAGTAAAATCGTATATTCTTATTTTTGCTTCCTGTCTTACTTCTTTTGAAGGCAGTAAAGGATATTCAATTTGCATTGATCTTAACGCGCCATCTTTTTGTGAAGCAACAGGAATTACTTCTCCAATAGTAAATTCAAATAACCTAATATTTACTATCGGTTAAATTTTATATTTTACTGATAAATTGTTTGTATCCACGAGGTTACGAGACAGTTTGTTCATTAATATATCTAGTCCATTTTAACCTAAATTCGTCGTGGGTCTTATAGCGAAGCGGTCGTGGCTCCCTTTAGTCCCTTTTATTTAATAATCAATTGCCTCATAAATGGCTGCTTGAATATTGCTGCGTAAATCACTTTTAATCAACTTTCGGTTTGTGGCATCTGGAAATGTTCTATTTGATAAAAATACATAAACAAGCTCCTGTTCTGGGTCTGCCCATGCAAAGGTGCCAGTAAAACCGCTATGTCCAAAACTGGTCATAGAAACACAGCCACAAGTTGGTCCTACGGTTCCCAATTGTGGTTTATCAAAACCAACACCTCTCCGTACATTTTTATCGCAATAATAACAGGTGTTAAACTTGTCTAGTACATCTGGATTAAAATAACGTTTCCCTCCATAAAAGCCTTTCCAAAGATACATCTGCATTATTTTGGCAACATCGTTGGAATTGCTAAACAAACCCGCATGTCCGCTGGCACCGCCCAGCATCGCCGCACCTTGGTCGTTAACATAACCCTGAACTTTCTGATTTCTAAAAAGATTATCTTGTTCTGAAGGCGGAATATTGTCTTTGGAAAATTTACTTAACGGGTGATAAAGAGTATAGTTAGCTCCAAGTGATTCGTATATATTTTCTTGAACAATCGTGCCAAGTGGTTTGTCGAATTTCCTTTCAAAGTATTTCTTTAAAATATAATATGGCAAATCACTGTATTTGTATTCCAATTTCGAGTTCAAATCGCTTTCGCGTATTTCCTTATAAATAGTATCAATATAATCCCTTCGCATATATAGGTTTTCCGCTACTTCAACGTTAAAATTCTTTCCGGGAATGTCTGAGTAATACTTCGAAGATACTCCAGTTTTGTCATCGTTAAAAGTATGACGGTAAAAAGGAATCCACGCCTTAAACCTTGCATAGTGTGAAAGCATTTGTTTTAAAGTGACATTTGCTTTGTTGGAATGCTTGTACTCTGGAAGCATTTCAGAAAGCTTTGTGTTTAAGCTTAACTCTTTCTTATCTACCAATTCCATTACTAATGGTAGTGAAGCCAAAATTTTTGTCAAGGAGGCGAGGTCATAAATATCTGTATCCTTTACCTCTATTTTCTTGTCGTATTCGTGGTAACCAAAATTTTTTTGATAAATCACTTTTCCCTTGCGCGCGACCAGAATTTGTGCTCCGGGAAACATTCCTTCTCGAATCCCTAGATTCGCAAGGGAATCTATTTTTTTCAACTTATAGCTGTTAACCCCGACACTTTCAGGAGTTCCATATTGAAGTCTTCGTAAGGATTTTGTTTTAAAAGATGTATTTAAAGGAAAGTCTTCGCCTAAAGAAACAGGTAAAACACCCTTAGCTTCCCGAGCGCCAAAAATAAGCTGCGCGGAAAGTTCTTGTGAGATCTTGCTGTTTTGATAGGACATTATTATGCCTTCAAAATTTGCTGTAGTTTTTAAATCTAACATAGCATAAGGTCTGGCAAAAACATCTAAAATAACCGTATTTGTTCTTGCTATTTCATATAACCAAACCACTTGGTTTTGACTGAATTTATAACCCTTCCAAGGGTTATCATTAGATTTATGAAAGCCGATAATTACATAATTGTACTCTTTTAATTTCTGAATATAATCATTTAAACTATTTGCCTTAACCCATTCTACATTGCCGTATTTTTTCAATTCCTTCAAAAAATCTTCTCCTGAATCATCACCAAAATTCACATAAGCGATCTTCTTCTTTTGTAAATCTTTTATAGGAAGAATTGCGCGATCATTTTTGATTACTGTCAGCGCATTATCTATCGCTTCTTCATAAAGCGCATCGTCATTTACCGAATTTAAATCGTCAATTAAATAATTGGTGTTTACCGGCTTGTAATGATTGAGCCCTACTTTGTATTTAGCATATAGAATTTTTTTCACTGAATAGGCCAAACGTTTTTCAGTAATTGTTTCATCGTTGTAGGAGTTGACAAGAAACACCATCGCCTTTGGAACATCTTCGGGAATTAATAACACATCATTTCCGGCTAAAAAAGCTGCTAATTCAATTTCACCAGGTTTTTTAAAGTTGGAAGCGCCCTTCATATTTAAGGCATCTGTAAAAATAAGGCCATTAAAACCGAGCTCTTTTTTTAGAAGGTCTGTTACAATATTATAAGAAAGTGACGACGGATAATTGATACGTGGTTCAAGGGCAGGTACGTTTAAATGGGCCACCATCACGCTGTTTAGCCCTTCATTTATAAGCTTTTTATAAGGGTATAACTCTAAAGAGTCCAGACGTTCTCTGGAAAAGTCAATAGTGGGCAGTGTTTTGTGACTATCCGAATCTGTATCACCGTGGCCGGGAAAATGTTTTGCGCTTCCCATAACGCCAGCACTTTGCATACCTTTCATAAAAGCTAAACCTTTTTCGGTCACATTGTCCCGATCTTCTCCAAAAGAACGGTTTCCAATGATTGGATTTTTTGGATTGGTGTTTATATCTACAACAGGTGCGAAGTTAATGTGAACACCAAGTCTCTTTGAGTGTTCCCCGATTCGGCGACCCACTTTTTCAACTATTTTATTGTCAGTGATGGCGCCTAAGGTCATATTCCACGGAAAGGCATAAGTGGAATCAAGTCGCATGGCCAAACCCCATTCTGCATCCATTCCAATCATTAAAGGAACTTTAGCGAGGGATTGAAACTCGTTATTCAGCTTAGCTTGACGCACAGGACCACCTTTGGAAAATATGATTCCTCCAAGATGATAATTCGTGATTAAATCTTTTATTTTATCGGTTTTGGCCTTTGGATCACTCGAAAAAATATCGACCATAAAGAGTTGGCCTATTTTTTCTTCTAGTGACATATTATCGTAAATGCTATCTACCCATTTCTTTTGATTTTGAAAATCAGTTTTTACAATTAAGGGATTGTTTTCCTGAGCAAAGAGCGGGAAAAACAAAAAAACGAGAATACTAGCCAGCAAAAATCTCTTCATATCTAAAAAAAAGGAATTATGGTAAAAATCTATTGTGCCAGCTTTCATGAGCTGGAATCTCCCAATTTTCTAAATATTCGGCTTTTGTATTTACGAGATTATTAAAGACTATGGTGTTTCTGGAAACGGACTTGTCTTTTGCCATTTTCTTGAAATCAGCCAACGGCTTGTACGCTATATATTCACCTGAGTAGAAGGTAACATTCATTTTATCAAGCAAATCAACATTGTATTTTTCCTGTAGAGTCTGAATAAAATGTACCGAAGCATCAATGCTACAACCCGAAGCCGAAGCATTTGCTTGATTGAGCCCAAACACAATAAAACGATTGTATTTTAACTCTAAACCTGCTTCCAAAGCAGCACCGTGGGCAGTCCATTTAATTAAAAAATCTTCAGTTACTTCTTTAATTTCAGCAACTTCTTGGTCGCTTAATTTTCTATCGGCCTGATAGACCCATATTCTGGAATCGTCAGGTAAGTTTTTAAATTCTGTAAGCATTTTGGAATTTTATTTCATTTTTCTACAAGGAGTCGGCCGCGATGGGAACACCTTACAGGAGTGTTTATAAATCGTCTGCACTTGCAATCATTTCTGCAATATCCATGACTTGAAGGTTTTCTTCGGCATTCTTAGCCTTTACACCATCGGTCATCATGACCATACAGAATGGACAGCCAGTAGCAATAATTTCTGCGGAAGTCTCTTGGGCTTGCTCTGTTCTCGCTACGTTTATCTCTTTATCTCCGGGCTCGGCATCTTTAAACATTTGCGCTCCTCCTGCGCCACAGCACATCCCATTACTTTTATTTCGCTTCATTTCCACGAGCTCCACTTCCAACTTCTCAAGTAAATTTCTAGGCGCTTCATATTCGCCATTCGCTCTTCCTAAGTAACAAGGATCGTGAAAAGTGATTTTCTTTCCTTTGAATTTACCGCCTTCCACTTTAAGTCTTCCTTCTTTCAATAAGGATTTTAAAAATTGGGTATGGTGCATTACTTCATATTTTCCGCCAAGTTCAGGATACTCATTTCCTATGGTATTGAAACAGTGCGGACAAGTTGTTACTATCTTTTTAATTCCATAACCGTTAAGGACTTCAATGTTAGTCATCGCTTGCATTTGGAACAAAAATTCGTTTCCTGCTCTTTTTGCGGGGTCACCGTTGCAGCTTTCTTCGGTTCCCAAAACCGCGAAATCTATATTTGCTTTATTAAGTAATTTTACGAAGGCCTTGGTTATTTTTTTTGCACGATCGTCAAAGCTTCCTGCACAACCCACGAAAAAAAGCACTTCGGGTAGCTTGCCTTGCGCCGCGTATTCGGCCATTGTTGGGACTTTTATATTTTCACTCATTATATTAGGTTTCAGGTTCCTTGTTGCAAGCAAGTTTCAGGTTGCAAGTTTCAAGTTCCAGGTTCGGAATTTGGAATTTTATTTTCTAGTCTTCAAACACTTCAATCGTTACTTCTTTTTCCACTAAATCGGTAAATTTTCCTCTATATCTAGTGGCTTTTACTAAGTGGTTATCCACCCAATGATAGTTGCCACCACGTGGTTTCCCCATCAACATGCTGTGATATTTAAAACCGTGCTCTGCCAGCCATTTTTCAGTTACTTCTCTGTGGGATTCGGTACGGGAGGTGAAAAAACATATTATATTGCCTTCGTCATACCATTTATTCAAGGTTTTTAAGGCATCGGGAAATGGTTTACAAGTTCCCATTCGTTCGGGTTCTTCATTGGGAATATCCTCGGTAATGGTCCCGTCAATATCTATTAAGTAGTTTTTCACTCCTTCAGGCAGGATTGGGCTTACGTGTTCACCCTTTTCTACTTTATCGTGCAACATTTTTTCTACTTCTTGTTTTTTCATTTCTTAATTCTATTTTAAAATGATCCTCGATTTTTTTGAGTTTGTATAGCATTTTAATTTTCGTCCATCCAATTCAAACGGTCCTGTTGGTTGTAAGGCCATGGCGCTCCGTTATTTTCTATATTGGTCATAGCCGTATTTAGTTCTTGTGGGGCTGCGGACTGTTCCATCACCAGATATTGTCGCATATCCATAATGATGCTCATGGGCTCAATACTTACAGGACAGGCTTCTACACAAGCATTACAGGTTGTACAAGCCCATAGTTCCTCAGGGAGGATATAATCATTAAGCAGTTGCTTATCATCTGGTTTGAACTCCCCATTTTTGTCAATATTACGGCCCACTTCTTCCAAGCGATCCCGCGTATCCATCATAATCTTTCTAGGAGAGAGCAATTTACCAGTCATATTAGCTGGGCAAACACTGGTGCATCGGCCACATTCTGTACATGTGTAAGCACCTAGCAATTGTGTTGTACTTAAATCCATCACGTCACTGGCACCGAATTTTGCTGGTGCCTCTGTAGCGTCTTCATCAGGAGCGGCAAAGGGATCGGCATCTGGATCCATCATCATTTTTACTTCAGCAGTAACGGATGCTAAATTTTTAAACTTTCCTTGCGGCACTACCCTTCCAAAGTAAACATTTGGGAAGGCCAATAATATGTGGAGGTGTTTCGAAAAATACAAATAGTTCAGGAATGCCAAGATTCCTAAAATATGAAGCCACCAAGCACTACGTTCTATAACCATCAATGTTCCTTCAGAAAGGCCATCGAAAAAAGGAACAATAAATTGACTGATAGGAAATGAACCAGCTTCAACATAATGCGCTACACCCAAAGATTGTAGTGATTGGTCTGCAGCGTTCATTGTGAGGAAGAGTATCATTAAAACCATTTCAAAATACAAAATGATATTTCCATCATTTTTTGGCCAGCCTTTCATCTCTCTAGCCCAAAAACGTTTTAGCTTTTGAATGTTTCTTCTCGTCCAAAAAAGAATAACGCCAACTAAAACCAAAAAAGCCAAGATTTCAAAAGAGGCAATTAAGAAATTGTATAATCCAGTAGGGAGAACAGTTGAAAGTACTCTGTGTGTTCCAAAAATACCATCTATAATAATTTCTAGAACTTCAATGTTAATAATAACAAAACCTACATAAACGAATATATGAAGCAAACCTGGAATTGGACGAACGACCATTTTAGATTGGCCGAGTGCGATTCTAAATACATTACTCCAACGTTGGCTCTTATGGTCTGAAGCATCTACTTTCTGGCCCAATTTAATGTTGCGAATTATTTTACGAATATTGAAAGTAAAGTAACCGATACCGGCCGCAAGCGCGATGATGAAGAGTATGTTTGGGATGTATTGCATGGTTTATTCGTCTGGGTTGTCTGGAGTTTCGTATTCTTTGTTCTTTTTGCCGAAAACAGAAATATGCACGTATCGTTTCGGATTTAGTTTTACATCTTGTAGCAGTTGTTCCAATTGTCTTGAAGCTCCTTCTAAATTTTCATATAACTTATCGTCCTTGAGAAGTTTACCTATGGAACCTTCCCCATTATCTACACCTGATACAATACCATTCATCTTGTCAACTACATTTTGTAAATCGGATACCAGTTTTCCTGTTTCCAGTTGCGACAAAGAATCTGTTAGCTTGGAAAGATTTCCCGCAGTTTTGTCCAGATTGGTAAAGGTGTTATCCAGCTTTCCGGTGTTGTTTGCAAGAATATGATTTAAATTTTCCGAAACTCCCGCAAATGAATTCAAGGTTGTGTTAAGATTGGCGATTGCTTGCTGTAAATTGTTCCGCGTGTCTTCATCTACAATTGCGTTTACGTTCAGCAATAAGGTGTCAACAGTGGCCAAGGTATTGTTAACCTTTTTCTCTAGTGGACCTAAAGCTTTGGTAACCGCTGTTAACATTCCATCTTCAATATCGCCGCGCAATGTGTCGCCACTTTTGGCAATATTGTTTATATCGTATTCAGGGAAAACCCCTAAGTTTTTTCCGCCGATTAATCCAGCGCTATAAATTCTAACGATACTATTTTTTGAAAAATCAAAATCTTTTTCAATAGTGAATTTTACAAGAAGACCCCCTTTATCATTTAAGAATGTGATATCCTGAACCTTTCCAACGGTCAATCCATTGATGGTAACAGGTGCCGCTTGGGCTAAGCCTTCCACATTATCATATTTTACAAAAAATTCGCGATTTTTATCTAGCAGATTTGTGCCTTTTAAAAAACTGTAGCCAAATATAAGTAACAGGATGGCGCCAATGGCGAGAATTCCGGTTTTAACTTCTTTCGATAGTCTCAAATGTATATTTTTAGATTGTGAACAAATTTAAGTGATAAATATAAAGAAAGCACATTAATTGGCTTTCGATTTTAACACTTCGGGTAGATTAACCTTTTTTCCCTTCTTAAAGGCAACTATATAGGCCGTGGGATATCCTTTCTGCTGGACGTAGGTTTTCATTACCTGAATTTTGTTGTAATCTGAAGTTTCACCATAATAATACTTGAATAATCCATCTTCCTTATGGCGATTTACTTCATTAAGACCCTTGAAGTTATATGGTTTAGGATCCATTTTTTTATTACTTGCGGCCAATTGTACTTTAAAAGTTACGTCCTTATAAATATCCTCTTTTGTGGTTTCAATTACCTTTGTCACTTCTTTTTCAGTGATCACTGGAACTTTAGTGGTTTCAGGTGCCAATGCAATTAGGTTTTTATAAGAAAGTATTCCATTAGCAATTTCTCTGGCTAATTCGCTTCTTCCTTTTTTTGAATTTACATAGGGACCTTCTGAGTTATTCGTTAAGAATCCTAATTCAACCAAAACGCTTGGCATATATGAACTATGTAAAACCCAAAAAGGGGCAGATCTAACACTTCGGTCTTTTCGTTTTAGATTATTCACTATATCATTTTGAATAAGTCCAGCCAACATAATACTTTGGTCTAAGTATTCTTCCTGCATGAGGGAAAAACCTATAAAAGACTCCGGAGAGTTCGGATCAAACCCAGCATACTTTTCTTGATAATTGTCCTCCAGAAAAATTACTTCATTCTCTTTTTTGGCAGTTTCAAAGTTTTTATTGGATTTATCAATACCCATCACAAAAGTTCCAACGCCATGAGCTTGCGAATTATGGGAATCGCAATGTATTGAAACAAAAATATCTGCATCTACTTCGTTTGCAATGGGCCCTCTTCTGTATAAATCTATAAAAACATCGGTTTTACGCGTGTAAACTACTTTAATATCCTTATGGGCTTCCAAAATTTTCCCTACTTGCAGCGTAACATCCAGAACAATGTCTTTTTCATAAAAACCATTTCCTCTATTCCCTGGATCCTTGCCGCCGTGACCAGCATCCAAAACTATAACAAATGGTTTTGTAGGCTTTTCTGCCGCTTGAACACTTAAAGTATAGAAAGAAATACTTATTAGTACGAAAGTAAAAAATGTTTTCGTTGTCATATAGCTGTTAACGATTGATTTTAGTGATTATTATTAAAAAATGATGCTTTGAAATACCAAAGCTTCACTGCACGAATGTTGACGGTTTCAGCTTTAAAAATAAAAAAGTATCCCATTATAACCAAAACGTTCTATTTCTATAGAGTAGCTAAGGAAAAATATAGAAAAAGTTGCCTGTAATGATTCCTTTTTAGTTTTGATTCAAAATAGACTTATTTTTCTTTAGTTTTGGTTCGTGGATCTTTTTCAGTGCTGCGTTGTGATTCCTTTTTTAGTCGAATTTTCTTTTTTCCAAATTTTTCATTTAAAAAAACGTACCCGAAAAAATATGTTTATTTTTGACCGTTTCAAATACTGAGCCAAATCTACAAAATAATAGCATCAGAGCATTGCAGACTAATAGGCATTACTTAACAATTTTCTTAACATCGCTGCTTTTTTGCTGCACAGTTTTGCATGCTCAGGATATTCCTCCCAAGAATGAGGCCAATATTCCAATTACCGCCAAAGAAGATACGCTTTCAGTAAACCTAAATAGAATTGCTGAAGCGATCAATGAAAAAGCTCAAGATACTGTTAAGACCGATACAGTAAAGCCTCCCAAGGAAACTTTGACCGATATTGTTGATTATTACGGTGAAGATTATGTGTTGCTCAACAGGAAGGAAAACAAGATTTACATGTATAACAACGCCTATATTATTTATGGGGATATGCGTATAGATGCAGGCTTAATAATTCTAGACTATAACAAAAATGAAGTATATGCCAAGGGAATAGACAGTGCAGGAGTTTACAGCCAACGCCCTATCTTTGTTCAGCAGACAAATAGAGTTGAACCGGATTCAATTAGATATAATTTTGACTCTGAAAAGGCCCTTGTCTATAATAGTAGAACCGAACAGAATGGTTTTAACGTGATTGCCGAAGTAACCAAAAAAGTAAACGATTCCGTTGTGTATCTTCGAGATGTGAAGTTTACAACTTCAAAGAATATTGACGACCCTGAGTATTATTTCTACACCCGAAAAGCAAAATTTGTTCCTAAAAAGAAAATTGTCACAGGCCTGACCAATATGTATATTGCCGATGTGCCAACCCCAATTGGACTTCCTTTTGCATACTTTCCACTAACAGAAGATCGTACTTCCGGGTTTATAATTCCTTCCTTTGGAGAAAATAACAATCGAGGATTTTTTATGCAAAACGGTGGCTATTATTTCGCCATTAATGATTATTTAGATCTAAGTTTATTGGGAGATTATTACACCAATGGAAGTTATGCCTTACGTGGTGAATCTGCCTATGTTTTAAAATATAAGTATCGCGGAAATGTTAGTGCCCGCTATGAAAGCTTAGTAAACAGTGAGCGTGGTTTTCCTGATTATAGCGAAAGCAGTATCTATAATATTCGTTGGACGCACTCCCAAGACGCCAAGAGTAATCCGAGTTCCCGTTTTTCAGCGTCGGTGAATATTGGGAGTAGTAAATATTTTACACAATCCATAAATCAGACCAATAATGCCAATGCCTTGGTAAATACGCTGAGCTCCTCCATTTCATACGCCAAGACTTTTGAAGGTGATCCGCAGGTCAATGTTACGGTTGCAGCTACGCATTCACAAAACACAAAAACGCAGAAAATATCCATGTCGCTTCCTAATTTGAATGCGAGCATTTCGAGGATCTATCCATTTGCACCTAAAGACGGAATCAAAAAAGGTATCATCCAGAATATAAATTTCCAATATGACTTAACAGCGGAAAATAGAATCGAGACGGATGATTCACTTTTTTTTAAACCCGAAATGTTTAATAATGCACAAATTGGTGCGCAACATAGTATTCCTATAACTACTAACTTTAAAATCTTAAAATATTTAAGCGCCTCCGCAGGAACCAACTTTAGAGAAACTTGGGTTTTGAAAACTAACCGGCAACGCTTTGACGAAAACATTAACGATGGTAAAGGAGGCATAGTCAAGGACACGGTTTCAGGTTTTGAAAGCTATCGAACCTACAATTTCTCAACGAGCTTGGGTACCACTTTATACGGACTTTTCAACTTCGGAAAAGATAAAAAAATACAAGCTATTCGCCATGTGGCTCGCCCTTCTATTAGTTATAACATAAACCCTGCGTTTGACAGGTATTATGATGAATTTAGAATTCCAGACACGGCGAACGAGGCAGGAGGAGAAATATATGAATATTCCCGTTTTGAAAACACACTGTACGGGGCTCCAGGTAAGGTGTATTCAAGCAATATTGGGCTGTCTTTAAGTAATACTTTTGAAGCAAAAGTTCGCGCCTCAGATACTATGGTAACTGAACCAAAAAAGGTTATTCTACTTAATAACTTAAACTTTTCTACCGCCTACAATCTCGCTGGGGATTCGTTGAAATGGAGTCCGTTACGGTTTACAGGAAGTATTCCCATTGTGCCGAAATTAGATTTTAACTTCAGCGGAACTTTAGATCCTTATGCCTTGGACAACAACAACCGAAAAATAGATGTGTTTAATATCAACAATGGTGGTAGCTTGTTCCGTCTTACCAATGCCAACGTGAGTATCAATTATTCTTTCTCAAGTAAAGATTTTGAAACCAAGACGAAGGATTTAAGCCGAATAGATAATGAAACCTTCCGAAATGGTGGTCGTCCAGATGATCTTTTTGGAGAAGCACCCGATATTTATGACGGACAAATTTACAAGGACGATGATGAAGATGATACGGAAAAAGCCAATGTGGAGTGGTATAATTATAAAATCCCTTGGGACGTGCGTTTTGCTTACACGATAACCTATGGCAACAATCAGAGACAGAATGAAATCTCAAGTCAGTCTTTTATGATGAGCACCAACCTGCAGCTTGCTCCAAAATGGACGATGGGTGTTTCTTCTGGTTATGATTTTAAGAATAAAGGTGTCACTTTAACGCAATTCCGTTTCCAGCGCGACTTGGAAAGCTGGCAAATGAGTTTTAACTGGACGCCAATCGGTAGTATTAATACGGCCTGGTATTTCTTTATAGGAATAAAATCCTCGGTGCTGAGCGATATTAAGTATGATAAACGTAGGGAGAGTGATAAGAGGTTATAATCCCCCTAGCCCCATTCCTCCGGCAGGCAAGCCCGAAGGGGGGACAAATAACAAATGATAAAAACCAAATAACAAATTCCAAATAACAAATAAATTCCAAATTTTCTTAACTTTTAAACCCATCAACTCTTAAACTCATATATATGAAAAAGATAATCACCACTAGCAACGCCCCTGCCCCTATTGGTCCATACAATCAAGCAGTTCTCCAAGGCAGTATGCTTTATACTTCTGGACAAATAGCATTAGATCCAAAAACTGGAAATTTAGTTACAGATGATATAAAAACAGAAACCAAATTGGTGATGGAAAACCTAAAAGCTATTCTTACGGAAGCAGGAATGACCTTTGAAAATGTAATAAAATCGAGCATATTTATTAGCGATATGAACAACTTTGGTTCTATCAATGAAGTGTATGCAACCTATTTTAACGAAGCCACCGCCCCTGCTCGGGAAACTGTTGAAGTAGCGAATCTGCCGAAATTTGTAAATGTGGAGATTTCTGTGATTGCTTCGCTTTAAGATTTTTTAAAAAAATATAAAATTTAAAACCCTGCGAATACGTGGGGTTTTTATTGTTGAAAAGTAGAAATTCTAAGCACCGTACAACTTGTTAGTTACCTTCTTCCTCCGTCTTTGTTTCCTGCGGCTTAAAATTTACGGGAAACCGGCTGTCATCAGGAACTACGAGAAGTTCAGATTCTTTAACCATCTTTTTATTAAACAGCTTTTGGTAGAGTTCTCTAAACGTATTAAAATCTACCGAATATGAAATACCAGTACCTTGTTCAAAAATTTGATCTTCTCCAATAAATTGAAGATCCGCTTGACGGTTAAAAAATTTCATTCTAAGACTTCCATCTTCATTTATTAGCCATTGTACCTCAATATCTCCTGCTACGGCAGTTTCATTGGCGCCGCCCACAGGAACCCCCACTTTACCATTGATTAGAATACGTTCGTTAATCTGGGTTGAAAGCGTTATTCCGAAGCGGTCCGCCGTTTCTTGACTTGGCGTCCTATTCCCCACGGAATAATCTAAGCCTACTCTGAATTTACCATCTTGATCTGTAAAAAGATCGTTTACCAAGCCGGATACTCGATCAGCCAAAGTTCCGGCAAAGGCGTTAGACCCTGCATAATTGTCGTTCACAAATGAATTAGAGGCCAACAAGAAAAGTGCTTGATTCTGCATCTGCTCCTGATTTTGAAGCTTATACTGCAACTCGCTTTTTAATGTTGAGCTTACGCGAGGAAAATCAATATTAAAGGAAAGTGCTGGCTGCGCAAGTTCTCCATCCAGCTTTACAAATACTTCAACAGGAATTTTGGTGTTGATAGATGGATTGTCCAATAATACGGAAGGATTTGCCTGTGTTTTATATACAGCGCTTAGATTGAGATTAGCTCTTTCGGGAGCACCGTCCCAAGTAATATTTCCACCAGGAACCACTTCAATGTTTCGCTGAATAATACCACCATATCTAAAATCGTATTGCCCTTCATAAACCTGAAAATCACCGTACATCTGGAACTTTCCATTGGTGTTAATTTCAATTAGCAGAATTCCGGCTCCACGTCCTTTCAGGGTAGAATTGTTAACCTTGTCTACCACTACTTCCACTTCGGCATTTTTATTAATATCAAGCTCAAACTTTAAGGTTAAACCTTTTACTTCCTCTGAAACTGTGGTTTCTCCATTTATACGGGCTGCTTTTTCACTGGGTGAAAGAAAATGTACAAAAGAATCATCACTGATAGACTCTGTGTCGCTAATGGGGATTTTAAAAGTCGTTCCTTCCTCAGTAGTAGCATCCACGTCTATTACCAATTCATCAATTGGACCAGCTATCTTTGCGCGGCCACTTATAAAAGCAGTTCCATAATAGAGCGCGTCTTCTTCTGGCGGCGTGTCAAGAACCAATAATTTATTTGGGGCTTCTACATTTAGGTTTAATTCCCAATTCCGAAAATTATTATGTGTAGCGTATCCATGGAAAATTCCATCGGTTTTATATTTAGTGTCTTTAATATTGGTTCGCTCAATTTCTAACCGATTCTTTGTTACAATAACTTGTGCATTATCTTCTATGTCAAAGTCTGTATTTAAATAAGGAACTTTTAAACCACTGTTTTCCAAATTAATTCGACCAAAAATATCAGGCGATTTATAATTGCCAGAAACACGCACGTTCCCTGTAGCTAATCCGCGAATATCGGAGATCACTGAACCGCCAAAAGGACTAAATGCCTGCAAGTTGAATTGATTGAGATCAACATCAAGCTGGATTCGCGGATTGTTGACGGAAACATCAATCTCTCCTACAGCATTGATGGATTTTACATCTTCATTTATAAGTGTAGTATTAATTTTGTATCTAGTGAGGTCTTCGTTACCAGCAATTTTAAAATTCAAATCGCCGAACGGAATTTCGTTGATAATTACATTGTCAATGGTAACAGCACCATTTGGGAAGTAAGCGCCATTTTTTTGAAGAAAATCGATTTTCCCATTTGTATTTCCTTGCAAACGCAAACTGTCTATTTCTGGGGTTATGTTCCCAATATTTACATCCCTTAAACGAATTTTTAAATCTTTATATGTTGAATCGCGCAACACTCCAGCCATCTGGATTAATTCCTGGTTGTGACTTAAAACAAGGGAATCAATTCGAACCTCTTTAAAATTATCATCAAAAACAACTTTGTTTAAGCGATTGTTGTTTTCGTTTAAGTACCAAACATTTCCTTTATAGGTGATATCAGATTTTTTTACACCAATCACAGATTTCCCTGCTGGGTTGATTGTGTGATATAAAGAAAGGTTGAAAAGGTCTTCTTTTTTAGGACCTCCGGTAAATTCGGAACGAACATACATTGTGTCGTTTAAAGTTTTATTGATGATGTTCAAATCCTTTAAATTGTAAAATCCTGTATATACAGAATCGGCTGATATATAGGTGTTATACAATGGATTGTCGTTATCCATCTGAACATTTAGTTTGCCTATATAATTGTTGAAAAGAATAATTTCTGGCGATCTAAAATCCAATTCAAATTTCGATTCATCAGAAGAAACGGAACCGTTTAAACGTGTGTTATCACCAAGTTTTAATTGTGGTATAAATACGTCCACAATTTTATTATAGACCACGAATTCGTAGTTTATATATTGATTTGTGGTCACTTCCCTGGGAATATAATTCGCATAAATACTCGCTACTCCATTCTGAAAAAGATTGGGTATATCCTCAATTAAAAACTCGCCGGAAATTTTTCCATTTATAATATCCGGGGAATTAATTTCAATGGTTCGCACTGAATCCTGAAAAGACGATGTCACCGTAAAATCATCAAAATAGAAGTTATCGCGTTCGTTTTGGTAAAATGTCTGATTAAAATTGATCGTTCCTACTACATCATCTATTGTTTTACCTTCCATGTCAACCACCACTTTTCCCGTAAAAACGGATATGCTGTCGCGAGTCATTAGTTTTAACTGGTTGAGCTCGGCGTACTCCACATCGGCCTCAAAATCTAAATTATTGGTTTCTCGGGAAGCATCTATCAAACCTTTAAAGTCTAATTTTAGGTTCGGATCGTCTATACTTAACTCGCCATTGAAAAGTGGGTTTTTTAAGTTTCCAGAGACTATAATGTTTTTATAGTTATATCCTTCAAAATTGAAAGAAGATATTTTCCCCGAAATTTCAGTATTTACATTGTCTTTATTAAAACCACGTCCGTCAAAATCTAGATTTCCCGTCATTTTTCCGAAGGAAGTTGTTTTCGTTATTTTCCCTAGATTGAAATCTTTAAACATTACATTTCCCCGGTAATAAGCGTTGTCAATATTGCTTATATTGCCTATTTTCAAATCTAGATCAGCATTTCCTATTCCACCACGCAAGTTGCTATTTGTATTTAGCTCATCTCCTACTATGGAAGTATTCCCGGTTAAATTAAAGCTGCCCAATTCCTTCAATTCCACAGGGATCACATCACCCAAAACCTTGGGCATAAATCTTCTCAATTCAAAATAATTGGTTGAAATATTATGATGGTTCGCTCTTATGGAATATCCTTTTTCAAGTGCTAGAATATTTTGAAATTCATAATTTCCTTGAATATAAGTATCGCCGGTTCTAAGTTTAAGATCATCCGCAGTAAAATTATTTAAGGTTCCCGCAATTTCTGCGTCAAGCAGTATCAACTGATCCGGACCAAATTCGTTATAAAACCCGTTTAAGTCGTTTGTTGATATTTCTGAATCTTTCAAACTGGCAGTAATCACTACGTCATTGATAAAATCTGACATTCCATTTTTAGAATAATCCAAATCCACATCACCTTTTATTTTAGACTCGGTGGTTTCCAAGTTCATATCTTTAAGGGTAATGTTTGTGGCGGTATATGAAAAATCGGCTTGCAAATCTTTAATTTCGAATCCTCTATTTGAAACAAGAGACAAGGCTTTGACATTTACAGTAACATCTGGCCCGTGTATTTTAAGGTGATTGGCAACAATATTTACTTGATTAAGAATAAATACCTCTGGATTTTCAAGGTTTTCATTAATAATCTTCACCTTGCTATTGGTTAGCGTCACATCGTTTCCTAGAAGCGAAAAAGGCTTCGTACTGGGCTTCCCTGTATTAAACTTTTGGGCGAAAATAGAGAGGTTGTCCGTTTCTTCATCTTTATAAGTCTTAACGTAAAGTTTGGCGTGGTCCAGCGCAATATTTCCAAAACCGAGATTTCCCTGAATGAGTTGCCGAAAGCCTATAATATTAGTTTGCAGTTCTTGGCTATATATTAAAGTGTCATTATGATGATCGGCAATAAATACTTCCCGAATATCCACTTCTCCTTTCCAGTTAAGGCCTAAGCGTTTTATATTAATATCGGTACCGTAAGTATTATTGAGTTCGGTAGTGACCTTTTTTGCGGCCCAAGTTTGCACGGAAGGAATGGAAAAAATAATAATTATAAGCACAAGCAGTAATACAATGATTACAAAGGTGCGAACTATTATTTTCCGAAGTTTTTTGATACGCTTTTAAAGTTTTATTTTTACACCCAATAAATATACCCCCTTTTACTTTGACACAAAAAAACTGCTATATCCTTGGAATAGAATCTTCCTGTGATGACACTGCTGCAGCCGTTATCAACAACGGCGAAATACTAAGCAATGTTGTTGCTACCCAAGCAATTCACGAACAATATGGCGGTGTGGTTCCTGAGCTTGCCTCAAGGGCCCACCAACAAAATATTGTGCCGGTGGTTCATCAAGCATTGCAAAGGGCAAATATCGACAAAAAACAGTTATCCGCCATTGCTTTTACACGTGGTCCTGGACTTATGGGTTCACTTTTGGTAGGAACCTCATTTTCAAAATCTTTGGCCATGGGATTGGGCATTCCATTGATAGACGTAAACCATATGCAAGCGCATATTCTAGCGCATTTTATTAAAGCTGAAGGGCAGATAGCGCCTAAATTTCCGTTTTTGGCGATGACCATTAGTGGTGGCCACACACAAATTGTAAAAGTTACCGATTATTTTGAAATGGAAGTTATTGGTCAAACCATAGATGATGCCGTTGGCGAAGCCTTTGATAAAAGTGCTAAAATACTAGGACTCCCCTATCCTGGCGGACCTTTAGTTGATCAATATGCCCAAAAAGGAAACCCAAAGGCTTTTAAATTTCCAAAACCAAAAGTGAGTCCAATGGATTTTAGTTTTAGCGGATTAAAAACTTCGGTGCTTTACTTTGTTGAAAAGCAGGTTAACCAAAACCCAGATTTCATTTCAGAAAACATGGAAGATATTTGTGCAAGCCTTCAATTTACTATTGTTGATTATCTAATGGATAAATTGAAGAATGCAGTTAAGGAAACAGGTATAAAGGAAATTGCAATTGGTGGTGGAGTTTCGGCCAACAGTGGAATTCGGAATGCTTTAAAAGAAGCTGAAAGTAAATACGGGTGGAAAACCCATATCCCGAAATTTGAATTTTGCACTGATAATGCAGCAATGATCGCGATTGTAGGTGAGCTGAAGTTTAAAAAAGGAAACTTTGCTGAGAGTGATGTTGTTGCTTCGGCACGAATGAAGTTTTGATGATGCTGGATGACGGAGATTTCAGGAAAGCACAATAAATTTAACTGACAAAAAATGAAAAACTACAAAGTTGATATAAATAAAAAATGGGATTACGAAAATGGGTTCTACTTAACTAGTGAAACTGGCCGAATAGGTAAGTTCTTGAATCATTTAGAAATTTACAAAAAGATAATTGACCTTCCAGGAGACGTATTAGAATTTGGTGTTTATAAAGGTACATCTCTTATTAGATTTATTTCCTTCAGAGATTTATTAGAACATAGTAGCTCGAGAAAAGTGATAGGTTTTGATGCTTTTGGAAAATTCCCACAAGATTTATCTCTTGAAAGCGATAAAGATTTTGTTGAAAATTTTGAGAATGCAGGTGGATTTGGTATTAGCAAACAAGAATTAGAGTTCCATCTTGAAAATAAAAAAACCGATAATTATAGGCTCATAGAGGGAGATATTAGAGATTCTTTACCAAAATACCTAAAAGAAAACCCATCATTAAAAATTGCCTTACTTCATATTGATGTTGATGTGTATGATCCAACTAAAATAATACTGCAAAATCTGTGGGATAAAATTGTTCCAGGTGGAGTTTTAGTTTTAGACGATTATGGCACTGTAGAAGGTGAAACCAAGGCTGTAGATGAATTTTTCCAAAATAAAAACGTGATAATAAACAAACCGAAATATTACCATATTCCTTCGTACATTATAAAAGAATAAAAAAAATTACCAACACATTGATAATTATGTGTTGACAATAATCGAAGAAAATATTTGTCTTATGAAGTGGAGTGGAATTGTTTATTTGGCATTAGAGATGTTTTTATAGAGGATATCTCATAAAAATTAGGGTTAAACTTATATATCACGAGTTGGCAAAAAGCTGAATTAACATCCTGATGTTCGACTTAAATAATGATTAGAGAAAAAATAACAATTTAAATGCAACTCTTTTTCAATCCAAATATATCAGATTCCGATAGCTATCGGAACGCAACAGAGGTAACTTTCGATAAGGAAGAAAGTAGACACATCATCAAAGTTTTGCGGATGAAGGAAGGTGATTCCTTTAAAATCACCAATGGGAATGGTGCTTTTTTCGATGCCGAAATACTAAGCGCCAATCCAAAAGCATGTGTGGTGAAAATTATTTCTGAGCAAAAACAGGAACCCCTGCCCTATCAATTACATTTAGTTGTTGCACCCACAAAATTAAACGACCGTTACGAATGGTTTTTAGAGAAAGCCACCGAAATTGGTGTTTCTGAAATCACCCCGATAATCTGCGATCATAGTGAACGTAAAGTAATAAAGCCAGAGCGTTATGAAAAAATCATTCAAAGTGCGATGAAGCAATCTTTAAAAGCTTTTTTGCCGATTTTGAATGAGGCGATTTCCTTTAAGGATTTTATAAATTCTGAAAATCAATTTGAAGATTTAAAGTTTATTGCGCATTGTGAAGCAACCGATAGAAAATCATTAAAATCGGTTTTACTTCCTCATAAAAAAGTAACTATTCTCATTGGGCCAGAAGGCGATTTTTCTACGGATGAAATAGAACTGGCAAAAAAGGCAGGATTTGTTCCCGTTACTTTGGGTGAAAGTCGTTTAAGAACTGAAACTGCGGCCATTGTAGCCTGCCACAGCGTTGCTTTTGTAAATGAATAAAAAAACCTAACAGGTTTTCAAAACCTATTAGGATTATCTTTCCTATTTTGTACTTTTGAAACTATGCGAATAACCTTTCTTTCTGTTTTATTTTTGTTTTGCTTCGGAAACATTTCGGCACAAGAAATTGCTCTTTTACAATATGGCGGCGGCGGAGATTGGTATGCAAATCCCACGTCACTCCCCAATCTTGTCAAATTCTGTAACGAGCACATTGACACTACTATTAAAGAAAAACCGGAAACAGTTACGCCCGGAAACGTCGATATTTTCGATTATCCATTTTTACATATGACGGGCCACGGAAACGTATTCTTTTCTGCCGAAGAGGCACAAAACCTTAGAACTTACTTGATAAGCGGCGGTTTTCTTCACATTGACGATAATTATGGTATGGATCAATATATTAGAAAAGAAATAGTGAAACTTTTCCCGAACGAAGAACTGAAGGAACTTCCAAAGACTCACCCAATTTTTAATTGCTTTTTTAAATTTCCACAGGGTTTACCAAAAATTCACGAACACGATGGGGAACGCCCGCAGGCTTTTGGTATTTATTTTGAAGATAGGTTAGTTCTGCTTTATACCTATGAAACGGATCTTGGTGATGGTTGGGAAAATCCAGAGGTTCATAATGATCCGCCGGAGGTTAGACTAAAAGCTTTACAAATGGGCGCCAATATTATTAAGTATGTTTTTGAGAATTAAATTTCAAATAGCAAATTCCAAACTCGAAACTCCAAATAATAAAGTTATAAGAACCAAACGAGTTGCGAACTGGGGTCCACCCTTCAGCGCGCGGCATCGAAAATCCCTTAACACAATTTTGAATTTTTCTATCTTGGAATATAGTATATTTACGCTGTGAAAATCACTGCAAAAGCAATAACCTTAGGAATTTTAAAAGCCCTGGCCGTAGTGGTTGGGGTCTTAATTTTGCTTTGGTTCTTATATCAAATACAGGCATTAATACTTTATATTGGTCTAGCGCTTGTACTTTCCTTAATAGGCCAGCCCGTTGTTTCGTTTTTAAAAAAAAGACTTAAATTTGGAAATACCTTAGCCTCTGTTACTACATTACTACTCATTATTGGAACGTTCAGCTTACTGCTCAGTATTTTTATTCCCGTGATTATTGAGCAAGGAAAGCATATTTCCCAAATAGATTTTGTGCAAGTAAAGCGAGATTTAAACGAACTGAATATCCAAGCTAGTGACTATCTAGGGGTGGACCATTTTCAGTTGGTGGAGGCAATAAAACGCACCACCTATGTTCAAAACTTTAGTAGTGAATTCATTCCAAGTTTTATAGATATTTTCTTTGGAAATATTGCCGGAACTATAATCGGTATTTTTTCGGTTTTATTTATTTCATTTTTTCTTTTAAAAGATGAATATTTGGTAGCTCGGTCTGTACTTGTTTTTTCCAAAAAAGGAGACGAAGATAGGTTTAAGCGCATTATGATAAAGATCAACGAGCTGCTTTCGCGTTATTTTATTGGTTTGCTTTTACAAATTTCGATTTTGGTCCTTTTTTACGCAGTATTATTACTTTATTTAAATATTAATGATGCTATAGCCGTTGCTTTAATCTGCGCGTTTTTGAATATTGTACCTTATTTAGGGCCTGTTATTGGCTGGGCCTTGATGCTACTCGTTATAGTTTCTAATAATCTTGGCGCCGATTTTTCCACTGGTTTATTGCCTTTACTCACCATTGCTTCCGGCGGCTATGCTATAGCACAGGTTTTTGATAATTTTATATCGCAACCCGTTATTTTCGGTCATAGCGTTCGCTCTCATCCATTAGAAATTTTTATGGCAATACTTATTGGAGGCTTCCTTTTCGGTATCCCAGGAATGGTCCTTGCAGTTCCTACATATACTGCACTAAAAGTAATTGCGAAGGAGTTCCTCTCCGAATATAAAATTGTTCAGCGTCTTACCAAAAACTTGTAGTTCTTGATTAATAAAGCTCTTTTAAATACAGAAGTTCACGATTTTATTAAAAATTTTGAAGGTGATGTCTCTAAACTTGCATTTGCTGGAAGTCCTTTTGAAAATGTTTCAGTCCAAGAAGTGATGCAGCAAATTGAAAGCAGAAAGAGAATCGAGAAAAAACTACCCACTTGGTTTGGGGCAGAGAACATGCTATATCCACCCAAACTAAATTTAGAACAAACTTCTTCTGAAATAACTGCGAAATACAAAGCTTCTTTAATCAGTGGTGAAACCCTGGCAGATATAACCGGCGGCTTTGGAGTAGACAGTTTTTTCTTTTCTGAAAAATTTGAAACAGTAGATCACTTTGAACTTGACGCTACACTTTCTGAAATAGCCCAAAACAATTTTAAAAGCCTACACAAGCACAATGTGTGCTGTTACCCCGAAGATGGATTAAAAAAGGTTCTAAGCAAGAAATACGACGTTATTTATTCAGATCCCTCACGACGTCACGATAGCAAAGGCAAGGTTTTCTTTCTAAACGATTGCCAACCCAATATTCCTGAAAACATTTCAGCGATATTAAAAAATTGTGAAACATTTCTTTTGAAGACGTCTCCCATGTTAGACATTTCCGTAGGATTAAAGGAATTGTGTCAGGTTTCAGAGATTCATATTGTAGCAGTTAGGAATGAAGTAAAGGAGTTAGTCTGGTTGCTCAGAAAGAATAACGATAAACCTCTAAAGATAAAGACTGTCAATTTCACGAAATCAGGAAAAGAAGACTTCAATTTTGATTGGAATGAAACTGCGGAAGCAAACTATAGTTTGCCACAGAGATATCTGTATGAGCCCAATGCAGCGATATTAAAAAGTGGGAGTTTCGATTTAGTTTCAGCTAAATTAAAACTGAACAAGCTCAATAAAAACACCCACCTCTATACAAGTGAAAGTTTAATAGATTTCCCAGGAAGAAGATTTGTTGTAGAAAATGTGGTTCCCTATACCAAAGCCGAAATGCGTTCTGCTCTCCATTTTAAAAACGCGAACATTACTACGCGAAATTTTCCGGAGTCCGTGGCAACACTTCGCAAAAAATGGAAAATTGCAGATGGCGGGAATGTTTACGTGTTTTTTGTAACGAATATGGAGGATAGAAAGGAAATGATAGTTTGTTCTAAGGTTTAAGGTATAAAAACAAAAAATCCCCTAATAAGTAGGAGATTGAATGTGATCGTAGAAGGATTCGAACCTGGGACCGTCCCGATAGAAAATCGGGATGCTCTATCCAGCTGAGTTGATGAGAGCAAGAATGAATTTTACGGATTTTTGTTTTTTTATGTAAAGCTCACGAGCATACGCCTTCTTCTTGCAGTCAAAAGTTTCGGTATATTTTAATATCCAATCTTTTGCTTTGGATGTGTATCCGGAATGAGCCGAAAGATGTTTTCTTAAACGTTCATTTATTGACTCTCTAGTATGACCAATATAGAATCGATTCAACTCTTCGGAATATAATATATAAACTAAATATCTCATACAAAAAACCCCCTAGTTTGTAGGGGATTGAATGTGATCGCACCAGGATTCGAACCTGGGACCGTCCCGATTGGAAATCGGGATGCTCTATCCGGCTGAGCTAATTTGGTTTTGAATATATTTTCTAGATTTCTTCTTTTTAATTTCTCGCTCTCTGGCATACGCTTCTGCTTTGGTAGAATATTCTTCATTGTACCTCAATGACCAATCTTTTGCTTTGGCTGTGTATCCCGAATGGTTAGATAAATGTTTTCTTAGGCGTTCGTCCATTGGTTCTCCTGTATGGCCAATATAATATTTGTCAATTGCAGCAGAATATAATATATAAACTAAATATTTCATACAAAAAATCCCCTAGTTTGTAGGGGATTGAATGTGATCGCACCAGGATTCGAACCTGGGACCGCCTGCTTAGAAGTTAGATATTAACCCTATTTGTTTGTTTTGTGATATTAATGGTTATCTTTGTAAATGCAAATATAGCAATACTTTACAAGCTTTTATACTACTTTTTTACTTTGTGTTATTACGTAGTTTTATGCTAACATTTTGCTAACAATTTGCTAACAGCATTTAGCGGGATAATTTTAAGCATAAAAGACAATGGCAAAAGACAACGAAGATGTAAGTATTTCATTTTTCTTTAATACTTCAAGAGCAGACAAAAACGGAAATTTCAAAGTAGCATTACAAGTCTATTTTAAACCTTCACAAAAGCGCAAATACTACGCTACAAAATTTGCATTTACTGAAAAGGATTATACAAGCACTTGGGAAACGGTTAAACCTCGAAAGGAATTTAAACCAGTCCGAAAGGAAATGATGGCATTATTAACCAAAGCGGACAAAGTAGCGGGAAGTTTAAACGCCTTCAATTTTGAAGATTTTGAACGTCTTATGTTCAATAAAACCACCACCGACAAAAATGTAAATTACTACTTTTCAAAAAAGATAGAAGCCTGTTTAAAACGTGATGGCATAAGTACTGCCAAGAACTACGAAACCGCTTTAAAATGCTTGCTGAGGTTTCATAAGAAGCCGAATTTAAACTTTGTAGATGTTACCGTTTCTTGGCTTGATCAGTTTGAAAAGTTTTGTATTGAAGATGAAGAGAAAAGCCTTACCACCGTTGGCATTTATTCAAGAACTCTAAGGACTGTTTTTAACGATGCAATTGAAGATAAAACCGTTTCAAAAGAACTGTACCCATTCGGAAAACGCAAATATCAAATCCCTACGCCTAAAAAGGTAAAAAAAGCCCTTACACCTCAGCAATTAAAAACCCTATTTACCGGAACGCCAAAAACACCTGAACAGATACAAGCCAAAGCCTTTTGGTTTTTCTCTTACTTGTGCAATGGAATGAATTTTAAAGACCTACTGCATTTAAAATGTAAAGATTTTGATGGCGAAAAGATTGAGTTTATAAGAGCAAAAACTGCTAAGAGCGTTAAAGACCTCAGCCCGATAACAGTTTACCCTGACCCTTACGCTATTGATATTTTATATCAGTACGGTAACCCCAACGGAAGTCCAAACGATTATATTTTCAATATTCTGAGCCGTACCGAAACAGCTGAACAGCAATACAGAAAAGTAAAGAACTTTATAAGATTGAACAATCAACACTTTTTAAAATACGCCAAAGACAACGGAATAATAGAAAAGGTATCAAGCTATTGGGCACGGCATTCGTTTACAACTATGGCAATACGAAAAGGAGCAAGTATGGAGCAGGTAGGCGAAGCTGTAGGACATACAAACACCAAAACAACTCAGGGCTATTTTGCAGGCTTTGAAGATGAAACAAAAAAGCAAATTGGAAGTAATTTATTAGATTTTTAAAAGCGTATTAGATAATGGAAAAAGATGTAATTGCTAAAATATCCAATATCAATATTCCAATGGCAGAGGTTATTCAATATTTATTAAAAAAATATCCTGATAATTTCACCTTAAATTTATTTTATAGACAGTTGCAATCCGAAATTGAAAAGCAGTATTCTGAAACTCTTTTAAGATTAACAGATAAGGAAATATTATTTTTCATCAAATTTTATATT
Source organism: Aequorivita capsosiphonis DSM 23843 (assembly GCF_000429125.1). Lineage (GTDB taxonomy): Bacteria > Bacteroidota > Bacteroidia > Flavobacteriales > Flavobacteriaceae > Aequorivita > Aequorivita capsosiphonis. The sequence continues at coordinate 109,040 of NZ_AUBG01000002.1, forward strand.
GAAAGAAATTGGGATTTACCTAAACTGAAAATAAATGAAGAAGAATATAGGATAGTAAAATATTTTATAAGAAACGTTAATCAATATAAAGTAATATCTAACGCATATAATATAGGAAGTGATGATGCAGATTATATGGAAGTAATAAATTTAAATGAGATTGTTCTTAAACATCACGAATCTATTAATTTTTTACATCCTTTCTCACTTGAGAAGGAAATGGAACAAATTGGTCTTCTTCAAAAAATAAAGATTTATTTGGAAGAGTATTTAAACATTAATAAAAACCAGCAAACTAAAACCAAACCCGAACTAACTTTAAAGCAAGTTGCACTACTTTATATTTACAATGGTGACCACATAACAAGAGAAAATGGCAATAGTATTGCTGAGAAATTCGGGCATACCTCAGGCGAAAAACTTTACCAGAACTATAATAAATATGCCTTATCAACTGATCGCAATTCAAGTGACAGTAAAACCAAAGACAGAAATTTACTCAAAGATATTGAAAAGGTTATTTCTTACCTGCCTAAAGCAAAACAAGAGAATCCAAAAGGGGAAGCCGAACGATTAAGAAACACTATACAAAACAATGATTATCTAAACTTGTAACCGGTTATAACCAGTTACAGCCCTGAACCTCAAACGACCTTTACAAAGTATTAACAACTAAAATACTTTGTAATGAATGTAGATTTAACTTTTGATCAGTTACCAGAAGCGGTTTCAGTCCTAACAGAAAAAGTTAGGGAATTAACCCTATTAATAACTGAGAAACACCAACCAACCGAAAACCCTGAACGCCTTCTTACTGTTCAGGAAACAGCCGAATTTTTCAGCTTATCAATTCCCACTATTTACAGTAAAGTAAGCAGGGGCGAACTTCCTTATATGAAAAGAGGGAAACGCCTGTACTTTTCAAGGAAAGAGCTTTTGGAGTATTTGAAAGACGGACGACAAAAAACAAACGCTGAAATTGAAGCAGAAGCGCACACGTATTTAAGAACCAATAAAAAAGGGCTGAACAATGGAAAATAACCAAATGAACAGCCCGCATAAAAGACAGGCTAAAGATACGAAATGTAGCACACAAAAGGAAGTAGCATTAAAAGCTATATCCAACAATCCAAAGACGATGCTAATGGTTTTTGTTGATACCGGAATAAAACGTACAAATATTTGTAAGGTTTTTTCAATATTAACCAGAGAAGGTAAAATTAGGTTTATAGGTAAAGCCCCTTGTAAAGTTTCAACAAAAAAGGCAGGTTTTTACGTTTCAACTTCAAACGATAGTTAGGATATGGAAGCGAAGAAATTAAACCCACAATTTGAAGACTTGAACAGTCCTGAAACTTTTATAAAACATATTCACGGACTAAGTGAGGCACTAAAAAAAGAACCCGATACAAGCGATTTAAACGAGGTTTTGAAGAGATTGGAAGTAAGGGCGACCGATGAACTGAAACCGCCTAAAATCGCTTGGGTGCAGGAAAACGATAACGATACAGCCATACTTGGAACACTTGGAAACTTTTCTTTAATAATTGGAAAAGCAAAAAGCCGAAAATCCTATTTTATCAATATTGCCGTTTCCGCAGTACTCAATAAAGATTTACTACTTAATCAATTTGCAGGGCGTTTACCGTTCGATAAAAGAAAGGTACTATACTTTGATACTGAACAAGGAAAGTACCACGTACAGTTAGCTTTAAAACGTATTTGCAGACAGATTAATATTGATATTCCCGAAGATTTAAAGGTTTACCATTTAAGAAGCAAAAACCCAAGTGAACGTCTTAAAATAATTGAACACGCTATTTATAATACCGATAATGTGGGCTTTGTGGTTATTGATGGAATTAAGGATTTAGTAACCTCCATAAATGACGAAGCAGAAGCCACGATGATCGCCAGTAAGTTATTGAAATGGACTGAGGAAAAGGAAATGCACATTGTAACGGTATTGCACCAAAACAAAGGTGACAATAACGCAAGAGGGCATATTGGTACGGAATTACAAAACAAAGCTGAAACCGTTTTATCCATTACCAAAAACGCACAGGATAAAGATATTTCAATTGTGGAAGCTGAGTATTGCCGAAACAAAGAGCCTGAGCCGTTCGCATTTGAAATAAGCGAAGATGATATACCAATATTAGTTGAAGACTTTGAAATAAGAACCGAAACCAAAAAGAACAAATTTGATATTTCAGATTTAGAAGATTATAAAAAGTTTCAATTATTAACTGAAGTATTCAGCAAGGGCGAAAGTTTCACATATTCAGATTTAAGGATTCAAATACAAATAGCCTACAAAAAGCAATTTCAAAAACCATTAGGCGACAATAGAGCGAAGGAGTTAATAACGATTTGCAAAAATAATGATTGGTTAAAACAGGAAAAAGCTAAAGCCCCTTACTTCTTAGGAGAGTATCAAGGTTTAGAAGATCAAAACAATTTCTTTTAAGTACGGTTTAGTTTAAAGCGTTATATACGCTTTTAAACTGTTAAACCGATAATAGGCAAAGTTTAGTAAACCAGTTTAAACCGTAAACCGATGAATAAAGAGTACAGATACATATTAGATAAAAGCAGTAAAAAACATCTTTGTCCTGAATGTGGAAAGAAACGATTTGTAAAATTTCTTGATACTGAAATAGGGGAATATTTACCCGATGTTTACGGACGTTGTGATAAAGGGGATGGACATTATTTTTTAGACCCCTATACAGACGGCTACGCAAAAAATATACAGGAGCAGAAAAACGGAATACAAACTGACTGGAAACCTCAGCGACCAACCATAAAACGAAGGCCAAAACTTATAACCGTATTTATACCAGTCGAGGTGCTGAAACAAACCTTATCGGGTTATGACAAAAACACATTTATTCAAAACCTACTTTTAAACGTTCCCTTTCCTTTTCAGGTGCAGGATATTGAGAGTGTTATTTCATTATACCGATTGGGAACAATTAAGAACAGTTACCGATCAGGAGCGGTTACATTTCCCTTTATTGATATTGAAAATAATATTAGAACTATTCAAGTAAAGCAATTTGATAAAACAAACCACACCACAGGCACGGACTTTTTACATTCAATAATTGAAAAGCACCACATTAGAAAATCAAAGCCTTTGCCCCAATGGTTAACCGCTTATAATAACAATGAAATAAAGGTTTCTTGCTTGTTTGGGGAACACTTTTTAAAACAATACCAAAGCGCAAAAGTTTTCTTATTTGAAGCACCCAAGACCGCTATTTATGGAACATTATATTTCGGATTTCCTGAAACTTCAAATATTGTTTGTTTAGCAGTTTATAATCTGAGCAGTTTAAACCTTGAAAAATGCAAAGCTCTAAAAGGCAGAAACGTCTATTTATTTCCTGACTTATCACAAGACGGAAAAGCTTTTAATCTATGGAGCAACAAAGCCCAAGAGATACAAGAGCAGTTAGAGGGCGCACGCTTTACCGTTTCTGATCTTTTGGAACAGTTAGCCCCTGAGGAGGACAAAGACCAGGGAAAGGATATTGCGGACTATCTTATAAAATTGGACTGGCAACAATTCAGAAAATTAAAAGAATATCCAAAACCTGAACCAGTTGAAAAATTTGAAGCACCTCAGCCCGATAAGCAGGAAGAACAGGAACTTATTAAAACCCAAGAAGATGACAGAATTAAAAAACTTAGAAACAGAGTTGCAGATCTTAGAAAAAAAATTGCGGGAGTTGAAATGGAGTGTAAAAGTTTGGAAAGTACATTTATACAGGCTTCAGAGAGGTGCAAGGTTAAATGGTATTGTCCTGAATATATTAAAGAACCACCAACAGCCAACAAACTAAGAGAATTAATATACTGGACTTCTTGAAAACGTTTTGATTAATCAAAGCTTTTCAAATCAGTATAACCCACTAAAATCGAATAAACAATACTTAATTTATTAAAAATGGATACAAAAGCAGGAAGACCAAAAGGGAGCCAAAACAAAGCCACAGCAGAAGTACGGGATAAATTCAGGGAATTGGTAGAAAATAATATTTCAAAATTTCAAGACGATTTGGATTCTTTGGAGCCGATAGACCGCTTAAAGATAGTATTGCAGTTATCTAAATTTATTTTACCTACTCTTAAAGCAACGGAACTAAAAACCGATGTTACAAAGCGAGAGCCTGTAAGAATTGTATTTAAGACAATCGAACATTAACAAAAATGCAAGTAGAGATAAACTCAATAAACGAATTAATATATTTTATAAAATCCAAACCTTTAAAGATGGATCAGTTAAAACGGATACTTGCAGAGGGTTATAATATCTTTATTGATGAGGAAACCAAAGAAGAGATTATTTACTTTTTAGAAAAATATAAAGATTCTGAAAATATACCTTTATTTATAACTGATCCTTTGGAATAGATTGAAAGTATTTATTATGTAGACCGCTTCTAAACTTTAATAGTTTGAAGGCGGTTTTATATTGACTAAAAAATAAGAAGTATTTTAAACGTCCGAATTAACTACATTTGTTAAAATCTAACCGTTAAATATTTCAAAATGAAAGTTTTTTTTACATTTCTAATTTTATCAATTACAGTATTTAGCTGTAAAGCACCTCAGCCAGTTGTAAATATTGGAACTATTTCCGAAACAATGACAATTGAGGAAAATAAAGATGATTTATATATAAAATCCAATAACTGGATGGTCGAAACCTTCGTTTCAGCAAAAAGCGTGGTTCAATTTTCTGACAAAGAAACTGGAATTGTTACTGGAAGATATCTTTTAAAAGAAACCTTTAAAGAACAAAACGGCATAAAAGTCCCGATTAATAGTATATATGCAATAATTAAGATTCAAGTAAAAGATAATGCTTGCAAGATTAGCATTACACCAGAAGAATTTTATGAGTCTAGAAGTTTTACTAAAAACAACCCAATGAATATTGATGAAAGCATGATAAGATTCGAAATAGGACGTTTAATTTCATCTTATAAGAACTATATAGAAACTGATAATACTTTAGACTTCTATCAAGATTAATCAATCTACGCATCACGGAAAATAACTATACCCATCTTGTTGATAAATTACTTTATATTTAGTTTTAACCCCCTCTTTTGCTAACATTTTGCTAACACACAAAAAAACGGTTAACTCAATTAAGCGTTAACCGTTTGATTTATAAGTGATCGCAGAAGGATTCGAACCTTCGACCGCCTGCTTAGAAGGCAGGTGCTCTATCCAGCTGAGCTATGCGACCATTATTTTTTTAATCAGACTCTGTTGGGATCGTCCCGATTAGAAATCGGGATGCTCTATACAGCTGAGCGATGTAACAATTACCATTAAAAATAAAAAAGCCGAACAATGTTTAATTGTCCGGCTTTTTGTCGGGGTGGCAGGATTCGAACCTGCGACCTCCTGCTCCCAAAGCAGGCGCGATAACCGGGCTACGCTACACCCCGAAAAAGTTCTTTCGAACTTTAACACTTAAAACATTAAAAACTTATTCTAAATCCGGCAACTTAGAAATTCTATTTGTTTTTATGTCAATGCGGAGAGACAGGGACTCGAACCCTGGCGACGGTTACCCGTCGACAGATTAGCAATCTGCTCCGTTACCACTCCGGCACCTCTCCAATTTTTTTATGAACGTGCATCCTCAAATGCGAGTGCAAATATAGATTTATTAATGATACAACCCAAACAAAAAATCACGTTTTTTTTATAAAATTTAATTGACCTAATTATGAGCATATTGCAAACTCAAAAAATGACTTTAAAATAATCTATTCCGGATATTCCACCCTCAAATGGTAAATATTGTTCAATTTCTTTTTCAGCACCTTCTTGATCATTTCTATTTCCTTGAGGGTAATATTGGCATTTAAAAACTGACCTTGCGCCATTTGATTGTTGATTATCTTTTCAACAAACTCATCAATAATTGAGGAAGAAGGTTCTTTTAAACTTTTACTGGCCGCTTCTACACTGTCGGCCATCATCAGGATTGCGGTTTCTTTTGAAAATGGTATTGGGCCTGGATAAATAAAATCTTCCTTGTTAGCCTCTCCCAGTTGCTCTCTTTCCTTTCTGTAAAAATAATAAACGAGACTCGTTCCGTGATGGGTTCGTATAAAATCAATCACGCGATCTGGTAGGTTGTGCTTTCTGGCTATTTCTATTCCTTTAATTACATGGTCTATAATTATTTTGGCACTTTCTTTTGGATCCAGTTCATTATGAGAATTAACTGAGTTTGCCTGATTTTCAGTAAACATGGTGGGGTTCAACATTTTTCCCACATCGTGATACAGTGCTCCTACCCTGACCAACATACTGTTGGCTCCAATCTCATTTGCGGAAGCTTCAGCTAGATTCGCGACGTTTAAGGAATGGTGAAACGTTCCCGGTGCTTTGTTTGATAGTTCCTTTAATAACTTTGAATTGGTATCGCTCAGTTCTAACAGGGAAACATCTGAAACCAAACCGAAAATCTTTTCATAAAAATAAATCAATGGATGCGCAAAAAGTGTTGCCAAACCGCAGAGAATGAAATACTGGAAATTCTGCCATTCCATTGTCTGGATGTTACCTTCCTGAATAACGAAAAAGGCGAAATAACCGAGAATATAAATCAAGGTTATCTGTCCAACAGAAATAAAGAGATTGGCTCTTTTATACAATTCTGAAACAGTAAGAATTGTAACAATACCTGCAATAAACTGCAGGAACATATATTCAAAACTGTTGGGAACTATAAAACCGAGCAAAAGAATGGTCAAAACGTGGACAAATAGCCCGACGCGCGGATCGAAAAATGCTTTTAGTATAAGCGGCAGGATACAGATAGGCACCACGTAAACATAGTCTGCGTGTACTTTCAACACTAATGTGGTTAGAAAAACCATCAAAAAGATGTTGAAAAATATAAATGTGACCTTTGTATTGTTGTTGTATATATAAGGTCTGTAATTTTTCAGAAATAGAAAAAGCATTAAAAACACCAGTGAAACAAGCATGGAATACCCCACCAGCAACCACAAATAATTGTTCTTGCTCCAAATCTGACTGTCAAATTCAGCTTTTAATGAATTTAATATCTGAAACTTATCACCCTCAACAACTTCACCTTTGGCAATAATTCTACCACCTTTTTCAATGACTCCCCTGTTGGGGTTTAATGCTTTTATTTCAGCATTTATAGCCGTTTCAGTTAATTTAGAATTGAGTTTTACGTTGGAGGTTATTACTTCACTTAAAATGGTATAGAGCAGCGCTTGAATATCTTCGGTTTTACTCTTTTCTACGAGATCCCGAACTTTTTTATTGAGATTGTCTTTCTTAAAAATCTGCGAATAGGTGCGTTCCGCAATCTCATTCCCCTTTTTTAGGTAAATAAGCCTGTCACCATCATACGCGTGGATTTCATCAGTAACCCCGTTTTTATAGGCATCGGCAATAAAGCGTTCTCCCAATCTTTCAACCGTCCGTGCCGGAGTGGTATAAAGGCTGTCTATATATGTTGTTTTTAGGTTGTTTTGGAAATCTTCTACAACTTCCTGCTGTACTTCACTGTCATATTCAAAATACGGGACAGCATTGGCTCTAATTTTTTCCCTTTCCTTTTTAAGAGTGTCCTCATCTTTTTTAATGGTGAAACTGAAGGGCGCATAAAGGTTTTCATACTGCCAAGGCTTTCCTTTTTGGAAATTATACTTAAATTGCCCTCCTTTCGGCAGAAAATAAATAACTAATAGCGTAGAAAATATGAAAAGAAAAACCTTATAAATAAGGGATTGATTTTTTGCGAACAAAGAAAAAAGGTTCTTCATAAAATTATAACTTGTAGTAAAGGTATAAATAAGGAATGAGTTATCCCAAAACCATTACCTGCAAAGATTGATATTTAAGTTAGAAATATGTAATTTCGCAGTCCTTATTTCAAATATAAAAAACAGTAGCATGAGTAATAAAGTAGTTATAGTATCCGCAATCAGAACTCCAATTGGAAGTTTTATGGGCAGTCTTTCATCATTAACGGCAACTCAATTGGGTTCTGCCGCAATAAAAGCTTCCTTAGAAAAAATAAATCTTGATCCAAAATTGGTGCAGGAAGTTTATATGGGTAATGTAGTACAAGCTGGTGTTGGGCAAGCTCCCGCACGGCAAGCTGCTTTAGGTGCTGGATTGTCTGAGGATGTTCCCGCTACAACAATTAATAAAGTATGTGCTTCAGGAATGAAAGCGGTAATACAGGCTGCTCAAGCAATAGCTCTTGGTGATGCCGATATAGTGGTTGCTGGTGGAATGGAAAGCATGAGCAATATTCCACATTACGTTCATATGCGTAAGGGAACAAAATTTGGTCCAGCTACTTTGATAGATGGGATGCAAAAAGATGGTTTGGTAGATGCTTATGATAATAACGCAATGGGAACCTGTGCCGATTTATGCGCAACAGAATATAGTTTTTCACGAGAAGACCAAGATGCGTTCGCAGTTAAGTCCTATGAACGTTCCGCAAAAGCTTGGGCCGATGGAAAATTTAATGAGGAAGTTGTTCCTGTGGAAGTGCCACAGCGCCGTGGTGAACCAGTTGTAGTTTCTGAAGACGAAGAGTTTAAAAATGTTAGAATGGACAAGATTTCTTCTCTGCGTCCGGCATTTACAAAAGATGGAACTGTTACTGCTGCCAATTCATCAACAATAAATGACGGTGCAGGTGCTGTGGTTTTGATGAGTGAAGCAAAAGCAAAGGAATTAGGCCTTACTCCATTAGCTTATATAAAAGGTTACGCCGATGCCGCTCAAGAACCAAAATGGTTTACAACGGCTCCAGCAAAAGCCCTTCCTAAAGCGATTGCCAAAGCTGGAATTGATATTAAAGATGTTGATTATTTTGAATTTAATGAAGCCTTTTCAGTGGTGGGACTTGCCAATATGAAAATATTGGGTCTTGATGATAGCAACGTAAATGTTAACGGTGGTGCTGTTTCTTTAGGGCACCCATTAGGATGTAGCGGCGTTCGTATCTTGATAACACTTCTAAATGTGTTAAAGCAAAATGATGCTAAAATTGGTGCCGCAGCAATCTGTAATGGCGGTGGTGGTGCATCTGCAATGGTAATTGAAAGAATTTAAATAGAACCGTAACTGTTATCAACAATTTCTAAATGGATTACGGTATCTGTAATTTAAGCATTGTCCCTATTCGAGCGGAAGCTTCAGATATGAGTGAAATGGTGACGCAATTACTTTATGGCGAACATTTCAAAGTTTTGGAAATTCGAAAAAAGTGGAGTCGCATCCGTTTGGCATTTGATGGCTATGAAGGCTGGATTGATAACAAACAATACATAAGTATTTCTGAAAAGGATTATTCAAATTTTGAAAATAAAGCGGTTAAGCTTTCTTCAGATTTGGTCGATTTTGTAACGGGTTTAGATAAGCAATTGTTCTCAATCTGCCTGGGAAGTACTATTTCTTCTTCAGAATATTTTAACCATAAATTTGAAGGAAGATCGCTTTCAAAACTTCTTCCGAAGAAGCATTTAATTGAAACTGCCCTACTCTATTTAAACAGTCCTTATTTATGGGGAGGAAAAACCCCTTTCGGAATTGATTGCAGTGGTTTTACGCAAATGGTTTACAAGTTGAACGGCCATAGATTATTGCGCGATGCCAGTCAGCAAGCAACGCAGGGAGAAGCGTTAAGTTTTATTGAAGAAAGTGAACCTGGTGATTTGGCATTTTTTGACAATGAAGAAGGAAAAATCACGCACGTTGGTATTATAATGAAAGATAATTACATTATTCACGCCCACGGAAAAGTACGTATTGACAGACTGGATCATAGTGGGATTTTTAATTATGAGGTTCGGAATCACACCCATAAGCTTCGAGTTATAAAACGGATTATCTAATACCAGCTGGATTTTTAAATGGCGTTTTAAAAAAAATTAATCTAAAAGTAAAAAGCCCCTGATCGATCAGGGGCTTTTTACTTTTTATAATTAGATAACTATATTATCCTTTAGTCTCTAAAGCCTCAAGCTTGGCCTTCAATTCCTTAAATTTTGAATCGTCTCCCACTTGACCGTACATATTCATTAAAGTTCTAATAACTTCCACATTATTTGGATCAAGTTTATGTGCTTTTTCTAAATAAGGAATAGTTTCCATATAAAGATCTTTTCGTTCCTGCTTGAGTGCATCGTATTTCTTATTATCAGCGGCAGAACTTCCAAGACTATTCATTTTTTCAACGAGTTCGTTTTCTCCAGAAAGTTTTAAAACAGCTAAATTTATTAAGGCTCCATTATAATCAGGTCTCAATTCCAAAGCTTTTTTATAATATTCAATTGCTTTCTCCTTATCTCCTATATCTGCACTTCCAACACCTAGGTTGAAATAGATTTCTGGATTTTCTGGGTCGGAGGCCACAATTTCACTCATCAATTTATTATATCTTGCTACATCGCCCATTTTATAACTCATATCGGCATCTGCGCGCATAAGGTAAACATCATTTGGGTTTTCAGCGCGAGCTTCTTTCATTAAACTTACCGCTTTTTCGTCATCATCTTTTTCAATATAAATCAAGGTCATATTACGAAGGATTTCACCTTTTCTGGATTCAGATACACTTGTTTCAGGTTTAATGTATTGACCAGCTTTAACGGCAATGTTTCTTAGATTTTCAGAATCAAAAGATTCTACTTCTCCAGTTTCTTTATTGGTGGCTACGAACTCTTCAGTTTCTCCCGTATATCCAGCATCAAGTAACATTTGATAATACTTTAAAGCAGCATCGTAATCCTTTCCAGTAACCGCATTTGCGGCAGCGAAATACAGATCGGAATTATCTTTAGAGACCGTATAACTCGTGTAAAGCTTTTCCGTAGCTAGTTCATAACGCTCTGCTTTTTGATCTGCCACTGCTCCATTTATTAAAGCTGCACGTAGGTTTTTTAATTGAGGTGCCAATTGCTCCTGCATTTTCGGGTCAAGTGAAATTGCTTCGGCAAAAGCTGAAGCGGCACCTTTCAATTTTGCGAAATCGGAGCCTGCAGAGCCCAAAAGAGCTTCGCCTTTTAATCCGAAATATTGCGCTTTCATGGAGTTGTCTACAGAGCCAATCATAGGTTCTGCCTCGTTAAGATAGTCTAAGGCTTCATTATAGGAGTTTGACTTTATTGATTTTTCAGCTTTTCTGATTTCTTTCTTTTGACCAAATGAAATAGCAGATACAAAAGCCAGTCCTGTTATTAGAATTCGTTTTTTCATGTGTTAAAGTTTAATCGTTATTTTCGGTTTGAGTTCCATCATTATCAAGAGTGGTGCCATTATTGTTTTCGTCGGTAGTTTCACCTTCAATTTCAATGTCCTCAATATCTTCTTCATCCTCTTTCATTGCTTTTGCAACTGCAGCAATGGCATCGTCCTCTCTTACTTTTATTAAACGAACGCCCTGAGTAGCGCGCCCCATAACGCGAAGATTTGCAACTGCCATTCTAATAGCAATGCCAGATTTGTTGATAATCATTAAATCATCTTCGTCGGTTACATTTTTAATGGCTACTAATTTACCGGTTTTTTCTGTAATATTAATAGTTTTTACTCCTTTTCCACCACGGTTGGTGATTCTATAGTCATCAATTAAAGATCTTTTACCGTAACCGTTTTCAGAAACAACAAGTATATCTGAATCACCTGGATTTACCGCAATCATTCCTATAACTTCGTCGTTTTCATCACCTAAGGTAATTCCGCGAACTCCGGAAGCGTTTCTACCCATTGGTCTTGTTTTCTCCTCTTCAAAGCGAATTGCTTTTCCTGAACGTACCGCGAGCATTACTTGACTGTCGCCCGTTGTAAGTTTTGCTTCAAGCAATTCATCGTCTTCGCGAATTGTTATGGCATTGATACCGTTGGTTCGTGGACGTGAATATTGCTCTAAAGGCGTTTTCTTGACTTGCCCCTTTTTAGTTGCCATAATCACGTAGTGACTATTGATGTATTCTTCATCTTTTAAATCTTGGGTACAGATAAAAGCATTCACTTTATCATCTGGCTCAATATTTATTAAGTTCTGAATGGCTCTACCTTTTGATGTTCTAGATCCCTCAGGAATTTCGAAAACACGCATCCAAAAGCATTTTCCCTTTTGGGTGAAAAACAACATATATTGGTGGTTGGTACCCACAAATAGATATTCCAAGAAATCTTCATTTCGTGTAGATGAAGCTTTTTGGCCAACTCCGCCTCTATTCTGTGTTTTATATTCTGAAAGCGATGTGCGCTTAATATAACCTGCGTGCGAAATGGTTATTACCACTTGCTCATCAGCAATTAAATCGGTTATGCTAACGTCACCACCTGCATATTCTATAGTAGAACGGCGTTCGTCACCATATTTAGTGCGAATTTCTTCAAGTTCTTCTTTTATAATTTGCATTCTACGTTCCTTACTAGCTAGAATATCTCGGTAATCTTGAATTGTTTTCATCAATTCTTCATACTCCGTTCTAAGCTTATCTTGTTCTAGACCTGTTAATTGGCGTAAACGCATTTCAACAATGGCCTTGGCTTGAATTTCACTTAGCTTAAAGGCTTCAATCAGCTTCCCTCTGGCTTCATCGGCATTGGAAGAAGCGCGGATTAAGCGAATCACTTCGTCAATATTATCTGAAGCAATAATTAATCCTTCTAAAATATGGGCGCGTTCCTCTGCTTTTCGAAGTAGATATTCCGTACGGCGAACTACAACTTCGTGGCGGTGTTCCACAAAATAATGGATCAGCTCCTTTAAGTTTAGCATTTGCGGCCGTCCTTTTACCAGTGCGATATTGTTCACACTGAAACTGGACTGCAATGCAGTGTATTTATATAAGGTGTTTAAAACAATGTTTGGGATTGCATCTCGTTTTAAGATGTAAACAATGCGCATTCCATTTCTATCACTTTCGTCACGAATATTTGCAATGCCCTCTATCTTCTTGTCGTTTACCATATCTGCGGTCTTCTTAATCATGTCCGCCTTGTTTACTTGATATGGAATCTCAGTAACAATAATACATTCTCTACCCTTTACTTCTTCAAAAGTAGCTCTCGCTCGCATAACTACACGACCACGGCCCGTATGGAACGCTTCTCGCACGCCTTCATATCCATAAATAATTCCGCCGGTAGGAAAATCTGGAGCTTTGATGTGTTGCATCAAGCCATCAATATCTATGTCATTATCTTCAATATAGGCAATGGTTCCGTCTATAACTTCAGTTAAGTTATGTGGCGGCATATTGGTTGCCATACCTACGGCAATTCCAGATGCTCCATTTATTAAAAGTCCTGGAACCCGTGTTGGTAGCACAGTTGGTTCTTTCAAGGTGTCATCAAAATTCAATTGGTGATCTACTGTGTCCTTATCAATATCTGCCAGCATATCTTCAGAAATTTTCTGCATACGAGCCTCAGTATATCGCATTGCTGCAGGACTATCGCCATCAACAGAACCGAAGTTACCTTGGCCGTCTACTAATAGATAGCGCAAACTCCATTCTTGGGCCATTCGCACCATGGCATCATAAACGGACGTATCACCATGAGGGTGATATTTACCGAGAACTTCCCCCACAATTCTTGCAGACTTTTTATGCGAGCCGGTCGCTCGTATTCCTAATTCGTGCATCCCGAACAAAACCCTTCTGTGTACCGGTTTCATCCCATCCCGCACATCTGGCAGCGCACGTGACACTATGACCGACATCGAATAATCGATGTAGGCAGATTTCATTTCATCTTCAATGTTTATAGGGATCACTTTCTCACCTTCAGTCATAAAAAATAGAATTAATTATCGTTATTAAACTAATGGAGCAAGATACATATTTTCGTAGGCTTAATGGGGTTTTTACGAGTACTTATTCGCCTTTTTATTAACAAAAATGGGGGGCTAAATCGTTAATAAGTATCTATGGAAAAACTTTGAGTTCCAGCATATATTTTGTCCTTTTACTAAAATGATCTGAAAGAGGAACAGTTTTTGTCCTATTTTGGTTAATTTAGTAGTTTAAAAAAGAAGAGAGGATATTTAAGATATGGATGATAATTTTTCCCCCAGAGTAAAAGATGTAATAGCTTACAGCAAAGAAGAAGCTCTTCGCTTAGGTCACGATTTTATTGGTACTGAGCATTTAATGCTCGGTTTATTAAGAGATGGCAATGGCAAAGCGGTGAGCATTCTCAATGCGTTAGCCATAGATTTAAACCATTTAAGAAGAAAGGTTGAAATATTGAGCCCTGCAACTCCAGGGGTTACAACAAACACAAACGATAAAAAGAACCTTCATCTCACCCGCCAAGCGGAAAGAGCGCTGAAGACTACATTTTTGGAGGCCAAGCTTTTTCAGAGTAATTCTATTAATACCGCACATTTGCTTTTGTGTATTCTGCGGAACGAAAATGACCCCACAACAAAATTGTTGAACAAAATGAAGGTTGACTATGACGCTGTTAAAGACCAATTCAAACTTATGATAACAAATGATGATGATTATATAGAATCTCCCAGAGCCGAATCATTTCCAAATGATGATGATACATCTTCGGATGATGCCAACAAAGAGAATTTGTTTGCCGGAACCACGGCAAAAACGAATAAAAAGTCAAAGACGCCTGTTTTAGATAACTTCGGAAGAGATTTAACAGCTATGGCCGAAGATGGAAAACTAGATCCAGTGGTGGGTCGCGAAAGTGAAATTCAACGTGTTTCCCAAATTCTAAGCCGAAGAAAAAAGAACAACCCATTGTTGATTGGTGAACCTGGAGTTGGTAAATCTGCAATTGCCGAAGGTTTGGCTTTGCGTATTATCCAAAGAAAGGTATCGCGTATTCTCTATGACAAAAGAGTTGTAACTTTAGATTTGGCGAGCCTTGTAGCGGGAACTAAATATCGCGGACAGTTCGAGGAACGGATGAAAGCGGTTATGAACGAACTTGAAAAGAATGAAGATATTATTCTTTTTATAGATGAAATCCATACTATTGTTGGTGCCGGTGGCGCAACAGGCTCCTTGGATGCTTCCAATATGTTTAAACCAGCATTGGCCAGAGGTGAAATTCAATGTATAGGTGCAACCACTTTAGATGAATATCGCCAATATATTGAAAAGGATGGAGCACTAGAAAGACGTTTCCAGAAAGTTCTGGTAGAACCAACAACGGTTGAAGAAACTGTTGAAATCCTTCAGAATATAAAAGATAAATATGAAGCACATCACAATGTTATCTATACTGACGATGCAATAATTGCTTGTGTTAAGCTTACCAATAGATATATGACCGAGCGCTTTCTTCCAGACAAAGCTATTGATGCTTTAGATGAAGCTGGATCGCGCGTTCATATCACCAATATCCACGTACCTGAAAAAATCTTGCAAATTGAAAAACAATTAGAAGAAGTACGGGAACTAAAAAACACTGTGGTCAAGAAACAGAAATACGAAGAGGCAGCAAAACTTCGCGATGACGAAAAGAACCTTGAAAAAGATCTTGCTACACATCAAGAAAAATGGGAAGCAGATTCTAAACTTCATAAAGAAACAGTTTCTGAAGAAGACGTTGCAGAAGTAGTTTCCATGATGACTGGCGTTCCAGTGAATAGAATTGCACAAACGGAAAGCAAAAAACTCGCTGCCCTCCCCGACCGTATTAAAGGTAAAGTGGTTGGACAAGATGAAGCAGTTGCAAAGGTGGTAAAAGCAATCCAACGAAATCGTGCAGGATTGAAAGATCCAAACAAACCAATTGGCTCCTTTATTTTCTTAGGTCAAACTGGTGTAGGTAAAACGCAATTGGCTAAGGTTTTGGCCAAGGAGTTGTTTGACTCGGAGAATGCGTTGATCCGTATTGATATGAGTGAATATATGGAGAAATTTGCCATCTCCCGTTTGGTGGGTGCACCTCCAGGATATGTTGGTTATGAGGAAGGTGGCCAGTTAACCGAAAAAATTAGAAGAAAACCTTACGCCGTAGTGCTTTTGGATGAAATTGAAAAAGCGCATCCAGATGTTTTTAATATGTTGCTTCAGGTTTTGGATGATGGTTTTTTAACCGATAGTCTGGGAAGAAAAATTGATTTTAGAAACACTATTATCATTATGACTTCAAACATTGGAGCTAGACAAATTAAAGATTTCGGACAGGGTGTTGGTTTTGGAACTTCCGCAAAGAAAAGTCAAGAAGCCTCTCATACTAAAAGTGTAATAGAGAACGCGCTGAAGAAAACTTTTGCTCCAGAATTCCTAAACCGTATTGATGATGTGATGGTCTTTAATGCTTTGGAAAGAGAGGATATTCATAAGATCATTGATATTGAATTGACTAAATTATTCCTTCGCATTGCTGATTTAGGTTACGATCTTAAACTTACTGACAAGGCCAAAGATTATATTGCCGATAAAGGTTTCGACAAACAATATGGAGCAAGACCTTTAAATAGGGCTATTCAGAAATATATTGAAGATGCCTTGGCAGAAGAAATAATCAACAGCAGTTTGCAGGAAGGTGATGCCATAACAATGGATCTCGATGAAAAGACGAACGAGCTAACTATTAAAATAAAGAAGCAGAAGAAAACTACAGAATCATAGTTATTTAATGCAATCCTTACCATTAATCTTCCCTAGGTTTTCCTAGGGAAGATTTTTTTTTTATAAACATTGTTAAGTCAACTAATTAAAAAACCCTATTTTAGATGTGCGGTAATCTTATTCTATGGTAAAAACCCTACATTTTGAATTTGGAGAGATTCGAGTCTTTCAAAGTTTTGTGGTGGTTGTCATGAAAGAAGGTATTACTGTTAAGCCAGAGCATAACGATGATTTAGTAAATATTTCAGAAAAATACTTTAAAGACAAACCTTTTGGTTATATAACCTACCGAAAAAATAGTTATGCGGTAAATCCAATGGTTTATTTAAAAACTTCAGAAATTGAAAATTTGGTAGCTTTTGCTGTTGTTTGTAAAGACGAATTGAATATAGGCAATCTGGAAGTGGAAAAAATGTTTCTTAAAAAACCTTTTAAGCAATTTATTTAGATGATGCAAAAAATTGGGTGAAAGAATTAATTCGAACTAGCACCAATTAAATCTCAATTTTATTATTTCACAATTTTAAAGGATTTCTTAGTGTCACCGAATCCAGTGGCCAAAATTATATACACACCATTTTGATAATCTGATAAATCAATTCCAATGGAGTTGCGTCCTTCGTTATTTATTCCATGGAGTCTTTTTCCAGAAATATCGAAAACACTTACATTTTTTACATCTTGCGTATTGCTCAAGAGGCAATTATTGCTATTGTTTTGTTTTGATACAACGAGATTTTTCAAATTATCCTTTTTTATTCCTAAATGAAGCGGGATACAATCATCAATAGAATCGAGGTTTGCATAAAAAATTTCGGTGTTTTTAAAGAAACAACTTAAATGCCCAGCTCCGTTTATATCTGGCTTACCTCCTGGAGCATTGATTAAAGATAAAGACCCTGCTCCTTCTATCCAAACAGCATTGTTGGTACTTGTTGTATTTCCGGGGGCAGGTGAAAAATAAAAATGATTATAATTATTGCCATCGGCCAAAGGTTTCGCAACAATGGAATCAAGTAAAAAAGCACCTCCATCCTCAGGGAAAGGACTTATTGGGTTTTTCATATTAAAAACGTCTCCTTCGCTCAATGAAAAGTCATAAAGCAAAAAATCTTCATTAAAGCCTTGATTGACAATATTTAAATACACTTTTCTATTTGCAACGTCTTCACGGAGCAAAAAGGTACGCGAAATAAAATGATACCCATCTAAAATTTTATAAGTCTTGCCATCTACAATCGTGTCACTGTCGGTATAATAAACATCAGTATGGCAACCGAAATAACAAGAGGTAACATGCCATTCATTAATAGTATCCAAGAGCGGTTTATAATTTTGAGAAAAAGCAGCGGTTCCAAAAATTAGAAAACTAGCAATGACTACAATTTGTTTCATGGTTTTAAATTTGATTTAGCAAAAGATTATTTCAGAATCAATATCCATAGCTTTCAAAAATGCAACACTGGCGTGGATATCTTCCGCCATCACTCTATCATTTTCTATAAAAGGAACGATAGAACGATAGGGTTTTAGGAAGGATTCTACAAAAGGAGATGATTTTTTTGAATCTCTAAAACTAAGGGCCTGAGATGCATTCATGAGTTCAATAGCGAGAATGGTTTCAATGTTTTCAATGACACGCAAGCATTTTGTAGCGCCATTTGCCCCCATACTCACATGGTCTTCTTGTCCATTAGATGAAACAATGGAATCTACAGAACTTGGGGTTGTCAATTGTTTGTTTTGGCTTACGATACTTGCCGCTGTGTATTGTGGAATCATAAATCCACTGTTAAGTCCTGGGTTATTAACTAAAAATGCCGGTAATTCACGAAGTCCAGAAACCAATTGATAGGTTCTTCTTTCTGAAATACTTCCAAGTTCAGCCATTGAAATAGCTAAATAGTCAAGCGCAAGTGCTAAAGGTTGTCCGTGGAAATTCCCTCCGGAAATAATAAGATCTTCTTTTATAAAAATATTAGGGTTGTCTGTGACTGAGTTAATTTCAGTTTTAAAGGTCTTGTGTACAAAATTCAAGGTGTCCTTGGTTGCGCCGTGCACTTGAGGAATACAACGAAAGGAATACGGATCCTGCACGTTTTTCTTTTCTGAAAGGCCTAATTCACTTCCTTCCAAAAATTCTAAAATTTGCTCTGCAGTTTTCACTTGTCCACGATGTGGTCGAACTAAATGTACCAAGGCATTAAAAGGGCTCATATTGCAATCAAAAGCATCTGTTGAAATAGCTGCAATCAAATCGGCTAAATAGGATAATTTGTAACTTTTCAGAAGACAATGAACTCCATAAGCGCTCATAAATTGGGTTCCGTTTAGCAAAGCCAATCCTTCTTTTGCCTGAAGGGTGATAGGTTCCCAATTAAACTTCTTGATCATTACCGCTGAAGCAATTTTTTTTCCGCCGTAGTAGACTTCCCCTTTCCCAAGTAAGGGTAAAGCAAGATGAGCCAAAGGAGCCAAATCACCAGATGCGCCAAGACTTCCTTGTGTATAGATTACAGGTAAGATATCATTGTTATAAAAGTCAATCAGCCTTTCAACAGTTTCAATCTGAACCCCACTATAACCGTAGCTTAAGGATTGAATTTTAAGCAAAAGCATTAATTTAATAATGGGCTTCGGTACAAACTCACCAGTACCACAAGCATGAGACATTACTAAATTTTCTTGTAACTGTGAAAGGTTTTCAGCAGAAATCTTTACGTTACACAAAGACCCAAAGCCTGTGTTTATTCCATAAACGGGCGTGTCATTATCCTTCATTTTATGGATTAGGTATTCGCGGGATTTTCTAATGTTGAGTTGCGCTTCTTCAGATAGCGCTAATGTTTTATGGTTTTCGATTATTTCCTTCACTAAAGATAAATCGAGAATTTCTGTACTTATATAATGGGTCTCTTGCATGGGAATCTATTATTTCTGCAAAAGTACAGATTTTTAATCTTTGTTCCAGTTTTCTTCCACTTCAAAGCGAATACTTGTTGCTTATTTCAGGTTTATAATAGTCTTTAAAATAATTAAGCTGCAATGAAAGTATATGCCTGCACAATTTGTAATTTTACAAGCATATCAAAAAATAGTTCTATATGAAAAAAATAATTCTAATTTTCTCTGTGCTTGCAGTTATGTCTTGCAAACAGGAAGAAAAACCTACCTATTCTATTATTGACGGAACGGTAGAAAATAATACCGCAGACAACGTAGTCATTCGAGGCAATTCTATTGAAACCAAACTTCCAATTGATGGAAGTGGAGGTTTTTCCGATACTGTTCATATAAAAAATGATGGTTTTTATGAAATGTATATCGGTAGAGAACGCACCGGAATCTATCTCGAAAAAGGTAAAAATCTTTCCGTGACAGTAAATGCCGATGGGTTTGATGAAACTATAAAATATTCAGGCGACTTGGCAAATACCAACAATCTTTTAGCTTCAAAGTTTCTTTGGGAAGAACAAAATACCGATTATAAAGAACTCTATACCTTAGATGAAAACAGTTTTTTGGAACGAGTGGACCAAAGACAAAAAAGTCTTGATAGTCTTTATTTGACCAGTAATATTGCTAACGAGGTTTTCAATAATGCACTTCAGGATGAAGATAGCTATTCAAAAGCTATATTGATTGAAAATTATAGCGATGCCCACAGCTATTTTATGGGAAAAGAAGATTATAAGGTTTCTGATAATTTTTACGATCAGGTAAAAGGTATAAATTATAAGGACACGGTAGCCTACCGTAATTCCGTAGCCTACCAGAATTTATTGAATGCCCACTTTAATCGTTTAGTAAGTGAAGAAACTGCGAAAAACCCTGATGGGAACGAGACTCTTTTATACTTAAAGAAAGTAGAT
Organism: Aequorivita capsosiphonis DSM 23843; assembly: GCF_000429125.1. GTDB lineage: Bacteria > Bacteroidota > Bacteroidia > Flavobacteriales > Flavobacteriaceae > Aequorivita > Aequorivita capsosiphonis. The sequence continues at coordinate 129,573 of NZ_AUBG01000002.1, forward strand.
GCCGCACTTCCAAATGGATATGCAAAAGATAAAATAATGAGTTCTTATTTGCAATTTGGTTTAAAAGCCGATGCGTCACTTGACGAGGCATACACTATTTATAAAGAAAGCAATCCGAACGCAGAAAACCTGGCTAAAATTACAGGACATTACAATAAACTAAAGTCAATTACTGTGGGCAGCCCATCCCCTACTTTCAATTATGAAAATCATAAAGGTGGAACTACAAGTTTGGCAGATCTAAAAGGAAAATATGTTTATATCGATGTTTGGGCTACTTGGTGTGGACCATGTATTCGCGAGATTCCTTCGCTTAAAGAAATGGAAAAGGACTACGGTGATAAAAACGTTCAGTTTGTAAGCATTTCCATAGACGAACCGAAAGATTACGACAAGTGGAAAGCGATGGTTTCTGAAAAGGAATTGGTTGGAATTCAGTTGATCGCAGACAACAATTGGAAATCTAAATTTGTGGAAGACTATGCAATCCTCGGAATTCCAAGATTTATATTGCTTGATCCAGAAGGAAACATTGTTTCATCTGATGCACCTAGACCTTCAGATTCACAGCTTAGAAAAACTTTTGACGAATTGATGTAATCTTCTTTTCGACTAAGATTTTAAGCCACGAATTCACGAATATAATTTATAATTCGTGAATTGGTGGCTATTTTTTTTCCTCTGGTTCTGTTGGCGCTTCATTTGCATCTTCATTTTGAAATAAATCGAGATAAGCTTCTGATAAATTTTCTACGATATCTCCAGACATTACAGCCTCATATCCCATTTGTCCCGCAGCAATATCTCCAGCCCTTCCGTGCATATAAACTCCAAAAACAGAAGCTAATAGTGGATCATATCCTTGAGAAAGTAATCCTGTTAATACGCCACTAAGCGCATCTCCACTTCCTGCAGTGGCCATTCCTGGATTTCCAGAAGTATTGATATAAAGTTGATCGCCAAAAACAATAGCGGAATATGCGCCTTTAATAACCACAACAACTTCGTGTTTATTTGAAAATTTCTTTACTTTTTCCAGTTTATCGTAGTCGTTTTTCCATTTGTCGATAAGTCGCTTTAATTCGCCAGGATGTGGGGTTAAGATGGAGTTCTTCGGAAGTAATTTTAACAAATCCTTGTTTTCTGAAATATTGTTTAATGCATCGGCGTCAATGACGAAAGGAGCTCTATTGTTTTTAAACAGTTTTTCAAGTGCTTTTACAGTTTCTTTGTTTTTTCCTATTCCCATGCCCACTCCAATTGCCGAAGGTTCAAAATCCAAAGTGATATCACTTATAAATTTCTCTTCTTCATCAGTAATCACCATGGCTTCAGGAATTGCTGTTTGTAGAATAGTGTAGCCACATTTTGGGATAAAAGCTGTTAGCATTCCAGCGCCTATTCTAAACGCTGCGGTGGTTGAAAGAACAGCAGCTCCTATTTTACCATAACTTCCAGCAATAATCAATGCGTGGCCATAAGTATTTTTATATCCGAATTTTTCCCGAGGTTTATAAAAATGCTGGGCTTCAGCTTTTGATATCAGCTGGGCCAAAGGTTCAGTATTATGAAGAAACTCTTCATCTAGACCTATATCCAATACATCAAAATTTGTTGCAAAAGGAGCGGTTTCGGGTAAAAAGAAAGCCAGTTTTGGGGCTTGGAAGGTTAAGGTGTGATCTGCTTTTAAAACCGCATCAGGATCAGTGATAGGTGAATTTGAAAAAAGACCACTGGGAATGTCAATAGCCAGTTTATATGCATTGCTTTCATTTAGATATTGAATTAATTTTTTCACCCAACCTTCTGGGCACCGATTTAAACCAATACCGAAAATAGCATCCACAATAATATCATCATCATTAATTTCGGGAAAATCTGCTTCTCCTTTCATTAAAAATCGCCCGTTGTTGGTTATGGCTTTTATTTTTTGATAGTTATGAAGAAAATTTTGCGAACGCTTATCGCTGCAGTTTACTACATATATCAAGACGGTATAGCCATGTTCCAGCAAAAATCTACCAAGCACAAGACCATCGCCGCCATTATTCCCGATACCACAGAAAATACGAATAGGAACTGGCGCGTTGTTTAAACGTTTATGGAGCCAATTGAAAACCTGCGTTCCCGCATGTTCCATAAGTTCTTCAGAAGTGATTTGGTTTTTTTTGACAGTGGCTTTGTCGGCTTCGTATAGTTGTTCTGCAGAAAATATTCTCATAATACTATTTTTCGTTTTTCAATATGAATGAAGCGGTGGCACTTTTATTTAAAGTAAATGTCGCCGAATAATAAGTTAATTAGTCAAAGATAATAACAATCTGCCGCATTGTTGAAAAGAACGTTTATAACTAAATGCTAAAGTCTCAAAAAACCGATCTGAAATTTATAATTTTAAGAAAAACCAAATTATGGAAACGAGAGACAGCTTACTACTAAATATGCGCCCGGAAATTCCAAGTGCAAAAATTAACTCTAATATGTCTGCCGACGAGTGTTTTCAAAATAAAACCCTTCGTCCAGTCATAAAATTTCAAAACTATCTTTTGCTCGCAGCTTTTAAAAATTATGTGAACAAACATAAGAATGTGTTTTATGATCTAAATGTAGAAAAGAAATTGGATTATATTGAAAACGCAATCCACAAGGATATGAAGTTCCGAAACTCCTTAAAAGGGATGATTATTGGTCAGTTCACTATAGAAGAATTTGATATATATATTCAAAATTCTTCCGCTTTAAATAAACGAATGATGGATATGGTAAAGGAAAGACTGAAAAGCAATATTCAACTTTTGGAATATGATTTTGCTTGATAGTTGGAAGGCATCCGTTAATTTTTTAAATAACCATTCATCATACCTATTCCATTAGAAATTTTCTAACAGACTCGTATGAATTTATATCTATCAGTTTAATGAAATACAGACCCTTTTCTAATCCAAATACATCAATAACATCAATTCCGCGAGCATTTTGTTTAATTAATATTGGTTGTCCCAATTGATTGTATACCTCTGCACTCACAATAGTCCCTGTAGTTTTAATGTGTAAAACGTCCTTTGTAGGATTTGGATAGATAGTTATTTTGTTTGTTTTAAAGTTTTCTATACTTAATTCATCAACAATGGTAGTTGTTACTGTATTTGTGATAATAGGCGCATTAAAATCAAAGTATATATTGGCAAGATTTGAAATGTTGTCTCCTATATCCAAGGAATTTATAGGTTTTATTTTATATTGAATATACCCATGTGATTCATGTTCATTAATCGTGGATGCGGGTAGATTAATACCATCAAACCTGAAGGTCAATTGACCGCCATCTCTAATTTCTACAACTGTATTATGACTTGTATTTTGCAATTGAAGGGTGGTCCAATCTAAATTGGCGTCAAGACTATTTGTAACCTTCACGTTTATTGCTGCAGCAGTACCAACATTTTGAAAACGAATAATATAATGTAGAAAATCATCAGCTTGCTCAAGTAATATTTCATCACCTTCCAAAACCTGAATATCATTTGGATCAAAAGAGTTGACAACTGTTTGGTTACACGTAAAAATATTGTCTTCTTCAGTATAATCTCCACTAACTGGAGTTATTTCTGCAACAAAAGTCAATATATCGCCCTGTTGGTTGATTGGTGGAACCGCCACTTCTAAATTCACATCAATAGTTCGAGTTTCAAAAGGTAGGAATTCAGCATAATCAAAAGTTAAACTGTTAGTTGTTTGCGATGTAACTGGTTCGCTGGCGTCAAGAAAGCTAAGTTTAGTTCCATCAAAAGTTAAATTAATGTTTCCATTTAGTTCTGTTGAACCTACGTTAGAATAAACTATTTGGTAGTTTGCATCAAAACCTGGCTGAGCCTGACTTAAAGGATAAACGGAAATATTTAAATCATTAATACTTTGATTGCGCTGAATGCAGAAATCTGCAATTGCTACTTCACCTAAACCAGTGAAATTTGAATTATAAGAAACAGGATTGATATCATAATAAAACGGAAGCTCATAGGCAATAGTCGTAATAAAATTACCTTGCCCAGTATTTATTGAATATAAGCCATTGTTTTGTGAAAATGTTGCATAACTATCTGTTCCATTATCAGTAGTTATAAGAACATTGGCTATTGCAGAACTGTTTGTGCTACAGCCATTGTTTTCAGTATCAAAACTTATTTTTCCGTTTACGGCATTATAGATTGTTCCCAAGTTTTCATACCAAGCTATTTTATTATCATTTTGCGATGCAGAAAGAATATCCATATCACCATCTCCATCAATATCCTTTGCATACACGTAGTGGGCTCCATCAGCCACGGAAGATATAACTTGTTGAGCTCCAAAGTTTCCGAGGCCATTTTTATTTTCGTACCAAGCAATTTTATCGTCGTTAAAAGATGCAGAAATTACATCTAAATCACCATCATTATCAATATCTGCTCCAAATACTGATCTGGCTTCTAAAGCATTCGTTGTAATTATACGTGCTTCACTAAATGTACCAGTACCATCTAAATTTTCATACCAAGCAATTTTATTGTCCGATTGTGAAGCAGAAACAATGTCATTATCACCATCATTGTCTACATCAAACCCTTGTACTGAATGTGCTCCCATAGCATCTGTGGCAACTATTTGTTGGGCGCTAAAACTTCCCTGACCATCAGTATTTTCATACCAAGCTATTTTATTGTCTCCGGAAGAAGCTGAAACAACATCCATATCAGTATCGCCATCAAAATCGCAAGCGAATACACTTTTTGCAGAAAGGGCATCTGTACTTATAATATTCTGAGGGCCAAAATTGCCAGCGCCATCTGTATTTTCAAACCAAGTTATTTTATTGTCATCTTGCGAAGCGGCCAATATATCCATGTCGCCATCACCATCAAAATCAGCTGCAAAAATTGATTTTGGCTCAAGGATTTGACTATTTATTCTAATTGCAGGTCCATAATTACCCAACCCATCAAGATTTTCAAACCAAATAATTTTGCTGTAACTATTATTATTATAAATAGCTGTTACAAGATCGTTGTCGCCATCACCATCAATATCTGTGTAAATGACAGTATATAATTCATTCTCGTTGCTTTCATATACAATATTTTGGTGGCTAAATGAACCTGCACCATTTAGATTGTTATACCAAGCAACCTTACCATCTTGCCAAGATCCAGAAACCACGTCTACTGTACCATCATTATTTATATCTGCTGCTACCACACAACTGGCACCATCTGCGTTTTCAGTAATGATTTGTTGTTCGCCAAAAGTACCAAGGCCATCTATGTTTTCGTATAAGGCAACTTTATCTTGTATTTTAGATGCAGACACCACATCCAAATCGCCATCAGAATCAGAGTCAAAAACATATATAGAATAGGTTCCAGGAGCATTACTACCTATTGTTTTCAAAGATCCAAAATTACCTTGACCATCAATATTTTCAATCCAGAATACATTTAAGGCATTTCCTTCTTTGCCAAACACAAGATCCATATCTAAATCTCCATCTATATCAGCCGCTTGTACGGACCTTAAATCACTTATGTTTGTTATGATTATGGGTGTTGCAAAAGTTCCTTGTCCATCCGTATTTTTATAAAGTAATGCCTTATTTTCGACATTAGTAACTGCAATAATATCCTTATCACCGTCATTATCAATATCAGTAACAGTAACGTCATAAAATCCTGTAGTGTTACTGTCAATTAATCGAACGCCAGTACCAAAACCTCCTACTCCATCTAAATTTTCAAACCAATAAACACCTCCATAACCAACTTCCCCTTTAGCAGCAATTATGTCTAAATCGCCATCGCCATCTAAATCATCAGCATAAACAGCATTAACTTTTCCTGAGACACTTTGTAACAAAATTTGCCTTGGTCCAAAATTCCCTAACCCATCCAAATTTTCGTGCCAAGAAACTTTAAGATCCCAACTGCCTGTTATTACGTCCATATCACCATCACCATCTAAATCAGCAGCAAAAATTCCTCCAACAGGACTTGGGTAGCTTGAGGGAAATAAACGTTTTGGACCAAAATTTCCTAACCCATCTAAATTCTCATACCAACCTATACTCGGCTCATTACTATCACCAAAACCTGCAATAACATCCATATCTCCATCGCCGTCTAAGTCTGCGGCATATACTTTTCTGGAAAGATATTCTATGTCTGTAATAACGTTAACTTGTCCGTATTGAAAGCTTCCGTTGTTGTTAGCGTACCAAGTAATACCACTTGTAATAGAAGCAGATAGCAAGTCTTCATCGCCATCACCATCGATATCTGCAGCAAAAACAGAAGTAGCTCCATCAGCAGCAAATGTTTTATCGATAATGATATGCTCTGTAAAACCAATTTGTGAAAAAATTGGTAAAGATGTTAGTACAAAAATGAAAGTTTGTATTAATATTTTCATAGATCCTAAATAGTTTATTCTTACAAAAATATGTGAATTTTGTTAAAATATTATCTTCAATTTATATTTTCCAATTGATATTATTTAAAAAATGATCGTTATATCCAAAATTCATCTGCATTAAATAAACGAATGATGGATATGGTAAAGGAAAGACTGAAAAGCAATATTCAACTTTTGGAATATGATTTTGCTTAAATTAAGCTTTACATTCTAAGGGATAGCTTGTAAAATTTTCTTTATTTTTCTGATTTGAAACTAATTAGCAATTACGCTAATAATTTCTCCCATCTATTCTATTTCCGAAAAAGGGATATTCTGAATTCGATATGATTCCCAACCCTGAAAATCAAAATGCCACCATTCAAATTCGTAAACCTTAAAGCCGTGTGCTTCCATTTTACTTCGCAGAAGGTCTCTCATTTCGCGTTGTTCAGCAGTTCCTCCTTCATATTCTGGGTAGGAACGCTCAGTCATCTCGTCATATTCACCCGTCATTGCTACTGGTTTTCCTGTGCTTAAATCTAATAATGTTAAGTCCACAGCGCAACCTCTATTGTGGCGAGAGCCTTGTTTGGGGTTTGCTACAAATTTTTTATCTTCTTTCGAGGTTATATCCCAAAAGACTTTGGTTACACTCCAAGGGCGATATCCATCAAAAATAATTAGACCATAACCCAGTGGTTCAAGCTCCTTGTTTACTTTCACCAGCTGCAAAGCCGCTGGGCGTTGTAGAAAAGCCCTAGCTTCGGTATAAACTGGTCTTCCCACAAAATTATTGCTACCCGCATAGCGAATGTCTAATTTTAAAGTTGGATCTAGCTTTATTAATTCAACTAAATCAGTTTGCTGAAAATTTCCTTTTTCCTGAGGTGGTTTTACCGCACAACTGCTTATTAATAATACAAAACAAAGAATGAAAGTAACTAAAAGGAAGTTTTGTTTTTTCAGAAACATAGTGAAATACTTTATTGATTTAAATTTGCTAATGATAATTTAATATTTTCTTCTAAAACAAGAAGACATTAAATTCTTTGATTAAGAATATCAAAGGTGCGATTATAAAATTTATATTCTATAATTAATTTCAATATGATTTATACCAGAATTTCCTACTAAAAGTGTTTGCTCTTCTAAAACTTACTCCAAAAGGGAAACTCCATTCAAATCTGTGGTTAAAACATCGCTCATATAATCAAAAAATGGACGGAGTAAGCTATAGTGATGAATCAGGTTTTCCTTAAAGTCGGGCGCAAAAACCTCTTCATCTGTAAAGTCATGTTTAACAGTAAAACTTTTAAGACGAATTAAATCTATGTTTTCATCTTCTGCATTAAAACCTCTTGGCGCTGTTTTAACTGCATTTCTTTGTATAAAACCTCCAAAGGCTTTTTTGAAATCCTTCTTCGCTAAAATCTCTCGAACTTCAGAAGGATCCATTTCAAACTCTTTTCTTATTCTTAATAGATCTGCGGGATTTGGATCAAAAAATCCTCCGGCCATATAACTGTTTCCACACTCTAAACGCAGGTAATATCCGCCACGGCGCTGTGCTCCTGCCCTACTGAAACTAACACTCCGGTGCGAATTATAAGGCGTTTTATTTTTACTAAACCGAATATCGCGGTTTATTCTAAAGATTTTAGTTTTTGAAATCTCATCGGTTATATTCAAACTCTTTTCTACTTCGCTATAAAATTCCTTTAAAGCTTTTTCGTTGGTTAAATATTCTTTTTTATGCTCCTGCATCCAATCGCGATTATTGTTTTCTTTTAATCTTAAAAGGAATTCAAAAGCCGATTTTGGTATGATCGGATTCATGTTTTTTTTATTTTGAATCATTAGTGTCCGATTAAAATATCACGAAATTTTGTTCAGCCAAAGCTGACAGGCGCTAAAAGCAGTTTTATTAAGTGACAGCTTTCTGTTAGGTTCACTATTGAAATTTAACAAATAAAAGGTGTGTTTAATCAATTTGACCTAATTATCAAGCTATTAGCAAGCAAGTCTTATGTCTTACCTCTATCAGCGAAGCGGCCCGCCCGCCGTAGGAGGGTCTTACATCTTAGTCGGACACGACTAATTTTGAAAGCAAATATAGGGCTTACAAAAACAACAAAATGATAAGCATTCACTTAACTCAGCTCAAAATATTATTCGATTCTAAAACGTTTATCTGGGCTTCGGGATCAATTTTGTATATTATGTTTTTTATAACATCAAGTTTTTTGGTATTTCGGGTTACCAAAATCATTTTTTCATTGCTATCGTGGTGAATCAATTTTAAGATTCCATCGGTGCTTTTTCGGTTTAATAAAATCTCCTCTTGAATCAAAAGGTTTTTGGTAGAAAAGACTAGAATGGTTTTGTTCTGTACGGACTTCTTCATATAATATTCTATGGTCTTACTGATGGCTATGATAGCCACGATACTATAAGCAGCCATCGTGAAATCTGCAAACACCATGGTGCCCAAAAATATTACACTACCATCTACAATCAACATCAACTTATTATAAGGCAGTCTTATTTTAGTGGAAAGGATTCTAACCAGGATGTCATTCCCGCCCGTTGTTGCGCCAGCGTTCATTACGATAGCAACTGAGAAGCCAATGATCACACCTCCAAAAATTGAAGACATAAGAACGTCATCTATAAAAACCTTTCCTTCAGTTATGGATGAAATAATATCAATATAGAATGATACAAGCACCATGGAGAACAAGGTTTTTAATCCTGTCTTATTTCCCAAAACCTTCGTGCCCCAAATTAAAAGAGGGATATTAAACAACAATGCAACCCAACCGATTGAGAAACCCGTTAATTCTTTAATTACGATACTCAAACCCAAGATTCCACCGGGAACTATATTATGCGGAATGATCAACAGCGCATATGCTGCTGCCAAAAGCGTGGAGCCTAAAAGCACATGAGTATAGCTTTTTAACTCGCTTAATACTAGTTGCTTTTCTAATTTGATGGCAAAAACATTTTTCATATTTAATCTTCTGGTTTTTATTTTGTTTAGGATGTAATTGGTATCAATAATGGAAATAAGTGTCGTGCGTCTTAACTTTCTAGCTTACTTCATTAAATAAAAAAAGTCCCTTTGATTTTGGGTTTATCAAAGGGACTTAAAACAATTATTGAACTTTGTTTTATTCACTTTGATAAATATGTACATGCTTATGGAGGTTTCTCAACATCCAATGTTTATTATAATTGTAATGGGATGATTTTTTCATTTTATAAAGTGTACTATACTAAAAAAGCGTTCCTTTTGGGGGAACGCTTTTTATAATCTATTTATAATCGTCCTATACCCCAGAGAATTCTCTGTACATTTTACAAATTGTATGTGAATGTAAGTGCTTCATTATTAGAGCGCGAAATTAGGACTATTTTTATGCTATTAAAATGGGCTTTATGAAAACTTTGACGTTTTTAAACCACTTCCTCAACAGCACGTTTTGATTTTCTATAAAGATAGTTTGGATAAATTGTCCGTTTTGCAAAACGGTTAAGCTTATCGCTATTCACCATCTTGATATATACTTGTCTGGTTACTCCAAAATACTCATACGTACTTCCATCTAAATAGGTAATCTCCAAAAGCATTCCTTTGTGTTGAAAATCGGCTATTCCCGAATTAGTAACAGTTTCGGTGTATTCTGCAAGATTTGCTTCTTTTGTTTCAGGAGCTATGCTTACAAGAAAATGATACCCATCTATTATTCTTCGGCTATTTACTTCGGCCTCCTCCTGTCTTTCATCTCCATCTTGAAATTTATCTGGATGCCACTCTTTAACCAAATTACGGTAACTGGTCTTTAGAGCTTTTAATTCTATTTTTTGTTCAACCCCGAAGAGTTTTTTGTATTCATTAATACGTTTCATACTTTGTTTTTTCGAAGGCGCGAAATTACAGTATAATAGCTTACGAATTACATTTTTATGAAAAATAAAGATTTATTTAAAAATTCGCTTCACATTGTATTCTGAAATTGTATCTAAGTGTGTAACTGTATACCTCAATTGTATAATAATTATACACTTTCTAAATCACGTGTTTTTGAACACACTTGTATTTCAGGGTGTTATCCAATGGCATAGGAGTTGACAATAGGGACACGAACCAAAATACATTAAAGCATCCCTACAATGAAAATGGAAATAGAGACACTTACCTCAAACAATACAATCGATCAAACTAATATAAATTCATCTACTACTTCTTCAGAATATAAGAGAACGGAACAACTGGAAGAGATAGAATCGAAAATAAATAAAATGGAAAAACCTGGGAAAAAACGATCAAACCCTTGGGGTATTTTCGTTCTGTTCAGTACTTTTCTATTAATGATTGGAGCGACTTATCTTTTCTTCTATCTGGATACTGACTTTGCTGCATTTCGCGAAGAACGCTTAAGTTCAACTTGGGGCTTTGCTTTTTTAGTATTGGCTATGGGGCTATTTGTTTTTAAGGCGGGATTCTTTGTGTATACACTCTACCAATATTTTAGATATAAAGCTATTGAGTCTGTATCAAATGAGGAATTGCCAACTTGTACGGTTATCGTTCCAGCTTACAACGAAGGAAAACAGGTTTATGATACTTTAATGAGCTTGGCAAATAGTGATTATCCTGAAGCTAAATTACAGCTACTTTCTATTGATGATGGTAGTAAAGATGATACTTGGTACTGGATGAAGGAGGCCAAGAAAATATTGGGTGATCGTGTTGATATTTACCAACAGCCAAAAAACAAAGGAAAACGTCACGCATTATACCGTGGTTTTAACTTAGGCTCCGGCGACGTTTTTGTAACAGTTGATAGTGACTCTATAGTGAAAGCGGACACTTTAAGAAATTTAGTAAGTCCGTTTATCGTTGACGAAGATTGCGGTGCGGTTGCGGGTAATATTCGTGTGTTAAACAATAAAAAAGCACTTCTTCCAAAGATGTTAGATGTGAGTTTTGTATTGAGTTTTGAATTTGTGCGTTCGGCAGAAAGTAATCTAAACTCTGTATTATGTACACCGGGCGCCTTGGCAGCCTATAGAAGAACTGCTGTTTTTGCCTGCCTTCCAGAATGGATCAACCAAACTTTTATGGGGAAACCATCAGATATTGGGGAAGACCGGGCCATGACTAATATGATCTTAAAACAAGGTTATAAAGTATTGTTCCAAAGAAACGCTTATGCCTATACCAATGTACCAGAAAATTACACTGGACTATATAAGATGTTTATTAGATGGGGCCGAAGTAATGTTCGCGAAAATATTGAAATGTCAAAATATGTTTTCACAAATTTTAGAGAAGAATCAAAAACAGGAATCCGCTTGCTATTTGTAAGCCAGTCGCTAAAGATTATAATGAGCTATCCGTTTATCTTATTTATGATGTTCTTTATTGTAACGCATCCTATTTTATTCCTCAGCTCGACACTATTTGGAATTCTGATATTCTCAAGTTTCCCGATGTTATTTTATGCGAAAAGATATAACTTATCAGAATCCTTTTGGGCATTTTCATACAGTGTATTATACACATTTGCCTTATTCTGGATTACTCCTTATGCTATTGCAACCGCAAGTAAAAGAGGTTGGTTAACAAGAGGCTAGACATTAATTAAATTGAAATATTTTATTTCTTTATATTTAGGGAACACCCGCATTACCAAGTTAAACAGCTATTAACCAACTAAAAACTAGTTTTGCGGGTGTAATATAAAAGATTGAAATTGGTTGTATAAACCAAAAAGAGACGTTAAGAAGGTTTGAAATAAATTCAGCTTCATAAGGTCTTTTTTTATGGAAACTTGTTCGGGTTTAGATGAGTGAAAACGTATTAGGTTTTAAAAATATTTATTACAAATCTATTTTCCGCTTAATATTATCACCAAGTATTACTGAATGCTTGAGTATATTCTTAATTACAGAGTTTTCATCTTTTTTGCGCCAATTAATATATAAATCTACTTCCTCGGGTAATTTGATGAATCTTACGTTGGAATTAGCTCCAAACTGAAATGAATACGGCAAAATAGAAATTCCTAAACCATTGGAAACCAAATTTAATATCAGCCCTCCAAAATCGGTTTCTATATTGGTTTTAGGATTAAACCCATAAGTATTAAATATTTTTCTTAATAAAGAGGCGAAATAAGTGCTATGATGTAATCCTGAAAGTATAAAGCTTTCCTTTTCCAAACTTCTTAAATCTTGGAAGTCTTCCTCAAGTAGCCAATGATTTTTTGGCACCACCAAGCACACCGGCTCCGAATATAACTTACGTGAAGAAAGCGCAGGATGTTGCACTGTATCTCTACTGAATGCTATATCAACATGATAATCCAATAGCAATTTTTCATTAATAGCATCTGTAGGTTCTACAAGTTCCATTTTCATGTCTGGCATTTCGGCCGTAAAGGTTCTGAGTAATTCAGGTAAGAAAGTGGTTGAAATAGAACCTGGATAACCAATGGATATAATACCGGTGTTTCCAAGGCTGATTTTCCTGGCCTGTGTATGCGCACGCTCCATTTCGTCTACTATACCTTCCCAGCGTTCCTTGAGAAATTTTCCTGCGGCTGTTAGGTTTACATTTCTCTTATCTCTTTCAAACAACTTAAATCCAAGCTCTTCTTCCAATGTTTGGATTTGTCTGCTTAGGGAAGACTGAGAAATAAACACTTTCTCCGAGGTCTTCCAAAAATGTAGCTCTTCTGCAAGAACCAAAAAATATCTTATTTGTTGAGTAGTCACGATTAATTCATTTTATGCATTAATACGTCAAATATAAATATTTTTAAGATACTGCATATACCATTTCTTTGCATTATAATTGAAGAACTATAATCTACTAAGAAAACACAAATGGGAATCGAAAATTTTATGACCTTTGGGATGACGGCATTGTTTTTTATAATGATTCCTGGAACGGATACCTTGTTTGTTTTAAACAGAACGATAAGCCAGGGAAGGTCTTCAGGCACCTATGCTGCATTAGGTGTAAATGCTGGTGTTATCGTCCATACCCTTTTGGCTGCCTTAGGTTTATCTATCCTTGTTGCCCAATCTGATTTAGCTTTTAAGGCAATTAAATATGTTGGGGCTATTTATATTATCTACTTGGGTGTGGCTCAAATAAGAACGAAGGCAACTCCAATGACCATAAACGGAGTAATTCCAATTAAAGGCACACGGAAGAGCAACTTTGTTTCGGGCTTCTTTACCAATGCTTTAAATCCGAAAGTTGCATTATTCTTTTTGGCATTCTTTCCACAGTTTATAACTCCTAGTCAAATTCAGAGTCCAATTCCATTTCTTGTTTTGGGTATCACCTATACCTTGATTGGAATTGGATGGTATCTTTTTTTAACTTTTTTTGCGGGTCAATTTTCTAAAAATTTTCAGGAAAATCCAAAAGCAAATCTATGGATTAATAAGATTTCGGGGATTGTTTTTGTCTTGATGGGACTTGGAATTGCATTTGCAGGGTAAAACATTAAAATCTTTATCTCCAAGATATTTTGGCTGAATAATACAATCCCAAAATTAAATTATATAGGATAGGTGGAGTGCAGGAATATGATTTGGACTGTTGTAAATTCTAACTCAAGTTTTCATATAAAAAAAGACCATCCGCTAAGATGATCTTTTAAATATTTGATTGTTAGCTTGTTAAATCAACTTTACTTTTACTGCGCTAGGGCCTTTTTCATCTTGTTTCACATAAAACTGAACACGGTCATTCTCACGAATTTTATCAATTAGATTGGTTGAATGAACGAAAATATCTTGATCTGAGTCTTTTTCTTTTATAAAACCAAAACCTTTCTTCACGTTGAAAAATTTTACGGTACCTTCTTTGAGAACCTTCTCTTCTTTATTATTATTGAATAATCTATTTATAAATTCTTTTAACATTATTTCTGTTTTTAATTAAAAACCTGCTTTCCACTCATTGTTGGGTACACAGTTTCTTTTTCCTAAATTTTTATACGTTTAAAATTGGGCTATAGCCACAAGCCCTAATTATTTTTTAAATGAAAAGCTGCATTGTATTCTTCAGAAGCTTTAACTACAAATTTATATATTTTACTCAATCTGCATAATGTCAAAACCTAAAAAACCTAAATATACTGATATTTATGTCGTGTATTTTGGAGATATAGTCCTTTATGTTAAGGGATTAATATACATATAAATAATTAAGCGAAGCAAAAGCTATAGAACGTAAATTCGCACTTTTTTCTTTTTAAGTCGGCTATTGTTCAGTTTGTCTACCAATTGATTTGCCAAGACTAAGGGAACGGCAACAAACGCACAATCTTGTTTTAACTCTATAGTGCCCAGTTCTTCTTGGCTAATTCCGCCTTGCTTGATAAAGAGCCCAGCGATATCCCCTTTGGAGATTTTATCTTTTCTTCCGCCAGAAATAAAGAGGGTTTCCCATTGTTCAGACAGTTGAGAATTTGATTTCGGAATTTCAATAGGCTCGGTCTTTTCAATAAACTCTGGTAAAAGTTGGTTTTTCCATTTTAGTACGTAAGCGGTACCTTTTTCATTAACTCTTGCTGTTCTTCCGTTTCTATGGGTAAACTCTACTGCCGAATGCGGCAACTCGTAATGAATAATAAATTTCAACTCAGGAATGTCAATTCCTCTGGCCGCAAGATCTGTAGCCACTAAAATTTGACTGGTACCATTTCGAAATTTTATAAGCGCTCTTTCTCTGTCTTTCTGTTCCATTCCGCCGGAAAAACAAGCGTGACTTATTTTGTTGTTACTAAGAAAATCACTTACCTTTTCAATACTATCCCTAAAGTTGCAAAAGATGATCCCAGGTTGATTTCCAAGGTATAAAACAAGTTTCAACAAGGTGTCCAGCTTATCTTTATCCGGAGAGATTATCGTTTTAACAGCAAGTTTAGGATCCACTTTTTCCGATAGATAATCTAAGATCGTTGGCTTATCAAGTTTTACAAACTTCGGAACTCCAATTCCTTGTGTAGCAGATGTTAATATGCGCTTACTTACATTTGATAATGAATGGATGATCTCACTCATTTCACTCTCAAAACCTATCTCTAATGATTTATCAAATTCATCCAATACCAGTGTCTCGATACTGGCTTTTGAAAATCGGTCATCGTCAAAGTGATCTAAAATTCTACCAGGCGTTCCAACCAAAATTGCTGGAGTATGTTTTAACTCTATCTTGTCCTTGCTCTTAGCCCTACCTCCATAAACCGCGTTCACTTTAAAGCCCGACCCCATATCGCGAATTACTTGCTCAATCTGGATGGCAAGCTCCCGGGTGGGAATTACAATTAAAGCCTGTACTTCTGGATTGTCAGCATTTAAATTCTTAATAATCGGCAATAGAAATGCCAATGTCTTCCCTGTGCCGGTTGGGGATAATAGAATAGTATTTGCAGTTTTTTCAATAAGGGCAATTGCTTCCTCTTGCATTGGGTTTAGCGCAGCAATATTTAACTTTGCTAAAATATCCTTTTGGTCTTTTATTTCGTTTGCCATTATTGTTTCTTCTTCTTTTTCTTAGCAGGTATTTCTGCTTTTGGAGGCACAACAGTAGTCTGCGCCAATTGATGGGCCAATATTTTATCTATCAGCTCCTCTTTGGTTAAATGGTGGAATATCGTACTTATTTTTTCCTTAAACTCTGGAGAAATAGTTCGATTCGGTTTTGTTTTAAAGATTTTCTTTGCCCACAAAAGCGTATTGTTTTCCTCGGTGCTTTGGGCATCTGGTTTTTTCATTTCGTTAAAAACAATACCTAATTCTTCTTCAAATTCTGGGATTTCAAAGACTTCTTCTTGTTGAAGTATGGTAACCGAAAGGCCTGCTGCCCCTGCCCTGGCCGTTCTTCCACTTCGGTGTACGTAGGTTTCGTAGGTGTCTGGTAAATGATAATTGATTACATAGCTAATTTCCTTTACATCCAGCCCACGTGCCGCAAGATCTGTTGCGACGAGAATATCTATATGCCCTTCTCTAAATTGCCCCATTACGCGGTCCCGTATAGCTTGGGTTAGACTTCCGTGAATGGCTCCCGAGGAGAACTTATTAATGGCTAGGTTTTTCGCTAGTTTATTGACTGCCGCTTTTGTTTTACAGAAAATGATGCCTCGTTCTCCTTCCTTCCCGCTTAAAAAATGCATCAGCACCTCCAGCTTTTCAATTGGTTCCACCACCATAAATTGATGGTCGATACCTTGGTGGCCCATAGTTTCCATATCGGCTTCTATGTGCAACACGTGTTTGCTCATATAATTTTGAACCAATTGCTTGATGGTGCCGGGCATGGTGGCCGTAAACAGAAGCGTTCTTCTGGCTTTGGGAATTTCAGCAATTATGGAGTCCAAATCGGTTTTTAAGGCACTAACCATTTCATCGGCTTCATCCAAAACCAAATAGGTTACATTTTTAAGGTCAATAGCGTTGCGGTTTATTAGATCTACCAACCTTCCCGGAGTTGCCACTACAATATGGGTAGTGCTTTTTAAACGCTCTATTTGAGGTTTTATAGGAATACCGCCACAAAGGGAAGCAATACAAATTTCAGGACTATGAGCGGAAAAGGCAACTAGGTTACTGTGTATTTGCTGCCCAAGTTCTCGTGTAGGCGCTAAGATGATAGCCTTAATATTGGTGTTTTTAGAATCTATAAGTTGCATTAATGGCAACCCAAAAGCAGCCGTTTTTCCACTTCCTGTTTTTGCCAAGGCCACTACATCTTTAGTTTCCTTTAAAATGAGTGGAATAGTTTTCTGTTGAATATCGGTGGGTACTACAATGTTTAGATCAGCTAAACCTTCTTGTAGTGAAGAATTAATTCCTAAATCGGAAAAAGTATTGGGCATAAATTGATTTTTTGCAAAGATAAGGCGGGTTTTGGTGGAAAGACTTAAATATTGAAGGAACTTAAGACTGTTTCCTTAGAAAATAGAAAAATTAATAGGAAGCGAAATGTTGTTTAGATCTAGTAACACATTTTAATTGGATGGATAAAATAGACGTACCAATTTAACTTGGTTCCAAGAATGGTTTTATCTGATACCTTCTTATCCTTTCAGTTAATTAATGATTTGATTCACTGTGCTTTAAAGATTAGAGTTTATCCTTAAAATTAAGGATAAACTCTAAAAATCCATTAGGCTGGGACTTCCTCAGCAATTGCCATTCGTTCCCAATTTCTATGTTGTTTTATGGCTTCTATAAAGGCAGTTGCATCTTCATCTACTAATATTGCTTTGTCATTTGTGTGCTTTCCAGCGTAAGTAGTTCTTAGAAACTCTTTCCCTTCCCCATCAACTGCGATGGCTTTACAGTGTTTAAATGCTTCATTTACGAATTTAATATACTTCGCATTTTCTCCTAAGGCATTAATAGATTTCTTACCTCCGGGAATGTAAACAGCATCAAAAAGAACACTTTCCGTGGTCATTATGGAGGCATCTACTTTGTGCTCCATATTTTCATCGCACGTAATAGTGCCGCCCATTGGTGCAATTATATTAACCGAAGCACCTTCTTCTTCAAGTGAAGACTTCATTTTCTCTAAATTCTTCATACTAAACCCATCCCCAACCAACACTGCTATTTGACGGGTTTCAATACTATCAAATTTGGTTTTCGCCTGACTTAAAGCGGGTGATTTGTCCAAATAGTTTTTCTTTGGTCCAGGTTGCTGTTTTTTTACATCTGCATCGGCGCCGATGGATTGATTTATAGGTTCATCAATTTTTGACGGCACTTTTAATCCCAATCCTTGCGCCACTTTTTTGGCCAAGTCATGATCTATCTGGTCAATCATATAGAGCATGCGCTCTTTTATATGGTCTATTTTACACTTTCCTAGTTCGAAAGTATAAGCGCCAGCAACGTGTTCTTGTTCCCATTTATCCAAGCTTCTATAAAAAAGTGCGGGTTGAGAAAAGTGATCGCTAAAGCTCTCACTACGGTTCCGAACTTTTTTCGCATCTATACGCTCTTCATAACTCCCAAAAGCACCTTCAGCCATTTTGGATAAATGAGGGCATCCGCCACTAATGGAATTTGGAAAATAAGCTGTTTGGCCTTTGGGTATGTCCATTTGCATTTGTCCGTCGCGCTCATTATTATGCGATTCGACTACGGGTCTATTAATTGGAATTTGATGAAAATTGGGTGTACCTAAGCGTGAAAGTTGCGTATCTCGATAAGAGAATAAGCGACCTTGTAAAAGAGGATCATTTGTAAAGTCAAGTCCCGGAACAATATGTCCAGGTAAAAAAGCAATCTGTTCTGTTTCAGCAAAGAAATTATCCGGGTTTTTATTGAGTGTCATTTTTCCAATAATTTGTACAGGAACCATTTCCTCAGGAATAAGTTTTGTGGGATCGAGTAAATCA
Source organism: Aequorivita capsosiphonis DSM 23843 (assembly GCF_000429125.1). Lineage (GTDB taxonomy): Bacteria > Bacteroidota > Bacteroidia > Flavobacteriales > Flavobacteriaceae > Aequorivita > Aequorivita capsosiphonis. The sequence goes on from NZ_AUBG01000002.1 coordinate 148,439, forward strand.
AAATCAAACTTATGCTCATCTTCCTGCGGAACTATTTGTATTCCAAATTCCCATTCAGGAAAATGGCCGGCATCAATAGCTTCCCAAAGGTCGCGGCGGTGAAAATCTGAATCGGCCCCGTTTATTTTTACGGCTTCATCCCAAGTTACGGAATGTACACCCAATTTAGGTTTCCAATGAAATTTCACAAAGTGGGACTCTCCTTTCTCATTGATAAAACGAAACGTATGAATTCCAAAACCCTCCATCATTCTAAAACTTCTGGGAATGGCTCTATCGCTCATCGCCCAAATATGATTGTGCAATGTTTCGGTAGCGTGAGAAACAAAATCGTAAAAAGTATCGTGAGCGGAAGCTGCCTGGGGTATTTCATTGTTTGGCTCTGGTTTTACCGAATGCACCAAATCTGGAAACTTCATCGCATCCTGAATAAAAAAGATTGGCATATTATTTCCAACAAGATCCCAGGTACCTTCGTCGGTATAAAATTTAGTTGCAAATCCGCGGACATCTCGCGCCAAATCTGGAGAGCCTTTGGAACCGGCAACTGTAGAAAACCGTACAAACACAGGGGTACGCCGATTGGTATCATTAAATATTCCCGCTTTGGTGTATTGAGGTATTGCTTCATATAGTTCAAAATAGCCATGTGCTCCACTTCCCCGTGCATGTACAATACGTTCTGGAATGCGCTCATGGTCAAAGTGGGTTATCTTTTCGCGAAGCAGAAAATCTTCCAATAAGGTGGCGCCCCGCTCCCCAGATTTTAAGGAATTATTGGTGTCGTTTACCTTCACTCCTTGGTTCGTTTTCATAGTAGAACCTTCTACTTTCCAAGTATCTTTTTGAAGTTGTTCGATTTTTTTAGTTGGCTTTTCGGAGGAATCGTTTTTCTTTTTCATAGTAATTTTTTTAGACTTTATTGCTTTTCTTTAAAATTACTGTATTTAGGATTATTTATGTTTTTTTGAAATGATTTAGTTTTAAAAATTATCAATACTTTAACAATAGTAAGCTATAATTGTGATTATAACAATCGTTTAAATTGTTAATTTTGAAGAGAATATGACATTTAGGTAATATCAAGGGAGAGCCTTCTTTTATTCGAAGAAATCTTACGGATCCAAAAAATAAAACCATTAAGAAGTTAAGAGGAATTAAGAGTATTGTTCTAAATTACTTATTGGTTTAAAAGACAATATTGTAAAATAACAAATTGTGAAATATTTCTTGAGTTGTTACTCCAAAATAGAGTATATTTTAATTTAAATGAATAATTATGGGAAATGTAGAAAATGGTTTCAATAAAAAAAGAGATCACAATCAATATGGAGAAGAGAATAAAACTCCTGAACAGGAAGATAAACATAGAGAGCTCCCAAAAATGCCTAATAAAGGTACGCAGCCTAAACCGAATAAAGATAAAAAATCCAAGTCTAAGTAAATATTCGATTTTTTGTTCTTGGGTAACTATTTGCGTTTTTGTAGTAAAACCTAGCTTATAAAGAAAAACAAAGCCGCATAAAGCGGCTTGTATAATTATTCTTCTGTAAAACAATCAGTTTTTATTAGCTCAACTTCAAACCATTAATATCGATTCCTAAAGCTTTTGCAACACCCATTCCATATTCCGGATCTGCTTTATAGCAATTGGCAATATGTCTTTCTTGAATAAATTTTTCGGCACCGCCAACTTCTGCAGCGGTATTGCTAAACAAAACCTGTTGTTTCTCTGGCGTTAAAAGCCTAAACAGATTGCCGGGTTGTGTGAAATAATCCTCATCTTCTCGGTGATCGTAATGAAATGCCGCACCTTCTAATTCCATCGCTGGTTCCGCAAATTCCTTTTGCTCTTGCCATTGTCCGTAGCTGTTAGGTTCATAATGAATTGTTGAACCTTCGTTGCCATCAACGCGCATGGCGCCATCTCTATGATGATTATGGAATGGGCATTTTGGTTTGTTTACGGGTATTTGATAATGGTTTACACCCAATCTATAACGTTGTGCATCTCCATATGAAAACAAACGTCCTTGTAACATTCTATCGGGAGAAAAGCCAATTCCTGGAACCACATTTGCCGGATTAAATGCTGCCTGTTCCACCTGTGCGAAATAATTATCAGGGTTTCTATTCAGCTCCATTACCCCCACATCTATCAAAGGATAATCTCCATGTGGCCAAACCTTCGTCAAGTCGAAAGGATCAAAACGATAGGTTTTGGCATCGGCTTCAGGCATAACCTGAACTTTAAGTTCCCATTTAGGGAAATCTTCATTTTTAATAGCGTTAAATAAATCCCGCTGATGACTCTCTCTGTCATTACCAATAAGTTCCTTGGACTCTTCATTGGTCAAATTTTCGATGCCCTGCATACATTTAAAGTGAAATTTCACCCAATGTCTTTCATTTGCAGCATTGATAAAACTAAAGGTATGGCTTCCAAAACCGTGCATATTTCTATATGATTTCGGAATTCCCCTATCGCTCATTACAATAGTAACTTGATGCAATGCTTCTGGTAGCAAGGTCCAAAAATCCCAATTGTGGTTGGCGCTTCTAAGATTGGTTTGTGGATCGCGTTTTACCGCCTTGTTTAGGTCCGTAAATTTATACGGATCTTTCATAAAAAATACTGGCGTGTTATTTCCTGCTAAATCCCAATTGCCTTCTTCAGTATAAAACTTTAAGGCAAAACCACGGATATCCCTTTCTGCATCTGCCGCTCCACGCTCTCCAGCTACGGTTGAAAATCTAGCAAACATTTCGGTTTTCTTACCTATTTCAGAAAATAACCTTGCTTTGGTGTATTTGGTAATGTCGTGTGTAACGGTAAAAGTTCCAAAGGCTCCTGATCCTTTTGCGTGCATTCTTCTTTCGGGAATTACCTCCCGGTCAAAATGCGCTAATTTTTCAAGAAACCAGAAATCTTCCAATAACAAAGGTCCATGTTTTCCTGCGGTCTTTACGTTTTGATTTTCGGCAATGGGCCTCCCTGAGACCGATGTAAGTTTTTTCTTTTCTTCCTCCATTTTGTTACAGTTGTTTACAGTATTAATTGATTAGATTTAGTGTTTAAATTAATTTGAGTATTTGTTTAAAGTTTTATTGACGTTTTAAGCAGTCCAATTTAATATGGAAAGCACACTATGAGATACTTTAGCGCTACTTTTTAAAACCGAATGGGCAAAACGTGGCTCTTTACTTCATAAATTTAGAAGTGCCAATTAAACATTAAGCTAAAGATACTAATTATTGGGAAGAATGGGAATGTGAAAAACGAAGCTATTGCGATCTTCATATTCGTCTATTTCTGAAAACTAATATAATGCTATAAAACCTAAAATTTAACAAGAAAAAGTCTCTGAGAAGTATTGCATGTTCAAAACACGAGCTCGTCATAAAGAACCTCGTCTGCAATAGTCTCCACATTCCCAGGATATGCTTTCCCTCGCAGTTTAGCAACTGTATGTGCCGCTAGTTCATCGTGAGGGTATTCCACAATCAATTCCTTTATTTTTTGAATGTCGAGATCATCATTGATTTTATCTAACCATCGATCTTCCAATTCTGTGGGCAAAATAACTGGCATTCTTGGAGCTTTTAATTTAGGATTGTTATGAATTTTTGCCATCATGGAATTTCCACTGGTAGTAACGATCGAAAATGTATTTAAAACTCCCCTAGTATCTGGATTTTTCCATTCACTCCATAATCCAGCGAGTGCCATTGGGTTTTTGTCTTTTCTGTAGATAAAGAAGGGATAGGTGTTTCCATCAAAATGGTGGTGTTCATAAAAACCATCTACATAAATGATGCATCTATTGTTTTTTGCGGAAGTTCGAAAGGATGATTTTTCAAAAATGGTCTCTCCCCTAGCATTTAATGTATTGTTCCATTGCTTTTTTAGATCATCTTCATTCTTCACCCAATGTGGAACCAAGCCCCAAGTTGAAACTTCTGGATAATTTGGTGATCTATCAGTGTATATAAGGAGTTCGGAATGGCTAAAACCGGAAGTGTGATAAAGGGGTAAATCGGTTAAGGGAATAAGTTTTTCAAGTATTTCTTCTATAGCTTGTGGATCGCCTTTTCGTCTTGCCCTGCTCAATTGTGATTCTAAACTCGCTTTAATATCGTAACACAAAGTATTATTTGTTTAGATTTTTAATAGATTTATCAAAAGAGTTGAAACCTGAGATTTCTCTATTACCGATTTTATTTCGTGAACTCAAAACCAATTTCTTTAGGCATTATATGAAGCGCCCTCAAATCTCTTTTTACCTCAATTTGATGCCATAGATTGGCCGGTACTACTAAACTGTCCCCTTCAGCTAATACATGATCCTTATCATCAAAGCGTATAACACACTCACCTTCTATAACTACAAGTATGGATTCATGAGACGCCTTGTGTTTAGGCAAAAATTGCCCCGAATCTCCGCTCATTTGCTTTATTCTCAAGTTTTCACCATCTTCCAAAAGCTTTACTTTTGGATTGCTTATCATCGTCATAATAAAATATAATTTTTAAATGATTGTAATTAAATGAACTAAACATAAAGATAACCAAATGATTTTTTCTTAAGCAATTTACCCTTGCAGATCTTAAAGCTTCCATCGGTATGAAATTGATAAAATTCCTGCTATACCCAATCAGAAGCAATAGTTTATATAATTGAAGCTTTGCAGGTTCAATTACAATTGACCGTTATACTTTTCTTTTAAATTCCTCAGCTTTTTTCTCGGCATTGAAAATCGAAAGCTTGTTTTTTTATCGGTTGAAGTAACCTCCATTTTGCCACCATGAGCTTTGGCAATTTCCGAAGAAATATATAGTCCTAAGCCTAATCCCGATTTGTTATTAGCGGAATTGGTTGTGAAAAAAGGTCTAAAAAGATTGAGCATTTTCTTTTCCGGAATTTTTTTACCTGAATTTGAAACGAGGATTGAAAAGATACCTTTCTCCGATTTCACCTCTGTAAAAATGGGTTTGTCAACAGCCCCGTGTTTCATCGCATTTCCTAAAAGATTAGAATACAGCTGACTTATTCTATTGATATCACATTCAACCTCTTCGTCTAATTCAATACTTAGATTGATTTCGTGATTGAGGTCAATGGTTTTAATCTCTTTCGATATTTGTTTTATCGATTTTTTTAGTGCTTGATTGTTATTTTCAAGATCCAATTGAATTCCCTCGCCCAGATGGCCCTTCGCAAAATCCAATAAGTTATCGATAAGCTCTTGCATCCTGTATGAAGTGGCCTTTATGGTACTAGCTTGTCTATTTGCCAATTCCGGAAGGTCCATTTGCAAAAGAACGTCGGCACACATTCGGGTTGTGCTAACAGGATTACGCAAATCGTGTCCTAAAACCGCGATAAAAGTTTCCCGCAATTCCCCAATATGTCTTTCTTGTCTAAGACTTTCAGTTAATTCTCTAACTTCCTGTAAGGCATCTAAATGAAATGAAATTAATTGAGTATAAAGCACAAACAACTCCCTTGTTTCCTTATTGTCAATTTTAGCGGGTTCTGGGTCTATAGCACAAAGAGTTCCAAAAAAACTTCCATCTTTTCTGAAAATAGGGTATGAAATATAGCTCTGAAAACCGTATTGTAAAGGTGTACGATGATTGCAAAACACATCGCTTTTGGCAACCTCTTCTATTATAATGGGGTTATGATGTTGCCTTATTTCGTTGCAGAGTGTTGTTTCCAAAACCAATTCATCTCCCGATTCCAACCCGAAGTTAATGTCGTCTTTGGACATACAGGTTATCCATTTTTCATCTGTAACTCTGGCAACGGCAGAAAACCGCATCCCTGTAATTTTACAGATAACGTTTAAGATTGACGGGATTGCACTTATTTGAACAATATCCGCAATGTCCTTATGCAAATCAGGATTTAATCTGTTTTTCATTATTGGTAGGTTGAAGAATTAAAGATAGGGATTATTTTGTTAATTGGTTTTCCGCTAAACGCCTTGAAGTTACAGAATGCTACGTTTTATTTGCTCGGAAACTTGAATACTGATTTTCTCGTTTTTATAAACTTCGTGCGCTCCATCTTTTATAATTTCCAATTCTAAATTTAGACTGGCTATCCATTCTTCCTTTGGACTAAATGTATCTTTTTCACCGAATAATAGATGGATTTTACAATCTGGTTTTTCGGTTTCATATCTTAATCGCGTTGACGAAAGAGCATAAAGATTAATAATATTTAGTCCGTTTAAGCCTGCTTTCCAGGCTATGGTTCCCCCAATACTAAATGCAAGAATATGAACTGGGGCTTTTTCCAGCTTAACAAGATTTTCAACAGCAGTTTTAATTCCATAGTTGATAAAATGGGCATGGATTTGTTTTTCGTTTAAAGCTGTAGATTCAATTCCTGCTAGTTTACAAGAATCATAAATTTTTAATTCAAAATGAGGTTCTAGTAAAACCTTATACTGATCCAGCCAAGATGAATCTGCTAATCCCCATAAATCTGTCAGTATGATAAGTTTTGATTTCACTTATAAGGTTTTAATAGCTAAAGTTTAAAAGAATTAGAAAGGAAGCAATAAACAACTACTTTTTGGATAAACAAAAAACGGAAGCGCTTTTGTCTATTTTTCGAAAAGTAATTTGATTTCCTGAATTTCCTCTCAGGCTTATTGCTTTTACCAACATCCTCCCAAATGCCCAACCCACGTAAATCCTTTTCACTCAAAGAGCTTAGCCTTACATGTGGTTGGGTTGAATTATTTCTCGAGTTCTATTGATGTGAATACTTTTAATTAAACACTTCCAATTAACCCTGCATTAATGAGTATTTTTGCCTATTCTATTATTTAAAAGGAAATATGCAACATTTTAAAGAGACCACAAAAAACAAAGACAAATCAAAGCCAAAAGTTACGATGCTTCAAGCTTTCAGAACTATAATTTGGCCCAGGCGAAATTTAGTTTTTATCGGCTTAATTTTGATCGTTCTTAGAAGTTTGTCTGGGTTGGTTTTACCGTGGCAAAGTAAAGTGTTACTTGATGATGTGGTTCCCAATAAAGATTACTCCCAACTCTATACCCTAATTATCATAGTGATAAGCGCTATAACAGTGCAGGCGGTAACCTCGTTTTTACTCACTAGAATCTTAAGCGTACAAGCGCAGTATTTAATAAGTGAATTGCGATCTCAAGTACAGAAAAAAGTACTTTCATTACCTATCAGTTTTTTCGACAACACCAAATCTGGCGCGCTGGTTTCAAGAATTATGACCGATGTGGAAGGCGTTAGAAACCTTATAGGTACAGGCTTAGTGCAACTGGTAGGCGGTTCCTTTACAGCTATAGTGTCCTTAATTATCTTAATAAAATTAAATGCTTGGATGACGCTTTTTGTATTTGTGCCCTTGTCCATATTTGGCATTATAGCCCTAAAAGCTTTTAAATTTATCAGACCAATTTTTAGATCCCGTGGTAAAATCAATGCTGAAGTTACCGGAAGATTAACCGAAACCCTTTCGGGAGTTCGTGTTATTAAAGCCTTTAATTCCGAAGAACAAGAAAATATCGTTTTTGAAAAAGGGGTTGACAGATTATATCAAAACGTAAAAAAGAGTTTAACGGCAACCGCCTTGATGACGAGCTCTTCCACATTTTTAATTGGAGTAGCCACAACAGGAATTATGGGAATGGGTGGTTATTATATGATGATTGGCGAAATGACCACTGGAGATTTTCTTTTCTTCACTTTAATCCTTGGGTTTATGATTGCTCCAATTATTCAAATGAGCAATATAGGAAGTCAGCTAACCGAGGCCTTAGCTGGTTTGGATAGAACGGAAGAACTTATGAATATGACGGCGGAAGAAGATAACCAAGACAGAGATATTCAGCTAGAAACCCTAAAAGGTGATATTGAATTCGATGATGTTTCCTTTTCCTATGAAGAAGGGAAGCAAATTTTGCACAACATTAATTTCAAGGCACCAGCGGGTTCTGTAACGGCTTTAGTGGGAAGTTCAGGTTCTGGAAAATCTACTATTGCTGGTCTTTCGGCTACCTTCTTAACGCCACAATCAGGAAAAGTTACTATTGATAATCAAGATTTATCACAAGTTAAACTAAGCAGCTACCGTCAATATTTAGGCGTGGTTTTACAGGATGAATTTTTATTTGAAGGAAGTATTCGTGAAAACATCATGTTCCCAAGACCCAATGCCACTGAAGCAGAAGTGCAAAACGCAGTAAATGCAGCTTATGTAAACGAATTTACGGATAGGTTTGACGAAGGCTTGGATACTTTAATTGGGGAGAGGGGCGTAAAACTTTCTGGCGGACAAAGACAGCGTTTGGCCATTGCTCGCGCTATTTTAGCAAACCCAAAAATTATCATTTTAGACGAAGCCACTTCAAGTCTAGATACCCAAAGTGAGGCTTTAATTCAAAAGAGTTTAGCCCAATTGATTAAAGACAGAACCACGATTGTTATTGCACACCGTTTAAGTACCATTAGAAAGGCAGATCAAATTTTAGTGATTGAAGCCGGACATATAGTAGAACGTGGCAACCATGACCAGTTGATTGCTAAGGAAGGTAGGTATTATGAATTGTATACCTATCAAGCGAAGATTTAAGGGATTAACTTACTGTGAGGACACGGACGGGACGCCTGCCCCAGCGGGGAATATTACAGATTAATCCATTTCCACTACTACAAGCCCAAAATCATTAGTGCTTTTGATTGTAATTGAAGAAATTTTGAGGTCTTCAATAAGCATTAAGTTTCCGGTTTCCAGTATATAATTATCATTCATAAGATGTAAATGGATAGTACCAGAAGTAGCGGATAAGAATAAATTCTTGCAAGTCTTTTTAGGTTTTAGCGTATAATTCTTAGTCGCCAAACTCGAAATATGATATAACTCGCTGTGCTTTTTACCTTTGGTCATCACATTAAAATCTGTGCAGGTGCCAATGGCTGAGGTTTTCCAATCTCCACTAAATTCATCTACATCAAAAGGTTTTAGATGCTTGCTGTAATGTTCTTCATGAGTAATATTTATTTCTCCTTCCAAAATCATAAGCTTACGGTCTATACCCGGCAAGGCAGTAAAAGTAGATTCTTCAACTTCTACTTTTGCCTTACTTATCCGTAACTCAAAATTGAGCGCTGCATACGAAGCCGTGGCAGGGAATATATAAAGTTGCGTAGTGCTGCCGCCAGACCATTGACTGGTGTGGAAATGTTGAAGGGAGAAGATTGTTGTTTTCAAAAAGTGAAGGTTGTTTTGTGAGATAAAGATAGGATAATTTGGGGATGGTTTTTATAGGTTGATGTAATTATCAGCAAACGTGTGGGACGCCGACACTTGCAAAGTATTTAATCTTTTCCGGGTTAATTCCCCGAGGCTCTGCCTCGCATTGTTTTTTTTATGGAACCTGCCCGTCCGGTTCACCCGCCGTAGAAGGGCAGGCTGGTTTGGAGTTTGTTTTTTGGTATTTTATTAGCTACCTTCTGTTATAATTATTAGAAAAACCTACCATATGCACTCCAATAACAAGTTGGGAAAACAATTTATATCTATTACATACATTTTCGCATATTGATGACTGGTTCTGTGTATTGCACTGTCCATTACTTAGACAAAAATTAAGATCGTTAGCATTTTCTATAGTGCTATTCATATTTAAAGCAGCCGCCCCCATATAATAGTTACCTCTTCCTATGTGGGTTTGAAATGAGAATGTTTTAGAGACATTTTCAAATTGTCCGTATTCATTTGTTTCCATCGCATAGCCTCTGTATGCTTCTCTATTTACTTTTATACCATCATACCGAAGTATGGGGCCGTTTCTATAACTCAAATTCAAATCTTTTTGATACATCAAATATCCACCGTCTATTGCAACTATTTTTTGTTGAAAATTATTAGCATCATTCACATATCTTAAAGTGGGATTCGGATCTAAATATTTATTATAATATGGATCTATTATTATTTTTAAATCTTCATCACCAAAATCCCCCATTATCAGATCATTATTTACGCTAAGCTTTGTTCCTTGAGGCACACAGATTGTCAAACCTGAATGTAGATCTTCATAAATGTCATATTTAAATTGAAGGTAATTGGTGTTATTCATCATGGAATAACCATTTATTATTTGTTGAAGTCCGGCTGGATCATCAATGGTGTACATCATTTCTTCAACCGATCTAACCTTTGTTTTAATAAACTTAAATTGACCGTATTCAATATAATCAACATGGCTCTCTTCTAATAAATTTTCCGAAGCAAATGAAACCTTAGCACCGGTTCCGCAATTTAAAGAGTGTGGAAATGATTCATTGGAATTGAGCAATGTAGCCAGTCTATCAGCTTTTACGCCCCAACTAATGGAACTAGCCCCCTCTTCCAAACCGCCATCTGCAATTCCAACTAAATTGCCGTTGCCGTCAATTATTGGGGAGCCAGAAAAACCCGGTAATAACGAACCATCTAGATAAAATATTTCAATGGAAGGGTTTGGCCTTTTACAAATATTTAGGGCGTCCTTGATTGTTTTAGATAGGAGACCTTCAAGCTTTCCATTTGAATTATATCCAAGTCTTAATGTTCTATCTATTATAGAATTTAAATTACCCTTTCCATTGTACCCCATAGTATAGAGACTGGAATTTATTTGGGGTGAACTATTAATGTTTGAGATAATTGTTAAATTATTTGAGGCCGATTCAAGTTCAAGAAGTACGAGATCGTGCTCCTTTAGCACCTTAAGGACCTTGGCACTCTTGACGTCATTTGCAAGGGTAATCTCAATTTTAGAGAAATTATCAATTACGTGTAATGTTGTGACCACCCAATTTTTATTTTTCCATAAAAATCCTGTACCAATATTACGTCCACTTTCAATTCTAACAATAGCACTCTTCAAGTTTTCGATGGTTGTATTTGAAGGTTGTGCGCTCGATAAAAAGGATATAAAAAGCAGTAATTGAAAAACGATTATTTTCTTTAAGTTATTCCTCATTACATAAACATTTTCGAAATATATGAAGTGTTGATTTTTGGCTATTAACAGCTACATCTGACTCAGTTGCGACGGCAATTTTCTCCCAGATCCCTCCCATTCGCTTATAGGAGTTCAGTTCATTTTCTATTGGAAAACCTTCATAGCCTCGTAACTTTTCACAATTTGAAATTGATATTTCACTACCGTATAGAACCGAAGTACCTACTTTTCTGTCTAATGTGGAATCAATTTTAACTCCAGAAGGAATAAACCCAAAGCGTTCATACAAGACGTACGTTTTGGCTTCATTTAAACTAAATAAACTATCAGAAGTCCACTTTTCAATTTCTGACTTCACGCTTGGAGTAAAGGAGTTGTTAGCTCTAAAAAACAACCCCGTTAAAATTGCCAAAGAACAAAAGAAGCCAAAGGATCCAACTCTTAGGGTTTGCAAATTTGAGTCCCCTTTTTCTTTAAACCCTAATAACACAAGAAGCACTGAAGCTAGCGCCCCTATAACCAATCCAACAGTTCCAGAGGTGGACATACCAATAAGTAAACCTATCAAAATACCCAATCCGGCTCCTCCAAAAATTACGGTTGACTTCTTCATAAGTAGTAATTATTAATTAAAATAAACTTATAGCAATTGGCTTTTCATATTATAGCAATAGCACAACTTTAAATCAAATTATTAAATCCATAATGGTTTAAATTTTTTCACGCTCAAAACCTCAAAAGGAGGTTTTGAGCGGTTGAGGTTAATCTAGAAGTGAGGAGTAAAGCAAAACAGCTTTAATTCAAATGTATTAAAATTATTAATTACTTTAACATAATTATCTTAAAAAAATTAACATATTGTGTCTATTTGTTGATATATATTATTAAACAATAATAATTTATATGTTTGGATGGGTTTTATGCAATTAGTTTATCCTCTTAGTGAAAGCTCAGTTTTTTGAAATAAGATAGGATCTAACAAAAAGATTAACAAGTCTTCCTCCTCCGGCGGACAAGTTTAAACCTGTTAGGTCTGAGATGAGATTAGGCTTTAAAACCCTTTGAATAATGATTAAAGACCGGAGTTTAGTAAATAAAATCCGAATCAGCCGGCTGGCCGGCAGAAAATCCGTGCGTCCCGTTAGCTATGGGGATTCGAAAGTAAGCAAGTTGTAAGCTATAAATTACGATGTTGTGTGCGGCGATTATATTCCGCCAGACTTTACACTTTCTTGATACGGAATTTTAGAGATTCAACTTTTTTTCAAATAGGTTAATGATTTGCATCATTGATCTCGATCCAATATCCGTCAGGATCTTGAAAATAAATTTGTCTTACACCATCTGTTCTTAATTGGATTATATTGCTCTTTCCTGAAAAATTTGAATATGTAATGCCTTTTTCATTTAAATATTTTAAATAGTCATTAAAGTGTTTTACGGCAAAAGCAAGATGAAGCACCTTATTAACTTTTATATCACCATACTTATCAATCTGTGCTTGCGCTATGTGAAGTTGTTGATTCTTTCCAGTTTCAAAGAACCGTATCAATTTATATTCTGGCCAAGGGGTTTCCAGTTCCTTTAGATTTAATATGTCTTTGTAAAACTCAGCGCTTATATCAATATTTTCAACTTGAATTGTTGAATGGTCATGTTCCAGTCCAAAAGATTGCGTATTAGCGTAAATTGAACTTAAACTTAAAGTGAGAAATAATATCAAGCTTTTCATTATTGTTGGCTTTCAGTTAAGATATGTAAGGTACATAAAAAACTGATAACTACTTCTATTTGAATACCGTACACTAATTTAGTAATGTTGCGATCATCAATATATACAACATGTAATACCATATATATGGCAATTATCCCCAGGTTTTTTTACTTATCAATCTTTCATAATTGAACTGGGAACTAAAACCGGAACAAACTGCTAGCATTATTGGGTTCAAACTTTTCACACAGAACAAAGCATAATCTTTTAATATCTTTTCTTAAATTCTATTACTTTTAGCTCCTGCTCGTAAGTTATATATTGGGGTTGCTCGCCGTTGTGGAAGAAAGGGCGTGGTTGGGCTAGTCGTAGAATTTTGCCCTCTATAGAGGAGGGCAAAATAAAAGCCACTTAATAGCGGCTTATATGGTTTCGGTTTTTATAAAATTATGAGGTTGTGCAACGGTTACTGACGTGTTGTACGGTTATTGCTTACTTAGTATAATTTGATCTGTAAAACTCTCTGATCCAACAACACAAGATCCATCACTGTTGCTACCACCTATTATTTGAATACTGTCTGTGCCTAAAAATTTATTTGAATCAAATTCAAAATTTAAATTCTTTTGCGAAATATATTGACTTATTACTTCTCCCTCACAATGTTCAGTTAATTGCGTATAACTTATAGTTAGAGAATCTCCATTTAAACTATAATTATTTACCGTTAAATCTCGGTTTAACTCAGGATGACTATATGTTACGCTTCCGTTGCTGTTAAAAATCAGCAATACATCTTGAGCACAATCCGAACAATTTGTAATTGTGAGAAGCCATTCTCCAGATAAATCTATACCAGTACTTGCATTAAAAGTAACTACGCTGCCAATAGTTGTTCCATTAGCCTTTTTGACGGTTGCTTCAACAGTTTGATTTTCATTAGTTTCTCCTAAAGTCCATGCAACTTCTGCGTAACCATTACTATCGGTCATTACAATTTGGTTGTCAATCGTTCCGTTTCCGGACGCAACGTTAAAATGGACAGGAACATTTTTAAGATAAAATAAACCAGAATTATCCACGATTCGTACTTTCAACGGATTAGCCAGTTCCTCTCCCTGATTTCCTGTTTGGTTATCTCCTGAGATCAATTCAATTGAATCAGGTGCATTCCAAATAGGTTGTGTATATATATTATAAGGTATAAATGGTAAGGAAATTAGAGTTTCGCCTAATATACCAATACTTGCCCCTAGGTTTATATCAAACTTTGCATTCAAATACGCATCCCAATCTTGAGATGCTCCCACGTTCACTCCAAAGTTACCTGATAAGATAGGGTCAATTTTTGGACCATTTATTCCATAAAATGCAATAATCACTTCAGGTACGATTGCTATTTTTTCATTGACATTTATATATGAACTACCTAACTCAACAGGATGATTAACGAAATTAGGATCAATATCAGCAATTGTTGTCCAAGTATCGTTTTCGTAAGTTGCCCCTAAATTAAGTATAGTGTTATGTTCCAGTTTTTTAGAAAGGGAGAGCGTACCTGCGGTTTCTATTTCAGAAGTGGCTTTTACTTTGAGATAAACGGTTGCAACAACCGGAATATTACCAATAGGTTTTACAAAAGTCTTGCTGTTTTCATACAATATATACTCCGTAATAGGAATTGTAGTACCGGCATTCGCAGTTAGGTTAAGCGTTAATTCTGTATTGAGTTCCGCATTTTCTGATACAAATTCAAATCGGTCTAAAGAGAAGAAACTATAATCGAGATCAAACTCAAACATAGGATTAAATGTTAAGGAGCCACTGGTTATTTTTAAATCAGCATATGCATTTGAGCTAATTTCAACATTCGCAAAATCCAATGTAAAATCATCTCTTCTACTGACGCCTTGCCCAAAATTTTCATAATTTAATCTTTGTGAGCTATTGCTAGAACTCAGCCTGTTGAAAGTCGGTAGGTCGGTTGAAAAGTTAATATTGGTATTGCCAAATACGTCTTCCATATTAGCTTGATCCGTTTGCATGGTCAGCACATTATTGGATGAACTAATGCTAACGACCTTTCTTAAAAACCCCAAGCCTTCATCACCAACTATGATGTCATTAACTTCTATTTCAGGTGGAGTTTCATTAAATCGTATTTTATAAAGACCACTCTCTAGTTCTAAATCCGCACTGATTAATTCCGAATTTTCTGCTAAAATAACGACAACATTATCTGCAATTATTGCATTTGGGTCTTGTGCTTCAGATTCCTCACTATTTGAATCATCTTCTAAACATCCAAAAAGAATTAAAAGTGATAGTAGAATGGCTATTTTTTTCATATTACGTTGTTTTATATGTAATGTTAGTCAATAGTTCAGTTCCATTCAATACCCTATAGAAGGTATATTGAGCGAGTTCTCAAATTGCGCAAATCATAAAGTGATGTATATAGCGTACTTCTACTTAGGTTTTTCTAGTAATTTATTTTCTAAAATTTAGTAGGCAACTAAAATATCAATAAGCCAGTAGAGTTATTAGGCTTAACTTTTTTAGGGAGGATAAAGCAAAAAAAATTGTGTTTCAAATTGATTAAAATTATTTAAACCGTTAACGCTTATGCCAAATTTACTGATGGATGATCCCAGCTGGGAGTCTTTTCTAAATTCTATTACTTTTAGCTCCCGTCCGTGTACTTTTTAATGATTTATTTAATTTTTCTATATATTCTTTTTGTTCAAGTAACAGACTCACATCAGTGACAAACGTTTGTGTTTTGTTTAATTTGGGGAATGATAATTTATTCTTGGCGATTGAATTTGAAATCAAAATATTGAAGTAATTATAAATTAGTATTATTTTTTGCAAAATGTCAGTTTCAACAATTTCAAAGCCAATTTTTTCTGCGGTTCTTTTATTTATTATGTAGCTTGTACCACGAATTTTCATTTTCTTATCATTCTTATACTTTTCAATTAGGTGCAATAATCCATCTAAATACTGTTGGATTATAAAATCAGTTCTTTGTTTTCCATTCATTTTTTTTTCAATTACGAAATAGTAATCAAATAGAGTTCCTCCGTGAATTTTAATTAGGCCGTCTTTAGGTTTTTCAGTTATAAATAAAGGAGAATGATAAATCATTTTCCCACTTTTTTTTAAGGAAGGCATATCAAAGAAAGGTGCAATTATAGATAAGGTTATTACAAACGTCAAAATTCCAATCAGGTATATTTCTGAATAGATTGATATGATAATGGACAATAATATAATTGTAAGAGAACAAATCGCTATCACAATTAAGATTCTGCTTTGCTCTTTTTTATTTTTATTATAAAATCGATGGTTCAATTTTTTTGAATGTGTTTTTGTATTAGGCTAACGTGTTTATATCCAACATGAAGTGACTTGGATATCGCACTTGTACCCTAGTTTTATTATTAAACCCTCAAAATTTAATAGCCAATTAAAACCACAAGCAGCTGCTAGCATGAGTGGGTTTAAGTTTTCTGAGGAGAATAAAGCAAAAGCTTCAGTCTCAAATATATTAAAACTATCTAATGATTAGCGAGGTTTTTTGAGGAAAAAGTTGTTTGGATGTTCAGGGGCGGAATGTACACGCCAACCTGGGCGGTTGCAAGACCTAACAGGTCTTTGAGACCTGTTAGGTCTGAATAATATGAAATCTAGGAATTACCCTCGCCCATCCATCCCATTAATAAATGTCTCCACAAACTCAACAACCTTGTTTAAAAGTCTGTCGCCAATAGATTTGCGTTTTAAGACGGAAGGTTTATCAACGTCGATTTAATCAAGTAGCTCATCTCGCCAAAGGCTTATAATATTTATTGAGACTGTTTTTTCACTTCATCTGATAATGATGGATTGACAATTGGAAGTATGGCTCCATTTAAAAATGTTCCTCTGAATACTCCATACATTACTCCTCTTATTGTCGAAATTGAAACGGAGTTTAACGTAACAACTGCTTCTTGAGGTAATGAAGTTGTATTATTCTCTTTATCTATATATTTTTCTAGTTTCTTCACAAAGTATAAGCAACTTGCTTCAAGATGGCCTAGTTTATTTTTTGTGTCATTATCGAATACATTAATTAAACAAGTAACAATTACTAATTCTCTCTCTAAATTAAAACTTTGTTTTAACTGTAGATCAAAACCAAATATAGTATTAACATCTATACGATTTTTAGGTGCAAGAATACTTGTTTCAAGTATTTCAATTCCTTTAATTTGAAAGTTGAACTCCTTATTTTTTTCCATTTCTATGCTCTATATTCTAAACATCTATTTTGTTGGGAACCTGAAAAATCTATTCTATGGGAATTAAGTATAGAGTCTAAACTACTATAACTATCAAATCCGCTCGTTTTATTCTCCATCACGGGAAAATCAAATTTAACAGTAATATTTTCCTGTTCTTTTGCAAAAAAATCTATGTTTAATACTTCACCTATTTCTACTAAAGTGTCTTGGGTGAAATTATGTGTGCCACTAAGCCATTTTGTGATAATGCTTGGACTATTTCTATTTAAGGCTTCTAAGAGTCTGTTGTTATTCCAGCCTTTAGCATCCATAGCTTTACGGATTTTTTCCGCATTAAGCATACGTTGTTCGGTTTTTTTCATTTCTAAAGGTGATATTTCGTCTAAAATATCCTCTAAAAAATCAAAGTTTTGGTTTTTAATATTATTCATAATCAAGTTTTTCAATGGTTAATTCTCCTTCAAAATCCAATCCATCTTCACTTAATTGGATTTCTTTATCCTGCATTTTTTCAGTTATAAGTTTTGATAGATCTCTGAGGATGTAGTTTTCTCGCTTTAAATCAGGGTCATCTTGCAAGGTTCTAATTGTTTTTGGTTTTTGGGCTCCACCACCGAGTATTATCAATTGTGAACCATACCTTATACAATATAGCCTTAAATTACTTTTATCTTTATCATAGAGAGCACATACCCCATCACCAGGATTTCCTTCATATAGTTTGAAATAACCTTCATTCATTCCTCTTTTGAATCCCATTACCTTTAGACGAGAAACTATATCATTAATTTCACTTTTAAATGAAATTTTGTAACGGGAAACAAATTTTTGAAAGGGAGAAATTTGTTCATCATCAATCAATATTGTATACACTGAACCTTTCGGGCCACTTAATTGTGGTATTTTAATTAATTGACATTTAGAAAACATATGGTTTGCAAATATACAGTTATTTTACTTATAAGTAAAAACATTTTAACCATCCATCCCATTAATAAACGTATCCACAAACTCAACGACCTTACTCAGAAGCCTATCCCCAATAGATTTGCGTTTTAAGACGGAAGGTTTACCTCCATCAATTAAATCTAACAATTCATCTCGTAAGGGTTCGCGTTCGGCGTAGAGGTAATCTTCTATGAGTTTTTGGGTTTTTTCGGAAGATAGGTGTTCTTCTTTTACAAAAGCTTCAAAGGCTTTTTGTTGTTCTTCGGTCCAATACTTATCAAACTCTTGTGGGATGGTGTCGGAATCTTCAATTACTGGTAAATTCTCCTGAATAAACTTTTCAATCAATTCACGTTTGCTGCGTAAGTTGGCTTCTCCAGTTAACAGATCAACGACTTCTTTTTTCTTGGCTTCTTGCTCTTCTTTGTTGGCGCCTTTCATATCTGCCAAGAGTTTTAAGATATAGGAAACGTTGATGTCGTCACGGTGAATCAATTCCAATTCAAAATCTACATCTTCAAGAATGGAAACTTTTTCTTTGCTGTGGTCTTGTTTTACTTTCTGCCATAAATCTAAATACTTACTTCGGAAATCATTAAACAGTTGTTCCTTCATTTCCAAGTCTTCCCAATCAAAATTGGCAAAAGTGGTCATCGTATTTTTTAAACGCATCAACTCTCTAAATGCTTTGATAAACTCCAATTCGTCTTCTTCACTTACAAGATCGTTTACGCTGTTAACCGTTGGCGTGATTTCCAGTAGATTTTTATAAGCTTCATTAAACTTGGTTGCATAATCCTCATAAGGCTCCATAATAATCACCTCAATCGCTTCTTTATTGCTAAAGAGAGTAATGGCCTCATCGGTAACTTGCTTTAGGTTTCGGAAAACAACGATGTTTCCTTGCGATTTTAATTCATTAACAATCCTATTGGTGCGGGAATAGGCTTGTATTAATCCGTGATATCTTAGATTCTTATCGACATACAAGGTATTCAGTGTTGGGCTGTCAAAGCCTGTTAAAAACATATTTACTACCAGTAGGATATCAATTTTACGCTCCTTTACTTTCTTTGAAATATCGTTGTAATAATTATAAAAAGATTGACTGTTCTTCGTTGTGAAATTGGAACCAAACATTTCGTTGTAATGCCCTATATAGCTTTCAAGTTTATCACGTTTATGCAGACTTAAATCGTACATTCCTTCCTGTTCTGCCGCCATTGCCATTTCATCTGGAATATAGCCGTTGGCATCGGCATCTTCTTCATTGGCTACATAGCTAAAGATGGTTGCTATTTTAAGATTGTGTTTCCCTTCTTCTTTTTTACGGTGAAAAATATCGTAATAGTTTACCAACATATCGGTACTGCTCACGCAAAACATTCCTGTAAATTCCCGCGCGTGGGTTTTCCGGTCGTGATTGGCGATGATGTAATCTGCAATCATCTCCAGGCGTTTTGGCGATTCCATCAACTCTCTACGGTCAATGTCTTCTACTTCAATATCTATCTCGGTGGCACTTTCCTTTCTCTTGTATTTCCCTACGTATTCTACAGAAAACTTTAGAACGTTTTCATCTTTTATGGCATCGGTAATCACGTATTTATGAAGACAATCGCCAAAAAGTTCTTTGGTAGTTCGTTTTCCCAATTCATTTTTTACAGCATTATCTGCAAAAATTGGGGTGCCAGTAAAACCAAACATCTGGTGGTCGTTAAAGAAGGCTTTTATGCGGTTATGGGTTTCGCCAAACTGACTGCGGTGGCATTCATCAAAAATAAAGACAATGCGTTCATCTTTCAATTTATCCATCTTGGCCAGATACTTCTTTTTACTGATGGCTGTATTTAGCTTCTGAATAGTGGTTACAATCAATCGCGTATCATCACTGAATTGTTTAACCAAGGCTTTGGTATCGTCTGTGCCGTCAACACTGCCTTTGGAAAAGCTGTTGAACTCTTTAATGGTTTGATAATCCAAGTCTTTTCTATCTACCACAAACACCACTTTTTTTACTTGTGGCAGTTTCATTATTATCTGACTTGCCTTAAATGAAGTAAGCGTTTTCCCCGACCCTGTGGTGTGCCAGATATAGCCGTTGTGATTGCTATTCTGAACTTTATCAATAATGCTTTCCACCGCGTAATACTGATATGGCCTTAGCACCATCAGTATTTTATGGGTTTCGTTTAGCACGATGTATTTACAGATCATTTTAGAAACGTGGCAAGGTTCTAGAAATTCACTGGTAAACCCGTTTAGAATATTGGTTAATCTGTTGTTTTCCTTATCTGCCCAATAAAAAGTCTGTTTAAAGGATTGGTTTCTGTTGTTGGCGTAATACTTCGTGTTTACGCCGTTGCTGATTACAAAGATTTGTACGTACTGAAACAATGCCGACTTTGCGCCAAATGAATGCCGTTGGTAGCGGTTAATTTGGTTAAAGGCTTCCTTCATTTCCAGACCGCGACGCTTTAGTTCTATCTGAACCAAAGGCAAACCATTTATCAGTAGCGTTACATCGTACCTGTTCTTATAATCCCCTTCCATAGTAACCTGTTGGGTTACTTGGTATTCGTTTTGGCACCAATGCTCGGTGTTTAGAAACTCGAAATAGAGGTTATCGCCATTATCACGGATAATATGTTGCTTTTCGCGAAGGGTTTTTGCTTTTTCAAAGACAGAACCTTTGCTTAGAATATTGAGCACACGATCAAACTCCTTATGTGTAAACGTAGTTTTGTTATGTTTTTCTAATTGGGTTTTTAGATTGGCCAATAATGCCGTTTCATCCGGAACACTAACTTTTGTGTACCCAACAGTTGATAGCTGCGCTACTAATTGGTTTTCTAATATTTGTTCTGGTTGATTTGCCATAAAGTACTTCAGTTACATTGAAAATTTATCGTACACATCTATAAAGCAGCGATTTGCGCAGTAGGTTGTACTACTTAGTTACATGCTGGTTACATTGTTATTGTGCCCAATATGGAATATATGTTTTGGAATTTTCGTATTCTGCTATAAGTCCATCTACTATCGCCTGTTTTATTATTCTTGAAGCTTGAGGGTAGTTTTTATCATCTATCCCAAAACGTAATCTGAGAGAAGAATTCGACATATACTCATTTGATAAATATTTTAATACGCAATGTTGATAGGTTGCCCTTACCTTATCTTTCTTAGTCATCTGACGTAACGACTTGGTCGAAAACATTTTTACCCGAGTATAATTATCACCTTCGATAAATTCAGGTGCTGGTAATTGGTAGGTTTCTACTTGTGATATAACCTTGTCAATACCGCTTCCTCGCTCCTCACAGATCTTTAATCTCCTCATAAATCTCGCTAAAGCTTCGTTTCTGCTTTCGGGACTATGATCTATAAATCGATTCGTGTCAATCATTGGTTTACCGGGATTAGTTATTTCAATACGGTCTGAATATATCTCAATCATCACTCCAGTTCCTTTTATACTGAAGTCTTGATGTATTATTGCATTTGCAACTAGCTCTCTTATTGCTAATTCAGGATACATTTTAACTTCTTTTCGAAACACTCTTCCTATTTCTTCATTCGAGGGTAATTGGTCATTTATATAATTTATTAAACCCTTAAAACCAGTTGCATACCCTTTTTTTCCTTCTTGTTCTTTTATAGTTACTAACTTATCTTTTCCTTTATAGATAATTACCCTTGGTACTTTTCTACTTATTTCTGGAAATTCATTTAAGTCATTTGCAAATAATATGGCACCAAGATTAGTTACCGCGTACTTTTTGAGCTTTAAGTGAATTAACTTTTCTTCTACGAGTTTTTCCAATATTGCTTCTCTACTTTCAGGTAAAGGAATGCCAAGCATTTTAAAAACTTGTATAAAAGCTATCTTTTCTATAACATCAGTAGGGTTCATGTAACTTGTTGCCAAAGTTTTTTCGAATACTTCTTTATTTAGTTTTCGCCATAAACGTGCTTCCTTATCCGCATGATCCTTAAGTTCCTTGGTGTAACTACCCACACGGATATAAGCAATACCTTTGTATCTTAAAGGATGTCCGATAGGAGTATTTATTTGGAATATTACAATATCTAAATCTTCAACTTTATGTTTGATAATGTTAAATGTTGTACGGGGCTGTAATTGCGTAGCTATATAGTTTTCTATTTCTTGCCCTTTAATTTTGACTTTATCAGGATCGAAATTAGTTCCTTTAATGGCATGGGTTTTATCTTCTATACCGTACACGATATAACCATATCTTTTACCCTCTAATAGTGCCGCATTTGATAAAGCCGAAATATTTGAACCTAACTTATCTGGGTTCCAATTATCTCCTTTAAATTCGACCCATTCACTCTCTCTAGGCAACGCCTGTAATTCATCAATTAATTGGTCTATATCTTCTTTATTCATCGTACAGTTACTTACTAGTTACATTCAAAAAGACCTGTTTTACTGGGGGTTACGGTTGTTTAAACAAGCTTAGTTACATGCGTGTTACATTGTTTTAACATTTACACAAACATCTGTTGCAACAACCCCTTTTTATAGGTTTTGGTTTTTTCTATTTGCTCATTGACCAATTCAATTTTTTTATCAATTGCCGATAAGAAATTGGCGATTTTGGTTTGTTCTTCTTTAGAAACAGGTAATAATAATCTCTTAGACAGAAATGTGTTATTTGTTATGTTGATTGTATTCTTAGCACCTTTTTGAATTATTGAACTCAAATAATTTGATGTGTTTATAGGCGATTCAAAATATACGTGTAACATATATCCCAAGCCTTTAGTTTCAGGAGTAAAAACTCCATATAACGGCGAGATAATTACGTCCTTCTGGATGTGGTTTTGCTTAATAATTCCCAATGGAAAATCTCCTGTTGGACTTTTTGTATAAATGATATCATTAGGTAAAGCTCTACTGTAATGATCTGTATTTTTAGCTGAAAAACTTCTTCCTAAATGCTCAATTTGGTTAATAACTCCTTTATGAACAGAAACTGAGTGCACTTCTTCATTTCCTGTACTTTTTAATTTGTGCTCAAATAGCACATCAGAAAACCTACGTTTCTCCCATTTCGGAAATTCCTTACCATTCTCGTTTTTAAACCTAATCTCCTGTTTAAAAATCTGCTGCATCACGCCTCTTTTATAATCCTCCAAAAGGCTTTTCTTTTTTTCTAAGTTTTGCAGACGGCTGTCTATGGAAGTTAGGAAAGTGGCAATTTTTTGTTGTTCTATATAAGTTGGATGATACATTTTCATATCGAAAATCATATCTCTTCTCACTGAATCTACTGAGTTCTTTGCGCTTAGTCGCATAACCCTTTTATAAAATTTTTCAGAAAAAAATTGATAGGTAAACTCTATTGAGAAATCATTTTTGAAGTCCGTTAAGGCATATACTCTTTGGTGAACATCAAATTTACCGTTTACTAAATGATAAATTTTCCCAACTCCTGCACCATCACCTGAAGTTAAAATTGCAGGTTTATCAAATGAGTAAGAATTGATTTTTTCAATAGTATTTGATCTGACATAAAATGGATACAACCCATCATCTACTTTATCCTGCGTGTCTTTACTGCCTGTTTGAATTTTACATACTTCACCTAAAAGTTTAAAAGACCATTCCCCTTCAAACTCCGGAAAGCGTACTTGTGGTGTTAATTGTCGTGTTTTCATAGGTTAGCCGGATTTGCGTGAGGGATAGTATGGGAAATCCTTTTTGCTTTTTCGCAAAAAGATTGTACAGGATAGCCCGACCCTTGGGGCACGCCCAAAATAATAGTATTTATATCCATAGCTTAAAACGGAGTTTCAATGTTCAATTCTTCACAAAAGGAAGCGATACGAGCATCGGTTTTTTTTAAATGGGCATCCAAGGTCTGTATTTCTTGGGCTACAGCTTTAATATCCACAGGGGCTTCTTCTTCAAACGTATCTACATAGCGCGGGATGTTTAGGTTGTAGTCGTTTTCGGCTACTTCGCTTAAAGTGGCTACATAGCTGTATTTATCTTCGGTAGTGCGGTTGCGGTAGGTGCTTACTATCTTTTCGATATCGGTATCGCGCAACATATTTTGGGTTTTCACCTTTTCGAAATGTTCGCTGGCATCTATAAACAGAATATCGTCTGGGTTTTCCTTACACTTTTTAAACACCAAAATACAGGTGGGAATGCTGGTGCCGTAAAATATGTTTGCCGGCAAGCCTATAACGGCATCCAGATAGTTTTTGTCCTTGATAAGATACTCGCGGATATGGCCTTCGGCACCGCCCCTAAACAGCGCGCCGTGCGGCAATACCACTGCCATTTGTCCGTTTTCGGCCAGATGGTGCACCATATGCTGTACAAAGGCGAAATCGGCCTTGCTTTTGGGTGCCAGTTTTCCGTATTGGCTAAACCTATCGTCACTCATAAAAAGCTGGTTGGCACTCCAATTGGCAGAAAATGGCGGATTGGCGACAATGGCCTCAAAGCGGTGTTCCAAATGTTGGGGATGCTCTAGGGTGTCTTCCTGCTTGACATCAAAATCGCGGTAATGTACGCCGTGCAAGATCATATTCATCCGCGCCAGGTTGTAGGTGGTGCGGTTTAGTTCTTGTCCGTAAAAGTTGGTTACTTCTTCCACTTCCTTGGCAACCCGCAAAAGCAAAGATCCACTTCCGCAAGTTGGATCATAGACAGATCTTAACTTGGTTTTTCCAGTGGTTACCAACTTCGCTAAAACGATACTCACCTCTTGCGGGGTGTAAAACTCCCCTGCCTTCTTCCCTGCCCCACTAGCAAATTTCCCGATAAGGTATTCGTAGGCATCGCCTAAAACATCTAGTTCGGTTTGCTCTAGCTTAAAGTCTATTTTATCTAAATGCGCGAGTACCTTGGCAATAATCTCGTTACGTGCTGCTGGCGTTTTCCCCAGTTTGGTAGAGTTAAGATCCATATCCTCAAAGAGGTTGTCAAAATCTTCTTCGCTCTCCGTGCCCATCGTACTGTTTTGTACGTTGTTTAGGATTTTCTGTAAATCTTCTAGTATAAAGTTGTGTTTGGTGTTGTAGCTATGTACTTCTTCCGCAGCGAGATCTAACGCAACTTCTTCGTTGTGATTCCCGCGTTTGGCTACGGCGCTAAACAGTTCGGAAGGTTTTAAAAAGTAGCCTAGTTTTTCCAAAGCTTCTTCCCGAATGGCAGCAATATATTCCTTGCCATTGGTAGCGTTTTCGTCTATATCATTAAATTCAATTCCATCGGGTTTTAGAATGGCATTGGCATAGATTTCCATCCGTTCGGATAAATATTTGTAGAAAATAAAGCCCAGGATATAATCGCGGAACTCATCGGCGTTCATTTTTCCTCTTAGAGTATTGGCAATATTCCAGAGTTGTTGCTCCAGTTGTTTTTTATGGTCTTCGGACATTGGTGGGGTTTATGTGTTTGGGGGTATTGTTTGTTTTGAAATTGTATTTTTTGATTGGTTGGGGAAGTTAGGGAAAATTTTGGGGAAATGTTAAGATTGTAGGATTGAAAGGGTGTTGTTCTGGGCATATAGCTCGCTTATTTTTTTTTTGGAATGCTTAATATTATTGGTTGTTTCAATCTTCTAAATATGCCTTAAAAAGTTCTTCCGGCTTTGATTTTATTATGTTATAGACTACAACACTATGCGACCCGTGATAATTCATAGCTCTAAAAAGAGCAGCGTTTTTCACTAAGGTTATTTGATTCCGCCACTTATGATTAAAATTTAATATTTGATCGTCGTTTAAAAAAATGTAATCATTTTCACTTAGCGCAAAGACAACTAGAATATATAATTTCTCATCTCCATCCTGTTCAAATAAGTGAGGCTCCAAAGAAGAAAAATCTGTATCCTTTGGCAGGTTATGCACTATTATTTCTTGCCCAATCAGGTTGCGTTTGCCTAGAAGCAGGAATGCAACAGTAAGCCAGATATATATTGTCGATTTGTTCATTTTTAAAATAGCAACTACTTTTAGCAAACGTTTTTATTACTCGTACTCAATATCAAATTCACTTGCGTTGTGTACGTTAGGTTCTTCATTTACATTTATTGGATAATGGGCATTGTCATATAAATAGTTAAAATTACTATCCAAATTTCCATTCTTTCTTAGAGAGGTTATATTATTTTTTAAAAAAGGAAAGTAATATCCTTCATACCCATCCCAAACAAACTCTCCAAAATACGCGTCAATAAATGCATTTAAGAATAATGGTAAATAAATTGATTTTAATTGACCGTGAAAAGGGTTAGGTTTATTATCATATGAATATCCTGTAGTATTTAATAAATTATCATTAATATCAAATACCTTAATTTCCGATATATTACCATTTGTGTCATAGCTAATCACTACGTAATACAGACTTTCAATCATTTTATTAATTAATTCCGAATTATTAACTTCTAAAGTAACTACCCTTGTATCGCCTGTACTAGAACCAATGTTTACAGTAATAATATTATTGTTATACGAAAATTCTTGGGTAATAATTTTGATTGGATTAATTGGGTTATTAGGTTGATTAATAGTTAGAACAGCTTTTAAAAGTCTGTTACTTCCGTTAAAGGAATAGTTTGTTATTGAACTATAATTCGAATTCCTTGACACTAGGTTTCTCTTTACTATATTATTTGAATTGTAAGTAAAGTTTATTTCAGAATCGATTTCTTCTTGAATATCAATATCAAGAATTCGAGTTAAATTTCCATTTTCGTTGTATCTATATTCTAAATTGACATTATTACTTGCATATTCTCGTTTTACAAGATGGTTGGTGTTGTTCGGTTCATTTTCTTTGTCGTTGTTATCGGTTGAACAAGATGAGAATATAGTAAGTCCGATTAAAATTCCGCAAAATAATTTCATTTTTTTCATTCGTAATTTAGATTTAAATGTTTGCTAACATGCATATATAGAACTTCCGATGCCGAATATAACACAAATGAGTATCGCGGCTTTTATTAAGCTAATCCTTAAAAATTTAATAAATACTTAAAACCGGAACAAGCTTCTAGCACAATTGGGTTTAAGTTTTCTGGGGAGGAGAAAGCAAAAGCTTCAATTTCAAATATATTAAAACTATTTAATCCTTTAACGTAATTGTCTTAAAAAAAATAACGTTTATAGTGTATTTGCTTGTGGGACGGTTGTGTTATTGGGGGTATTATGAACCCTATGGCCAAAACCTAAGAAAACGGCCAGAGAAACCTCAAAAATAGCCAAGAGAAACTACAAAATGTACAGCGATCTTTGACTCCTTAACAAAAACAGCAGCCAACGATCCCAAATCAGGAAAAACCGACTCCTGAAAATCTATTCCAAACTAGACCAATCCCCATAGTGCTGATCGACAAACACCGGTTCCACCTGCGGAGGGCGGGCAGTCAATCCCGAACATTTGGGATTTTCATGTTGGGCCGTACCGGCCATACGAATGCTTAGTTATTGTAGCACGCTTTCTAATCAAATTTTGAGCTTTTCCAAGCATTCATCATTTCGTTTTTTTCTTTGTCATTAATATAGTTTAGGTTAACTCCAAAATCATATCCATTTATGAGTTTGCCGTACATATCTTGGTGCAACATTACTTTTCCGTCTGGACCGTACATTTTAATATGAAAAACGTGGAATTCTATATTATCAATAATTTCTTTGGAGGAGGAAGTGTCAATTTTTATATCACGTGTTGAATAGATCTCATAGATTAGTTCCTTCAGTCCAGCGTTGTTTTCTTCCCATTCGCCATCGTATTCGAGCTCAAAAGGTTCAGAAGTTGATTGAAAAATATGAGCTCGGTCATTTTGAAAATTTAATAGTTGTTTTAGTTCGCTCGCATTATAATCACTTCCTGCTGTCTCATTAATTGCATTTAATCCTTTTTCAGTCCGTTTAAGAAGTTCACTTCTGTGAGTTACCTTCCACCCTTTTGGGATTTCCATTGTCCAACCAATTTCTTCGCTGTGATAAATATTCTCAGTGATTTTACCTTCATCAATTTGTTTATTCGGGTCAGATTTACACGAAACAAAAAATGCAATGACTAAAACTGTTAGTAAATTAAATTTCATAGGTTTTTTTTTGATTTGGCTAGATATAGTTCCTGTTCACTAAGATTTCTACTTTTAATTTCCCTTTTGGCTGTTTCGACTGCAGTGTGAGAGGCGCAGTGGCGACTTTTAAGTCGTCACCCGTCTACTCGATTGCCACACGTTTTTATCCCCCTTTATATTCATCTTTCATTTTCGGAGGCAGTGGTGGTGGTGGGATTTGTCTAAAATAATCAAAGAAAATTCTTAATTCGATACTGTCATTAACTTCTTCTTTAATTTCATCAAATGACCTCGTTAATTTGGTCAAAACTTCTTTAAGTTCTTTTCCGCTTTTACTTGTGTCAATTGTAACTTCAATTAGAGCCCTTCTTGTTGATACCGAATAACTTAAGTTTTTTCCATCGTTTAAATAATGTCTTTTTAAAAGTTTTTTTAGTTCTGTAATTGGATAGCCATAATCTTTAAGTATTGAATCCGATGTAATGGGTAATACATTCCGAGATTTTATTAATCCACCATCATAAACATAGGGTATAATTCGCTTTTTTATATTTCCGTCATCGAATTCCACAACTAATTTTCCGTAATCTTTGTAGAAAGTCCCAACTTTATTAGTTAAGCCTATAAAATTTAATTTAGTTGTATCAAGTCCGATTAATTCAGATTTTTCATTTGAAAATTCACGGTCAGTTGGGTAATACCTTATCTCGGTTGTTTGTTTCCCACAACTAAAAATCAGAAGTAATGTTGATATGTAGATAATGTTTTTCAAATGTGTGGAAACATAGATATATTCAATAGACAGTGACGTATATATAGCACTTGTATATAGGTTTTAAAGTAATATTTCAAAATTTAATAAGCACTTAAAACCACAATAAGCTGGTAGCCTAATTAGATTTTAGTTTTCTGGGGAGAATAAAGCAAAAGCTTCAATTTCAAATATATTAAAACTATTTATTCCTTTAACATAATTGTCTTAGAAATTTTAACATTTATAGTTCATCTGCATGGGGGTAACGCCACTCCCTACTAGATACTATAGTTTTGGTTTGCTGCTACACATTTGGAAAACCTCGATTTTATGACATAAAAAAGACCTAACAGGTTTTTCATCCTGCGGATCAAGCTACGGACGAAAAAGAAACCTGTTAGGTCTAATTCTACATTAAAAACTGCCTCGGTTTATTTCTAAGCAATCATTTGGTCAAAAAATATCTGGGAATTAAAATAAACTTTTGACTATATTACTTTTAGTCTTCGCTATCTGCC
This sequence comes from Aequorivita capsosiphonis DSM 23843, assembly GCF_000429125.1. Taxonomy (GTDB): domain Bacteria; phylum Bacteroidota; class Bacteroidia; order Flavobacteriales; family Flavobacteriaceae; genus Aequorivita; species Aequorivita capsosiphonis. The sequence continues at coordinate 177,758 of NZ_AUBG01000002.1, forward strand.
TCCGTATATTTTGCCAAAAGCTTACTAGAAACCTTATAAGTCGCAGCATAGGTAAGTCCGGCTTGGCGAGATTTAAGCGTTAGAAATGCTTTTTTATACCATTTTGGATCTGTAGCTTTCTTTTTAAAATCGTCGTGTTCGGCTACTTCAAAAGCTTCTCCATTTAGCCAAGTACTAATATTATAAACTCCTATTCCGTTGTGTTCAACGAGTTCAAGTAGGCTTTCAAAATCTGCTTCGGAAAATTGCTGCACGTCGTCCGCATCGGTTCCTTCGTTTATGTTTTTAAAGTCAGTGAATATATATTTTTCTAAGTATTCGGTTTGTTCCATTTCAGTATAAAAGATTAGTGGTGGGTTTAAATTGTTCAAAGATAGTCTTATTAGAAAGCTTTGGTTTAAAGATGGAGATAATTTGCTTGATAGATTTGAGAGGTTATTGAACTTGATTTATTAGTAATTTCAAATAAAATCATCAAGGCACGAAAAATTCACATAGAATCGAATTGCTTATTTTTAAAAAGTTCAAAACTATACTTACGCTAGAATTAATATGTACATGTTGCTTTTGAAGAACAGGATTGATTGTTTTATCAGACCCTTTGGTGCATACTTCGATTCTTCCTAGTAACTATTAAAATAAGTCCGATAATGATAAACGGAATACTTAGAATCTGCCCCATATTTAGCAACATTTGGTTTTCAAAATCGACTTGGTTTTCTTTAAAAAACTCAATGATAAACCTTGCAGAAAAGACCAAGACAAGAAGCACTCCAAAAATAAGTCCGTTGGATTTTTCTTTAGCATTTGTGTTATAGATAAATAGTAATGCACCGAAGATTAAAAGGTATGAAAATGCTTCATAGATTTGTGTGGGATGTCTTGGAATTAAATCATCTCTTTGAAAAACAACGCCCCAATTTCCATTTGTTGGTTTTCCATAAATTTCAGAGTTCATAAAATTGCCTAATCTTATAAAGACAGCTATTATTGGCGTAACAATGGCAATTTTGTCTAAAACCCCTAAGAAGTTTGTTTTATACTTTTTGCAGAAAATTGCGATGGCAATTAAAGTTCCAATTCCTCCGCCGTGACTTGCCAATCCCTGAAAACCAATAAACTGATAAGAATCTCCAATCTTTTTAATTGGTAACAAGATTTCGAGTGGGTTTTGAAAGTAATACGCAGGCTCATAAAACAAACAATGGCCAAGCCTTGCGCCTAAAAATATTCCAACAACAATATAGATGAATAGCTTTTCGAAATTTGCAACTGGTATATCCTCTTTAATGTAAATACGCTTCGCAACATAATGTGCTATAAGAATCCCTACAACGAAAAAAACTCCATAATATCGTAAAGGGAAGGTATCGGTTATCCAGAAAATTACTGGGTCGAGGTTCCAATTTATGACTTTGTTGTTCATTAGGTGTTGTGGTTTCTGGCAATATAGTGGCTAACTTTTTTATTCCACCATACATATCCAATAAGTCCAATTCCAACAATAATCATTAATATAATTCCGATTTTCAATCCTAAAATTGGGTTGTCAAAAATTCTATCATTGAACAAACCAAAAAGTAGATAAATTAGACTTGTTGGCAAAAATGCCAAACTAATTAATATTGCCAAATATTTCGGGTTTGAATATTTTGTCAATATTGAATGAATTATTGGTGCAATATGAATTTCCGAAATTCCAAGAAAAAATAGTGACACCAAATACGTAATTGCATGATGTTCAGTTGGAATTTCTGGAATTAAAAATAATATTCCTAATGATATTACTCCAAATATGCAACCCAGTATTAATTTAAAAAACTGAGAACTATAGAAATATGTCCATAGAACGATTGCAGCTAAACTAATTGTTAATGTGAAAATAGAACCAATAGATTGCCACATACTTTTTGATATATCCAAAGCTGAAATTTCCCTGAATTCTAATTGTAAATTTAAAATCCGAATTTGTGAGATTTCATAAGTGCCCCAAAATATTGCAACAACAAGAAGTGCAATTGAAATATTTAATATCCTTTTGCCTATTGATACTTTATTTATTTCAATGTTATTTTGTGTTTTTTCTTTTAAAATAACTATGGGAACTATTGATAATAACATTAGTATTCCAGACATAATAAATCCAATACTATATCCAAAAGTTTCTCCTAAATATCCAATTAGTAAAATTCCAAGAAACGAACCTATATTTATGGCAAGATAAAATATCGTAAAACCAGAATCCAACAATTTAGTTTTATTCAAGTATGATTTTCCGAAATTTGAAATAATATTTGGTGTGAAAAATCCGCTACCTATAGAAACAAGGAATAACCCTAAATAAAGTCCAATGGTCGAAGGAATACATAAGCTAAATGCCCCGATTGCTTGAATAATTCCACCAAAAATAACCGCTTTTCTATTTCCAATAAGTAAATCACCAAATACTCCCCCAATGATTTGAGAAAGCACCACGGAAGCTGTAAGCCAAGCATAAATGCCTAATGCTTCAGTTGCTTCCATTTTAAACGTTTCCCCAACCATATAGAGAAAGATAAGCGCACGAAAACCATAATAAGATGCTCTTTCCAACATTCTTGAGATCGCGTAGTACAGAGTTTCTCTGGTATGTTTCTGATTTTGAATTTTTTCCATTCAGTTTCTTGGGTTGGGAATGTCCTATAACGTGTATAATTAGTTACGTGATTAAGCTCGGAATTTAGTAAATAAAAACCGGACCTGCCTGCTGGTAGGTAGAAAATTCGCGAGTCCTGATAGCTATCGGGATTCGTAAGTAGGCGATGACTAGCCATTAATTATTCACGGTATTGTTTGTAATTTTTTTATGTTATAAACGAACGTTAAAACCCTTAAATTCCATAATGTCAATGTTTGTTCTGCTGTAATTACTTCATTTACCGAACTTACGACAAGTTGGTCTTTAAATGATTTAATGTATTTAGTCCATAGGTTTCCTTTAGAGTCATTTAATAAAAAATAAAATCCGCTATCTCCAATTTTTCTTCCCGAAGATTTTAAAATTAGTTCTCCATTCTTTCCTACATTTGGTTCCATTACAACTGTTGCGTTACCGTTGGGTAAAGGAAAAATAGCTTTTATGCACGTTTGTCCATTCGGAATAGTACAAGTTTCGTAAACACCTGAATAAACTACTTGTCCTGAGTTTTTAAAAGTTCTGAGCCAGATTGTCCGTTTTAATTCTTTGGTTTTTTTATCAATTAAGTGTATTATTTCACTTGTTAAGACCTTAGAGTCCTTGTTGTTTCCCATTGGTAGGTTTAATTGTTCAATTCTATTACTAAACAATATTTTTAATAATCTCCCGAAAACTTTAAAAAATGGATTCCACTTAACTTTTAAATCAAACTCATAATTGCTTGTGGCTTCGTAAAAGTCAATTACATTTTTTGATAGACAGTTAAGTTGTTGATTTGATAAGTTTAGTTGATTTATTGACTTTATTAAACCTTTTTCATGTTCACTTCTATCGATTTCTAAATTTTCGTTTATCGCTAATTGCTCAATTAGTTTTAGGCCAATTCCTTTGGTTTTACCGAAAGGACCTAACAACCATTCATTTTGACTGGGAATGATTTTCCTACCAAATAGAATAACCCATTGTTGGGTTAACCAATCTTGAAGATTTTGTCTTAAAGATGCAATTCCCATTATTCGTTTACATTAAGGATTGGGATATAACTTTTTTTTCCTTTCCAAGTTCCAAATTCAGAAAGTGGTTTAAATCTTAATGTTGAGAATTCAAAGTGAAAGTTCTTTCGTTCTCTCTCTTTCATTGCATTTGAATGTCTTTCTGGTTTAGGTATATCGCTATGACCGTGAACCATATTAGTCATTTCTTTTTCTGTTTTCCAAATTGAAAAGGTAGAAACTGTATTAGGAAATCTAAATGAAGCTAATGAAAGTAAAGTTCCTGTATGGTCACGAACTAATTTCTCAACTGGTTTTCCCCAATGCAAAAATCTGGGAATTGCTAAAGGTTTCATTCTAGCAATTGTAACTGCAACAACTGGAGATGAAGGACTTTCCAATTTTGCTTTTTGATTTGGTATTTTGAACCCACTTATTTTCCCCCATTCTCTCATAAATGCTAATCGAACGTGCCAACCATCTGTCAAAATTTTACCAAACTCCTCCTTTTTTAAGTAGTTTTCAAGAGCTTGTTCATTTTCCCATTGTGCAAAAATTGCTACTTGTCTTATATGAAATCTTGAAGGGGACAGGATTGGAGAACCTAATGTCATTGCTGACATATATTCAAGGTGAATTAGGCCCTTTGTTTTCTTTTGAATTGGGGCTGAGAATAATCCTTTTATCGCTAATGTAAATGGTACTTTTACAAGATGATAAGAGAATATACTCATATTAATTGTAGGTTTTGTCGCGTTTCTGAAATGTCCATATAACGTTTATACTCGTGTTGTGCATTGTTTTTCCAATTCTTCTATTATACTTTTCCACTGTAAAGCATTTTTTACTTTTAAATTAAAGCTTTCAGGTTTTCCAAGTTCCGTTTTATAATAAATCGTAATTCGGTTAAACCTGTTTAAAATTCTATTCTTTCGGTAAAATTTAAATTTATCTATCGAATTATAATCAATTTCCAAATGTTCTAATTGATCTGAAATGGTAACTCTATAATCAAAAACAATCCTGTCATCTTGGAACTTAAAATTGGTCATATAATATTCCGCTGTGTTAAAAAGAAAAACTATCGTCACAACGAATAAAATCAGAATGAACAGTATTGTGTTTTTCCAATTACCACCAGATATTAATAGCATACCTAACGGCGGTATTATTGAATAAACTCCAGCAGAAATAGTTCTATCGATTATTATGTCTTTCTTATCAATCATAAATAATGCACAACATGGGTTTATAAAACACCAAAGTGAGGTATATATAGCACTTGTTCATCTTGTCAATAATAATTTTTACATCAAAATCTTAAAAGATTAAAAACAACCTCGGGTTCATGTAAAAAAATAGAAGTGCTGCGTTTTTTTATAATAGCTTTAAAACTAATATTATTAAAGTAATATCTCTCTCTAAAAGAAAAATATTCAATCAACCTCACTGCACCATCTCCAAGGGAGAATAGCGCAAACTGCCTTTTTCCAATTTAATCTGCGTGGTAATCGGCTCTTCTAGCGCACTGACGATAAATGTGGAATGGGAACAACCCCTTTCGTTTTGCCTGCCGAAGGCATGGCAGCTGGATTGAACATATTGCGTTAAATCAAAATGTTTGCCAGCTGCCACCCTTCCGAAAAAATGGCAGGCAGGCTTCCCCTATGAAACTATTTTGTCTATTGATTTAAAATGATTTAAAGGGAAGAACCCCTTCCGTCAGCTGGATTAGACATATTGCGTTTAAGAAGACTGTTTCCCAGCTGCCACTTCTTCGCTAAAAAGCTTCAAAGAGCAAAGCACCTTCCCCTGTAAAACTAGTCTTTAAATTTGAAATGGTTAGAAGGGGAAGGAACACGCCGCGTGGAGTTGAAGTTGGAGTTAATTTATTGACTGATAAGCCTTAGATTTTTGAACCCGAAACTTGAAACCACCTACTGCACTACTTCCAACGTAGAATACCCCAAACTACCTTTCTCCAATTTAATCTGCGTGGTAATGCGTTCTTTTAAAGCGCTTACGTGCGAGATTACACCAACGGATTTATCGCCTTCGTTTTGCATTTTTTCGAGGATGGTGATGGCTTGGTCTAAGGTTTCTGGGTCTAGGGTTCCAAAACCTTCGTCTATAAATAGGGATTCTATTTTTACGTTTCTGGCGGCAATGTCGGACAAGGCAAAGGCCATTGCCAAACTAACTAAAAAGGTTTCCCCACCAGATAAAGTACGGACGGAACGGCGAGCGTTCCCCATATATTTATCGAAGATCTTTAGGGTGTCGCTTTTTTCGGCTTCTTGGGAAGTGGGAATATCCAGAAGATAGCGATCGCTAAATTCTGAAAGGCGTTTGTTAGCAAATCCAATAAGTTGTTCCAAAGTTAGATCCTGCACAAAGTTTGAGAATTTGTTTCCCGTAGCATCGCCAATTAAATCGTTCATTGATTTCCATAGGGCCAAATCTTTCTTTAAAAGGTTTAATTCGTCCACAACTTTTTGCTGGCGCTTCTTGTTGTTTTCATCGTCTTCCAAGCTTTGGGTGATTTTCCCGATGTTTACTGAAAGTACGTCCCATTGCTTTTTAGATTCGTCAAAGAGAGAAGTTAAGGCTTCGATTGTAAGTTTTACGTCATCTTTTTCGGTTAATTCCTTTAAAACTTTTTGAAGAGAAGTTTCCTTTTCTGAAATCCGCGTTTTCCGTTCCTTAAGTTGGCCTTCTTGTTTTCTAATTTTACTAGCTCGCTCTTCCGAAATAATTGATTTCCGTAGCGCTTCAAGGTTTTCTAAGTCTTCTTTTAAAACAATACTTTCTAGCTCCGTTGCTTTCTTCGTTTTCTCTGAAGCAGTGACTTTGAGCTTTTCTGTAGTATCGTATAATTGCTTAGTTATAGATGAAATATTTGCGACAGATTGGGTGATTTGAGTCGCTAAACTATTTGATTCCTTATTAATATCCTGTCCTCTATACAGTGAGCTGCGCTCTTGCTTTAACCTTGTATAATCTTTTTCGGAAGTTGCCCAATGTTTTAAACTCGCGTCCAGGTCTTTTAAAATAGAATCTGCTTGAAAAGCTTTTTTGGAGGCTTCCATTTTTTGAATCTGATGGGTTAAGTCAGATCTACGGGTTTTAAGAGTTTCTAAATCTTCCTTATAATCCCATTTTAGTTGATTGGCAAGTTTTGTGAGGGTTTCCGAATATTGGGTCTCCTCCTTTTTTAAGGTTTCAATAGCAGTTTCTAATGCAGTGATATCCTTTACTTGGAATTTATTCTTTTCATTTAAAGTGATTAGATGCTTGGTTTTTGTTTGAAGCGAATCCTTTTTTTCCTTTAATAACTCCTCTTTGATATCGAAATAAGGCTCTTCGGAAGCATACGGATGATGTATGGAACCACAAAGCGGACAAGGTTGCTCGGGATCCAATTGCAAGCGATATTCGTCTAAGCTCTGATGTTTTCGTTGTTGCTCTAGGTTCTTCTCAAGATTTTCTACTTCCTTCTTTAATTCGGAAACATTTTTTTCTAAAGTCGCGATGGCCTTGGTGTCTGCGTCTAGGCTTTCCTTGGCAGTATTAAGTTTTTCTAAATGGGTTTTAAGATTGGTTTGAACTTTTAGTAACTGCTCTTTTTTAGTGAGTAATTCTCCTGCTTTTTCCTGTTTTTCGCGAATGAGTTCTAATTCGGTGTTTAACTCCTCCATCGTCTCCACTCCAGAATTGGTAATGCTTTCCTGCACTGATCTTGAAAAGGAACCAAATTGCGGTTTAAACTGTTCTGAGTTTTCTGCTTGATTGAGCGTATAGCCCAAAGACTTTATATTGCGAACATAACTATTCAACTGGGTTTGATGGAGATTGGCTTCCCCCTTTTTCTTTTCTTCCTCGGTTTGAAGTTTTGAAATTTTACTTCGGAAAGCTTCTAACTTGGCATTCGCATTTGCAATGTCTATTTTTTCTGCAAGCAGATCTGAAACTGTGTTTAGATATGTTTTTTGTTGCGTTTCAGCTTCCTCTTTTGATTTCCCAAGTTTCTCCAATCCATCATTCAGTTGGTTTACTTCTTTTACAACTGCGTCGTATTCCCTAAGATTAACAGCGTATTTGGAAAGCTTTTCGTGCTTTTCCAATTCAACTTTAAAAGGTTTAAATACTTCAACATCTTCCTTTAACCTTGCTTTTTCGGCTTCCAGTCCCTTTTGTTCTTCTTGCTTCTTTTGAAGATTTTGACGTGTCTTTATTTTTTCTGAAGCAAGATTATATGCTTTTTCTGTTTTTGGTTTTGATTCCGTTAATGTTTTTAGTTCGGCTTTCTTTTCCGTGATAACTTCTGAAGTCAATAATTCGATACCTTCCAGTTTGGCTTCAACTAAATCAATTTTCTTTTCAATTCCCTTAAATCGGAAATAAACTGCTCTTCCAATATCTCGATAGGATTTTGCACCCGTAATATCTTCCAACAACTTATTGCGTTCGTTGCGCGGAGCTTGTAGCAATTTGCTAAATTCTCCCTGCGATAAAACCATAGCTTTTACAAACTGCTCATAACTTAAACCAATAACTTCGTGGTTTTTATCGGGAGTTTTGGTGCCGGATTCTAAAATCTGACTCGTGGCAACTTCCACCAGTTCCTGTTTTCGGGCGTTTAGGTTATTATTCCTATTGCGCTCAATGGACCAATGGCTGCGATAGTCTTTTCCGTTTACGCGGTATTCCACTTCGGCATAACAACTTTTCATATTGCGGGTCATAATCCCACCGTCATCTTCCAAAATTGAGTTGCTAACGGTTTTATCCACTCGAGCAATCCGGTTGTACAGCGCCAAAGTAATAACATCCAATAACGTAGATTTCCCAGAACCCGTAGGACCGGTAATGGCAAAAAGACCTGCTTCGGCCAAGATGCCGTCGCCAAAATCTACTTCGTGTTCGCCTTTTAGGGAATGTATATTTTCAAATCTTATTTTTAGAATTTTCATAAACTATAGATTCAATTCTTGTAAAATTTCACGAAATGCGTTTTTTAATTCTTCTGTATTTTCCAGTCCGCTTTGCAACTCCAACTTTTTTTCAAACATCTGCATCGGGGTAACATCGGCTACATCTGTGCCAACAGCAAAAGCGTCACTGGCGCCACGAACTAAGTTTTTAAAAACCAGCCGTGACTTTACGATTGCGATATTTGCATTGGGTTGCGAATTGGTTAGCGCTTCAAAAGCTTGCCTTCTTTCCAAACTCTCGCTTTCTTCATTTACGATTATTTCGGCTAAGGAAATCAACGTGGTTTCTTCGGAATAGGCGTTTAACTTCTCCTCCACTTCTTGTAAACTCCCTTCAAAAGTGACCAAGTTTCTGTGTTTTGGAATGGGGACGATTTCAACATTAGTAATTTTATTATCAGATATTGTAATCACATTAATTTGCTTGCAATCCTCCTTTTCTGAAAAACTTAAAGAAACAGGAGATCCGCAATAATGGATGTTTTGCTCGTGCGAAATAACTTGGGGTTTGTGGATATGTCCTAATGCCACATAATCTGGAACTTCCTCAAACATACTAGCCTCTACCCCTGCTTGATTCCCTATTTGAATATCTCTTTCACTTTCTGAAACCTCGCTTCCCTGCACATATAAATGTCCCATTAAAATAAAAACCTGATCAGGATGATATTCGTCATAATACTTATTTACTGTTGAAAAATACGTGCGAAGTCCAGATTTTATCTGTTCAATTTTAGTGGCATAACTTTCCCCAGCAACCGACTTCCGGATATCCCGATCTTTTAGGAATGGAATTGCTGCCACAACTAATTTTTCATTGTTTTTTTCAACTTCTACAAACATTTCTGCGATCATTTCGGTAGCGCCGCCAATAACGCTAACGTCGAACGCTTTTAACAGTTCTGCTGGGGCATTTAATACCGCTGGCGAATCGTGGTTTCCGCCAGTCAGGATAATTTTACAATCTAGATTTATCAGTTTTTTTAATAAATCATAATATTGTTTATACGCAGCTTGAGAAGGGTTTGCTTGGTCAAAAATATCGCCTGAAACTAAAAGTACGTCGATGTTTTCAGCTTTTATATATTCGATCATCCACTCAAAAAACAGCTCAAGATCTGGGCTTAAATCGTATTTATGAAGTTGTTTCCCGATATGCCAATCGGAGGTGTGAAGAATTTTCATTGGATAGGTTTATTGTGAAAGATTCAAAGATAGGACTTTTTAAAAAGTAGTTTTTGCGGAATCCCGTAATATGTGGAATTGTTTGTTGTGAGATGTCGGTTCTCGGTTGTGGGTTGTCGGTTCTCGGTTGAGAGTAGTAAGAACGAGAGTAAATAAATCTAGGTTGGCACATATTAACCTCGTTTTTTCTTGAATTCTCAGGGTATAATTTAAGTCAGACTAGGTTGTTGGCTAGCCCTGGAACACGAATAGATATAAAAAAAGCCAAAACAGTTTTTAAGCTGTTCTGGCCCTGGGAGAGTTAAAAATAATAATTTCAATAACATCTATCTAATTGAAAAGGGGATTCTAGTTTAACCAATCTACTTTTCCAGTTTCTAAATTATAAACCGCACCTACAATTTTAATTTCACCTTTATATTCCATTTCTTTTAAAATAGGGCTGTTTTTTCTGATGTTGCTAATAGTATTTTTTACATTACTATGATTGGCCATTTCTACGAATTCAAGGTTTCCTGAAGTTCTATCTCCCTTATAATCAACCATTGCAACTGCTGGCTTTATTTTTTGTAGCATGGGAGTAATATTTCCCAATTTAACATCGTCTACAGCCGCTCTCACAGCGCCACAATGATTGTGTCCCATAACCAAAACAAGTTTTGAGCCTGAAACGGCACATGCAAATTCCATACTTCCGAGAATATCCTCATTGGCAAAATTACCGGCTACACGTGCAACAAAAATATCTCCAATACCTCTATCGAATACATCTTCTACAGGAACTCTACTGTCAACACAAGACAAAATTACGGCCTCGGGAAACTGTCCAGAAACACTGTTTTTTACTTGTTTTGAGTGATTTCTTGCGGTGAGATTATTATTTATAAATCTTGTATTTCCATCTGCAAGGGATTTTATAACATCATCTGGCGATAAAGCTTCTTGCTGCTTTTGACTTAAAACTTCACCAACCAAAACAGTTGTTGGCTCTTCGGCCATAACATCAAGTTTTGCTACGTCTTTGTCTGATTTTTGCCCTTGCATACAGCCTGTGAAGGACATAAGTGCAATTGCGATTGCTGAAATTTTAATTGTTGTTTTCATAATAAGTTGGTTTTAATGGTTTATATAAAATTTGGTTAATAATTATTTTTGATATTCCCGAATCGCCACGTGGCACGCATCCCTAATATCTAAGCCCAGATCAAAGACACTTTCGTTGCCAGTAGCGGGATCAATCCTTATAAAATTGGCTGACATCAAGACGGTTATTCCTGTGTCTGGATTATACCTTAAGGAGGATATATAACTTAGATGGGCGCCATTATGCCCATAGCCCAAACCCTCGTCATAAACCAAGCCCAAGCCATACACGCCGTGGCCTCCATCTGCGGGTAACATTTCTTTCATTAAGGCTACGTTTGATGCGTTTACTCCGGCATTTCCCGTTAATAGCAATTGCATCCACCTTGTGATGTCTTTTGGTGTGGAGACTATATTGCCCTCTGTTACATGTATTGACATATTATCTTGTGAAGTTTCTTCGGTTTCTTCGCCTTTAATGTACAAGTAGGAATTTATGTACGGCGTCCTCATTTCCAAATCGCTACCCTTCCAAGCACTATACGTTCCTGTTAATCCTAAAGGAGTGGTAAATTTTTGCTCTATAAATTCACTATAACTAATCCCAGAAACTACCTCAATTATTTTCCCCAGAATATTATAGCCTGTATTTGAATAGAAAAAACCTTTCCCAGGAACCGCTGCGCTCAATTGGTGCTCTGCATTTATCGCCACCAATTCCTCAAAAGTAAAAGTGTGCTGATTGTCTTGGCTCCTAACGTAATCTTCATACTTCATACCTGCGTATGGTGCATTGACAGATTCAGGAATTTTATTATTGGTAACGTCAAAAACGCCTGATCTATGTTGTAATAACTGCTTAATGGTGATTTGATTTCTGTAAGGAATATCATAAGCTGGAATATTGGGAATATACTCACTTATAAAATCGTCAATGTTTAAAGCTTCTTCTTGCTGAAGTAACATGACGGCAGCAGCGGTAAAGGTTTTAGATATACTGGCCACTCTAAAGTGGGATTCTGGAAGTGGATTAGGCGTTATATTACTTGAGGCCATATAGGTTCCGTTTGGACCATCGATATAAACAAAAACTCCCGCTTTATCTATATCCCATTTTTCGTTAAAATTATTGTAAACACTATCCGCTAGATGCTGCAAGGAATCCTGAACATCTCTTTTATCACCACCATTATCATCTTTATTGCAAGAAATGGAAGTTGCGCTGAGGCTTAGAATTACTGCAATTAGTAGTATTTTAATATCCATAATTTGAGTTTTATTATGATTACGTTTTTTTTAGGTTACAATCTTACTTTTCGAAGGTTGATGCTTAAAAAACCATCACGTGGTTTCATTATATTTTAGTTATAATTGATTTTTATATCTCAGTCTTTAAACAAGTTTATTTTTGAGTTTATTTCATAAAACAAACATTTTTATTGCATTAATATTAAATTTTTAACCATAAATATTTATTTAGTTGCTAAATTATATGATTTATTAGTTCTATGAAATAAGTAAGCCTACGTATGGTGTAAGTAGATCTACGTACTTCTATGTTTTACTTTTCTGAATGGTTTTAGGAAGATTGTAAATCATCATCGACTGAAATAACTAAGAAGCTATAGGACTTGGGTTGGGGTTATAATTGGCTCCTGTTTTAGTAAGAAATAAAAAAAATGCGATCCCCAGTGGATCGCATTTTAGTTGATGGTTTATATGATTTGCTTAAAAAAAGTTCGGCATTCAAAAAACTTTAAGATACGAATGCGAGCGTTTCTATCTACTGAAGAATACCATTTTCTGAAGCAAATTTATATAGTGAAACGGTGTTTCCATCTATGTTCAGTTTTCTGAAAATGTTACGGCGATGGGTTTGTACGGTGAAGATAGAAAGAAAAAGGCGCTTCGCTATTTCCTTGGAATTATAACCTTTGCAGACCATTTGAATCACCTCGGCTTCACGTTTGGTGAGGTTGTATTTTTTTAGAAATTCGTCTAGATAGGTAAACTCATTGGGATCTTCTTCGGTATTTTTAGAAAAGTCTGGGAAGGCTGTTTTACCTTCCACTACTTCCAAAATTGTAACCGCTATTGTATCTAACCCGTCAGACTTTAGAATATATCCATGAGCACCCGAAAGAGCACATTGGTCCGCGAGCTGTTTAGAAAAATAAGATGTTAGCACCAAAACCTGAAGCTTGAGGTTCATTGCTTTTATGTCTTCCAAAACCTGCAATCCATTTTTGCCAGGCATATTCAAATCTAAAAGCAAGACATCGGCATCTGCCAAACAGGAAGATTGCATTAACCCATTTCCATTTTTAAAGGTAGCCATAATGCTAAAACTTTCGCTCTTCTCCAGAACCTCGGTAATTCCACTTATAATGAGCGGATGATCGTCTGCAATGATAACCTTTATTTTAGTTGGATGAGGATCAGTGGGTTTATGCATGTAAATTTTGGTTTTATAGTTAATGCGTTTAGTTGCATGGAATTAAACAGAAATTTTCTCCTCGGTGATTTTCACTATGGGAAGTTCTGCAAGAATAAAAGTTCCTTTATTATCGCTGCCATTTATTTCAATAGTTCCATTTAGATATTCCACATTACTTTTAATTGTTTTAAGCCCCATGCCACTGCTATTAGTGGATCCACTCATTCCTTTTCCGTTGTCTTCAATATATATAGTTACGGAATTTTCCAGTTCAACAACTTGCAAAAGCACGTGGCTTGCTTGTGCGTGTTTAATGATGTTATTCATCACCTCTTGAACTATGCGATATATAGTGAGTGAAAACTCCTCGCTCCAAGTACTGGTGTCATCAAGGCCTTCCAAAATCTCTTCTACCTTTAGTTTTTGGGAAGTGTTAACCGCGTTCACCAAATCGTGAATGGCAGGTTTTAATCCATACTTTTCAAGGGCAATTGGCATCAGCGTGTGACTTATATTCCGTACGCTTTCGCTGATATCGGCTAAAATCTTTTGAGTTGTATCCAGCTTTTTTTCGGCATGACTACCTGTCTTAAAAACATCGCGCTGAATTTGTTTTAAATTCAATATTGCAATGGAAAGCATAGAGCCAGCTTCGTCGTGAAGTTTATGGGCAATTTTCTTTCGCTCTTGCTGTTCTGCGTCCTTTAAGGTTTTAGTTAGGCTTAAACGATGCTGTTGACTCAAATTCGTGATATGTGCCTGATGGCGTTCTTTTAACTGTCTTCGGCGTAACCATAAAAATACGGTTGCAATTAACAAAATGAGAACAACACCACCGAAAATAAAAAGAGCGCGTTGCCTAGCGAGTTTTTCCTTTTTCTTTTGGAGCGCCAATTCCATATCTCGCTTTTCCAATTCATATTCGGTCTCTATTTTTAGAGTGTTAACCTTTTCACTTATAGTAAATAGTGTTTTTTCCAGTTCTAGCTCTTCTGTTTGGAAGTGAAGTGCTTTTTCAAAATTTCCTTCTTCCGTGTATAGGGTCTTCAAATACCCGTAAAGTTCCTTTAAACTTCTACTTTCACGATGACTTTTTTCTAATATTTCTTTAGCGGCTAAAAGATATTCCTCGGCTTTATTCCAATTTTGTTGTTTTAAAGCTGACTTCCCCAAAATTGCTAATGAAGTAGCGGCAGGGCGTTCTGCTCCTATTTTATTTCGTAATTCATAAGCTTTCAGTAAACGTTTATCTGCTTCGGCATAATTCTCTGTGATTACCAAAAAGTTTCCATAATTATGGTTTGCAAAAGCAATTCCCCCTAAATCTGAAGCCTTTTCGAAATATTGAATACCTTGCTCATAAAGTGTATCCAAATCATTATATTCTCCCTTTCCACAATAAACGGTGGCCATATTTACACTGGTTAGCCCCATAGACTTATAGTTTTTAATAATCTTCCCTAAATCGAGGCTGTTTCTGTAATATTTGAGTGCTTTGTCATATTCCCCAGCATTTTTAAATGCAATGCCCAAGTTGTTGTAGGCCCTCAGAAGGCCAAGAGTGTCTTGGTTTTTTTCCGTTAATCGTATTACTTTAAAGTGAACTTTAACGGCCTCATCAAATTTTGTTAAGCGGGAAAGGGTGTTGGCATGGTTAATGTAAATGTTGGAAAGTAGCGAATTGTTTTTGCTGCCTTCCGCCAAACTTATTGCTTTTTCACTTAAAAATAAACTCTTTAAGTGATTACCGCGTTCAGCATTTAAGATGCTAAAACGATTATATAGTTCTGCTAAGCGATCCCTATCCTGTGGATTAAAACCTTCTTCGGCTTTAATGGATTTTTCTATAAGATCTTCCGCTTTATTAAAGTTCCCAGTTGTAATAAACTCTCTACCCAAATTACCTAATCCCGTAGCTTTTCCCTTTTTATAGGAAATTTCATCCGCTAACTGAATGGCAAGCGAATCGAAATGCGAAGCTTTTAAAGGGTCTCTACTCTGAAAGTAAACGTTTCCGAAGGCAATATAACTATCTACTTCCCCTTCTTTTTCGTCTTTATCTTTATAATACGCTAAAGCCGCATCAATATCTTTAATCGCTTTTTCACGATTATTTTTTTTATAGAGAAGCGCTCTTTCCAATTGAAATTTGGCCTTTTTTGCCGGCGCCCTTTCATTTTCAATAAGTACGGAGATACTATCTATTTTTGATTGTCCGAATCCTTTTATACAGGAAAAAATGATTCCAGAAAAGACGAGGATTCTTAAAACATGGGAAGAAGAAAAGGTAAAAAACAATACGCTAATAATTAAGGTTAATATCGAAATTAAGCTATGATTTTTACCTAAATAGATAGAGGAATCATAAGTATTTATGGATATAAAGATAGATAAATCGTTCTAACATCAAAATAAAATGTTAATTTCTTAGAAAACACTTTTAAATAAAAACGTACTAATCTCTTATCCAGAATGATACTATTTTTTTCCAAACACATTTACAATAAGTTTTGATTTTTTAACTGAACAGGGTTTAGGAATTTTAGATTAATATTTGCCTAAGCTGAAGTGTTTAGGCTATCAGACAACTTTGATTATAAATGATTAGCATAAACTTCTCGCCAAATTGGATTATACAAAAAATGCGACCCAATTAAGTCGCATTTTAAGTTTCTTTAGTTCCAATTTTATTCTTTCAACGAAGCCATATCAATCACAAAACGATATTTTACATCGCCTTTAACTACGCGGTCATAAGCTTCATTTATGTCTTTTATATCAATCATTTCAATATCTGATACAATATTATGCGCTCCACAAAAATCGAGCATTTTCTGCGTTTCTTTAATTCCGCCGATCAACGAACCTGAAATTCTTTTTCTGCCTCTTATAAGTCCGCCACCGTGAAAAGGATCTAAAGGTTCAATGGCACCCACCAGTACCATAGTGGCATCGTATTTTAAGAGTGCGATATAGGGATCCATTCTATGGCCGACGGGAATGGTGTTTAGAATAAAATCGAAGGAATTTTTATGTTTTTTCATTTCCGCTTCGTCATTACTTATAAGGACTTCGTGGGCTCCAAGCTTTTTGGCATCTTCAGCTTTTGAAGGGGAAGTAGTAATCATGACCACATTGGCTCCTAGTGCGTTTGCAAATTTAACCCCCATATGTCCCAAACCGCCGAGACCGATAACACCTACCTTATCTCCTTTCTTTACGTTCCAATGTTTTAACGGGGACCAAGTGGTTATTCCAGCACACAACAAGGGCGCGGCCGCTGCGGCTTCGATATTCTCTGGAATACGGAGGATAAATTCTTTGTCAACCACAATTTGCGTAGCGTAACCGCCGTAAGTTCTTTCTCCTTTTAAGTATTTGTCTTCACTGTTATATGTGAAAGTGGCGCCTTTATCACAAAGTTGCTCTAAATCTTTTTTGCATTGCTCACATTCTTGGCAAGAATCTACCATGCACCCTACCCCAACTAAATCACCTTCCTTAAAGTTCTTTACATTTTGTCCAACTTTAGAAATGCGACCAATAATTTCGTGACCGGGCACCACAGGATATTTTGAGCCACCCCATTCGTTTCGGACCGTATGGATGTCGCTATGGCAAACCCCACAAAATGAGATTTCTAGTTTCACATCATTTTCACCAACTTCCCTACGTTTTATATCTAGCGGTTTTAAAGGTTCTTTTTCGCTAATTGCGCCGTATGCTTTTGTTGTTATTGCCATTGATTTATAGGTTTTTGATTTTCGTTTTTGATGAAAAATGAATATAATTACTTAAAGATCCGTAAAGATATTTACACAAGTATCTTAATTGGGTTAAGGCAGTGTTAATACTCAAAGCTTTCTTAAAGTATTGAAAAACCGATCATTTTATCATGAACCTCTGTTAATTAATCTATTAAGCTATGAGTATCCTGAATGCGTCTTCAGTCCAATGAGAGCTTACATCACAGGGGTTATAAAGTTTAGCCAAAAGCGCTATAACGAAATGTGAAAATAAATTTTACAATAAACTTCCTGCCTAGCTTTGTACTATTATTAACTGGCTTCATCATAAATGTTGCCCCAAAAAAAATGTCATGAAAAAATTAATACTTTTAAGTACACTCTTTATTATAGGGTTTACAGGAATTACGAACGCACAGATTGAAAAAGGAAACCTTATGTTGGGAAGTGACATAGGAAGCGGTCTGGTTAGCAACACTAGCAGTGGATTATTTGGACTTAATTTCGGTTTGAATGAGGGTGCAGGTTACAATGTGGGTATAAGCCCTAAAGTAGGATACTTTATCCAAGATAACTTTATGCTTGGTGCAGTTGTAAACCTAGGTTTTGCAAAATCTGCTAAAACCAATGGCTTTTCTACCCAATCTACAACTTATGGTGTTCAGGGTCTTTCCCGATACTATTTAAGTCCTGGTGAGGAAGGAGTAGATAACTTGCTTAAACGCGGACGTTTCTTTATGGAAGCAAATGCAGGTATTGCTGGAGTAAACGTAAAAGATGGTGCCACAACAAATGGTTTTGCTTTTGGCGTTGGTCCAGGATATTCTTATTTTGTGAGTAATACCGTTGCGTTAGAATCTACTTTAAAATATAACGGCCTTGTTGGTGGTGGTAATACAACTTATCAACATGCTCTTGGTTTAAACTTTGGCGTTCAGGTATTTTTACCTTCTTCAACCGCTAAAGAAAGAATGAAGAATCCAAATAGAGGATAGAAATTACATTTGTTAATTTATTAAGGCAGCTTCAATTGAGGCTGCTTTTTTTTGTCTATTTGTGAGTTTTGTTGACAGAAACATTCTTTTACGTCAATTCTATTGCGATATGAGTTAACATATATCAAATAAATAAACTACTTTCACGTCACTAACAATTAAACATTTAAACAACGCAATCATGGGAGACATTTTATGGATTATTGTAGTCTTACTCGTTTTAGGGTGGCTATTCGGATTTTTTCTATTTCCAGCAATAGGTGGTATTATCCACATTCTACTGGTAATAGCGGTAATAATGATAATATATAAATTACTTACCGGAAGAAAAGTCTAATACGCAACAGACGATTATCATAAAAGCCTTCAAATTTAAATTTGAAGGCTTTTTTTATTTACTTTTTTATTTTTCCTGAAAATCGGGGAATAGTTATCGAGGTCCTTGTAGTGGTAATAAAATAAACTCCAGTCAACAATACTACGGCTGCAATAATAGATTGAGTTGTGATTTCTTCATTTAAAAAATACCACCCTAAGGATAATGCGATTATTGGATTTACATAAGTAGAAGTTGCTACTTTATCTGGAGATACCGTCTTTAATAAATAATTGAAAGAGGTGTAAGCTACAATACTTCCAAAAAGAATAAGCAAAACCATACTCCATTGTACTCGCTCTCCCCAATTATTTGGAGCGATCCATTGTTCGCCGAAAGCCAAACTAACCACAGCAAGTGTAATTCCTGCCGTAATCATTTGATATCCAGTATTGACAAAGAAGTTTTTGTGAAGATCTGCCTTCCCCACAAATAAACTGCCATAGGCCCAACTGAGCATACATGCAAAAATCATCAGCATTCCTACTACAGAGCCTTCTTTGGTCACTATTTCCTTTTGACTTACCAATAGAACGATACCTATAATTCCTAGGACTACCCCAAACAATGACATAAGTTTTATCGGTTTCCCTTGCAGTATTCGCATCAATAACAAAACCACTAAAGGTTGTGCGGAAATCTCTAAGGCGGCAAATCCGCTATCCACATATTTCAGGGCCCAGACAATAACTCCGTTCCCAAAGGAAAGAAAAAGCACTCCCACAATAAAGGCATTTATAAACTGCTTGCGAGTAATGGCAAGACTTTTTCCCATTGCTTTCGAAATTATAAAAACAAGTAACCCAGCACTCGTAAAACGAATAGAAGCCAAAAAGAACGGTGGTAACTCCCCTACCGCAACTTTATTAAGCATGTAAGTAGATCCCCAAATAACATAAATGGAGAAAAAGGCAAGAATAATCAGCGCTGTATTTTTAGTTTCTGGTTTCAATTTTCTGCTGAGGAATTTGGAGTTTATTCAAAATTAATGTTGCATTAGTATTTTTATATGTTTTTCTTAATTAATTTTTAACCGACAACCGATTGCTAAGATAAGCGTTTCCCTAGGCTAAATCATGGTTGATTTCTAAACGCTCTACAAATTTTTAATTTCGCTTTTCAATCTTAAAATAGCAAACACAACAATCTGATCAATAAACAACTAATCGATGATTTTCTTGAGGATTATATAGCTATCTTAGGTTATAATTTGTAAATTAGTGCAGATATTATTCTATCCTCACATCACTACTGTCCCCTATTTTGATTTAATTATTTAATAATCATACGCTATGGCATTAATTCCAGGATTTGAATACGACATTTTTATTAGCTATGTGCACGCTGATAATGAATCTGAAACTTTTGAGGAGGACGGATGGATCGATCAATTTTATAAGTATCTGGATACAAAGCTCAACAAGCACTCCAGAAATATTAAGATTTGGTGGGATTCAAAAAATCTTGACCGTAGTGAAGTTTTTGACAATTCCATAGCAGAAGCAATAGACAAATCAGCCATTATGATCTGCCTGTATTCGAGGCTTTATCCACAATCTGAATATTGTAAAAAAGAATTGGAACATTTCTACGAAAAAGTCGCCAAGGAAAAAATTGGAATGAATGTAGGGAATCGCTCCCGTATTATCCCTGTATTTATGTCCAATATTCCACATACCGAATGGCTGGAAAAACTGAGTGGCACCAGTGGTTTTCCCTTCCATGACGATAATGAATACGGTGACCCCTTAAAAAACACGAGTCCACAATTTGGAGAGCAAATGATTCAATTGCGAAATGCTTTGGTGCGAATTTTTGATGATTTCTCCAAAGAACTCCCAGAAATACAAGAACCACTAATTGTAGAGGAAGAAAAGGAAAAAGGCTTCACCATTTTTATGTCTGAAGTAAATGATAGCCTCTATGACAGACGGGATGGAGTGATTGCCGAATTAAAAGAAAAAGGATATCATATTATAACTGGAGATGCCTCTGTAGGCAATTTTGAAACTCATGATAGCATAACAAAAGATGCCATTGCTAAATCACAGTTCGCGGTTAATATTTTAGGAAACTTTCCGGGTAGAAAGATTCCCGGAGAAACCCAATCGCGCTATATTCAAAGACAAACCGAATTGGTTTTAGAATCCAAAATCCCACAATTAATTTGGGTTTCAAGAGATGCCGATCTAAATAAAACAGACAGCAAGGAATATCGGCAGTTTGTAAATGGCTTGGAAGATGCAACCGTTTCTTCAAAAAAATATGAATTTGTACGAGGCAATGAAGGCGAATTGGCCATGTTGATCGATGATTATGCCAAACAGTTACAAGAGGTTCAATTACAAAAGCTTTCAGAGAAGAAAAGTCCAGATGGAGCACCCATCAAAGTTTTATTAGATACACACACTGACGACTTTAAGCAAGCCTTCGATCTGAAAAAAATATTAAATGATTATAATGTCGATTTAATATTCAACCCCGAAGATGGCGACCCACAGGAAAATATCAAATCCTTATATGCAAACATTGGGGAAGCCAAAAAGTTTATCTTTTTGTATGGAAATGAAACCCATAAGGACTGGGTGGATATTCGCGTTAAGAATACGCTTAAAAAGCTGATGGATTACGACCGTTATGGCCAAGACATCTTTATATATGTTACTCCTCCAGAAAAGGATATGAACTCCATAAAAGTAGCTCAGAATCCAATGGTTAAATTGGTGGATCACAGTCATAATAATCCTCTTGATGATGAGGTTTTACAAGCTTTTCTCAAGGATCTTAATGCATTAGGGCTATGAGCGATAACTTCTTTAATCCATATGTAGGACTTCGGCCATTTAGAGATGATGAAAATTTATTGTTTTTTGGCCGTGATGAGCAGACTCTTGAATTATTACAACGTCTTCACACCAACCGTTTTGTGGCGGTAGTAGGAAGTTCAGGTAGTGGAAAGTCTTCCCTGATAAGAGCGGGGTTAATTCCTGCCTTAAAAGGAGGTTACTTGGTTGAAAACAGTAGTCAATGGCTGATTGCTATTATGAAGCCAGGACAAAACCCAATGTTCAATCTAGCTGAAACTATTTTACTTCAAATTAATCCGAATGTAGAAGATCCGGAAATTCAGGCATTTGTTATACGCATTAAAAAACAAGGGGTTTCTGCCATTTTGGATGTTATTGAGCCACTTCGGAAAAATAAAAACGCTAATTTCTTTTTGCTCGTTGATCAATTTGAGGAGCTCTTTCGCTTCTCTATAAAACAAAGCGACGTTTCCAATAGAACGGAAGCAATTGACTTTGTTAATACAATTTTAAAGCTTTCAGAACAAAAACGAATTCCATTTTACGTAGTTTTTACCATGCGTTCTGATTTCATTGGAGATTGCGCACAGTTTTTTGGCCTACCTGAGGCTTTAAACAAAAGCCAATATCTGGTTCCTAGACTAAACAGATTGGAACTAAAAAAGGTAATTGAAGGACCCGCAAAACTATACGGTGGCAATTTTAATCCAGCCTTAACTTCTAGGCTAATTAACGATTTAGGAGTTGTGAAGGATGAACTACCCTTAGTGCAACACGCTTTAATGCGCATCTGGGAATATGAAAACAACGTAGATAAAAGTGGGGAACTCGACCTTGAAGATTACAAACATATTGGCGGAATAGAAAATGCACTGTCCATGCACGCCGATGAAGCTTTGAAGGAATTAAAACCAGATGAAGTGCCATTGGCAAAAGCACTTTTTCAAGCCTTGACAACTATTGATGAAAATGGTAGAAAAATACGTAGACCCGCTAGATTAAAGGATTTAATAGAGTTAACCGGTGCCAGCGAGGAAAAACTTTTAGGCGTAATAAATACTTTTGTAAAGAATAACCGTTCGTTTTTAGTTATTGATAAAATAGGTGATTCTGGAGATAAACTTATTGATATATCGCACGAAAGCTTGATTAGGCATTGGAAATCCCTAAACGCATGGGTAGATGAGGAAAGTGATGCCGCTATCCAATATATTCGTCTCTGTGATGCGTATGTAGCGAATAAGGAAGATCGAAAAGATTTACTCTCCGGAAGGGAATTTGAAATTGCCCAAGAATGGTATGAAAAGTTTAAGCCTAACAAACTCTGGGCCTCCCGTTATAACGATAATTTTGATGAAGGGATGAAATACCTTTCAAACAGTGCCAAGGTTTACAATATAAAAAAGCGAAATGAACGAAGAATTAAACGTATTAAGAAAGGGAGCGTATATACTTTGATTGCTTTCGCATTTATTGCCCTTTTCAGTTATTTTCTACTCCAGCCTACTATGGAGCAAATAGATTGGAGCACTGCGAAATCTCAAAACAACGTGGACGGGTTTACAGAATATTTAGAATCCCATCCCAAAGGGGAATATTCAGAAATTGCGCAAAACTTTCTTGACTCTATAAACATGCAGCAAGCTTGGTTGGTTGCTGAAAAAGATAATACCGTCAAGGCGTATCAGAAATATTTAAACTTGGCAGCTATAGAAAAAGATTCCTTAAATAATATACTTGAATACTCCAAGTTTGCAAAGGATACACTTACCGCCACCAAAAGAATTCAATCGCTGAAAAGCGAAATAGATAACTTCAACTTAGATCTTGAAGCATGGCAAGCAGCACTAGGGAAAAACACATTAGCTTCTTATTTGGGATATATAAAAAATGATTCTATATCCGGAAATCATAATGATGAAGCAAATAAAAAAATTCAGGAAATCGGCAAAAACGGGTTTTTGTATAGTGGAAAAACCGTCGGTAATAGAATTCCGAATTCGGTGTTTGATGTAATTTACAGAAAAGAAGGCGAGTTTAAAGCAGATGATATCCCCCAAACAAATGATATTGTTCGGGCGAACGATAATCGCTATATCTATAAAGATTTGTCTGTAAACTATAAAACTGGAAATAGTGTAAAAATCAACAAGATTTACCTTATCAAAAGTGTCAGTTTACAAGCCAATGCGGTGTTTGTTGAAATTGTTTATGAACCCTAAACCTTACTTTCCCTTTTTGCGTTGGTTGTAGTTTTTGTCTCCGCGGGTTTTCGGTTTCTTATATTTTTGTTTAATAATACGTTTGTATGAGCCGCCCTGATTTTCCTTTCTGTTCTTTTCTTTTTTCTCGTGAAAGGCAGGTCCTACTTCCTCAATATTATTGGGATTGTTAACTTCAATTACATCAGGCTGCTCTTCGTAAGTAAGTTTTTTTGAAACTTCTACTTCTTTTGGCAGCTCCAATTCTTCAATTTTATGATCCATCAAAGTTTCAATGGTATCTTTTGCATCTTTTTCCTTTTCGGTATAAAGCAAAAATGAAGTTCCTTCCTGCTCTGCCCTTCCAGTTCTTCCAATTCGGTGCATGTAGTTTTCTGGAAAAGAGGGAGTGTCAAAATTAATTACGTGACTTATCTTATCCAAATCCAAACCACGCGCCATAACATCAGTGGTTACAAGGATTCTAGTTTTTTCGCTGTTGAAGTTTTCAATAGAACGAATACGATAATTCTGAGTTTTATTGCTGTGGATTACTGCTACTTCACTTCCAAAGAATTCATCCAAAAGATCAAAAAGCAAATCGGCACTCTTTTTATTTGGCACAAAAACAAGCACTTTTTTAAAATCACTTTCATTTTGAAGCAAATTGAGTAACAAGTTTGCCTTTGTATAAAAGTTTGGAACTGAATAAGCGTATTGCGAAATATTCTCTAAGGGAGTTCCACTAACGGCCACTGAAACGGTGACAGGATTACGGAAAAAATCGTGAATAAAAACATTTACATCGTCCGTCATGGTCGCTGAAAACATAATGTTTTGTCGTTTGCTAGGAAGCAATTCCAAAATGTTTGTAAGCTGAAAACGAAACCCAAGATCAAGCATGACGTCTACTTCATCAATCACCATCTTTTTAATGGATTTTAACTGTATAGCTCGGCTGATAATCAAATCGTATAAACGGCCAGGAGTTGCCACGATTATATCCGTTCCTTGAGCAACTGCTGCTTTTTGATTGTTGATATTTGTACCACCGTACACTCCAAGAACCCGAATAGAAGAATATTTTCCGAATTTTTCAATCTCATCAACTACTTGCAGAACCAATTCACGTGTAGGCACCAAAACCATCACTCGAGGATGAACTTCCTTAGAGAACTTCAAATCCTGCAATATGGGAAGCATATATGCAAAAGTTTTCCCAGTTCCAGTCTGCGCTATCCCAACCATATCGGTACCAGACATAATTACTGAATAAGACTGCGCCTGGATTGGTGTGGGTTTATCAAAACCTAAATCGGCAATCGCGTAATGTAATTGTTTGGAAATGTTCAGTTCCTTAAATGACTCCATTTTATTTTATTTCCTGCAAAAGTAGCGTTTCAAGCACGAATAATACACATTTATGTATTTATTGATTCTTCTAAATTTGATGGAATATCATTTTCCACAGAAATTCACTACCGTTTAGGCATAAGGGCGTTGATTTTTAAGTAAAAAGATAACGAATGTCTAGACTGCCGCAGGGTTCATTTTTCTTAATGCATTAAGCGCATAATTAGAGCCGAAATTGGTATCAAGGTCTAATGATTCTTCCCGTCCCAGCGTATATAGAACGTGATCTATACCGGGTTTGGAGTAACACACTATCAAATCAGCCAAAACATTATAAGCTCCTTTCGTTTTTTTGGATGAGGTATTGAGCTCACTATAGGATGTAGAGGCAAATTTTGAGCAATCCACCAATTCATTACGATTATTGATATAGTTTTTGCCAACAATTACCTGACAGCCCGCAGACCAGTTGGAAGTTCCTATTCCAGACCAATGGATGTTGATACTATTGTTTGCTTCTAGGCTGTTATTTCCCCGAACGTTAAGGTCATTTGGAGTTAGCGCATGGTCGTCGTCCAAATCCCGCAGCACAATTACTCCTTTAGGATTATAGGGTTTTAGGGCGCGATATATCTTTTTCTCATCACTTATTTTATGCCATCCAAACCTATATTTATGTTGTCCTTCTACTAAAAATGGTGCTTTTCGGCTTGTTCCCACCATATTTTTACTGGGATCGGTGGAGCCCCAAAATTTAAAAACCATCCCAGTGACCAATAAAATAAATAAATCGTCATTAGCCCGTCTATTGGAAGCTGATTGGTCTTGATTACGGCGTATTCCGATTAAATGAATTTCATCAGTATTAAAATTCCAGTCACTCGCTTTAATCGTAGAATAGGTATTATCCAAAGCGTTAACAGCTTTCATTATTGGGCCTGGGTTGGCTTTATAATATGCCTTTGATTCATTGAGGAGCGTAATCCAATCACTGTATTCTTTTGATGGATTGGTTGATGCTTTTCCCCAATCGGCTATTTTGCCTTGACTTTTCCAGCGTTGTACGTGCTGCATGGTTCCATTGCCCACAATGCCATCTGGCACCATCGTTTTATCGCCTTCTGGATCTAAGCTGCGCACATACTCTTGAAACAATCTTGCTGCGGCTTGGGTTACATAATCAAATATGCCATCGATAACTCCTCTAGGCATAAAACCTGCCTTATACAGAAATTGTTGTAGTTCAGCTACTTCCTTTGTGCTTTCTTCCCTAAAGGAACGCCAAGTAGTTCTATCATCATCGCGAAAGGAAACAGCGGCTGCAGTAAGTCCATCCTTATGGTATGGATTAAGAAATTTTTTACGGTCTGTGGGGACGCTACCCCTATCACAGCTACCAAGATAAAGCGTGCTCATAAAATTAGTTTTAAATTAATATATAGACAAAACTGAATTCAAACCAATCAGTTATAATTGAAATCTATTTAAAATACTAATCTTGAGGATAATCTTGTGAGGAAGAAAATTGAAGTTAAGATAATAAAACCAACATACTATCTGGAAGTCATTTTATTATACACTTATTTTCGGACTAAATGTATGAAATTACATCGAGAAAATCGTCGTAAGTTTTATTTTTATGTAAAAAAATTCCTTGTTGTAGAACTATTTAAAAACATCCTAGAAGACTAATCTTCTGGTGGATGGCCGTGTATTTTTTCGAAATCAGTATCAAAATTATCGCGGAGGTAGCTTCTCAATTTTAAGCGATAATCTTCTTTTAACCAGGTAATAAAGTTATGCGTGCTTTTACTGATACATTGGGAATACTTATCAATTCGGTGATCAATATCGTCGCCAAGCATTTTGGCCAAACCAAGTGCATCATAAACATCTTCACTATTTTCTATACAGATATGCGCATGTTGTTCAATAGAACGTTCCAATACCACTTTACTGGATTCACCTCTATAGGTTGCATCAATATAAGTAGATTTTATATCGAAATACACTTCCTCCGTATTGGCAAATTCCGCGCGAAGTTCCTCAGGCATTTCATATCTGAAATTGCTCTCCAACTCATCATCACTCACCAAACGATCCATATAAAAATCAGGCGAAGTGAAAATAGCTTGCCAGTCCAAATCAGCTTCCCAAGGACCAAAACGTTGATAGTTGTTTCCTAAATCGATTAGCGAAAAATGGGACTTATTATTCAGAATTCGCGAGCCACGACCAATCATCTGAAAGTATAACGTCAAGGAACGAGTAGCCCTATTCAGAATTATAGTGTCTATAGTAGGTTCATCAAAACCTGTAGTTAAGATACTCACCGATGTTAGAATAGCATCTGGCGTATCCCTAAACCATTTTAAAATTTGCTTTCGTTGCTTCTTGGTAGCAGTATTGTCCAAGTGCATAACATTTAGCCCCTCTGCCTTTAAATGATAATAAACCTGTATGGAGGTATTAATACCATTATTAAAAATCAAGGTTTTTTTACCTTTGGAATGATTGAGATAGGCTTGATAAAGTTGATCTAACATTCCCACTGCGGAATATAGGTCATCCGAAGACTTTACGGTATAATCACCATTAGATCCAATTTCCAAGGAAGTAAGCCCCATATTGTACTGAAATACATCTACTTCAGCCAAAAACTCATTATCAATTAAGGATTGAATGCTTTCTCCAACAATTAGCTCCTGATAGTTATCCTTCATAGGAAGGTTTCTGTTGGAACTTAAAGGGGTTGCAGTTACCCCGAGAATAAAGGACTTCTCAAAAAACTTAAAAAGTTTGGTGAAGGAATTGTAATGCGCCTCATCAATAATCACCAAACCAATGTCTGATATATCAAGTTTATTGTCGTTTAGACGATTATTAAGTGTTTCCACCATCGCCACAAAACAACTGTATTTAGCTTGATCTGAAAGATCGGCGGTGCTGTTCACCACTTTGTTCACCACTCCAAAATTGGTCAACATTTCTGAAGTTTGCTTGCAAAGTTCAACGCGGTGCGTCATTACAAGCACCTTTTTATTATGGTTTTTCAAATATTGGCGAACAATTTCAGAAAATATAACTGTTTTTCCACCACCGGTTGGCAATTGATAGAGTAAATGATAATCATCTGGGGCTGTTTCAAACTTTTCAAAAATTCGGTCAATAGCCCCTTTTTGATAGCTGTACAGCTCCTTATCAGTTTTCTTTTCTTGAATTGCGTCTTGAATATCGGTCATAAAAATTCCCATTTGTGCAGGTTTGCAAAAATACAAGCTTTTGTAGGTTTTTGACGAAGAAATAAAGGAATATTACCAAAGATTTTTTCCGAAACTTATTTAAACTTGGTTTTCAGGTAAAGCTGCTCCACTTTTTCACGTGCCCAAGGAGTCTTCCGAAGAAAAGTGAGACTCGATTTTATAGAAGGATTCGTGTTGAATGAGTTGATCAGTATTTTTTCACCCAAAACATCCCAGCCATAATAATCTACTAGATATTCCAAAATATCGGCAAGTTTCACTCCGTGTAATGGGTTGTTAGGTTGTTCGTTATTCATAATGTTTGTGTTGTCGCATTCATATCTTGTCGTGAGTCAAAACGTCTTTTTTCTTTCCTCTTTGTTCTTTCTTCTTTGTTCTTTCCTCTTTCTTCTTTGTTCTTTCTTCTTTCCTCCAAAAAGAACTACCAATCAATAGGTCTATAATCTTTTAAAAATTTTCCACTCCAATGTTTCCCGGTATTTATTCCATCAATTAACGGATCCATAACTCGCGCTGCGCCATCAACTATATCTAAAGGGGGTTGAAAATCGTGAAGCTCCATTTTTCGTTTAGCCAATTCCACAGGATCTTCATCGGTAACCCAACCCGTATCTACTGCGTTGATGTAAATCCCTTCTTTAGCAAGACTTCCGGCGGCGGTATGCGTTAACATATTTAAGGCAGCTTTAGCCATATTGGTATGTGGATGACGATCTTCCTTAAAAAAACGATGGAACTTCCCTTCCATTGCAGAAACGTTTATAATGTGTTTCTTCCCTGTATTTTCCTTCTTCATAAGTTCTCCCAAACGGTTGCAAAGTACAAAAGGGGCGATTGAGTTTACTAACTGAACCTCAATCATTTCAGTGGTTTCAATTTCACCAAGTCTTAAACGCCAACTATTTGTTTTCCGAAGATCCACCTGTTGTAAATCTGCGTCTAATTTTCCTTCAGGAAAGACCTCGCTAGCGCTAATTGAATTGTCAAAACTATACGGAATCTGTGAAAGTTTCGCCGAGGCTCTAATTCCAATACCCGGTTCGGAACCGTGCCAAGTAACAGGAAGATTTTTATTTGGGTCTTTGCCCACATTATCTGTAAGTGTCTTCAATTCCTGTAAACAATAGATATGATCTTGAAGTAAATCCTTTACAAATTGTGGATGCTCTTCAAAAGGCATTTCTTCCCTCTCCATTAAATGCTGGTAAAAACCTGCTGGTCTTCGCACCGTCTGGGCAGCATTATTGATAAGAATATCTAAAGTATCATATTGTTGTTCTATATAGTTACAGAAAATCTCTACGCTCGGTATATGTCGAAGGTCTAAACCGTGAATCTTTAATCTATCTGACCATTGATCGTAATCTTCTTCCTGCCCAAAACGATATGCAGAATCTGCAGGAAATCTAGTGGTTGCTACAACGGTCGCCCCTGCCCGTAATAACATTAAGGTAATGTGATAACCAATCTTTAGCCGAGACCCCGTCATAACTGCTACCTGCCCTGTTAAATCAGCAGTCTGAAAGCGTTTTGCGTAATTGAAGTCGCCACACTCTGTACACATCGTATCATAAAAATGATGAAGCTTGGTGAATAGTTCTTTACACACATAACAGTTACGTGGAGATTCCAACTCTCCCACTTCCGAACTGGTTAAATCGGCAGCCACCAACATTTTTGGTGCTACAAAAACTACATTTTCACGGGCACTTCTAATCCCTGTTTCCTTGCGAGCGGTTCTGTCTTTGGCAGCTTGTTTTCTCTTTTGCGCTTTCTTGGCATCCTTCTTTCTACGCGAAAATTCATCGCGATTGGGACGGGAAAGTTGTCCAGAAGCCTTTAATAAAGCCGTGCGTTGCTCTTTGGGGATTTCAAAAATTTGATCGGTATTGCTGTTTAAACGCTCAAGAATTGAAATGCACTTTGCTATTTCTTCGGCATTAATCTCATTACTCTCGTTAAAATCAGAACCCTTTGAATTTGAATTGGTAAGTTCATCTTTAGCGGAAACCTCCTTTTCATTAAGCTGCTGCGACATAATTAATTTTTCGGCAAATATAGTCACAGTTTGAATGTATAGCGCAGTTTAAGTGAAAATAGGAGAATAATAAAAAAGCTTAGCTGTAAATACCAATTAAACACCGAAATATCTAAACAGTAAAAGAAATCTAATTGGCTTTCATTGGATAATTTGATGCTACCGTTTATTCGTTATAATATTTAATCAGACAAAAATGACTTCTGAATTTAGCTGTGTATCTCTCTTTTATCTTAAAAATTTATGAATACTTTTTAGAATAGCACGCTTTAATATTAAATATTTATTAAAGTCAGTTTAGAATTATTGAAGAAGCTGCTAAAGCCGTATCTTCACTCAAACAAAAAAAACAAACAACTATGAACAATAAAGGAAAAGGATTATTAGCAGCTTTGGGATTGGCAGCCGGTGCAGGTGCACTTGCATTTTGGAAGTACAAAAAAATGTCACCTGAAGAAAAGCAAAACTTAAAAGATAAAGCCAATAAAACTGGTAGAAAAATTAAGGAAAAAGCTGGGGAAGTAGAAGATACTATTTCAGAGAAATATGACCAACTGAAAAATTCAGCTAAGAGAGAGGCAAGCAATCTTAAAGAGGATGCTAAGGATTATAAAAACGAAGCAAAAGATATTGTAAGTTAGATAATTTCTAACTTTATTTAAATTGAAAAATCCCGTTAAAAACGGGATTTTTTTATGCTTTAAAAGAAGTGAAAATTAGATTTTGGTAACCTTAACGGCATTCATTCCACGCTGTCCTTTTTCAAGTTCAAATGAAACGTTATCGTTTTCAGTTATCTCATCTATGATACCACTAACGTGGGTAAAGTATTTCTCATTATTTTCGTTATCGATAATAAATCCGAAACCTTTTGAAGAGTCATAAAATGAAACCTTCCCTTTTCTTACTGGATCAAACTCTTCACGATCCCCTTCCTCTTTCGGTGGGATACCAAGAACGATATCTTCCGCTTCAATTTCAACTTTTAATGATGGATCGGGCGGAGTATCGGTAAGATTTCCATTGTGATCTACATATACGAAATCAATTCCAGGAGTTTTGTTGGCCTGACGAGCATCTTTTTTCTTTTGCTTGTCTTCTTTCTTCTTCTGTTTTGCTTTTTCTTTTTCTTTTTTACTGTAGGTTTGTTGCGATTTTGCCATTGTGAATTTTGAATAAAAAAAAGCCATCGGCTATGGGCAGATGACTTTTTTCTTAGTTATATGTTACTGTTTGTTTTATTGTTTTACCTTACTGGGGTTTAAATGTTCAATTGCCCTGAAGCGTCAAAGATACGGTAAATTAAATGGTTAGCATCATAAAAAGGGATTAAATTAATGATAATTAAACCTCTCTCCTAGTAATCGAACGCTTTCTACCCAGTAAATAATTTATTGGAATACAACTTGGCTATTAAGACGAACAACTGAGATATAGACTAAAAAAACCTTCCGAAGAAGGTTTTTGTAAAAATTGAAACTAAACCGAGTTATTCTTTATCCTTTACAAATTTTAACGCTGCAGAATTCATACAATATCTCAGACCAGTTGGTTCCGGGCCATCATTAAAAACGTGTCCTAAATGCAGTCCAGTTGACTTTTCTACTATTTCGTCACGGCTCATTCCCAAGCTGTTGTCTTTAACCCAAACTACGGCATCATCGTTAATTGGTTTGGTAAATGATGGCCATCCTGTTCCAGATTCAAATTTATCCTCAGAACGAAAGAGAGGTTCCCCAGTTGCAGCACTAACATAAGTACCTTTTTGGTGATTATCATTGTATTCATTCTTAAAAGGTGTTTCAGTTCCCTTTTTAACCATGACCTTATATTGCGAATCATTTAGAATCTCTTTCCATTCCGCATCAGACTTTGCTTCAGGGAATTTGCTGTTCATTGCGGTTTCTTGAGGCGATTCCATCTTTTCCTGGGATACACTCATGGAATTATCAGAACTCTTATTCTCCTTGTTTTGACAAGAAACTTGCGAAAGACTAACTAATAGACCGAAGGAAAGTGTTAGTGTTTTTAAAAAATAGGTTTTCATAACTAATATTGTTTTTTATGAATTGAATATATTAAGTGTATATAAAATATACGCAATTTTAGTCGGGGTGGTTTGTAAAAGCTTTCCCAAATACAGCGTAAAAGTCATAAAAGAGAAGTGGATATTCTCTTTAAGCAGACTTTAATTTATCTGCATGCATCTCTCTTAATCTTGCCAATTTTGGGTTTATAACTGCTGTACAATAGCCTTGAGATGAGTTATTGGCGTAATAATCCTGGTGCGAACCTTCCGCTGGATGAAATTTTTCCAAAGGGCTTATTTCCGTTACAATGGCATTCTCATAATATGGTGCCATCTCCTTTATTACAGATTCCGCTATTTGCTTTTGTTTTTCATCATGATAGAAGATTACCGAGCGATATTGTGTTCCTTGGTCCGCCCCTTGCCTGTTTAAAGTTGTGGGATCGTGACTTGTCATAAAAATAATAAGCAAATCTTCAAATGAAACAACAGAGGGATCAAAGCTAACTTGAATTACCTCTGCGTGACCGGTTAAACCACTACAAACTTCACGGTAGGTTGGAATTCCCGGAACAGTTCCTCCAGAATATCCTGAAACTACCATTTCCACTCCTTTTATTTGGTCGAAAACTGCTTCGGTACACCAAAAACAGCCACCTCCAACGGTTAATTGTTCTAAATTTTTATTTTCCATTTTCATCATTATAATTTTGTCTTCCAAAGATAATCACTAGCAATTTTAAGCTTAATAATTAATTGTTAAAGCTGATAACCGTTGTCATTGCAAATTCTTTTTTGAGTTCTTAACAAAATTTATACCTTCGGAAGAAATAAAAATCCAACTCCATGTTAAAAAAATTACTAAGTGTAGCTTTGCTTCTAATATGTTTTACGCCCCTATTTTCACAAGAAAAACCGATAGAAATTGTTGAAGAGACGAAAGCCAACCGGCTTTTTCTTTATGCACTCAATAAAAACGAACAAGATTTGGATGTTACCATTAATGTGGAGGGAACCAACTTTAGACAGAGCAAAAGGATACCGAGACCCGTGCGAGTTCCTGCCGCGTCAAAAGTATTGTTGGCCAACTTAATTGTTGAAAGGGGCAAAAAGGCTAATTACACCTATAACTTAGAAGCAAATGACAGTCTTTCAAAACGCGCTTTAAGAAGAGAATCTGAAGGGATTAAAATCGAACCAAAGAAAAAACTAATAGTTTATATTCCTGAAAACTGCACAAGTTGCGACAGCCTTGTTTCAAATTTAGAAAGAAGCCATTACTTATATAAGTCCTATAGTTTTTCAGAAAAACCTGA
This sequence comes from Aequorivita capsosiphonis DSM 23843, assembly GCF_000429125.1. Lineage (GTDB taxonomy): Bacteria > Bacteroidota > Bacteroidia > Flavobacteriales > Flavobacteriaceae > Aequorivita > Aequorivita capsosiphonis. The sequence continues at coordinate 211,250 of NZ_AUBG01000002.1, forward strand.
ATTAAAAACTCAATTGGCTCCAGCATTTGTCAATGCAAAAGTAAAAATAGATTCAGTACAAAATCCAATTATAAGTTTGGGCGGCGTGCTTCACGTAACTATTGAAGATTATGATTCGCTGATGGAGAAGCTCAATAAATAATACCTCTAAAATCGCTAAAAAGGGTATCCGATTCCAAAATTGAAGACCGTTTCCTTAACGTTAAAATTGTAGCCATCTTTTGACGGGTCGTGAATTGGCGCGGCAAAGTCAAAACGGATTACAAAGCCCTGCACATCTACCCGAAGCCCAACTCCGGCACCGATTCCCAATTCATTCATAAAACTTGAAGTAAACTTATCCTTACCATCAAAAGCCTCATTGGGCTTCGAGTTCCATATATTTCCCGCATCTGCAAAAACAGCGCCTTTAAAAAATGAAAAAATAGGAAATCGATATTCGATATTCGCTTCTAGCCGAATATTTCCTGTTAAGTCAAAATAATCACTGTTTGGATTTTCTTCATCACTATAAGTACCAGGGCCCAAAGAGCGTATTCTAAATGCTCTTACGCTATAGGGACCACCAGAATAATACTGTTTCACATAAGGCATTATTTCTGAATTCCCATACGGAAGTCCATAGCCAGCAAAAAGCCGGGTGGCGATTACTTGCTCCTTCCCAAAGTTGAAGTGATATCTTAAATCTACATCAGCCTTTGCATATTGTGCGTATTCCGAGCCTAAAAACTCCTTTGTTCCAGTTTCGTTCTCTTTTCCGAAAAGGCTTAAACTATTTCCTGCAACATCTAGGGTAGCATTTAAAAAAAACTGATGCTTTTTCGCTGTATCAACCATTCCATTATAGGTGAAGGAATAATTGAGACCTGAAATAAACTGTTGCTCAAAACTGCGTTTTAAAAATGGATTCTGCCGCAATATTGAATCAAACTCCTTAGTAGTGTTCGAGAGTTTTGTATAATTGATAGAAATAGGTATAATCTCGTGTGTAATATATCTATTCGCTTGCCATACATAACCGAATTGGGCGGTACCAGAAAGCAAGGCATATAACTTTGTTCTGGCTAAATAATCAACACTTAAACTGGTTTTTGTTTTAGGAATAGAATATTTAAAAAAGTCACTGTTTATTTTTATAGGGAAAATAACACGGGGAAATATCAGTTCATTTTTTAGGCCAAGTTCAACACTGGTATTTCCGCTATTTCCACCGCCACCCGCTTGAAATTCATACCCAAATTTTGCAGTTGTATTAAAAGTTTCCCCTCCTTTAAATAAGTTTCGATTACTATAAGTAAGGGCAATTCCCGGACCTGCAAAATTATTCGATTTAGAAACGGCTTGCAATTCAGCTCTTAAAGCACGCCTGTTTAAAGGTGAAAGGAATATGTTAGCCTCCAAAATTCCCAAACTGTCTGAAAGGAGCGAGTCTTTTTCAGTGTATTGGATGTTTACAAACTTATAAGCCCCAATGGATGAAAGTCTTCTTGCCGTATTTTTTGAAGTCGTAGGGCTGTAAAGCTGCCCTTCTTCCAAGGTGATAAATGGATCTAAATATTTTGGCTTAAAAAAATTTTCACTATTAATGAAGTTTTTCTCATTAAAGCGCGCCACATCACTTACCGTGGAATCTTGTACATCGTAATTGGCGTAAACATTTATTTTTGAGATTTTATAAGGAACTATCGATTTTTGGGGTACTTCTTTTTTTAATTTAAGGAAAAGATCAAATCTCTTTTTATCGTATTGATTGGTATCTGCTTCAAAAATGAGGAATCCAGGATTGAAATTATAATAGCCTTCACTCTTTAAGTCGCTGTCTATTCGCTCCCGCTCCATTTTCATATTGGCAAGATCAAATCGCATACCTTTTTTAAGTTTGGTAGCAGCTACACTCTTCTTTATTTTTGAATAAATGGGTTCCGATAAACTATCCAATTGGTATGTAGCTATTGTATAAGGTGAAAGTGCTTTTACAGTATATTTAGCTGAAGCTTCCTTTTCCTTCTCGTCAAATTCTGAAACTGCCTTACTGTAGAAAAACCCTCTGTTTTCCATCCTGTTAAGCAATATATCCTGAACTTCATAAGGCTTCACATCACTTTGATAAACTGGTGGTTCGCCTAATTTTTTATAGAGAAACTTATTGATAAAACCAGGATGCTCTTTCTGCATTTTATAATAATAATAAAGTCCCAATCGCATTCCTAGAATTTTCTTGTTAGGTTTTGGACGTAAAGCTTCTTCCAATACAGCTTTTAACTGTGCCTCATTCTTGATTACAGAATCAGACTCTATTTCAACGCTCGCACCTGTGTACAGCCGCTCGCCATCTGGCACGTGTTTTTTTACGGCACAGGATTGCAGTACGATAAATGTCGCAATTAAAACGAATGCTATTTTATATTTAAAAATATTCAAAGCTTAAAATTCTTATTTTAGGTGACTTGTTTCAAAATGAACAAAATAGCTGTTAACTAATCATCGCTATTTTCTTCTTCTTTATTCTCTTTTTTAAATTCCACAGCATCCTCTTTCTTTACCTCTTCCATTTTTTCGCTTTCTTTTTCGGCTTTCTCCTTTTCTTCTTTCTCTTTGAGTTTCTCTTCGGAAGCTTTACGTATTTCCTTTTCTTTTTTAGTTTCTCCACGAAGAATTGCTTCCCATAGTTCGTCAAACTTGTTGAATTCCTGCGTAAATATCAATGCTATCCCGCTCACGATAGTTTGGCCGTCAATTACATTTTCGAATTCATTTCTTCTAAATCCTTTTAGTCGATATCTGCCATTTTCAGTAAGAAGATATTCCAGACTTACGTTTCCAATTAATGGCGCCGGTTCATTATTGGAACTGCTTCCTTGGATGTCAACTTCACTACCCACCCTTACAATCAATCGATCGTTAAACAGTTTCTTTTGTGCTGCAATATCCAACTGGGTGCGTTCTTGGGGCGTTTCTCCTTGATAATCGGTATAGCTGTCTAGACCAAAATCCAACTCCACACCGCTATTTCCTAAAAGTTTATCGGAAAAAGTATTTAATTGGTCGGAAAGCGCATCGTTTAAATTATCACGTGCCACGGTTGCGAAACCTCCCCCACTTCCGTCGCTGCCTGGCTCAGGATAGAAGCGACCTAAAACAAGAAGTGAAAAGACCTGACGATTCAATTCCCCTTCCTGCGCATTTACTTGTTGTAACCTTCCATAAACCTGTCCACCTATTGCACCCTGCTCATCTTTAGGCATATCGAGGTCAAACGAAATTTCTGGCTTGGTAAGTTCACCATCTACATTTAAATACACATAAAATGGTAATACCTGTCTATATTTATTTTTTGCTGAAGGATCTGAACCAGAACTAACAGGCGCCATTAAGGCGGAAGCCGAAGATTCTACTTCATACATAGCCTTCACATCTAATTTTGCGTCAAATGGATCGCCAGACCAGCTAACTCTGCTTCCTTTTGCCAATTCAAAACGTCTATTTACAAGATTGTAAAGATTCATTTCATAATGACCGCCAGCAATATCGTAAACACCACTTAGGTTCATTCGGCCGTTAGGATTTAATGTGAAATCGAATTCACCATCTCCAAATACTTCAAAATTATCACCAGTTTCCTTGTCTATAATAATGGTGACTTTAGCCTTCTTACCAATTTTTAGAAAAGCACTTACATCAATCCCTGATAAAGTTGCTGTTTGTTCTTTGGTCTGTGTTAATATAGCGTCACGGTTTTCGCGGTTAACAAAAATCACTACTCCTCCCCTTTCCTCAATAGCAACTGATGATGATGGAAGAACATAGGTTAGGTTTGTATCGTCATTTACTGTGATTTTAGCATCTAGTTTTGGAATTTGAAGATCGCCGGTTAAATTGGCATCGGCATCAAAAGATGCTGTTCCGTAGAGAAAATCATTATCTTCATTGGTTGCATTTAATACTTGAAAGTTAGTGGCATTCACTTTTAAATTAAAAGTTGGATTTACAAAACTCTCCGTACCAATTTGTCCGCTAATAACTAACTTGTTTTGGTTTTCATCGCGCACCGTAAAGTTATCCATGCTCAAGCCTTTATTATCAATATTTAAGGTTTCATCGGCCATGGCGAAGGGAGCATTTAACTTGGCAACCGTAAATTTGGCATCGTTAAAATGTATACTTCCATCGTATTTTGGTTTTTTGGCACTTCCGCTGACTTTGAATTTACCAGAAAAACTACCATTAGCATCTTTTATTTCGCCCAAAGAGAAGCCTTCCAAAGCGCGCATCTTAAACTCATTTATATTTAGATCTAAATCTATTTTTGCGTCTTTTCCGGAAGCAACATAGTCTCCTTTTAAGTCAAGGTCTACTTCCCCTTCTTTTAAAGCCATGTTGAAATCATACGTATTGCCACCAAGAGATTTGGCATCAACACTAAGTACCCCTAAATCTACCTGTAGTAAATTAAGTTGTTCTATGGAAAGGTCTGCCAGAAGTCCTGTATTTCCAAAAGGTTCTACGACCACTAAATTTCCGTTTAGATTCCCTTGAACAAGTTCTTCTTCCGGATTTAAATAATTTAGAATATCACTTAATTTAAAGTTTTCAAATTTTATGGCGAAATGATCTCTTGAAACATCCGTTAGCTTATTGGTTAGCTCTACAGTCTCTTCATTTCTAGTAAACTTAAAATCATTGAAAACAATTTTCTTTTTTGAAATAAGAACCTCGTTGTCATCAGGAGTTTGCCATTTATTTCTATCAAAAATCAAATCTTCGGGTACTATATGAAACCTAAGTTCTTCCTCAGTACCTGTTATTTGCGATTGAATGTTAATCAGCGTACTGTCCTTATAAACCGAATTAAAGTTCAAACTAAGTTCGTTATCCTGTTGGTTTCCCCTAATTCGTGTCTTTGGAATATTTATAGGTCCACCTTTTATATTATTAAAGCCTAAGTCGAAAACAAACTTTTCCTTATCGGTATCCATCGTAAACGCGAGGCTGTCCAATTCATTGCCGCCGTAATTAATATGTGGCGCTCGGATATCGGCCTTCAACTTTCGCGCTGCCTCATCAAAATCCACTGCAATTTTAACGGTATCTAGCTTTTTCACATTCACTAAAAACACATCGTTTAAAACTGGAGCTTCTACAATTTTACCTTTTACATACAGTTTTACTGGATGTTGAATGGTATCTGAAAGTTTTATTTTCCTCGAAAAATAACTTCTAATATGGCGTTGTATGGCTGTTGCAAAAGTTTCAGGATCTGTATTGCTCTCCAGGCTTAGCTGTATCATTTTGTTATCCAGCCAAATAGAAGTAGTATCGCTTCTAACGTGCGCTGTAGCCAATAAATCACCTAACAAATAGGTTTTATCGTCATAAACCACCACGCCGTCACCCAGAGTTGAAATAACGTCAAACCCATATTTCCCGACTTCTACATCGGCATCCAATTTAAAGGCGGTACGAACATCGCGATCCATCAATCCCAAAGATTGGAGATTGGCACCAATCAAGTTTAAATGCGCGCTGGCCTGTGAAGCGACAGAGTCTAGTGCAACATCAACATCTAGGTCAAGGTTAATGTTTTTATCTTTGTATTTTGAAACAATATCTCCCTTCCCATTCTTTATTTTTCCATTAATTGCCAAATCCTTGATGGCATAACCGTCAAACTGGAAATTAGAAATAGTAGCGTCTAAAGTGGCGTCAAGATTGTTTATATCGCTACCAGAACCATTGGTTTTTATGCTTAGGCTTAGCGCACCCAATTGGTCGTTTTTAAGAAGTTCGTTTAGTTTATATTCCTTTATCTCAACATCGGCATCAAAAGCTATTTGTGAATCGTTTTTGAAATGACCATCTATAGTAGCGATTCCTTGAGAAGTTGTTAAGTTTGCTTTTGCGTATATATCTTCCAAATCACCTTTTGCGTTTCCTTGAAGTGAAACATCTTCTGGCAAACTAACTCCCAAATCTTTCTCACTTAAAAATTGAATAAGATCATTACGCTTGCTTTGGACGGAAAATCGGGGTATATCAAACTTTAAATTATCTGGATCAGTAGCATTCTGAATAAATCCGTTAGCAGAAATACGCGTAGTATTTCCCCATCGAACATTCAGGTCTGGAATTTGAATTGCAGAAAGGTAACCGGAAGCATTTATATTCCCGGTAAGATATTTCTTGCTAAGCGCTTTTAGGTATTCATTCTTCTTAAGGTCTGGCTGAAATTTAAAGACATCATTTAAATTTGCCTGAAAAGCAGGTATATTGAGTGCTATTTTTGATTGGTCAGGTGCATCGATTAAATCTGCAAGAGATGGATAATCCAACCGTACTTTCCCTTTGAGTTTGTTGTTGTTTAGCGCGAGTTTTAAATCATTAATTTTTAAGAAATTATCAGTCGCTTCAAGATTTAAAGCCAGTTCCTTTAAATTTAATCCTGAGCCTTCTTTAAAATTAAATGCGTCCACTGTTAGTCCAGCCTTCTTATCTTTTAAATAAACAGTATTTGCCTTCAGTTGAAGGTTTTGTAGGGTGATGGCGTTAGGGTTGAATTCGTTTTGTTTTACATTCGCACTCCCTACAAAATAGCTGACATTGTTTCCTTCAAGATCAATATCAGCAACTGCAATCTTAAAATCAGGCCACTCAAATTTTTGAATATCCTCTTTTACATCGTCTTTTACTTCTTCAGCTTTTTGAGTAATTCCGTTGGTTTCTGTTTCCGTATTTATTTTTATGATTGAGTTTTTCAATCTAAAATCCCCAACTTCAATTTCATTATTGGCTAAATCTGCTTTTTCAAGTTCTAAATAGAAGTCTGAAATTTCTAAATCTGCAGCAATTCTATCGCCATAAGATTGATAATCTACAAATACGTTTTTAAGAGTAAGTTTATCCATTTCCAAAAAAGGCAATGGAGTGTCTTCTGAAGGCGTAGGAGGAACTGGAGATTGAATATATTTTATTCGAGTATTGGAAATAGAAGCTTCGGAAGCGCGGAAATCCATGTGCTCCAAATCCGTCTTTTTCATTTGGAGTGCCAAAGCCCCGATTTTAATCTGGGTGTCGATTCCCAAAACGGCATCGTCAAAAACAATATTAAAATCCTTAAAATTAATATCACCTAACATAATTTTCATTGGTGCTGAAGTGGTATCAACTGCAACAGCCGTTGTGTCTGGAGTTACAAAGGCATCAATAAGAAATTGAAAATTATAACCAGAAACAGAATCTTTCCGAATTACATTGGCGCGCAGGCCTTCCCAATCTAGCGTGTTTACACCGATTCCATTACCGCGAATAATTGGGAGAAGCGGAATATCGGCTTCCAAGGATTTTGAATAAACCAGAGTATCTCCTTTTTTATCTTCCAGAAACAATCCTTTTAGCATGATGTTTCCATCAAAAGTGATAAAAAGTTTTTCTATTTCTACTTTGGTATGGGTTTTCTCAGAGACATAATTTACAGCTTTCTGAACTATAATATTCTGACCCCAAGGACTTCGGATAAATAGCACAAGCAAAATGAACAGGATTATAAGAACCACGAGAATTCTCGCAATGATTCTTAAAAACCTATACTTTCTTGGCTTTTTCTTCTTTTCTTCTTTCTTTTCCAAAGCAATTTTTGGTAGTTTTCAAATGTAAGAAAATACTATTGTAATTTGTTGCAGAATTTGCTTGAAAGCTACTATTTACGTATAAACTTGTGTTAAATTTTATGTGTAAATAAAATACTATTGGCCTACTTGTAGCATTAAAGTTTAAAACTAATTGAAAGAATTCGCCTTCCACAGCATTATTTCATTTCTTATCATACATCAATGCGAGACTTACTTTCCAACTTTATCTTTGTTCTTTAATAAAAGAATATCTAAAAAAACATAAAAATGGAGAACAATACAAAAACAATTTGGAATATAGATGCCACACATTCAGAAATCAATTTCAAGGTGAAACATATGATGATTTCTACTGTTACTGGGAGTTTTGAAAAGTTCGATGGAAAGATTGAATCCGCCAATGCTGATTTTATTGGTGCTGAATTCTCCTTTTCTGCCGAAATTAATTCTGTAAACACAAAAAATAATGATAGGGACAATCATTTACGATCGGCTGATTTCTTCGAAATAGAAAAACATCCTGAACTTAAGTTCACTTCAAAATCTTTTGATGGCAACGAAATGCTTGGCGATTTAACCATAAAAGGTATTACAAAAGAAATAAGACTAGCAACGGACTATAACGGAACAGCCGTTGATCCTTATGGACAAACAAAAGCTGGTTTTGAATTGGAAGGTCAAATAAGTCGGAAAGAGTTTGGCTTAACCTGGAGCGCTGTAACAGAGGCAGGAAGTGTGGTGGTTAGCGATAAAGTAAAACTGATAGCTTCGCTTCAATTTATTAAACAATAAAACTAAGGAAATGAACACACGAAAAATAGAACGTATCCTAACGCCACCCAACCCACATATGGTTGGGGATGGGTTTAGGGTTCACAATTATATCCCTTCCGGTTTGGGAGCGGGTTTTGAAAGAATGAATCCATTTATAATGATGGATTACAACAGTAAATTCTACTTTCCTCCTACGGACCAACCTCGCGGCGTGGATGTACATCCACACCGAGGCTTTGAAACTGTAACCATTGCCTACAAAGGGAAGGTTGCCCATCACGACAGCGCCGGAAATAGCGGAGTTATTGAGGAAGGCGACGTACAATGGATGACGGCGGCTTCTGGAATTCTTCATAAGGAATATCACGAAGCGGATTTTAGTAAAGCAGGAGGCGATTTCCAAATGGTGCAGCTTTGGGTAAATCTTCCCGCGCAATATAAAATGAGTCCGCCAAAATATCAGGGAATTATAAACAGTGAAATAAACAGCGTTGAACTCCCTGAAAATGCTGGAACGGTTGAAGTAATTGCAGGAGAATACAAAGGTGAAAAAGGTAGTGCTTCCACATTTACACCCGTTCATCTTTTAAACGCTAAATTGAATAAAGGTGGTAAAGCAACTTTCAGTTTTCCGGAAAATTACAATACTGCCATTTTAGTTTTGGAGGGAAATATAAAAGTGAATGATTCCGAAGAAATAAAAACCGATAGCTTGGGATTGCTTTCAAATCAAGGTGAAACCTTTAGCGTGGAAGCAACAGATGATGCAGTTGTATTAGTTTTAAGCGGAGAACCAATAAACGAACCTATTGCAGCGCAAGGTCCTTTTGTAATGAATACTCGGGCAGAACTGATTCAAGCTATTTCTGATTTCAATATGGGGAAATTTGGGTATTTAGAATAAGCAATCTGTAAACCAGACTTTCCGTTGAAACTTAATTCGGCTTAAAGTTTTTGGTAGCCAGTTCCTTCCTTACACGGCTTAAACTTTCAGGAGTTATTCCCAAATAAGAAGCGATCATCCATTGTGGCACGCGCAGTAATAAATCTGGATACATTTTTATAAAGCTCAAATAGCGCGTTTCGGCGGAAGCACCTAGCAAAAGGTTGATTCGCTTCTGCATTTGGCGGATATGATTGTGCAATAATTTATCGTTGAACTTATTGAATACTGAGCTGATTTCTTTTGCTTGACAAAAAAATTCTTCATCAATCAGCACTACTTCGGTATCTTCTATCGCTTCAATATAACTATCTGATGAATCATTAAAATAAACGCTGCTTCTATCTACAATAAACCAATTTTCAGGTGCAAATTGAATGATGTGTTCTTTCCCATCATCAGCCAACATATACGATCGCAACAAGCCTTTTTCCACAAAAAAAGAATGTTTGCACGGCGCGCCTTTATCTAAGAGAATAGCGCCTTTTTTATATTCTTTTTTTTGAAGGTTGTGATATAAGGTTTTTGCTTCTTTCTCAGGTAAACCAGCGGTTTGAATTAAGTACGAATCAAAATTGATTTCCATCGTTGCAATATCTTAAGGTTTATTGATGTGTAAAATTACTGATTTCTTCATAGTTAATTACTATCTCGCAGTTTCATAAGCTTAATTAAAAGCAGTATTTTTATGGCAGATTAATACTACAGATGAAAACGAAAACAATTGAGAAGCCTCAATTATCCAATATAGAACCATTACTGCAAAAGAGCAATATTAGACCGACTGCTATGCGTATTCTGGTCTATAAATTTCTATTGGAGAACGAAGCGGCCAAGGCACTCATCGATATTGAAAATCATTTTGCAAAATCAGATAGAACAACACTTTACAGAACTATAAAGACGTTTGAAGACAAGGGAATTGTTCATCAAATAGACGATGGTACCGGCACGGCTAAATATGCATTATGCGAAGAAGGTTGTAACTGCGAAATAGAAACGGATCTTCACCTTCACTTCCACTGCAAAATTTGTGATGAAACCATATGTCTCACCGATCATAAAATACCGCAAATTAACCTTCCAAATGGATTTTCGGCGGAAAACGCAAACCTCGTAATTAAAGGGATTTGCGATAAATGTTCTTGTTAATGCACTTCTGTTGCACTAACATATTAATTAGATTGCAATCATAAAAATATTCCTATGGAATGGACATTTGAAAACTTTAAGGCAGATCTTGATAATTTATCCCCAGGGGTTCGAGAAAAAGCCATGGAAATCGCCAATAGATTGATGAAAAAAGGTGGTATTTCCGAAGATAAAGCAATCAAGATGGGCATAAAAAGAGCCGAAGAATGGTTTCTGGATTCCGGAGGTTAATTAATTAATTGCAATGAAAAATGAAAACATTAGCCTAGACGATCAACATGTCGAGGAAGGTTGCTGTAGTAGCAACCCTGGTAATAATTCAAAAAAAAATAACAGTAATTTTCAGATATATCTTCCTGCAATTATAAGCCTCGTGATGCTTATAGGTGGGATAGCTATGGATTATTTTGAAACAGTCTTCTTTAAGGATTGGATTCGAATAGTATGGTATGTTGTAGCGTATATTCCTGTAGGCTTTCCCGTAATGAAGGAGGCCTGGGACAGCATTTTAAAAGGAGATTTTTTTACTGAATTCTTTTTAATGACAATCGCAACCTTTGGTGCCTTTGCTATCGGGCATTATGAAGAAGGTGTCGCCGTTATGCTGTTTTATGCTGTGGGAGAATTGTTCCAACATTCCGCTGTTGAAAAAGCAAGAGGAAATATTAAGGCGCTCCTAGATGTTCGTCCAAACGTTGCTTTAGTGAATCGGAACAATAGTTACGTTTCAGTAAATCCTGAGGAGGTAGCAGTAGGTGAAAAAATTCAGGTGCGTGTTGGAGAAAAAGTTCCCTTGGATGGCGAACTGCTTTCTGAAAAAGCTTCACTCAATACAGCAGCTCTTACTGGTGAAAGCAAACCGGATTCTATCGCCAAAGGAGACACCGTTTATGCAGGAAGTATAAATCTTGAAGACGTTATTGAAATAGAAACCACTAAGGTTTTTAAAGACAGCTCTATAGCTCGAATATTAGATCTAGTTCAAAATGCTACTTCCAGAAAGTCTAAGACCGAACTTTTCATCCGAAAATTTGCTAGAGTTTATACGCCCATAGTTGTTTTTTTAGCAATAGGTGTAACGCTTCTCCCCTACTTTTTTGTTGAAAATTATGTGTTTCAAGATTGGTTATATCGCGCTTTGATATTTCTTGTAATTTCCTGCCCTTGTGCTTTGGTGATTTCTATTCCCCTTGGATATTTTGGCGGATTAGGTGCCGCATCACGAAACGGAATTCTTTTTAAAGGCGCCTCTTTTTTAGACGCCATAACAAAAGTAAACACCGTGGTAATGGACAAAACAGGTACCGTTACCAAAGGAGTTTTTAAAATTAAGGATGTTAAAAGTTATGATGTTTCAGAAGAAGAACTGATGAAGTATCTCTTGGTATTGGAAGCAAAATCTACCCATCCAATTGCTCGGGCCATTATGGAATATCAAATAAATGAAAACAGCTATAAGGCTTCCAATGTTACCGAAATTGCAGGAAAAGGTTTGCGAGGAACCGTGAACGGCAAAACGGTGCTAGCGGGAAATAAATCCTTGATGACTTCCAATAACATAAATGTTCCTAATGAAACAGAAACTATTGTAGATTCCATCGTTATGGTAGCAATAGACGGGGAATTTGCTGGCTATGTAATTATTGCAGACGAATTAAAAGAAGATGCACATCACGCGGTTTCAGAACTTCGAAAAGCAGGAATTAAAAAAATCATTATGCTTTCTGGCGACAAGGCTTCCATTACTGAAAAAATAGGGGCGGAATTAAAATTAGATCAAGCTATCGGTGGTCTCCTTCCTGAAGATAAATTAAATGAAGTTGAGGCTTTAAAGAAAATTCCAGGGACAAAAGTTGCTTTTGTTGGTGACGGAATAAATGATGCTCCAGTAATTGCCGCGAGCGACGTTGGAATTGCCATGGGTGGTCTTGGAAGCGATGTCGCAATTGAAACGGCCGACGTTATTATTCAAACTGATCATCCTTCAAAAATTGCACGCGCCATTAAAATTGGCCGCTCAACCAGACGTATCGTTTGGCAGAACATTTATCTGGCTTTTGGGATTAAATTGATTGTATTGATTCTTGGTGCTGGCGGAATCGCCACCATGTGGGAAGCTGTTTTTGCAGATGTGGGCGTTGCATTTTTAGCAATATTGAATGCGATTAGGCTTCAGCGAATGAAATGGTCTTAAAACTGATTTAAACATAATTAAAGTAGCAAGAAAATTATACCTAAATCATTTAATAAAGATGTTTTGGAGAAGCACATTCAATCTTGGCAAAATCATTAAATTTGTACTCGATAAGAATGCATCATATATTCTTTCCGTATTCTTTTGAAAAGCAAATGAAAAATTAATGTTTAGACATCAGGGCAAAAGCAGAACCTTAAAACACAATCTGCAAATTGCCACAGTTTTATCTTTTGTAGCGGGAATTGTAAATGTCACGGGATTTTTAGCCATTCAACAACTTACCACCAACGTAACTGGTCATTTCGCTCAATTTATGTTTGACGTTGAGAAACTTGAATTCTGGAAGGGTACTATATTTCTCGTTTATATCATTTCGTTCCTATTCGGGTCATTTTCTTCCGGATTTCTTATTGAAAAATTTAAGGAAAATAGAAAACTAAATGTCTTCGCTATACCAACAATAGTGGAATCAGTTATTTTAATTTCTGCTGCAGTTATAGCAAAGATTACCGAGATGCAATATCCAAATACTTTAGCCTGTATGTTGCTTTTTGCTATGGGAATGCAAAACTCTTTTGTGACTAAAATCTCTAATGAAATTGTAAGAACCACGCACTTAACGGGGCTTTTCACTGATTTGGGGATTGAGCTTTCCCACTTGTTTTTTCCTAATTCTTATCCAGACAGAGAAAAAAATAAAGCTAAAATTAAATTAAGAGGCTTTATTATTTCCTTTTTCTTTCTTGGTGGAATTGTTGGTGGATTTTGCTACTCGACCTTGGGACTAAAGACAAACACTTTAATTTTAGGAGCTCTCGTTTTAATGGTGAGTTTATTCTATGACGATCTTAGATTTAGCTTCATCAAAACAAAAAGAAAACATCAGCAAAGAAAAGCAGATAAAATTAATGGGTAGTCTTACGTTAAACAGGACTTCAATATATTCCACATTTTTATTATATCTATCAATGACTTTGCGGGTAATTATATTTGTTAGGGATCTGAAGTTTTTATGGTTTCTTAAATAAGGGATTAATAAAATAGCTGCCTTATTTAGAAATAATAAAGATTTTTCTTTTTCGTTTTATTCATTAATCGTAATATTGCAATGAAACAATTAAGAAGAAATGGGATTAGTAAAAACAGAAATATTTAACGAGCAGCAAAACGAAATCGCCTTGTTTGCGAAAGTTTTTGGTCACCCGGCCAGAGTAGCCATTCTCCAACACCTATTCAAGATAGATACTTGTATTTGCGGAGATTTGGTTATTGAAATAGGGCTTGCTCAAAGTACAATTTCACAACATCTACGGGAGTTAAAGCAACTAGGGCTCATCAAAGGAAACATTGAAGGAACAAGCGTTTGCTATTGTATCCATAAGGAAAATTGGATGCAGATGAAGAAAGTTATGCATCAGTTTTTAGACCAAGATATTTCAGATGAAACCTGTTGCTAATAAATTTTAAACACTATTAATATCACAAAGCACATAAAGTCATGAATAAAGAACAAGAATTAAAAGAGATCGTAAAAGAACGATATGCGAAAATCGCGGAGCAAGGAAAAGCCGAAAATGCTTCCTCTTGTTGTGGTGCAACTACACCATCAAACAAAGTGTACAATATAATGATGGATGATTACTCCGGAACCGAAGGCTACAATGAAGACGCAGATTTAGGTTTGGGGTGTGGATTACCTACACAGTTTGCGAAAATAGAAAAAGGAGATACTGTGATTGATTTAGGTTCAGGCGCTGGAAATGACTGTTTCGTTGCACGCCATGAAACAGGAGTTGAAGGAAAAGTAATAGGAATTGACTTCACTCCTATTATGATTGAAAAAGCCCGGATCAATGCAGAAAAATTAGGCTATAATAATGTAGAGTTTAGAGAAGGTGATATTGACGCAATGCCAATAAGTAACGATGTAGCTGATGTTGTTGTAAGTAATTGCGTTTTGAATCTGGTTCCTAACAAACAAAAAGTGATTAGCGAAATCTTCAGAGTACTAAAACCTGGCGGACATTTTAGTATTTCAGATATTGTTTTGGAGGGAAATCTTCCAACTAGTTTAAAAGAAGATGCCGAAATGTACGCAGGATGTGTTGCTGGAGCAATTCAGAAAACAGAATATCTAAAACTTATTGAGGAAGTAGGGTTTAAAAGTGTAAAAATTCAAAAGGAGAAACCAATAACGATTCCCAGCGATATTCTTGAGAAGTATTTAACCGAAAAAGAATCTAAGGCCTTCAATAATGGGGGAACAGGAATATTTAGCATAACTGTTTACGCCGAAAAACCTGGGACAAAAGAGGAAAAGCAAAATTTAGATCTATCAGAAATTAAGTCAGAATCTTGTTGTGAACCAAAAAGTGGATGTTGCTAAAAACATCAGTATTATTCCTCACGTTCATGCGCTTCTAGATCTTTTCTAAGATCTAGTTTGCGCAGATGTGGGAAAAATGCACCAGTTCCTATAACGGTAAGAATTGTCATTCCACCACCGAAAACCACTGCGGTAACCGTGCCCATTAACTTGGCTGTAAGGCCACTTTCAAAAGCGCCTAATTCATTGGAAGACCCAACGAACATAGAGTTTACCGAAGCTACCCTACCACGCATATGATCGGGCGTGCGCAATTGTAAAATGGTCTGACGAATAATTACGGAAATACCATCAGTAACACCACTTAAGAAAAGTGCAATTACAGAAACCCAAAACCATGTGGAAACCCCAAAAATGATAATACAAATTCCGAAACCGAAGATGGCGGTAAGCAATTTATAACCTGCATTCTTGTTGAGCGGAAAATATGCTGAAGTAAACATAATAATTAAAGCTCCAACAGCTGGAGCTGCTCGTAAGATTCCAAAACCTTCTGGCCCTACTTTAAGAATATCTTGCGCGTAAATAGGAAGCAAAGCTACTGCGCCACCAAAAAGTACAGCAAACATATCTAATGTGAGCGCGCCAAGAATTACCTTGGTGTTTTTTACGAATTTAATACCTTCTTTTAAACTCTTCATTATAGGCTCACCTATGTTTGGATTCATGATAGGTTTCTTCGGAATTTGAAGCAACATGATTAATGCCATCAGGGAAAATGCAAAGACAAAGCACATAGACCAGTGCACACCAATCCAATGTATAAAGAAACCGCCAGCAGCAGGCCCAACAACAGCTCCCATTTGCCAAACAGAACTACTCCAAGTTGCTGCGTTTGGATATATTTTCTTCGGAACTAATAATGAGAACAAAGAAAAGATGGTTGGACCTAAAAACGCACGAACAATACCACCTAGAAAGACGAGAAAATAAACCCCATAAAGTATAGTATTTGTAGACCATCCGCTCACTACTGTAGGCCAAGTAAGCAGGAATAATCCAAGACTTACCACCGAAAACCCAAAAATACATTTAAACAGAAGCGAACGTTTTTCCCGTTGATCTACTATATGTCCTGCAAAGAGCGCCATGGAGACTGCCGGTATAACTTCCATTAAACCAATTATTCCTAGAGAAAGTGGGTTTTTGGTGATGCTATAAACCTCCCATTCTATCACAACAAATTGCATGCTCCAAGCAAACACCATCGCGAAACGTACCAAAAGAAAAATATTAAACTCCCGAAATCTTAATGCTGCATAGGGATCATTTTTCTTCATGAAAGGTTAGTCTTGGTATAGATCTGTAAAAGTAGAATAATCTAGGGCAAGAGGTCGGTGAAAATCGAAAAGATTAAAGCAGGCTAAATATAGCTACGGCATATAGATAAAATCGCACAAAGCGAAGTAGCCCAAACAATAAGTAGTTTCTGAATTTATAATGAATCATTCCAGCAGCCATACTGGTCAGGGAATAAGGAATTGGCAACAATGCACCAACAATAATCAAGAAGCCACCCCATTTGCGAATTTGCTTTAAGTGTTTCTTCATCTTTCCCTCCATATACGCATATACTTTTGGGAGGGTAAAAATCCATCTACCAATGAAGTAGGAAATAATTCCACCTATATATGACAAAGTAGCCAAGAGCGTCAAATAAACAAGTGGTTCTGGCATTTTATTACTCCAAGCAATAAAGATCTCGGGAGGCACCAAGCCTAAAAGTGATTCTGAAGCAAGAAAGACAATTAAAATATTTAGAGGCGCATAGTTTTCAGTGATATATGTAAATAGATTGCCGAAATCTACTAAGTAAGTATCTACAACAACAAGAGCTATCACCAAAAGAATTAATGGCACTATGGCCTTCTTGAGTGTTTTTCCCACAAAAGAATAAAACCCAGTGTATTTATAATAAAGATGGGTTCTCTTTAATTTGTTTGTTTCAGATTTTCTCACGGTATTCATTGCTGTTTAATATACTATATATTCACATATATATTTTAGGTTCACCGAATGTGTAATCGGCATCAGTCTAATAAAGTGCAAATATATATTGAAAAGGCTAGTGCTCCAATCTTTTAATCTTTCATTAGCGGTTAATGCTATGTTAAACTTTTTAGAATATAAATCTTGGTCTTTAAATCGGGGTGGATTGTTAATGTTTCGTTAAACTACTACTTTGTATTGCATAGTACTGTAACAAAAATAATTGTTCTGCGTCTTTTAAGTATAACCCAAAAAACAAATTATAATGAGAACTCTAGACAGCAATCAATTGACAGAAAGAATAAAAACTTCCAGAATCTATTCTTGGAATATGAAAAGAAGGTTTCGTTAATATCATTAATTAAAATTAATTAAAAATCACAAATCATGAGAACATTAGACAGCAATCAGAATCAACACAGACCGCAAACTTCCAAAGCTTTTGTTTGGAATACCAAAAGACGCTGTAAATAAGTTATTTCACCATAAATTCACGATAATGAAAACCTTGAGAAATATTCAAAAGCGAATTAAATGCGGCTCCCAAAGACAGCACACTTTTTATTTATATCAAGAAAAGCATCTTTTTGAAGATCCTACAATAAGAAAAACTTGTAGATATGCGTTTTGATAATTTAAATAATAAATTGTCATTAAAGCTGAAATGAGCTACCGGAAGTAAATACATTCCGGTAGCTGATTTTAGCTTTATTCTTTTTTTGATTTTGGATTGGGATTGTATTTGCGAACTGGTTTGGGTTTAGAATCAGGTTTGGCGTGTTTCTTTTCTGGCATCGGCCCTCTTAGATGAATTACCAGTCCATTTAGAAAATTACGGAGAAACTGATCTCCACATTCCATATATTTTTCGTGATTTTCATTTCTAAAAATCGCTCCCAATTCACTTTTAGTTACAGCAAAGTCAACAAGAGCGCAGATCTTTACAATGTCTTCATCGCGAAACTTATGAGCGACGCGCAGTTTTTTCATGATATCATTATTGGTAAGTGGCATAGGTGTTTTTTCAGAATGATTACTTTAGTGCGAAGGTACAATTTAAGCAGAAAACCTTAATATGCTTGATGTTTTATTTATTCCATTAAAATAAAATTGAAATATCCAGCCTTGTTTTTCTTCCTTAAATAAATATCCTCTTAACAGAAATAAGATGTTTCTACCCCTTGGGTTTTTCAACTGTCAGAAAACGATTATTTGAAAAGTCTAATCTCTAGGTGCACTCTTGACAAGGTTCTCCTGATAAATAGCCCGTTTGGGAATAGCCAAGTGAATATCATTTTTATCCAGTGCTTTTTTTACTGCTTCCATTTGAGCCCAATATACAATCCAATAATCGTCCGTATACGCCCAACACCTTGCAGACACCTCCATGGAATAATCGCCAATGCTGTGTAGCCACACATCTACGGGCTGATCTTTAACCAGGTCTGGGTTTGCATTTAAGGCCTTTACAATAATTTCACGCAATTCATCAAAATTTTCCTCAAAAGAAAAGTTAAGTGATATTTCTACACGACGGTAGGGCTCCATGGAACGGTTGTCCACATCATTATTAGACACCTTGCCATTTGGCATAGTGACGATCCTACCGTCATAGGTTTTGATCCGGGTGTATAAAATGTCTACCTTTTGAACAAAGCCAAGGTTGCCGTTGATTTCAACTAAATCATTCACCTTAAAAGGTTTAAACGCTAAAATGAGGACTCCACCTGCAAAATTGGATAAACTCCCTTGTAGGGCAAAACCAATGGCTAGGGCTGCAGCACCGAACATAGCCATAAATGAAGAGGCCTTAATGCCAAGAAGTATACCAACAATAAAAATCAGGAAGGCATAGAGCATAAAAATACTCAAGCTTTGGAAAAAAGTTCTTAACGAGGGCTCTACGTTCGCTTTTCTCA
This sequence comes from Aequorivita capsosiphonis DSM 23843, assembly GCF_000429125.1. Lineage (GTDB taxonomy): Bacteria > Bacteroidota > Bacteroidia > Flavobacteriales > Flavobacteriaceae > Aequorivita > Aequorivita capsosiphonis. The sequence goes on from NZ_AUBG01000002.1 coordinate 230,235, forward strand.
GCAACCCACGAAGCAAACGCATAACGATCTTAATAACAAATATCCCAACTACCAAAGCCACAACTGCATAAATGACATTGGGACCAAAATCAATAAGAAATTTTAATAGTGCTTCTTCTAATCTTTTCCAAATACCTTCGTCCATAGACTTTTGATTCTTTAAAATGAAATGAGGGCAAATGTAGTCAACTTAATTAGACTGTACTTGCCAATAAAAGACAGGCTTTGTTAAAAATACTTTACTTGATTTAACTTAATATTAATGATCGTTCCATAGCCTTTTCTATATCTTTAAAATAAAAAATCATGAAAGACACAGAAAAAAAATCAGAAAGCAAAACTTCAGAATTTAAAAAGAAGGATGAAAACCTATACAACCCTGATATCACTGAACACGACAAAGACATACTTTCACAGAAAAATGTTCATGGTGATGGTGGCGACGATCAACAACTACGCGATCGTAAAAAGAAAGTTGATTTTGCTGGTAAGGATTTAGATGTACCTGGTCGCAATCAAGCCAAAAAATCAAAAACTGGCTTTCGGGACGAAGAAAACCAGCTTTTCAGTCAAGGTGGTGAAGATAATAATGAGTTGGAAGAAGATAATCCACGTATCTAATCTTAAATCTAAGTTGAAACTTATTTCCCAGTTGGCACCATGTAAACTGGGATTTTTGTTTTTTCCAAAACGGTGGAAGCGACCGTCCCCAAAAATATTTTTTCCAAGGTGCTATGGCTGTGGGTTCCCATAACTATTAGATCGGCATTCCATTCTTGGGCATATTCTAAAATTTTTTGGGCCGTATCTCCTTCGGCCAAGTGCGTGGTTATATTGTTTCCACCCAAATGAGTAACTGTTTTATCTAAGAAATCTTGCGCTACCTTAACCACTTCTTCCTGAATTCTATAATCTATAGGAAAAGCGTAACCCTCATAGCCCATAAATGGTTCATATTGCATTCCGTAATAACTTACTTCAGCTAAAACGTGAAACAAACAAACTTCGGCCTTCATTAATTTAGCAAGTTCGTTGCCCATGTTTACAACCTTTTCGGAATTCGGATTATAATCTAGTGTAATCATTATCTTTTTCATTGTGAACTGGTTTAGTTAATTAATTCAGATTTATTTTCAAGAAGACTACCTTCCTGAACCGTAGGATACAGATCTTCATAACATTTTGTATCTGTTTCCACCTGCTTAAAGATAAAGCTTCTATTTAAATCCGAAAGCTTTTTACATCCAGTTGCTGCAAAAAGTTCTAAAAATTCAGCAACCGTTTTCTCGTGATAGTTTTTTACCCGCTTCCTCTTATCTTCAACAACAAGGCCGCGCATCAAGCCTGGGTTGTTTGTTGTAACTCCTGTTGGACATTCATTTGTGTCGCACCTAAGCGCCTGAATGCAACCCAGCGCGAACATCATTCCACGTGCGGAATTGCAAATATCAGCTCCCATGCACAAGGCTTTTAAAATATCAAATGCAGTGATTATTTTTGTAGCCGTTATAACTTTAATATCTTTTTTAAGGTCGTATCCATTTAAAGTGTCTACCACAAAAATGAGCCCTTTTTCCCAAGGCATTCCAACGTAATTGGTAAAGTCTATTGGTGCCGCTCCCGTACCTCCTTCTGCCCCATCTACTGTTATAAAATCTGGCTTAATTCCTGTTTCAACCATTTTTTTACAGATTTCAGAGAATTCATCCTTACTTCCAATACAAAGTTTAAAACCTATTGGTTTCCCACCACTTAATTCACGCATTTCTTGTATAAAGCGAAGTAAGCCTTCTGCATCGCTAAATGCAGTATGACCTGGGGGTGAAATAACTGCTGTGTGAGGTTTTACGCCCCGTATCTTTGCAATCTCCTCATTATTTTTTGCTGCTGGAAGTACACCACCATGTCCAGGTTTGGCGCCTTGTGATATTTTAATCTCAATCATTTTAACCTCTGGAATGGCTGCTTTTTTCTTAAATTCCTCTGGTGAAAAATTTCCATCCTCGGTTCTGCATCCAAAATAACCAGTTCCCACTTCATAAACCAAATCGCCTCCCTTTAAATGATAATCTGAGATTCCACCTTCGCCTGTATCGTGAAAAAAGTTACCAGCCTTTGCTCCAAGATTCAGCGCCATTACTGCATTTTTACTCAACGCGCCAAAACTCATGGCAGATATATTAAAAATACTGGCACTATAGGGTTGCGTACACTCCTTCCCTCCTACGACCTGCCTTGGAGCTTCCTTTAAAATTGGCGAAGGATAAATGCTGTGCTGCATCCATTTATAATTTTCTGCTTCCACGTTTAGTTCGGTTCCAAATGGATGGGTTTCTTTCCCCAGTTTTGCACGTGTATAAACGTAGGTTCGGTGATTTCTATCAATGGGCTTTCCGTCCGTATCAGATTCTATAAAATATTGATGAAGCTCTGGCGCAATCATTTCCAGTAAAAATCGCATATTGCCCAAAACTGGAAAATTGCGTAAAATGGCATGTTTTTTCTGGAAAAGATCATTCAGGCCAATTGCAAATATTAATACGCCAATAATGGAAAAACCATATATCGGCCACATTACCGTACTTATAATTATTAACACGATTATAAGTGCGATAAATGTAAACCTTATTGCTTCCTTCATAATATTATACCTTCTATTATTTCAGCGAAAACTTCATTTTCTATATGGAGTATGGCATTCCAATTTATATCTCCATTATCGCGAAGTGCGTTTGTAAATATGTTTAAGGTGTTACCAATGACACACCAGATTTGGGTTACACCTACATTTTTAAGAATTTGAGGAATTTGTTCTGATATATTCAAACTTCAATTTTGACGTAAAACTAAGATACGAAATTAATAATGCATTATTTAAACTATAAATTTATCAATTATGAATTATTTAACGCTCAAAAGAGTATTTCGATTATAAAATATTCGGTTATAGCTGATAATATGTAATAGTTCCTTAATCCTTAAGTTCTAAGGTAAAAAAATCATTTACTGGTTTATTAAAAAGCATTGAAAGCTTTAGCGACAAAACGGTTGAAGGAACATAACGATTGGTTTCAATTGAATTAATTGTTTGACGGGAAACCCCAATTTTTTGCGCGAGTTCCTCCTGCGTCAAATTGAGAATGGCGCGCTCTACCTTTAATGTGTTTTTCATGAATTCCTCTTTTTTAAAAACCAAAATATTGTCAAATATATAATGAGTAAAAACCAAAGAATTTGAAAATCCCCCAAGTCCTGATAATTTGCGTCTTGTGGTTTGATGAGAAAAGAAACCAAATAATTAAGTAGAGGCTGCACCAGAACCCAAGCCACACCCATAATAAAAGCGAATGAAAATGCCTTGCTACGCAAGTTTTCAACCAGTTCATCTTCAATTTTTTCTTTTGAAATGATTACAATTAATAGACCAACGAGCATCGTATTTTTTAAAATTGATTTAAAAACAATATGGTTTATATCTATAAATCTGTTTAATAGAATCAAAACCAAGGAAACAATAAAAATTGCCCACCCTATTCTTTTCCAAGTGTTGGGTAATTTTCTGGTAATTAGCCAATTCAACCTACGCTCTTCTCCATCGCAAAATCTTTGTGTTTTCATAATGAAATTATTTTATTAATAATAAGTTCGCTTAACAATAAGACAAATATACTGTTTATTTTGTAAAATTAACTTTACATAACAAACTATTTTAAATCATAAAGGTTAAGCTGTAGGAAGTAACTAAAAAATAAGTGTCTCTGAAACGAAGGTTTACGTTTGAAGAATTTAGTATTGCGTAATTAATTGGTGAACGAAGCTGAAATGCCGGCTTTAAAATTACTGTTTAACTATAATTGTAGTTGCCTTATTTCCACGGAGCAGATTCCATTCATAGGACCCAAGTAAGTTTCCAATTTCGTCATAGATATTAACTTGAGCCGTATTTGGTCCAGATGAACCTTGGTTTAAAGCTTCAAAATCAACTTTGTTAAAACCGTCCTGCAATTTTAAATCAAAGCCTCTAAAACTACCTTCAAGCCTTACACGAGGAATTTGGATTTCACCATTCACCCATACCCTGATCATATCTCCATCAACGAATTGATGATCGCGATACATTATAGTTGCACTTTTGGCTGTTGTTTTAACGTCGCCCAAATATTGATCCTTTCCATATTCCGCCTTGGCTTCCTTATCTTTTGTGAAGTATTTTGGAGTTTTGTTCGTGCCGGTATAATCTATAAGGCCATCCCCGTTTTGCATATCAATGGGCTTCTCCTTTTCCTTCCCTAAATCAGAATTATTAGGGGTATTTGGATTTTTGGTATTCGATAGTGTTGGAGCCTTTACAGCGGGAATTTCGAAACCTGTAGGACTATTGATATTTGTTTCATTCGAATCAAAACGCACTGAATTATTATCAGGCAATTCAAATTGCGCGAATGCATTTCCGGATATTACGATAAAACCAACTAAAAGGAACTTCTTCAACATGTCATAAAAATTTCAAAGTCATGATAGCAATAACTGCACCAAATCAAAATTAGTATTCTAAAAATTAATTTTTGAGGCCCAGACCAAAAACGGGCTATTTCTTTTCTTTCTTATTTTTTCTCCAATAGATGACGAAAAGCAAGATTACACATATCGGTAAAATAATATAGATTATTAGATCTGCGGGATTGGACAAATCGATAGGTGTATCACTTGGGTTTGGAACTTCTGTTGGTTTTTGTGAATACATAGTTGAAACCAATAGTGAAAAAGTTATGAGGGAAAAATATTTTTGAATTTTCATAGTAATAATATTATTTTATAAATGGCTTTGTAAAGCTAAGATTAGAAATTTAGGTTCTTCTCTATTAGCGATAAAAAAAAGAAATGTGCCTTAAATTTTAACAATTTATGTTAAGTGTTTGGAAATTAGCTTAAAATGTCATACTATGCCGTGTTATTATAAAAATCTAAGAATATATGAGACAACTTAAGATCACGAAGCAGGTAACCAACCGGGAAACCAAATCTTTAAACAGTTATTTACAGGACGTTAGCAAAATTGACTTGATAACTGCCGAAGAGGAAGTGGAGTTGGCCCAAAAAATTCGTGAAGGAGATCAGGCTGCGCTAAACAAACTTAGCAGGGCAAACTTACGATTTGTGATTTCTGTTGCAAAACAGTATCAAAATCAAGGCCTAAGTCTTCCGGATCTTATCAATGAAGGGAATGTAGGTTTGGTGAAAGCTGCCAAAAGATTTGATGAAACAAGAGGTTTTAAATTTATTTCTTATGCTGTCTGGTGGATCAGACAAGCCATTTTACAAGCTATCGCGGAGCAATCGCGAGTTGTAAGGCTTCCACTGAACAAAATTGGAGATATCAATAAAATCAAAAAAGCATCTATTCACCTGGAACAAAAGTATGAAAGAGTTCCTACCGCGGCCGAAATAGCCAATGAGTTGGACTTTAGTGAGTCTAAAGTAAAAAGCTCGCTAAAAAATTCAACGCGCAGTCTTTCTATGGATGCTCCTTTTCAAGAAGGTGAAAATGACAACAACCTTTACGATGTTTTGAGTTCCGGTGAAAGCCCAACTCCGGACAAGAGTTTGTTGCATGAGTCATTGCGTATTGAGATTAATAGAGCACTAGATACTTTAGCTCCTCGCGAAGCAGATGTTGTAAAATTGAATTTCGGTCTTTGTGGACAACCACCTATGACCTTACAGGAAATTGGAGATACTTTTGATTTGAGCCGCGAACGCGTGCGTCAAATCCGCGAAAAAGCAATTCGTAGATTGCGTCAAACTTCAAAAAGCCACATATTGAAAAAATATTTAGGCTAATCAATAAAGTGTTAAAAATATTGTAGTTTACAATATTTTGTGAGTTTCTTAGGAACGAGTATTATTTCTGCGGTTATCTTTATCAGATCAACCATCATTTAAAAAATGACAACAGAAATAATACTCGTTTTTTCTATTCTGTTTATTACTATTATTTTATTTGCCTTTGAAGTATTTTCGGTAGATAAAATCGCCATGCTTCTTATTGCTACTTTGGCTTTAACGGGTTTAGTAAAACCTGAAGAGGCAATTTCTGGATTTTCAAATACTGCCACCATTACTGTACTTTCATTGATGATAATGGCTTTGGCGTTAGAAGACAATGGCGTTATCGCCTCCTTGGCACGCTTTCTTAAAAATCTTCATATACTGCCCCTGTTTTTATTGTTGCCCGTTTTAATGCTGATAACAGGTGGAATTTCAGCCTTTATAAATACAACGGCAGTAGTTATTGTTTTTATAAAGATTATTGCAGAGTTGTCAAAACGCTTTAATCTATCGCAGTCAAAATTATTATTGCCCATTTCCTTTGCGGGAATTCTTGGCGGAAGCTGCACTTTAATGGGGACCTCAACGAACTTAATCGTAAATTCCATAGCGCTTGATTTAGGAGCGGAAAAATTTAGCTTTTTTGAATTTTCATTATATGGAGGAATGTTTTTGGTTGTGGGAATTATGGTAATAACCATTATGTCGAGATGGCTTCCAAAAGATTCCAAAGAAGAGAATCTCCAGAAGGCTTATGACTTAGAAAACTATGTAACCACGATTACAATAAAAAAGGACTCCGATTTAATCAATAAAACCATTGAAGACACTTTTTTATACCAAAATCCCGAAATTTCAATATTAAAACTCAATCGAAATAAACAATTAACGAATGCTCCGGGAAGGTACATTACTTTAAAGGAGAAGGACCAATTGGTCTTGATGTGCGATCTGGAAAACCTAGCTAGATTAAATGACACAATAGGTATCAGCGTCCACAAGGAGCGCGATGAGCATAAAAAAGAGAAAACCGACCGGGAAGAAGAAAGCCAATCAAAAAAAGAGGAAGAATGGCAATACATCGAGGTGCTTATATTACCCGGTTCTATATTAATTGGTAAAACCCTAAAGCAGCTTAGAAAGCAAACCTTTCAAAATGCATTTCCTATTGCCATCAAGAAAAGAAGGAATATCAGGAACACAAAAGAACGATTGGTGCGTAAGAATATGGAGCAGATTACGCTGAAACCTGGAGACAGATTACTCGTGGAAATCCCTCAAAACGAAATAAATCAACTTTATGAAATGGAGAATGTAGCCATTCTTAGACATCATAAAGCCAAACCTTCCATCAACATCAATAAAAGAGCCATTTCCTTTGGAGTTCTCCTCTTGGTTGTAGGTTTAGCAGCAAGCGGAGTTTTAACAATTCTGATTAGCGCTCTTACTGGGGTCTGCCTCTTATTGCTCACAAGATGCTTAGAGTTAAATGATGTTTATCATCGTGTTAACTGGCAAGTAATTTTTCTGCTTGCGGGAATGATGCCCTTGGGAATTGCGATGAACAACACCGGAGCCGATAAGTGGATTTCAGACCAGTTATTGATGGTATTAAGCGGGCAGTCAAATCTTATTATAATCGGTCTGATATTCTTAATAACTATGTTAATGAGTAGCGTTGTTAGCAATAACGCAACCGCGATTATAATGACTCCTATTGCAATAGCCGTTGCCGTAGGGCTAGATTTATCGATGAAACCGTTTATTCTATCGGTTTTGTTTGGAGCCAATTTTAGCTTTTTCACTCCCATGGGATATCAAACCAACACACTCATCTATGGAATGGGTCTTTATAAATTCAAACATTTTTTTCTAATCGGAGGGGTGTTGTCCTTAATTCTATGGGTTTTAGGTACTTTTATGCTTTCAAATCTTCTTTAAAATATTTTAGTTATGATTCAAGACAAAATATCAGCAAATGACTCAATCAACAGTTTATGGGACAAATTAGATGGCTGGCTGGACGCTCTAATTTTAAAACTTCCCAATTTTGCTGTTGCCATATTGGTGATAGTCATTTTCTATTTTATTGCTAAAGGAATAAAAAACTTAGCCTTCAAGGTTTTATTTAAGAAAATAGACGATCAAGCAATTCGGCAAATGATGTCGAAAATTGTTTACGCTATAATAATCACTATAGGATTTTTTATTGCTCTAATGGTTTTACAACTTGATAAGGTGCTTACTTCAGTTTTGGCAGGAGCAGGTGTCGTTGGTCTTGCCATTGGTTTAGCCCTTCAAGGTACACTCAGTAATACGGTTTCCGGATTAATGCTATCCTTCCAACCCAAGGTGAGAATAGGAGACTTTATTGAGGCAAACAATAAAAGTGGTTATGTAGAAGAAATCGACCTAAGAACTGTTACGGTTCGCCAAACAGACAACGATTATGTTATAATTCCGAATAAAATATTTGTTGAAAACCCATTTACCAATTATTCCTGGACAAAACGCACAAGGGTCTCTGTAAGCTGTGGTGTTGGTTATGAAGATGATTTGCAAAAAGTTGAAGACCTTGTAATTCAGATACTCTCAGAGAATTTTGAGCAGAAGGAAAATGAAGGAGTAGAATTCTTTTTTACTGAATTTGGAGATAGCTCCATCAATTTTGTGACTCGGTTTTGGATTGAATGTCAAAAACCAAAACCAAAATTAGAAGCGCAGCATCAGGCTATAAAACTCATTAAGAAAAACTTTGATGAAGCAGGAATCAATATTCCCTTCCCTATTCGTACTATGGATTTTGGAAAAAATAAACTTCAAATGTCTCCGCAGGAAAAACTTTCTAAAAAGGATGTTAACCTTGATAATAATGAGTGAACTATTAATTAAATTTCAATCTTAAAAAGAAAATATGAAAAATATATTTAGAGCCTTATTAGCCGGTTGGGGCGCAAAAAAAATTGGCGGTGGAAAGTGCGGTTGTATTGGCACTATCGTCGTTTTTATCATTCTATATTGGTTATTGGGTTACGTTTTCAAGGTGTTTTAATTAACTTGATTTAACAAAACAATAGCATGCATTAACTATTTATTGGTTATTTGGACGGTTATATTTGCCCTACAAACCTTTAAAACTAATTTATTATGAAAAAAGTTATTGCACTAACCCTAATGGCGGGAGTACTCTTTGCTTCCTCTTGTGTGTCTAAAAAGAAGTATGTAGAATTAGAGAGTCAATACAATGACACTCGCTCTACGTTGACTAAAACACAACTAGAAAAAGAAGAAATTGAAGCCAAATACGCGAAAATTGAAGATCGCGTTGCCAGTTACAATTCAAAAATCCAGTCTTTAACCGACAGTAACAATAGCCGTCTACAAGAAATTGAAGGCGTTGTAGTTTCAGAAAATGACAAGGTGAAAATGCGTAACGCCCTAGCTAATGTTGATCCCCAAGAATTAGCACAGGCAAAAACGCTTAGAGATTCCATGAATCTTATCGTGTCTTATAACCTAAAAAAGAACTTAGACAATAGTTTAGTTGGTGAAGGTGAAGAGGATGACATCAAAATTGATATTGATGAAACCGTAGTAATGATTACTATTTCTGATAAACTATTATTCAGTTCAGGAAGTGATCGTGTGAATCCAAAAGCAAATCCACTTTTAGAGCGTCTTGCCAAGGTAATTAATAGCGAACCAGCTCTTGAGGTAATGGTTGAAGGCCATACAGACAGCCAAACTGTAAAACCAGGCGCCTACATTAAAGATAACTGGGAATTGAGCGTAAACCGTTCTACTGCAGTGATCCGAAAGTTACAGGATAACTACGGTGTAGATCCAGCTAAATTAATTGCTGCCGGACGTAGTAGTTTTCACCCACTTACTGAAAATGACACTAAGGAAGGACGTTCAAAAAATAGAAGAACGCGTATTGTAATATTACCAAACCTGGACAAGTTTTTAGCACTGCTTTCTGCTAACTAAGAGTAAGAAACAAACTATTATAAAAAAAGGCTGTTCGTTAAAATACGAATAGCCTTTTTTCTATTTAAAGCGGTATTTTCAATGAAACGGAAGATTATAACTTGCTCAAAAATCTCACATATTAAGGCTAAAATTTAACGTCTAATACAAGACTCTATTTAGACGGTGGCGTTGTAGGTCGCACTTCTATTTTACTAGGCAAAGTACGTGGATTCATTTTTAATAAATCTACAACCAGTTTTCCAATATCTTCCTTCTGAATTTTCCAAGCACCTTTTTCATCGGGTTCATTTCCATTAAAATGTGTTGAAACAGAACCAGGCATAATGGTACTTATTTTAATTCCATAGTCTCGCAAGTCGAGCATAGCAGCCTGAGAAAAACCAGTTAACCCAAATTTACTAGCGTTATAAGCGCTTCCTCCTTTAAAAAAGTTAGTTCCGGCCAAACTGGAAATACTTATATAGTATCCTTTATTTTTCTTTAATTGGTCTAAACCCGCTTTTAAGGTGTAAAATGGGCCTGTAAGATTCGTATCAATTGTTTCCTGCCATTGCTCAATAGTTAAGTCTTCAACCGAGGCAAAATGACCAAGACCTGCATTTGCAATCAGAATATCAACTGCTCCAAAAGCATCCACGACAGTTTTAATAGCCTGCTCTTGACTTTCAAAACTTCTAACGTCGGCTTCAACACCAATGGCCTGTGCCCTATCATTAGCATTTGCATTCAACTTTTTGGCGGCTTGTTCTGCAGATTTTTTATTTCTTCCAGTTATGGCTACATTAATTCCTTCTTTTAATAAGGCTTCAGCAATACCGTAACCTATTCCTTTGGTACCGCCTGTTATTAAAGCGGATTTTGTTCCTAAATCATTCATAGTTTTGTGTTTTTAACAAAGTTACCAATTGGCAATTCGAATGTTATTAAATTCTACTTAAATTTGAAAAATGAAATATTTGCCCATTCTACTTTTCGTACTATTATCTTCCTGTTTTTCTTCTGTAATAAATGCTCAGGAAAAATTAGTAAATCTTGAAGAGCTTTCAACCGAATTTGAATATGAAATACGCTATGCCACTCCAAATAATTTTATAGGCGAAACACTTTATGATTGTGCAAAATGCATGCTACGTCCAGAGGTCGCAGAAGCTATTTTGGAAGCGAATCAATATTTTTGTGAACTTGGTTATCGCATAAAAATTTACGATTGCTACCGTCCATTAGATGTTCAAAAGGAAATGTGGGCGAAAGTTCCACGAGCGACTTATGTTGGGAATCCGTACGGCAATGGATCTGTTCACAATAAAGCTGCGGCTATTGATATGACGCTGGAAACCTTGGAAGGTTGTTACGTTGAAATGGGCAGTGATTATGATTACTTCGGAAGAGAAGCACATATAGACAATTATAATTTTTCAAAAGAAATACTCGCCAACAGAAAACTGCTTTTTGAAGGCATGCGGAAATTCGGGTTTAATACGATTCGAACAGAATGGTGGCATTTCAGTTATAAAAAGAATCGTAGTTATAAAACTTTGAATGTTCCGTTGCCTTGCGAATGATCTTTCTCCGTAGCCTCTGCGCCTTTGTGGTGAATTATAAACCACACAGGAGACACAGAGGGCACAGCGTTTATTTTTTATCTTCTTTAGGAAATTCAGGGCTGTTTCTAAATTTAATAGGAATAGCATCTTCGGTTCCATAGATTTTAAGTTCTTTAATATCCGCCGGTAAATTGAAGCCTTTATTGAATAGTTCTTCTTTTACCTCCCTAATTACAATTCCCCGTAATACTCTGGATGCTCTTCGGTAATCTTTTGTATCCACCCAAAAAAATACTTTTAGGTTTACGGTGCTCGCCGCTAGTTCATCTTCTATTACAAAATTTTCATGCTCCGGATCACGGATGATTTCTTCATTATGATCAAGAATATCTTGAATCACTTTTTTGGCGGCCGAAATATCATCTTCATAGCCCACTCCTACCGTAAAATCCACTCTAAAAAAGCCATCTGCAGTATAATTTTCAACAGGTTTAGTGAGCACATCACTATTTGGAATATAAATGTCACGGCCGTCAAAAGTTTTTATATGCGAATAGCGAAAACTTAAGGCTCTTACCTTTCCGAAGATGTTGTCTATTTTTATGGTATCATTAATACTAAATGGTCTATTGAAAGCGAGAATAACACCAGCCAGAAAATTCTTTCCAATGTCTTGAAAAGCAAATCCTAAAATAATAGCACCACCCCCAACTGCAGTCAACAATCCGGTGGCAATACCGTCTAGGCCAGCAATTCTTAAGGCAATCATTATTGCAATAATAATTAGGATTATTTTTATGGCCTGCGCTAAAAATTTTGCCATTAAAGGATCTTCAGATTTTTTCTGAAAACGCCGTTTGTAAAAGTTGGTGAGTACTTGCGCGAGTAACACCCCTAATATAATTACCAAAACTGCCAATGCAATTCGTGGAAGGACTTTTAAAAATTCATCGTAATAACTTTGGAGGGAGTTTTGTATAGTTTGGGTTGACGATTGTAGGAGTATAATCATAGATTTATTTTTTCTTTTAAAGATAAACATTCTTAAAAATAATCATCCCATAAATTAACCTTAAAGTTTAGCGGATCAAGCAACAACATGTATCTTTGCGCGAACTGTAAAATGGCGGTTATATTATACAAATACTATGGAACTTTCAGTAAAAACTTTTAGATTAATAAGCACTTTGGAAGCAATTTCCTTTCTTGTGCTTTTAGGAATTGCGATGCCGTTAAAATACATTTGGGACATGCCAGAAATGGTGCGAATTGTTGGCATGGCCCATGGTGTTCTTTTTGTACTCTATGTAGGTGGCGCTTTTTATATGTTCAAAAAATTGAATTGGACCATTAAAGTTTTATTCATCGCAATAATGTGTTCTATCCTACCTTTGGGACCTTTTTATGTGGAGCGTAAATACTTATAATGAATACAGAAACACTTCAAGCCTATAGTTGTATCCTCCAAGATTATTTGGAGAATGAAGGCATGACTTATGGTTGGGCGGTCTTTATAAATGTAGTAGTCAACTCCATAATAGCTTTTATCGTTGTTACCATTTTGGATATTGTTTTTAGAAAAATTATTATTCAAGTTTTCAAGGCGTTTACTAATAAAACCGTTTCAACATATGATGATTACCTCATAAAGAGCAACTTCCCAAAATACATTGCTCACTTAGTTTCATTAACCATTATTTGGCATCTCATTCCAATCATTTTTGTAGAGTCACCTTTGGTCATCAGTTTGTTATTGCTTGTTGCAAAAGTGTATTCTGTCATTCTGTTCATCCTTATTTTTAGAAGTGTATTGCGCACCACACGCAATTTTATGGAAGAAAGTGAGCGCTTTGGCGACAAGCCTTTGGAGAGTTATGTACAAGTATTAATGATATTTGCCTGGGGAGTTGGAGGCTTCTTAATTATTAATCTTCTAACAGGTTTTTCAATAACTAGTCTTGCAACTTTAGGAGCCGCCTCAGCAGTTGTTTTACTTATTTTTAAGGATACGATTCTCGGCTTCGTAGCTAGTATTCAGGTGTCTGTAAATGATATTGTACGAATTGGAGATTGGATCACTCTCGAAAAATTTGGTGCAGACGGTTTTGTTACCGAAATTAACTTGGCTACCGTTCGCGTACAGAATTGGGATCACACTTTCACCACAATTCCAACCTATAGTTTAATTTCTGACTCTTTTCAGAACTGGCGTGGAATGCAGGAAAGTGAGGGCAGAAGGATTAAGCGTTCCATTTATATTAAGCAATCGTCCATAAAATTTCTTTCCGAAGAAGATTTAGAAAACTTTAAAAAGATCTCCCTCATTAAACCTTATATCGAACATAGACAGAAAGATATTGACAAATTCAATAGACTGACAGAAGCCAACAAAGAGGTTCAAATAAACGGTAGAAATCAAACCAATCTAGGCGTATTCAGACATTATATTGACGCCTTTTTAAATGAAAATTCCGCTATCAGTAAAGACCTGTTTCTTATGGTTCGGCATTTGGCACCCACAGACAAGGGATTACCAATTGAAATTTATTGCTTTAGTAAAGACAAACGTTGGGTAAATTACGAACATATTCAAGCTGATATTTTTGACCATTTACTGGCGGCCATACCTTATTTTGATTTGGAAATATTTGAATTGCCTACAGGTCAAGATTTCAGAGCAAGGACCTAAATTTACTTACTCAATCTATCCTTCACAAACTCTTTTTCCGTTTTCCCGTGTCGACAGGGTTTTCCATCTTCTCCAAGGCCAACCATTGTAATCTTGGCAATGCTTATTATTACCTCGCGGGTCATCTTGTTACGAACCTCGCAGCAAAGGGTTAATGAAGTGTTACCGAACCCTATAGTGTCTATTCCAATTTCAATAATATCACCTTGTACTGCGGAGCTTCTAAAGTTGATCTCACTCATATATTTGGTAACGCTTCGTGGGTTTTCAAGTTGAATAATCGCATATAACGCAGCTTCCTCATCTATCCATTCAAGGAGTCTGCCACCGAAAAGTGTTCCATTTGGGTTTATCCCGATAGCTATCGGGATCTGGTTTTATCCATTTGCGGGTATGAAAGTTCATAATTTAAATTATTGTCTTAATCTTGTTATTTTGGAGGTTATAAGGTGGGATTTTAAACCCATCATTCCTCGTTTTAAAATAGTCTTGAGATAACTGCAATGTGTGTTTTTGAAGATTCTGATTAGCGAAAAAGTATAAAATTTTTTACAAGTTTACGGTTTGTGATAATAAGACAATTCTAAATTTCAAACTTCTAGTTTGTAGTAAATATAACTTTTTAATAGTAGATTTATGCTTAACATTCCAAAAGGTATGCTTTCTGGAATGCTTTGCTTTTAAGAATGTTGGGTATTATTTATTTATATAAACCGTCTTCTTATTGACAAATTCGTGAATCCCATTGATACTTAGCTCCCGGCCATATCCACTCTCTTTTACACCACCAAATGGAAGTCTTGGATCGCTTTTAACCAATTCATTGATAAAAACCGCGCCTTCATCAAATTGAAACGCCATTTTTTGGGCTTCTTCAATATCTTTTGTAAAAATAGAAACCCCCAAACCAAATTTTGAATTGTTTGAAAGCGCAATAGCTTCATTTACATTCTTAAAAGTTGTGACCGAAAGTACCGGTCCAAAGGTTTCCTGTTTAAAAGCTGGCATCTTTTCTGTTACATGAGTCAGCACGGTTGGATCAAAATAGGCTTCCAAACGATTACCTCCTATTACCACCTTGGCTCCAGCTTCTACAGAATCATTTACCTGTTTCTCTAAATCTTTGGCGAGATCTTCTCTTGCCAAGGTTCCTACAAAGGTTTCTTCGCTCATTGGGTTACCACTTTTTAACTCTCGAACCTTATGCACTAGTTTTTCAACAAACTCTTCTGATATTGATGCGTCAATTATAAGCCGTTTCCCTGCGATACAGCTTTGTCCTGTATTTTGAAATCTGGCTTGAACACAAGTTGCGATGGTTTTTTCCATGTCGCAATCTCTTAGTACAACCAAAGCGTTGTTTCCGCCCAATTCCAAAACTGTTTTTTTAATGTTTTTTCCAGCAATGGAAGCTACTGAAGATCCTGCCGGTCCACTACCTGTAAGTGTTACAGCTTTTACTTTTTCATTTTCAATTATTTCGGCTACAGCATCACTTCCTACCAATAAAGTAGTAAAACAATGCTCGGGAAAACCAGCTCGTTTAAATACCTTCTCAATATTTAAGGCACTTCCAAAAACATTGGAGGCGTGTTTTAAAACACCAATGTTTCCAGCCATCAAAGCTGGAGCAGCAAACCGAAATACTTGCCAGAAAGGATAATTCCACGGCATTACAGCCAAAACAACCCCAAGCGGCTCATAACTCACATAGCTTTTGTGAGCGTCTGTTTTGATGATTTTATTCTGAAGTTGTTCCTCGGCATTTTCGGCGTAATATTCACAAACCCAAGCACATTTTTCAACTTCGGCAAGAGCTTGTGAAATGGGTTTCCCCATTTCTAAAGTCATGGTTTCAGCATATTCCTCTTTGTTTTCTTTCAATTCGAAAGCTGCCGCTAGCATTAACTTTTTTCGTTGGGCAAAAGAAGTTTCTCGCCAATTGTAAAAACGCTTGTCTGCTTTATCGATGATTTCTTCGACTTCCTTTTTAGTGTGGTTGTTATAGGATTTTATTTCTTTTCCCGAATAAGGATTAATTGAAATTGTAGTGGCCATGATGGTTTTTATTTTAAAAGTATTGAAAACATTGGGGAAAACCCAATCGATTAAGATGATTTTAACGCGATAATGTTTATAATAAATCTGTAAACTTTCGCTAACTTTTAAGTATTGTGATACATTTGCGAATAAGTAAATAGTTAGTATTAATTAAAAGATACCCGCCGAAGTTTATATCGAACCAAGCCGAAAACACCTCCTTATTATGAAAAATATAGCACTTACACATATTCACGAACAATTGGGCGCCAAGATGGTGCCATTTGCAGGTTATAACATGCCTGTATCCTACCAAGGCGTTAATGCCGAACACGAAACAGTCCGTAAAGGAGTTGGCGTTTTTGACGTCTCGCATATGGGCGAATTTTTGGTTACAGGTCCAAACGCATTATCCCTTATTCAGAAAGTATGTAGTAATGATGCTTCCAAGTTAGTAGATGGAAAAGCACAATATACCTGCATGACCAATGAATCAGGCGGAATTGTGGACGATCTTATTGTGTATAAATTAAAAGATGAAGAATATCTTTTGGTTGTAAACGCTTCAAACATAGCTAAAGATTGGGATTGGATTTTAAAACACAATTCCATGGATGCTACCATGCGCAATATTTCTGATGACTACTCGCTTTTGGCTATTCAAGGTCCAAAAGCTATTGAAGCAATGCAATCCCTTACTTCAGAAGATTTAAGTGCTTTAAAATTCTATAATTTTAAGGTTACAGATTTTGCAGGTGTTGAACACGTAATTATTAGTGCTACCGGTTATACAGGTAGTGGTGGATTTGAAATCTATTGTAAAAATTCTGAAGTGGAACAGGTTTGGAATAAAGTAATGGAGGCTGGAAAGGAATTCGGTATAAAACCAATCGGCTTGGCGGCTAGAGATACGCTTCGCCTTGAGATGGGATTCTGCTTATATGGCAATGATATAGATGAAACAACTTCGCCATTGGAAGCTGGTTTGGGTTGGATCACAAAATTCACAAAAGACTTTATCAATTCGGATAACCTGAAAAAGCAAAAGGAAGAAGGGATAAAAAGAAAACTAATTGGTTTTGAGTTGACTGAACGCGGTATTCCAAGACACGATTACGCAATTGTTGATAAAGACGGAAACAATATTGGCCACGTAACTAGTGGTACGATGGCGCCATCACTAGGTAAAGCCATTGGATTGGGCTATGTAACTATTGAAAATAGTAGTCCGGGCACCGAAATATTTATTCAAATCAGGAATAAACCTGTGGCAGCAACCATAGTAAAAACTCCATTCTATAAAGGCTAATGTTGGACTATCAAGCCATTTTAGAAGATATTCACAACACACTAAAATCTACTGAAGATACAGGTGACGTAGCGAGCTATATCCCCGAATTGGCGAAAGTTTCTAAAGACAGCTTCGGAATTCATCTGCAATTAATTACTGGTGAAGATTATTCGGCAGGTGATTATTTGGAAAAATTTTCAATTCAAAGTATTTCGAAGGTGTTTTCATTGGCAAAAGCATTTCAGCTAGTTGGCAATAGTTTGTTGGAACGCGTAGATGTGGAGCCTTCGGGAAATCCATTCAATCATCTATCCTTGTTGGAATTGGAAAATGGAATCCCTCGAAATCCCTTGATCAATGCGGGCGCAATTGTGATTGCCGATATATTGTTGACTCATTTAGAAAACCCTAAAGAGGATTTTTTGAATTTTGTTAGAGAGCTGGCTCACGATGAAAGTATTGATTACAACGAAACCATAGCGGAGTCTGAGCACGAGACAGGCTTTAATAATTATGCCGCCGCCAATTTACTTAAATCTTTTGGAAATCTTCACAATGAAGTTGAGGATGTTTTGGATTTCTATTTTCATCAATGTTCAATAATGATGAGTTGCAGGCAACTTACAAACGCTTTTTTCGTTTTTACAAACAAGGGAAAGTGTTTAAAAAATGTAGAACACCTAACAGCCAGCCAAGTAAAAAGAATTAATGCAATTATGCTTACTTGTGGTTTTTATGACGAAGCTGGTGAATTTGCTTTTGAAGTAGGTTTACCTGGAAAAAGTGGCGTTGGTGGAGGAATTGTTGCTCTGTTACCGCATTGTTTTACCATTGCAACTTGGTCGCCAGCACTTAATCCACAAGGAAATTCATATCTCGGAATGAAGGCATTGGAACTATTTACATCAAAAACAAAACTATCCATTTTCTAAAGATAGAGGGCAATTTTAATGAGAACGAAAGAAGAAAAGGAGCGGATTTTAATTTTAGGAGGGAGCGGTTTCATTGGGAATTCGCTATACAAGGAACTCCTCTCCTATTATAACGTACATTGCACCTATTGCAAGCAAGAGGGCACTTTTTCTGAAAATCAAGTATTTCATAAATTTTGTGCGGAAGTAGATTCCATGTTTTTGCTGTTGAACAAAATAAAACCAACGGTGATCATTTCGGCCATGGCAAATGGCACTAAAAGTTTATTCGCCACGCATCAAGATATAGTGAATTATGGGTTATTAAATGAAAGTTGCAAGGTTCTGTATATTTCCTCTTCCGAAGTTTTTGATGCCAGTTTTCAACATCCATCCTATGAAAATGATTTAACCAATTCGGAAACGGGTTCCGGAAAGTTTAAAATTTCAATTGAAAAATTGCTACTGGAGAAAATTCCTTTACAAACGGCTATTTTGAGACTTCCTATGGTATTGGGTATCAATTCACCACAAGTAGTTCATTTAAGACAATGTATTCGGCATCAAGCTAGCTTTGAGGTTTATCCAAATCTGGTGATCACCACAACCACAATAGATAAAGTTTGCCAACAAATTCATTATATAATCAACCAATTCATTCATGGAATCTACCATCTAGCGAGTTCTGATATGGTTCACCACGAAGATCTTTTTATGGAGATTACTTCAAAAATAGGCGATAAAATGCCTATCTTTAAAAGCGTTTTTAGCAGGAATGAAGATACGTATAATGCAATCCTTCCTAAAGAAAATAAATTACCAATTACTCTTCAAATTACTGTTTCACAGGTAATTGAGGAATCAAGTTTAAACGAAGAAATTATATCAATTCGGTAGGGAGGCAAAACCTTGCGTCTATACCCGTAAACACAAAAAGCAATGAAAGCACTCACAGAAAAAGAAATTAATGAAAGATTAAAGGAATTTGAAGGTTGGGAATATCAGGAAGGTGCGTTGCACACTATTTTCGAGTTTGATGATTTTAAGGAAGCCTTTTCAGCAATGACTAGAATTGCCTTTGAAGCAGAAAGACTAGAACATCATCCAGAATGGAGTAATGTTTACAATTCATTAGAAATCTACCTATCCACACACGATGCCGATGGCGTAACGGAAAAGGATTTTGAGTTGGCTTCTATAATTGACGAGCTTATTGGCTAAGAAAAAATCAAATTCCAAATTCCAAAGGTTTGAAATTTGGTGCTTTTAAGTTGGAGTTTCTATATTTGGGAATAATAGATAAAAAATAGTAATAGAAAATAATTAATAGTAATAGAGAATAATCTATGGGAAGAGCTTTTGAATTCAGGAAAGCAAGAAAAATGAAGCGTTGGTCTGCCATGTCCAAAGCTTTTACGCGTATTGGGAAAGATATTGTGATGGCCGTAAAGGATGGCGGACCAGATCCCGATGCGAATTCCAGACTACGCGCTGTAATTCAGAACGCCAAGGCTGTGAATATGCCGAAGGATAACGTGGAGCGTGCTATTAAACGCGCCAGCGATAAAAGTTTGGGTGATTATAAAGAAGTTCTTTTTGAAGGTTATGCGCCACACGGGATCGCTATTTTGATTGAAACCGCCACTGACAACAATACACGTACTGTTGCCAATGTTCGCATGCACTTTAATAAATGTAACGGAAGTTTGGGTACTTCTGGATCAGTCTCTTTTATGTTTGATCATACTTGCAACTTTAGAATAAACCCAGAAGGTTTAGATATAGAAGAGCTTGAGCTTGAATTGATAGATCACGGTGTAGATGAAATTTTTGAAGATGAAGAAGATGGAATTTTGATTTATGCTCCTTTTGAAAGCTTTGGTGATATTCAGTCTTATTTAGAAGAAAATAAGCTAGAAATCCTTTCTTCTGGTTTTGAGCGAATACCTCAGGTTACCAAAAAATTAAGCGAAGACGAAGCTGCAGATGTTGAAAAATTACTCGAAAGAATTGAAGAAGATGATGACGTTCAAAACGTCTATCACACTATGGAGGAATCCTCCGATGAAGAAGATGAATAAAATAGCTTGAATTTATATCAAACAAAAAATGCCATCCGGATTCTTTTGGGATGGCATTTTTTAGTTTTTTCAACTTTTAGTTAGCTTATCTTCTTTTAAAATAAACTGAAGAAGCTCCAGCGAATGGTTCAGAAATAGTTGGTCTTCTCTCTCCTCCTGCACCTATCTGATCAAAAAACAAAACCTTCCCACCGCCATTGGCGCGTTCTGCGATAAACACTGTATTACTGCTATCATCATAATCAACGGCAACTGGATTCCCCATTTCCGTTGTAATACCAGAAACTCTTACCTGATTTCCTGATACCTCCAAAGTTTCACCGTCAAGTACCGCATTAAATTTACTTACAAAACTCTTAATGATGTGGAACGCCCCATCACTGTCATTTTCTGCGTCACCAATATCGGTTAGAACTACTGTTCCATTATCCTGGGCAATGCCGTGAATACGTGTTATACCAGCAATTTCAATACGCTTGTTTGGCGTGGCAGTAGCATCTGTGGTATATGTTGCAATAAAATCATTAAGTACCGCTACATCCGCGGTTTTATCAACTGCGGTGTAGAGATCATCTCCAATTAATTCTATTCCCCAAACCGCATAATTTACAGAAACAGTATTTCTTAAGGAATAACCAGTGCTATCTCTCTTAAAGATGAAGAATCTACCTTCATCTGTACTTGGATCGTTATCCAGGTCCGCATTGTCAGAAACAATATAGAAATCACCTTTAACTGCTAAATCTCTAGGGCTATCAAAAGTGGGATCACTTGATACTGACAAGCTCAACTCGCCATTGTCAGGAACTTCACTTACTTTGCGATAGGTATTTAGTACTCTTTGTTGTCTTGAAACAACTACCATTTCATCTGCGTCATCATCATAATAAATACCTTCATTATCATTTGAACTCGTTCTCATAGTTTTCTTATAATTTCCGTTGTTCGTAAAATCATAGGAATTAATGGCAGTGTTAATGTTACTAGTAGCAAAGAGGTTGGCAATAACTTTTATTGGTTGTTGATTACCACCATCTGAAAAGTCATCATCAAGACTACAGGAGACAGTAATTAATGCTAAGCCTAAACAGGCCATGATGTATTTCATTTTTTTCATAATAATATTTTTTGCAATTCTAATGATAAGTTTTTAAAGGAATATTGAAAAAGCATCGCTTAACTAATCTTTAACAGCATTTTGCTGAAAGTCATATACATAAAGAGCAAAAGCTATTTTTTTAGATTTCAAAAGAATAGGCTTCTTTTTTCCCAATAACACCTTTGAAAGTAGATCGCAGATTTTTTAAATCTGAATCAATATTGCCAGTTGGGTAAAACGTGTCATTTATAATTATTGCTTTTTTCTTATAGTCGAAAGCCACACATATTATGGGAACCTTTGCTGCCAATGCAATATAATAGAACCCGGTTTTCCATTCTGATACTTTTTTTCGAGTGCCTTCGGGCGCTATTGCGAGCCGAAATTCTTCTTTGCTCTTAAAAATTTCAGCGATTGCCTCTACTTTGTTTTGGCCCGGAGTACGATCTAATTTTTCCCCTCCGGTCCAACGAAAATACCAACCAAAGGGCCATCTAAACAATTCTTTTTTAGCGATATAGTTTATCTGGACTTTTGTTAATCTACGGGTAAATAGCCCCAGATAGAAGTCGTGCCAGCTAGTATGTGGCACAACTATTATAACGGCTTTTTTAACTGCGGGATCAAAAGCACCAACAATGTGCCAGCCCATCATTTTTTCAAAAACAAATTTTGAGATCCCCATAAATGGTTTTTATCCTGAAACTACATTTTCAGATATAATTGTCTTAGTTTTTCACGCGTAATGGTCTCCTGCCAATTATCACCTAAGGCATTTTCCCAAAGAGGAACCATACTAAGTGCGACGGTTATCATAGTGTCCATTTCTTCTTCGGAAAGGTTTTTACAAATTCCCTGTGGAATTTCAACACCGTGTTTCTCTACCATCTTTTCGAAAAGCTTGACGTCTTTTGGATAAAACTCTTCTAGATATTGAAAAACAATACAGTTTCCAATGCCATGTTTTGTGCCTAAAACATAACCAAGACCATAACTCATAGCGTGTGCCACTCCAACCTGTGAATAAGCAATGCTCATTCCACCGTGCCAAGAGGCCATCATCAATTTACCACGAGAATCTTCTTCGGAAAGATCATCTCCTAAAAATATTTCCATACATAAATCGTATGCTTTTTCGCCATAACTCTGGCTAAAGGCATTTAAGAAAGTACCGTTTAAGGATTCTACGCAGTGTATAAAACAATCCATTCCTGTATAAAACCACTGGTTTTTGGAAACGCCGGTGGTGAGTTTAGGATCGAGAATTACTTGGTCAAAAGGTGTAAAGTCACTATTGATTCCCAATTTGCGAACTGGCCCAGTAAGTACCGTAGTTCGCGAAACTTCAGCACCTGTGCCCGAAATTGTTGGAACGCCCACGTGATAAACAGCTTTATGCTTTACTAGATCCCAGCCTTGGTAGTCGGCTGCACTTCCTTGATTTATAAGCATGATAGAAACGGCCTTAGCCATATCCATAACCGTTCCGCCACCAATACCTATAATACCGGAAGGAGTTTGGGTAAATTCGTTTTTAATTTCTTTTACTAAATCGTCAACTTGTGAAGTTCTTGGCTCTTCTTCTGTAGAAATGAAAATAAGTTTATCGTTAAATCGAAGGTTTATTCTATCTAAAAAAGCAGTATTTTCTTCAAAAACATCATCGACTAAAAATATAAATGGTGCTTTTTCCTTTTTCTGAAGCGAAAGAATGGAGGAAAGCTGATCAAAACATCCTTCACCAAAAACAACTTTTGGAACCATGGGAAAGTTTCGAAATTTATTATTTACCGTTTCTGGCTTTTGCTCCTTGAGTAATTTATTAGCCCTGGCAAGATCTTCAGGCGTATCTATCTCAACACCTGATGTGTTTGAAATAACCATTTTTATATTTTTACCATATTCCAAATAGCGGATACATTCAATTTTTTCCACCTCTTCCAAAGAACGCATGGGCAATCGATAAAAGTCCATAATGGCACTTTTTCTAAAGGCATAAATACCTTTGTGCTTATAATATTGTATCTCTACGTTTTTATCACGAGGATACGGAATTGGCGATCGCGAAAAATAAAGTGCAAAATCATCTTTATCTACAATAACCTTTACACAATTTGGATCGCTAATTTCTTTCCAATCGTGGATTTCTGTCATTAATGAAGCCAAATCTATCTTGTCTGCATCAGGTTCATTGAAGACTGCTAAAACCTTCTCCAGCCCTTCCCTACTTGTGAAAGGCTCGTCTCCTTGCACATTCACTACAATATCTACATCCATGTTTTCAACGGCCTCGGCAATTCGGTCGCTACCACATTCGTGCTTTTTTTGGCTCATTATGGCTTTTCCGCCGTTTCTTTCAATTTCGTTAAAAATTACGTCGCTGTCTGTTACCACATAGACTTCATCAAAAAGATCTGTGGCCTTTGCGGCTTCATAAGTTCTAACTATCACGGGTTTTCCGCCCAAATCCTGCATAAGTTTTCCAGGGAATCTAGACGCGCCGTAGCGGGCAGGAATCATTGCAATTATTTTCAAGACAAAGTTTTTAAAATGATTTCAAAAATAAGAAGATTAAGTTCTTGGAGCTCGTTTTTTCCGAAGCTTTTTATAAAACCTAAAAATTAAGAAGAATAAGAAAACTACAAGTGCAAACGCGATAATAGGAACAAAGATGGAAGCTATGGCCATCACAATGGAAGTACCCGTTTCCAATGTGGTCAAAACTGGATTTGCGAGTACTCCAGTGGTTGTGCTTGAAGTGAGCCTAGCAGCAGAAGTATTTCCTTTAATTGCCGCTGCGGTTCCTCCCCCGGCAATAATAGCCAAAGCCCAAGTAACTGCCGGACTTAAATCGGTAACTGTAGCAACCATAACGGCTGTACCAGCCAATGTTGCCAATGGCAAGGCAATGGTGTCCAGTAAATTATCCAACCACGGAATGTAATAACCAAAAATTTCAATTAGCGTAGCCACTCCCATCGTGATAACAGCCGTGAGACTTCCCACCCATTGCCAACTTTCATTTAAAGGAATTACATCATAAAAACCCGCTAAACTTAAAGCCAACAACGGCAAAAATACCCGAAACCCGACTGCCGCGGCAAGACCGATGCCGAGAAAGATGCTGATTATTATATCGAAAGTTTCCATAGTGAGTCGATGTGTCGATGAGTTTAATAGTTTAGGTGTTTAGGTGTTTAGGTGTTTAGGTGTTTAGGAAAATTCAATTTTTATGGGAGCGTTTCACAAAATATACTTCATTTTTAAAATTACTTTTAATTCATAACCAAGTTATAAAAATAGTTGTTTTAATATATCATTCAGCGCCAGTTGCCCAGCATCCCTCACCCAGAATCACTCAAAAAATTCATCCTTAAACCCAATCAAGTACAGTTTCTCCTGCGCACGAGTTATGGCTGTGTAAAGCCAACGCAGATATTCCCTATCAACGCCGTTGGGAAGATATGGCTGTTCCACAAAAACGGTATTCCATTGTCCACCCTGCGATTTGTGACAAGTAATGGCATAACTGAACTTAACTTGCAATGCATTAAAAAATTTATTGTTTTTTACGGCTAAAAACTTCTTGTATTTTGACTTCTCCATGGCGTAATCCTTCATCACTTCTTGGTATAGCGAATTTGATTCTTCATAGGTAAGCGATGGGCTTTCCGAAGTTAAAGTATCCAGAAGAAGTACTGTTTCCAAAGGTTTCATATTTGGATAATCCACCATGCGCACTTTCACTTCAGCAAAACGGAAGCCATATAATTCCTTAAAACCGAATATTTCCAAAACCTCTATAATATCCCCATTGGCAACAAATCCTGCTTCACTTATATTATCTACCCAAAAATAGTTGTTTTTCACCACCATTAAATAATCCCCAGCAGAAAGTTCCGATTCCTGAAACAAAATGCGCTCTCGAATACTTTGGTTGTATAGATTCGCTCTTTTGTTGGAACGTACAATAATTACGGTGTCTTCATTGCCCAAGGCAGAATAATTGTCGCCGATGGCATCCATTATTTCTTGGCCATCGACCGGACGAATTATGTCTGGAAAATTAATCCCCGAAAATCTAAATGCTTCATATAATTCATCATTTAAACGTTCCCTAATTTTTGTGGCATTCTCCAGAATCCCACTATCTTTTTGTTGACGCACAACTTCGTCCAATTCCAGCATTATTACTTCGCGGTTATACTGCATCTCCAAAACTCTGGCATCTAAAGCCGGACTAATTGACAAATGGACTGGGGGCAACTGTGCGGAATCTCCTATTAAAAGAAGCTTGCAGTTATTGCCACTATAAACATATTGCATTAAATCATCCAATAAAGAACCGTTTTCAAAAAGTTTTGAGTCTTGGTTAATATCTGGAATCATCGACGCCTCATCAACAATAAAAATAGTGTCGCGATGCTTATTATTTTGTAAATTAAAGGAAACAGAACCTTTTTCACTTTTCGGAAAATAGATTTTTTTGTGAATTGTAAAGGCCTGTTTGTTCGAATAATTGCTGATAACCTTCGCTGCTCTCCCCGTAGGAGCCAACAAAACGGACCGTTTTTTCACTTTTCCGAGATTTTTTACCAAGGATCCTACTATAGTTGTCTTACCCGTTCCAGCATATCCTTTCAATAAAAAGGTCTCATTTTTGTTCGTTCCCAGTACAAATTTCGCCAATAACTGCAGCGCAATATCCTGTTTAGGAGTGGTGTTATGGGGGAAATCGTTCTTTAAAAAACTATAAAATTCTGATACATTCATATTTCACTACTAACTATGAGGGTTTAAAGATAGGTATGATTTTTTCGCAATATACTTTTACGAACAAAAAAAAATTGTAGATTTGCGATAGACCTTTTTGTAAAATCAACACTTAAACAATATCAACAATGAAATTAGTAATTCAGATTCTCCTTTGGATTGTCATCATCTTTTTAGGCTGGAAATTATGGAGCTCTATTATGGGGCCAGTGGAATTCAATAAAGTTAAAGAGGCACGCTATTCTAAAGTAATTAAGAATTTAAAAGATATCCAGGCTGCAGAGCTTGCACACAAAGAGATTACCGGAACCTTTACTGGTGATTGGGATAGCCTAGTACGATTTATTGACACTGCAAAATTCGCAATCACGCAAAGACGCGATACTAGTTATGCTGATGTTGCAAAAAATAAAGCCTACGGAATTGACCAAGGTTATTTTCTGGATGAAGTATTAATTGATACTTTAGGATTTACTCCTATTAAAGATTCTCTCTTCGGCGGTTCTGACAGATACAAAACCATGATGAATGTACCTGTTAAAGGGATCGATGCTAAGTTTGAGCTTAAATCTGGGAAAATTGTAAAGAATGATGCTAGCTATTCTGTTTTTGAAGCGAAAGTTCCAAAAAAGGTTTTATTAGGAGATCTTGATAAAGATCTTTTGGCTCAAGAAATGCAAGTTCAATCTGTAGATGGCGTTAATGGCCCAGATATTAGAGTTGGTTCCTTAGAAGAGGTCAATACTACAGGAAACTGGCCAAAAATCTATGACTCTGCAAAAGACAAATAACATACAAAACACATTAAATAATAGACTGTCCGTTCAAGTATCTTTGAACGGGCTTTCTTTTTTGGTATCCAATGCTGAAAGCACTGAGGTGTTTCTTTTCCTTGAAAATATACTGGATTACAGTACAACACCTGAGGAATTGTTAATGGAGATTGAGTCTATTATTTACAATAATGAAGATCTCAATACTAACTTTCAAGAAGTTTCCGTTGTTTACTCCACTCCCCTTTACAGCTTGGTTCCCGGTTCACTTTTTGATGAAACCAAAGCCAGTGAATATTTAAAGTTTAATTCAAAAATACTTGCGAATGACTATATGGCGCATGATGTTCTGGAAATTCAGGACATTGTTGTAGTATATGTTCCGTTTATGAACATCAATAATTTTTTCTTTGAAAAATACGGTTCATTTAATTACTACCACTCCACCACTGTATTATTGAGGTCCATTTTGGAAAATCAAAAATATTCACTCCCAAAAATGTATCTTCATTTTCAGAAAAACAGTTTTGACTGTATCGTTTTAAAGAATGGAGAACTTCAACTTTGCAATAGTTATGCTTATAAAACTCCCGAAGATTTCATCTATTACACCCTCTTTTGTATGGAACAGTTAAAATTAGATCCCGAGAATCTTCCAGTACTACTTTGTGGCGAAATCGATAAGGAGGATGAAAACTATAAAATGGCATATACTTTTATTCGAAATATCGACTTTTTAGAAAGTAATGCTATTATTACAAAATTTGCTTCCGACGATAAATCTCATCAACACTTCATTCTAAAAAACTTAGTTTAAATGCGAATAATTTCAGGCTCACATAAAGGAAGAAGACTCACTGCACCCAAAAATCTACCCGTAAGACCAACGACAGATTTTGCTAAGGAAGCACTTTTCAATATTCTTAGAGTGCGTTATTATTTTGATGAACTCTCAGTACTCGATCTTTTTTCTGGCACTGGCAATATTAGTTTTGAGTTCGCCTCTCGTGGCGTACCCAATATAATTTCAGTAGATGCCCACAATGGTTGTATCCAGTATATTGATAAAGTTTCGGAAGAGTTCTCTTTTCCCATTCAACCCATAAAATCTGATGTTTCAAAATATTTGGAAAATGCCTCCGGAAAATTTGATGTCATCTTTGCTGATCCTCCTTATGATTTTGATATATCGCAATTATCAAGTATATTGTCTAAGGTTTTTGAAAAAAATCTATTAAACGAAGAGGGATTACTGGTAATAGAGCATTCAAAAATAATTGATCTTTCAGAATTGGAGCATTTTGCCGAAGTCCGCAAATACGGTGGGAACGCTTTCAGTTTTTTTCAATAAGAATATATGGATGGAAAAATTGTAGAGGTAAGTTTTGGAACTGCAAGAATTTATGATCAAATCATAGAGATAACAATAAATGAAGGTGTACACTTTCAAGCAGAAGATCTCCAAAAATTATTTGAACTTTTTGATACTTATTTTCCTAATAAAAAGTTTGCTTATCTCTCCAATCGTAAAAACGACTATTCTCTTGAACTAACTCCTAGTCTTTATAAATCCTCTTATCTAAATCTAACAGCCAACGCCGTTTTATGTTATAGTGATTTATCATTTCAAAACGCAAATTTTGAAAAGGAGTTTTATAAAAGCAAACCTTTTAAAATCTTTAGGGAACATCAAGAAGCCATGGATTGGCTGAAAATGCAATTGGAATGTAAAAGCGAAGACCTGTAAAGCTAGATAGGGCGGAAACTATAGGTCCTATTTCAGAATACTCTCTTTAAATTTATTTGCACTAAAAAATAGGGAAAAATACCTGCCTTGCTCCACCGCTATAGCTTTGGCGTACGCAATGACAGATATAAAAAAAGCAGGCCTATAAGCCGGGTTCTGTTACCGACCCCGATAGCTATCGGAACGGCACCTTATCATTTATCTAGACGTTCCGTTACCGAAACGCTCAATCTGCCTACCCTCCTGCATCGGGCGGGAACCCTCTCCCGTCCCGATAGCTATCGGGAATCGGGACACAGGTTTACGTGACATTTCACCGCATAGAGTTTACCTGGTTTCACTACAGCATTACCTGTACATACTTTCTGCTGCACTTGTCCTGAAACCCTCGCAAAGACGAGGATCTCGACGGCCGTTAGCCGCTATGCTTCCCTATGGTGCCCGGACTTTCCTCCCTCCCGATTCCCGATTCCCGATAGCTATCGGGACGGAACGGGACGACGATAAGGCGGCCTGCTGCGCAAAAGTACTCCAATGTTAATAAATATGGTAAAATACAATCACCTATTTTTTAAAAACCCGTTGTACATATCTATATTTGCTCCCAAGTCATTATAATATAATCTGGTCCTTGATAATTGACCATTGACTACTAAAAAAAATGGAACACTTCATTGTATCTGCCAGAAAATATCGCCCCGCCGTTTTTAAAGACGTAGTTGGGCAACAGGCCATTACCAATACTTTGGATAACGCCATTGCAAATAATCACCTAGCCCAAGCTTTACTTTTTACGGGACCGCGTGGAGTTGGTAAAACTACTTGTGCACGTATTCTCGCCAAGAAAATAAACCAAGACGGCACTGAAAAAGAGGATGAAGACTTCGCGTTTAATATTTTTGAATTGGATGCTGCATCCAATAACTCGGTAGATGATATCAGAAACTTGATTGACCAAGTTCGAATTCCTCCACAAGTAGGCAAGTACAAGGTTTATATTATTGATGAAGTTCATATGTTGTCCTCAGCAGCTTTTAACGCTTTTTTGAAGACTTTGGAAGAACCGCCAAAACACGCTATTTTCATATTAGCTACTACGGAAAAACACAAGATAATTCCAACCATACTTTCACGATGTCAGATTTTTGATTTTAGAAGAATTGGAGTTCGAGATATTAAAGATCATTTAGCCGAAGTTGCGAAAGCAGAAGGAATAGAAGCAGAAGATGACGCACTACATATTATCGCTCAAAAAGCGGATGGAGCCTTACGCGATGCACTTTCTATTTTTGATAGAGTAGTAAGTTTTGCCGGAAAAAACCTTACGCGAGAGGCAGTAACCGAAAATTTAAACGTATTAGATTACACGTGGTATTTCCAGATTACCGATTTACTTCTTGAAAACAATATTCCGCAAGTTTTGCTCACCTTTAATGATATTCTATCCAAAGGTTTTGACGGGCATCATTTTGTAATGGGCCTCGCCTCCCACTTCCGGGATTTGATGGTTTGCAGAAATCAAGAGACCATTGGCTTGTTGGAAGTAGGCGAACAAGTAAAAACAATGTATTTTGAACAGTCGCAAAAAACAAGCCCACAATTTCTCATTGAAGGCATTAACATTGCAAATAACTGCGACTTAAAATATAAAAACAGTCAAAATCAACGCCTCCTTGTTGAACTTTGCCTAATGCAACTTGCATCCTTGACTTTTCAGGGCGAAAAAAAAAACTCCAATAACAACGAACGTTTCGTAATACCTCCCTCCTATTTTAAGAGTGAAGAATATACTTCAGAGAAAATCACTTCTGCGGGAAGTATTGTGCCGAAACCGTTGAAAAAGGGAGAAAACGAAATTGAAGATGAAATTCAAGTTGAAGATGAAGTTGAAGATGAAGTTGAAAAAAGAAAACTTGAAGAGCCTTCTGAAGATATATCGAAAGAAGAATCCGTAGAGAAAACCAGCGATAAGCAACCAGAAAAAGTAATTGAACGTCCGCAGATCTTGGCGGAACGCAATGCCAAAAGGGTTTCTGCTCTTTCTTTAAAAAGTATTAAGAAAAAACACGAATTACAACAGGAAATGGTCGCAAACCAACCTGATGCCAAAAATCTACCTGTAGAAGATTTTTCTGAAGAAGAAATGCACGCAGCTTGGAAGGAATATACCAAAAATGTAGAAGTTGATGGAAAGTATAACCTACTTTCACATTTAACCATGGGGGTTCCAAAACTTGAAGGTTCTATTATTCACCTTGAATTTCCTAATCAGACGATAAAAACAGAAGTGGAACGTGCTAAATACGAACTCCTTACCTTTCTTCGCGATAAACTGCAAAATTATGATGTAGATTTAGATATTACCGTTAACGAAACTATCGAAAAACGTTACGCTTATACAACTCGTGAAAAATTCGAAAAAATGAAGGAAATGAATCCGCTAATTGAAAAACTTAGACAGGAATTTGATCTCGACATATAGGCTTCGCAAATTGGCTTACTTACACACTCCTGAGAACTTGAAACTTTAAACTTTGAACCAGAAACCTCAAACTATGTTAGGCTTAAAACTTCCCACAGATCCGCGTTGGGTGAATATTGTTGAAAAGAACATCGAAGATATTCTTACAGATCACGCTTGGTGTGAACAAAAGGCGGCCTCAACCGCAGTCTCGTTGATTGTGGGTTTTCCTGAATACACAGATCTTATTCAAGAAATGATTTCTTTGATAAAGGAAGAAATCAGTCATTTTAAAATGGTACACGACAGAATTTTAGAGCGCGGTTGGGTTTTGGGTCGGGACCGGAAAGATGAGTACGTTTTACAGATTGTACAATTCTTCCCAAAAGGCGGAAGTAGAACCACACAGCTAGTGCATAGATTATTATATGCAGCCTTGATTGAAGCCAGAAGCTGCGAGCGATTCCGTTTGCTGAGTGAAGAACTTGAAGACAAAGAATTAGCAGAGTTTTATAGAAAATTAATGGTAAGTGAAGCAAATCATTATACTATGTTTCTTAGCTTTGCGCGGCAATATGGCGACAGAAAAGAAGTAGATCAAAAATGGAATGACCTTCTTTCTTTTGAAGCCGATGTAATGAAAGACCTCAGTAAACACCAATCCATTCACGGATAATACATTTATAATTTTCACCCAATGAAACTCAAAAGAAGAAGGAAGCTAGTTAAATATCTTGATGTTCTGGACTATCCCATTCGGTTTAATCCATTTGTCTTTAGTAGGATGTTTCTTCTTTGGGCCTTACTTGGTTTGATTGGCGGCATAATATCAGGTACTTATTGGGTCGTGCTGATGTTTCTAACAGATGTTATAGGTGTCTATCAAGGTTGGCTAGTTATTCCAGTTATGGCTATTGCTGGTCTTTTGGCTGGTCTGATTATTTATTTTATCGGTGATCCAGGCGAAATGCAACTGATTGTAAACAACATTCGATTTAACAAAGGAAAATTAGACCCTAAGAACAATCCTTCCATGATACTTTCCTCCCTTATTTGTGTGGCATCAGGAGGAAGCCTGGGGCCAGAATCTCCTTTAGTACAAGTTACGGGCTCCACAGGAAGTTGGATGGGGAAACTTTTCAGATTAAAAGGAGAAGAATTACGTTCCTTGAGCATTGCCGGCATGGCCTCCGGTTTTACCGCTCTATTTGGTGCTCCGCTGGGCGGGAGCCTTTTCTCTTTGGAAATACTTCACCATAAACACGCAGTAGAATATTATCAAGCTATTATTCCTGCACTTGTTGCTAGCGGATTTAGTTATATTGTTTTCGCGATCATCGTACAGTTGGGATTAGCACCATTGTGGGACTTGCCGGCTTATGAAATGGCAAACTTCTTCGATTTTGGATGGGCTGTTCTATTCGCAGTTTTTGCGACTATAGTTGGTTGGGGGTTTATTTTTTGTACTAAATTCTTTAAAAAACTCTTCGAAAAACTAAAAACCCCCATTTATATCAAGACCATGATTGGCGGTATTTTATTGGGAGTTATTGCTTATTATATTCCTTTGACCCGGTATTTCAGCCATTTTGAGATTAATGAACTACTTCAAGAAAATGGCACCGTCCAATTCCTTGTTGGCGTATTGATTTTTAAAATTATAGCCATTGCAATTACCGTAACCTCAGGGTGGCGCGGAGGATTTATTATTCCCTTATTTTTCTGCGGTACAGCGCTTGGTCTACTTATTCACACTGTTTTTCCGTCCATTAGTCTTTCGTTGACTATTGTGAGCTGTATGGCGGCTATAAACGCTTGCGTAACGCGCACACCTATGAGTACAACTATTCTTTTAGCAACGCTTACGGGTTTCACTTACTTTATTCCTATACTTTTTGCAAGTTTAACGGGCTACTTCCTCGCACCGCGTATCCCTTTTATTGGAGCGCAAATGGAAAAAGAAGAATTAATTCAAGTGAAAAATAAATCTACGAAAGGAATTAAATAAATTTGCAGGTAGTTAACTGTTTATTCACTATTCATTAATCGCTAGAAATTATGAAGGGAATTCTCACTATTTGCCTGCTCGTCATTTCCAACTCTTTTATGACCCTCGCCTGGTATGGCCACCTAAAATTTGCTGAATGGAAATGGACCAGCAAACTTGGCTTGATTTCAATTATATTAATTAGCTGGGGCATTGCACTCTTTGAGTATATCTTCCAAGTTCCTGCCAACCGCATGGGCTATAATGGTAATGGCGGTCCGTTTTCGCTCTTGCAGTTAAAAGTGATACAGGAAGTAATCACACTTGTGGTCTTCGTAGGGTTTACGCTTCTAGTTTTTAAGACCGAAACATTTCGAATAAACCATATTATTTCTTTTGTTCTTTTAATAGGGGCAGTTTATTTTCTGTTTAAGAAATAAAATACTAAACGTAAACAAGTACGTTATTAACTAATTAGTTTTAAAGGAGATGAAAATTATATTTTTGTTATATTTAAAGAAACCAATATAATATAGACCATGTTTACAATAGAAGCGATTGAATTGGCACTTAGCAAAACTAAATCAGGAGCAGAATTTCCAAAATACATCAAGGAAATTAAAGGAATGGGTGTAACAGCTTTTGAAACTTGGGTTGAAGACGGTCACACAAATTATTTCGGCAAAAACGAATATCAAACAGAATCTACACCGAAATATGATACTTTAACAATAGCCACCAAGAGTGACAAAGTTAAATTCAGTCAATATTTGAAAATCCATCAAAAAGGGGAAACGGACTATTTTACATTTTGTAAACATTGTGCTGAAACAGGAATTGAAAAATGGATTGTTGATCTTGATAAAATGACTTGTACATATTATGACAAGTCTGAAAATGAAATATTAATTGAAAAAGTGCCAACTGTATAAAAACAACTAACCGCCAGCCTAGTAAGAAAAGTGGAGTTTCAACCTTAAGTCAATCATAGAACCATATCTCAAAATAGAATTAGAACAGGCTGTGAATCTCTCGATTCATACGGCTCTTGGTTTACAGGTGAATTAGTTCTACTCGATTAAACCAGTTTTTAGCCCACCATCCAATACTAGAACAGTTCAAATTATTAGTATTCAAGACGATTGATCAAGAATTACAATCGATTTATTTTCCGAAGAAACAGTAAGTTAGCTCTGTATGGCATAAGGAACATTATTTTATCAAACAAATATCTAAATAAAATACTCCTTTTATAATATAAGCATTCCCTATTAACAATGGTATAACCTTATCTTTGCCGTATTTCTAGGTATATTCCACATTACAATTTTCTATGATATTAAATGTCCAAATTACCAAAAGCGCATAAATTTCTTGACCTTTCTGACTATGGAAGACCTATAGCAAAAGTAATTGCGAACGCACTAAAGAATACTGCTTTCACTTCTATTCACGTTACTGTTAGTTTTATAATATCTGGCCTAATCGCTATTTACAGTATTATTCAAGGCTTTTATTGGGCCGCAGCATTCTTTTTAATTTTAAAATCTATACTAGACGCTGCAGATGGAGAGTTAGCTCGCGTAAAACAAAAACCATCCTACACCGGTCGGTATTTAGATTCGGTTGCAGACATTCTATTAAATGCTTTAATCTTTTTAGCGATTTGGTATATTACAGACACTTCTATTTGGATATGCCTTTTCGCTTTCTTAGGCCTGCAATTACAAGGCACGCTTTTCAATTACTACTATGTTATTCTTCGGAATAAATTTGATGGAGATACAACCAGTCGCATATTTGAAAACACAACTCCAAGCGCACTAATAGGAGAAAAGCAACAGCATGTAAACATACTTTTCGGTTTGTACAAACTATTTTATGGTTCTTTTGATAAAACAATTTATGCATTAGACAGTAAGGCCAATAAAGCCAATACAATACCAAATTGGTTGATGACAAGTGTTTCAACCTTTGGTTTAGGTTTTCAACTGCTCCTTATTGCAGTTATGCTTGTATTAGATTTAAAAAACTTTATTCTGCCTTTCTTTTTGATTTACACCCTTATGGTTTTTGTATTTATTGGGATTCGGAAGTGGTTTTATTGAAGAAGTCCGTTGGCTTTAGCTTTTCGTCCGTGTTATTTTACCTTCATTCACTATTGAAGACAAGTTCATTTATAATTACATTTTTTCAGGTTGAAAGAATGGGTTTAGAGTTATATTTGAAGGAAACAGAAACTTTATAGAAATTTGTAGCTTATAAGTAATTAAAGCGTAACATATTATAATCTTCAAAACACCAACAATAAAAAATGGCATTTAACATTGTATTAATTGAACCAGAAATCCCTACGAATACAGGAAATATCGGGAGATTAAGTTTAGCGTCTGGATCAACATTACACCTCGTAAAACCATTTGGTTTCGAACTAAGTGATAAGCGCGTAAAAAGAGCTGGATTGGATTATTGGCAGCATATTTCCCTTTTTATTTATGAGAACCTCGAGGACTTTTATTCAAAAAATAAAGGGAAACAGTTTGTATACCTTTCCAGTCATGGCACTCAAGATTACTGCGCTATCGATTACAAAGACGATATGTTTCTAGTTTTCGGAAAAGAATCAGTTGGTTTACCTAAAAGTATTGTGGCAGAAAATTTAAATTCAGTCTATACTATACCTCTTTTCAGTCCTCATATTCGAAGTTTAAACTTGGCAAATGCGGTTAGCATCGTGGTTTACGAAGGTATTCGAAATGTAAAGGCACAAAACAGCAAACTATAAATTTAAGCGAATCCCCTCTCCAATTGAATCACTTTTGCAGTTTACAATCGTAATTAAATTTTAAAAAACAATTATTAAATATGGGAGATTTTTTTCCAAATCAAAGATATACCAGTTCTGGGGAACCGGAACTTGGCGTTGGTATTGTTACAGAAGTGAGCAAAGGAAAGGTGCAAATGCATTTCCCAATTTCTGGCGAAACGCGACTCTATGCCACAGAAAGCGCTCCTTTGCGCCGAACTATATTTAAACCTGGAGATTCCATATTAGATAAGCAGGGACAATCCTTGCTGATTGAACAAGTAAAAATAGAAGACAATCTTTATGTGTATTACGGGAACGGCAGAAAGTTGCTTGAGGCAGAACTGGACGGAGGAACAATTACGCATGGTGTTGATGATAGACTTTTTACGGGTGATGTAGATACTCCTGAAATGTTTGCGTTACGTAGAGAAACGCTTTATCACGATTATAATAGAAGAATATCTCCGGTACATGGATTTGTTGGTGGAAAAATAGATTTAATTCCTCATCAACTCTATATTGCTCATGAAGTGAGCTCCCGATTTGCACCTCGTGTTTTATTGTCAGATCAGGTTGGTCTTGGAAAAACTATTGAAGCCTGCTTGATTCTACATCGGTTATTAGTGGCCGGACGTATATCAAGAGTGCTGATTCTTGTTCCAGAATCGCTCGTGCACCAATGGTTTGTAGAGGTTTTGCGAAAATTTAATTTGTGGTTTAATATTTTTGATGAAGAACGTTGCGCTGCTCTTGAAGACAGTGCCCCAGATGGAAACCCATTTCTCGATAATCAACTTATTATTTGTAGTACTGAGTTTTTGGCCGGTTCACAAAAACGAGCGCAACAAGCCATTTCTGCTACCTGGGATATGCTCGTTGTGGACGAAGCACATCATCTTGAATGGTCTGTTAACGAGGTAAGCCGTGAGTATCGTATTGTAGAATTATTAAGCCAAGTAGCCAAAGGATTATTACTTCTTACTGCTACCCCAGAACAATTGGGTGTAGAAAGTCATTTTGCACGTCTTCGATTACTCGACCCCAATCGATATAATAATTACACCGATTTTATAAGCGAATCTGAAGGAAACAAAGAGATTGCTACGCTTGTTGAAAAACTATCTTCAGATAAAGTATTAAGCTTGAAAGATAAAAAGCTTTTAGAAACTACTTTTTCAAAAGAAAGAATCGCAGCATTAAATTTTAAAGACGAAGCGTCAAGGCACAATCTTATTGAAGATTTGCTCGACCAACACGGTCCGGGTCGCGTTTTATTCAGAAATACTCGAATGGCAATGAGTGGTTTTCCCAAACGAATAGCTCATCTAGTCTCCCTGGAGATAAAAGAAAACCCTAGTCTTTGGAATGAACGCGTAACAAAGGAATTTTTCTGTGATATGGAAAGTACTTCAGATGAAAAAAGAGAACAAGAGTTTTCGTTTGATAAAGATCCTCGGGTGAGGTGGGTTTTAGAAAAAATGAAGGAATTATATCCTGCAAAAATACTTCTTATCTGCAGTTCCATAGAAAAAGTTTTAGCTTTAGAGTCTACAATAAGTAAACGTATTAAGCGGAAAGTAAGGGTTTTTCACGAAGATCTCTCGCTTGTACAGCGCGATAGAAATGCAGCTTGGTTTGCTGAACTTGATAGTGCTCAAATACTTCTCTGCTCAGAAATAGGAAGTGAAGGACGGAATTTTCAATTTGCCCATCATCTCATATTATTTGACGTGCCATTTCACCCCGAATTATTGGAGCAACGAATTGGCCGCCTTGACAGAATAGGACAGAAAAAAGACATACATATTCATATTCCATATCTTGAAGATAGCCCACAAAGCCAGCTGGTTAGATGGTTTCATGAAGGTTTGAATGCTTTTAATATAAACCTTGAAGGTGGGAATTTAATTTTTAAAAAATTTATTGAGCGATTGCTAAATATTTCCAAAATACCTTCAGTTGAAGAAGCAAATTCTGCGTTGGAAGTATTGATTGCTGAAACAGCAAACTTTCAAAAAGAACTTAAAAAAAATCTTGCCGAAGGACGTGATAGATTATTGGAAATGAATTCATTTCGACCTAAAATAGCAAAAAAACTTATTGCCAAAATTAAAGCTGAAGATAGAGATAGCGCGCTTGAAATATATTTAACAAAAGTCTTTCAGCAGTTTGACGTAGAGATGGAAGACATTGCGGCACGAACCTATTTACTACATCCCGCTTCCTTTAATTCTGAAGTGTTTCCCTCAATTCCCAGAGAAGGAATACAGGTTACATTCGATAGAAAACGAGCGATAAGTAGGGAAGATGTTAGTTTCCTAAGTTGGGATCATCCAATGACATCAGGAGCTATTGACATGGTGCTAAGCTCAACATTAGGCAACGCAAGCTTTGGAGTTATTCACGGAACCGGCACTCCTGCCCTGCTCCTTGAATTAATTTTTGTTCTGGAAACAGCAGGGAAAGAAAGTATAGATATAGACCGTTTCCTTCCAAATACACCATTAAGAGTTATAATTGATCACACAGGGAAAGATGTAACAAACTCCTATTCTGTAGAAATGCTCAACAAAAATTTAATCCCTGATAGAATCGACGTGCTTTTAGAAAATGAAGCCTTTGTAGATACCTTACTTCCGAATATGATTTCATCTGCAACAGAAATTGCAAAGAAATTGGGAGAAAAGGAATTAACGAAGGCTTTGCAACGTATGAACCTTAAATTGAATCACGAAATTGAAAGGCTTTCTGCATTGCAAAAAAAGAATAAACACATTAGAACAGAAGAAATTCAGATAGCCATTGACGAACGCGAAACATTATCTAGTTTAATAAAAAAAGCTCGAATACGCTTAGATGCCTTGCAACTTATTCGGAAAGAGTAAATCTTTACTGTATTTATAAATGAATCTGAACAATTATCAGCCTTTATCAATAAAGGCTAGCGACACTAAAAGTTTTAAAAACATACAAAAAATATTAAACCACCAAAACACAATGAAACAATTACTACTTTTTATTTCACTTGTTTTAACCACGTTTTCCATTCACAGTTAAACAACCAAAAAAGTACTATATCTTGGTAATAGTTATACAGCAGTCAATAATTTACCATTAATGGCAAATAATATGACCAGCAGTATCGGAGATGTTATATGCTCTTAGCAAAAACCATTGAACCTTTAGTGGCCAAAAAAGCGAAAAAATGGATCCCAAACCCGAATCTATTTCGTGATTTCATAAAAAATAATATCCGTAAATACTTGATTTTTAATATCTTTGAGAATGTTTAGCTTGAACAACATGCCCTAGCAGCATAAGTTTTTAGTTCATTTAAGAAACGATTATGAAGACATACAAAGTAAAAAGCGGCGACTCTCTTGGCTCAATTGCCTTTAAACAATTGGGAGCAACAGCAAAATGGCGCGAAATCGCAGCACTGAATAATATTGTAAACGCCAATACTATTAAAGTGGGCCAAGTATTACAATTGCCTATTGAAAGTGAGCCTGAAAACAGTACAGAAAGAGCAGATGTGATTATTATTGATGAAGATCCGCGCGTATATTATCAGTATCAAAACGACACCACCCGCAACTTTTTGGGTAAAAAGTTTAGAAAAGGAATTTATAGACTTGGGAGTCATTCCACAGAAAAATTTATACAAGAAAACCCAGCTCTGTTAGCAGCACTTAAAATCAGTAAGTCTGAAGTACAGGCCTTATTGGCTACTTCGGAGAATGAAGGGAATCTGGACGCCGTTAACACGTGGGACAACTGTTTTATGAGTTTTGGTATGTTTCAATGGACGCTTGGTTCAGGAACCGCTGAAGGGGAATTGCCAGCACTCATTAAACTAGTGAAGGAAAAATACCCAGATGCATTTGAGCAGTTTTGTGGTCAGTTTGACGTTGATGTTTCAGAAGATACAAATGGCACCTATGGTTATTTAATGTATAAGAACAAAAAAGTAAACACCGCTGATGCAAAACAATTTTTCCGAAGTAACATCGTAGCCTATCGTTTTGCCGCTGCCGGATTGGACGATCGAGTCTGTGCCATACAGGTATTACACGCCATCAATCGTTTCAATCTATTTTACTTCAAAAAAACCAGTAAACTCGGAGGTTATAACTTATTTGACCTCCTATCTTCGGAATATGCCGCGGCCTTGTTTTTGGACAATCATGTAAATAGACCTGGATATCTTTGGAATTGTGTGGCAAAAGCTATTGAAAGTACGGGGATTTCATTTGAACAACTTAAAAACGCCGGGGATAACGAAGAATTGATGGTTATCAATGCCTATCTCAAGATACGAGAAACCTATGGGGCCTCACCAATGACTGATGCTAAAAATAGAGCAGCCGTAACCAAACGTTATCTTGATGCAGGCAAAATTTCTGCTTCAAAAGGGAGTTTTAAATCTAACCGAAGCTTAAGATCTTCGTAATTATCAATTATTCAAAAATCATTAATTAACCTCCATCTCAGCAGCGACCTTCTCATTGTAAAGACTTTTAATAATCCCATCACTAAGTCCAATTTTTGGGACAAATACATTTTTGGATTTGCTCCATTTCATGGCTGAAAGATAAATTCGTGTGGCAGGAATTACAACATCGGCGCGATCAGGATTCATATCAAGCTCAGTGATACGTTCATCATATGAAAGTGATTTTATTTTTTTATAATAGGAAGAAAGGTATAAATAACTCAACGGCGCCCCTATTTTCTTCCCGCTCTTCTTAAAAATAGTATTGATGTTTCCTCCACTACCAATCATGGAAATTTTTTGAAAATCTTTTGTCTCTTTTTTGATCCATAGCTTCATCTCGTCCCATATACTATCTTCAACAAGGTTTTCCAAAAGACGAACCGTTCCGATTTTAAAACTTTTTGAAACAATGTTTTTACCATTGGCAAAAATGGTTAATTCCGTACTTCCTCCACCAACATCTACATATAGAAAAACCTTGTCATCTTCAATCAAGCTTTTTAAATCTGTGGAAGCAATAATTTCCGCCTCGTCCTCCCCATCTATTATATCTATAGAAATTCCACTTTCATTTTTAATATTTTCGGCTATCTGAATTCCGTTGGAAGCCTCTCGCATTGCAGAAGTGGCACAAGCCCTATAACGTTTTATTCCGTGGGTATTCATCAACAATCGGAAAGCGGTCATGGCTTCAACCATTCGCTTTGCATTGCATTCTGAAATTTTTCCATCCAGAAAGACTTCGGCTCCTAAACGAATTGGAACTCGAACCAGCGATGTTTTTTTAAAAATAGTATCTTTTCTTTCCTGCTCCACCACAGTTACAATTAACAAGCGGATAGCATTACTGCCAATATCTACGGCACCGTATTTTTCAATGTTCAACAAATCAGTTTACTTCAAGTTTATTTAAATAATAATTATACATTTTGAATTGGGAACGCACCGGTGGCTTACTATTTTTCCTGTAAGCATTATTCATTTTAATATCGAATACCCGTGCTTTAACGTTGTCACTCCAGCCTATTTCAAAATTCTCTAAAATTTC
This sequence comes from Aequorivita capsosiphonis DSM 23843, assembly GCF_000429125.1. Lineage (GTDB taxonomy): Bacteria > Bacteroidota > Bacteroidia > Flavobacteriales > Flavobacteriaceae > Aequorivita > Aequorivita capsosiphonis. The sequence continues at coordinate 271,808 of NZ_AUBG01000002.1, forward strand.
CTTTTTAATATCTTCATCATAAATGGGGCAGGTAATCTCCACTCTATTATCTAGGTTTCTTCCCATTAAATCTGCCGATGAAATATACACTTTGGTATTACCTGCATTTTCAAAAATAAACAGACGTGGATGTTCCAAATACTTACCAACTATGCTTATGGCTTCAATATTTTCACTCATTCCCTTAACTCCTGGAATGAGACAACAGATGCCGCGAACAATCATTTTTATCTTTACTCCCGCCCTACTCGCTTCATAAAGCTTATCGACCATCTTATAGTCCGAAAGGCTATTTAGCTTTAATTTAATACCACTAGGTAAGCCAGCTTTTTTATTTTTTATCTCGTTATCAATCAAGTGATATAAAGCATTTCTGGTGTAATGCGGCGAAACAATTAAATGACGATATTTTTTCACTTGGTAATTGACTTCAAAAAAGTCGAAAACTTTGTTTATCTCCTTACAAATTCTTTGATCTGCTGTAAACAGTGTGTAATCTGTATAAAGACGCGCTGTAGATTCATTGAAGTTTCCCGTACTTAAAATTCCGTAGCGAACCAGTTTACCGTTTTCGAGCCTTTCTATCAAGCAAGTTTTGCAGTGAACCTTTAATCCTTTTACACCAAAAATAAGCCGTACATCCTCGCTTTGAAGTAATTCGGCATATTTAATATTTGCTTCTTCATCAAAGCGGGCTTGAAGTTCAATTTGTACCGTTACATCTTTTCCGTTCTTCTTTGCGTTGATAAGCGAACTGGCGATATGCGAAACTTCAGCTAAACGATAGATGGTTATTTTAATGGACTTCACCTTTGGATCCAAGGCAGCTTCCCTTAAAAACTTAACCACATACATAAAGGTTTGATAGGGCGCGTGAAGTAAATAATCTTTTTCAACAATTTTCTCAAATAGACTCCCCTGAAGGCTCAAGCCAGGAATTGGCAAAGGTTCTTTAGACTCATATTGCAAATCTGGTCTTCCCAAACGGGGGAAATTCATATAATCACGTCTGTTGTGATAGCGACCACCAGGAATTAGGCTATCCGTTTTATCAATTTCCATTTTGTTTAACAAAAACTCCAGCGTTTTCTTATCAATACTCTTGTCATATACAAAACGAACTGGGTCTCCGGTACTTCTGTTTTTAACACTTTTGGATATTTTTTCAATAAAACTCCTACTTAAATCGCTGTCAATATCCAATTCTGCATCGCGGGTTATTTTTATCATATGCGCCGAAATACTTTCATATTTAAAAATACTGAAAATATTGTGCAAACAGTGACGAATAAGGTCATCGAGGATGATCACGTATTGTTTATCTCCTTCCTGTGGCAATACCACAAAACGATCTATAGTTCGTGGAATCTCTATAAGGGCGTAATTATTTTTTGCTTCAAATGTATCATCCTCTTTGCTCATCACCATGGTTATGGCAAGATAGGCAGCACTGTCACGCAAACTAGGAAATTCCTCTACTTCACCAATCATAATGGTCATCATCGCGGGACTCACATGACTAACAAAATATTCTGAAATAAATTTACTTTGCGTGGGTGTGATTTCAGTTTCGTCAATAATAAAGATGTTCTCCTTCCGAAGTTCCTTTTGGATATTACTCAATATTTTTAAACTATTTGCCTGCTGCTCTATTACGGTATGTGTTATTTCTTCCAAAAGATATTTGGCCGAAATACCCCCCAAAAAACTACGACCCGTTTTACGTGCCTCTACGATACGTTTAATCGTGGCATATCGCACTTTAAAGAATTCATCGAGGTTATTAGAAAAAATACCTAAAAATCGAAGTCTTTCAATTAAAGGGAGCTTTTTGTCATTCGCCTCTTGTAACACTCTAGCGTTAAACTGAAGCCAGCTTAATTCCCTATTGGTGTATTGATTTCGAACTGGAGTATGTGTGGCAACTTTTTCAGTCATTATCTAAGGTCTCTTGGGAAAATTGTTTTTACAGTTTTACCTGTCGTTATCGTACTCCATTTTTTTTCGTCAAACTGCAACATTACAAAGCCACAGGTTGGAACGTTCTCAATATATCGGTTTCCAAGCATATTTACAACAGAAGTGAGTGCGTGATTATGTCCGAAAATCATTACCGAATCTAAAGTATCATCTAATGATTTTATGATGCGCATCACATTCTGACCACTAAAATCGTAAAGATCGTGGTTCGTTTCAAAATTCGCGTCGCTAATATCAAGCGCTTCTTTAAAAAATTCGGCCGTAGCTAAGGTTCGTGTGGCATCGCTACTAATAATTTTTTGAGGAGGTTCAATTTCAATTTTCACTTTATTTGAAACCAATTTTCCGTCCCGCTTCCCTTTTTCTTTTAAAGGGCGTTTATGATCATCTACGTCTTCTTTCCAAGATGATTTTGCATGTCTTACTAAATAGATTGTTTTCATTTCTAAAAAAAATATTCTAGTTTCTTGTTTATAGTTTTAGGTTTTGGAGCTTCGGTACAATTTTATGAAACATCAATTTAGCAGTTTCATTATAAAGCTTCAGTCATAAAATCACTCAGCCACCATTGAATTCAACATTTTAATATAGAATCACTAATCGTTAATTTTACGGGGCTAACCTTTCAATAACCCAGTCATAATTTTTTAGAGTATAACGAATTCTATCGTGCAATCTGTTAGGTCTGCCTTGCCAGAATTCTATTGAAATGGGTTTTATCAAATACCCACCCCATTCTTTTGGTTTGGGCAATTCTTTCTTTTCATATTTTTTTTCCAAATCGGCCAGGTTCTTCTCCAGAACCTCACGTGATTCCACAACGCTACTTTGATGCGAAACAGCGCTTCCCAACTGACTTCCTTTTGGACGCGAATGAAAATAATTTGTAGAATCTGCTTCCGAAGTTTTCTCCGCAGTTCCTTTAATTATAACCTGTCGTTCCAAATTCGGCCAAAAGAACGAAAGTGAAACTTTATTGTTATTGGCTATAGATTTTCCTTTTTCACTATTGTAATTGGTATAAAAGTAGAAGCCGTATTCATCATATTTTTTAAGTAGTACTACGCGACCTTTCGGAAAACCATCCGTGCCAATCGTGTTTATCGTCATTGCGTTTACTTCATCTACACCATCACTATCTTTTACCTCATAAAACCACTTGCGAAATTGTTGCATGGGGTTTTCATCAATCGTTGTTTCAGAAAGTTCCCCTTTTTCGTATGATTTTCGGTAGTCGTGAAGCTTTTCACCCATAACTCAAGTTTTAATGCAAGTTAAGAGTTTTAAAGTTTCTTTGAAATACTCTTACATTAAATCTGTATTAAATTTATTGTATATCCGTTTTTTGATCATACGAGTAAAAAGTCTGCGAATATCTGCGATATCAGCGGGAAACAAAAATCTGAGAATGAGAAGGATATCCCGCAGATCACACCGATTAACGCAGAGTAAAAGGAAATATTTGCTCTTAGAGACTTCATATAAGAGCTGCTATAATTTCACAATTCAAATCTTTATAGTATTTTGCGGACAATCAAATAAATTTAATAAGGAAATCGAATACAAAATTTAAGTGAAGTTGAATTGAAATTTATTCCCGAAAATGATTAAAACGAAAACATCTTCCCATCTTCGGCCAACTCTACATTTTGAAAAATCTCCTGAGCTTCAGTTTTAAATTTCTCTAAATTACGGTAACGGCCTGAATAATGACCAAGAATCAAAGTACCTACATGGGCCTTTTTAGCAATAGTAGCGGCTTCTTTTGAAGTGCTGTGCTTGGTTTTATCGCAAAGATGGTAATGTTCTTCCAAGAAAGTAGATTCGTGGTATAAAACGCTTGCACCGTCAATCTGTGGCACCATTTCAGGATTATAAGCTGTGTCACTACAATAAGCATAGGACTTTGGCGGTGGTGGATCAAAAGTGATTTCCTTATTTGGAATTAACTTTCCATCTTTATTTTCAACATCAAAACCCTGTTTTATTTTATTGTAGTAGCTAAGGTCAACATTCGCTTTTCGAGCGGCCTCTACATCCAATTTTCTGTCATCCGATTTTTCCTTAAAAAGAAAACCATTGGTGTAAACTCTGTGTTTTAAAGGAATTGTTTCCACACTCAGTTTATCATCCTCAAAAATGATTTCAGAGGAAGTCGATTCCAATTCGTGAAAATACAAAGGGTAATTGGTGTAGGCTTTTCCGAGTTTTAAAAGAAGTAAAATAGCTTCTTTAATACCTTTGGGTCCATAAATATGAAGTTCTGCTTCCCTTCCTAATAGTAGAAAAGTGGAAATCAATCCAGGCAAGCCAAAGAAATGGTCGCCGTGCAAATGCGAAATAAAAATATGCTTGATTCTGGAGAACTTTACTTTATACCTTCGTAGCTGCATTTGCGTGCCCTCGCCACAATCAATCAAAAACAGATGTCCCTTCATCTCCAAAACCTGTGCTGTTGGGTGTGCCGAAGCTGTTGGAGTTGCAGAATGGCATCCTAAGATTGTAATATTCAAGATTTAAAATTTAAAATTATGAGAAAGCGGTAAATATTGAATTGTGAATTTTTTCAGAATCCAAGATCTCGTTCTATGTCTTCCATTTCAATGATATCTCCCGCTTCTTGAAGGGTGGGAACCACAAGCATTTCAAAAGGAATATCATCTACATCCATAGCATCGTTTACAATCACGAAAGAGTGTTTAGCTTTTCGGTGAAGCGTGGAGGTTTTAAGGAATTGCAAGAGTTCCGGCAGTTGCAAGGATTGATATTTTAAAAGATTCAAAACCACATTTTGACCTTTGTATTTTGACGGAACTTGCCTCTCTATAAATGCGGCAAAATCTGTAATATCGTCCTTTTCATCTTCAAGGACCACGAAGTTTTTATGATTCTCAATCTTCATTATGTTTTATTTTTGAAGCTAATAAATAGATTACCGCCATTCTAACTGCAACGCCGTTTTGAACTTGTTCCAAAATAATGGATTGTTTACTGTCCGCCACATCGCTAGTAATCTCCACACCACGGTTAATTGGTCCGGGATGCATAACTACAATTTCTTTATTTATCGAATCTAAGATTTTTTTATTTAACCCGAATTGCTGCGTATACTCTCGTGTAGTTGGGAAATAACTGATGTCCATGCGCTCATTTTGAACACGCAGCATATTCGCCACATCACACCATTCCAAAGCTTTACGAAGATTCGTTTCAAAAGCAACGTCTAGTTTTTCTATATATTTAGGAATAAGTGTTTTAGGTCCACATACTTTAACCGTAGCTCCAAGTTTTTGAAGCGCGAAAATATTTGATAAAGCTACTCTTGAATGTAAGATATCACCAATGATAACTACTTTTTTCCCAGCTACATCTCCCAGTTTTTCACGGATGGAATAGGTGTCTAGTAACGCTTGAGTTGGGTGTTCGTGAGCGCCATCGCCAGCATTAATAATACTTGCCTTCACATGTTTTGAAAGAAACACGCCCGCTCCTGGATTTGGATGCCGCATCACTACCATATCCACTTTCATGGAAAGGATGTTGTTTACAGTATCTATTAAGGTCTCTCCTTTAGTTACTGAAGAACTTGAAGACGCAAAATTTATAACATCTGCTGAAAGTCTTTTTTCTGCAAGTTCAAAGGAAAGTTTAGTTCGGGTACTGTTTTCGAAAAAGAGATTGGCAATTGTAATATCGCGAAGGGAAGGAACTTTTTTAATGGGCCTATTAATAACCTCCTTAAAATGATCTGCAGTTTCGAAGATGAGTTGAATATCAGCCTCGGTGATGTACTTTATTCCAAGTAAGTGGTTTACACTTAGTTCCATTGTAGGGTATCAGGTTTCAGGTTCAAGGGTCAAGTTGCAGGTTATAGAAATTGATGTAAAATTTCAATTTAGTTAATCTTATAGCCCTAAAGAGGGAAATAAACAAATTGAGATTAATTATTATACAACCTTTTAAACTTGGTTTTCGATTTCGTTTTCGATTTCGAATGATTTTAATTATTAATTAAATACACAGCATCCTCTCCATCATTTTCTTTCCAGCAGACTTTTACTTTTTCCCCGTTTATGGCATCTACTTGCCTTCCTCTATAATCTGGTTGGATTGGTAAATGACGACTAAAGCGTCGGTCTATTAAGGTGAGTAATTCAATTTCCAAAGGCCTCCCGAAGGATTGAACCGCAGTTAATGCAGAGCGAATACTTCTTCCGGTAAAAAGAACGTCGTCAATAAAGACAACATTTTTATCTTCAACTATAAAATTTATATTGGTTTTGTTGGCTTCCAAAGGTTTTAGACCTCTTCGGAAATCGTCCCGAAAAAAGGTGATGTCCAAATAACCAAGTTTTATGCTCTTGATTTTGTATTCGTTTTCCAGTAGGGTTTTGAGTCTTTCAGCTAGAAAGATTCCCCGGGGCTGGATTCCGATAAGAACGGTTTTGGAAAAATCGTCGTGTTTTTCGATCAATTGGCAAGCCAAGCGGTTAAGCGCAATGTTTATCTCGGTTGCGTTCAGTAACACTTTTTGGCTCATAGGAAAGTCTGAATTGGATTCAGAGAGCAAAAGTACAAATTTTTTAGGATTGAAAAGTGAAGATTTTGAAATTGATGCGAAAAGGTTAATATACAGAGTTTCACAAAGAAAAAAGCCTTCCTCCCGATAGATATCGGGACGGGAAGGCTTTTCATTATTTATAAATGGGGTCAGCTATTATTTACCGTCCATTTTGTCTTTAAGCGCTTGTAGCGCAGAGTTAGCGTCTCCTAAAGTAGTTTTAGACTCTTCAGCTGCTGTTGCCTGTTTTTTGGCTGCTTGCTTCACAATCTTCGCTTCTTCTTCTTTATGGATTGCCATATGTGAAGCTACCACTTTCTTGAATTCTTTGTTGAATTCAATTATTTGGAATTCTGCTTCCTCTCCTTTACCTAACATAGAACCATCTTCTTTTTCAAGGTGACGGCCTGGAACGAAGGCTACTATATCATCGTTGAATTTAATAGTTGCTCCTTTGTCCACTACTTCATCAATAGTTGCAGTGTGCTTAGTTCCAACAGCAAATTCATCTTCGTATTTATCCCAAGGATTTTCCTCCGTTTGTTTATGACCTAAACTAAGTTTACGGCCTTCAACATCCAATTCCAATACAACCACTTCAAGTGTGTCACCAATGTTGGTGAATTCACTTGGGTGCTTAATTTTCTTGGTCCAAGAAAGATCACTGATGTAGATAAGGCCATCAATACCTTCTTCAAGTTCAACAAAAACACCAAAATTAGTAAAGTTGCGAACAATACCTTTATGGCGTGAACCAACTGGGTATTTAGTAGTAATATCAGTCCATGGGTCTGGCGTCATTTGTTTGATACCAAGGCTCATTTTGCGTTCTTCCTTATCCATTGTAAGGATGATCGCTTCCACCTCGTCACCAACATTTACGAAATCCTGTGCGCTACGCAAGTGCGTGCTCCAAGACATTTCGCTAACGTGAATAAGACCTTCAACACCTTCAGCAACCTCGATAAACGCACCGTAGTCTGCAATAACAACTACTTTACCTTTAACTTTATCACCAACTTTCAACTCTTCTCCAAGAGCTTCCCATGGGTGTGGGTTCAATTGCTTAAGACCTAATTGGATACGTGTTTTATCTTCATCGAAATCAAGAATTACAACATTCAATTTCTGATCAAGTTCAACGATCTCATTTGGATGGTTGATACGTGACCAAGAAAGGTCTGTAATGTGAACAAGTCCATCAACACCACCAAGATCAACAAATACTCCGTATGAAGTGATGTTTTTAACAACACCTTCAAGTACCTGTCCTTTTTCAAGCTGCCCGATGATTTCTTTTTTCTGCTCTTCAATATCCGCTTCAATAAGCGCTTTGTGAGAAACAACAACGTTTTTGAACTCGTGATTGATTTTAACCACTTTGAATTCCATTGTTTTACCAACGTAAACGTCGTAATCACGGATTGGTTTAACGTCAATTTGCGAACCTGGCAAGAAAGCTTCGATACCGAAAACATCTACGATCATACCACCTTTTGTGCGGCATTTTACGTAACCGTTTACGATTGTAGCTTCATCGTGAGCCGCATTTACGCGATCCCAAGCCTTAATGGTTCTAGCTTTACGATGGCTAAGAATAAGTTGACCTGTGCTGTCCTCACGAACATCGATCAATACTTCTACTGTGTCACCAACTTTTAAATCTGGGTTGTAACGAAATTCGTTCAAAGAAACAACTCCTTCACTTTTAGCGTTGATGTCAATGATTGCATCACGATCTGTAATGAAAATCACTTTTCCATCTACAACTTCGTCATCAAGTGTGTCAACGAAATTTTCAGCTACCAGTTTTTCGAATTCTTCTAACTTACCATCGTCGATAGGATCAATTCCTTCTTCATAGTTGTGCCAGTTGAAATCTTCTAGGAACTTTTCAGGGTTACTTTCTTTCAAAGAAACTTCTCTTTTAGGCTTTGTAGTTTCTTCAGTTGTGTTTTCTTCAGTTGTCATTTCTGCAACTGCAGTTTCTTCTTGTTTTTTTGCAGCTTTTTCTTCAGCTACTTCTTTTGCTTTATCAGCCATTTGTTTAATATTGTTTGAAATTTAAGTTTTCCGCCTTCGCGGAAAAGAAAAAAATCTCAAATCGTTTGTATTCTGCTTTGTTACAAGATTATAATGCGACTATCCCACAGAAGGGTTTGTTTTTGTTTTATTTAAATTCCTTTCAATCTTGACTCGTCGCTAAAAGGGCTTCGTCCTCTGGAGCATATTTGCCCAAGAGGAGTGCAAAAGTACTATATCTCATTTGATTTTCAAAACTTTAAAGCCATTGTTGATTAAAGTTTTCTTAAAAACATGTTCCCTGTACGTCAAGCCTTTAACTTTATCTGCTTATAACCTAAAAAACAATCATCAATGAAATTGTTACTGGCATTCTTTATTTCTGCAATCGCACTTAATACGTGTGAGAATGATTCCACTGAAAAATTAGCAGGAACAATCTTTTTTGTGAACAGCTCAAGAGCAGATTGTACCGGCGTTGGGCCGATGAAGTGTTTTCAAACCCAAGAGTCTGATACGCTAGACCCAGAAGGGTGGCAGCTTTTCTATGCCGGCATTGAAGGATTTAGCTACCAACCCGGATACATTTATAAGCTTTTAATTAAAAAAGAAAAGTTAGATCCTGCAACTGTTCCGGCGGATGCTTCTTCGATAAAATATACTTTGGTTAAGGTGTTGGAAAAAAATAAAGACAAGAAATTTCTTTTAGACGACATTTGGAAGGTAACATCAATTCAAGGTGAAAAAATTGAAATTCCGGAAACTACAAATCCAAATCAAGATAACGACCTCGTACTGGCGATTGATTTACTTGAAATGAAAACCCTAGGATACAATGGCTGTAACAACTTTCACGGTACTATTGAAACCTCAGATAATAACTCCGTCACCTTTAAAATAACGGGTGCAACAAAGATGATGTGTCCTAATATGGAGTTGCCGTCAAATTATAAGTCTGCACTTGAAAAGGCAAAAACCTATAAAATGGAGGATTTACAATTATACTTTTACGATGCTGAAGGAAATGAAGTCTTGAAATTTCAAAAAGCGGATTAAATTCTAAGCCTTCTTACAACGCAGAAAAGGGTTAACTATTTATAGAAAAATAAACCGCAAGATGCGACCCCACAGGGGTCGTTCTATACTTGTCGCCATAACATGCTATAAATATGGAATCCCTCCGGGATTAACTTTATTATGCTTAAAACCAACCAATTCAAATTCATTCTATATTCTTAAAGAACCCAAAGAATCTGAATATTTATAGGAAATGGAGATAGACAATATGACCGATAGGAATTGTATTAGGCTTGACCGCATTAATACTCTATAAACATAGAGTCTCTTCAAAATTAGCTCTATTATTTGCAAACACAACGTATCAAATTTTATTCTATATTCTTACGGAATTCAAATAATCCGAATATTTATTTGAAATTGAAATAGACAATATAACGGGAAGGGATTGTATTATGCTTGTCCGCAATAATACTCTAGAAACATAGAGTCATTTCGAGATTAGGTTTATTATTTCCATTCACAATCAATAAAATTTTATTCTATATTCTTATGGAATTCAAAGAATCCGAATATCTATAGAAAATTGAAATAGACAATGTGCCTGACAGGGATTGTATTATGCCTATCCGCAATAATACTCTATGAATATAGTGTCTCTTCGAGATTAGGTTTATTATTTTCAATCATAATCAATGAAATTTTATTCTATATTCTTACGGAATTCTTAGTGATCAAAAATTTATAGAAAAAATGAATATGTGAGACTCAACCCTGACTGGATTGAATTAAGGTCATTAACAATGATATTCTATAATCACATGAAACCCTACGGGATTCTTTTGTTGAATAGCTCTGGTAAAAAAAGCTAAAATAATGTTCCTTGTCCGTCGTCATCAGTTTTAGAGTCATCTGAATCATCGCTCTTTTTTGACTTTTCATCTCCTGAAGCATCATTATCCTCGGTAACAACTTCAATTTCCTTTGGCTCGCTGGGCTTTGGAGCTTCGTAAACAAGTGGCTCCATAGTGTTTATTTCCAAAACTTTTTCTTTGGTCAACTGATTGCCCATTGCGGTAATTCCTTTTATCGCTATAAACTCTTCTAAATTTAACTCCAAATTTTCTTCACGCTCCTGCCCTCTTTTCTTTGTAAAAACTATTTCGGCCATGGGGCGGTGTTCCGTAAATATTTTTTCTAAATACGAATCAGGGTGCTCAGTAATGATGGCTTCCTCTTTATCAGGATGCTCAATTAGGAAACGCTTTACATAAAACAATTGCTTATCCCCTTCCCAATAAATAGCACTTATGGGTTTTTTAGGGTCCCATTTTTCTAGAATGATCATATCATCATCAAAGCGCAAGGTTAAATCTGGAATTACAGTTTTAACAATACCTTTTTGGTTGATGATTAGCAATCTATCTTCCTTGCGGAATTCACCTAAGAGCTCTCCGCGATCGTCTACATTTAATCGCTGTACAGAATCGTCAAACCAGATTTTACGTGGTTTTAAAGTTGAAAGCCCCTTCTCTTTCAGCTCAATTTTTCTGATAGAGTATTTTGTAACAATATTTCCTTTGGATTTTCTTCCTTTCACTAACTGATCTGAAAAATCAAGATCAAATTTCAGCTTTTTGATACTTCCGGACTGACGTAAAAATATAGTTACAACTTCGGCTTCTCCATTGGGATTGGCCGTAAAATAAATAGCTTTGGAACCTTTTGTTCCATTTGTCATATCATATTCCCTATCTCTCGTTGTAGAAGTTACCGCGAAACGTTTTACGTAGTTTGCGCCGCGAGGACCATCGCGATAGATCATATTGTAAATGGTTCGCTTGTCCTTCTTCTTAAAAACCGCAACATGGATAATCCCTTTCCCAATAAAGGTTTTTTGATCCACCCTAGTAACCATCATTTTTCCCTCTTCAGTAAAAACAATAATATCGTCAATGTCGCTACATTCGGTTACGTATTCGTCTCGTTTTAGGCTGGTGCCAACAAAACCTTCAGCTCTATTCACATAGAGCTTTGTATTCCGGATGACAACCTTAGTTGCCTCAATATCATCAAAGGTTCTTATTTCTGTTTTTCGCTCCTTTCCGGCTCCATATTCCTTTTTCAGCCTCTTAAAATAGTCAATAGAATACTCAATTAAGTTTGCTAAGTGATGCTTTATCTGAGCAATACTATCTTCCAGTGCATCAATCTTTTGTTGGGCTTTGTCTATATCGAATTTTGAAATTCTTTTGATTCGAATTTCGGTCAATCTAACGATATCATCTTCAGTAATAGCACGCTTTAAATGTTTGATATGCGGCTGCAAACCCTTGTCGATTGCAGCTATTACTCCTTGCCAAGTTTCCTCTTCTTCTATGTCTCGGTAGATTCTGTTTTCAATGAAAATACGTTCTAAGGAAGCAAAGTGCCACTGCTCTTCCAATTCACTCAATTGGATTTCGAGTTCACTTTTTAGCAATTCTACGGTGCGGTCCGTACTTACGCGAAGCATTTCAGAAACCCCTACGAACAAGGGTTTATTATCTTCAATAACGCAACCCAATGGAGAAATGGATGATTCGCAAGCGGTGAATGCATAAAGTGCATCGATAGTTCTATCTGGTGAAATGCCACCAGGTAGATGAATTTGGATTTCCACTTCGGCAGCAGTGTTGTCCTCTATCTTTTTAATTTTTATTTTCCCTTTATCATTCGCCTTTAAAATAGAATCAATGAGCGATGAAGTATTTGTACCGAAAGGAATCTCGGTAATTACAAGTGTATTTTTATCAAGTTGGCTGATACGTGCCCGGCTTCTAATTTTTCCGCCACGCAATCCGTCGTTGTAATTGGCTACATCCATAATTCCACCCGTTGGGAAATCGGGATAGATTTGAAATTTTTTACCTTGCAAATGCTTTACGGAAGCGTCTATCAGCTCAATAAAGTTATGCGGTAAGATTTTAGTTGAAAGTCCAACAGCGATTCCTTCTCCACCTTGATTTAGCAGCAGTGGAAACTTAACGGGTAGGTTAATGGGTTCTTTTCTACGACCATCATAAGAAGCTTGCCATCTGGTTATCTTAGGGTTGTAAACCACATCAACAGCAAATTTTGAAAGCCGCGCTTCAATATATCGAGAGGCAGCAGCGCTATCGCCCGTAAGAATATTCCCCCAGTTTCCTTGGGTGTCAATTAATAAATCTTTTTGTCCAATCTGCACCATGGCATCTGCAATACTAGCATCTCCGTGTGGGTGATACTGCATCGTATGTCCTACAATGTTCGCTACTTTATTGTATCGGCCATCATCCAAATCTTTCATGGACTGCATAATACGACGCTGCACAGGTTTAAAACCGTCCTCTATTGCGGGTACAGCACGTTCTAGGATTACGTAGCTAGCATAATCCAAAAACCAGTCGCGGTACATTCCAGTTACCTTTTTAATGGTATCGGCGGAAGTATCGTCGTTTACGCCCAAATAGTCTGGACCTGTGATTTCTTGTTCTTCGTTATTGTCGAGTTCGTCACTCATTATATATTACCTATTCTTTATTTTTATTATTTATTCTCTGCGTAGGTAGCTCTGGGGTTCTTTGTTATCCCGATAGCTATCGGGACTGTGCTATAGCTATTACGCCGTCCCGATAGCTATTTAGCCCTTAGGATTCCGTGTATATAGATAAAGATCTCAATTTATTAGCACTCGTGAGCATACTGCCAACTGCTACTGAATACTGAACACTTTTTTTACTCCTCAACTCTATCCAACTCCACCTTCAAATTATCAATAATAAACTCCTGCCGGTCCGGGGTGTTTTTTCCCATATAAAACGAAAGCAATTCCTCAATACTCATTGACTTATCAAGCATTACAGGATCTAAACGTATATCGTTCCCAATAAAATGCACAAATTCATCAGGTGAAATTTCACCTAAACCTTTAAATCGGGTGATTTCCGGTTTTGGCTTTAATTTCTCCATGGCGTTCCTTCGTTCATCTTCGGAATAGCAATAAATGGTTTCTTTTTTATTTCGAACACGGAATAATGGGGTTTGTAAAATATAGAGATGTCCTTCTTTTATCAATTCTGGAAAAAACTGAAGAAAAAACGTAATCAACAGCAAACGAATGTGCATTCCGTCCACATCGGCATCTGTGGCGATTACGATGTTGTTATACCGCAAATCTTCCATGGAATCTTCAATATTCAACGCGGCTTGCAAAAGATTGAATTCTTCGTTTTCGTAAACAATCTTTTTCGTCATTCCGTAGGTGTTCAAGGGTTTTCCTCGAAGCGAAAAAACGGCTTGTGTATTTACATCCCGACTTTTAGTGATGCTTCCACTCGCAGAGTCTCCCTCGGTTATAAACAAAGTAGATTCTAGGTTTCTTGCGTTTTTAACATCTGCCAGATGCACGCGGCAATCTCTCAGTTTTTTATTGTGAAGATTGGCTTTTTTTGCACGGTCTTTTGCCAGTTTTCTAATTCCACTTAACTCTTTGCGTTCCCGTTCGGCTTGTACTATTTTTCGCTGAATTGCGTCTGCTACCTCTGCGTTTTTATGAAGGTAATTATCGAGCTGCGTTTTTACAAAATCATTGATAAATGTTCTAACAGTAGGCAGCTCACCACCCATATCAGTAGAACCGAGCTTGGTTTTGGTCTGACTCTCAAAAACAGGCTCCATGACCTTGATGCTGACCGCCGAAACAATAGATTTCCGCACATCGCTGGCATCGTAATTTTTACCGTAAAACTCCCGTACCGTTTTCACCAAAGCTTCTCGGAAAGCAGCTAAATGCGTTCCACCCTGCGTGGTATTCTGACCGTTTACAAAACTGTGATATTCTTCGCTGTATTGGGTTTTACTGTGTGTTATGGCAACTTCAATGTCTTCACCACGAAGATGAATTATGGGGTATGCCATATCTTCTTCGGAAATGGTTTCCATCAATAGATCTTTCAGTCCATTTTCGGAATAAAACTTTTCGCCATTAAAATCTATCGTCAGTCTTGGATTGAGATAGACGTAGTTTTTGAGCATTTTCTGCACATATTCCGTGCGGTATTTAAAATTTTTAAAAATACCTTCGTCGGGAATAAATATTACCTTGGTACCTTTTCGCTTTGAAGATTCTTCTATAGCTATGTCGTTGGTGAGCTCTCCCAAAGAAAATTCCGCAACTTTCATTTTGTTCTCGCGCACCGATTCCACCTTGAAAAATGATGAAAGTGCATTTACAGCTTTGGTACCAACCCCGTTTAAGCCGACCGATTTCTTAAAAGCGCGGCTATCATACTTCCCTCCGGTGTTCATTTTTGAAACTACATCCACTACTTTTCCAAGTGGAATTCCACGTCCGTAATCGCGAACTTTAACTTCTTTGTCCTTGATGCGCACCTCGATGGTTTTTCCGGAACCCATTACGAATTCATCTATACAGTTGTCAATCACCTCTTTTAGAAGGATATAGATACCATCATCGGGTGAGGAACCATCACCCAATTTCCCAATATACATCCCTGGGCGCATCCGGATATGTTCTTTCCAGTCGAGCGAGCGTATGTTGTCTTCGGTATATTGTGTTTCGGTCATAAGGATTTGGTGTAGGGTTGCTAATATAAATATACGTTAGCACTTGTGAAACCAATACTTGGGAAAGTAATTAACAATAAAATGATTTAGATTGTTAGTAATTTGCTTTCAACTACAAGTGCGAGAAAATCTCAATTTATTCAGAATAAAATACTATATGTTTTCTTCAAAAGCAAGTGTTTTGAATTCTTTCGAAAAAAGTCTTTCTAAGGTCGAAGGAATGAACTGTTAAGGTTAGAAAGAAGCTTTCAGTAATTTGGGTTTTCGTATAAAGCCATATAAACGCCCAATTGAGAAAATTTCTGTTTTAACACCCACGAATTCAAGACTGTATCCATAGTAGCATCATCCATAGAATTTTCCACATTACTCATCAACATATATTTATTTTTGTCTAAATCTGGATTGGGAATATGGAAGACTTTGGTCTTAACTTTTGTATTCGCTGGATCATTTATATTTTCTCTTAAATAGGTTGCAATTTGAATTCGTTTGAAATTATTCGTATCAATATAATTTTGCATTTTTCTTTCTACGGGGAAAAAGTTAAGATATGCAAAGGAACTATCCCAAGCTTGAGCAATTTTAGGAGGATAAATCCAAAAATGTCCCGTGATTAGGCCAATGCAAGCTAAAGGAATAAGCCATTTTTTAATGTTTACTTGACGCACTTCATCATATAAAAGATTGACAAACAAAATCATGACCAATAGATATGAAATCATTACATATCGCGGTCCTGAAGGATTGCTAAACGGCACAATTCCGAAGAAAAACACAATTACGAAAACTACTAATAGCAAAAATGTTTTATGTGTTGCTTTGTTAAAATTTAAACTTGAATTTCTGTATTTCCAAAGTAAAATACACGTTGGAAATACAATAAAAATTCTTCCGAAGTCTAAATAAAACTTCAAATAAGCAAGTGCATTTTTAAAGATAGTTTGAAATGACGCCACTTCTCGATGTTGTGAATAGTTTCTTTGCTTGGTAATAATTGCCCAACCTATTTCGCTATACTGATAGATGGCAAAAATCAAAAATAATACTATCCCAATCAAATAGGGATACAGTTGCTTTTTACTATAATTTAGATAGTGATTTTTATTTAAAATGAAGTGACAGATACCTAGTGCAATAAACACATAGATGCCACGTAAGTTTGTCAATAATGCACCTACTAAGGCTATGGTGAGCAAGAGGAATTTGTTTTTAAGTAAAGCGTTGCAGCCTAATAATGTAAAAAACAGAAGTAACATATCATTGTTTAAACTGGTAGTCTGCGCAAGTAACGTAGGTTCTAGACAAATAAAGAAGAACAGAATCAACGGAACATTTTCATCAAATAATGATTTAACTAATCTAAAAAGTTGATAAAAAACTCCAATATTTATAAGGAGCAACAGCATTCTACTCGCCCAAAGTGATTGACCAAGAATTTTCCAGGTAAGCGCTAGGCTTGTTATCCAGAGCGGCGGGTGACCAGAATTCATGTCACTCGGAACGATTAAGCTTCCAAAGTTATTCTCATAAATCCAACCCGCGCGTAATGCCTTACTTGTTGCGTCCCAAAAAAAAGGGATGTCTATAGTTAAGTAATATTCTATAACTAACAGTATAAATACTGTTAAGAGGTATTTTGAGTCATTGGAAGTGAATGAATTTTTCATGAAATTTAAAGCAGGCATTTAAAAAGGATCGATGTTGCTATTGAAAAAATTATTTTAATCAAGCTAGCAAATTATGAAAAATAGCCGAACCGCGAAATATGGATATGACGATAAATCAAATTTTTGCTAAACTTTTGTGAAGAAAGCCTCTTCTAATAGAGTAGCTGGATTTCTTTTTATAATTTCATAGCGCAAATAAAAAACCTACATGGAATTTATAGACTACTACAAAGTTCTTGGAGTCAACAAAAGTGCGACGGCCGCAGAAATAAAAAAGGCGTATCGCAAACTGGCAAGAAAGTTACACCCCGATTTAAACCCCAACGATAAAGCTGCACAAGAAAAATTTCAGAAAATAAATGAGGCGAATGAGGTTTTGAGCGATCCAGAAAAACGCAAAAAATTCGACCAATATGGAAAAGATTGGCAACATGCCGATGCCTTTGAAGAAGCGAAAAAACAACAAGGCTCACAAGGATTTGGTGGCGGTTATGGCGGTAGCAGAAGCTATGGCGGCGGCGCACAAGGCTATGAAGAAAGCCAGTTCTCCGACTTTTTTGAATCTATGTTTGGAGGCAGTGGCGGTGGTTTTAGCGGTGGCGGCGGTAGAAGACAAACATCCCAATTTAAAGGTCAGGATTTAAATGCCACACTTCGGCTTAATTTGACCGACATTTTAAAAGATCAAAAACAGACCATTAGCATAGGTGATAAAAAAATAGGGCTTACAATTCCTGCCGGTGTTGAAGATGGGCAAACAATTAAAATAAAAAACTACGGAGGCGAGGGAATGAATGGCGGTCCAAAAGGTGATCTTTTCATTACTTTCGAGGTCTTAAACAATACCACATTTAAAAGAATGAATAGCGATTTGTATTCTAATGAAAATATTTCACTCTACACCGCTCTTTTAGGTGGCGATATCACTGTTAAAACACTAACTGGTAAAGTAAAGTTGAAGGTAAAACCCGAAACTCAAAACGACACTAAAGTTAAACTGAAAGGAAAAGGATTGCCTAAGTACAAGAAAGAAGATCAACATGGCGACTTGTACATAACCTATAAAATTGACCTACCTAAAAGCCTTTCCGATAAAGAAAAAGAATTATTTACCGAACTTTCAAAACTGAGATAATGGCACAGGAAAAATATATATTGGTAAGCCTCTATTGCGAACAGTCACATATTGAAAATACTTTTGTTCAAAATCTGTATGAATATGGCTTGGTAAATCTTGAAGAAAGGGAAAGCGAAACTTTTATTGATGAGGACGACATTACAGAGATAGAGCGGTTATTTCGTTTGCACCACGATCTCGGAATCAATTATGAAGGCTTAGACGCAATAAAACAAATGCTGAACCGAATGAGAAAGATGGAAAAAGAGCTGGATCTACTTCAAAAAAAACTGCGTTTATATGAATAATAAATTTCCAAAGTGATGATGTGTCTCTTATAATTTCGTGTTAAAAATAATTTTAGCATTTTAACAATACTATATCTTTATTCAAACTTAAAACTAATCAATAAAGCATTTTATGGTAAAATTCGTCGGTATTTTAGCACTATTTCTTACTGCAAATATATATTCCCAAAGTATAAATCAAGAATCATTAAATACGCTTCAACAAAATGATGTGGCGTCATTAACTACTATTAAAGAATTAAACACCTTCTCTAATTCACTTTCTTATAACCTCTATGATCAAGATGACTTTACCCAAAGTTCATCCGAAATCAACAATCTTAATACGCTGAATCTAAAAAATAGCAACTCACCTTATGAGTGGAAATGGCTGAGAGATGGAATTTGGACAGGAACGGCCTTGGGAGGTGCCGTACTGGGATATTCTCTTATAATAAGTAAAGACGATATTACTGAAGTTAGGTTGCAAGAAGTACTCGCTAAGGAAAAGGATATTAATTTTTTAGATAAATGGGCTGCCGGAAATGATTCCGAAGCCGCTTTAGGACAGAGTAACATTCCTTTTGCTATATCTTTTGCCACCCCTTTAGTTTTACTTTTTGACGATGATATCAATGATCATGCAGGGCAATATTTAGGCTTATATTTAGAAAGCCTAGCGACAACTGCTGCAATATATACCATAACCGCAGGACTGGTAAATAGATCACGACCTTATGTATATAGTGATGGCGCCTCTTTGGATAGACGTTTAATAAACAATGGGCAACGCTCCTTTTATTCAGGCCACGTGGCCGCGGCTGCAACAGCAACGTTTTTTGCTGCTAAAGTTTATACAGATTACCACCCAGAAACTTCGGGTAAAGTATTTATATGGGGAGGCGCCGCAGCGATACCCGCTACCGTGGGTTTCTTTAGAATTAAAGCAGGACAACACTTTTTAACCGATGTACTTTTGGGGTATGCTTTAGGAGCTGCTACAGGAATTTTAGTCCCAGAACTTCATAAAAAGAAAATCGAAAACATGGATGTTTATCCCAGTTCAGGAACTAGCTTTAATGGCGATACGTATAGCGGAATGGCTTTTAGGTATAGTTTTTAGATGTAAGATGTGAGACATCAGATGTGAGAAAATAGTACAAGCTTCTCACATCTCAAGTCTCATATCTATAATTACACGTTAAAGCGGAAGTGCATTACATCGCCATCCTTAACAATATATTCCTTCCCTTCTACTCCCATTTTTCCGGCTTCCTTAACTTTAGCTTCGCTACCGTAGGTTACATAGTCGTCATATTTTATTACTTCGGCACGAATAAATCCTTTTTCAAAATCTGTATGGATTACTCCTGCTGCCTGTGGTGCAGTTGAGCCAACTGGAATAGTCCAAGCGCGGACTTCCTTTACACCAGCCGTAAAATAGGTTTGTAGGTTAAGTAAAGTATAGGCACTTCTAATTAATTTTGCGGAACCAGCTTCTTCCAATCCCAAATCTTCAAGGAACATCTGGCGTTCATCAAAAGTCTCGAGTTCTGTAATATCGGCTTCAGTTCCAACTGCCAAAACCAATACCTCGGCATTTTCTCCAGCAACGGCTTCTTTCACCTTTTCAACATAAGCATTTCCTGTAGCCGCCGAACCTTCATCTACGTTACATACGTACATTACCGGTTTGTCAGTAATAAACTGGGCGTTCACTATAAATTCTGCACGCTCTTCATCAGATAAATCGATGGCACGAACAGAAATTCCAGCTTCTAAACCTGATTTTACTTTTAGTAATGCGGTTTCTTCTTTTTGAGCTTCTTTGTTTCCAGTACGTGCGGCACGTTTTACTTTTTCAAGTTTTTTATCAACCGTTTCAAGATCTTTTAACTGTAACTCAATATCGATTGTTTCCTTATCGCGGATAGGGTTTACATTTCCATCTACATGAACAATATTATCGTCATCAAAACAACGAAGTACGTGTAAAATAGCATCGGTTTCACGAATATTGCTCAAAAATTGGTTTCCCAAACCTTCACCTTTACTCGCTCCTTTTACAAGTCCGGCGATATCTACTATTTCTACAGTTGCAGGAAGCACGCGTTCTGGGTTTACTAATTCCTCGAGCTTTAAAAGTCGCTTATCTGGAACATTTACCACACCCACATTCGGCTCAATGGTACAAAAAGGAAAGTTTGCACTTTGCGCCTTAGCGTTGCTCAAACAATTGAAAAGAGTGGATTTTCCCACATTTGGTAATCCTACAATACCTGCTTTCATAATTATATTTTATAATCTTTTAATATATATATTGACATAGTGCACTAACAGATAGCATATTGGACGAAATTAATTGTTTTAAAATAATTCATTTCAAAAATAGTTTAGTCTTATCTCTTGCTTCCCAACGCCTAATGCTTTTTGATTTGTTTTTCTTAACGAAGCTAACCTCGGTTTAAGAAGCTGCAAATATACGTTTTAAGAACAAAGTTTCAACAGGAGATTTCAAATTGCTTTTCAAAAAAAATTGGCTATTGTTTCACTTAAAATTTGCAAAAACTTAACTACATCAGGCCTAAGTTTACTAAATAAACAAAAACAACCAATAATTATGAGAAAATTAATCATGAGTGTAGCCATTGCGGCTTTTGCAATTGCAAGTATCCAGGCGCAGGAAAATAAAACCTTAAAAAAAGAATCTACCATAAAACGTGAAGTTACCAAGGAAGGAAGCAACGTTAGAGTAAAGGAAACTAAAAGTACTGACACAGAAAGTGGTGCTATTATTGTTGAAGGTAACAAAAAAACCAATCAAGAATTCAACGAAAATACGAGCAAAAATATTTCAAAGGAAGTATTGGTAGATGCAGTTGATATTGATCAAAACAATGAAGCTTCAATTGCCAGAAAAAAAGAAATACAACAGGCAGAACTAGAGAAATCCAAAAGGAATCAAGAAGAAATGGCTGCCCAAAAAAAACGGGAATATGATCAAAAACAGCTCCAGATGAAAAAGGAGCTGGCCGATAGAAGAGAAAATCTGCAAGCAAGACCTAAAGGAATGAATAAGCTTAGGAAAGACTAAATTTTTGTTTTAATATTTTATAAAAGTCCATCTCTATTAATTGAGGTGGACTTTTTTCATCTATAAAATGGAATCGAGCGTTTTTCTATAAATATCGAAATTCACCAAATTGTTATGGGTTCCATCTGGAATTGTTTTAAAGGTAAGTTTTCCTTTCGTTTTTAATTTTGAAAGTCTTTCACTGTTTTTGTAGTTAACCACATAATCATCTGTACCGTGAAAAATTAAAATAGGACACGATACATTCTTTAAATATTGGTAGGTTGGAAAGTGAAACTTTAGAAACCAACTTACTGGAAGAAATGGAAAGCGCTCCCCTGCCACTTCATCCAAACTATAAAAGGGAGCTTCCAGAATTAATTGTTTTGGATGATTTTTGGCTGCGACATAAGTTGCAAAAGTAGTTCCTAAAGATCGGCCATAAACCACTATTTTATCTTCGGAATAGTTTTCCAGCAATAAATCATAAAATAGTTGAGCATCATTATATAAGGCCTTTTCACTGAGTTTCCCAGTACTTTTACCATAAGTTCTATAATCCATTACCAAGACATCGTACTGTATATTGACAAATTTTTGCACCACCTTGCCCCAACTGGAAAGCTCGCCTGCGTTTCCATGGAAATATAAAATCACTCCTTTTGGATTTTCAACCTTAAAATGAAGTGCATTTAAAACTGCCCCATCATCGGTTTTTAAATTAATCTCTTCAAAATCACCTGGAAATGAATATGTGTAATTCTTTGCAAGTGGCTCCGGCATAAAGATCATCTTATCCTGCAAAAAATAAAGTGCCGCACCAATACTAAGATATAAGCAAGCTATTACAATCAGAAATTTCTTTAACCAGCGTTTCATATTCCTAAAAACTAT
The DNA here is from genome assembly GCF_000429125.1 of Aequorivita capsosiphonis DSM 23843. Classification (GTDB taxonomy): domain Bacteria; phylum Bacteroidota; class Bacteroidia; order Flavobacteriales; family Flavobacteriaceae; genus Aequorivita; species Aequorivita capsosiphonis. The sequence continues at coordinate 294,036 of NZ_AUBG01000002.1, forward strand.
TTTGTATCCGTTTGAATTAAAGAAAGACCCAATCTCTTTTTATAGGTTTCCGTTATTCCAGTCATAATTATGAGATAAGATTTAAAATTATTCAATTTTTTACGGTCGTATGGCATGCTCTAATATAATGGTTTGAGCATCCCCATGTATTTTCGAAAACTTTAAATGCCTTTCAAAGGTTTTCTTATTGTTTCAATTTGATGGACTAAATATATTATCGAAATTATTAATAAAAACTAGAAATATGAACTTTAGCAAATGATTATTAAGCCTTTATGGTTTTTTAACATCTGATCTAGGTACTTTTGAATTTAACAAAAACAAAAATAACAACCATTATGAAAAAAGTACTTATAATATTTGCATTAGCAGCCTTCACAACTGGTTTTGCTCAGGAAAATAAAGACACAACGAAGGAATCGATAATAACAAAAGAATCGGTTAAAAGCAGCAAAGGCGTTGATGTTTCTACAAAATCTAAAACTATTACTAAAAAACAAGCACGTTCTTTGGAAAATGCTGACGCTAATAAAATAAATCAAAGTGTGGTTATGAAGCCTGCTGAAGTGGATACCAATGTCAGTTATTCTTATGACGGCAATCGCTTCCAATTTATAAATCAGAAGGATAAGAATGGATATAGAATGATGACTGTTAGAGATAATGCTACAAAAGAAGATTACGCCATCATCAAGCCTTCAACGCAGAACGGATATTATATTTTGGCAAAAGACGGAACTTCCTCTTTTGGATACTTTAATGAAGATGGAAATTTTGTTGTGGAGCGCTATGATGCCAAAACCGACGCAGTCGTTTCTGACGTTTATAAATTAGATATGAAAAAGGATTCCATGAAAAAATAAATCCTTTGTCTATCCCCACAAAGGGAATCGCCCTTGAATCCTAGGATTGAAGGGCGATTTTTTATTGATTAAAATGATTAGTGAATTATTCTTTGTGCATAAATGCTTGCTTCGCCAATAACTCTTCATCTGTTTCCACATGATCTTCATCGGGAATGCAGCAGTCCACAGGGCAAACTGCAGCGCACTGCGGCTCATCGTGAAAACCTTTACATTCTGTACATTTATCGGCAACAATAAAATATATTTCATCGCTGACGGGTTCTTGTGCTTCATTGGCATCTACTTCTTTTCCATTGGGTAAAACAACCTTACCTTCAAGGTCGGTGCCATCTGCGTAACGCCAATCATCTGCGCCTTCATAAATAGCTGTATTAGGACATTCAGGCTCACATGCCCCACAGTTTATACATTCATCTGTTATAATAATTGCCATGGTATTTAGTTTTTCTAACTTTGCACAAATTTAATGCCTATAAAGGGTAACTCCAAGAGAAGTATGCAATTAAAAGACAGAATTAACGCTTTTATCAGTTTAGGGAAATTCCTACGAGAAATCGCAAAGGAAAACCAAACCAAAAACGGCATTTCGAAAAATTTAAACCCTGATTCCGAGAGCTATCAGCACGAATCAATTTTAAAAAAAGCCGAAGCTGAAAACGGATGGTTTACACAGGAAAATATAAACTTTGCACTTATAAGTTGGAGCGAGGCTCTTTCCGAAGAAAACATCAAGCATTGGATTTCAAAATATGAGTTCCAAGAAACTAACGCGAAAACGGTCGCTATTATCATGGCCGGAAACGTTCCCTTGGTAGGTTTTCACGATTTTCTTTCCGTATTGATTACGAGCAATAAAGTTCTAGTGAAATTAGCATCTAATGATAAAACTTTATTACCGTTCTTGGCCAATCAATTAATTGCTGTTGAGCCAAAATTTCAGGATTATATTGAATTTACGGAAGGGAGGATGAGCAATTTCGATGCCGTTATCGCCACAGGAAGCAACAACACCGCGCGCTATTTTGATTATTACTTCGGAAAATATCCTAATATAATTCGAAAAAACAGAAACTCGGTTGCCGTTTTAACAGGAAATGAAACCGAGGAAGACTTAAGAAATCTTGCTGATGATATTTTTAGGTATTTCGGACTTGGTTGCCGAAATGTTTCGAAAATATACATTCCCGAAGATTATGATTTTGAGCCTTTCTTCAAAGGAATGTTCTCTTGGAAGGAAATAATCCATAATCACAAATACATTAATAATTACGATTATAACAAAGCTGTTTACTTAATGGACGGCTTTCCACTTCTCGATAATGAATTTATGTTACTCAAAGAGGATACCGGCTTCTCCTCGCCTATTTCGGTAGTTTTTTATGAAAAATACACTTCTAAATATGCGGTAAAAAAGAAACTGGAAGCGGAAGCTGAAAACATACAATGTTTAGTTACAAAAGCAGGATTACCCAACGAAATCCCTTTCGGGAAAGCACAAAATCCAGAATTATGGGACTATGCTGATGGTGTAAATACTATTGACTTTTTGTTGAAAATTCATAAATAAAAAACTTATAATTATAACAAATTTAGTGTCATAATTCACATCTTTGTACTACTAATTTTTCAGAAAAACGAAGTGTTTGCCCATATTTTCCAATTTTCAATAAAATGAATGCTTTGAGCAACGCATCTTCTTATTTCTCAAATATAATATTCAGATGAAAAAACACAACTTTAGCGCAGGCCCTTGTATTTTACCACAATCCGTAATGCAAAAAGCAGCGGATGCCGTTTTGAATTTTAACAATTCTAATCTTTCACTGATAGAAATCTCCCACAGAAGCACTGATTTTGTGGAAGTCATGGAGACGGCACGGAGTCTTGCCCTAGAACATTTAGGTCTTCAAAATAAAGGTTATCAAGCGCTTTTTCTTCAAGGTGGCGCTAGTCTTCAGTTTTTGATGACTGCCTATAACCTTTTAGAAACAAAAGCTGCCTACCTAAACACGGGAACTTGGAGCGATAAAGCAATAAAAGAAGCAAAACTTTTCGGGGAAATTATTGAAGTTGCCACTTCGAAAAGTGAAAACTTCAATTTTATTCCTAAAAATTACCAAGTACCAAAAGATGTAGATTACTTTCACTGTACTAGTAATAACACAATCTTCGGTACCCAAATGAAAGATTTCCCACAAACCGCAGTACCGCTGGTTTGCGATATGAGCAGCGATATTTTTTCGCGACAGCTGGATTTTTCAAAATTCAGTTTAATTTATGCAGGTGCGCAAAAAAATATGGGCCCTGCAGGAACTACGCTCGTTGTAGTAAAGGAAGATATTTTGGGGAAGGTTTCAAGAGCAATTCCTTCAATGTTAAATTACAAAGTCCAGATTGAAAAGGACAGTATGTTCAATACACCAGCTGTTTTTCCGGTGTATGTTTCTATGTTGACCTTGCAATGGTTAAAAGATTTGGGTGGAATATCAGTCATCGAAAAAGAGAACAACAAAAAAGCCGAAATTTTATACAATGAAATTGATCGCAATCCTTTGTTTAAAGGTTTTGTGGCCAATACAGAAGATAGGTCAACAATGAATGCTACCTTCAATCTAAGAAATGAAGAATTAAAAGCAACTTTTGACGATCAAATAAAACAAGCCGGTATCAATGGAATAAACGGACATAGAAGTGTTGGCGGATACCGCGCGTCTATGTATAATGCCTTGCCACTTGAAAGCGTACAAGTATTGGTAGATGTAATGCAGGCTACGGAAAAAGGCGCATAGAATTAGATAAGCCTCCCTGCCCTCTAAAGGGGGAGAAAACTGTATTAATAGAAGTTAAAAATATAAAATAATTTACCCGCGTTAAAAGTCCCCTTTATGGGATTTAGGGGTAAAACACAACCAATAAATATGATAGTATTAGCAAACGACGGAGTTTCAAAAAGTGGAATAGATGCCTTAACAGATGCAGGCTTCAAAGTGTTAACGGTCCATGTTGCACAAGAACAACTTGAAAATTATATCAATGAACACAAAGTTGAGGTTCTTCTAGTACGTAGCGCCACCAAAGTACGGAAAGACATTATTGATGGATGTCCATCAATAAAAATAATTGGTCGTGGCGGTGTGGGCATGGACAATATTGATGTGGATTACGCTCGTAAAAATGGAATTGAAGTAATAAATACTCCAGCTGCTTCATCAGAATCTGTGGCAGAGCTTGTTTTTGCACACCTATTTGGCGGTGTCCGTTTTTTACACGATTCAAACCGGAACATGCCTTTGGATGGTGACACAAAATTTAAGGATTTGAAAAAAGTCTATGCCGGTGGAAGAGAGCTTAGAGGAAAAACACTAGGAATCATTGGGTTTGGAAGAATTGGTCGTCAAGTTGCCAAAATAGCATTGGGTTGTGGGATGAAGGTAATTGCCAGCGACCATGAAGTGGGGGAAGCAGATATCACCTTAAGTTTTTACGATGGACAAGAAATAACCTTAAAAATAAAAACGGCTCCCGTAGATAAATTAATTAAGCATAGTGATTTTATTAGCCTGCACGTACCTTCCCAATCGGGTTATTTAATTGGTAAGGAAGAAATTTCAAAAATGAAGGACGGTGTTGGTATCGTCAACACTTCTCGTGGGGGAATTCTTAATGAAAATGCACTTTTGGAAGCAATTGAAAATGGCAAGATTTCCTTTGCGGCACTAGATGTTTTTGAAAATGAACCTACTCCATCCATAAAGGTTTTAATGAATGATCAGATTTCACTCAGCCCACACATAGGAGCAGCTACCGAAGAAGCGCAAGATCGTATTGGGGTTGAGCTTGCAGAGCAAATAATCAATATTATGGTAAAGGCTTAACCGTGATTTTATTATCTTAGCTTATTAATCAAAAAACAAGACAAAATGAGTTCAATTTTAGATTTATTAGGCAGCGATATGGGCAAGCAACTCATTGGCGGAGCGAGTGCACAAACAGGACAATCTCCTGATAAAACAGCAACCGTATTAAGTATGGCGCTTCCAGCACTAATGGGGGCCATGAAAAGAAATGCTTCAACGCCAGAAGGAGCTAAAAATTTAAACAATGCCTTGGAAGACAATCGTCACGATGGTTCAATTTTAGATAAATTGGGTGGTCTTTTAGGCGGTGGAGGTGCCGATTCAAGTTTAATGAATGACGGTGCAGGTATTTTAAGCCATGTACTTGGTGGAAATCAATCTAAAGTTGAGAATAATATAAGCCGTGCAAGTGGTGTTGATTCTAATTCTGTTGGACAAATTATTAAAATGGCTGCTCCAGTTTTAATGGGGCTTTTAGGAAACAAGAAGCGAAAGGAAAATGTGCAAGAAGGAGGCATTGGCAGTTTGTTGGGTTCATTTTTAGGAAATAGTAGCGGGAGTCAATCCATAATAGAAAGCTTATTAGATTCCGATGGCGACGGTAGTGTTTTAGACGATATTGCGGGTATGTTTACTGGTGGGGATGATAAAAAGGACGGTGATAACGGCGGAATTGGTGGGATGCTTGGTGGAATGTTCGGAAAATAAATCTTTATATCAATTTATATTTAAAATACCATCCGTTATTTAACTGAAGGTATTTTTTTTTTGCAGTGAAATGGCATGAGGATTATACCTACATTGTTTAACTTTGCTCCAATAAATTTTATTCTAGGAAAAATCAACCGATAAATAAATAATCTGATGAAAAAACTTATTCTTTTATTTTCTATATGCGTTGCCATCTACAGTTGTGGAACTGGCAATAAAATGAGCAGTTCTTCCTCTTCAGATGTTATTAAAAACGATACTATTCGCATTGGAAATGATGATCTCGATTATGAAATTCTGATCATTGAGCCTGGTTTTGATTCTTGGTTAATCTCTCAGCCTCCTCGCGGATTTTATGGTCAATCATTATTGGAATCAAAAAACAGAAGCTTTGTTTCAGAATTTAATAGTCGCGTATTAAGCCCTGGAAAATACCCTAGCACTCTATATTCCGAACAAATAAACTATGATCCTACGGTTGATTATGGTTATGAAGTAAACTACCTTCTTTACAATTACTTCGTTTATTTTCAAGACAAGTACAACCAAAAATTTATAAGCGGAAGAAATTGAAAAAACTAAAAGAACGTTGGAATGTTCAAACCAACGGCCAACTTTTTATAATCTTTTTGGTGTTTGCAATCACTGGTAGCTCTGCTGCCAAATTAGCCGCACCAATTACTGAATTCCTTGAGATCAAAAGGGAACTAGGCTGGTATGTATACTGGCCTTTTCGAATATTAATTATTTTCCCCGTCTATCAGGTACTCTTGGTACTTTTTGGATGGGTTTTTGGCGAGTTCGAGTTTTTCTGGGGTTTTGAAAAGAAAATGCTCCGCAGAATGGGTTTAGGGTTTTTACTTAAAAAATGATTTTAAAAAAAGACATATTTAAAATTGTAATAGCCGCGATTTTCTCGCTGGCTTTGCTATTTCCTACTGCCGTAAAATTTGCGCATACCTTTGAAGATCACGAACACGAAGTATGTACAGATCTTTCTGTCCATATTCACAAAAAACAATTGGATTGTTCTATTTGTGATTTTCATTTTTCAATTTTTAGTTTTGAAGCACAAAGCCTTCCTGAATTTACGGTAATAAATAGTTTTCACACAACGAAAATTATTTATCTACTACCAGAATTCACAACAAATAACATACACTATTTCCTAAGAGGTCCTCCGCTGCTTTCTTGATTTTATAAGCATACATCTTTTAAAAATTTTAAAAAAAATCAAGAAGCATGAAAAATATTTTATGTTTGCTTGCAGTACTATTTTTATATACTGCAGCGAGCTCACAAAACTCCTTAAACGGAACAATAACTTCAAAAAATTTAAACCAACCCGTCTCAGCCACAATCTATATTCCACAATTGGAAAAAGGCACAGTAGCTGATTTTGACGGCAATTACCAATTAAACAACATTCCTGATGGAAATTATAATGTGATATTTTCTTCTCTCGGTTTTGCGACCGTTTCCAAGAAAATAGCTTTCTCGAAGGATAAAAGTATCATCGAAAATATAGAAATGGATGAAAGCGCCGTGGAAATGGAAGAAGTGATCGTTTCTACTCCCTTCCATAAATTACAGAGTGAGAATATAATGAAAGTGGAGCGTATTTCTACAAAAGATCTAAGTTCTTCCGGTGCTGTAACATTAGCAGATGGCATTAAAAATATTGCCGGTGTAGATATTATAAGTACTGGTACAGGAATTGGAAAACCCGTAATTCGAGGCTTGAGTTCCAATCGAGTTTTGACGTATACACAAGGCGTTCGCCTGGAAAACCAACAATTCGGAGACGAACACGGTTTGGGCGTAAATGATTCCGGTATTGAAAGTGTAGAAGTAATAAAAGGCCCTGCATCCTTGCTTTACGGAAGCGATGCTTTGGGAGGTGTACTTTATCTTAATCCTGAGAAATTTGCAATTTCTGGAGAAACCCACGGTGATTTAAACAGCTCCTATTTTTCAAATACTTTAGGATCTTCAACCAATATCGGTATTAAAACTTCAGGTGAAAAACTGAAGTTCTTGGCTCGTGGCTCCTACTCTTCCTTTAGTGATTATGATACCGGAGCAGATTATCGAGTAACCAATTCCCGTTTCAATGAAAAAGATCTAAAGACGGGATTACAATACTTGGGCTCAAAGTTTAAATCCACACTTCGTTATAATTACAACCGCTCAAACATTGGTATTCCTGAAGAAATTGGTGAACAAACCCGATCAAAAGATTTAGAACTTCCTTTTCAGGAAATAGACAATCATATTTTGAGTTTTGACAATACTATTTTCTTAAACAAATCTACATTAGATATAAAATTGGGCTATTTGTTTAATGATCGGCGCGAGTTTGAAGAGGAAGCAGACACTGCAGCACTACGCATGAAATTGAGCACTTTCAATTATGATGTAAAATACAATCTTCCGCAATTAGGGAGATTTGAAACCATTATAGGACTCCAGGGAATGTTTCAGAATAATAAAAATACAGGAGAGGAAATACTGATTCCAAATGCCAATACTACAGATGTAGGTCTTTTGGCAACTTCTCACTATCATTTGGAAAAGCTGGATTTACAGGCTGGAATTCGTTTTGATGCCAGAAAAATTGAAAGCGATGCAGCTCGAAATCCATCAGATGAAGATTATATTCCCCAGCTAAATAAAACCTTTACAAGTTTTACGGCTGCTCTAGGGGCGAAAATGGATTTATTTAAAAACCTTTCTGTACGTGTTAATATGGCTAGTGGATTTAGAGCTCCAAACTTGGCCGAGCTTACTTCTAATGGCATACACGAAGGCACAAATCGATACGAACGTGGAAATCAAAATTTGACGAACGAACAGAATTTCCAAACAGACATTTCTTTGGAATACAGAAATAAACATATTGAATTTTTCGCCAATGGTTTTTATAATGCTGTAAACGATTATATTTTTATTTCACCTACCAATGAAGTAATAGCTGAAACTCAAGTTTATGACTACCTTCAAGATAATGCAAAACTCTATGGCGGAGAATTTGGGTTTCACTTGCACCCACATCCATTAGATTGGTTGCACCTTGAAAGTAGTTTTGAAACCGTTACCGGGCAATTGAGCAACGATGCGTATCTGCCTTTAATTCCGGCTAATTCATTACGAAATACTTTTAGAGTAGAATTGGACGATGGTAAAACCAGAAAATCCAGTACGGCTTTTATTACGCTCGAAAATACCTTCGACCAGAAGAACGTTAGTAATTTTGAAACCAATACTGGTGGATATTCACTTTTGAGTGCCGGAATTGAAAGTAGCTTTAAACTTCAAAAAGCAATGTTCACGATCGGTATAAATGGAACGAATCTAACCGATAAAAAATATGTTTCGCATCTATCGCGATTTAAACCAGAAGGGATTTTTAATATTGGCAGAAGTATAAATGTAAATCTAAAAGTAGAAATCTAATGAAAAAGCTCCGAAATGGGCAGTCATGGTCGGAAGAAATTCCGACCATGACTGCCGAAATGGGGCTTTTTTTTATTCGTTTGATCTAATTTTAATAGTTCGACGTGTGGGTTGTTTTTTCCAAACAAATGTATAAAGCCACATTAAGGTAAATGTTGGAATTATATCTGTAAATGGCAGGATTTCTTCCAAAAACACTATTACAGAAGCAACTTTACCCTCTGTTCCTTTATACATATCACTCATCTTTTTTGCTGCATAAGGTGCCCAAATTATATCTAAAAATGGCCCTACAATTGGAATAGCCATGCTTGACATCCCAATAAGGTCAAACAGGATTCCCTGACGCAATAAAGTATATTTTTCGTTTTCCATTTTGATTTTTAAATATAGTAACTCAAAAAACATTCCAAGAAATGTTTTACTGCCATTAAGCGATATAAAGATAGGAATAAATAATTACGAAAGATCGCTACTAATCAATTTAAGAAATTCATTTCTAGTTTGAATGGACTCAAACTGTCCACGAAAACCTGAAGTAGTAGTTACACTGTTTTGTTTTTGAATTCCACGCATCATCATACACATATGTGAGGCCTCAATAACCACCGCAACTCCCTTTGGTTTTAAGGTGTTATTGATACATTCTAAAATGTCATGGGTTAAACGCTCCTGGACCTGCAGTCTACGTGCGAAAACATCTACAATTCTAGGAATTTTACTCAAACCCACAATTTGGCCATCTGGAATATAGGCCACGTGTGCCTTTCCGAAAAAGGGAAGAATATGATGTTCACACAAAGAATAAAGTTCAATATCTTTTATAACTACCATATCGCGATAAGACTCCGCAAACATGGCGCTCTTTAATATGGCTTCAGGATCTTGACAGTGGCCTGATGTTAAAAATTGAATAGCTTTAGCTGCTCTCTCTGGAGTTTTTACAATGCCTTCTCGCGCAACATCCTCTCCTATGCCTTTTAAAATTTGAGTATAATTTTCAGTTAAATTGTCGGTTACTGGTTTATCGTATTCTTCGAAATATTTATATGAAGACATGAGCTTTTTGTTTAAGAATTCGGTGTCAAAAATAAACCGTTAATTTGAGAAAACAACAATATATATAATTGGATTGTATTATAGTTCTATAAATAGTACTTTCACAATCTAATTTTTTGCTATGATTGAAGCCCAAAATATTCATAAATACTATGATAATTTACACGTTTTAAAAGGTGTTGACCTTCATATAAAAAAAAGTGAGATTGTTTCCATTGTCGGTGCTTCAGGAGCTGGAAAAACTACATTGTTGCAGATCTTGGGAACATTAGACTCTTTTCAGGACAACAAAACAAAATTAAAAATTAACGATGTTGATATCGGTTCACTTTCTGGAAGAATGTTAGCCAAATTCAGAAATGAGAATCTCGGATTTATATTTCAATTCCATCAACTTTTACCCGAATTTACTGCGCTTGAAAACGTCTGTATTCCAGCATTTATAAAAAACACCCCAAAAGTCGATGCCATTAAAAGGGCTAAGGAATTACTTTCTTTTTTGGGACTTTCACATAGAGAGGAACATAAACCAGGCGAACTTTCTGGTGGTGAACAACAAAGGGTAGCAGTAGCTCGTGCACTTGTTAATAACCCGGCAATAATACTTGCCGATGAACCCAGTGGAAATTTAGATACGGAAAGTGCAGAAAACCTGCACAATCTTTTCTTTAAACTACGGGACGAATTTGGACAAACATTTGTCATTGTAACTCACAATGAAGAGCTTGCAAATATGGCAGATAGAAAGTTGGTGATGCAGGACGGGCTTATCGTAAGCTAAAGTTCCAAGTATCCAGTACCAAATTTCAAATTCCAAATATTAAGTTCAAAAAAATATCGAATTGCAATTAAGGTACAAATATTCGGTTACTGAGCTAGAAAGAAGCACACAGTTATGACCAAAAGTGAACTCAAAGAATTCCTAGACGCAAAAGTTATACTCTACAATAATCCAAAGTTTATTGAGAGCGATCCAATTCAAATCCCACATCTTTTCACCTTAAAAGAAGATATTGAAATAGCCGGGTTTTTGGTTGCGACCATTGCTTGGGGAAACCGGAAAAGTATAATTAACAATGCAAAGCAATTGGTAGATTTGATGGGGAATTCACCTTATGACTTTGTGATGAATTTTTCAGATAAGGAAGCAGATTCTCTTTCCAGTTTTGTTCATCGCACTTTCAATAGTGAAGATTTATTTTACTTTTTTAAATCACTTCAGAATATTTATACAAATCACGGTGGCTTGGAAAGTGTTTTCACCAAATATATAGACGATAATTCCTTGCAACCTTCCATTCATCATTTTAAAAAAATATTTTTTGAACTTGAACATCTGCCTAGAACAGAAAAACATGTTAGTGATCCATTAAAAAATTCCGCAGCCAAAAGAATAAACATGTTTCTACGTTGGATGGTTCGCAACGATACTGCAGGTGTAGACTTTGGAATTTGGAAAAGTATTTCCCCTTCCCTACTTTCATGCCCATTAGATGTTCACAGCGGAAATGTTGCTCGAAAACTCCAATTATTGAGTAGAAAACAAAATGACGCCAAGGCTGTAACCGAACTGGACACTGCACTACGAAAATTGGATGTAAAAGATCCAGCAAAATATGATTTTGCCCTATTTGGCTTGGGTGTTTTTGAACGCTTTTAGTTCAAATATTAACTCGTATCGCACAAATGATCTCTGTTTAACAAATCTTTATAAAATGTCGTACATTTACCTCTTATCTGAGGCTTCATTTTGAGGAACTCTAAAGAAAAAATTAGATAAAAGACTGTGATAACACCAAACCTCCCCATAGATGAGAAACAGCGACTAGAAGCCGTTCGCTCATATCAATTATTAGACACCCTCCCTGAAAAAGATTTTGATAATATTACAGCACTTACAGCAAGCATCTGTGATGTGCCTATTTCTTTGGTGACGCTGATGGATGCTGATCGTAATTTTTTGAAATCATATTACGGTCTTAATTTTAATGAATCGCCACGAGATACTTCCTTTTGTGGTCACGCAATTTTAGATGAAAGCAACTTATTTATTGTGGAAGACGCCAGAAAAGATTCACGTTTTGAAAACAACCCGCTTGTTAAAGACATGGAGGCTATTTTTTATGCTGGCGTACGTTTAGTGAATTCTGATGGTTATCCGTTGGGCACGCTCTGTGTTTTCGACACTAAACCACGCACACTTACAAAATCTCAAAAAAACGCACTTATTTCATTGGCATATCAAGTTGTAAATTTATTCGAGGCCAGAAAGCGAAATCAAACCCTAATGGAGGTTCAAAGGGAGCTCAAAGAAAAAAACGAAGAACTAAAAAACTTTGCTGGACTCGTTTCGCACGATATGAAGATGCCGTTGGCTAATATGATAATTACTTCTGATATGCTCCGCACCAAATACGGATCGCTTTTAGACGATCAAGGAAGGGACTATTTAGATTACATAAAGCAATCTTCATTTACACTAAGTGAATACATTACAGGGCTTTTGGAGCATTACGAAAGTGATAGAACAGCCTCTTTATCTGAAGAAGTTTTTGATAGCAATGATCTTTTGGAGGAAATAATCGAGTTGATGAATATTAATATTGACTGCGAGATAAACCTGCCCGAGGAAAATATAGAAATGCAAGCGAACAAACCTGCTTTAGAGCAAATAATCCTTAATCTAGTTGGAAATAGCTTAAAATATAACGAAAAAGAAAAGATAAAAATTGACCTCGACTGTGAGGAGAAAAATGGTTTTTATCAATTTAAAATCACTGACAACGGTATGGGAATTTCTAAGGAGAAGTTACCTCATATTTTTGAACTTTTCGAAACCTCTGGCACTTTAGACCGAAACGGAAAAAAAGGAAACGGTATCGGTTTATCAACCGTTAAAAAATTAGTTACGAAGCTAAATGGGACTATTTCTGTTTTTTCTGAGCTTGGAAAAGGAACAAGTTTCGAGTTTAGCATCAAGAAGAATTAAGCTTTTGTTTTTATTCTGTTAAACCACTTTTTAAGGCACTAGTTTCCTTATATATTTACTTTCAATAAAAATGCACTTCAACTAATATATGATTTCCCCTCAACTCCCTGAAAATGAAAAAGAACGGCTTGCGGCACTAAAGGAATATTTTATACTTGACACATCTTCTGAAATTGATTTTGATAATATTACCAATCTAATTGCAAAAATCTGTGAAGTACCCATTTCATTAATAGCACTTCTGGACGATGATCGAATTTTTTTTAAATCGCATTCTGGATTAGATTTCAACCAATCGCCACGTGATATTTCTTTTTGTGGTCATGCCATTTTAGGTGATAGTGAAATTTTTATTGTTGAAGACGCCTCCAAAGACTCGAGATTTAAAGAGAATCCATTAGTGAAAGACTCAAAGGCAATCTTTTATGCGGGAGTACCTCTTCAAAATCCCCAAGGATTTAAACTCGGAACGCTTTGTATTTTTGATCATAAAGCGAGAGAACTAACCGAACTTCAAAAAGCCGCATTAATCGCTTTGGCAGCCCAAACAGTAAATTTATTAGAGCTAAGGAAAAAAAACGATCTTTTAATGAAGTATCAAGCTGAGCTACAACGAAAGAACGATGCACTCTCCAAGTTCGCTCACGTAGTATCTCACGACCTTAAATCTCCATTGGCCAATATCACTTCCCTCACAAGATTACTACGTGAAGAAAACATAGCGAAGTTGTCAGATGACTCAGAAATGTATCTGGATTATATTGAAGAATCCTCCTCTACTTTACGCAGTTATATTGATGGTATTCTAAATTTTTATAAATCAGATGAATTATTAGAGTATCAAAAAATGGATATTACCTTAAAACATTTTTTTAGAGAAATTGGAGAAATTTTGGTTACTGATGATATTGTTTTTGATTATCCACAAAAAGGCGAGCTATACAATATCAATAAGCTCGCACTCTGCCAGATTTTTCTTAACCTAATTGACAACGGCCTAAAATACAATCACAATAAACAACGAAAAGTTTCAGTGGTTTACACCGAAGAAACCGATACCTATAAATTTTCTGTCTCAGACAATGGAATGGGAATTGATCTTGGCGTACAGGATGAAATATTCAATCTTTTTAAAACGACTGGAATAAAAGACCGCAACGGAAATGAAGGGACCGGAATTGGTTTAGCTACTGTAAAACACCTAGTCTCGAAGCTTGGGGGAAGCATTTCTTTGGAGTCTGAACTGGGAAAAGGAAGTATCTTTACCTTTAGCATTAAGAAATAGGTAATATTACATTCCATTTTCTATCTTTGGACAATATTTATAGGAATGCAGTTTAAACACCCAGAAATTCTTTACGCCCTTTTCCTGCTACTTATCCCGATATTTATTCATTTATTTCAACTTAGGCGTTTTCAAAAAATAGATTTTACGAATGTCGCTTTCCTGAAAAAAGTGACTATCCAAACTCGGAAAAGTTCGCAGCTCAAAAAATGGCTGACGCTTCTAATGCGCCTAGCTGCATTAGCTTGCATCATCATTGCATTTGCCCAACCTTTTACCGCTTCAAAAACAGCTTTAAACCAAGAAAAAGAAACGGTTGTTTATATAGACAATTCCTTTAGTATGCAGCTTAAAGGAAACAATGGCCCTCTTTTGGAGCGCGCTTTACAGGACTTATATAATAAAACGAGTAGTGCTGGAAAACTAAGTTGGTTTTCAAATAATTCAGAAAGAAAAAATAGTTCTCCACAAGATTTTAAAAATGAAGTGCTTTCAATTGATTATTCGCAAAACCAGTTAAATCCAAACCAAGTCCTTCTTAAGGCGAACCAGCTTTTCTCCAATGAAAAGGGAATTCAGAAACGCTTGATTTTTATTTCAGATTTTCAGCAAAAAGAAGTCTTTCCAGAACTTCCAGAGAATTTGATCGTGGACGCCGTGCAACTGAAAGCTGTAAAACGCGCTAATATAGCGCTGGACAGCGTGTTTGTTGCATCCAAAAATACTTCTACTACACAATTAAAAGTGAAGGCGTCAAAGCAAGATGACGATATTAATGAAGCGACCATTTCATTATTCAACAATGAAAAACTGGTAGCCAAAACGGCTTTGGATTTTTCACAGAACAACCATGGGATTGCAACCTTCGACATAGAAAATGCAACAGATTTTTTAGGGAAATTACAAGTGAACGATCCCAACCTTCCGTTTGATAACACATTATACTTCAGCATTAATAAGCCTGGAAAAATAAAGGTTCTCGCTATCAACGAAGCAGACGGTACGTTTTTGCAGCGTCTTTTTGAAAAGGAAGAATTTCAGTTTACACAACAGACTTTTCAAACGCTGAACTACAATGAAATTTCCGAACAAAATTTCATTATCCTTAACGAGTTGGAGGAAATTCCTGCGTCTTTAAACACAGCTTTAAAGGCCTTTAGCGACGAAGGTGGAAGTATACTTGTTATTCCTTCTTCTGAAGCAAATTTGGACAGCTACAACAACTTTCTACAAACATCAGCATTGGGAACGCTTTCCAAGGAAGTGACGCGAGATAAAAAGATTACAAAAATTGCTTTTTCACATCCTTTGTTTAAAGATGTTTTTGAAAAAGAAGTAGTGAATTTTCAATATCCAAAAGTAAACTCGTTTTACGATCTTTCTACAAATGCCACTCCTGCCCTGATTTTTGAAGACAACAAAGCCTTCTTACTTCAAAAGAATAAAACATTCTTCTTTACAGCTGCAATAAATAAAGAGAATTCCAATTTCCAAAGCTCGCCGTTAGTAGTGCCAAGCATTTATAATATGGCATTGCAAAGTTTACCGCTACCACGTCTTTACTATACAATAGGTGAGCAAAATGCTATCGCTATTCCGGTGAAATTAGCATCAGATGAAATTTTGACCATAAGAGATTCCACTTCGCAGTTTATTCCACAACAACAGACCAAGGCAAACTATGTTTTAATGACTACTGTTGATGATCCTTCAAAAGATGGTAATTATCAAATAGTTAAAGAAAACGAGTTTCTGAAAAACATAAGTTATAATTATTCTAGAAAAGAAAGTGAATTACAATATGTAAATGCTGAAAACTGGAAAGGTGCCAACGTTTACAAAAGTATCGATGACCTTTTTGATTCTATAACGGAAGCCAATTCTATAAACAGTTTTTGGAAATGGTTTGCTATTTTTGCATTTGTGTTTTTAATATGCGAAATGCTTATTCTAAAATTTTTCAATAACGCTTCGGCGCCACTCAGCGACCAAAAATGAATGCGAAAATCCAAATGAACCTAAAATATTCGGTTACTGAGCGAAACCGAAGTATGAACTTTAAAATATGAAAGTACTACTAAAATCTGCCACTATTGTTGATGCTACAAGCAGTCATCATTTAAAGAAGTGTGATATTTTGATTGAAAACGGAAAGATTTCAAAAATAGCATCAAAAATTCAACCGTCCGACCTGCCTACCGAATGGGCAGGAAAAGTAAAAGAGGTTTCGCTTGATAATCTGCACGTTTCCCAAGGCTGGTTTGATAGCAGTGTATCTTTTGGAGAACCTGGATTTGAAGAGCGGGAAACGGTTGACAATGGTTTAAAAACTGCAGCTTTAAGCGGATTCACGAGTGTTGCGGTAAACGCGAACAGTTTTCCAGTTACGGACAGCAAAGGTCACATAAAATTTTTAAAATCAAAAGCTGAAGGAAATGCGGTAAACCTCTACCCTATTGGCGCTTTAACCGTGGGAAGCAAAGGAGTAGATCTAGCCGAATTATATGATATGCAGAATGAAGGAGCCGTTTCTTTTTACGATTATAAACAGCCGATCGCCAATCCGAATTTATTAAAAATAGCATTACAGTACACACAAAACTTTGATGGTCTAGTTCAGTCATTTCCATTTGAAAAATCGGTGGCTAGAAATGGTGTGGTTAACGAAGAAGTAAACAGCACCCGGCTTGGTTTAAAAGGAATTCCTGCACTTTCCGAAGAACTTCAAATAATCCGAGATCTCTATATTCTGGAGTACACTGGTGGAAAACTTCATATTCCTACTATCTCCACAAAAAAATCTGTGGAATTGATCAAGGATGCCAAGAAAAAAGGCTTGCACGTTACTTGCAGCGTTTCCATCTTTAATCTGGTTTTAACGGATTCCATTTTAGATGAGTTCGACACGAATTATAAATTGATGCCTCCGCTAAGAACCAAAGAGGACAACAAAGCTTTGCTAAAAGGACTAAAAGAAGGTGTTATCGACGGTGTTACCACGGACCACAACCCAATTGATATAGAGCATAAAAAAACAGAATTTGAGCAAGCACTTTTCGGAAGTATTGGTCTTGAAGCCTGTTTTGGAGCCTTAAATAATTTATTGGGCACTGAAGAATCTGTTAAGGCTCTTACTGGATTAAAAAATGTTTTTAAAATTCCTTCAGACCAGCCTGGCGGCCAGGCAGGAAAAATTGAGGAAGGCAATATAGCAGAATTTACACTTTTTAACCCTGATGGAATCTCTAAATTTGCTGAGGATGATATTCTTTCCACCTCCAAAAACGCTGCATTACTAGGCATTAAGCTAAAAGGCAAAGTTTACGGAATATTTGCTAATAACCAATTGATAACAAAAGAATAATGAGTGCTTCTCCATTAGGAAAATCTACTGCTTTAATTGCTTATGCGCCTTTTGTAGGGTTTATAATTGCCTATTTTATTAATACAGATGAAGACCATGCCTTTGCCACATGGCATATAAAAAATATGTTTGGACTTTTCTTGTTATTTATCATTTCACTCGTTATACAATCACAAATTGATGTAACTGTTGGTGATGTTCTTTGGATGTTATGTTGCGTATTATGGTTGTATTCTTGGGCGATGGCTTTCTATAATCAGCGCAGAGGAATTCCTTTTCTAAGTGAAAAATTTCAGGAGTGGTTTAAGTTTCTAAGTTGAAAAGTATTGGCTATCTTTAAATCTTAAACTTCTTACCTAAACAAAAAAAATATGGATACAAATACTGATAATGGTAAAACAGTTGCCATCATTGCCTATATAACCTTGATTGGATGGATTATAGCTTTGGTGATGAACAACGGCAATAAAACCGCATTGGGCTCATTCCACGTTCGTCAAGCCTTAGGAATTATGTGCGTAGGTGTTGTTTTAGCAATAGTTTCAGGAGTTCTTGGGATTTGGATTCTTTCATCAATTATACAACTGGCGTTATTAGTATTCTGGATTCTAGGGCTAGTAAGTGCGGTACAAGGTGAAATGAAACCTGTTCCTTTCTTGGGAGAGCAATTTCAAGAATGGTTTAAGGGAATTTAATTTTATAAAAACTTTTAACAAGACCTTTTATGCTGAAGTCACTTCAGTTTAAAAGGTCTTGATTATTTTTGCAAACTATGGAAAAACAAACTTTACTTTTAGAGCACAATTTTAGAGCAGCTAAAAATTCTTCTGAAAAACCACCGGTTATAATTATGCTCCACGGTTTTGGCAGCGATGAGAATGACTTATTCTCCTTTGCCAGCGAATTGCCTGAAAAATATGCAATCGTATCCCTAAAAGCTCCAATCAAAATGCAACCATCCGGGAATGCTTGGTACAATATCTACTTCGATGATTCCCAAGGAAAATTCAGCGATGATGAACAAGCAATTGCCTCGCGAGAGTTGGTTTCAAAATGTATAGATGAAGTTGTTGAAAAATATAAGGTTAATGGCCAAGACGTTACTCTTTTAGGTTTCAGCCAAGGAACAATTTTAAGTTTCGCAGTTGCGTTAAGCTATCCTGAAAAAGTGAAGAATGTAATCGGTTTAAGTGGATATATAAACGAAGAAATTCTAAAAGCTGGTTATGAAAATAATGACTTTAATAAATTGAGTGTTTATACTTCACATGGAAGCGTAGATCAAGTAATCCCAGTGCAATGGGCCAGAAAAACGGAACCTTTCCTAAAGAAACTGAATATTGAATGTACCTATTCAGAGTTTCCGGTTGGTCACGGAGTTGCGCCTCAGAATTTTCACGAATTAAAGGAATGGCTCGGTGAAAAGTAGTCGGTAGTCGGTAGTCGGTAGTCGGAAAAATTAAAAAATTCAGCGTTTAAAGAAACCTTTAAACGCTTACCGCTCTCCTAAACTTTTTAACTCCTAAACCCTAAACTCCTCAACTCTTCACCTCAATTCGGATATAGAAATGAAGCTAGCGTTTTCAATTTTAGTTCTTTATTTTCATCAAAGGAATATGCTATAATCATTTCACCCCAATATTTTCCATCGGTAAAATCAGCTTGGATCCATTTGTGGTTTAGGAATTTCAATTTGTTTATTTTCATATCCCCGTTCATTCCTTCAAAAGGTATCAATGAATTGTTTCCTTTTGTTAAATTGGAATCATAGATTTGATCTGAAACCATTGCTTCAACCTCTGCAGCCTCATAACCCATCTTTTCCAAATAGGTCATGGCATTTTCATTTCCTTGTAATGTGAAGTAATTCAAATTCCTTATTTGATCTTGCAGTACTCCCAAAGAATCGGTTTCCTTTTGCAACTTCGCTTCTGTTCTTTCTATTTTGATTCCCTGTGCTTCAAAAATTTTCTTCTCATTCATATATTGAAATATGATGAACAATACAGCAAAAATAAACAGGTACAAAAAAATCTTATTTCTCATAATTAAATTTCTATGGTAAGTGTATCAAAAGCCAAATGAACGTTCTTCGGAAGTTTTTTCTCTACGTCTGCGTGAAAGCCCATCATGTGACTAATATGTGTAAAATATGTTTTTTCCGGCTTCACCTTTTCAACAAATTCAAGCGCTTCTGAAATATTAAAATGTGAGTAATGAGGCTCTTCCCTAAGGGCATTTACCACCAAGACTTTGGTTCCCTTTACTTTCTCCAATTCCGCGTCTGAAATAGTTTTAACATCTGTTAAATATGTGAAATCCCCTATGCGAAACCCCAAAACAGGAAGCGTGTTATGCATAGCTTCAATAGAAATAACTTCTTTTCCACCTATTGTGAAAACCGTACTCTTGTCTATTTCAATAGTTTCAATATTTGGCGCTCCTGGATATTTATTTACCGTTGTAAAAATATAAGCAAAGCGTTCACGCAAATCATCAAAAACACGTTTATGGGCGTAAAAAGGCATAATCCCCTGTATAAAATTGAATGGGCGAATATCATCTAAGCCGGCAGTATGATCACTATGCTCGTGCGTAAGCAAAATACCATCAACTCTTGAAACATTTTCACGCAACATTTGCTGTCTAAAATCTGGACCGCAATCTATTACATAATTAAAGTTATCCCAAGACAATAAAACCGATACCCTTAGGCGCTTATCCTTTGGGTCATTACTTTTACATACTGGGTGGTCGCTACCAATCACAGGTATTCCCTGCGAGGTTCCAGTACCGAGAAAGGTTACGGAAAATTTCGATTTCATCCGTTTAAATTAGTTGTTTTTTAGAGGGCAGACCCCGTGCGTTTTTTTGAAATTCTGATGGGGCTTTTATAATAAAGCTTGTATATTTCATCTTGGCAAAAATACTGGTATTTTTTTTGTTTACCTATTGTATTTGCTACCTTTGTTAACAAGAAAATAGAACGTTACCATGCCGGAAACCATATTGGGAGACAAGGAGTTTGAGAATATTCCCTCCATAAAAAGTAAGGCTTTAAGAATAAACCTTAACGAAAATATTTACGGCACCTTCGCAGAGATTGGAGCTGGACAAGAAACAGTTCGTAACTTTTTTAGAGCTGGTGGGGCTTCTGGTACCGTGGCCAAAACAATGTCAGCTTACGACAAGGATTTTAGCGACGCTATTTACGGAGTTGAGGAAGACGGTAGGTATGTTACTGAATCTAGATTACAGACTATGTTATCCCACGAATTTGCTTTAATTGAAGAGCGAATAAATCGTGATAAACACCCCAATAGACTTTTCTTTTCCTTTGCTAATACCGTAGCTACAATTGATTTTGCAAAACAATACAAAGGACATGGCTGGGTTGGTATTCGGTATCAGATTGACCCGAATGAACCTTACAACGAAATAACACTTCACATTCGCTTCCACGAAAATGATGCACAACTACAGCAAATCACCTTAGGAAATTTGGGAGTAAACCTTATTTATGGTGCATATTATAAATATGACGAACCCAATAAACTCCTTCGTTATCTTTATGATCATATTGATAAAGATAAAATTGAAATAGACACCATAAACTTTAGCGGCCCGCGCTTTAATGAGGTAGATAATAGACTGATGAGTCTTCAGCTTATAAAAAATGGAATGACCGAAGCGGTAATGTTCGATCCGGACGGCCATAACGTATTGCCAGCTAAAATTCTATATAAGAAAAATATATTAGCGCTTCGGGGTAGTTTTAGACCTGTAACCAAGGTTAATATAGATATGTTTGAGCGTTCCTACGAAATGTTCTTAAATGAAAACAGGGTAGAAAAAAGCAGGACGAAAGTTATCTTCGAAATTACACTTTCGAACTTACGTGCAGAAGGTGAAATTGATGAGGAAGATTTTATGGATCGCGCAAGACTACTGTGTTCTTTAGGTCATACCGTAATGATTTCAAATTTTCAGGAATATTATAAGTTGGTAGAATATTTTTCCCGCTACACCAAAATGCGTATGGGTCTTGCCATGGGCGTAAATAACTTAATAGATATTTTTGATGAAAAGTATTATCGCCATTTGAGCGGTGGTATATTGGAAGCTTTCGGAAAACTTTTCTTTAAGGATTTGAAAGTCTATTTATATCCAATGAAAGATCCGGAAACCGGAGAATTCATCACTAGTGAAAATCTAAAAGTTCATCCACGAATGAAAGAATTGTACAAGTTCTTTAAGTACAATGGAAAAGTAGTGGATATCACAGATTATAAACCTGAGAATATGGACATTTTTTCACGTGAAATTCTAACTAAAATTGAAAAATGTGAAGATGGCTGGGAGGAATTGCTGCCACCCGGTATTTCGGAAATAATAAAGGATAAGCAGCTTTTCAATTACAAAGCTGTATCACCACCAATCAAGGACTAGTCAAGTATTTGCGCAGCGTGATCTTTCGTTTTCACCTTATCAATTACGCGATCTATTATTCCTTTTTCGTTTATTACGAAGGTTTTTCGATGAATTCCATCAAACGTTCTTCCCATAAACTTTTTTGGACCCCAAACACCAAAAGCGTTGAGCACTTCTTTATCCTCATCTGCCAATAAAGGGAATGGGAGCTTATATTTTTCTTTAAAGTTCAACTGTCGTTTTTCACTATCAGCGCTTACACCTAAAAGTTCGTAACCCTGATCTTGAAGTTCTTGGTAGTTGTCGCGCAAATTACAAACTTCAGCTGTACATCCTGGAGTACTGGCTTTGGGATAGAAAAACACAACCCATTTTTTTCCTTTGTAGTCATCAGAAGATATGGTATTACCATTTTGATCGTTTACTTTAAAATTTGGAGCTTTATCCCCAACCTGTAATGTATTCATATTGTCTATTTTTGTATAAAAGTACTTAAAATGACCAAACAAGAAAAGGTTGACTTCGTTATTGAAACGTTAAACCGCATCTATCCTCAGATCCCTATCCCGTTAGACCATAAAGATCCATATACTTTATTGATTGCCGTATTGCTTTCAGCCCAGAGTACCGACGTTCGGGTAAACAAAATAACCCCGCTTCTTTTTGAAATAGCCGATAATCCGTATGACATGGTGAAGTTGACGGTAGAGGAAATACGGGAAATTATAAAACCTGTTGGACTATCGCCTATGAAAGCTAAAGGAATCCATGGACTTTCAAAAATGATGATTGAAAAATACAACGGACAAGTTCCTGCAAATTATGAAGCTTTAGAATCATTTCCGGCAGTTGGGCATAAAACCGCAAGTGTCGTGATGAGTCAGGCTTTTAATGTTCCTGCTTTTCCTGTGGATACACATATTCATAGATTAATGTATCGTTGGGGATTTACAAATGGTAAAAATGTGGTCCAGACCGAAAAAGATGCAAAAAGACTGTTTCCAATAGATTTATGGAACACGCTTCACTTGCAGATCATTTGGTACGGAAGACAATATTCTCCCGCTAGAGGCTGGAATTTAGAGAAAGATATAATTACGAAAACAATTGGTAGAAAAACGGTGATTAATGATTATTTGAAGAAAAAAAGGAGATGAGTCAATGCGCTTGCCCGCCGTAGGAGAGTTTAGGAGTTTAGGAAAAATAAATAGTTTTCAAATTATGATATCTCAACTCATCGACTTTTAAACTTCTCGACATTCTAAAAAAAAAACCCTGAAAAGCTAATTCCAGGGTTTTTCCAAAGTTTAGTTTAGAAGTGCTTCAAACTTCAATTTATTATAATCTATAACACTTAAAGCCATCGAATAATCCAGAAGAAACTTTATAGTTTCTTCTTTTGGAACAAGTTTTTTATTCACGCCGTCCAAACGTGATGTTTCAGAGTAGAATTTTTGCATAAACTTTAGTTATTTTGAGGGTTATTTCCAAATAACGTCGCAAAAATCATTTTATTGTATCAATTGGTCAATATAATATTATGCTTGTCAATTACTTTTCGCAAATTAATAAGAGCATAACGCATTCGTCCTAAGGCGGTGTTGATACTAACTCCTGTTTGCTCACTTATTTCCTTAAAACTCATATCTTTATACATACGCATCATCAGGACTTGCTTTTGGTCTTCGGGAAGTTCTTCAATCAGTCTTCGCACGTCATCTTCAACTTGACCTTTGATCATCTGCTTTTCCACGTTAGGAGAATTATCACTTAATACAGAAAAGATATTAAAGTCGCTATTATTCTCAAATTTAGGCATGCGATTGCTTTTTCTGAAATGGTCTATCACCAGGTTATGGGCAATACGCATCACCCAGGGCAGAAACTTGCCTTCTTCGTTATAGGCACCTTTTTTCAAGGTTCTAATAACTTTAATAAAGGTATCCTGGAATATATCTTCAGCGATATCCCTGTTAAATACTTTTGAATAAATAAAACTGTAGATTCTTTGCTTGTGGCGAGTTATTAACTCGGAAAGTGCAGATTCATTACCGTTCATATATGCGTTCACTAAAAACGCATCAGTGCTTTTACTTTGCTTCATATCAATACTTCTTTAATAAATAAACAACTATGATTTTGGTTGTTTGATTAAAAATGTTTATTTGTTAAAAGTAATGATCAGCTATAGGCAATATTTTTTTTATATGACGTTAAGAGCCGTAAATATAACAACAAAGAATTCACAAATCCAAAAAAAAGGTTAAAACTTTCTATAAATAATAATATTAATCTCAAAAGTGCATTCGTGAAAACGATATAGTATCTTTGTAATCCCGATAGCTTTCGGGATAAAAAAGAGAAAATAAATTGAATATAGATACCATAGATATTAAAAAGAACATCCTCATTCAGGGTGCAAAGCTTCATAATCTTAAAAATATTTCCGTAGCCATCCCTCGCAACAAATTAGTTGTAATTACGGGGCTTTCGGGCAGTGGAAAATCTAGTCTAGCTTTTGATACACTTTATGCAGAAGGCCAACGCCGCTATGTGGAAAGCCTTTCCAGCTATGCCAGACAGTTTTTAGGAAGGTTGGACAAACCAAAAGTAGATTCTATAAAAGGAATTTCCCCCGCGATTGCTATTGAACAAAAAGTGAATTCCACCAATCCGCGATCTACCGTTGGAACTTCCACCGAGATTTATGATTACTTAAAACTTCTTTATACACGAATAGGGAAAACAATTTCACCAATTTCTGGAAGGGAAGTCAAAAAAGACACCACAACAGATGTTATAAAATTTATTAAAAAATTTCCCGAAGGTGAAAAATTGCTCCTCCTCGCTCCTATTATCTTGGAAGAAGGGAGAAGTATGGAAAATAAAATTCAGGCTTTGGCACAACAAGGCTATTCCAGAATTAAAGCTAATGGCAAGGTTTTACGGATTGATGAATTAGATGAAAAATCTTTTCCTAAGAAAATTGAGTTGGTTGTAGATCGAATCATCACCAAAGATGAAGAAGACTTTTATAACCGATTGGCCGATGCTGTGGAAATAGCATTCTTTGAAGGAAAAGGAGAATTATATATAGAAGAGCTTTCCTCATCAGAAATCACGGAATTCAACAACCGTTTTGAAGCAGATGGTATGACTTTTATGGAGTCTAACGTACATCTTTTTAGCTTTAATAATCCTTATGGCGCCTGCCCCGTGTGTGAAGGTTATGGCGATGTTATTGGTATTGACGAAGATTTGGTAATTCCAAATACAGCACTTTCAGTATTTGAAAATGCAGTTTTTCCTTGGCGTGGGGAAAGTATGAGCTGGTATCGCGATCAATTAGTGAACAGCGCTTATAAATTCGACTTTCCAATCCATAAACCTTGGTTCGAACTCACCGATGCCCAAAAGCAATTGGTTTGGGAAGGGAACGAACATTTTGAAGGTCTCAATTCTTTCTTTTCATTTTTAGAGTCTAAAAGCTATAAAATCCAAAACCGAGTTATGCTCTCGCGTTATCGCGGAAAAACAAAATGTGCTACTTGCAAAGGGAAACGACTTAGACCTGAAGCTGGATACGTTAAAATCAACGGTACGGCCATTCAGGAATTGGTTGAATTGCCGCTCGATAAGGCTGCAGCATTCTTTAAAAATCTCGAACTTTCAGAATACGACACCAAGGTTGGGAAACGTTTATTACTTGAAATAAACAACCGATTAGGCTTTTTAAGAGATGTAGGTTTAGGTTATTTAACCCTAAACAGAAAATCGAATACACTTTCTGGCGGTGAATCACAGCGAATTAACCTAGCAACATCCTTGGGTAGTAGTCTCGTAGGCTCTATGTATATCTTGGATGAGCCGAGCATAGGACTTCATCCAAAAGACACCGAAAGACTTATTGTTGTTTTAAAAGCGCTTCGTGATTTAGGTAATACGGTTATTGTTGTAGAACACGACGAAGATATCATGAAAGCTGCTGACCAAATTATAGATATCGGCCCAGAAGCCGGAACCTTTGGTGGCGAAGTAGTTGCACAAGGTAATTTTGCAGCGATTTTAAAATCAGATTCGCTAACGGCAAAATACCTAAACGGAGAACTGGAAATTGAAGTGCCTAAAAAGCGCCGCACGTCAAAAAACAAAGTTTCAATTACGGGTGCTCGGCAAAATAATCTTAAAAATATAGATGTCACCTTTCCACTGAATGTATTTACAGCGGTAACAGGAGTTTCTGGAAGTGGAAAAAGTACCTTGGTTAAAAAAATTCTATATCCTGCGCTACTTCGTCAAATTGGGGGTTATGGAGAGAAACCTGGTCAATTTTCAGAGATAACTGGAGATTTCAACACTATAAAGAGTCTTGAGTTTATTGACCAAAACCCTATTGGTCGCTCCAGCCGAAGTAATCCTGTAACCTATATTAAGGCTTACGATGATATTCGGAATTTATACGCTTCGCAAAAACTATCAGAGATTCGAGGTTTTAAACCAAAACATTTTTCCTTTAACGTAGATGGCGGTCGTTGTGAAACCTGTAAAGGTGAAGGCGAAGTTACGGTAGAAATGCAATTTATGGCCGATGTGCATCTAATATGTGACACCTGTAATGGAAAACGCTTTAAGAAAGAAGTTTTGGAAGTAACATTTCAAAATAAAAACATAGACGACATTCTCACCATGACGGTTGATGATGCTGTGGCATTTTTTGGGGAACACAAGCAGGATAAGATCGCTGCAAAACTACAACCTCTCCAAGATGTTGGTTTGGGTTATGTACAGTTGGGTCAAAGCTCCTCTACTCTTTCGGGCGGGGAAGCGCAAAGAATTAAACTGGCTTCATTTTTAGTAAAAGGTACTTCAAAAGAAAAAACGGTATTCATTTTTGATGAACCTACCACTGGATTACACTTCCACGATATTAAAAAACTGCTAGCTTCATTTTACGCCTTATTGGATAGAGGCCATACGGTGATTGTAGTAGAACATAATTTAGATCTTATAAAATGTGCAGATTATATTATAGATCTTGGCCCCGAAGGTGGCGAATACGGAGGAAAAGTTATAGCTGAAGGAACTCCTGAGGAAGTCGCGAAAAGCAAAGAATCATTTACAGCTGGATATTTAAAAGAGAAACTTTAGAAGAATTATTTTTTTGGCACACTAATTGAAATCAAGAAATTAGACTTTTAGTTTTTTGGTTGGTTAGTTTTTAAAATCCGTTGCAAGTGGTAAAACACTGCAGCGGATTTTTTATTGGTGTTTTTCATTTTATCAAACTAATCAAACTTGAAATCTGGGTCTTAAATTTTGAATCTTGAATTTACTTCTGATAATCAGCACTTTAAAATTTTGGCACGGCCTTTGAATGTTGTTAACCGTACTTAAGCTAACCAATGAATTTTAAGCAAGTACAAACCCTTTAAATCTCAAATTATGAAAAACATAGCACTTATCTTCGGCATCCTTTTAATGGGGTTTTCTGCAAACGCAACTTCCCTTGAAAGTGTAAACAATTATAGAGGAAGTTATGATGGAAACGCATACATTTTCGTGGAAGACGATGTAGAATTCTCTGTCTTCCCTGACGGACAATTCGACTTCGTATATATTGGATCTCGGAGAGGTTCACAAGTAACCATAAGTTCGCGCAATGTTAACGTAAGTTACAATTCAGGTTATGATTATGATGCTTTCGTACAATATGACGACTATGGCGCTGTAATACAGGTGGAAAACGTACCTATTTATTATGATGAATACGGGCGTATTGCACAAGCTGGCAATGTAGATATTCGTTATAATAACAGACGTATTGTAAGAGTTGGTGGTTTACACGTCTTTTATAACAATCGCGGTTATTTTTCACACGTAAATGGAGCGATAAATATTTACAATCCTTATTATGTATATCGTCCGTGGCACGTTTATTACGCCAGACCCATATACAGCCATTGCATAGTTTATGATATGCCTTATAGAAGATACTACAACCCTGTGCGTTATAGCTATCACCAGCACGTAGTTTACTATAATAATAGAAGCAGTGTAGCCTATCACAATACCCGTAGAGATTTTTACCGACCAGGTACTCGTGTTTATGATAAAAGAGGTAGATCTTCCATAAACAAGAACTACGATGCGAATAGAAGAAACACTATGATTGCCTCAAGCAATACCCGTTCCAATAATACGCGAACTAATAGCTCCGTAAGAAGCAATAGCACACGAAGCAATAATGTTATTGGTTCGAATACTGGAAATACAAGAAGCAATACAACAACTCGAAACAGCAGCACAAATAGTAAAGGAGCTGCAACAATAAACCGGAATTCCCGTAATAGTGAAAATGCTGCCACTAGAAATACAGTAACAAGAGCGAGCAGCAACACTCCAGTAAAAAGCACAAACACTAGAAATAGTGTAGAGCGAAATAGCGCTCCAAAAACTGTGAAAAACACAAGGAAACAAAGCACGGTTCGTTCAAGTAATACTAGAGCTGTTTCTAATAAAAAAACAGTTCAAAAACAAACTCGAAACGTTTCTACAAGCAATAGAAGCAGTTCGGTTAAAAGAAGTAAAACTCAGGCTCCAAAGAGAGAAACCGCGAGCCGTAGTACTGTAAAAAGAACCAGCGCACCTTCGCGAAGCAGTTCACAAGAAAACACTTCAAGAGGTAGCTCTTCAAGAGGCACAAGTTCTAGAGGAAGAGGATAAAGATAGTTTTTTGGTTGGTTGGTTAAACCTCCGTGAATCACTTTGAGTGAGGATCGGAGGTTTACTTTTTTGAGTTAAACTGAAAAGGGAACCAGTAAAAAGAAGCCTTAAACAAAACAACCGTATTGGCTACAGACTAAAGTCTACCAACTTCCAACTAAAGACTACCGACTAATAAATGATGCCATCTGCCTAGTCAGTTCCCTCCTACTGAATTTCTCAATTCCTTCTGAAGCGATATTTAAATTCCCAGTTGAGAATTGTTCGTATAACTTTAGGATTTCTACTTTGAGTGTCTTTTCATCCCGATAACTGAAAAACTTACCCGCTTTAGTTTCATTTAGAATTCCTTCAATATCACTTCCTTTTGGCCCTAAAGCAATAATTGGACGTTTTGCAGCCAAGTACTCAAAAAGTTTCCCTGGAATAATGGCGCGGGTTTCCGAACTGTTGATCTCCACCAAAAGCAGAATTTGACTTTCAAGCTGGAGCATTAAAGCTTTGGAATGTGATACATAACCAAAAAATTTGCAGTTTTCACTTAGACCAAAATCATCAATACTTTTTTTAACCTCTTCACTTACTGCTCCAGCAAATTTCAGCCATAAATCATTTTTAAAAGAAGCGTTTTCCATGCTAATTTCAGAAAGAACCTTCCACAGCACTTTTGGATTTCGTTCGCTCAATAAAGATCCTATATGAGCAATTGAAAATTTGGTGTCTCTCTTAAAAGAAACCTCTTTTGAAACATCATAACCATTTGTAATTACTTCAATGGGTTTTTCGGTAATCGCTTCAAACTCTTTTTTAGTTCTTGGGCTGGTCACCGTAAGAGCATCCGCGGATTTCAAAACTTCAGCTTCCAAATCTTTATGCTTCCGTTCCGAAGTTTTATTTAAACGAAGTGATTTATGGTAATGGATTGTTGTCCACGGATCTCGGAAATCTGCAATCCACTTAACACCCGTTTTCTTTTGAAGTTGCAGGCCAATAAGATGAAGACTATGCGGCGGTCCGGTTGTAACGATAACCTCCACAGGGTTCTCAGTAATATATTTTGAAAGAAATTTTACTGAAGGTTGTACCCAGCCCACTCGAGCGTCTGGAATAAAGAAATTACCCCGAACGTAGAGCATCAACTTCTCCATGGCAGAAACATCTTTTTTTGAAATAATCCCGCTACTAAACTGCTTGGTCTTCTTTTTAGAAAAAATATTTGCCAAGCGATAGGGCTCTTTAATTGGTTGCTTTATAATCTCAACATCTGAAGGGATTTCAGATATAAAATTATCATCAACCAAAGGATAATTTGGGTTTTCGGGAGCATAAACAATTGGCTCCACACCAAATTCCCTAAAATACTTTACAAACTTCAACCACCGTTGTACGCCTGGGCCGCCAGCTGGTGGCCAATAGTATGTGATGATTAGAACGCGTTTCATTACTCGTTTACTTCTTTCTTCCGAAAAGCAAAATATAAACCACTCAAGAATATCAACAGAAATATAATACTGCTAACCAAAGAGATCGTGCTTCCCGTTTGGATTACTTTTGGCTCAAACTTAAATTCTATTTTATTGTTTCCTGGTGGAATTACCATTGCTCTCAAAACATAGTCCGCTCTAAAGTATTCTGCAGGTTTTCCGTTTACGTAAGCATTCCAACCTTTTGGATAATACACTTCAGAAAATAGCGCCAATTGCGGCGAATTCGTTGAAGCTTCATATACCAAATGATTTGGCTGATAACTGAAAAGTTCAATTGTAGCGGTGCTATCCCTTTCAATCTTCTGATTCGGTATTTTTGAGAGAAAGTCCCTATTTATAATTGCTGTTTTTTTGGTATCCAAACTATCGAGCAGTTGAATTTCCTCGTTTGCATTTTCAGCAGGAAGTACGTTTTCTACAAACCAAGCATCGCCATTCGCATACGGATTTCGCTGTGCTACGGGTCCACCCTGCTTATTCTGAGTGATGATATAACGAACATTCAACATATTTAAAATCCCGATGTTGCCTTGGCTGATATAAAATTCAAACAAATCCTGCATTCTTCCAGGTTTCGCTGCGTGATAGCCACCCAATGCATTGTGATAATAACTTGCACGTGCACTGTTGAAAGCGTTTGTTGTAGCGTCATAAACACGATAATGACCTTCATCTTTCAAAATTTGAATATCTGCACCGTTTTTCTGAAAAGGTTGCTCTACCAGTTTTGCTTGCACAAAATCGTCTTCATTTACATATCTTCTGTCAACACCAACCAAATCAACTAAAACCAATAACGAAAGTGCTGCAATGGCAAATCCTTTTTTGAGTTTTTCTTTTATAAAAAACCAGAGAACGGCAGCCGTTAAAATCACAAAAATCAAGGAACGAATTGCATCTGAGGTGAACAATGACATTCTATCTTCACGAATAGCTTCCAAAAACGGCAAGCCCATTTCATCCCTAAAATAGCTGTCATAAGGGCTGGCAAAATCGAAGAGTGATGATTTAAATAGAATAAATAGCAAGGTAAGCCCACCTACAATTCCTGTGGAATAAAGAAGGGCTTTTTTTCGCTCATCTTCCCTTTCAAACTTATTGAAAAATTGATGAAGACCAACCACTGCAAGAATTGGAAGAATCAGTTCAATAATTACTTGAATGGAAGAAACGGCCCGAAACTTATTATACATTGGAACGTATTCTATAAAAAACTCAGTAAGACCACTGAAGTTCTTTCCCCATGATAAAAGTAAGGTTAATACAAATGCTGAAACCGCCCACCATTTCAATCTTCCCCTAACTAAAAACAAAGCCAAAACAGCAAGAAACATAACAATAGCTCCAATATAAGCGGGTGCTCCAACGAAAGATTGGTCTCCCCAATACATCGGAATCTGACTTAATACTTGGTTGGCTTCTTGTGATGAAGCTCCCATTCGTATTAAGCTTTCAAAGGTTTTTGAATCTTTTGGAAGCGCTTCGGAAGAACTTCCTCCCATAAAACGCGGAATAAAAAGATTAAAACTTTCAAGCTTTCCGTAGCTATACTCTGTGATATAATCGTAGTCGAGACCTGTATTATTATCTTTTGGAGTGCCATCGGCATTCACCGTTAATTCCGTTTTTCCGCGGGTAGAAGTGTCGGCATATTCTTTAGTTGCCAAAATATTTGTCGCGTTAAGGCCAACCGCAATTAAGACACCTAAAGCCATTATTCCAACAGCTTTAAAGTAATGTGGCAAAATCTTCTTTTTGAAAGCATCAATTAGATAGACAATCCCGATTACTATAACCAAAAGCATTAAATAATAAGTCATTTGGAAGTGATTTGCCACTAATTCCAATCCCATTGATACCGTAAGCAATAGAAACCCCCAGAGATATTTTCCACGAAAAGTGAGAAATATTCCACTTAAAACAAACGGCATATAAGCTATCGCATGTGCTTTGGAATTATGCCCTACGCCCAAAATAATTATTAAATAAGTAGAAAACCCGAACGCCAAAGCTCCGAGAAAAGCTAATCTATAATCCACTTTCAACACCAAAAACAGAATATACATTCCTATAAAATAAAGGAAGAGATAATCGGCCGGACGTGGTAAAAACCGAATGGCGAGATCGAGTTGTTTTATGTAGTTGTTAGGATATTTCGCTCCAAGTTGATAGGTAGGCATTCCGCCGAAAGCAGCATCAGTCCAATAGGTTTCTTCACCTGTTGTCTTCCTGAAATCGTTTTGCTGTTTTGCCATTCCAGTGTATTGAACAATATCACTTTGGAATATTTTTTTTCCCTGTAAAACAGGATTAAAATAGGCCAATGCAGCCACAATAAACAAAACAAAAACAACTAAATGGGGAAGGAATTTTTTATAGTGAAACGGCATAATTTAGCGAATGGATTTGAATCGGGGAAATTAGCAAAAAAAAAATTAGAAATAGGACTGATGCTGGATGACAGCTGTAGTAGGACGAGAATTCATCGGTCATCGGTCATTCGGCATTACTCTACTTCCTCATATTCCACATACTCACCAACTATTTTACTGGTTTTGGGTTTATGCGAAGGGTCTTTATCAATGCTTATACTTCCTTCCTTTTCACGTTGGGTACTAGCATTCGGATTATTCCCGAAGAATTGCTCAAATTGTTGCCCCGCTTTTTTCGAAATATAGCGCAGGATATAGGGTGTAGCAAGTTTAATTAAAAACTTAAGTCCGAAATATACCAGAAGAACGATCAATATCGTTTTTAGGAATGTCATCATAATTGTGAAATTATTTTCAAAAATAAGTATTGACGCAGAAAAAGACGAATGTTCACTATTAAATTATTGGTAAAATTATATCTTTGAACTAAACCCAACGAAGCATGCACACTAAACTTCCCTTTCTATTTTTCCTTTGCTTTATTTCCTTCTCAAGTGTTTCAGCACAATATACGGAAATGATTAACACCAATCGCCCCGGCGGATCACAAGGCGCATTTTCAGTGGGTACAAATGTACTTCAATTTGAATCTGGAGTTAGCTATGGAAAAGAGAAGCATGAACTTCTTAAAACCGAAACCAGTGGTCTTTCAATAGATTATGCCATTCGTTATGGGTTTTGGAAAGAGCGCTTGGAGGTTAGTGTGATGGGAGAATTTCAGTCAAACTCTGTTACGGACAACCGTTCTACGAATTCCTACGAATATAAAAGCACTAATTTTAAAAGCAATACAGTTGGAGCCAAATATTTGGTTTACGATCCCTATAGAAAAAGAGATTTAAAAGGTCCCAATCTTTATAGTTGGAAAGCAAACAACTCTTTTCAGTGGGATGAACTCATCCCCGCTATCGCAATTTATGCTGGGGCAAATTTTGATTTTGCCGATAATCCATTTACGCCAGAAGCCGAAAGCAGCATCAGTCCTAAATTCGTTTTGTCCACCCAAAATAATTTCAATGGCGGATGGGTTTTTGTTACCAATATTATTGTAGATCGCGTAACCACGGACTTCCCAACTTATGGATATATCGTTACACTAACGCACGCTACAAATAGATATTTCTCAATTTTTCTTGAAAACCAGGGACTTAAAAGCGATTTTTATTCAGATCAATTGTTACGAGGTGGCGTTGCCGCATTGGTTAGTGAAAATTTCCAAGTAGATCTTTCGCTTACATATAGTTTTAAGGATACCCCTTCAAAGTTATATGGACGTGTTGGGGTTGCCTACCGTATTGATAGACACGATAAAGACGAATTTTTGGAAGATAAAGCCATTAGGGAGGAAAAGAAAAAAGAGAAAAAAGGTAAAAAACAAAAACGTCAGGATCAATTGGAGCCGGATAATAACGGCAAATAACAGCATTTTAAGTATGATTAAAGTAGTAGAATTAACCTCAAAAAGGGATCTTAAAAAATTTGTCACTTTTCCTTTTAAACTTTATAAAGACAGTAAATACTGGGTTCCATCCTTAACAAAGGACGAATTGGAAACTTTGGATACTGAAAAAAACCCTGTTTTTAAAAATGCCGATGCATGGTATTATGCTGCCTATAAAAACGATGAAATGGTTGGGCGTATCGCCGTTATTATCAATCATTTAGAAGTGAAAGAACAAGGAAAGAAAAAAATTCGATTCGGTTGGCTAGATATGGTTGACGATATAGAAGTCACCAAGGCCTTACTTGAAAAATCCTACGAAAAAGGTCGCGAGCACAATCTAGAATATGCCGAAGGTCCTGTAGGATTCAGTAATATGGAAAAAGCTGGAATACTCACCATGGGATTTGAGAAAATGAATACCATGATTACCTGGTACAATTATCCGTATTATGCAGAACATTTAGAAAAATTGGGCTATGAAAAACAAGCCACTTGGGTTGAATACACCCTAAAGATTCCAGAAGAAATTTTTGGGAAAGTAGCTAAGTTTTCTAGGATTGTCCGGGAGCGTTATAAACTTTCCGTAATTCGTTTTAAAAATAAAAAAGAAATTCTTCCCTATGTGGACGATATGTTCGGGCTGCTAAATAAAACCTATGACACGCTTCAGACTTTTGTGCCAATTCAACAATACCAAATTGAATATTACAAAAAGAAGTATTTTGACTTTATACATCCAGATTATATCTGCTGCATAAAAGATGAAACAGGAAAACTCATTGCATTTTCCATTGTTATGCCATCCTTTTCAAAAGCCTTAAAAAAAGCAAACGGTAAAATATTCCCTTTTGGTTGGAGACATCTTTTAAAAGCGCAGAAAAAGAACGATACTGCGGCATTTTACTTAATAGGAATTGATCCTGAATATCAAGGAAAAGGCGTTACTGCTATTATTTTTGAAGAAATGCAGCATCTCTTCAATTCAAAAGGAATACACACTGTTGAAACCAATCCAGAACTAAAGGAAAATACAGCGGTACAATTGCTTTGGAAAGATTATAATCCAGTACAACATAAGGAACGCAGTACTTTTAAAAAGGATATTTAGAAGAAATCCAATCAACCTGAACGTATAGGAAAATGGCATCATCTCAAATTAATTTATAAAAAAAACCACCTAGAAAAGGTGGATTTTTTTAGTATTGAGATTCCTGTCTGTACAGGAATTTAATTAAATTTTCTCGCCCATCGCCTCGGCAACAGCTGCTGAAAGACGTTTGTAAGTTCCATTTTCCAAGCGTTCACGGATCGCTGAAAATGCAACTAGGGTTTCTTCAATATCTTCCATAGTATGGGAAGCTGTCGGGATCATTCGTAAGAGAATCAATCCTTTTGGGATTACTGGATAAACAACGATTGAACAGAAAATTCCGTGGTTTTCGCGTAGATCCTTTACAAGCGCCATGGCTTCTGGAATACTTCCTTTTAAATAAACTGGAGTTACGCAACTCTGGGTAGTTCCAAGATCAAATCCTCTTTTACGCAGTCCGCCTTGTAGTGCATCTACGTTTTCCCATAGCTTTTCTTTTAGTTCAGGCATGGTGCGAATCATATCCAAACGTTTTAAGGCACCTTCTACCAACTGCATCTGCAATGATTTTGCAAACATTTGAGAGCGTAAGTTGTATTTTAAGTAATTCATTATTTCTTCGTCACCAGCAATAAAGGCTCCAGTACTGGCCAATGATTTTGCAAATGTCGCAAAATAAACATCTATTCCATCCTGTACACCTTGCTCCTCGCCTGCTCCAGCACCTGTTTTACCAAGTGTTCCAAAACCGTGGGCATCATCTACGAAAAAGCGGAAATTGTATTTTTTCTTAAGCGCAATAATTTCTCTTAATCTTCCCTGCTCTCCGCGCATTCCGAAGACTCCTTCTGAAATAAGTAGAATTCCTCCGCCAGTTTTCTCAGCAACTTTGGTAGCGCGCTGTAGGTTCTTTTCTATGCTTTCCATATCGTTGTGCTTATAGGTGAAGCGTTGCCCTAAATGAAGCCGAACCCCATCAATAATACAAGCATGGGCATCAACGTCATAAACAATCACATCGTCTTTTGAAACAAGGGCATCGATGGTAGAAACCATTCCTTGGTAACCAAAGTTCAATAAGTAGGCAGCTTCTTTACTCACAAAAGCCGCAAGTTCGCGTTGCAATTGCTCGTGAAGCTCTGTATGTCCACTCATCATTCTTGCGCCCATAGGGTATGCAGAACCCCATTTTGCGCCTGCTTCAGCATCTACCTTACGTACTTCGGGATGGTTTGCAAGTCCCAAGTAGTCGTTAATGCTCCAGGTAACTACACTTTTACCATTGAATAGCATTCTATTTGATATTGGACCTTCCAATTTTGGGAAGACAAAATAGCCTTCCGCTTGTTCCGCCCATTTTCCCAACGGGCCTTTATCTTTGTAGATTTTATCGAATAAATCTCTCATTCAGTTTTTTGTTAAAATATGGGACAAAATTAATTAAATAATCATTAGATACTATAGTTTGAGCATGAGATTTTAGCTTTTCATTCGTTTTTACAATAAAAAATCCCGAAAACAGATAGCTTTCGGGATTTAGACATTTATTGCTCAAAATTTTATTTAATATATTCTATTTTTTGAATTTCAGCGCTTTCAGAATCAAAGAAACCTTGTTGGCTCATCCAATCATCGTTGTAAATCTTACTCATATATCGTGAACCGTGATCAGGAAAAATAACTACAATATTACTGCTTTCATCAAATTCTCCTTCTTCTTCAAGTTGTTTTAAACCTTGCATTGCTGCGCCACTGGTATAACCAACAAAAAGTCCTTCCGTTTTAGCAAGTTCACGAGCTGTATGCGCGCTACTTTCATCTGTAACTTTTTCGAATTTGTCTATGATATTAAAATCGGTAGCAGTGGGTATCAAGTTTTTTCCAAGACCCTCAATCCTGTATGGATAAATTTCATTGGAATCAAATTCCTTGGTTTGGTGGTATTTCTGAAGAACTGATCCGTATGCATCAATACCTATTATTTTAATATTTGGATTTTGCTCTTTTAAGTAACGCGCGGTTCCAGAAATAGTTCCTCCGGTTCCACTACAAGCTACTAAATGAGTGATTTTCCCAGCAGTTTGTTCCCAAATTTCTGGGCCTGTGGAGTGATAATGCGCATCTACATTCAGATCGTTGAAATACTGATTGATATAAACCGACCCTTTGACCTCGCTGTGAAGTCTTTTTGCAACTTCATAATACGAACGTGGATCATCAGCACTTACGTGAGCAGGACACACATAAACCTTAGCGCCCATTGTTTTCAGCATATCAATTTTATCTGCCGAAGACTTTGAGCTAACTGCCAGAATACATTCATAACCTTTAATAATGCTCACCATTGCAAGGCTGAAACCCGTGTTTCCACTAGTGGTTTCAATAATGGTATCGCCAGGCTTTAGAATTCCTTTTCTCTCGGCTTCTTCAATAATATATAATGCAATTCGATCTTTGGTAGAGTGCCCTGGGTTGAAGGCTTCAACTTTTGCGAAATAATTACCCTTCATATATTGGGTAATCTTGTTAAGCTTTATCAATGGTGTGTTGCCTATTAGTTCCAACACATTATCGTGGGCTTTTATTTCATCTTTCATAAAAAGGGAGTTCGTTATTAAAATATTCAGTTTTAAACCTGAATTTTCCAACCGGACAAAGATACGGAAATATTTTTACTACTCTTTAATTCCTTCCAAATCCAATAGAAATGCGTAATCCATAGCCACTTCTTTCAAAGCTTCAAACCGACCTGAAGCCCCGCCATGACCAGCATCCATATTAGTTTGCATTAAAAGGATATTTGAATCGGTTTTTAATTCTCTAAGCTTCGCAACCCATTTTGCCGGTTCCCAATATTGCACCTGACTGTCGTGCAAGCCAGTGGTAACAAGCATATTTGGATATTTTTTAGCTTCTACATTATCATACGGTGAATAACTTTTTATATAATTGTAATATTCCAAGTCATTTGGATTTCCCCATTCGTCATATTCTCCAGTTGTTAACGGGATGGAATCGTCTAACATGGTAGTTAAAACATCCACAAAAGGAACCGATGCAAGCACTCCGTTGTAAATTTCAGGAGCTAAATTGATTATTGCGCCCATCAAGAGTCCGCCAGCGGAACCACCAGAAGCGTAAAGATGTTCTTTGGAAGTGTAGCCTTCAGCAATTAAATATTTGGAAGCATCAATAAAGTCTGTAAATGTATTTTTCTTCTGTAATAACTTACCGTTCTCATACCATTGTCTTCCCATATATTCTCCCCCCCGAACGTGCGCTATCACAAAGATAAATCCACGATCTAAAAGGCTCAATCGCACTGTGGAAAAATAAGGATCTATCGTAGCTCCATAAGAACCGTAACCATAAATAAGCAATGGATTTGTCCCGTCTTTCTTAATTCCCTTTCTATAAATAACCGACATAGGGATTTTTGTTCCATCTTCAGCCGTAGCCCATAGCCGTTCGGTTTCATAATTGTCTTTGTCAAACTTACCACCTAAAACCTCAGTTTGTTTTAGCAAAGTTTTCTCCTTGGTTTCCATATTAAAATAAAGAAGCGACGCCGGAGTATTCAATGAATTATACCCATATCGAAGAATTTTAGTATCGAATTCCGGGTTTTGCGTAGTGAAAGCGGTATAGGTTTCATTATCAAAAGGAAGGTAATAATCTTCGCTTCCCTCCCACTTTTTGATTCGAAGTTTTGTAAGTCCATTATTACGCTCACTCACTACCAGATAATCCTTAAAGATATCGATGTCTTCCAGTAAAACATCACTTCTATGCGGAATCATATCTACCCAATTTTCTTTGGAAGTTTTGTCTTCCGAAGTTTTCATCAATTTAAAATTGAGTGCTTTATCTTTATTAGTCAACACGTACCAATTGTTGCCATAATGCGAAATGCTGTATTCCAAACCTCTTTCCCGAGGCTGAAAAACTTTAAATTCGCCTGTTGGATTGTTTGCATCCAAAACACGATATTCGGAAGTAAGCGTGCTGTATGAACCGATTACTATATATTTTTTAGACTTCGTTTTGTAAACATAGGTTCCGAAAGTGTCGTCTTCTTCAGTATAAATAAGTTCATCTGTTGTTGGATCTGTGCCCAAAGTATGACGGTAGATTCTATCTGCACGAAGGGTTTTTTCATCTTTTCTGGTGTAGAAAAGTGTTTTATTATCACTGCCCCAAGTTGCACTTCCTGTGGTGTTTGGGATCTTTTCTGAATAGATTTCACCTGTTTCAAGGTTCTTTATAAAGATGTCATATTTTCTTCGGCTCAAGGTATCAACACCGAAGGAAATTAATTTATTGTTCTCGGTAACACTTAAGCCTGAAAGATTATAAAAAGAATATCCCTTTGCCATTTCATTCACATCAAAAAGTATTTCTTCTTTGGAATCAAGGGAAGCCTTTTTTCTGGTATAAATTGGGTAATCCTTTCCGGTTTCATAGCGGGTTATGTAGAAATAGCCGTTCAACTTATATGGAACAGATTCGTCATCTTCCTTAATACGCGCTTTCATTTCCTCAAAAAGATCCTCCTTAAACTTTTTGGTATGCGAGGTCATTGCCTCGTAATATTCGTTTTCTTCTTTTAAGTAATCAATTACTTTTTCATCTTCGGGATTGTTAAGCCAGTAATAATCGTCTATTCGAACGTCATGGTGTGCTTTTAATTCCTTTGCTATTTTGGTAGCTTTTGGTGGCGTTTTCGTCATATTCTTTTTTGAAATTTCCTGCGCATTTATTGAAGCGGCAAAAATAAGACAAGCAATTGAAAGGAAAGACAATATTTTCATAAAGAAGGTTTTAAATAGTAGTACAAAGTAGTAAATTTGCTTCAAACTAAAATTGAAATAATTATGGATTTAATGGGAATGATGGGCAAACTGAAAGACACCCAAGATAAAGTGGAAGCCACAAAGAAACGAATGGATACGGTCCTTATTGACGAAGCGAGCAGTGACGGACTATTAAAAATTAGCCTCACGGCTAACCGAGTACTAAAAACGATCGATATTGACGATAGTTTGCTTGAAGATAAAGAGCAACTGGAAGATTATTTAATTCTCACATTAAACAAAGCCATAGAGAAAGCGACTAACATCCACGAAACGGAGGTTGCCGCTGTTGCTAAAGAAGGAATGCCGAACATTCCTGGAATGGATATGTTCAAATAATCGACCCTAAAGGTTTTATGAAATAATATTTTTTTGCGATATTGCAAAGTTCATAGTATTAACTCAAAACACCTTAATATGTTTGAACTAAAAAAAAGCGGTGATAAATTTCACTTTGTACTAAAAGCAAGTAACGGACAAGTAATTCTTTCTAGCCAAATGTATGCTTCCAAAGCATCAGCAATGAATGGGATTGAGTCTATTCAGAAAAACTGCGAAAGAGAAGAAAGTTTTGAAATGAAAACTGCTAAAAATGGTAAAATTCATTTTAACGTTAAATCTACAAATGGGCAAATTATTGGTAGTAGCCAAATGTATGCTGCAGAAAGCGGCGCTAAAAACGGAATTGAATCAGTTCGAAAAAACGCACCAGGAGCAACCGTAAAAGAAGTAGAATAGTATAACCTCCTTCGAAAAAATCCTCGGACTTCCGAGGATTTTTTTGTTTAATATATAGACTTCAGAATTAAAAAATACCTAATCTACAAATATGGAATTTCTAAACAATTGGCGAATCATTATTCTGCTCTG
This sequence comes from Aequorivita capsosiphonis DSM 23843, assembly GCF_000429125.1. Taxonomy (GTDB): domain Bacteria; phylum Bacteroidota; class Bacteroidia; order Flavobacteriales; family Flavobacteriaceae; genus Aequorivita; species Aequorivita capsosiphonis. Next base: position 334,953 of record NZ_AUBG01000002.1, read on the forward strand.
CCTTACCTTAGGTCTGGCTCCTTTCTTTCCAGAGCCACATATTTGGGGAAAACTGAAATGGATTGCCGGCGGTGCTGAGGGAATGCAAATGGAAGATTGGTTTGATGTTTTACTCCATGGCTTTCCTTTCCTATTATTACTTAGACTCCTGATTGTTAATGTTATTGGTCTAAAAAAGAAATAATTCTTTTAAAACCGAAGCTTTTTCAACCCTCCATCTTGTAACTTCACGTTGCAAAACACAGTCATTTTCGCTACTTTTGCAAATATAAAAAATAATGAGATGCAGACAGATCCAAAGACTAACAGCGATATATCCTTTGAAGATTTCAAAGACACAGTTTTAAACGATTATAAAATTGCGGTAACCAGTCGTGAATGTAGTTTATTGGGCCGTCGTGAAGTTCTTACCGGAAAAGCAAAATTTGGAATTTTTGGCGATGGAAAAGAAGTGCCACAATTAGCCTGGGCAAAAGCCTTTAAAAACGGCGATTGGCGTAGTGGATATTACCGCGACCAGACTTTTATGATGGCTATTGGAAAATTGACTATTCAACAGTTTTTCGCAGGTCTTTATGGACATACCGATATTAACGCGGATCCAATGAGCGCCGGGAGACAGATGGGTGGCCACTTTGCTACTCACAGTCTAAATGAAGATGGCAGTTGGAAAAATCTTACCGAGCAGAAAAACAGTAGTCCAGATATTTCACCAACAGCTGGACAGATGCCAAGACTTTTAGGCTTGGCGCAAGCATCAAAAATATTTAAAAACGTAAAAGGAATTGAAGACAAAAACTTCTCCGTAAAAGGGAATGAGGTTGCTTGGGGAACTATAGGAAATGCCAGTACTAGTGAAGGTCTTTTTTGGGAAACCATAAACGCCGCTGGTGTTTTGCAAGTTCCCATGGTGATGAGCGTTTGGGATGATGAATACGGAATTTCCGTTCACGCAAAATATCAAACCACAAAAGAAAATATTTCTGAAGTTTTGAAAGGCTTTCAACGCAATGAAGACGAAAACGGCTATGAAATTATTCGTGTAAAAGGTTGGGATTACCCAGAGCTTATTGATGTTTACAACCGTGCTTCAAAAATTGCACGCGAAGAACACGTTCCAGTTCTTATACACGTACAGGAATTAACACAACCTCAAGGTCACAGTACTAGTGGTTCGCACGAACGTTACAAAAGCAAAGACCGTCTTGGTTGGGAAAGAGAAAATGACTGTAATGTAAAAATGCGTGAGTGGATCATTGCAAGCGATATTGCTTCGGATGAAACACTGATAGAAATAGAGAAAGAAATAAAAAAACAAGTTCGTGACGGCAAGAAAGCGGCTTGGGAAGCATTCGTTTCACCTCAGAAAAGCGAACAGGAAGAAGCTGTTCTATTACTTGGAAATCTAGCCGAAAGCAGTTCGAACAAAAATTTCATTGAAAAAATAAAAGAGGAACTTGCCGCAGATAAAGAACCTTTGCGAAGAGACATTATTGCAGCTTCAAGAAAAGCCTTACGATATGTTACGGGTGAAGATTCTTCTGAAAAGAAACAACTTCAGGACTGGATCGCTAATTATTTCGAATTAATCCAACCAAAATTTAGTGCGCATCTTTATTCCGAAGCAATAGAGAATGCTAAAACCGTTGAAGAAGTACTTCCAACTTACGCTGACGATGCCGAAGATGTGGATGGCCGTGTAGTGATAAGAGACAACTTTGATAGTCTTTTTGAAAAACACCCAGAAGTTTTGATTTTTGGAGAAGACAGTGGCGAAATTGGCGATGTAAACCAAGGCTTGGAAGGAATGCAGGAAAAATACGGTAAACTAAGAGTTGCTGATGCTGGAATTCGCGAAGCTACCATTATGGGGCAAGGAATCGGGATGGCGATGCGTGGCTTGCGTCCCATTGCTGAAATTCAATATTTAGATTATATACTGTACGCGCTTCAAATAATGAGTGATGATTTAGTGACGGTTCGTTACAGAACTAACGGCACTCAAAAAGCACCATTGATCGTGCGAACGCGTGGCCACAGACTTGAAGGTATATGGCATAGTGGCTCACAAATGGGCGGTTTGATTCACTTGTTGCGCGGAATGTATGTTCTAGTACCAAGAAATATGACCAAAGCCGCAGGTTTTTATAATACTTTACTAGAAACTGACGAACCTGCTTTAGTGATTGAATGTTTAAACGGCTATCGTTTAAAGGAAAAAATGCCAAATAATCTCGGTGAATTTAAAACTCCAATTGGAGTTGTAGAAACAATAAAAGAAGGAACAGATATTACTTTGGTATCCTACGGAAGCACTTTGAGAATTGTTGAAGAAGCTGCAAAAGAATTACAACAAGCAGGTATTGATGCTGAAGTAATTGACGTGCAAAGTCTCCTTCCTTTAGATATTAATCACGATATGGTAAAGAGTGTTGCTAAAACCAACAGACTTCTCGTTATAGACGAAGATGTTCCCGGTGGAGCTTCTGCCTATATCTTAAACCATATTGTAGAAGAACAGGGAGGTTACAAATATATGGACAGCAAACCGCAGACACTTTCAGCTAAAGAGCACCGTCCGTCTTATGGTACCGATGGAGATTATTTTAGCAAGCCTTCATCAGAAGATATCTATGAAAAGGTATATGAAATTATGCACGAAGCAAATCCTTCGAAATTTCCTAAGTTAAGATAAAGCTAAAGTTCTGCGAACATAGTCTAGGTTGCGTAAATTATAGAAGAATTTAAAAACCATCTGCTATGAAATACATTACTTCGTTCGTTTTATCTATTTTTCTAATTTCAATAAGCCACTCACAGGTCATAACAGATAATGTTCGTGATGTTTCTGAAAGAGAAGTGCCCAGGGCTGTTAAGGAAAATCAAAAGTCATTTTTTCCTTTAAAATTTAATACGAATTGGCAGGCTATATCTATAAGTGAAGTTATTGATCCTAAAAGTTTGAGATATGTTGCAAAATTTGAAGATGGTGATAGATCAGGGTTTACAGCCTCATACCTTCCAAGTGGACTATTGATTTTCAATTCAGAATTCATGCCCGCTAAAATAATTCCGTTAGATATTCGACTTGATATAGCCAAAGAATTTGAAAAATTTTCAATTGAATCTGCAGTTTTTATAACTTTTTACAAGCCCAATAGAAAAATTTATATGGTGAAATTACTTCGAGATACCGGATTTTTCTATGTTTATTATAATGCTGACGGTATAAAACTACCCGAAACTACCATTTCACCAGAATTAGTGGTGTTGAAGAAATAGGGGCCGCAGTTAATTCTTTAATTTCAATCGAATTGATTAACATTCATTTTAAATTTTTTTTTATTTTAAAATGAAAATTATTAGGGGTATTCCCCCAAATTTCAATTTAATTCAATAAATATTTGGATTTTAAATTAATTTTATTCTATATTAGCCATCTAATTAAGAAAAGAAACAAGTTTATGTCATTCATCAGTTTAAATAATAATAATAACGAGCTGCCGTAACACAAACTTGTCGCGATATACAGCCCGTCAGGTTTATTCCTGACGGGCTTTTTTTTTGGCTTCGATTCATCCCGTTGAAAAAACGGGATTACTCAGCCACCTTAAATTTTCAAGTTTCATTCAAACTCTAGAATTAATCATTTAGTAGAACTCAATATAAAATAATAATTATAGAAGTTTCGAATTAACGAATTAACCAAATAAAAATAATATTATGTGTGGAATTGTATGTGCATTCGATCTAAAAAGGCCCTCGGAAGAGCTACGGCCTCAATTATTAACTATGGCAAAACGTCTGAGACATCGTGGTCCTGACTGGAGCGGAGTTTTTAGCAATAAGAATGCTATTATGGCTCACGAACGTTTGGCCATTGTAGACCCTACTTCGGGGAAACAACCGTTGTTTTCTGAAGATAAAAAGCTAGTTTTAGCTGCCAATGGCGAAATTTACAATCATTTGGAACTTCGTAAACAATTTGAAGGTAAATACAACTTTCAAACAAAAAGCGATTGTGAAGTAATCTTGGCACTTTTCAAAGAAAAAGGCCCTTCCTTTTTGGATGAGCTTAACGGAATCTTCGGCTTCGCTTTATATGATGTTGATACAAATGAATATCTAATTGCACGCGATCATATGGGGATCATCCCTCTTTATATGGGTTGGGATAAAGATGGTACTTTTTATGTCGCGAGTGAGCTAAAAGCTTTGGAAGGTTTCTGTACTAAAATTGAACTCTTCCCTCCTGGTCATTATTTGCACAGCAGCAACGGTCAACTAACGCGATGGTGGACCCGTGATTGGATGGAATTCAATACGGTAAAAGAAAATGAAACGAGCATTGAAGATCTGCGTGATGCCTTAGATGCAGCCGTAAAAAGACAACTGATGAGCGATGTACCTTATGGTGTTTTACTTTCGGGAGGATTAGATTCTTCTATTACCTCTGCCCTAGCCAAAAAATACGCTGATAAACGTGTGGAATCAGGTGACACCGAAGGAGCCTGGTACCCAAGACTGCATTCCTTTGCCGTTGGTTTAGATGGATCGCCAGACTTAGCGGCAGCTAAAATAGTTGCAGACCACCTCGACACTGTACATCACGAAATAAATTTCACCATTCAGGAAGGTTTAGATGCCATTCAAGATGTTATTTATCACGTAGAAACTTATGATATTACAACCATCCGCGCTTCTACCCCGATGTTCTTATTGGCACGCGCCATTAAGGCAATGGGTATAAAAATGGTGCTTTCAGGCGAAGGCGCCGACGAGATTTTTGGAGGATATCTATATTTCCACAAAGCGCCTTCAGCAAAAGATTTTCACGAAGAAAACGTACGAAAATTAGATAAACTACATATGTACGATTGCCTTCGTGCCAATAAATCCTTGGCTTCTTGGGGTATTGAAGGCCGAGTTCCTTTCCTCGACAAAGAATTTATGGATGTTGCCATGCGCCTCAACCCAAAGGACAAAATGATAATTGCCGGAAAAAAAGGATCAAAAGACAAACAAGCCATGGAAAAATGGGTGCTTCGCGAAGCCTTTGGAGATATGCTGCCACCAGAAGTAGCGTGGCGACAAAAAGAGCAATTTAGCGACGGCGTAGGTTATAGCTGGATTGACTCCTTAAAAGAAATGGTAAACGAAAAAGTAACGGACGATCAAATAGCCAATGCCCATTACCGCTTCCCAATTCAGACTCCCACCAGTAAAGAAGAGTTCTACTACAGAACCATTTTTGAAGACCACTTCCCTAGTGATGCAGCGGCCTTAACAGTGCCAAGCGTGCCAAGTGTGGCCTGCAGCAGCCAAGTTGCATTGGATTGGGATGAGAGTTTTAAGAATATGAACGACCCTAGCGGACGGGCTGTTGCCAGTGTACACGATGACGCTTACTAGAATGGATAATGTTTAATGAATAATTACTAATCAAAATTATACATTAAACATTGGTCATTATACAATCAAAAGTACCTTGGATTTTATCTGGGGTGCTTTTTTTTATGTGAGTGTGAATAAGGATTTAACAACTTCTAAATTAAAACTGTTAAAGGATTCATATTTAGGCTATATTTGAGTGTTAACCGGGAAAATTTACGGTATAAAGCATATAAATATAACTTTATAACGAGTTGTACTGCATTTAAGAAAAACCGTTATTTAATGAACAAACTTCTGTTTTTAATAATATTTATTTCTTCATTGATATCGTGTCAAGAGAAAAAATCTGATTTTAAAATAACTCAATTCGAAGGAACAGAAAAAAACGGTCAAATTTCTAAAGAAGTTAAATACAATGATAACGGACAAATAAAGTTTGCAAAGCTGACAGGATTTAAAACAACGAAATACATTAGTTCTGCTGACTTCGAAGAAACTTATTTTTATAAAGATACTCTTCTGATTAAAACTCTTATATATTACCCCAATTCAATTGATGCTGACAGCGCAAGAACCGAATATCGATATAATAATAAAAATCAATTGATTGAGCGAGCACAATATGACTACAAAAAAAGATTGAAAAAAACTCTTGAATTTGGAGATTGTCTAATTGATTCGACCGATTATGAACCACAAGCGACGTGGAAATTAGAGTCAAGAATTGAATACAAATATGATGATGCGGGCAGAAAAATCGAATATTACGCACCAGAAACTCATTGGGATAGTCAAAACCATTATTATTACGAATATAACAGTCAAGACTGTTTGATAAAAGAAACGTCATTGAACGATAACAAGTTAATTTGGGAAAAACACTTTGACTATTTAGAAAATGGTTACGACTATTTTTACAACCGATTACCAATTACAAAAATTGAGAATAAATCGGATTGGCCATACTTTTATAAAGTTAGATATGTAAAAGATAATAAGGGAAACATTTTGGAAGAAAGTGAAAAAGGAAAAGATGGGACTTTAAACTATCGAATTATAAGAGAATTTAAAAATAATAGGATAATTAATGAAAAAAGATATAACCGAAATAACGATTTGGAATTAACCTATATTTACGATTACGAGTAGGAAAAACGCAGTACAACAACGTATATAAAACATAGTGCGAGCCGTTGCTAACACGAAGGTTCGGGCTTTTTTGCGAAGTCGCCAAATTTTTAAATTTGGCTAATCGGGAAAAGAAAGATAATTAGAAAAATTTAAAAATTCGGCTTGTGCTTAATCGAAAAGTAAACGCTTATTTTCTGCACTACGTTTCATATACAAGACCGTTACCAAATAGCTTAGAAATGGAGATAAAATAAAAAATCCGCAATCTTTTTATAGAAAGCGGATTTTTAATGTATTTCAACAATTTTTAAACCTCTCTACGTACCACCTGTGTGATAGGTTTAAGCTTTATAATTCTTAAAGCGTGCAGTACCTGCATAATTTTATAAGTTATATCCAACTCATGCCAGCGAACGCCGCCAAAGTTAGCTCGGCTCGCGTGCTTATGGTGATTGTTGTGATAGCCTTCGCCCATCATTAAAAAATCAAAAGGTAATAGATTTTTTGAAGTGTCTTTAGATTTAAAGTTAACGTATCCATAGATATGAGCGTACCAATTTATAATTACTCCGTGGATTGGCGCCATAAATAGTGCTACTGGAAAAATTAACCATTGCCACCAAGCAGTTGCAAAATAAAGAAAAAAAGCAAAATATAAAAGCCCCCAGCTAATCCTGGAGAAACTAGAACTGGCAAAACTATCAAAACGTTCCCATTGCGGAACATTCTTGGTGAATTTTTCATCTACTTCAATACGCTTCTGGTTGATATCTGCATAAATGTTTTTGGTTCGCCACATCATTGAAAAAACACTAGCGTCATATTTTGGGGAATGTGGATCGTCCTCTGTATCGGCAAAGGCATGGTGCATCCTGTGCATAACTCCGTAACCATAGGCACTTAAGTAGTTTGAACCTTGAAAAAACCACGTTAATACAAAGGTGATTTTTTCAGTTATTTTGGGCATTGTAAAGGATTGGTGCGCAGCATAACGGTGCAAAAAGAAAGTTTGAAAAAACAAACCTCCATACCAAAGCACCACTATAAATATTAAAATTGTCATTAGCTATTTTTTTTTACAAAGTTACTTGCAATAGCCAAGCCAAACAATGAACTTAGGTCAACTAATACGTTTCCGAATTCGGCTTAAGGCTTGTGGAGTAACCCCGATATAGGAGCTTAGGTATTTAAGTGGAATATCATTTATAAAATCGCGACGATTCTTAAATAGTTTTAAATACCGCTCTTCAGCAGTTTCATTAAGAAGTGATTGTTCTCGTTTTGATTTTAGAAGAAAAAGACGTTCGGCAGTTAGTCTGCCTATTAAGTTTCCAAATTGGGTGTTGGCATATACGTCCTGAAGATCTGTATAAGAAATGCTATACATATGCGTTTCAGATAATGCCTCCAACTCATATAATGATGGCTTTCTGGTTAAAAATGAATCGTATGCACTTATAAATTGATTTTTAAAACTAAAACTAAATGTTACTTCCTTTTCCACAAATTCCTTCGGAAGATAAAACCGTACCACACCTTTTTTTATAAAGGAAATATAATTTTCTATTTCCCCCAATTTTAGAAAAACAGATTTCTTACTGAAATTTCTTTCTACCAGTCTAGAGGAAAAATATTGCCAATCGTCATCAGATATTTTTGATATGGCTTCGATATACTTTCGGATAAATTCCATTTATTCATTTAATTTTTTTGACACTCTTTAATTACGGAAGAAATACAATTTATAAATTTTAAAAACCATAACATTCTGATTCTTCGCTTTTAGTTCTATTTTTTACTGCTAACTGGAACTGATACTAATTTACTGTAATTCAAGGCTCGCACGTGTTTAAGACTTATACTCACAAAGCTGCTCAAAATTATCATATTCTTTTCGCTGCGTCTAATGTTCAGGTCAGAAATTAGTGCCAACAATAACACTTTTCGATAAATATTTGATAGATTAAATGTAAGATTAGTTCCATTATCACTAATATAAAAACAGGAGTTACCTAATAATCCGACAGTTACCTTCCCGTCCGTTTTCATCAATAACCAATTAACGTTCAATATTATCCCATTTAAGCACCTATAAGATTTATAAAAATCATATATTGCGGAAATTAGCTATCCACAACCTACACTTACTTAAAATTTTAATAAATGGATTTCACAAACCCTCTCGTTTACGGGGTGCCTTGTTTTTTGGCCTTTATTGCCCTAGAGCTTACCTACAGCAAAACCCTAGATAACAAGCAACTTTACAAATGGAAAGATTTTTTTTCAAGTCTGTCACTTGGCGTTGGGTCTGCCATACTTGGAGCGCTCTTAAAAACGGTTTCGGTAATTCTGATTTTTAACTTTGCTTATGACCTCTTCAATCCTATGGTTAATGGAGTTCGCACGAATATCATGGGCTGGGAATCTTTTGGATATGCTTGGTATATTTGGATAATCTGTATGCTTTTGGATGATTACACCTACTACTGGTTCCACCGTCAAAACCATATGGTCCGTTTTCTATGGGCGGCGCATATTGTGCATCACTCTTCAGACAATTTTAATCTGGGTACCGCTGTCCGCAACGGTTGGTTTACAATTCTTTATAAACCATTCTTTTATGTTTGGATCGTTATTATAGGTTTCCCGCCAGAGATGCTTGTTGTTTGTTTGGGTATTGAAGCCTTATGGCAATTTCAGTTGCACACACAGTATGTCAAAAAATTAGGCTTTTTTGAAAAGTTCCTTAATACGCATACGATGCATCAAGTTCATCACGCACAGAATATTGAGTATATGGATAAAAATCACGGAGGCTTTCTCAATATTTTCGACCGGATTTTTGGTACGTGGAAAGAATTGGACGATTCCATTGATATTTCATATGGGGTTTCCACACCTCCAAACTCATACAACCTCTATGTTATTTTAACCCACGAATACAAAAATATTTGGGAGGATATGAAAAAATCTAAAAACTGGGGTGACAAGTTTATGTATGCTTTTGCCGCTCCGGGCTGGAGCCACGACGGGAGTTCGCTAACCGTAAAGCAGATGCGAGCACAACTTAGAGAAGAAGAAATAACGGCTTAGCGAAATCTAATGGCAAGTCAAGGTTTTAAGAATTCCAAAGATCAACAAAGCTCTTTGAAGGACAATAAATGAAGTTTTATTGCATTCCAGCAAACATTCTTCCAACTCATCCACATAAAACAACAAGTCAGAAAATAAAAACAAAATTTGTAGCTATATTATCCCACTTTTGAATCGTTAAACTCAAACGAATGGAAAAAACGATACAAATTTTAATTTTTATTCACGCTACATTTGGAGGAATCGCATTTATTGCAGGCTTTATCGCCATGGTCGCAAAAAAGGGATACAAGCTCCATAAAAAATCTGGACTTGTATTTTTCTATTCTATGATGATATCAGGGCTAATTGCAATGCTAGTTGCTTTTATGCCCAATCACGAAAGTCCGTTCTTGTTTGCCGTTGGAATTTTTAGTTTATACTTTGTTTTGACCGGAAAACGAGCTTTAAATTTTAAAAATAAAATCCCTGATTTAAAAATTGACAAACTGATTTCAGTTAGTATGATTTTGTCAGGAGTTTTGATGATACTCTTACCACTTTTCTTCACAAGAAGTATCAACATCATTTTAGTTGTCTTCGCTATTATCGGGATTGTATTCGCTTCAAGAGACTTATTATTATATAAAAACCCGGAACGATTAAGAAAGTCGTGGTTAAAATTACATTTGGGTAAAATGTTAGGTGGATATATTTCAGCAACTACTGCATTTGTAGTTGTAAATCAATTTTTCCCAAGTATTTATGGCTGGTTTATTCCCGGGATTATCGGTGGGTTTTTTATTACGTATTGGATTCGGAAAATAAATAGACAGCCAAAATATGTTCAAAACTATAATGGCTAAGTTGTAATAGTACTGTATTTTATTTCCTTGATTAATAATTCAAGAATTCAATGCCAGTGCTGGTCAGAGCTGGTTGAAATATAGGCCCCAGGTTCTTTTGAATGGTTTTCTAATCATTATCAATTATACCTTAATAAGAATCACAAAAAAGAATATCGCGATACTGGCAAGAAAAGTGAAGGTGGTAATTATAATATACTTACGCTTGGTCGTTGTTGACCATTGTTCATAGCGAGTGAAATATTCTAAATATATTTTTTTTCGTGAGATGTAAAGATCAGTAACAATCCAAGCTACTATAAATGATCCTATGAGTAAATAAACATTAAAATATATTGCTGGATTGAAGCATTTCCACACGAAAATAATGGGGTTATATATAAACGAAGCAAGCATCATCATTACAATTCCGCCGGCGTCTAATATATTTAAGCCTCCATTTATATCTTTGAATAACTTGTTATCAAATTCCTCAGGAGTCGTTCCTTCTTTCTCCCATTTCCTTTTTACCGCGGGTATTTTATATAATAATCGCTGGATTGGAAAAACTTTATGAAATAAATCATGGCCTTTGTTGAACATTATATAAATGCAGTAATTCAGTATGTTTAGCGTATTTTGCAAATGTTAGATTATAACTGTTTTTAATAGCATCGTTCTGCCTGAGGAGTTAGCAGACAATTGCAAAGTATCATAACTTCTAATTAACAAGTCCGTTTTCTTTACTGAACACTGAATACTGAACATTGATCACTGATCACTGATCACTAAATTTAAGGCAACCACTTCTTATCAAAATTCGGTTTGCGTTTTTCGAGGAAAGCGTCACGGCCTTCTTTCGCTTCTTCTGTCATATAAGCTAATCTGGTAGCTTCCCCAGCAAATACTTGTTGACCGACCATGCCATCATCGGTTAGGTTCATTGCAAATTTCAGCATTTTTATAGAAGTTGGGCTTTTTTCAAGAATTTCCTGTGCCCATTCATAAGCAGTATTTTCCAATTCGGCGTGTGGAATTACGGCATTTACCATTCCCATTTCATAAGCTTCTTGCGCAGAATAGTTTCTTCCGAGGAAAAAGATTTCTCGAGCCCGCTTCTGCCCTACCATTTTGGCTAGATAGGCACTTCCGTAGCCACCGTCAAAACTGGTAACATCGGCATCGGTTTGTTTAAAGATTGCATGTTCTTTGCTTGCCAACGTAAGGTCGCAAACTACGTGTAAACTATGTCCGCCACCAACGGCCCAGCCCGGTACCACACAGATAACGGCTTTTGGCATAAAACGAATCAATCGCTGTACATCAAGAATATTTAAGCGGTGATATCCATCTTCACCTACGTAACCTTGATGGCCACGTGCTTTTTGATCGCCACCACTACAAAAGCTATAAACACCATCTTTTGAAGAAGGTCCTTCCGCAGAAAGCAGCACAACGCCAATAGAAATGTCTTCTTGGGCATCGTGAAAAGCATCAAGCAATTCCGCAGTGGTTTTGGGGCGAAACGCATTTCGAATATCGGGCCTATTGAATGCGATACGAGCCACTCCATTCGATTTTTTATAGGTTATATCTGTATATTCTTTTGCTGTTTTCCAGTCGGGAGAATTCATATTTCTTATTTTTGTTTCCAAAGATAGAAGATATTGTTTAGTATCATTTTCTATTTTCTTTGAAATTCCATATAAAATCTCTGCGACCTCTGCGTCTCTGCGGTGTCAAATTTACCGCAAAGGCGCAAAGTTGGCAAAGAAAAAATGTCTTAAACTCTTCAAATAAATAATAACAATAAAAAATAAACAATGCGCAGCCTTCTTTTTTCCCTAGCAATCCTCTTCACCTTAAGCCTTTCGGCGCAAGAAACATATAAATTTACAACGATTACGGATCTTGAAACCTCGCCTGTAATTAGCCAAGGAATTACGGGAACCTGTTGGAGTTTTAGTAGTATTTCATTTTTTGAAAGTGAAATTGTTCGGTTAACAGGAAAGCTGATCGATTTAAGTGAAATGTACCAAGTGAGAAACACATATCCCTTAAAAGCTGAAAACTATATTATGCGTCAAGGGAAAGCGCAGTTTGGCGAAGGTGGCTTGGCACACGATGTGATAAATTCTGCAGCTAACTTCGGATTAGTTCCTGAAGCAGCTTTTAGCGGGCTTTTTGCTGGAGAAACAAAGCATAACCACGCCGAATTGGCCGCTGTTCTTGAAGCAATGCTGAATACTTACGTAGAAAATCCAGGGAGAAAACTCAGTAAAAAATGGCGTCAGGCTATTGACGGAGTTCTAGATGTTTATATCGGTAAGAACGTAGCTAATTTCACTTTCGAAGGAAAACAATACACACCGCAGACATTTATGGCGATGACAAAGATTAATCCTGAAGATTATAAAAGCATTACCTCCTTTACTCAGGCTCCGTTTTATTCGAAATTTATTCTGAACATTCCTGACAACTGGAGCAATGGCAGTTTTTATAATGTACCCTTAGACGAAATGATGGCAACCATAGACCATGCATTGGAAAAAGGTTTTACGGTAGAACTGGATTGTGATGTTAGCGAACGGAGTTTTTCTTCCAAAGAAGGAATGGCAGTGATTCCAAAAAACCCTGAAAATAGTTTAAAAGCATTAAACCAAATCTATCCTGAAAAAGAAATTACACAGGAATACCGCCAAGACGAATTTGAAAATTATGAAACCACAGACGATCACTTAATGCATATTACTGGATTGCTTCACGATCAAAACGGCACAAAATATTACAAAGTTAAAAACAGCTGGGGAAGCGATGAATCGCGCGTGGCAAATGGAGGTTATGTATATTTTAGTGAGGCCTATATGCGTTTAAAAGCTATTAGTATTACGGTTCATAAAGATGCGCTTCCAAAAACTATCACTAAAAAATTAAACCTATAATTTCAGACTTTCTAAAGTTTAAAATACCGGAAGCGCTCAGTTTCACATCTCAAGTCTAACATCTCAAAATCTATTTAAACTTGGCTTAACTTTTGTTATCTTTGTTGCGATGAAAAAATTGCTGTTTCTTTTATTATTATTTCCTTTGATTGCTTCGGCACAGTTAGACTTTGAGACCAATAAATTTAAATTGGACTTTGTCAAGCTTCCCGAAATTGAAAGCTTGATGACAACTTCCTTGCCTTCAAATTCAGGTTTTTCTAATAAATATTCCAAAAAGCTTCCTTCTTTTAAAATGAGCAAGGATAACTATCGCGAACCGGTGAGTATGTATGAAGCAATGGCTACCAGTGATAGCTATGTGAAATCTGACCTTAAAATTTCGTTGGATCCAAGAGAATATGGAATTTACGGCGGCAATAGCAGCTACAGTGCAGATGGCTCCACAAAGGTTAAAAACATTTCCTATAAAGAATCGCGAGGATATTTAAGACCGGAGCTTATGCCCTATTCTTACGGCTTTTACCAACGTCCTAGACGTAGCGGTTTCTATGTGGATTATGGAATGTATGGTACGCCATCACAATAATTCTATACCGTCTTCCTTGATTTTAATTTGCTTGTCTTTGTAAAGTGTTCCAATTGCTTTTTTAAAGCTTTTTTTACTCATTCCCAATAGATTCTTTATTGAATCGGGATCAGATTTATCGTGAAGCGGTAAAAACCCTCCAGCTGCCTCCAACTCTTCGCGAATAAATGTAGCATTAGGCTCGATACTTTTGTAGCCCACCTTTTGCAAAACTAAATCGATTTTATTATCGGGACGAATGTTTTTGACGAAGGCTTTCATTCTATCGCCAGTACGGATATCTTCAAAAATATCCTCAATGTAAATAAGACCTTTATGAACTCCGTTAACTATAACGTTTGCACCTTTTTCAGTTAAATGCGTCACTAAAATATCAACTTCTTCGTATGGCTCAACCGTTAAAGTATCGTTTTGAAGAAAATGATTTGTTTTACTGGAACCTACAAGACGAGTTGTTTTTTCATCAATATATAGGTACACAATATACCAATTCCCCGTTTTCATCGGGCGCGCCTGTTCCTTGAAGGGTACAAAAAGTTGTTTTTCCAAACCCCAATCCATAAATGCTCCGTATTCAGTAACATCGCTGCAATGCAGATAACCAAAAGTGTTTAGCTTTAGAAAAGGTTCCAAGGTTGTAGCAATGGGTCTTTCCTCATTATCAAGGTAAATAAAAACTGAAATCTCATCGCCTATTTCATATTCCTCAGGCTTATATCTATGTGGCAAAAGCACCACATTTTCATCTTCATCACCCAAATATAGACCCGGTTCAGTTTCCCGAAGAATCTCTAAAGTATTGTATTCGCCCAATTTTATCATAAATGCAAAGGTACTGTTTTAAAGTAAAAATAAATGTGAAATAAACTACGGATAATTATTCCTCAGCGTTCCCATAAAGGTTCACAGAGATACGTATAATAAATAATCGATTCTTATGAAATATATTTTTTATGAAATAAACTTAAAATAGTCCAACAAGACTTTATCATTAACGTTTGACGGCGTAAAAATTTCCAATAATGAAGGACCTTCATTTTGGTTGAAGAAATCTTTTAATTTCGTTGTTAAGTCTTCCTTTTTATCAATAGCTTCATAATTGAAACCATACATTTCTGAAAGATATTTCGCAGTCAGATTATGTTTTGTCTCAAAAAAAGTGTCATAAACATCGGAATCTTTTTCCCCGGGAAGTATTCTGAAAATACCTCCGCCACCATTATTGACAACAATTATTTTAAAATTCTTAGGAATATAATTGTTCCAAAGGGCGTTGCTGTCATAAAAAAAGCTGACATCTCCAGTTATAAATACGGTAGGTGATTTTGAAGCGTAAGCCGCACCAATAGCAGTGCTCGTGCTGCCATCAATCCCACTTGTTCCTCGATTACAGAATACTTCGGTGGAAGCATCAACATTAAATAATTGCGCATAGCGAATAGTGGCACTGTTGCTTAATTGCAGTTGCACGTTCTTTGGAAGTTCGTGGAACACTTCACAAAAAATCATAAAATCTGAATAAGGAAGATTTTCTTCAAAAGTTTTCTGGCGGAGCAATCGGTGTTGTTTAATTGCTAACCAATGCTTTTGATAATCGCTATTCAATTCTATAGTCTTCGGAAGAAATTTAGATAAAAAATAATTGATATTCGTTTTAAAATGATGTTTCAATGCGAAAAATGTATCGTAGGCTTTTTTAGTATCCACATGCGAATGTTCTTTTGGCGGGTAACTTCGCAAAAAAGCCTTTATCCTTTTTGAAACGACCATTCCGCCGAAGCTTAATAAAATATCAGGTTGCAGCTCCTTAAAACCTTCATCATCCAATGGACTAATCAGGACGTCTATAGCCGAAATAAATTTTTCATTGTAAAGATTCGAAGTGGTTTCGGTCAATACCAAAACACTTTCATCTTTTGCCAATTGTTCAACAAAGCGTTGTTCTATGCTGTTTGGATCCAGGACGCCAACCAAAATTATTTTCTTTTTACTCTTGTTCCAAGTGTCTATAAAAGGAGTTAATTCTTCTTCAAAAGTTACAATCGCCTCACGAGATGGAACGTTTTGCGGCCAAACCAATTGGTGTTCGGTGGTTTGATACAAGGGCTCCGAAAACGGAATATTAATATGAACAGGTCCGCTCAATTCTATAGCACTATTTAGCGCAGTATTTATTTCAGTCTCATTTTTTATTTGAAAATCTTCCCCCTCAATGCAATTGGCACTGTAAAGAATATGGTTTGCAAAAACATTTTCTTGACGGATGGTCTGTCCATCGCCTATGTCAATTCTATCGGCAGGTCTGTCTGCAGAAATAACCACTAAGGGAATATCGCTATAAAACGCTTCGGCAACAGCGGGATAATAGTTGAGCAACGCCGAACCAGAAGTACAAAGAACGGCTACAGGTTTCTTCAGTTGTTGTGCCATCCCGAGTGCAAAAAACGCAGCAGAGCGCTCATCAACAACACTAAAACACTCCATATCTGGATGCTCACCAAAACCAATAGTTAGTGGCGCATTTCGAGATCCTGGAGAAATTACTATATGATTAATCCCTTTTTCTAAACATAATTGAATAAGGGTTTGTGCGAGGATTTTATTTGAGAATTTCATACCCTACAAAGGTACGAAGTAAACGAAAATATTATAGCATTGGCTGCAATACTTGTAGCATGGTTTGCATTTTATTTTGGGTTTCTTGCCACTCTTCTTTTGGGTTTGAATCGCTGGTTATCCCACCACCTACATAAATACGAGCGGTGTTGTCTTTAATTTTCATACAACGAAGGTTAACCATTAGGGAAGCAGAGGAACCATTGTTAAGAATTGGACCTACAAAACCTGTATAAAACTCGCGGGAATAGTCTTCATTTTTAATTATAAATTCTTGCGAAAACTTTTTAGGATTACCACCTACCGCGGGTGTTGGATGAAGTGCTTCGGCTATTGCCGTTAACGTTGTCCCATTGTTCAGTTTCCCTATTATGTCAGTTCGAAGATGTAATAAAGATCCAGCCCGATGGGTATAAGTATCTGAAACCTCCAGAGATGATGTAGCCAGTTTCAGTTTATTCACTATCATATCTGTAACCTGTTGTTGCTCGTTCTGTTCTTTCGCGCGCCAAATAACGGGTTCATTATTTATGTATGGCTGCGTACCAGCTAATGCCATGGTTTTAAATAAATTATTTTCCATTTCAACCAAAATTTCCGGAGTAGCGCCACACCATAATCCAGTTTCAGGGTGGTACCAGATATATCGAAAAGCCGTGGGATAAGCTGAAAACAATCTTTTAATCAATTTTTCAATTGAAAAACCTTTAAGTTCAAAGGCTTTTGGGCGTGCAATTACTATTTTACTTGCTTCTCCCCTCTTTATAGTATCAATTGTTTTCTGTAACAATTTGATATAAATATTCTCTTCGTCTTCGTTGCTCGGTATAGCAACGGGAATGGTCTCAAAAATATCTTTTTCAAATTCCGTTTGAAATGCTTCTGATTCTTTTTCAGAAATAAAAAAAGAAGATTCTTTATAATCAAATGGAGCGAGAACGAAACCACTTTCGTTTAACTCTTTTATGGCATGCAACCTGTCATCCTTTTGAAATAAGGCCTGCAGCCTATCTTTTTCGGGTAAAGAATAAATTACAAACGGCAAGTTTTTGTTATACTGTTCTGCAACTTTTTTAGATAATAAATTAAAGTCCATTAGTTGGGTTTCGGTAAGCTAAGTGTTGTGAGTTTTACGAGAGAGACAAGTTCGCCGTCTTCGTTCGTTATTTTTATCTGCCAGAGTTGGGTGGTTCTTCCTTTATGGATGATGCTTGCGTGCGCATATACATAGCCGTCTCGCACACTTTTTACGTGATTGGCAGCAATTTCAATTCCTCTAATAATAAATTTATCTGAATCCAGAAAAAAGTAAGCGCCTGCACTACCAACGCTTTCAGCCAAAGCCACAGATGCACCGCCGTGTAAAACGCCGTCCGGCTGATGTACTCGCGGGGTCACCGGCATTCTGGCTATCAAATAATCCTCGCCAACTTCTGTAAATTCTATTTCTAAGGTTTCCATTAATGTGTTTTTACACATTTTTTTGGAAATAGCTAATATTTCATCTTTAGTATACTTCATTCTATTCATTTACTTTTGTAAAAATACAAAATTGAAACTTACAAAATGAGTATCCAGAAAGAAGCATCATACAACACTACAAACACTTATTCAACATTAAACACCTTTTCAGAAAACACCAAAAATGTTTGGCTTGTTTTTCACGGATTGGGCTATTTGAGTAAATATTTTATCGACTATTTTTCAGAATTGAATAGAGATGAAAACTATATTATCGCGCCACAGGCTCCTTCAAAATATTATCAAGATAAAAAATTTAAACATGTGGGTGCTTCTTGGTTAACTCGTGAAAACACAATAGCAGAAACCGAGAATATTTTAAATTACGTAGATGCGGTTTTTGAAAAAGAACTTCCAGAAACCATTCCCAACCTCATTGTTCTGGGTTATTCACAAGGAGTTTCCATTGCAGCAAGATGGGTAGCGAGCCGCAAGATTCAGTGTGATAAGTTGATTATGCACTCTGGCGCAGTTCCAAAAGAACTACAACCTAAAGATTTTGAATTTCTAAAAGCTTCAACTGAAGTGATTTATCTTTACGGAAATAAAGATCAATACATTACAGAAGCTCGAAAAACCGAAGAAGAATTAAAAGGAAGCAACCTCTTTCAAAACCGTTTGAAGATCGAAGTTTTTGATGGCATTCACGAAGTAAACCGTGAATTCCTTTTAAAGATTTCACAATAATTTTCACCTAAAAAGATCGAAATTACTCTGATTTTAGATTGATATTTATAAAAACACCCGAAATAGATCAGCTAAATATCGATTTAAAACACGATTAAAGTCATATTTAATGGTTAAAATACATTGCAGTTTAAAAAACTTTTATTAGATTGCCTGCGGACCTTTGATTCAAGTGGCCTCACCCACTTCAAAGTCCTTAAAGCTTAATATTTGGTTAGAAAATAGCTTTTAAATTGGAGCGGCCTTTTATAGGTCGCTCTTTTTTTTGCATACGAGATGTTTTATTTTTTTAAACTTCGATTTAAATTTTACTATTTTTGAATAAGAACCCTATTCTTAAAAATAAAACAATGAATACGGCCAAAATCACTGTTGAAAACCCAATAAACGTAGAGACCAATAAGGTTTGGGATTATTATAATCAACCCGAACACATTGTTAATTGGAACTTTGCAAATGCCGATTGGTACTGCCCAAAAGCCACGAATGATTTCCGTGTGGGCGGAAAGCTAGCTACACGAATGGAAGCCAAGGATGGCAGTTTCGGATTTGATTTTGAAGGTGTTTATGATGAAATAATCCGGCAAAAGAAAATCAGTTATATCTTGGAAGATGGCAGAAAGGTCTCTATCACTTTTGAGGATCTTGGTGACAAAACCAAAATTTCCATAAGCTTTGATACCGATTCAGAAAATTCTGTAGAAATGCAGCGCGCTGGTTGGCAGGCTATTTTATACAATTTTAAAAAATACTCGGAAGGCAATTAAATAGCTTTTCTACTTCTGCCGCGTGTTTAGGTTTACCACCGTAAAATTTAGTCTCAACTGCGCTCGACTGAAGATTGTAATCTGCGATTAAGCAAGTATACAGTGAGTAATAGCGGAAAATTATTACCCAAGGCAGATCAGTGAAAAATTTGTGAAAAGCTTTTAATTGAAGTTAGATTTATAAAATAAAAAACCGCAACCCTTTCAGGTTACGGTTTTTACATTATAAATCTCGGTGTCCCAAGTTCTCCGCCGCGGCGGATTAGGGGGTTTTATTTCACTTCTTCAAAATCTACATCCTCAACATCGCTGTTTTCTTCTCCATTAGAAGAAGCATTCTCAGCATCTGGTGAAGCATCACCGGTTGGGGCACCTTGGCCATCGGCTTGGGCTTTGTACATTTCTTCAGAAGCTACTTTCCAAGCTTCGTTTATTTTATCTAAAGCTGGTTGAATGGTTTCAACTTCTTTAGTTTCGTAAGCTTTTTTCAGTTCTTCCAAAGCATCTTCAACTGGTTTCTTTTTATCATCAGATAATTTATCGCCAAATTCTTTAAGTTGCTTTTCTGTCTGGAAGATCATTCCATCAGCTTCGTTCAATTTATCTACTTTTTCTTTCGCACTTTTATCACTTTCAGCGTTTGCTTCTGCATCTGCTTTCATCTTTTTGATTTCATCTTCAGTCAATCCAGAAGAAGCTTCAATACGAATATCTTGTGATTTATTGGTAGCCTTATCAGTAGCACTTACTTTAATGATACCGTTGGCATCAATATCAAAGGTTACTTCAATTTGTGGCGTACCGCGCTGTGCTGGTGGAATACCGTCTAAGTGAAAACGACCAATTGTTTTGTTATCGGTTGCCATTGGACGCTCTCCTTGCAATACGTGGATTTCAACACTTGGTTGATTATCTGCTGCAGTAGAGAATACCTGACTTTTCTTAGTAGGAATAGTCGTGTTGGCCTCAATTAATTTGGTCATTACACTTCCCATAGTTTCAATACCTAGAGAAAGTGGCGTTACATCTAAAAGAAGTACGTCTTTTACATCTCCAGTTAATACCCCACCCTGAATAGCGGCACCTACGGCAACTACTTCATCTGGGTTTACACCTTTGTGTGGTTTTTTTCCGAAGAATTTCTCAACAGCTTCCTGAACTGCAGGAATACGTGTAGAACCACCTACAAGAATTACTTCATCGATATCACTCTTGCTCAATCCAGCAGCTTTCATTGCAGTTTCGCAAGGCTTCATTGTTCTTTTTACCAAATCATCGATCAACTGCTCAAACTTAGCACGAGATAAAGGTTTTACCAAGTGTTTTGGTCCACTTGCAGTAGCAGTGATATATGGCAAGTTGATTTCAGTTTGTGCTGCAGAAGAAAGCTCAATTTTCGCTTTTTCGGCTGCTTCTTTCAAACGTTGCAATGCCATAGGGTCTTTACGAAGATCGAAATCTTCTTCAGCCTTAAACTCGTCTGCCAACCAGTTGATTATCTTTTGGTCAACATCATCCCCACCTAAGTGCGTATCACCATCTGTTGCAAGTACTTCAAAAACTCCATCACCTAATTCAAGGATACTAACATCGTGCGTACCACCACCAAAGTCAAATACTACAACTTTTTGGTCGGTACCTTTTTTGTCAAGACCGTAAGCAAGTGCTGCCGCTGTTGGTTCATTAATGATTCGCTCTACTTTAAGACCAGCAATCTCACCCGCTTCTTTAGTTGCGTGACGCTGACTGTCGTTAAAGTATGCAGGAACTGTAATTACCGCACGGGTAACATCTTGCCCTAAATAGTCTTCAGCTGTTTTCTTCATTTTCTGAAGAATCATCGCGCTCAATTCTTGTGGCGTGTACATACGGCCGTCAATATCTACACGAGCCGTGTCGTTATCACCTTTTACCACTTTGTACGCTGCATGTTCCGCTTCATTTTTAGACTCGGAATATTTGTTCCCCATAAATCTCTTGATAGAGCTAATGGTTTTAGTAGGGTTGGTAACAGCCTGACGCTTTGCAGGATCACCTACTTTAATTTCGCCACCTTCCACAAATGCGATTACGGATGGAGTTGTTCTTTTTCCTTCGGCATTAGGAATAACCGTTGGCTCGCTACCTTCCATTACAGCAACGCAGGAGTTGGTTGTACCTAAGTCGATTCCAATTATTTTACTCATAATAGTATTGTTTGTTGTTTATAGTTTATTGTTGTGTATTCTTATTTTCAAGTTGTATAAGTCAATGATTGTGCCAGCCAAAAGATTATGACATCATGGCAGAAATAAGTTTGTAGTGGTCAGTAACAGTGAGCAGATTGCTTTTAACAATTAAGACATACTTTAACTCCGTACAGGTTTCTTTATGTAATTTATAGAGAGAAAAAATGAAATAACATCTCTTTTTTAAAATCATTACTTTTACCAGACGCATAATTCCAAAAAACGCTTCATTGAATATTAAAGAAGTTTCGCGACAACACATATTATATATTGTTCTGCTCATTCTTGCTGGGGAAGCTGTTTTCATTTTACCTTTTGTTCTCGCTCGGGTTTTTCGCGCCACTGTACTGGAAGTTTTTCAGATTAATAATACTGAACTAGGTCTGTGCTTTTCGGTTTATGGAGTCGTAGCACTTTTCTCATATTTATTCGGTGGTCCCTTGGCAGACCGATTTCCTCCCCGCAAATTAATGGGAACAGCTTTGATACTTACAGCATTGGGCGGATTGGTCTATGCGAGCTCCCCTAGCCTTCAAACATTAACTATTCTCTATGGTTTCTGGGGGTTTACAACTATTTTTCTTTTTTGGTCAGCCATGATAAAAGCTACTCGTGTTTGGGGCGGCACGGAAAACCAGGGAAAGGCATTCGGGTTTTTAGACGGCGGTCGCGGATTGGTAGGAGCGCTTTTTGGATTGCTGGGAGTAGTAGTATTTTCATTGTTCGTTTCAGATTCTCACATAACATTGAATGAGCAAGTAGAAGCATTTCACTACGTTATATATGTTTCCTCAGCTCTCGTCGCTTTAATAGGAGTTATTGTATTCTTTTTTCTAAAAATTGATAATGAAGCCGAAGTTACCACTCTCGATAAAATTACTCTTAAAAATATAAAAACAGTTTTAAAACTCCCTGCAATTTGGTTGATGATGATTATTATAATATGTGCGTATGTTGGTTATAAAATAACCGATATATTTTCACTTTATGCCAATAACGTTATGGGTTACAATGAAGTGGATGCCGCCAAGACCGGAACTTTTTTATTGTTTATTCGTCCTGTTGTTGGGGTTATTATTGGAGTTCTTGCAGATCGTTCCCGCGCTTCCATTTATCTGTGTCTGGGGTTTCTGCTCTCTATTTTTGGAGCAATGCTCTTTGCTTCTGGAATTGTGGATGAAGGGACCAATATCTTGTTTTTCCTTTCAATAATCATCGTTGCTGTTGGAGTTTATGCCGCGCGTGTTCTTTATTTTGCGGTTATGGAAGAAGGTAATATTCCATTGGTATTGACAGGAACAGCAGTTGGTATTATATCTTTTATCGGCTACACACCAGAGGTTTTTGCAGGTCCAGCCATTGGATATTTTTTAGATGCTGCGCCCGGAAAAGAAGGACATCAGGCAGTATTTTGGATGTTAGCTATTTTTTCAGTTATAGGGTTTCTAGCTTCGTTTATTTTTTATCGAATCTCTAAAAAAAGTGGCAGTAGGCAAAATTAAAATTCCAAATTACAAGCTCCAAAACCCATATCAAATAGACATAGGAACGCTTCATAGATCCTAAGACTTAAGATTTTATTGTGAATGATTAACTAGATTGATTTTTTATCGGTTTTAGAAAAGCGGTTTCCTTTTAACTTTCTTTTCAATTCTAACTAAATTACAATCACTACTTTTAAAATTCTCTAAAATAAGCTCATCTGACGAACATCTAGACTACAAGCTTATTTTTTTGGAATTTGGATTTTTTTAATTTGGAATTTAAAAAGTATGTGGAATTTAAAAAATAAAAAAGCCGTCATAACTGGTGGCACCAAAGGAATAGGAAAAGCAACGGTATTGGAGTTTCTCTCCCTTGGCGCCGAAGTTATTTTTACTTCTCGAAGCAAAGAAGATGTAAATGCTTTTGAAAAACAACTTCAAAATGATGGGCATAAAACCTTTGGAATTGTAAGCGATGTTTCAGAAAAAGAAGGCATTGAAGCTATTTTTTCCGAAGTAAAAAAACGTTGGGATACTCTCGACATTTTGGTAAATAATGCAGGTATCAACATCCGGAAAGCGGCCGTAGATTATACCGAAGATGAGTACCAAAAAATAATTGGAATCAACCTTACGGCTCCTTTTCTTTTAAGCCGAAAACTATATCCATTTCTAAAAAAATCTGGGAATGCCGCTATTGTAAACGTCGCTTCTGTTTCGGCGGTTGTGGATACAAAAACCGGTTCTCCATACGGAATGTCCAAAGCCGGATTGGTGATGCAGACCAAAAATTTGGCTACGGAATGGGCGGAAGACGGGATTCGTGTAAATGCAATGTCGCCGTGGTTTACTGAAACTCCCCTAACCCACGATCTTTTAAAACTTAAAGAACGTATTGATCCGGTTTTAAAACATACCCCTCTTGCCCGCGTTGCCCAAGCGGAGGAAATGGCTAATATAATTGCCTTTCTCGCAATGGATAAATCCTCTTATATAACCGGACAAAATCTGGTTGTGGATGGCGGAATAACCATTACAGCCATTTAAAGCAAAAACAACGAACAAAATTCTAAATCCCATCCCAATAATTATCGGAACGGGATTTATTTTTGTGGAAATTTGTTTTCTTATTTGGAAATATTCCATAATTTTGGAATAAATCCAAAGTAGATGTTTTTGAATAGCCACAGTTATTACAGCCTTCGTTATGGAACCCTGAAAATCAGCGATCTGCTGGGTTTAGGGCAGCAAAACGGAGCGACTTCTATGGCGCTTACTGACATCAATTCTACCTCTGCTTGTTTGGAATTTGTCAGAATTGCATCTGATTTCAATGTAAAACCTATTTTAGGTGTCGATTTTAGAAATAGCGCAAAGCAGCAGTTTATAATGTTGGCAGAAAACAATAAAGGTTTTCAGAATATAAATGAATATTTATCCGAATTCCTTCATCAACGTGAAAGTTCTAAAAATGCTGAAATTCCTTCGAAAGCAAAACAGATTCCAAATACATTCGTGATTTATCCATTTGCTTCTTTTAAAGATGAAGCGCTTTTAGAAAATGAATTTCTTGGCGTAAAAATCGAAGATATCAATCGTTTTAAATTTTCGTCGTGGAAAAAAAGACAGGAGAAATTGGTCATTTTGCAAACGGTAACTTTTCAGAATAAAAAAGGTTTTAACACACACCGATTACTTCGTGCCATTGCCAATAATACATTGTTGAGCAAATTGCCAACTTCAGAACAGAGCAGTGAAAATGATGTCTTTGTTTCCGAAGAGAAACTTAGAACAGCTTTTGAGGAATTTCCGCAAATAGTTAAAAATACTGAAACACTTTTAGACCGCTGCAGCATTTCTTTCGACTTTTCAAAAGAAACCACTTGCAACCAAAAATCATATACCGCCAATGAAGATCTGGATTTTCGTCTACTGAAAAAGTTGGCATACGCGGGAATCAATTACCGTTATAAACGTCCGGGTGAACGCGTGATGCTACGGATGGAAAAAGAATTGGGAATTATAAAGGAAAAGGGCTTCGTTTCCTATTTCCTCATCAATTGGAAAATCCTGAAATACGCCCGTAGCAAAGGTTATTTCTATGTGGGTCGTGGAAGCGGCGCCAATAGCATCATTGCTTATTTACTTCGAATTACAGATGTTGATCCCGTGGAACTCGACCTATATTTTGAACGTTTTATAAATCTATATCGAAAAAATCCGCCTGATTTCGACATTGATTTTTCTTGGCAGGATCGTGACGATATTACTGACTTTATTTTTAAAACATTTAAAAATACGGCACTTATAGCCGTTTACAATACTTTTAAATTCAAAGCCTCTGTGCGAGAATTGGGAAAGGTTTTTGGATTGCCAAAGGAAGAAATCGACAGACTTTCTAAGCAAAATTATAATTTTGAAACCTTAGACAAAATGTCCCAATTGGTAATCGTTTACAGCCAATACATTCAAGGTTTTCCAAATTACTTGGGTATTCACGCTGGTGGAATTTTGATTTCGGAAAAACCGATCCATCATTATATCGCCACTTTTATGCCTCCGAAAGGCTATGCCACCACACAGTTTGATATGGTAATTGCTGAAGATATTGGACTTTATAAATTCGATATTTTAAGTCAGCGTGGATTGGGAAAAATAAAGGATGCCGTAGAAATCGTGAAATACAACCACCCTGAAATTCCATCTTTTGACATTCACGATATCAAGCGCTTTAAAAAAGACGAAAAAATAAAAACACTATTGCGGAATGCACAGGCAATCGGCTGTTTTTACGTGGAGTCGCCCGCTATGCGAATGTTGCTTCGAAAATTACAGGTAGATGATTATTTGGGTTTGGTAGCTGCCAGTTCCGTAATCCGACCAGGAGTTGCTAAAAGCGGGATGATGCGCGAGTATATTTTGCGGTATCGCTATCCCGAAAAACGAAAAGAAGCGCACCCTGTTTTGTTGGATATTATGCCAGAAACCTACGGTGTGATGGTTTATCAAGAAGACGTTATAAAAGTAGCGCACCATTTTGGCGGACTCAACCTGAGCGAAGCAGATATGTTACGAAGAGGAATGAGCGGTAAATTTCGTTCGCGGGAAGAGTTTCAAAAAGTGAAGGATCAGTTTTTTGAAAACTGCAACAACTCTGGAAAAAATGAAGTATTAACAGCTGATGTTTGGCGGCAGATTGAAAGCTTTGCTGGCTATGCCTTTGCGAAGGGACATTCCGCTTCTTATGCTGTGGAAAGTTATCAAAGTCTTTTTCTGAAAGCTTATTTTCCGTTGGAATATATGGTAGCCACGTTAAACAACGGCGGTGGTTTTTACAGCGTAGAACTTTATGTACACGAAGCACGAATGCACGGTGGAAATATTCTGCAACCTTGTATTAATCGTAGTTATAACAAAACTATTATTCAAGGAAAGGATATTTACATCGGTTTCGGGTTTTTACAATCTTTGGAATCAAAACTTGCTGAGAGAGTAATTGTCGAACGCGACAAAAACGGCTTCTTTGAAAGCTTAGACGATTTCTTGGATCGCGTTTCCATTGGGATGGAACAAATGACGATTCTTATAAAAATAAATGCTTTCCGCTTCACAAGAAGAAACAAGCGGGAACTGCTGTGGGAAGCCTATATGAAAATAAATAAAGTGAGTTTTGAAGAGAATGTTTACACACTTTTTAAACCTAAGAATATTGATTACAAAACCCCTTCCCTACCGCACACTGTGCTGGAAGATGCTTTTGATGAAATGGAACTTTTGGGTTTTCCATTGTGCAGTCCTTTTGATTTACTGACAGTTCCCTCAGAAAATAAATTGCGGGCAATACATCTTCCGCAACTTATAGGAAAAATAATCACTATTGAGGCCTATTTGATAACAACCAAAAGAACGCGCACCTCGAAAGGTGATTATATGTATTTCGGAAACTTTCTGGATCGTAATGGTGACTTTATAGACACGGTACATTTTCCGCCAGTTGCAAACAAATATAGTTTCCGCGGAAAAGGAGTTTACAGTATTACCGGAAAAGTAATTGAAGAATTTGATTGTATAAACATTGAAGTTACAAAAATGGAGCGATTGGCAATTATTCAGGATCCGAGATATAGCCCCCTAACCCCTTCCTCGGCAGGCAAGCCCGAAGGGGGAACTGTTACGGACAATAGACGCAAAACAATAAGACCTAAGACAGCTGCGCTATAGGACGTAAGACGTAGAACCAAACCTGTAAGGTAACCACCGAAGGCCTCCTTATAGGTTTCAATGAGAAGAAAGGAGAGTAGGACTTAAGATATATTAACGATAGAGAAACTTGGCGTCTTTGCGACTTTGCGAGAAAAATTGCATGCGAAGTCGCAAAGACGCAAAGAAGCCTCAATTAAAAAACAGTCTTATATTCTACGTCATTTAGTCTTCAGTCTCAAATCGATTATGAACGACAAAAGAAACATAGTACACATGGATTTGGACACATTTTTTGTGTCCTGCGAACGCTTGTTAGATAGCAGGTTAATTGGAAAACCTGTGCTAATTGGTGGCACAAGCGACCGAGGCGTGGTGGCTTCCTGCAGTTATGAGGCAAGAACTTTTGGAATCCACTCTGCTATGCCAATGAAATTGGCCAGACAGTTATGTCCCGAAGCAATTGTAGTTCGCGGCGATGCTGGCACCTACAGCAAATTTTCAGAAAACGTTACCGATGTCATAAAAGAAAGTGTCCCGCTTTACGAAAAAGCTTCCGTAGATGAATTTTATATCGATTTAACAGGAATGGACAAGTTTTTTGGTTGCGAGAAATTAGCTTCGGAATTACGACAACGGATTATAAAAGAAACCGGATTGCCCATTTCCTTTGGGCTTTCTGTAAATAAAACGGTTTCAAAAATAGCAACTGGCGAAGCGAAGCCAAACAATCAAATTTATATTTTAAAAGGAACCGAAAAACCTTTTCTTTCACCTTTATCAGTTAATAAAATACCAATGGTAGGGGAAGTCACTTATCGTGCTTTTTGCGATTTGGGCATAAAACAGATAAAAAACGTACAGGAAATGCCCGTGGAAATGATGGCAAAGGTTTTTGGAAAAAACGGACGGACCATTTGGCAGAAAGCGAACGGAATTGATAATACGCCGGTACAGCAATATACCGAACGCAAATCCATTTCCACCGAGCGCAGTTTTGACCGTGATACCACCGACGTAAAAAAGTTGGAGGGCATTATCATTGCGATGGCAGAAAATTTGATTTTTCAACTTCGTCGTGGTAACAAACTTACTGCCTGTGTAACGTTCAAAATTCGCTATTCAGATTTTCAAACTTATACTATGCAACAAAAAATACCTTACAGTTCAGCAGATCATAAAATTATTCCAATAGTTATGGAGCTTTTTAAGAAATTGTATCAACGCCGGCTTTTAGTGCGGATGGTTGGCGTTCGGTTTAGCCATTTGGTAGAAGGAGGTTTTCAAATAGACTTATTTGACGATAACGAAAAGATAATCAATCTCTATCAGGCTATGGACAAGATGCGGGACCGTTACGGCGATCGTGTTGTGATGCGAGCCGCGGGGATGGAAGCCAAGAGCATTGGGCGTTGGAATCCATTTACGGGAGCTCCGCCGCCGTTGTTGCCTAATAGAAGGAGATGAATTCAGTGTTCAGTGTTCAGTGTTCAGTGTTCAGTGTTCAGTGTTCAAAAATAAAATTCATAATTCTGAATTCTTCATTCAGAATTAAATAAGATGCTATCTTTGTTTTCAAAAGAAATATTTATGGAAAGCATCAGTGTTTTTGACATGTTATCAATTGGCGTTGGGCCATCGAGTTCACACACATTAGGACCATGGCGCGCAGCCTTGCGATGGATTGACGAGTTGAAAGAGAAAAAACAATTTAATGAAGTAGTGGGAATTACAATAGATCTCTATGGCTCACTGTCACTTACAGGTAAAGGCCACGCTACTGACTTAGCAGTAATGTTAGGTCTTTTGGGCTATGATCCTGTGACGTTTCCTATAGAAAACATTGAAAAAGAAATTGATATTATCACTTCGGAAAATAAATTAAAACTTAACGGAGAACGTGATGTCGCCTTTGTTCCTAAAGAAAACATCATCTTCAACAAAAAATTCCTCGAGTTTCATCCCAATGGAATGACTTTTACAGCAACTTTAAAAGACGGTTCTAAAAAATCTTCATCATTTTATTCTATAGGTGGCGGATTTACCATAAAAAAAGAGCGTAAAAGCAAAAAGATTAAGCTTGAAAAATTTTCGAAATTTCCATTTCCAATCCAAAAAGGAGCGGAACTAGCAGCATATTGTAAAGCCGAGAATAAAAGTATTTCAGAAATAGTGCTTGAAAATGAAAAATCATTGCGAAGTGAAACTGAAATAACCGACGGTTTGAAAAAAATATGGGAGGTAATGCTCGACTCTATGTATGTGGGATCGCATACTGAAGGTATTCTGCCAGGAGGACTTAACGTTACCCGAAGAGCTTTTGAGATGAACAAAAATCTTATTGGTGATTCAACCTACAATAATGCAGAAGAATGGATAGGCGCCATTAGAAATACGGAAGTAAAATTCCGTCAAATCCTAAAATGGGTTTCGTGCTTTGCCTTATCAGTAAACGAAGTGAATGCTTCATTGGGAAGAGTTGTCACGGCTCCAACTAATGGAAGTGCTGGTGTAATTCCTGCGGTTATGATGTATTATATGGTTATAGAAAACCACGATGCAAACTTTGACGACGTTCAAAGATATTTGCTAACAGCTGGAGAAATAGGAAGCCTTTTCAAAAAAGGTGCAACCATTTCAGCAGCTTTGGGAGGTTGCCAAGCCGAGATTGGAGTTTCCTCTTCCATGGCCGCTGGTGCGCTATGTGAATTGATGGGCGGAACGCCAGATCAATGCTTAATGGCTAGTGAAATTGCGATGGAACATCACCTAGGGCTTACTTGCGATCCAATAGCAGGACTAGTACAGATTCCGTGTATTGAACGAAACGCGATGGGAGCTATAAAAGCTATTAACGCTTGCGAAATGGCGCTTAACAGTGATCCTGCAAAAGCGAAAGTACCTTTGGATAAAGTAATAGCAACAATGTGGGAAACCGCTAAAGATATGACCTCGAAGTATAAAGAAACGAGTGAAGGAGGTCTTGCCGTGCAGGTAAATGTGAGTGATTGCTAAGTTATTCGGGATTACAACTTCCTATACGACGTGAATCAATTATGTTTAAAATTTTCCAACTTTCGTCGGTGTAAACCAAAGTGAAAGAAATGGCTCCACAATGGCTAAATTTATCATTCGCATAAAAGTCATAAGGAGCCCAAACATGGGCTATATTGCCATCACTGTTAACAATATAGTCTTTAATCTTTTCACTCCACTTTTGCTCTTTAGCCGATGCAGCAGTGTATTTCAATAAATCAGAAGGACTTAAGTAAAGTACTAAATTCTTCTGATCTTTACTCAGGTAAGCAGTCTGTATCGAAATATCAGGATGCATAACTGATTTCATTTTTAAGGTATCGCCAGATTGATACCCATCGACATAAATATCAATAATTATTTTCCCGTTTTCTTTAGAAAGTGGATCTTGTGCAAAACAAGTATAACAACAGAGGATTGAAAAAATGAGTAATATGGATTTCATATTGAAAAATTTAATTGATTCCTATTCAAAAATAGTATTTTTACACCTTAAAGCATTTATTTTTTAGAAATATGTCAACAGCAAAGAAAGATTATAAACGTATCACTACCAAAACATTGGTAGATATGAAGAAGAAAGGTGAGAAGATTTCCATGCTTACTGCCTATGATTATACCATGGCGAAAATTGTGGACAGTGCCGGGATAGATGTAATATTGGTGGGTGATTCTGCTTCAAATGTTATGGCAGGCCACGAAACAACCCTTCCCATAACCTTGGATCAAATGATTTATCACGCGGCCTCTGTTGTTCGTGCTATAGAAAGAAGTTTGGTTGTTGTAGATTTACCCTTCGGAAGCTATCAAAGTGATCCTAAAGAAGCGCTGCGATCTGCCATTCGCATTATGAAAGAAAGTGGTGGACATGCGGTAAAACTTGAAGGAGGAAGAGAGATAAAGGAATCAGTAAAACGAATTCTAAACGCAGGTATTCCGGTAATGGGCCATTTAGGTTTGACGCCGCAATCTATTTATAAATTTGGCACCTACACGGTACGTGCAAAAGAAGAAGAAGAGGCTGAAAAATTAATTGATGATGCAATGTTGCTTGAGAAAGTTGGTTGTTTCGCAATTGTGTTGGAAAAAGTTCCTGCTAAATTGGCAAAAGAAGTAGCTGACAGAGTAAGTATTCCTGTGATTGGTATTGGGGCTGGAAACGGTGTTGACGGGCAAGTTTTAGTCGTTCATGATATGATTGGGATGACACACGAGTTTAATCCGCGTTTTTTGCGCAGATATCTCGATCTATATACAGAAATGAAAAATGCATTTAGCCAATACAGCGTCGATGTAAAAAGTGGTGATTTCCCGAATGATAGTGAACAGTACTAAAGCCCCCCTAACCCCCAATGGGGGAATTTACGGATGTTAAATACATCACTAAACACTTATCAAAATCATCTATAGTTACCAACTCTTAAACATCTAAACTCATCAACTCATAAACTTCCCTCCTATTTCAACTTCCAAATTCCATAGTACCAAGGACAATCTTCAGGTTTTGTTTGAAGACAATCATATAATTGTTGTCAACAAACGTCCTGGCGATCTAGTTCAAGGTGACAAAACGGGCGATGCTCCACTTTCAGAAGTGGTAAAGGAATATATTGCCGAAAAATACAATAAGCCGGGAGCGGTTTTTCTTGGCGTTGTGCATCGTTTGGATCGTCCCACGAGTGGAATAGTTGTTTTTGCAAGAACCTCGAAGGCTTTGGCACGCTTAAATAAAATGTTTGCCGAGCGAGAAACTGAAAAGATATATTGGGCCATTGTGAAAAACACGCCACCAAAACTAGAAGACACGCTTGTTCATTTTTTAAAACGAAATCCAAAGCAAAACAAATCTTACGCCCACATAAAAGAAGTGCCAGAAAGTAAACGCGCAGTCCTTCATTATAGGGTGCTAAAGAATCTTGAAAATTATTTTTTACTGGAAATTGTACTGGAAACTGGAAGGCATCATCAAATCCGCTCGCAACTTTCAACTATTGGCTGTTCAATCAAAGGAGATTTAAAATACGGTTCAGACAGGAGTAATAAAGACGGTAGCATTCATCTTCACGCACAAAAATTGACGTTCATTCATCCAGTTCAGAAAGAAGAAATAATAATTATTGCACCAGCTCCAGACGATTCACTTTGGAATGCGTGTTCTTAGATTTTTGTCAAATTATTTTTTAGGGCAAACATCACGAGTCCTACTCTATTCTTAATGTTTAGACGTTTAAAAAGATCTTGTCTATATCCATCGATAGTTTTCGGACTCAAATTCATTATAACCGCTATTTCTTTATAAGTCATTTCTGAACAAGCCAATTGAATAAATGTAAGTTCATTCTCTCTAAAATCGAGGTTCTTTTGATGATTATTTGGGTTTAATGAATTTAATAAGGTTTCTGATACTTTTTCGGAATGATAGTATCCTCTTTCCATAAGCTCATTAAGTGCTTGGTTCAAAATCTCTGGATGAATATCTTTAAGCAAATAACCTTTTACTCCCTTTCTTAGCATTTGCAAGATGGTTTGTTCATCATCTTCCATGGAGAGTGCCAAGGTTTTTATTTGTGCATGGTTTTGAGAAAGCCATTCCGCAGTTTCAAAACCATCCATGACTGGCATATTGATATCTAATAAAATAATATCAGGCATTTTATTTTCTTTCGAAATCTTTTGCTGAAGATCTTGACCATTTTTGGCATTATAAAGAACTCTGAAATTAGAAAAAGTATTGATTAACTTCTCTAGCGAACTTGCAAAGAGTGAATGATCATCAACTATTACAACGGTATAATTTTCTTTCTGGCTCATTATAAACTTCTATAGGGGTATTTGAGAAATAACTGGGTGCCTTTACCTATTTCTGAAATTATCGAATATTCAGCATTCAAAATCCTAGCTCTACCTCGCATAGTTTCCATTCCAGAGCTATCGGTTTTTTGTGAAGTATTAAAACCAATACCATCATCTGTTACCGATATATCCAGCGTTTTTTCATTATAATCTAAATATACGCATAAATTTGACGCTCGTGCGTGTTTAATTACGTTTGAAAGAAATTCCTGAAGAATACGGAAGATAATTATTTCACTTGCACTTTTTATAGGCACAGGATCTCCTAGCACCTGTAAAGAAACATTTAGATAACCAAGACGTTTAAACCTATCTAATTCAACGTGTAATGATTCTAAAAGTCCATTTTTAAGAACCACATCATTGTTAAGCACTTTAGAAAGTGAACGAATTTCTTGAACGCTTTCCTGAACTACACCTTTTGTCTCCTTTAATTGGCCAAGTATAGATTCTGGCGCAGCATTCATTAATATGTTTAACTGTATATTCGCTACAGAAAGCAATTGTCCTACGTTGTCGTGAAGTTCCCAGGCAATATTTTTAAGTGTTTGTTCCTGTATTTCTATTTGTGAGTTGGCTAATTCTCGATGGTATCGCTGCTCGGCGTCATAGCGTTCCTTTAAGAATTTATTTTTTCTACGTTGAAATGCGATTACAAAAATGATGGAGAATATGGCAAAGAATAACAATACTGCTATAAAATAAACTATTAAAAGTTTTTCTTGATTGAGTAAGGGTTCTTTGTCTGAGAGCATATTAAAAATCCAGCGATGTAGATGGAATACAACAAAATGTTGATACCAAAGATAATATGTCTATATAAATTAACAAAGCTGGGATCAATTGAATTGCTATAATATACACTATAAATAAATATGGGCGTGGTACATAGGTGGAAAAGTAATGCTCCTACGGAAACATAGAAAGGCAAACTATACTGTATCATGAGAATTTGATCACTTTTAAGTAACTCCAAATAGTAAAAAGCAATGCTTATTACAACAAGCAATGTTCCCACTACATTTGAAATTGGCATAATTCTCTCATAAAATCCACCTATGAAAAGAATCTCAATAATACTAACTATCAAAAATAGACCTAAGAATAAATTAAGAATGTTTATTGACTTTTTTTTTATTAGATACCATTTAAAATAACTGATATAAAACAAATAACTAATTATTCCATAAGAATTTGACAACCAATAATTTTTTTGAAATACGGTACCTTTTAAAAAACTTAAAAAATCAGCGTTGATAAAATACGCATACCAACTTATAAGTTCAGAATAAAGGGTAATTCCTAAAAATAAAACGAAATAAAAGGTTTGTTTCGATTTATTTTTCAAATAGTAAACTACACCAAAGACAAATGCCAAAAATTCAAAAAGATTTATTATAAGTCCTAGTGTCACCCTGATTAGTAGTTATTAGGTGGAAATCCGCTTATCCCACGATTCAAAGGTTTCAAATTGTAATTATTGGCTGCCCCGGCAGATGTTCCAATGGTAGGAGCTAAGAAAACAGTTGCTTTATCAGAATTTTCATTATCGTAGGCTCCAAAATAGATGCGGATCCCAGATTGGGTTGTTCCCACACTTTCCTTTTTTATATAATCTAGAAATTCTTGGAGTTCAGCAACACTGAATAGAAATTCACGAGAATCTACAGAACCTTGAGATTGTTCAATATCCAGAGCGCGACTGGCTACCCAATTATCCTGTAATTGCCTCGCCTCTTCGACGGTAATGCAATTTTTTAGTTTTGACATAATTAAATTACTTAATTGATTAGTTAAGAACGAATGTAGTCAAAACAATCAAATTAGTTTTTCTTTCATTAAATAAACAGGGAAAATCCCTTTGCCCCAAGGTTTTACCCCTTATAAAATCGTAGGATTTATCCGACTTTAAATAAAAAGAAAATTATTTGTTATGCAATACGTTCAACGTATAAATGGCAAAGCTTCCCAACCAGTGGCCGCCTTCATAACTATCTCCCACAAGGTTTGGATAGGAATATATTACATGCTCGTTTGCCAAGTTTTGGAGATGTTTGTATTTTGGAAATTGGTTCGATAATCCATAAAAAACCCATGCACGACTAAAGTTCAAACCATCAAGATGCACCAATTTGCCATCAGTTCTGTCGCTTACTTCTCCTACTTTAAGATGATAATTTTCATCGGCAAGCTGGGGTAAAAAACCATCCATCCACCCAATAAACTCTTCCGAAGTAAGTACCCGGCGCATTATATCTACTTCCTCTAAACATGGCGATAGAAAATCGTTACCACTAGGCTCCCAAGTTATAGGACAATTTTGGTCATTGAAATAAAAAGCTTTCGCTCGTTTATTTATTAATTGTTCCAATTCTTTATCTCCCGTGGCTTTTGCGTAATCGTAAGCAAAAGTTAATGCAAAGGCAGTATTAGCGTGTTCTCCCACGCGAATTGGATAATTTAGTTTGGGAAGAAATTCCTTAAATCGAAGTACTATTATATTCGTCAGTGGCTTTAAGTTCTCTTCCAATTCCCTTGCCAACGGATCGTCCCAACTGTGGAGTTCTTCCGAAAGTTTTAACAACCAAGCCCAGCCATAGGTTCTTTCGAAGGTTTTATTGATAGGCCTTTTAAAGTATTCCGCTTCTGTGGCAACATTTTCAGAAGTGATTTTTTCTTTAAGCATATTTCGCACTTCATCGGCTTTGTCCATTTCGGGAAATTGTATTAGAAGCGTAACCATAGACCAATATCCATGAACGGCACTATGCCAATCAAAGCAGCCATAAAATATAGGATGTACTGAGATTGGTGCCACCAAATCCGCATTACTTTCTAATGTTTCTCCAGGTTTATAAGGATATTCAGTACCTACGCAGTGTAAAGGCAATTCGATAAGCTTATTTGCTTCAGCCAAAGTAAAGCTTGGAGCTTCAAATTTTTTTATTTGTGTTTCTTCTGTTTTAGAAGTTTCTGAAGTTTTTAGATTTTCCTCTGGATCGCTTTTACAACTAAAGAGTAGGCTTAGTGGCAATAGAAAAAGTAAGATTTTATTCATAGACTGGTTATTTGAAATAATGATAAAAAATAAAACCACGAATAAACGAATCATTTAAAATCTACAAGGAGAGTGTCTGGTGGCTCGCAATGACACCTTGCAGGATATTCGTGTATTCGTGGTCAAATTATGCTCAATTGGTTTTATAACTTTACATCCTCAAGCTTCACTTCCTCGCCATTTTTATCGAGAAGTTTCACTTCGTCAAAACCCATTTTTTTGAATTGCTCATATTGTGTTGCAGCATCCCCCACAACTACGTACGCCATTTTGGAAGCATCCAGATATTTACTGGCAAGTGCTTGATGCTCTTCCAAAGTCATATTTCTTACCACGTTTTCTTCATCTTCAATATAATTGGCTGGAAGATTATAGAGGTTCATTTCCTGTAACATTCCTAATAAAGCACGTTGCGTTTCAAAACGGAGCGCGTTCGATTTTATAAGTGCATTTTTTGTAAACGCTAGATCTTCAGCCGAAATGCCTTCTTTATATTTTGAAATCTCATCTCGAAAAATTTGAACGGATTCTCCAGTAGTATTTGTCCGCACACTTGAAGAAGCCGTGAAAGTTCCAGGAATTTTACTTCCGCTAAAATAGGTACGCGCGCCATACGTATAACCTTTTTCCTCCCGAAGGATCAAGTTTACATTTCCGGAGAAAGAACCGCCTAATTTATAATTCATTACTTCCGCTGGATAAAAATCGGTATCCGTTCTTGGCATAGAAATATAACCCACGTTGATAACGGATTGCTTCGCATTTGGCATATCTACAAAGTACAAGGAAGCCATATCACGCGTATTAGTTGCAGGGAATTTAGGAATCGAAACCTCCTTGGCAGCCCATCGCTCTTCAAGACCATTCAGGTCTTTTAAAACAGCCGCTTTGTCAATTTTTCCAACTACTTGAAATGTACTCACAGAAGGTGAAAAATTCTTGTTGTAATACGCTTTCAAATCATTTATGGTAATCGCTTTTACAGATTCTACTGTACCTTCCGTTGGATAACTAAAAATATGATCTTCGCCATAAAGGATTTTTTTATAAACACGATTTGCGACGGCATTTGGATTAGCGCCTGAGCGTTCAATTTCATTGATTGTTTTGGTCTTTATACGTGCCAATTCATCCTCGTCCCACCGTGGTTCAAGAAGAATTTCAGTAACCAAATCCATTGTTTTATCGAAATTTCGAGTCAAGGTGTTTCCACGAATTACTATTGATTCCGTAGCAGTATACATATTTATGCTCGCTCCCAAAAGATCAATGGCCTCTTCTAATTCTTCCGGAGTTTTGTTGGCGGTGCCTTCCATTAAAATAGAGCTCACTAAATTGGCTACACCATTCTTTTTCATATCATCAAGCAAATGGCCTCCTTCAATAACCAAACTGAAGTTTACGGTTGGAATCTCATTTTGCTCAATTCCTGAAACTTTTATACCGTTTTCCAAATTAGCAGTCCACATTTCGGGAATACTTAATTCTGGTGAAGCTCCTTGAACAGGTGGTGTTGAGCGATCAAAGTTGGAAGGTGTTTTAACAATTTCCGTGGTTGCTTCCTCTACTTCTTTAGTGATGTTCTCCTTAATTTCTTCTTCAACAACATTTGCTTTTTCTGAATTTTCTGCTATCAATTCCACTTGTCCTTTAGGAACAAAGCTTGTCATAACATAAGGTTTATCTTTAATATATTTATTGTAGACACGCACAACATCTTCCTTGGTTACCTTCTTTATGTTTTCGATATCTTGTGTTATAAAGCTAGGATCACCAGTAAATACGTTATAACTGGCCAGCTGAAATGATTTCCCTAAAACACTGCTAATTCCATTATAAAATTGGGTTTCTAAACCTGCTCTAATTCTTTCAATATCACGATCGGTAACACCATTTTTTTCAAATAGTGCAAATGCCTCATAAATTCCACTTTCAATAGAATCTAGGTCAACGCCATTGTTGGCGGTAATTGTAATTTGAAAATCACCCGCTAATTCATTTGAGTTGTTATAAGCCGTTGTTCTAGAAGTTAAATCCTTTTCTTTAACCAATATTTTATAAAGCGGTGCTTTCTTTCCTTCAGAAAGAATTTCACCTAGAAAGTCTAGGGCATAAGCATCATCCGTATATTGTTCCAAGGTTGGCCATACCATATTGAGTTGTGGTGCGGTGGCAAAATTATCTTCGTGATATAGTCGTTTGGTTTTAGCAAGGGTTACAGGCAGCGGCTTTAACGGTTCTACTTCTTGACGGCGTTTAATTTCGCCAAAGTATTTTTCAATCATCTTTTTGGCTTCGGTAGTATCAAAATCCCCAGCCAATACTAAAGTCGCATTATTTGGACCATAAAAGCGGTCGTAAAATTCCTTTACATCTTCTACAGTGGCATTTTGAAGATCTTCCAGTTCGCCAATTACTTGCCAATTGTACGGGTGTCCTTCTGGATATAAATTTTTGTCAATCACCCAGCTTGTGTGTCCGTAGGGATTGTTGTCCACACGTTGGCGCTTCTCATTTTGAACCACTTCTTGTTGGTTTTCAAAAGCAGTTTCAGTTACAGTATTAATTAAATAGCCCATTCGGTCGCTTTCTAACCACATTACCGTTTCCATGGCGTTTTTTGGTACAATTTCGTAATACACCGTTCCATCTTTCCAAGTTCCACCGTTTAACGTACCTCCGGCATCTTGGATTGTTTTAAAGAATTGATCCTGCGGCACATTTTCAGATTCTTGAAAATGCATATGCTCAAACAAATGAGCAAAGCCAGTTCTACCCGTTTTTTCACGGTTGGAACCCACGCCATACTGAATGGCCAAGGAAACAATGGGATCGCTTTTATCTTGATGAAGAATTACATCAAGACCGTTTTCGAGTTCATACTTTTCAAAAGGAACGGAGAGTTTCGCGTTTTCTTCAGAAGCAACAGCTTTTTCATTTTTACATGAAACAGCCAAAAGAGCAACGGCAGCCAAGGCTACAAAGCTCATTTTAAGAGTGTTTTTATTCATAATATGATGATTTTTGTAAAAGTTTTAAAGATACTATGTGGAGTAAGCTTTAGTCTTAAAAATTCGTTAAAAGGAAAGTAGGGATAACTATAGATAAAATACTGAGGTCAAGACTTTGTTAAAACCTCGATGAATACAGAAATCTTTGAGTACTTCTTACTTCCTACTTAATTCAGACTTCAAGGCAACTTTTTTCCTTTGGTGGAAAAACTAACTACCTATGACAGGCAAGCTTATCCACCTTTTACCCAAACCAACCATCACGATCCAGGCTTCTATACTGAATAGCTTCAGAAATATGATTTCCAGTAATATCTGGAGCAGCTTCCAAATCTGCAATTGTTCTTGAAACTTTTAAAATCCTATCGTAAGCACGCGCCGAAAGATTTAAACGTTCCATTGCTGTTTTTAAAAGTTGAAGTGAGGCTTCATCCAACTTACAAAACTGCCGAATTTGCTTCACTCCCATTTGTGCGTTGTAATGCACTTTTTCAAATTCCGTAAATCGTGCAGATTGAAGTTTTCTGGCATTGGTAACTCGTTCCCGAATAATTATGCTGGATTCGCCACGGCGTTCATCGCTTAACTTTTCAAAAGGAACTGGAGTTACTTCAATGTGAATATCAATACGATCTAAAAGCGGGCCCGAAATTTTACTCAAATAACGTTGCATTTCAGCTGGAGAGGACATAACGGGCGCATCGGGATCGTTAAAATAACCGCCCGGACTTGGGTTCATGCTAGCAACTAGCATAAAACTGGAAGGATAGGTTACTGTAAATTTCGCACGAGATATAGTTACGTCACGATCTTCCAAAGGTTGTCGCATTACTTCCAATACACCGCGTTTAAACTCTGGTAGTTCATCTAAAAACAAAACGCCGTTGTGAGCTAAACTTATTTCGCCGGGTTGCGGGTATTGTCCTCCTCCGACTAGGGCGACGTCGGATATAGTATGGTGTGGACTTCGGAAAGGTCGCGAAGTCATTACTCCAGCCTTTTCCATTGTACGTCCTGCCACACTGTGTATTTTTGTGGTTTCCAAGCTTTCTTGTAAAGTCATTGGAGGTAAAATACTTGGTAAACGTTTGGCGAGCATTGTTTTTCCTGAGCCCGGCGGCCCTATTAAAATAATATTGTGTCCTCCAGCAGCGGCGATTTCCATACAGCGTTTAATGGATTCTTGACCTTTCACATCGGCAAAATCGAATTCAGGATGTTCTAGTTGATCATAAAATTCAGCTTCAATATCAACGATTGTCTGTTCTAAGGGAATACCTTCATTAAAAAAGTCAATCACTTCCCTTATATTCTCAATTCCATAAACTTCAATTCCTTCAACTATGGCTGCCTCTTTTGCATTTTGCTTGGGAAGAATAAATCCTTTATAGCCTTCTTCCTTCGCTTTTAATGAAATTGGTAATGCCCCTCGAATAGGTTGGAGGTTTCCATCCAAAGACAATTCGCCCATGATGATATATTCAGACAGCGGGTTTTTCTCTTGAATTTGTTCTGTAGCAATAAGGACTCCCATTGCCAAGGTAAGATCATAGGCAGAACCTTCTTTCCGAAGATCTGCGGGAGACATATTGAGAATTAGTTTCTTTCCGGGAATTTTATAGCCATTATTTTGTAAGGCGGCTGCAATTCTATAATTACTCTCGCGAATGGCGTTATCGGGCAGACCGACCAGATGATAGCCAATCCCCTTATCCACATTTACTTCAACCGTAATTGTAGTAGCTTCAACTCCAAAGACGGCACTTCCAAAGACTTTTGTTAGCATGAACTAATTAATTAGGTTAGTTCATTAAAGGTACTGATTTTTGAATGAATACGCTGATAGATAAATACATATGAGTATTTAATGAATTATACGTTTCATCTTAACAAGATAAACACACTTATTTTACTATTTGAAGAGTTTCTATATGTTCTGATTTTGAAGTGTGAAAGGCCTTATAAATAGCCTTTTTTTCTTCAAAGCTAAACTCCCTTTCATTAAACCAATCGTCAATTTCAATTTTTTTATTCTCTATCTGGGCTTTTCTAATAACTTCCAACGTCATTAAATGCCAATGTGTACTTTTATCTCTATTGACTGAATAACCTATAGCTTCAAAAAACGAAGTCTTTGGTTTATTGATGAGTTTTACACCATTTTTTAAAACTGCCAGCGTTTTTGTGAGTTCAATCACTTCAGAAAAACTGTAACGCATAAAGTCGTTAAAGCCTTTCTGCTTGACATTGTACATCTTATCTCCTATCTCTAATTGTTTCATTTTAGAAACCAAAATTGAAGAAAAATATAGATTTAAAAAACTCTTTTCATAGAATGTTATTGACAATAAAAAAGCCTCAATATCTCTGCTAAGGCTTTCTATCAAGCAGACAAAAGAATACTTTACAACCTATTTCTTCAACATAGATTTATCTGAAACTATTGAAACAACATATAGAAAGGTTTATGCGTGGATTACTAATTAGAAGTTTTATTTTTATAATACTCAATCATTCCATCTATAGGACGTTGTATGATATTACCAAGTTTAAGATTGCGCTCCTGAAAGCATTCCTTGATTATTTCTTCGGAAAAATGTGCTATGGAACCAATAAAATGCACTGGAACTTTATGTGATTCTTCAAAAGTAAGAATCCTGCATTCAATAAAAGTTTCAATTCCTTCTTTTATGAGCTTATGAAAATAAGGAGTTATTTCATTTTTTGTAAATATGAATTCGGCAAATGAAGCTAAATACGCGTTTGGATTGGGCTTTTTATAGATATTCATTTTTATTTCATCTGCTTCGAGGTTAAAGTTTTTTTCAAATTCAGAAGCAATATCAGCAGGCATTCTTTTATAGTAATAATCGCGGATCAGTCTTTTGCCAAAGTAATTACCGCTTGCCTCGTCCATTAAAGAATACCCTAAGGAAGCAATAGGTGCATGGATTTTTTTCCCGTCAAAATAGCAGCTATTGCTTCCTGTTCCCAAAATACAAACAATACCAGGCGTTGTGGTTACTGCATAAACTGCAGCAGCCAAATCTTCTTGAACACTAACTTTTGCATTTGGAAATATTGCAACCAGAATCTTCTTTAAATTATCCCGAGGAATTGTAGTA
Source organism: Aequorivita capsosiphonis DSM 23843 (assembly GCF_000429125.1). Classification (GTDB taxonomy): domain Bacteria; phylum Bacteroidota; class Bacteroidia; order Flavobacteriales; family Flavobacteriaceae; genus Aequorivita; species Aequorivita capsosiphonis. The sequence continues at coordinate 377,512 of NZ_AUBG01000002.1, forward strand.
CCACATCCTGCGCCATAAAAATCGAGGATTTCTACTTTATGTGAAATATTTGTGAGTTCTATGTTTCCCGAGATTCGAGAATTTAATTCTTCGCTATCAATTATTGCGGGGTTTAGGCCTTTGGTTTTTGTTCTAAGCAAGACATTACCTAAAGCATCTATTAATACCCAATCGCATTTTGTAGAGCCACTGTCAGTTATTAGGGTCATAATTTATAAAGTTTCCATGTAAATAGCCAAATCAATCATCTTAGAAGAGTATCCGTATTCGTTATCATACCAACCCACTAACTTAAAGAAATTATCATTTAGAGCAATGCCCGCGTCAGCATCAAAGGTACAGCTATAAGGGTCCGAGACAAAATCTTGTGAAACTACTTCATCCTCCGTATAATTAACAATTCCCTTATACTCGTTTTCGGATGCATTTTTGAAAATAGCTTTTATCTCTTCGTAAGTAGCTCCTTTTTCGGTTCGCACCGTTAAATCTACAACTGAAACATCTGCAGTAGGCACTCGAAAAGCCATTCCTGTCAATTTATTTTTTAACTCTGGAATTACTTTAGTTACCGCTATCGCAGCACCTGTAGAGGTAGGAATTATATTATTAAGCGCATTTCTCCCTATTCGGTAGTTTTTCTTTGAAGGTAGATCTACGGTAGATTGCGAAGAAGTAACGGCGTGCACCGTGGTCATTAGGGCTTCAACAATGCCCAATTCATCATTAATTATTTTTGCCATTGGGGCAAGGCAATTCGTGGTGCAAGAAGCATTGGAAATTACCGTGTCGGTAGGTTTTATATCTTTATGATTTACGCCCATCACGAACATGGGAACCGTTTTGGAAGGTGCGGAAAGAATAACTTTTTTAGCTCCAGCTTTTAAATGTGCTGAAGCCGAATCCATTTCTTTATAAACGCCAGTACATTCAAGAATAGTTGTGGCGCCCACCACATCCCATTTTAGGTTTGCTGGGTTTCTTTCAGAAGTAACTCTTATCTCTTTCCCATCAACAACTAGGCTATCATTTTCGATTTCTACTTTCCCTGGGTATCTTCCGTGCACGGAATCATATTTCAATAAATATGCAAGGTGTTCAACATCAAGCAAATCATTTACCGCTACTACTTCTATATCCTTTCTTTGTGATGCTATTCTAAAGGCTAATCGTCCTACTCGGCCAAAGCCATTGATTCCTATTTTTATCATTGATTCTATAATTATTTGTTACTAAAATTTGAAAAGCCATTTGATTCTGTATGTCTTGCAGATTATATAGAAATTATATCCGCAACACGTATTAATTCCTCATCAATGGTATTGTCCCCTTTTATTGCTTCAGAAAAGGGAATAGATATTATTCTGTTATGAATTATGCCCATCATAACATTAGTCTCACCGCGTAACAAGGCATCTACAGCTCCCACACCAAATCTACTGGCAAGAACACGATCGTAACAACTTGGTACGCCTCCACGCTGAATATGACCAAGAACAGTAACTCTAACTTCATATTCTGGGAGGTTTTTTTCAATATATTCGGCTAGTTCTAATATATTCTCTCCAATTTTTTCACCTTCTGAAACAACGACTATACTTGATGTTTTACCCGATTTTTTACTTCGGTTTAATGAATCTAAAAGACGTTCGAGCCCCATATTCAGTTTTGGGATGAGGATTTCTTCCGCACCCGCTCCAATCCCGGCGTTAAGAGCGATATCTCCCGAGCCCCTACCCATCACTTCAACCAAGAAAAGGCGGTTGTGCGAATTTGCGGTATCTCGAATTTTATCAATCGCATCTACCACCGTATTTAACGCAGTATCATAGCCTATGGTATAATCAGTTCCATTTATATCATTATCAATTGTTCCAGGAATACCTATAACAGGAAAGTTGAATTCTTTCCCAAAAACGGATGCTCCAGCAAAACTTCCATCGCCACCAATAACAATCAATGCATCTACATTTTCCCTCTTCAAGTTGTCAAAAGCTTTTCTCCTCCCTTCGGCATTTAAAAAATCTTTACAGCGTGCAGATTTTAAAAAAGTACCACCTCTGTTAATCATATTTTTAACAGTTCTAGCATTTAACTCTTTAAAATCGCCCTCTATCAGACCTTGAAAACCTCGATAAACTCCAACTGATTCAAGATTATTATAAGCACAAGCTCGTACCACTGCTCTTATCGCGGCATTCATTCCAGGTGCATCACCGCCACTTGTGAGCACACCAATTTTATTAGGTAATTTCATAGCTGGAAAGTTACTATTAATGTTTTCAATCTAAAATGATATTAATCACAAAATATACGTGTAAGTACGTATTGTGAGGATTTAATAAACGTATTATATTTGACATATAGAATTAGTGGATAATGCACTAAAGTTATATTTTTTGTGGGGATAGAAAATATTCTTAGTGCTATTTAAAGTTTACTAAGTTAGGTTTGTTAAAGAATCCCGGCCATTGGTCGGGATTCTTGTTTTTTGACTATTCTCGTTATTTCTTGAAAATGGTAAATTCTATTGAAGAGTCACTATAGACTCTATGGATTTGCTTTGTAAAGTCTTCCTTTCTTGCCTCAAAAATGTTTGGGACATAGGTTTGTGGATTTAAATCAATCAAAGGAAACCACGTACTTTGAACTTGGATTTGAATTTTATGCCCTTTTTTAAATGTATGAATTATATCTTGGAGTTTTATATTTACTGGCGTTTTTCTGTTTGGAACAAAAGGTTCGGGGTTACTAAAACTATTTCTAAATCTGCCACGCATTACTTCACTCCGAACCATCATAAAATAATTGCTCATTTTTAAGTATTCCTGCGTTTCTGGATAATCTTCGGCATCTTCGGGAAAAACATCTATCACTTTTACAATCCAATCTGCATCTGTTCCAGTGGTTGAAACATTCAGTTTTGCGAGAATTGGGCCGGCCATGGTAATATCTTCCTCAAGTACGGGAGTTTCAAAAACCAACACATCTGGACGTCGTGCGGCAAAACGCTGGTCGTCCGTCATATATTTTCGAGGTGTAAAAACCACTTTAATGTCTTCGGAATATGGCACCGGCTTCTTAGGATCACTGATGAACTCTTCAAAAGTGGAACTTTTTTCCATCTTATTATTTAGACGCTGATTATCCTGAAGATAATAGCTCTTGCGCTCGCTGTTTTTTGGTGGCCATTGGTCATAGGAGTTCCATTTCCTTGAACCTGTATCAAACACATAAGCTTCCGGAAGACCGGAGTCTCCTTTGCCGTCATTCTTTAAAAAATGATTAAAAAACTTTGTTTCCACATCTCGCTGATAATCCAAAGAAATATTATCTCCAAAATATACATTTCCAATAGCTTGTCTTTTTGATGCGCGCGCCCAATCTCCATGACTCCAAGGGCCAAAAACCATTGTGTTGTAGTTTTCACTAGTCTTTTCAATCGTTTTATAGGTTTGAAAAGGGCCATAAAGATCTTCAGCATCAAAGAGACCACCAACAACCATCACGGCAGGTTTTATGTTTTCCAAATGTTGAATAATCCCGCGGAATTGCCAAAACTCATCGTAATTGGGATGTTGCTTAAGTTGTTGCCAAAAAACATTATCCTCTTTATAATATTTATCTAAATTCGATAATGGCCCAATATCCAAAAAGAACTGATATTGATCTTTTGAATCAATATCAGGAAATGAATACCAAGGTTTATCAGTAGGTTTCGATTTTTGATAACCGAAGAGTGCAGTCGCTCGCCAATAACTAAGCAAATAGGCGCCGTTATGGTGGAAATCATCAAAAAAGAAATCGCCGATAGGAGCTTGCGGAGAAGCGGCTTTTAATGCTGGATGGGCATCTAGCAAGGAATATGTAGTGTAAAAACCAGGGTAACTTATTCCCCAAGTTCCCACATTTCCGTTGTTGTTTGGAATGTTCTTTATCATCCAATCTATAGAATCATATGTATCGCTCGCTTCATCAACTTGACCTTTTGTTTTGTTGGGAATGTAAGCGCGCATATTATCAAAAGTGCCTTCACTCATCCAGCGTCCGCGTACATCTTGATAAACAACGATGTTTCCTTCTTTCATTAAAAATTCGTTCGGACTTATTTTAGAACGAAATTGATCCTCACCATACGGTTGGCAACTATACGGCGTTCTTTGAAAAAGTATGGGATACTTTTCTGAAGTATCTTTTGGAGCGTAGATTACGGTAAAAAGCTTGATGCCATCCCGCATGGTTATCGTGGTTTCCGTTTTGGTATAATTTTCTTTTACGTAATTTTCCTCTTGCGCAAATGAAGCAGCGATTATAAACAGAAAAAGAAATGTCATTTTTAGATGTTTCATCATATATTATGATTTTGAGTTAAAGCTGATTTGTAAAATTTTCTTTGTGGTTTCAGTTACTCTAAAACGGTTGTCCATTCTGTAACCAACGACCCAAACTATTTTTTCATCACTTAAAAGCAGCCAAGTTTTATCCTTTTCGGTTAAAGGAATTTTTTCGTCTTTAAAAAACTTACTCAGTTTCTTTTTTCCATTCATTCCAAAGGGTTGAAATATGTCACCACTCTTCCACTTTCTTAGTTTTAATGGAAATTGCAAGGTTTCAGCAGAAACGTAAATCAGATTTTTTTCTGTTTCTCCTATATATTCTGAAACCTCAATTTTTAAATTAATTGGCGAAATGATTCCTTCATCTGAAACCAAAAACGTTTCGTTTATTTCTTCTAAATCAATTTCAGAAAGGATCAATTCCTCGCGATTCTTCAAAAGTTGATGCGTTTTAGAAAAAATTTGCTTTCCTGTTTGCGCATGGAGTAAATGTGAAATATCCCGCCATTCAGTAAAACCAAAACCATTTAATAGTTCATAAAGTAATTGGTCAGTATGTGGAAGTTCCTTAAGTTTTTGGATATTTATTTTATACGAATCTCCCTCTTGTGAAACCACAAGATTATAAATCAAGGCCATATAATCCTCAACCAGAGTTTGTGAAGCTTGTAGGTTCTTTTGTGTTTTTTGAAAGTTTTTTAATAGCGTTTCATTCGTTTCTTTGAATTGTGGCAAAACTTCCAGACGCAATTTATTCCGAAGATAATCTGTTTTTTGGTTTGTGCTATCTTCTCGCCATTGCAGTTTATTTTTTTTAGCATATTTCAAGATTTCTTCACGAGAAAAGTCGAGGATTGGTCTTATAATTTTATTGTTTTTCTTCGGAATTCCTAATAGCCCATTTAAGCCGGTGCCACGGGAAAGGTTTATAAAAAAGGTTTCTAAATCGTCATCCAGATGATGCGCGGTTAAAAGATAATCAAATTTGAAATCTCTTAATAGTTCATCAAACCAATTATAGCGTAATGTTCGAGCCGCCATTTGGGTGGAAACTTTATGTTCTTCAGCAAATTTATGTGTGTCAAAAGTTTCAGCGAATACTGAAATATCCAATTGCTTTGCCAAACCGATAACAAACATTTCATCACCATCGCTTTCCTTTCCGCGGAGCGAAAAATTGCAATGCGCTAAAGCGATGTCAAAACCAGCTTCTTTCATTAAATGTGTTAAAACCACACTGTCTAAGCCACCACTGCAGGCGATGAGTAATTTTTTTTCTAAGAGATATTGAAAATTGGAGGTAATATGTTCTTTAAAATTAGCAATCACTTTAAATATAATTTAATACAGATTAATTATAATTCCTGCGATAACGGCGATTCCAAAACTGAGCATGGTGCCTATAAGGACGTATTCCGTTTTTAGGGTTTCGTCATTTCTATACCGCAAAATTGATTTGGCCGCAATAAGAAAACCAACGGCTGAATATTGCGAAACGATAATAAATGTAAGCGTTAAAATTCGTTCCAAAACCCCGATTACTTTTCCTGCATTTGGCATCTCGTTATCGCTGCTCACTTGAATTTCAGTTGACTTAAACACTTCTTTTATAAAAATATTAGCGGGTTTTAGGCATACCAAATACCCAGTTATTATCAATAGATACTTGAAATTAATGGAAACCTCAACAGAAGGATTTATTCCGTGCCATTTGTCAAATAAAATAACCACTACGGTCATTATAACTAGGTGTAGCGCTTGATCTATAAAATAGGCATAACGCCCCAAAAGCTTACTATCATTGAGATAATGCTTAAAGCCATCCATCAAAAAATGAGTAACGGTTATAACAACTGCCCCAAAAAAGAAACCAAACTGAAGGGAAAACAACCACGATAAGATAAAGCATGTGAGTGCATGCCAATATAAAAAGGGGCTTTTAAAACCTATTGCATTTTTTTGTTTAGCGAGTTTATCGGTTTGAAAAAAGTAATCCAAACACAAATGTGCAATAAACTGAAGCAGTAAAAACTCTCCTATTCCCATTGTTATTTATTTGAGATTATCATTTTAAAATAGTTTACCGCCTCTTCTATCGCATTCCAACCAACACTTGTAGAGTGCTGATTAACGGCAGATTGACCGATGCCCAGCCGTTTTGCTATTTCCTCCTCTTGATTGTTCATCAGCTTTAAATACAATACTTCACATTGTCTTGCGGTTGCTTTGCTGATCAAAACATCCAATAGCGCCAATAAAGGTTTAAAATTTTTATTTAATACTTCGCTTTTTGAAGCAAAAAATAAAGTGTTCTTTATTACAATCCGCTCTTTATCGTATGTAGTTTCTCCGCTGATTTCGCGACCGGAAAAATAAATGGCTTCTCCATCTATTATACCCTCATCAGGTTGGTAACGGCTTAATTCGCCATAACCAATAGCTAGCCTGATTCCGTGTATTTTGAATTGTTTAATTCTATTCTCGGTACTTTTGTAGGTGTTTAAATCAATTGGAATTGCTTTAATAAAGCTCTTCATGGCCAATGCCACTCGCAAACCTTCGGAAGCGTCTGGAACTACACATTCCAAATAGTCACCTTTTATTACGCGACCATAAACAAAAAATTTCTGCTTTAGTTCTTTAAGTAGCCTACTTATATTTTCTTCAACAAGTTTCCGGTCTTCATGATTCAGACTTGTAGAGGAAACAATATCTCCAGAGATAACAGAATAGTTCATTCCTTATAGTTTTATTCAAATATATAAATTTATTAGTTAATATACTAATAAACACATAATATAAGTTTAAACACTAATAAATACTCAATATAAGCTTAAACACTAATAGAAATCATTTCCTAAGAATCCGAAGTTATATGCAATACTTGTCGCATTGCTTTTGCCTTTAACAAACACTCTTCATACTCATTTTCGGGAATGGAATTTACAGTAATCGCACTGCCAACAGAAAAACTGACGTATTCCTTTTCTGAGTTATAGAGAATACTTCGGATAACAACATTAAAATCAAAGTCTCCATAAGGTGTGAAATAACCAATTGCGCCACTGTAAAGCCCGCGTTTGGCATCTTCAATCTCTTCAATTATTTTCATTGCTGAAATTTTTGGAGCGCCAGTCATACTGCCCATTGGGAAAGTCTTTCTCATCACCTCAACACTGGATAATGTTGGAGTAACTTTGCAGGAAATCGTGGAAATCATTTGATGTACCTGTTCAAAAGTATAGATCGCGCAAAGCTCCTCCACGATGACACTTCCTTTTTCTGCGATGCGCGAAAGATCGTTACGCACCAAATCGGTAATCATTATATTTTCGCTGCGCTCTTTTGGATCAACCGCTAATTGCTGAGCCATCTTAAGGTCATCTTCTTTATCTGGCAAACGTTTTGCCGTACCTTTTATAGGTTGGGAGATAATCTTATTACCACTTCTTTTTAAATAACGTTCCGGCGAAGCAGAAAGTGCGTATTGTTCTTCCAGTTTCATAAATACTGAAAATGGAGGTTCCGAAATTTCATTTAGATGAAGAAAGGTGGCTAAGGGGTCTATCTGCGATACTTCTGAATAGAATTCCTTACAGAGGTTTGCTTCATAGATATCACCTCTTTTTATATGATCAAGCAGCTCATTTACTTTGTGAATATAGTTTTCCTTTGAAGTTCGAGCGTGTATTTTAACTGGCTTTGAACTATCTACTTCCTCAGGTTTATAGATTATTTCAGAAATTACTTCCCAATCTTTGGCTATTTCATCTGCAACCATATTCAAGTAATGAATCTCAAGGTTTTCTTCAGAAAAAAGAAATATTTTTTTAGGTTGGAAAAAATATAATTCTGGAAAATTCAAACCATCAAAATTATTGGAAATCAATCGTTCCACATCATTTTTAAGGTCATAGGAAAGGTAGCCGAAGATCCAATCTGCTGTGGTTTCTTGATATTCCTTTAATTTATCAAAAGCACTGTGTGTATCGGTTTTTATACTTGTAAAAGCATCAACTGCAAGAATCGCCTGATAGCTTCCATAATTTTTTGAATGTTTGTTACTATCTAGCCAAACAACTTCCGTAAACTGCTGCGCCCAAAATAGAAATCGCTTTTTTGCGGCTTCGGTTAAAGAAAAAGGGTATTTCTTTACTGTACGCATTCATGAGCTATTTGATGTGTGAAATTCTGAACTACATCTATAAAGCCCAATGATAAAATTTCATCAGAAATTGACTGGGAATCTTCTGAAAAGTTAAGAGCAAACGAAGGTATGCTAAAACTTTCCACTATAATAGCTCCAAACTTTGGAAGAATGTACTTCATATATTCCAGCGCTCCAGCACCACCACGTTTTCCAGAGGAAGTACTCATCAACAATATTTTCTTTCCTTCTAAAAACTTTCTATCCAGTCTTGACAACCAGTCTAAGATATTTTTAAAGAATGCTGAAATCATTCCGTTGTGTTCATTTACAGAAATAATAAGTGCATCTGCCTCCTTAATTTTATTGTAAAGCAGGTTCAAGTCTATGGGAAAACCTCTTTCGTTTTGAATATCTTCACTGTATAGAGGCAAGACATAATCCGCCAATTTGATGATCTCAATATCATGACCAACAATTTGTGAAGCTGCAAAGCTTGCGAGTTTATGATTGATTGATTTAGTGCTATTACTACCCGAAAAGGAGAGGATTTTTTTCATTCGCCAAAGTTATTAAAAAAACCCACTCCAAATAATGTGGTACGCGTTCTTTAATAATTGAGATTTTGCAACTGCAATATAAAGGCCTATAACCGAGAAATTGTTTGTTGATAAATTAAGTATTAGCACTCGTAAAACTCTTTTATATCAGATTTAAATTATAGAACTAACAAGAAATATTTTCTTGAAGACGAATTACAAAAGCTGTATTCTAAATAAACTAAGTTCAACTTTAAAATCAAAATTGATTATTTTTATTACATTTACGTTCAAAAAAAATCTATGGAACAACCCGATGATCTCATCATTGCCATGCAAAATGGAGATGAAAAGGCCTTTTCCCGCTTATACTCAATGTATAGTCAAGCTATTTACGGAATAATATACAGCATTGTTTTGGATGAAAAAATAGCAGAAGAACTCCTACAGGACGTATTTATAAAAGTTTGGAACAATGCCAAAACCTATTCTGTCAATAAAGGACGATTTTTTACTTGGCTTTTAAATATTGCAAGAAACACAGCTATAGATGCAACACGTTCCAAAGCATTTAAAAACTCCAGAAAAAACCTTAGCACAACAAACTTCGTAGATATATTGTCATCGTCTGATAGTTTAAACAAAAAGACGAACGCAATTGGAATAAAAAAGTTTGTAAATGCACTAAAACCGGCCTGTATAAAGATTATTGATCTTTTATATTTTAAGGGATATACCCAAGCTGAAGCTTCAAAAACTTTGGAGATACCTTTAGGAACAATAAAAACAAGAAACAGAACCTGTATCAAAGATTTACGGGTTATGATATTAGGATAAAAAAATATGACTCTCGAAGAAATCATAGAATCAGGAAAATTGGAAATGTACGTCTGTGGCGCGCTGCCACCAGATGAAGCATTGGAGGTGGAAAATGCCATTGAAACCTATCCAGAAGTTAAACGAGAAACCGAACTTATAGAAGAATCGTTACTACAATTAGCAGAGACCGTTTCGCCTCCATTGCAGGTAATGGTATGGACAAATATATTAAATGCAATTAGGAATATAAAAACCATTGACAAGAGTAAAGTGCGTAAACTCAACTTACCCGCAATTATTGGGTGGGCTGCCGCTATTGTGTTTATGGGTGGAATAATGTGGATGCTGAAGCAAACCAATGACTTAAACAATAGCCTTAGAGTTACAACTACTGAGAACACTGTTTTAAAGGAAGAAAAGAATAAAGTTGAAACCCAGCTTGCTGAATCTTCTGAAGTACTTGATGTTTTAAGATCAAAAGATTATCAGTCTTATACACTTCCAGGAAACCAAGCTGTAGCACCAGACGCTTTTGCAAAAGTTTATTTAAACAAAAAAGAAAGCGTTGCATATATAGATACAAAAGGACTGCCCATACCTCCACGAGGAAAGGTTTATCAAGTCTGGTCTCTTAAAATGGAACCCTTAACGCCTACAAGTGTTGGTTTAATTTCACCGGAAAACCTAAAAGGGGATGGAATCTATAAGTTTGTAGATTTTCCAGATCCAGAAGCTTTTGGAATCACGCTTGAGCCCGCAGGTGGTAGCAAGACTCCTACCCTATCTCAGTTATATATCTTAGGAAAAGTAAATATTTAAAACAAGAAATAAAGAACTTCAAAAAGCCTGGACAAACGTTCAGGCTTTTTTATTAAAACACTTCTAAAAAAAAAAGCGTTCACCTTAATGGCGAACGCTTTAACTAACAAAAAAACTCTGAAAAACCGATTCTAAAATCGGTTTCATTAAAATCTATCAATTTCTTGATAGATAACCAACCTCACTACTATTTACGTAAGAATTAGCGAGTTGGTTTTATATTTAAGGATAATTGTTCCATATCTTTTCTGTTTTCTGCCCTTTATTTTCAAGATATATGTGGAATCAGTTTTAAAATGTTGTAGTCAAACGTGTGTTTTTACCTATACACAGCTATATGTTAGCGTATTACGCCTTTAAAAACAAGTTGTAATCTTTGACATTAGTGGTTTATTCATCTTTTCTAGTTGATTTTAATTAATTACTTTTACTTGTAATTAAACACTGATGTTTAGATAAAAAATTTGTGCTTAGACAGATATTTGTGTTTTACCAACAACACTATTTTTTCTCTAATTCTCTATAATAATTATTAGTAATTGCATGAATCCTTCTGCACCTGATTGGATCTTAAAATATTTTAATCTTTTTGAAAAGAAGGAGCTCATAGATATTTTCGAAAATGAGCATAGGTTTTACGATGCTTTAAAGCAAACTGGATTTGTTTACGGGGTTTCGGTTTCATCCATGACCAATAAATCTCTTGGCAATTTAAAGCTTACTAAAGAAGAACTCACTAAAATAAATCTTTTCCATGCACTCCTCTTTCAGTTTTTTCAACAAAATCCAGAGGCCAGCAATCAAGAGGCTATAGCTGATATACTTTCGTTTTACAGAACTATCGAAAAAGGAAAGACAGGTTTCTTCCATAAGTTTTCAATAGTTCAAAGTCCATCCAATGCATTGGAGCATATCTTATCTGCGAGATTGCAAGAAGCCAATTCCTTATTAAAGAAAAATACAATTTCACTTCTCACCTATTCCTTGTTGTTTTTAGATGTATTGGTTTATAAACAATGGCGAAAAGATCCGGGTTCGGCAAAGGCTTATTATATTCTAAAAGAAAAAAATGTCCTTACTTCTTGTTTTTACACCTTAAAATCAAAAAAGAAAAAGTCGAAATACGATAAATTACTTATTGAGCTATTTGAAACCTCTTCGGAATATCTTATCGATGAAACGGATGTAGGCTCCGCTACTTTTCTGGAAAGCCTCAATTATTTAGATAGGGATCGTTTTTCATTGGAAAGGAGATATATGCTGGATCTTTGCTGTCTTACCGTTTGGGAGGATTTAAAATTAGACGAAACCGAACATCAATTTCTACAGCAACTTCTGGTAATACTAAATTTTTCAGAAGAAGATTTAGAAAGGAGCTTTACTGCTTTGACTAACTTTTCTGAAAAGTATAGTGAAAAGATTCTTCTTTTTGAATATGCACATCCAATTAAAAAATTCTATAAGCAATCTGCTTCCACAGTAAAGCTTTTGATTATTCGCAACAAAGACCGATTGGCACGTGAGCTTGAAGAAAGCGGCGAATTGGTAGTGCTATTAGGCCAATCAACCGTAAGAGATCTTTCTGCTGAAGAAAAGGTAAAAGTAAAAGAACAGTTATTGGATATTTGTAAAAGCATCCCTTCACTCACTATTTTTCTGCTTCCTGGCGGAACAGTGCTCTTACCATTATTGGTGAAGTTTATTCCAAAGCTTTTGCCTTCTTCATTTCAGGATAATAGGATTAAGTAAGTAGTGATTAGTGAACAAAAATGAAGGAATCAGGAAAGTTGATTGTAACCTGCAACGTTGAATATTGAATCTTAAATCTTGAACCTGCAACCTTGAACCCTACTCCAACCATAGTTTAAAATCCTTCACGCGTTCACGGGCAATAATTACCTCTTGTTCTTTAAAACTGTTCAGCTTTAATTGAAGACGTGAGTTTGTGTATGAAATTATATCTTTTATGGAATTGATATTGATATAGAATTTTCGGCTAATTCTAAAAAATGTTTCCGGTGAAAGTTCCTGTTCCAATTGTTCTAAGGTAGTTTCCAAAAGATAGTCGCGTCCGTCTACAGTATGTGCGTAGGTACCTTTGTTTTCAGAATAAAAACACTCAATCTCATCTACAGAAATCATTTTTATATGTTGCCCAATCTTTGTAGTAAATCGCTTTTTGTATCCACGTTCCATAGGGTTGACAAGCAGTTTTTTAATATCCTCAAAATTGAATTGTACATTTTTTGAGGATGGTTTAAATGATTTATATTTTTTAACGGCAGCTTGTAATTCTTCTTCGTCAATAGGTTTTAATAAATAGTCTATACTATTTAACTTAAAAGCTTGAAGCGCATACTCATCAAAAGCTGTGGTGAAAATGATAGCGCTATTCACTTCAACTAAATCAAAAATTTCAAAGGAAAGTCCGTCGCTCAACTGAATATCAAGAAAAATCAAGTCGGGGTGTTCGTTATTCTGAAACCATTCCACAGATTCCCCAACACTGTGCAGCATTTGATTCACGTTAACATTCAGTTTCTTCAGCATTCGCTGTAGATACCGGGCAGATGGTTTTTCGTCTTCAATTATTAGTACGTTCATTGGCTTCGATACAATTTTATGGATGAGGTTTTGGCTTTTTGATTAAGATTACTTCGCCATAAAATCACTCAGCCACCTTTGTTATTGCTTTTTTTAAAGTTTCAGTATTCAATCCAATTTTATGGTTGATGTTTAGGATATTTCGATTGATTTTACTTCGCCATCATCCTCCTACGGCGGACAGGGGCAGCCACCAATAATTGTTTGTTGTTTATTTTTTTGGACAATTCGAATTTCAGCTATATTCATACTGTAATACTGTCAACTGAATACTGATCACTTTTTTAATTATCTTCTTCTAAAATTTCCCTTATTTTCTTCTCTTCCCAGCGTTTTAAAAAGTTATTTTCAACATTCATTACGAAGAAAACATAAATTGCATGAGATACCAAACCTATGCCCCAAAAAAAAGCGGTTAGGTAATTGCTCCAGTGGGAAAAATCAATTGGTTTATCATTAAATACATTTGCCGAAACAAGAATGAGCGCTGTATTCACTAAAACATAAACAACTAAATGACTATAGAATCCCTTTAAGGTTTCTACTTTTTTCTTTGCTCTTAAATAACCTAAACTTTTCTCTGATTCCATCTTGATTCTTTTTATTGTTCATTAAGAAACTTCTCCATTTGTCTTTTCTCCCAATTTTCTATAAACTTTAGTTTGTAGCTAAACACTTTTGCAGCGTGAAAAAGTAACCAAATTCCCCAAAAAACTGGGACAATCAAAATATTCCAATCGATCCATGCTATAAAGTTTTTATCGGGTGTTTCACTTTGAAAAAACTGTAAAATGTTGCCTCTCACAATAAATAAAGCAAGGTTTACGATACAGTAAATAAGCAGGTGTTTATAAAAACCTTTTAGAGCTTCTACTCTCTTATGCGCTCTTCTCAACTTTATTCTATCAGAATATTCCATACTACTCCCAGCGTTTTTTATTGTTTTCTTCCTCCATAAATTGCTTAATCTTTCTTTCTTCCCAATTTCTCCCCATAAAAGGAGTCCAATTGAATACTTTTATTGCCTGAAAGAAGATTCCAATTCCCCATCCAAAAGCGGCCCATAAAAACCAAGGATTACGCAACTCATTTACATAATAATTAAGGCCTGCCAAAGCACATATAAAAATTACATACATCATAACATTGGTGTAGAAGCTTTTTATTTCTCCAACCCGTTTTTTGGCCTTTAAATATTTCTGATCATTTTTATTGATTTCCATTATTGTGATTTTTAAAACTACAGGTTAAAAGTAGCAAATATTGAATTTGATAAAAAAGAGCAATTCCTGAACTGTTCATTTAGATGGATGAAGTGTAAATTATTCTTCCTTATTCATTATTTCGCGAATCTTGCGTTCCTCCCAATTCTTTCCCAACAAAGGACTGTAATTAAAGGTTTCAGACGCATGACCCAATATACCAAAACCCCAACCCAAAATTGGGAAAAGTGCCCAGGGAAATCCCGCCATTGAAAGAAAATTCAAATAAATAAGAACAGGTATAAATAGTATATAAATAGCTAAGTGCACGTAGAACCATTTTAATTTCTCCACCTGCTTTTTTGCAATCTTATATCTTTTTTCTGAAATAAAAGTTTCTGGTGTATTCAAGATTTCCATATTTGCTCCAAGAATTGGAATAGTGATACTGAACTCGTTTTCGTTTTCTTTAATAATAACTTCCCGCTTCGTTAAAAGGGCATAGCGATCGCGGATGTTTCGTAAGCCAAAACCAGTGCTTTCCTTTAAAACTTGTTTTGGCTGAATGTTATTGGTAACAACCAAGTTTCCATTTTCTTCTGAAATAGTAATATACAGTTTTTTGGAAGGCATAACCTGGTTGTGCTTAACTGCATTCTCCAATAAAAGTTGAAGTGATAAGGGCACTACTTTCGCCTGTGGATTTTCCAATTGTGAAGGGAGCGTAAAAACAATACTATCCTCAAACCGAACCTCCAATAAAGACATATAAAGTTTAGCAAATTTCAATTCCTCTTCCAAGGTTACCAACTCTTTGTTTTTCTGTTCCAAAACGTAACGATACACTTTGGAAAGCGAAGTAGTGAAACGTGTTGCAGCTTCTGGGTTCTCTTCAATCAAACTGGTAAGCACGTTCAAACTATTAAAAAGAAAATGCGGATCCAATTGGTTTTTAAGGGCATCAAATTTTGCTGAAGCTGTTCCCGCAATTATCTTTTGCTCAGTTACAATAGTCTCCTGTTTGTTTCGGTAATAATAGACTATATAGAAAATAGCGGTAACTACTACAGAAATTATAAACCCGACATAGTAAAAAGCGATTCTTTCAGTTTCAATAAATTGCGATACGGTTTGACTTCCAATTACAGTTTTAACAAAAATTCGTATCACAAATAAGCTCAAAATTGTAAGCGCAATTCCTCCCAATGCACCTTTCAATAGATTTTTAACTTTAAAAGCTTGGTTTGGAAACCATTTAAGTAAAAACCCAAAATACTGGGCGTTCACCATATAGAGTACAACCGCGTAAATTTGGTTGTACATAAACATTACAAGAACTTCTTTAGAGTTGGAAAATGTATAACCGTTTAGATATTGAATAATAACCAAAATGATAAACACCAAGGTTCCAACAAAAAAAGCTTTTCCGAAATCTTTTAAAATGCGCATTGAAATATTTTAGATTGACCACGAATGCACGAATAATGTGTGAAAACCTGGGTTTATAGGGATTAATAATTATTATTCCAGAAATGGACTTATTTCATTTTTTTTTGTGAAAAGTTGTGACTCTTTGGGCACCGCTTCGGAATAACTATATTACAGCCTTGCACGGGAAGTTTAGCACCAAAAAATAAATTCGTGAATTCGAGGCATTTTTTATTTACAACTCTCCGCGAGTACTTGCTTCGCACGATCTTTACCAAATGTTGGGTAAAATTCACCTTCTGGTTTAAAGGTAGCAAAAAGATCTATGGCGCGCTGAATGTCTTTACAGTAGGAGTCTATAGAGCCGCCAAAGTATTGAGCACTTCCAATATCCCACTGCGCCTTTGCAAAAATCATACGTGGATTCTCAGGTGCTAGCGCTAAAGCTCTGTTGTAAAGCTCTGAAGCCTTTGCCGAATATGCCATCCCATATTGTTGCCCGTCATAAACAATCCAAGCGGTGTATAATTGCGCTTGCAAAACAAGTAAATCCGGATTCTCTTTAGAAATTGCGGTTGCATCATTTATAAAATCTTGGGCTTTCTCCAATTGAGCTTTCAATTTAGTTCCATCTTTTTCTGTAAAACTATTAACCACATTTATCTGCGCTACATAATAAGGCGGCAACCAATTATCAGGTTCTGCCGTGGCAATGCGCTCAAAAATATTTGCGGCTTCCCAAGGTTTGTCATCATGCCATAACTGAAAGGCTTTTTGCATTCCTTGTTGGTATGGTGTCGGTATGGTGTCTGAAGTTGAAACGGTCGTTTCAGTCTGTGCTTGCATTACAATTACAGTAAAAAATAGGCTGAGGTAAGTAAGTACGTTTTGCATGATTATAATTTTTATTGGTTATTAATATTATTTAATGGGTATTATTATTAATTATCGATAAGAACCATTTTAGGTTATCATTTTCATAAAATCACATCATTTTAATATTGATATTTTTTATTTCACCTCCTTTAATTTCAAACTTTGCATCATCCCATTTAGGAGGTCCAAATCTTGGTGGTACGTTGTTTGAGTTTCCATAATCTTCCATTGGAATAAAGCCAAAAAGCATATCAAATTCATTATCATTGTCTTCGTCGTGAAAAACAGAAACAGCATATATTCCGTCCGGAATATCTGTAAACAAGGCGGTGGAATGTTTTTTAATAATCTCAGATGTAGCTGATTTATATTCTTTCTCTAGGAAATCACTTTCTGTGTTATAGAGACCGATTATAGCTTTTCCAATATTGTTGTCAAATCCAGAAATAGAAACTTCAATTGTATTCTGAGCTTGTAAAACCAGCGTTGTTGAAAAAAGAAGGATTAACGTAAATATTGTTTTCATGATATTTGGCTTAAAGGTTTTAAAGTTAAATATTTATTCAAATTTCCTTCAAAATAACTATTCTAGGAAAATATATAAACCCAACTGTTGAAATATGCGGTTGAATTGTAATATATTTTTATTTTTGAGAAAGTTCATTTTTCGGCATCAAGCATCGAACATCCGTCATATTTTATAAATTATCCAACTGATTATCTCTGCCATTATCACTAATGGTCCAAAAGAAACCTATAAAAAAGAATTGATCTGCGGCAGGAAGTAATTCCCTACGAGCAAAATTTCCACTCGCATCTGGCCTGTTCGCGTATTCATATCCATTTACATTCTTAAATGCAAATACATTGTTTACAGAAGCATAAATAATTTTTTGCTGCGATAATAAATACGCCCAGTTTAAACTAAGACTATTATAGCTTTTGGTTTTATTCTGAAGAAATCCTGGCGTGTTCAAATCGGTGTAAGTTCTTCCGCTACCGTATTGATAAGTGAAGCCAATTTGACTTTTCCAATCATCAATCCAATATTTTGCAACCACAGAAAGGTTATGAGTGTTTGCAAAGTTGGGGGTAGCTTCAATGGGGTAATTTTTATATTTTCGTTTTGTATCCAAATAGGAATAACTCACCCAATAATCTACGTTTTTAATACTCTCATTGTCTCTCCAAAAGATATCGAGACCCTGTGCAAACCCATCACCATTATTTGAAAATGTACTATTTACATCCGGAGTCGCTTCATTATAGGTCACGAGGTTACTGTAATCCTTTCTATAAACCTCTGCGCGAAAGATTCTATTGTTTGCTGAATATTGATAATTCATAATATAATGCTGAGTGTGCTGTGCTTCCAACTGAGTCGAGAATTTTAACTCCTCATTATCCGGTTGCTGAAAGAAATCGCCATAAGCCAAAGAAAGCTGACTTTTCTTTCCAGTTTTATAAGCAAATGAAATTCTTGGTGAAACTGTAAATTCCTTGAACAACTCACTGTATTCCCCACGAAGTCCAAGTTTTAATGCGAGTTTCCTAGAGAAAAGCATATCAGCTTCTGCAAAAGCTACTGAAATATTATTGTTAAATCCAAGCTTCGCTTCCAAATTAGAGTCATCGTAATTTTCACTAAAATCAGTTACAAACTGCTCTGCACCAAAATTCAATTTAAATCGATTACTGAAGCGTTTTTTTAACTTCAATTTAAAATGTGCCGAGTTTTCAACATCTTTAATATCCGCATCATCAATCCCCACTTTGGTTTTTGCGTACGTATAACTGCCACCGCCAAAAATGGACCAGCCTTTGTTCAGCCTTTCGCTATAATTAATATTAGTGTAAAAATTCTGGTTGTTCAGTTTAAACCGAACACCCTCTGGCTTGTTAATATCTTCTTGCGTTAGTTCAAAATTAGAAGTTTCAAAAGCACCATAAATTTTTAAAAGCCCATCGCCTATTTTCTGACGGAAAACCGCTTCCCCTGAAGCTGTTTCATAAGGTTTTTTCCACGTATTCCTGTCGGGTAAAATGGCTATATATGGCGCTAGATTTATATAGGAAGCATTCAAGCTTAAAGAACTAGATTCGTTCCATTTTTTTGTGTGCCCCAAGCTACCGCCAACACTCATAATACCAATATCTGTCTTATCATGTGTAGGTTCGTCAATAGTGTTCAAAAGTAAAACGGATGAAAGTGCCTGTCCAAATTCAGCAGAATATCCGCCGGTGGAAAACGTAATTCCATCAAACAAAAACGGACTATAACGTCCGCGCGCTGGAACGTTGTTGGCTGTAGGTGTATAAGGTGTAAAAACGCGAATACCGTCAATGAAAATCTGAGTTTCGCCAGCATCTCCTCCACGAACAAACAAACGGCCATCTTCTGCAACTGTGGTCGTGCCGGGAAGGGTTTGGAAGGCTCCCACAAAATCACCAACAGCACTGGCAGTTGTAACAATATCCAACGGTTTTAAAACAGAAACCTTGCTGTTATCACCTGCAGAAAAGGAACCTGCGGTTATAGTCACGGTTTCCAAGGAGTTCAAATCTTCGCGAAGAACAATCTTGAGGTTGTTCATATTCGAAACATCTTCTGTAAGTTTAGCAGTTTCAAATGAAATGTAGGAAACGTTTAAAGTTTGTGATCCCTTTTCCGAAGTTTTAAACGAGAAGTTTCCTTTTTCATCGGAAGTACTTCCATCATAAGCTCCTTCAAGATAGACATTGGCTCCCATGATGGACCTTCCTTTATTGTCTATCACAGTTCCTGAAACTGTAGTTTGCGCCAAAATTGAACTTGGAAAAACAATGATTAAAAAAAATAGGACTGAAATTTTCATGAGATGGTTGGTTTAATTTTCAGTTCAAAGGTGGAATTTAGGGATATCATTTTAGAATAAAACAATCTGAACTGTGAGAATTGACGGTTCAATTGTAATTTTTATTAAACTGCTATTAGAATTTTGCGTCTTCGCACCTTTACGAGAGGAAGTTGTTACACATAGTTGCGTAAAGGACCACAAAGGTTCGCAAAGAAATGCTTCTAGACAATTCGAAATAAACAGAATTACTACTTTGCGGCTTCGCGCCTTTGCGAACTGATTTTTTTCTCGCAAAGACGCTAAGAACACATCACTCAACATATTCCAAAATATCTCCTGGCTGACATTCCAAGACTTGACAAATTGCTTCCAACGTACTAAAACGAACGGCCTTTGCTTTTCCGGTTTTTAAAATGGAAAGGTTAGACAAGGTCAATCCTACTTTTTCGGAAAGTTCATTTAATGACATTTTTCTTGTCGCCATCATTACGTCTAAGTTTACTACTATTGGCATAATTATATTGTTAATTGGTTCTCCTCTTGCATCTCCACTCCTCTTTTAAAAACCAATGCTAGAATATAAATAATTCCTGCAAAAAACAGAAATTCATGCGCCCCCCAATCCAGTTGTGAGATATCAGCACCTCTTTTTACGATTCCTTCAGTATAATCATCAGCTACTAAGGCAACAATACCAATACTTAATGCAAAATAACCGATTTTTGAAATAACATCTGTAACGTTTTTATTGAACGGGTGATCTAGGTCAAATTTCATAAAAAGTTTAACTGCGAGAAAAGCTAAATAGGCTTTCATTCCAGTCAAAACAATTAAAAAGCTTACCACTTTAACGTAAGAGCTGAGACCCAGTTCATATATATTAAAAAGGTCAAAACCAAGATAAAGATCTTTAGCTGCTTCCGGATTTACAAAAATACTCACCAAAAACGAAGTTAAAATCGCTCCGGTTTTAATACATAAGCCAACTAAGATTATCCAGAAAATAACATTCATCACTTTCATTATAAGATTTGTTTTCATTTTTATTGATTTAGAATTACTTTACGAATTTAAATAAATATTTATTGATAAACAATAAATATATTTTATATTTCGATAAATATTATTCCTTACGTCATAAAGGTTCTTAGTTTAAGGAGCGAAACACCTTTACTTTATTGGTTTTTAACAAAAATTCAACACCAGATTCTTACTAAGTAAAAAGTGGAAAATTGTATCTTCGGAAAAAAGAAAAAGTGATGAGTGATTCGGAAAAAGTTGATGCCTTCATCAAAAATCATACGCAATGGAAGGAAAAGCTACAACAGCTTCGTGGAATTATACGAGAAACTGAACTAAAAGAAGAAGTGAAATGGGGCAAACCCACTTACACTTTTAACGGAAAATCGGTGGTTGGTATGGCCAGCTTTAAAAACCATATTGCGCTGTGGTTTCCGCAAGGTGTTTTCTTGAAAGACGAACACAATAAACTCATCAATGCGCAAGAAGGCATTACTAAAGCCCAACGGCAATGGCGGTTTACTACTAATGATAAAATTGAGCACAACCTAGTTTTGAAATATCTTGAAGAAGCCATTAGCAATTCAAAAACAGGAAAAGAATTAAAACCGGAGCGAAACAAAGCTATAATTGTCCCACCTTTGCTCAAACAGGAATTTCAAAAAGATTTCTCACTAAAAAATAATTTTCAAGACCTTAGTCTTGGGAAACAGCGTGAATATGCCGAATACATAGCACAAGCTAAGCGAGCGACCACCCAACAAAACCGGTTGCAAAAATGTATCCCGTTAATAAAAAGAGGAATGGGACTTCACGATAAACACAAAAACACCTAAATGGCTTTAAAACCTAATTTTAAAAGATATACCACTCACCAGCTTTGGTTTTATACGCGCCGTGCATTTTGGATTTTGGTGGCCTGGGTACTTATTTCAAATATTATGTTTTTTTATGAATTTATCACCCTTAAGAGTAATGGGGTGTTAAGTTCTAGTTACGACCTTTATTCTGCGGTCATGGCAAATCTGATCGTAGCGATTTCTGCTGGACTCATTGGTGGTATTGTTACGGTAAACCTTATGGAACGCTGGTTACGACGTTTGGTTTTTTGGAAAGCGCTCCTATATTTAATTCTGGCCTATACATTAACAGCTTTTCTTGTTGGCTCCTTTGGTGCAATATACATAACCAGTGAAAACTTAGGGGTGCCGTTCTATTCTTCGGAAGTAATGCAGGAAACATTCTTCTTCTTCGGCTCTTGGCTCTTTATCAAAAATTATATCATCTGGCTTTTTATAGTGCTTGTCACCTTAATCGTTTTGATGGTAAATGATAAATATGGTCCAGGGGTTTTTCCAGATTATTTGCTTGGAAGATATTTTCGACCCAAACACGAACGCCGTATTTTTATGTTTGCCGATATTAAAAATGCTACAGGAATTGCCGAAAGCCTAGGTGAAGAAAAATATTTCAATTTCTTAAAGGATTTCTTTCGTCATATTGCGCCGGCAATCGTGCAAACAAGAGGCGAGGTTTATCAATACGTAGGCGATGAAGTTGTTGTTTCATGGAAAATGAAGTTGGGGCTGAAACGTGGAAATGCGATTCAATGTTTCTACAGTATGAAAAAAATCATTAAGTATAAATCACCGAAATATTTAAAACGCTATGGCGTTATTCCCGAGTTTAAGGTTGGTCTGCACTACGGCACAGTGATGGTGGGTGAGATTGGACAAATAAAACGCGACATTGCTTTTTCTGGTGATGTATTAAACACAACCTCGCGCATTCAAGCGATGTGCAATGAACTTGATGTTGAAATCTTAGCCTCAAAACCATTCGCCGATATCGCCTATAAACTACCGAAAGGAGTTACCAAAAAAGAAATGGGAAAAGAACAACTGCGTGGAAAAAGTGAAGAAATTGAGTTGGTGACCTACATTAAAAAGTAATTATCTGTTATTGTATGGAAGCTTTAACTTGTTTCCTTTTTTGTATCTTAAACGCTATTAATCTTTAAACCTTTAAGTTATGAAAACCGATAAATACACAAAAACAGTATTGACTATTATAGCCATTTGTTTAAGCATCAATGTCGCAAAAGATTTTAATTTTATTCCTTCGGCCTTTGCCAATGAAACCGAAAAGACTCCTCAAATTCCAGACGGTCATATAATAGTTCCAGAAAATCAAGTTATGGATGTTCGGCTGGTAAATATAAACACCTCTGATAAATTGAACGTCAACTTAAAAGGAGTCGATACTTATGACGAACTAAAAGTAAACGTGACCAAAATTGAAACTAAAGATCTTTTAAACGTAAATCTTCATAGCCTAGGAGGAAGTTGGGTTTCAAGTGGCGGACCACTTCCAGTGAAACTGGAACGTTAATATCCAAAAACTCTCGCTAAGCCTCCACGGAAGAACTCACAGCCGCTTCCTCTTCTTTGTGAAGGCTGGGAGACTTTTTTTTGTACGGTCTAATAATGAGCCTTGCAGCCCTATCGTAATTTATATAACTATAGGTCCAATTAAAAAAAGTGATCACTCTATTTCTAAAACCGACCAAAAACCAAAGGTGGACAAACATCCATAAAAACCAAGCAAAGGCACCTCCAAAATGCATTTTGCCAATGTCGACCACTGCCTTATTTCTACCTACGGTTGCCATTGTACCTTTATCAAAGTATTTAAAAGGTTCCAATTTATCGCCCTTCAATATTTTTTTGAAGTTCTTCCCAAGGTTTTCACCCTGTTGAATAGCGGGCTGAGCAACTTGCGGATGTCCTTTGGGGTATTTTTCAGATTTCATAAGGGCAATATCCCCCAAGGCATAAATATTCTCAAAGCCATTCACTTTGTTAAATTGGTCTACACTATATCGATTTGCTTTCTCTACCAAAGCTTCACCATTAATACCTTTCACGGGGGCGCCAGTTACTCCAGCTGCCCAAATAAAAGTGGCCGTATGAAATTTCTTTCCATCTTTTGTAGTCACCGTCTCCCCGTCAAAATCACTTATCAGGGTTTTAAGATGAACTTGGACTCCAAGTTTTTCAAGAAAATGCTGCGCCTTTTTTGAAACTTTCTCGCTCATTGGAGGTAGAACTCTATCCTGCCCTTCAATAAGGTGGACGTGCATTTCGTCTTCATCTAGTGATGGGTAATCATTTTCTAAAATTCCTTTTCTGAATTCTGCCAAAGCACCTGCCAATTCTACTCCCGTTGGTCCTGCGCCAGCAATTACAAAGTTGAGCAGTCGTTTTCTTTCAACTTCATCTGGCGTAATATCAGCTTTTTCAATATTCTGAAGAATTAAACTCCTAATATTCAATGCCTGAGGCACCGTTTTCATAGGCATGCTATTTTCTGCGATGCTTTCATTTCCGAAGAAATTAGTACGCGTACCCGTTGCAAGAACCAAATAATCGTATTTCAAGCTTCCAATGGAAGTTTCTATAGTATTGTTTTCCGTATTTATATTTTCAACTTCAGCCAGGCGGAAGTGAAAATCAATATTTCTTCTAAAAATTTTCCGAAGTGGATACGCTATGGAATCCGGTTCAAGTCCAGCAGTAGAAACCTGATAAAGCAAAGGCTGAAAAGTATGATAATTGTGGCGATCGAAAAGGACAATCTGCACCTTTTGTTTTCTAAGCTGTTTTATAAAAGAAATACCGGCAAAACCTCCACCAATAACAACAATTCTAGGGAGACCAGTTTCAGGGATGTTCATCTACTTAATTTTACTGCAAAATTAAACATTGTAAAAGTAGTTCTCTTTAATTTTATCACTTTTGTAACAAAGCACTTCTTTCGAACACTAATAAGAAGCCAAGAGAAAAACCATTGAACAAAGAACTTGAACATAGTTTTGTAAGCCTATTAGAGGAAAATCAAAACATTGTACATAAAATCTGTAGGTTATACACCAATGACAGTGACGCTCACAACGATCTGTTTCAGGAAATAACTATTCAGCTCTGGCGTGCATATCCAAAATTTAGAGGCGATTCTAAATTTAGTACGTGGATGTACCGCGTTGCGCTCAACACTGCAATTACGCTTTACAGAAAATCAAAACGAAACATAAAAACACAGGATTATGAAGGCGTGAGCTTTAAGATTTCTGCGGTGCCCTATGACGATACCGTGGAGCAACAATTAAAGCTGATGTACAGTGCAGTAAAAGATTTGAACGATATTGATAAGGCATTGGTTTTTCTATACTTGGAAGACAAAAACTATAAAGAAATTTCTGAAACCTTGGGTATTACCGAAGTAAATGCACGTGTGAAAATGAATAGGATAAAAGGAAAATTACGAACAATTTTAAATCCGTAAGCGTTATGGATCAATTAGAATTATTGAAAAAACAATGGCAAACCCAGGAGCAAGAGCTTCCACATTTGTCCTATAACGATATTTATAAAATGGTGCTGAAAAAATCTTCTTCTATTGTGAAGTGGATTTTTTACATCAGTATAGCCGAAATTCTGTTTTGGACCATACTCGCTTTTTTCATTCCCGAATCCAGCACAAGGTTTACAGATGATCTCGGGCTCCATAACACTCTATTGATTGCCAATATTTTGAACTATTTGGTTTTTGGATTCTTCATTTTTATCTTCTATAAAAATTATCTAAGAATCTCGACAACAGACTCTATTAAAGATCTGATGAAAAATATTTTGCGAACGCGAAAAACAGTTAGGTATTTTGTGATCTATAACGTGCTGACCTTTATTGTATTATTTACAATTGTCAACATCATTTACTACCTAAATCAAGATGAGATATTTAGATATATGACAGAAGATTATGGAATTATAAATATTTCTCAAGAAAAGTTCATGAATATGTTTTTCCTTATCCAAATAGTTGTTGGGGTTGTAATGGCAGTTCTTGTTCTTTTATTCTACCGACTCGTTTATGGAATTTTACTGCGAAGACTTTACAGAAATTATAAGGAATTGAAAAAGATTGAACTTTAAAGGAATTAGCGGTTGGCAGTGACAGTAGGCAGTAGAATCATTATTCACTTTTGTCCTCCGAAGCTTTAGTTTAAGTGGAAAGCACTCTATATTTACCGCAGAAGTCGCAGAAAACACAAAGTTAATTTGAAGATGAAATTGAATTCGATATTAAATTGATGAGCTACACTTATGAAACATCCCTGGCAGACGAGTTTGGTTCTTGTTTTTGAAATGTTTTAGTACGTACCACTGCTCACTGTCACTGCCTACTGCTACTTCACTGATTACTGAACTGAATCTCAATACCTCCACTGACGTTCTTTATTCAACTCTTCTTCACTCTGTATTACCGAAGAAGGAATAACTTTAAGAAAAGATGGATGTTGTTCAATTGCATATTCCAATTGCTCTACAATTTTCTCCATAGAATCATTTTCATAATCAATTTCCAAAGGTGGTTTCACTTCAAAAGTTTGAAGAATACCTCGCTTTTTGATGCGTAAGCCTTTTTTATCAAAAGATCTTCTAAAACCATCAATAACTATTGGAACCACAATAGGCTTATTCTTTTTGATGATATGAGCTGTACCGCGTCTAATTGGTTTCCAAGGCTTCGTAGTTCCTTGCGGAAATGTGATAACCCAACCATCGTCCAAAGCTTTGGTTATATTGCTCACATCGCTCATTTTAACTTGTTTATTAACCTCTTTCCCTTTTTCGCGCCAAGTACGTTCAATACTAACGGAACCGGTATATGCCAAAATTTTTGTCAGCAAACTCGCTTTCATGGTTTCCTTTGCTGCAACATAATAAATATTGAGTTTTGGACGCCACAAATAACCGACGTTTTTTATGTTGTCGTCCCGTCCGCTTAAACTCGCATTAAACACGTGAAGCATGGCAGCTACATCTGCAAAATAGGTTTGGTGGTTGCTCACAAAAAGCACGTTTGTTTCGGGAAGATTTCTTAAAATCTCACTTCCGTGAATTTGCAATTCGTTAAAACCCTTGAAACGTCTGTGGGTCAATACACCAGCAATCCGTATCAACCAGAGTTTTAAAAAAAGTATATGCCCAAATGGGTTTTTTTTGAAGAGACTCATTTTTTAGTGATCAGTGGTCAGTATTCAGTATTCAGTATTCAGTAGGAGTAAGCAGAGTAATTTTCTTTTTCATTATGCCTTTGGCATTATTCATTCTGCATTATGAATTATTTATTCTGGACAAATATACTAAAATATGCTTTTATAGCGCCATTTTAAGCAATTCACGTACCTCGTTAAGCATCATTGCAGTAGCACCCCAAACTATATGCCCATTAAGTTTAAAGGCAGGAACTTCAAGGCTAGTGGCGTATGAAGTAGATAAAATTTGCGAGGTTATATTCTTATCATTCAAAAAATCTTCCAATGTTACTTCAATCAAGGCTTCAACTTCTTCTTCCTGCATTATAAATTTTGGTAATTTGGTGGTGATTCCCAAGAAGGGCTGCACAAAAAAGTTGCTTGGTGGGATATAGATTTCTGTCAGTTTTTTTAATACCGAAATGGTTTCTCGCGCAACCCCCACTTCTTCTTCGGTTTCTCGCAATGCCGCATCTTGAATGTTGTTATCTTCAAGTTCCAGCTTTCCTCCGGGAAAACCTACTTGCGCGGAATGCACTCCTTTATAGGTTTTCCGAAGAATCAAAATCAAGCGAGTTTCAAATTCTTCCGAAGGATAAAAAAGCGACATCACCCCTGCCCTTCTTGCCGTATCTCTGCTTTTTGCTTCTCGCTTCAATTCTTGCAAACGTTCCATCGGTGCCATTTTAAACTGTACCGATTCTCCTGGAAGTTCCATTTTTGTTACATTTACAATCCGTTTTTCAAAATCGTGAAAATTCATCTATGCAAAAATTATTTATTTATTGTTTCGGAATTATGCTGTTACTGGCAAGTTGTGAAGATAAGAAAAAGGCTTCCCAAAATGAAAACGATCCCGATAGTTATCGGGACGAAAACCAAAAACCCGTTAAAACTGAAGCTGAGTTAGAAACTGAAAAGAAAGATACAATCAATTACCCCGAAATCACCAACGAAAATGTAGTTTCTTTTTTAACCCAATACGGTGCGAAAAACCCAGAAACAAAAGTCATGATAAATACTCGCTTTGGGGATATTGAAATAGAGCTTTACAAAGACACTCCGCTACACCGCGCTAATTTTATCTATTTGGTGAAGCAGCATTATTTCGACGATACTTTTTTTCATCGCGTGGTGCCGAATTTTATTATTCAAGCAGGAACCAGCGACCTTGCATCAACCCCAAAAAAACGCGCAAAGCTCGGGAAAGAATATTTACTTCCTGCAGAAATTATTCCGGGTAGAACCCACGAATATGGCACGGTTTCCGGAGCTAAGGAATATCGCGAAAATCCAGATAACAGAACGGCACCCTACGAGTTTTTTATCTTTCTGGGACCAAAATCCTCTACCGCACATCTAAACGGAAAATATACCATCTTCGGAAAAGTGATTCAAGGAATGGACGTGGTGGAAGAAATTTCAAAAGTGGAAACAGACGACGGAGATTGGCCTTTGCAGAATATTTATATTAGTGCGAAGGTTATTGAGTAGAGAGAGTATAGTGTTTTAAGAAGCATATTTTTGCAAATAAAATCCCGAAGGGATTACATATTTATAACAACATACAACCTTACAAATATACGACCCCAAACGGGGTCGAACATCCGTACCTTATCGTTTCCTATAAATATATGAACCTTTCAGGTTCAGAGGTATGGAAATATTCTGAATCTATTCCTTTATAAATCTGTTCATAAAACTCTTTCCTTCATAAGTAATTTGCGCATAATACACCCCAGCATTCAGAGCCGAAACATCAATGACTTTTGAAAACGCGGGGACACAATTCAATGAACTCAACACATCACATTACCGGACGGTTTCTTTCACAACTTCTAAACCCTCCTACGCCTACCAAGCTCATAAACCCTCTTTCCTCACTCCAATTCATCATTTCGATAAATACTTGGTAAGGATAGTTTGAAATATACTGCAAGTAGCCTAACAGTAATAACAGTAGCACCAGAAATAATAACAATGAAGTCTAAGGGAATTCTTGTTTTTAAAAGTAGAAAATATACTAAGGCACCAACAATACACGCCGTTGCATAAATCTCTTTTCTAAAAATGATTGGAATATCGTTACAAAGAATATCCCGGAGCACCCCACCAAAGCAAGCAGTCATTGTTCCCAGCGCAACGCAAATTATTGGATGAAAACCTGCCGCAATCCCTTTCTCTACCCCAACGATGGTATAAAGCGCAATCCCAATAGTATCAAACAAAAACAGGGACTTCCGAAAGTAGCCAAGCCGCTTTCTAAAGATTACTGCAAATAATAACGATCCAAAAATAACATAGACATAGGTTAGGTTCAACATCCATTCTACTGGAGAATTGATCAGTATATCGCGCAAGGTCCCACCTCCTACTGCAGCTACAAACGCAATTATCAGTATCCCAAACGGATCTAGTCGTTTATTCATAGCTGTAAGTACGCCCGAAATAGCGAACGCAATGGTTCCCAAAATATCAATTACTAATATTAATTTCATCTATATAATATATTTGATACAGCGGAATGCTTCGACTGCGCTCTGTACAGGAATGTAATGTCCAAATTATACATCTTTCGTTAATTTATCAATTTTTAATGAGCATTTCACATGTTTTGTGTAAAATGGTTATAATCCCGCATTACGGTATCTAAATATTGTTTGTCGTATAAATCTGAAGAAGTTCCCAAAATAGATTCAACCTTTATCCGAAGCAAATTTAAGGTTTTAAAGTCGTTAGATTTCTTTGCAATTAGATAGGTTTCTTTAATGAGCCTTACATCTTTATCAGTGAGCATGGTAACATTCAAAAATTTGGGTTGATAATCTTCGGCAATTTCCTCTAAAATTGTATGACTAATATTCACCTTGTTTTTTGTACTTATCACAACTGTTCCAGCAGCGTGGTCTCCTACGCGTTGTCTTCTTTCAGAAAAAATTATGGAAAGCAATCCAATAGAGCCTAAAAAAATCCATATATCTACCAACCTAAGCATCCATAATACCATATAATCGCTCCATCGGGCGGGACTGCCATCTACTTTGATAACTTTAGTTTTCATCGCCATCTTTCCCACTGTTCGTCCGTTAAAAAGTATATGCATATAAAGCGAATAAAATAGCACTGGCAAAAGTAGTAATTGCTGAATTCCAAAAACGGTCCAATGATCGCTAAAAGCCATACTCATTGCTTCTGTAGCTAGTTCCACCAGATAGAAATATACAAAAAACAGAAAGAGATCTATCAAAAATGCGAGAATGCGTTCGCCAACACTAACTATCTTATAGTCTAGATTTACGTTTTGGGTTGTATTGATTTCTAAGTTTGCCATGTGAAAGCAAGTGATTATATTTATCGAAATTTTAAAACATGCGCGAAGCAGCATTCGTCAAGCAAAATAAGGGAAAATGGATTGCATTTGAAAAGGCAATTACATTAAATTCAAAAATAAGTCCAGACCAGCTTGCCGACCACTATATCCAACTTACTAATGACCTTGCTTACGCACAAACCTATTATCCTGAAAGTAAGACGCTTCAGTATTTAAATTCGCTAACTTCCCAAGCCCATCAAAAGATTTATAAAAACAAAAAAGAAACTAAAAACCGGGTTGTCAGCTTTTGGAAAGAGGAATTTCCGCTGTTTTTCGTTCAATATCATCGCACTTTGCTCTTTTCGTTTTTAATATTTGCTATTGCTTCGGCAATTGGAGCCATTTCAGCTTTCAATGATGATTCATTTGTACGCTTAATTTTGGGTGACGGTTATGTAAATGAAACCTTAAGCAATATTGACAAAGGCGATCCAACGGCTATTTATAAAAGCGGAAGTGAAATTGGAACTTTTTTGGGCATTACCATCAATAATATTCGCGTAGCATTTTTAGCCTATGCTTTCGGAGTTATCACTTCCTTGGGAACAGCTTATTTACTTTTTAGTAATGGCGTGATGCTCGGTGCATTTTTTACGTTTTTCTACAATCGTGATCTGCTTTTTGAAGCTTCAAAAAGTATCTGGCTTCATGGGACTATTGAAATTTCAGTGATTGTAATTGCTGGCTGTGCCGGTTTGGTTATGGGGAACAGCATTCTTTTTCCAAAAACCTTTTCGCGGAAAGTTTCATTTTTAAAAGGCGCGAAGGACGGATTGAAAATCGTGGTGAGTACGATTCCATTTTTTATCATTGCCGGGTTTATTGAAGGCTTTATAACTCGTTATAGTAATATGCCCGTTTGGTTGGCAATGTGCATTATTTTTAGTTCCTTGGCTCTCATTATTTTTTATTACGTTATTTATCCTATTATCCTCAATAAATCACATGCAAGACAAATATATACCGCTTAAAAGACAACGTGACGTAGGCGAAATGATTACCACTTATTTCGAATTCTTAAAAAAGAACTTTAAACCCTTTTTAAATATTTTCATAAGTTATAATGGAATTTTTATTCTTGCTTTCTTAGGTGTAAGCTATCTCTTGGTCACAGGTTTTGTAGGTGCGTTTGTCGCAACTCCTACTTTTGGAATGACTAACGACGTTACAAGCTATCAAATTTATTTTGTCGTGGGAATCATTGGTTTCTTAGTACTCTTTATTATTACAGCCGTCCTGAACTACAGTCTTGCCGCGGTGTATATGATCCAGTATGAGCGAAACAAGGGCACTGCAATCGAAAAAAGAAAAGTCTGGGAAGTAGTAAAACAAAACCTAGGTAAAATTGTACTGTTTATTATTTTAATGATGCTAATGTATCTAGTGGTGATGATTGTTGGAGTTGTAATTTCATTCATTCCAATCCTGGGATCATTTGCTTATTATTTAATTATACTGGCATATACCAGTTGGATGGGTCTTTCCTTTATGTCCATGATTAATGATAACAAAGAAGTAACGGAAGCTTTCGGCGAGGGTTGGAACTTGTTAAAGAAATTCTTTTGGAAAAGCGTCCTTTCAAACTTGGTGATTGGAATGCTGTTAGGTATTTTGATGATGGTGGTTTTAATGATCCCCGGAATTTTGATTGGGGTTTATGCCTTCCATTCCTTAGATACTGGAGTAGATCTCGCAAATTCGCCAATGGCAAACGTGGTTTGGACCCTTGCACTTTCATTAATTTTGATACTTTATACCATAAATCAATCTTTAGCGCAGTTTGTAAACGGAATTCTATACTATTCTCTTCACGAAGAAACCTATAACGAAGCAACCCGGGAACGTATTGATAACATCGGCACTGGTGAATAAAATCTTAATCATCTTATTTGTTCTTTTGAATACGCTCGCCGCCACGGCATCTGTAAAGGATAGCTTGTTGGTTGCTGTGGACAGCAGTAAAATTGTACAAAAGAATTTTTCTAAAAAATTATCCGTTAAATATACTGGTAACAATTTTGATTATGAATCCATGGAAGGCGATGCCGAAAACTTTTTAGGGCGCGCCATTAGCTGGTTTTTCGATAAGATCGGTCAGATTTTCGGCTTCCATTTAACACCAGGAATGTATCAGATAATTAAACTTATAGTCTATTCCCTCCTTATTTTTTTCGCTATTTATATTTTGATAAAACTCCTTGTTGGCAATAATGCTTCCTCATTGTTTAGCCGACAGAGCAAACTTGTTGCTCCGCTAAATATTCAAGAAGAACATATTGAAAATGTCGATTTGGACTCTTATATCAAAAATGCTTTAAAAGAAGAAAATTACCGCTTGGCAATTCGGTATATGTATTTGAAATCCTTGAAATTGCTTTCGTTAAACAATATAATCGACTGGCATTTTGAAAAAACGAATACTGATTATTATAGAGAAATTGAAAATGAAAGTTTAAAGGAAAACTTCAAAAAAGCTTCCTATTTATATGACAATATTTGGTATGGTGAATATGCATTGGACAAAATAGGTTTTGAAAACGCACAAAAAGATTTTGAACGCTTAAACCAACACTTAAAAAATGCTTGATAAACGTTCTAAAAAAGTATTATGGGTTTTCGGAGTTGCCTTGCTAGCCATTGTGATTACGGAATTGGTGCGTCCAAAACCAATTGATTGGCGTACAAGCTATACTTCATTTGACAAGATACCTTTTGGCGGATTTGTATTTTTTGAAGAAGCGCCAAGCCTTTTTAAAAATTCTGAAATAAAGAAGATTGAGAAAGATCCGTATGAGTTTTTAAAGGATAGCACCTATTCAGAAAATTCTGCTTACGTCTTTATAAATGATGAAGTTTCGCTGGATAAAAGACAAGTGGAAGAAATTTTAAAATATGCAGAAAGCGGAAACACCGTTTTTATGTCTTCGCGAAGTTTAGGCTACATTTTGAGGGATTCCCTAAAGCTTTTCACTTCCACAAATTATAATATTTTAGAAGAAGAATTACATCCAAAACTTTTCAACAAAGCATTAAAGCAAGATTCTGTTTCAACATTTAAAAAAGGTGTTTTTAAATCCACATTTTCAAAAATTGACACCTTGAAAACTACGGCCCTTGGATATTTTGATACAAAAGAACCAGCATTGAAGGAACTGAATTATATAAAAGTAAAATTCGGAAAAGGTCAGTTTTTACTTCATAATATGCCTGAAGCATTTTCAAACTATTACTTGCTCAACGGCAATGAAAAATACGCGGCCAATGTGCTATCCTATATTGATGCAGACGAAATATACTGGGATGAATATATAAAATCTGGCAGAAAGGTTATTACTTCACCTATGCGGTTTATTTTAAATCAAGAGCCATTAACTTGGGCGTATTATGTTTTACTTGGAGGTTTGTTGATCTTTGTTCTTTTTAAAGGAAAAAGAGAGCAGCGCGTTGTAGCGGTTATGGAACCTTTAAAGAACACTTCGGTTGAATTCACAAAAACCATTGGAGATTTATATTTTCAGCATAAAGATTACAGCAATATTATAGCGAAAAAAATCACGTATTTTTTAGAAACCCTTCGTTCAAAATATTATATAAATACGAATGAAATTTCTGAAGATTTCATTAAAACATTAGCTTTAAAAAGTGGGAATTCTTTTGAAAAAACACAAGAATTGATGCTTTTTATAAGAAACTTAAAGGAAAAATCTGTTCACAGTGAAGCCGATTTGCTGGAACTTAACAAAAAAATAGAAGCATTTAGACTATAGACTATGGAAGAATCACAAGTAAACCCGTTGGAATTTAATTCGAGAATAGACTTAAAAAACCTTCAGGAAGCCGTTCAACAAATAAAAACCGAACTCGGAAAAGTAATCGTAGGGCAACACGATATGCTGGAAATGCTTATCATTTCAATATTGAGTAATGGCCATTCCCTTATTGAAGGCGTTCCGGGTGTTGCAAAAACATTGACCGCGAAATTATTGGCAAAAACATTGGCGGTAGATTTCAGTAGAATTCAATTTACACCAGATTTAATGCCGAGCGATATTCTGGGAACTTCTATTTTTAATGTAAAAACCAGTGAGTTCGAATTTAAAAAAGGCCCGATCTTTTCTAACATTATCCTGATAGACGAAATAAACCGTGCACCCGCAAAAACCCAAGCTGCACTTTTTGAAGTTATGGAAGAGCGACAGGTAACAATGGATGGCACAGAATATAAAATGCAACTTCCGTTTTTGGTTTTTGCAACACAAAACCCCATAGAGCAAGAAGGTACCTATGCCCTACCCGAAGCGCAACTGGATCGTTTTCTATTTAAAATTAATGTGCCTTATCCAAGCCTAGAAGAAGAGATTCATATTTTGGAAAACGAACATAACAGAAAGGATAAACTTATTCTGGATGATATTAAACCAGTTTTAAACGCGCAGCAAATTGCAGAATACCAGCATACGATAAAGCAAATAATTATGGAAAGCAATCTGCTAAAATACATTGCAGCCATTGTTGATAATACCAGAACAAATGCGAATCTATATCTGGGTGCTTCCCCACGAGCATCCTTGGCTATTATGAACGCCTCAAAAGCATTAGCTGCAATGAACGGCCGTGATTTTGTAACCCCAGATGATATTAAAAAAATAGCGCCTTCAGTTTTACGACATAGAATAATGCTGACGCCAGAGCGCGAAATGGAAGGAGTAACCCCTGATAAGGTGGTGCAGCAGATCATTGAGACGATTGAAATTCCACGCTAGCTTCGATACAATCCCGATGATCCCGATAGCTATCGGGACGGTATCACTCAGCTGCCTTTTGGGGATTCGGGGTTTGTTAATTCGGGCTCGAACTAGAAACCAGAAACTATAAACTTGAAACAATTTGTGAAGTGAAAAAATTTCTTAAAAGCTTATATCTAACAAAACGATTTTTTATCGTGGTGTTTTCACTTGCGATCCTGTTTGTAGTTTCCTATTTTTTTCAGGAACTGTTCGGGGTGATTAAGCTTTTGTTTTATTTACTTCTTGGTACTTTTATTTTTGATGTTTTATTATTGTTCCGAAATAAAACTGGCTTACAAGCATACCGATTATTACCTGAAAAGCTTTCAAACGGAGATGACAATAACATTGAGATAAAAGTGGTTAACAGATTTCAATTTAAAACTTCCATAAAAATAATAGATGAATTGCCTGTGCAATGGCAAATTCGCGACTTTAAGATTGAATCGGTTTTAAATTATTCCGAAGAAAAACGATTTACCTATCAAGTTCGACCTACGGAACGCGGGGAATATCACTTTGGAAACCTAAATGTATTTTCTTCATCTGTTTTGGGATTGATTTCACGGAAGCAACAATTTTCGGCAGAGCAAATGGTGCCAAACTACCCTTCATTTTTGCAGTTAAAAAAATATGATTTTATTGCCTTCTCAAATAAACTACAGCTTTTTGGACTTAAAAAGATCAGAAGGATTGGCCATACCATGGAGTTTGAACAAATTAAAGATTACACTCCTGGAGATGACATTCGTAACATAAACTGGAAAGCGACCGCCAAACGAAACAATTTGATGGTGAACCAATTTCAGGATGAAAAATCACAGCCTGTTTATTCTGTAATTGATAAGGGAAGGGTAATGAAAATGCCTTTTAACAACCTGAGTCTTTTGGATTATGCCATAAATTCCACCTTGGTTATTTCAAATATTGTATTAAAAAAGCACGATAAAGCCGGTATGTTTACTTTTTCCAAAAAAGTGGACGATCGTGTAATTGCCCAACGAAGAAGCGCCCAAATGCATCTTATTTTGGAAACACTTTACAATGTAAATACAGACTTTTCTGAAAGTGATTTTTCCAGATTATACGTTGATGTAAAACGACATATTAAACAAAGAAGTCTGTTGTTGCTGTACACCAACTTTGAAACTATGGATGCCCTTCACCGCCAATTGCCTTATTTGCAAGCAATCAATAAAACACATCTCCTAGTGGTTATCTTTTTTGAAAACACCGAGTTGAAATCATTTATCGATAAAAAAGCGACCACAACACATCAGGTTTTTGAAAAGACAATCGCTGAAAAGTTTATATATGAAAAGAAATTGATCGTCAATGAACTTCATAAATACGGTATTCAATCCATTCTTACCGCTCCCGAAAATCTTACGGTAAATACTATTAATAAATATTTAGAGATTAAGGCGCGAGGACTACTTTAAGCTCTTCCTCCGGCAGGCAGGCCCAAAGGGGGAATTATTTCTTGGAAAAATCATACGGCTCTTCAAGCTTCAGACCTTTTTAAGAATATTTTGTCTTCAGTGGTTTATTTAATTCTTAATTTTCTTAAAGCCAGATTCCTGTTACATTTTCTTCCCGATTCGAATTCCAGCTATAGCTTATATCGATAGAAACATTATCTTTGTATAAACAATCTCTACAATGACAATCACGCAACTTAAATACGTTTTAGCGGTAGCCGAGCATCAGAATTTCACGAAAGCTGCTGAAAAAACCTTCGTCACGCAGCCTACGCTCAGCATGCAAATCCAAAAACTGGAGGATGAACTGGATATTCTTATTTTCGATAGAAGCAAAAAACCAATCGAGCTTACCGAGGTTGGAAAAAAAATAGTGGAACAGGCTCGAAACATTGTAAACGAATCAGAACGGATGCAAGATGTGGTGGATCAGGAAAAAGGCTTTATCGGTGGTACTTTTAAACTCGGAATCATACCAACCATAATGCCTACGCTACTTCCTATGTTTCTCAAGAATTTTTCGAATCGGTATCCAAAGGTTCAGCTTAAAATTGAAGAACTCAATACAGATGAGATCATTACCAAAATCAGCGACGGTTATCTTGATGCAGCAATTGCCGCCACGCCTTTGAAACATGATAAAATTAAGGAAAGAGTTTTATATTATGAACCATTTGTAGGTTACATCCCAGAAAACCATCGACTAACTTCAAAAGAAAAACTGGAAGTTGGCGATTTGGATATTGACGATATATTGTTGTTGGAAGACGGCCATTGCTTTCGAGATGGTATAATAAATCTTTGCAAAGCCTCTAAACACGGAGGTATTGATAAATTCCAACTAGAAAGCGGCAGCTTTGAAACTTTAGTAAAACTATCCAATGAAGGTTTGGGAATGACGTTGCTGCCCTATTTACACACTTTGGATATTAATCCAAGTCTTACAAAAAATCTAAGATATTTTAAAAATCCCTCACCAGCGCGTGAAGTAAGCTTAATTTACAGTAAAAGTGAACTTAAATTGCAAACAATAAATGCTCTTTATGATATTATCGCAGGAGTGATACGTGGCGCAATTGCTTTTCAGGATGTGAAAGTTATCAGTCCGACGAAAAAGTGATCCTCCGTTTGAAGTAGCAGTAAAAAGTAACTTAATAATTAAAAAATCCCCTTGATTTCTCAAGAGGATTTTATTTATGGGTTTAGATAGATTAGACACTGATTTAGTTGCGGGTTCTGTTTAAGAAGTGAATCGATCCAAACTTTGAGCTCTTCTACTTCATAGGGAAGTAATCGGGTCAGCGCTTTTTGCAATTCTTTACAGAACAAATTAACATCAAAACTTACTTTTGCAAGTACGGCTTTGGTGTAATCAAACATTGCTCTTGCCATAGCTAATTGAGATTTTATAAAATTAAGTTAGGTAGATGTTCTCTCAATAGGCGAAGATGTTTTTTTTAATTTGACATAAATATAGCCAATATATTTCAAATCTGTTCCCTTTCAAATGGAATTAACCTTGTTAAAGATTTGTTAATTAGGAGATAAGCTTTTCAAACCTTTAGATACGCGGAGGTTAGCTTACTTAACTTTTAATGTCCATTCAAACTCAAAAATAGAAACTACATCCCCTTCTTCATCTTTTCCTTCAGATTTCATCCAAATGGTCTGTCCCTCTCCAGAACTTATGGTTTTTTGTATTGCCGCATCAATTAGTTCTCCATCAGCACAGGAATAATTTATTCTTCCGCGAGCCTTTTTAGTAAATGTAGCTTTGTTACTCGCCACGAGCATGGAAATCTTTCGCTCACTCTGCTGAATTTTGGCCATTACCATTGCTCCTGTACTCAATTCGGCAGCCATTCCTTGAACTGCCCAAAACATAGAGTTAAATGGGTTCTGGTTAATCCAACGATGCTTTACTGTGGTCTCACACGCATTTTCCGAAATAGATTTTACACGTACTCCTGTAAGATATGCAGAAGGCAGTTTAAATAGTAAGAAAGTATTGATTTTACTAGGGCTGAGTTTCATTTTGTAGAATTATTTTACAAATATATTCAATAAATCCATGACAAACTATTTGTTAAAAAAATGTTAATTATAGTACTATGCGTAACATACTACTGTCTTTTAGACATATATTTGTATAAGAAAATATAAGGCTATGACAACTACAATTTCAGAAAACCAAAAAAACACGAGTGCTTTTATTCACTTGTCAACATTTTTAAAATACTTTTTCCCGTTCGCGAATTATATCGCCCCACTTCTAATTTGGACTTTTAACAAGGAAAAGCCCTTTGTTGACGAGCATGGGAAACAGGCTATTAATTTTCAGCTAAGTATTTTGGTGTATACCATATTAATAGGACTGATCTGCTTGCCATTTTTTATAATTTTCGCAACCGATTTTATTTCGCTAATAGAAACCATCAATAACAATACGGGACATTTTTCGGTAAACAACATTCAAAATATTTCAGGATACATTCTTCTTTTTGGTTTAGCATTGATCTTATTATTGGGATTATTCGTTTTTGAACTTTATGCCGTAATCAATGCCTCTATCCACGCATCTCGCGGACAACTTTATCAATATCCACTTTCTATACCATTTATAAAAACCAACCCTCAAAATCCAATTCAAAATGAGCACATTAGTTAGTTACCTATTGGCTGCCATTTTACAGTTTATAGGTCTAAGCGTACCGACGGAACAGGAATCTGTTAGCGAGTTGACTCATCAACAATTCGAAGAAACCACAAGTGCGCTTCCGTATTCATTCATCATCAACAACGAACAAGAATTAAAAACAAACATTAGAAAAAATGAAAATCGAAAACACAAAGGCGCAGATGCGAAAAGGGGTTTTGGAGTTCTGCATCCTTTCCGTTCTTAAGGACGGCGAGGCATATACTTCAGATATTCTGGAAACTCTCAAAGATGCGAAAATGCTTGTCGTGGAAGGCACCATTTATCCGCTGCTCACAAGGCTTAAAAATGCGGGACTGCTTTCATATCGCTGGGAGGAATCTACCGGCGGACCACCGCGAAAGTATTACAGTCTTACTGATAAAGGTAAGTTATTTTTAACCGAATTGAACAGCACCTGGAACGAATTGCAACAGGCTGTGAATATAGTAACCAGCGAAAAAAACACAAAATGAACAAGACAGTAAACATTAATTTGGCAGGTATTTCCTTTCACGTAGACGAAGATGCCTTTGGAAAACTTTCGCGCTACCTAGACGCCATCCGTAGATCACTAAAACACGATGAAGGAAGTGAAGAGATCATGCAGGACATTGAAGCCCGTATTGCGGAACTTTTTTCTGAAAAAGTAGAAGGTTCAACACAAGTTATAACATTAAAAATGCTTGATGATGTAATCGAAATCATGGGACAGCCCGAGGATTACGAAGTTGACGATGAAATTTTTGAAGACGTTCCCCCACATTCCAAAGCCGACGAGAAAGCACGTGGAACTTCCAGGCGCAAACAACTGTTCCGAGATCTGGACGATAAATACATCTCTGGTGTCTCTTCTGGAATAGGACACTTTTTAGGAATAGACGCAATTTGGATCCGTCTATTATGGGTTCTTTTAGTAGTTGCCGGTTTCGGTTCGCCTATCCTTGTTTATATATTGTTTTGGATTTTGGTTCCCCCAGCTTTGACTACTTCTGATAAACTGAAAATGACAGGAGAACCCGTTAATATTTCAAACATTGAAAGAAAATTTAAAGAAGGTTTTGACAATGTTGCCGATAGAGTGAAAAACGTAGATTATGACAAGTACGGCAATAAAGTGAAAACCGGGGCTTCAAACTTTTTCGATTCCTTAGGGGAAGTAATCGTAGTACTGTTTAAGATATTCGCAAAATTAATTGGGGTGCTTATAATTATCGTTTCCCTCACAACCATCATCGGATTAGTAATTGGATTTTTCACCT
This sequence comes from Aequorivita capsosiphonis DSM 23843, assembly GCF_000429125.1. Lineage (GTDB taxonomy): Bacteria > Bacteroidota > Bacteroidia > Flavobacteriales > Flavobacteriaceae > Aequorivita > Aequorivita capsosiphonis. Next base: position 417,835 of record NZ_AUBG01000002.1, read on the forward strand.
TAGGTTCTATAGATTTCTGGGGAAATACTGAAATAGCCGAGAAAATTGCAATGGTAGATACCACCAATGCGCCCATCTGGTTAATGGCTTTATTAGTCTTTTTCGTAGTTGGAATTCCATTTTTCGCGCTGTTTGTTTTAGGTTTAAAGTTGTTAATCAGCAACCTAAAGTCGATGAGCTCTACATTAAAAATCTCCCTAATCGTTATCTGGGCGCTCTCTCTAATAGGTTTAACCATATTAGGGATCAAACAAGCGACGGAACAAGGATATGATGGAAATTACATCGAGGAGCAAGCTTTGGCCTTAAACACGGGAGACACCTTACATCTTTCTATGCGAGCCGATAAACAGTTCAGCTATAAGGTTGGACGAAGCAGTGGTTTGGAGTTGAAATATAATCAGGATAATAAACGTGTGATTTATTCGAACGATATTTCAATAAATATAAAATCGACCAAAGATTCAACTGGAAAAATTGTGATTGAAAAAACAGCCCAAGGAAATAATAATCTAGATGCTAAAAAACGAGCAGAGGCAATTGACTACAGGTTTACAATTAATAACGATAACCTCATACTCGACGGATTTTTCACAACTAATACCGCTAATAAATACCGCGATCAGCAAATAGAAATAACTGTTTATTTGCCAGAAGGCACCATTCTTTATTCCGAAGAGAACACGAATTCTTATTACGGTTATAATTCAGACTTTAAGGAATTGAGCAATTGGGATAACGACGCACATTATTATAGTGTATTAAAGAATAAATTTGAATGTTTGGATTGTCAAGAAAAGGAAGAAATCCTTCAAGAAAACGATTCTTTAGAAACAATACATTTAGAAAAAGCTTCTGACACCGTAGAAGCCATTCAGAATAAAACTTGGGAAGAGCAAGTACAGGAAGACTTAGGAAACGATTAACTGCCAATATGTTTAACCCAAGTTTCAATGCACACTACCATAAACTTTTAAACCCTCCTTCGACGGGCAAGCTCATAAACTTTTTTAACCATCAAAAACTAAAATTATGAAACCAATCCATTTAATAGCCACTTCGATTATAGCATTAATTTTCACTTCCTGTGTCATTAATATTGACGGCGAAAAGGGTAACGGCAATGTCGTGACCCAAGAAAGAGATGTTACTGAAAATTTTACAGAATTGCGTGGCAGCGCTGGTCTTGAGGTTTACCTAACCCAAGGCGATGAAAATAAAATTGTAGTTGAAGCCGATGAAAATCTACTGCAATACATTTCAACAGATATTAAAAACGGAAAGCTTCACATTACCACTTCAGAAAACATAGGGCGTTCTAAAGCAAAAAAAGTATATGTTACTTTTAAGGAATTAAACAACATTGAAGCAAGCAGCGGTGCAGATGTCATTGGAAATTCAGTGATTAAAAGTCAAAACCTGTCGCTTAGAAGTAGCAGCGGCGCAGATTTAAAAGTCGAAGTGTTTTCACAAGACCTCGTCATCAAATCCAGTAGTGGCTCAGAAGTAGACGTTTCTGGAAAAGCATCTTCATTAAAAGCTGATGCCTCTAGCGGAAGTGAAATTGACGCAGAGGAGCTTTTAGTAGCTAGTTGTAATGCAGAAGCCTCTAGTGGAGCCGAAGTAACCGTGAATGTAAAAGATAAATTAGAAACACACGTAAGCTCTGGCGGATCTATAAATTACTACGGAAACCCAGTTTCGGTAGATTCCAACAAAAGCCATTCGGGAAGTGTGAAAAAAATGTAAATTATAGCTATCGACAGTATTTACATTCGGAAATAGACCTCGAATTGCCAAAAAAGGCTTAACAGATTCACAAAATACTGTTAGGCCTTTTATCATTTATAATTATTTTAAGAGGATTTCTTTCATAATCAAGCAACTTTGAATAAAAACCTTAAATTATGAAAAGACTTTTTGTATTATTAGCAATAGTTGTTTTTGCTTCCTGTAGTTCAGATGATGATTCAGGGGATGCATACACTAGCGAATTTGAGCAAATTAAAACCACGCTTCCGCAGGGTCAATGGAAGATCAGCACACTTATTAGTAATGAAGCAGATCATACTTCAGACTTTGAAAGTTTTGTCTTCACTTTTAACGAAGACGGCACGGTAGACGGAGAAACCGATTTATTCAGTGAAACTGGAAATTGGACTTATGACAACACCTCCAGTACTTCGGAAAAATTGGTTTTAGAATTTGGAGAAACTGAACCATTTCCTCAGATTAGTGATGACTGGCATATTATTTCGGTCAGCACTTCAAAAGTTGAACTTTCAGACGATGATAATGCGAGCGGAGGGACCGAACTTCTAACTTTCACAAAGTTATAAGCCTTCATCCTGACAGTATATCAAAAGAAAATGCCGCAAAACGCGGCATTTTCCTATTCTAATAAGCTTCTTTAATTAAGCTGTTACTTCAGTTTCAACAGTAGCAAGATAACGTTCTGCATCTAATGCAGCCATACAACCGGTTCCGGCAGCAGTAACCGCTTGACGATAATCCTTATCTTGTACATCACCACTTGCAAAAACACCAGGACGATTGGTCTTGGTAGTTTTTCCTTTTGTGATTACATATCCTGTCTCGTCCATATCCAACTGACCTTTAAATATTTCAGTATTTGGTTTATGTCCAATCGCTATAAACAGACCGGTAATTTCAATTTCACTTTTCTCTCCTGTTTCATTATTAACCATTCTCAGGCCTTCCACAACTGTATCACCTAAAACCTCATCAACTTCTGTGTTGTAGAGAACCTCGAGATTTTTTGTGTTGTTCACTCGGTGCTGCATCGCTTTTGAGGCTCGCATGAAGTCTTTTCGAACCAACATAGTAACTTTATTACAGATGTTCGATAAATAAGTTGCCTCTTCCGCAGCTGTATCACCAGCTCCTACTATGGCAACATCTTGACCTTTGTAGAAAAAACCATCACAAACCGCACAAGCAGATACTCCACCTCCACGTAATTTTTGTTCGCTAGGAAGTCCTAAATATTTTGCAGTAGCCCCTGTTGAAATAATAACCGTTTCGGCCTCAAGTTGCGTACTATTATCAACCGTAATTTTATGAATGCCACCAGCTACTTCACTAAATTCAACATTAGTAACCATTCCAATTCTCACTTGGGTTCCAAAACGTTCCGCTTGTTGTTGCAGCTGCACCATCATAGTTGGTCCATCTATCCCTTCAGGATATCCTGGAAAGTTGTCAACTTCTGTAGTTGTAGTCAGTTGTCCACCTGGTTCCATTCCTGTGTAAAGAACAGGTTTTAGGTCTGCACGTGCAGCATAAATAGCAGCTGTATATCCCGCAGGACCCGAGCCGATAATAAGGCATTTTATTCTCTCAATAGTTTCGCTCATGATATTCTCTTCAATATATTTTTCAAAGTGCAAAAATAGCAACTTTCACAACAATGTAGTCTTAAAAGTTATGAAGAATTGTTATATATGCATTAGTCAAGGTTATTCTTTCACTTCAGAAGCTTAATTTCAAGTGTTTCAGAGCATTGTTTTCTAATGGCTTTGAAATCTTCTACATTTTCCGCTATTTCCTTATTCCAAAAGGGAACCATTTCTGAAAACTTCTCCTTCCATTCAGAAGACTCCGCTTTTTCAGGATAAGCAAAGTGTAAGAGCTCAATCATAATATCGACTGCTACAGAAGCTCCAGGAGATGCACCCAATAGGGCCGTAATTCTGCCGTCTTTGCTGTGAACCACCTCTGTTCCAAATTCAAGGATGCCTCCCTCCTTTTTATCTCTTTTAATAATTTGAACTCGCTGTCCGGCTACCTTTAACTCCCAATCTTCAGCTTTAGCATCTTTTACAAATTTTTGCAATTCATTCATTCTATCATCGTGCCCCATTCTTACTTGTTCTATCAAATATTTGGTAAGCGGAATATTGTGCCAGAATACGCCCCACATAGATGGAATATTATCAAACTTGATGCTTTTAAAAAGATCAAGGAAGGAACCTTCCTTTAAAAACTTTGTACTAAACCCAGCAAAAGGTCCAAACAAAAGTTCCTGTTTTCCGTCTATGTAACGAGTATCTAGATGAGGCATGGACATTGGCGGCGCACCAACTTCTGCTTTACCATAAACTTTAGCGTGATGCTTTTTTATTACATCTGGATTATTACAAATGAGCCACTCCCCGCTCACTGGAAAGCCTCCATAACCCTCTTTTTCCTCAATTTCAACCTTTTGAAGCAAAGGCAAAGCACCGCCTCCGGCACCAATAAAAACATGTTCTGCGTCGCAATAAACCTTTTCTTTAGTTTTAAAGTTTTTAATTTTTACCAGCCAATCTTCACCTTTTGTAGGATCTACATCTTCTACCTCGTGCATGGTATGTACCGGTGTATCAAATTTTTCTTCTAAGATTTTGAAAAATGTACGCGTAAGGACGCCATAATTTACTTCCGTCCCCAATTCCATTCTTGTGGCAGCTACTTTTTCTGAAGTATTCCGTCCGTTCATCATTAACGGAATCCAATTTTCCATTTCATTAAAATCTTCAGAAAACAGCATTCCTTCAAACATAGGATGCTTCGTCATTTCTTTTACGCGCTTTTTTAAAAATGCAACATTATCTTCTCCTTCTACCCAACTGTGGTGAGGAATGGGATGCATAAAATCTTTGGGGTTATCAATGAGTTTATTTTTTATCAAAAAGGACCAAAATTGTTTCGACTTTTCAAATTGGGTACACACCTTGATCGCTTTGGAAATATCAATAGAACCATCTTCCATTTCGGGGGTATAGTTCATCTCACAAAAAGCAGAATGTCCGGTACCGGCATTATTCCAAGCCGCGGAACTTTCTAAAGCAACCCGGTCAAGTCTTTCGAGAATAAGTATTTTTTGATTTTTGTCAATAAGTTTTAGCATTAGCGCCAGCGTTGCACTCATAATTCCGCCGCCAACACAGATTAAATCGTAATGGCCTTTGATTTGTTTATCACGCATATTTCAAGTTTTACTCAAAATTAGACAAAGAGGTATTGCATTGTACTTAAAGAAATATTAATAATTAAAAATAGTTAAAGGATATACTTGAGTTTTTATTGAATTATTCAAAAAGCAACTTGCCATACTTTAATATTTGACTATTTTTGCCCTTCCAAAATTCTGCTTTTGGAATTTGACTTTTGGAATTTGCAGCGAAAGCTGTATTTCGGGATGTAGCGCAGCCTGGTAGCGTACACGCCTGGGGGGCGTGGGGTCGCAAGTTCAAATCTTGTCATCCCGACTTAACGGAAAATGATCTGGCTTGGCCAGATCATTTTTTATTAACAGCAACGTCAAAAGCTCGCTTTTGTAAGTAGCTGGAAATAAAAAATGAGAACTCGATAAGCGTTCATTTTACATTTGCAACGAGGGTTTATTAAGATTCTGTAAATCTCTTTGTAAGTAGCTGGAAATAAAAAATGAGAACGCGATAAGCGTTCATTTTACATTTGCAACGAGGGTTTATTAAGATTCTGTAAATCTCTTTGTAAGTAGCTGGAAATAAAAAATGAGAACGCGATAAGCGTTCATTTTACATTTGCAACGAGGGTTTATTAAGATTCTGTAAATCTCTTTGTAAATGGACGGATATAAAAATGCTGATCAAAATCGATATTTCCTCATTCCAGTTCTATCACGGTCTTTTGGAAAGTTAATATTTGGCTTTCTTTAAAGTATTATTCAATCTTACAATTTAAACCTATTGTAAAATCAAAAAGGGGTTTACGGCCACTTACGAAGCCATAAACCCTTTAAATCCTTAAAAAGGTACTTAGATTTTCGTAATTTGTCCACAAGCTACTGGAATTGTAGCCACATAAGAACCGTCATTGTTTAAGCCATGCAATACTATGCTTCTATCTTCTAGAGCACCAAGTGCATCAGCTGTTAATACGCCATTTTCTCCAAGCGTAAAGGTTTTGGTAAAACTTATTTTTCCATTTGCATCAGCAGTTGGAAAATCCTCTAATGGCAATAATACTGCGCCATAAAAAGGAGCTCCTTCCGGAATAGTTATTATACCATCACCATCTGTATCTGCAGAAGCTGGAGGACAGGTGGCATTCGAACCATCATCCTTACCGTGAATATGCTGCGGATGGAGCTTACTTGGCACCATTCCAGTTGCTTCAATCTTTACGGTGATTGTATTCATATCCACTGAAATACTTGCCGTTCCAGACGCACCAGAGTTGTTTAATTGATTTAAAGTTGCTGCATAATTTTGTACTACAGGTCCATTGTCATCGTCTGAACTACAACTAGCAAATCCAATAAGCACTACCATTGATAAAATAAATAATTTTACTGTTTTCATAATCTTTAAATTTTTGTTGTTTTTATTTGTTAGAATTATGAACACTTACGGGCACAAAACTGTAGTGGTTTTCTTTTTAAATCCATTTTAACTTTGAGAGTGTAATTTTAACGGGTTTTAACGGAAATAGAACGGCTTTATTGAAGGCTACAATTTTTAAGAATAATTATACATTCAATACTTTTGATATAAATGAAGTAAATAAGCCAGATTATAGACCTTTACAATTCATTCAATTAAATCTGAAATCTCACCGCAATTCAGCATACTAGCACCAAAATAAGGATTCTGGATTTTTTTATTTTGACTCAACCAATATGCGCCTACATCATTATTCGCCATGGGGCAGTAAGCCACATATATCTTTTGGTTGATTCCAAAAGTCTTAAGAGCATTTATAAAATGTCCTGAGAGAGAAACAAAATACTCTCTTTGTTTTTGGATATCCGATGTGTTGGATATTTCGGTAGCAGATTCTTTTAGTTCCTTTTCGAGTCGCATCCAATGCGTATGTGCATCCTCCTCTTTTAACAGCTTCATATCAACAATTTCGATACTTTTAAGTATGTCACTAGCACCCTTTTGAGGTAATTCCGAATTGTCATTGATCAAAGCTAATTCTATGACCATATAATTATCAAAAACGACTTTGAGTTGTTCTTGGAATTCAGAGGAGACCTCAAAGCGTTTCACCTTAGCTAAATGATTTTTAGAATACATTTCTGATTGGTCTTCCGCATTCATCATACTCTTTTTACCTTGCAACTGAGCCGCTGCATCTACAGTAAATGTTCCATTTGTAACAATTTCCTCACCATTGAAAAGTCCATCTGCTATAGCGTAAAAATCGCCATTTTTAGTTCCTAAGATCACTTCGCGCATTTCGAAAACGGGTTCGTCAGGATTCGTTTTCACATATACTAAGGACCTGTTTCCCGTCCAGAGTACTGCGGTTGCAGGAACGGTAATCGGTGCTTCTAAGTTAGTGCTCTTTGACATCACCACTTTTCCTGTGACGAACATTCCTGGCTTTAATAAATTCTCCTTATTATTTAAGGTGGCACGAACGGAAACCGTTCTGGATTGTGTATTTAAAGATGGGTCAATAAACGAAACGCTAGCTTCAAATTCTTTGTTTGGATATGCATTCGTGGTAACTGTAATTTTCTGACCTTCTTTTAGTTGTGAAATTTGACCTTCATATGCATCAAACATTGCCCAAACGGTACTTAAGTCACTCACTTTTACAATAGGTTGGCCTTGCTTAACAAAATCTCCTTCTTCAGCCATTTTTTGGGAGACAGTACCGGATACCGTTGCATAGATAGGAAAATTTTCACGCACCTTGCCTGTGCTTTCTATTTGGTCAATTTGACTTTCTGAAAGTTTCCACAACTTCAATTTATTGCGAACCGCCTTGTATAATCCCGGTTGGGTATCCTTCATATTTGAAGCCGTTATCAATTCTTGCTGTGCAGCAACGAGCGTTGGCGCATAGATGGTTGCCAATAATTGTCCTTTACGGACTTCCTCTCCCGTAAAATTGACGTTTAGTTTTTCAATTCTACCTTCAAAATAACTCGCCTGTACTGCATTAGCCTCTTCGTTGGGAAGTATTTTTCCAGAAAGGCTCATCGTGTTATCATCACTCTCAGAGGCATTTCCAACAATCGTTGTTTGGATATTTGCTAAAGCCATTGCGTTGGTGGACATTTTAATCTCGTTTAAAGCAAGCCCTTCCCCACCAGTTTCCGCTGGGATTAAATCCATTCCACAAATAGGGCAATCTCCTGGTTCGGGTTGCATAATTTGTGGATGCATAGAACAGGTCCACATTTGAGGTTTAGTTTCGGTGCTTTCGGAAACTTCAGTTGTATTTGAATTTCCTTTGTTTGAAGTTCCGAAGAACACATAGCCCAGGATAAGTCCTATGGCTAAAATTGCTATGTAAATAATGTATTTTTTCATGATTTATTTTTTTGTCTTCCTCCAAACCTGACAGGTAAGTTTGCTTCGTGCCTCGCAATGCCTGTCAGGTTTATATTTTGCGCTAGGGATAGCAGCGGCATCCTTTTTTTTTATTTTTCTGAAAAAAAAGATATAGCGGAAAGCCCGCCTTCCTGCCGGCAGGCAGGCCCGAGCGCCCGAATAATTCTATTTATTATTTTCTAAACGCTTTATCATTTCTTTCATCTCTCCAATTTCCTTTCGCTGTGCTTTGATGATATCATCAGCCAGTTTTCTTACTTCGGGATCTTTTATATCGGCTCGTTCACTTGTTAAAATCGCAATGGAATGATGCGGAATCATTGCTTTCATCCACAAAACATCACCAATAATTGGGCTTTGGGCCCTCACCAAGCCAAGCGCGCCAACAAATAGAATCAAGCTACCTAATAAAATAGCCATATTCTTTTTTTTGTTTTGGTACATTTTACGCATTACCACAAACATTATAATCGCCATTGCCGAAATACCCAAACACGTCATATAAAATCGCGTAAGACTAAAATATACGTGGTCTATGGAATATGTGTTTAGATACATTGTGATGTACATTGCCACAAAAGATGCCGCCAACATAGCGACAAATTTTGTGTAATTGTTCTTGCTTTTCAGAGTGTGTGATTTATTTTCTTTGTTCATAGCTCTAATTTTTTAGTCGATTGATTTAGATTTAAGTCGCAAGGCATTCGCAATTACCGAAACAGAGCTAAAACTCATTGCAAGTGCCGCAATCATTGGAGAAAGTAAAATACCAAAGAATGGAAATAAAACACCTGCGGCAATGGGTACTCCGAGCGTATTGTAAATTAATGCGAAAAATAGGTTCTGTTTTATATTACTCATTACGGCGTGGCTTAGGTTTTTTGCCTTTACTATGCCGTGCAGATCACCTTTTACCAAGGTTATCATGGCGCTTTCTATGGCAACATCGGTTCCGGTTCCCATTGCGATACCAACATCGCTTTTGGCTAATGCCGGCGCATCGTTTATACCATCGCCCGCCATAGCTACCACTTTTCCTTGCTCTTGCAATTGGGTTACTTCTTTCAATTTATCCTCGGGGAGCATTCCGGCTTTAAAATCGGCTAAATTGAGTTCACTGGCAACCGCTTGGGCGGTGTCGTGATTATCTCCCGTGAGCATTATTACCGAAATCCCTTGATCCTGTAATTCCTTAATGGCTTTTGCGCTTGTTGCTTTTACTTTATCGCCAATAACAACGTAGCCTGAAACCTCGCCATCTACTGATAAATAAGAGACTGTTTTGCCTTGCTTTTGAAAGGATTGTGCTTCTTGCTCCATTTCTGCTGAAATAGTTGCATTGGCATACTCCATCATTTTGGAGTTTCCTAAATCCAGTTTTTTTCCCTCAACCGTTCCTTCTACTCCTTTACCCGTTACAGCGCTGAAGTTTTCGGTTTTTGATAGTTGTGCTTTTTGCTCTTTACCATATTTTACGGTTGCTTCCGCCAGCGGATGTTCGCTAGAGCTATTCAAGGAAGCGATAAATTTTAAAATTTCGGCCTCAGAATATCTTGAGCCAAAGACTCCAATTTTCTCTACTGTTGGTTTTCCTTCGGTGATTGTCCCCGTTTTATCAACAATTAGCGTATCTACTTTATCCAATTTTTCTAAGGCTTCGGCGTTTTTGATCAGTACGCCGTTTTGTGCACCTTTACCAACCCCCACCATTACTGACATGGGTGTGGCAAGACCTAAAGCACACGGACAGGCGATAATTAAAACCGCAATGGCATTTACTAAAGCATAAACGTAAGCAGGTTCTGGACCCCAAATTGCCCAAACCGCGAAGGTGATTAAGGAAATAATCACGACAACGGGAACAAAATATCCTGAAACGGTATCGGCCAATTTCTGAATGGGTGCCCGACTGCGACTAGCATCATTCACCATATGGATAATCTGGGAAAGTAAAGTATCGCTACCCACTTTTTCAGCTTTCATAAGGAACGACTGGTTACCGTTTATTGTTCCGCTACTTACTTTATCGTCTTCAACCTTATCTACAGGAATGGGTTCTCCCGAAATCATAGATTCATCAACTGTTGTTTTTCCTTCGGTTATAATTCCATCAACGGGAATTTTATCGCCTGGTTTTACACGTAGAATATCACCTTTTTCAATTTGGTCTATAGAAACTTCTTCTTCATTTCCATCTACAACACGAACAGCTTTATTGGGAGCAAGTTTTAATAATTCTTTTACTGCGGAATTTGTTTTGCTATGTGCTTTTGCCTCTAAAACTTGCCCCATCAATACCAAAGTAAGAATTACAGCTGCGGCTTCAAAATAAACGTGAACGGCACCAGATTCTGTTTTGAATTGTTCTGGAAAAAAATCTGGAAACAACATCCCGAAAATGCTAAAAATCCACGCCACACCAGCTCCAATACCAATAAGGGTGAACATATTTAGATTCCACGTTTTAATGCTCCGGTAGGCACGCTCAAAGAACATCCAAGTAGCATAAAAAACTACAGGAAGGGAGAGTGCGAACTGAATCCAATTCCACCCTTTTTGTTCCATTATCTTGTATAACGGATTATTGGGAATCATTTCACTCATTGCGATTAAGAAAATTGGAATTGTAAAACCAAGTGCTATCCAAAATTTCTTAAGTAATTTTTTATAAGTCTTTTCCTCTGCGGAAATATCGGGTTGCATGGGCACTAAATCCATCCCGCATATTGGGCAAGCACCCCGTTCATCCCTTATTATTTCGGGGTGCATTGGGCAAGTCCATTGTTCCGCCGTTGTTGCAGACAGGTTTTGTTCTTCCACTAAATCCATTCCGCAGACTGGGCAATCACCTGGCTTGTCGTAAGTTTTGTCGCCTTCGCAATGCATTGGGCAGTAAAATGTACCGGAACCGCTTTGTGCCGCTCGTTTCTTTTCTTTTTCTTTTTTATGCTTCTCCTCGGCATCTAAATCTTCAGGAAGTGAAATACTGTAACTTCCACCATCGTCTTTCAATGCTTTTTGAAATGTTACCAATGGAATGTGCTTTTCCATTTCGATGCTTGCTTCTGCTTTTTCTAAATCTACAGATGCCTTTGAAACTCCATTGACTTCACTTAAAGTATTTTCAACGTGGCTTCGGCAACCGTTACAGGTCATTCCGTGTATTTGATAGGTGTGTTTCATTACCCTATTTTTACCTCCATTTGGCATTTGGATACTATATCGCCCACCATCTGCAAGAAGTGCTTCTTGAAATTTTTCGATAGGAATATGTTTTTCCATTTCGATTGTAGCTTTCTCATTTTCCAAATCGACTGTAGCCTTTGAAACTCCATTGACTTCACTTAAAGTATTTTCAACGTGGCTTCGGCAACCGTTACAGGTCATTCCGTGTATTTGATAGGTGTGTTTCATTACCCTATTTTTACCTCCATTTGGCATTTGGATACTATATCGCCCACCATCTGCAAGAAGAGCTTCTTGAAATTTTTCGATAGGAATATGTTTTTCCATTTCCATCGTAGCTTCCTCATTTTCCAAATCGACTGTAGCCTTTGAAATTCCATTGACTTCACTTAAAGTGTTTTCAACGTGGCTTCGGCAACCGTTGCAGGTCATTCCGTGTATTTGATAGGTGTGTTTCATAATAGATTTTAGATATTAGACTTTAGATGTTAGATTTTATACACCTTGAAGTCTCTATTAAATTTATGCTCTGCTGAATGTTCATTAATATAGTCCTAATTTCAGTTCTAAACACCTAACAGAGTAGGCTGCTTCGTTCCTAGCAAGGTCGTCAGATTTATTTTATTGTAAACTATCTTTTATTTGCATCAAATATTTTATAACCATGTTTTTTTTAGAATCTGATAAAAATGCCTCCCGATGAATTAAAGTGTAGGAGAACAAGGGCATTTCATCGTCTTTGATCTGATTGGTGATGGATTTTAATTTACCATTTTTTCTTCTATCGGAAAAGTCATCCCACGCATTAAAATTCAATTCTGCTTTTCCTTCTTTAATATGATCTTCCAAAAACCAAGCTGCCGCATGAATTTTGTTATACCAAGAATATTCCGTGTTATTACTGTGACAATCATAGCAGGACACTTGTAATAGTGAGCTAATATTTTTTGGAGTATTGTTTACCAATATAAAATCTGTTTTTGGCACTTCATCACTTTGGTTGCGCTCTGTGGGCAAAAACTGTATGCCCACAAAACTAACCAATAAAATCAGCGCTATTATTTTTAGAATTTTCATAATAAACTCGACTTAGGTCGTTAGGTTTTAAGACCCAAGGCTTTTGGAATTGCTCTTTAGTCATACGTCATACGTCTTTTAATTTATCTTCTTTTGGACCTTCCCGCAATTCATCATTTTGCTGCCGTAATATGGATTTTTTACCTTTTCTTCCATACTTAACCACGCACCGCCGCCATCATACATTGGACAATATTGTTGGTATAAGGTAGTGTCTGTTCCAGTGATAGCTACCATATCCATAATATCCTTGCTCAAGATCTTGAAATGTTCGCGTTGATGGTCCATTTCACTCTTTCCAATATGTTCTGCATGTTCCTTGGCATCTGCGATGATATCTTTTAGCTCTTTTTGCTGTTCGGAAGTGTAACTACTCACATTAAAATTCTTTAAAGTGCTTTCAAGTTTCTTGCCGGCCTTTGCGGAAGCATCTTTATCGGTGGCTACCAGGGCATCTTTAAGCACCATATAATCTGCTAAAACTTGCTTAGAATCAGAATTCTGCACCTCGGAATCCATCATATCATTAGATGCATTCATAGCATCGTGGTTTATAGCCTGATTCATTTCAGGGTTTATGGCAGCTTCTTCTGAATGCTCAGTTTTACCGTCTTTGCAAGACATTGCTGTTAGACTTACGAAAGCCATAGCCATAATTGCTGTTGTTACTTTTACTTTCTTCATTTTGAAATTGATTAAAATTAATACTTGTTTTTATTTGAATTCTATTGAATTATTAAAATCTCATTGAAAGTCCCCCACCTGCACCAAAACGGTTGTCGTAGCTTGCCTTCAATGAAAAATCTCGGGATAAATAATATTCTACGCCTGCATTCCAAGTGACTTCGTTAGCAAAATTATCTCCCATAGGGAGATCATCAACCCATCCAAAGTTGGCTTGATATTCGTACATTCCGAAAATTGAAGTTCTTGGAAAAATCATGATTTCACGGCTTAGACTAATTTGTGGTCGCAACTTGCTGTCAATACGTACATCAAGATCGAAAAGATAAGGTGTCAAAAATCGAATTCCGGCAATTGCTGTGGTCGAGATTTCATCCATACTATCTCTCACTTCATTTTCAACATTCACACCTCCAAACACTCTAAAATAATCGTTCAAATAACGTTCGTAGGTAACTTCGGTCTCAAGATTTTTGTTCCAACCGTATTCCCCGGAAACATTAAATTGATTTCGGAGATTGGAAGCTACAAAATCAAATGAAGACATATGTGAAGCGACATCCAGCGTTGACCAAGCATAAAATTGATCTGCTTCCTTCAGTAGATTTTTTATGGGGTATTCCGCCATTCGTGGATCGCGAGGCGTGTCATAACTTACTACGCGCGCCATCCCGCTCATCATATGATAGAGTATATGACAATGAAAAAACCAATCGCCATATTCATCGCCGTCATTCCCGTTAAATTCTATGGTTACTTGCTGCATTGGCGCTACGTTCACCGTATGCTTTAAGGGCGAATATTCTCCATTTTCATTAATTACTCTAAAAAAGTGTCCGTGTAGGTGCATCGGGTGGTGCATCATCGTTAAATTATTGAAGGTTATTCTAGTAATTTCTCCGCCTTCTATTTTAATTTTGTCTGCTTCACTCAAGGGAATGCCGTTCATACTCCAAATGTAGCGTTGCATATTCCCCGTAAGATTTAATAGAATTTCCTTAACCGGAAGGTTTTTATCGTAGGTAGATTTTTCTGGTGATTTTAGATAATCGTAGTTGTATTCGGAAAACATTTCCATTCCGTCCATATTAGAATGATCCATCTCCTCTTTATTTGATGAGGAATCAGAACCCATTTTCATTTTGGAGTGATCCATCTTGGAGTGATCCATTTCCATCCCCTTCATAGTTTTAGTTGAATCTGTTTTCATCTCCATTTCGGAATGATCCATTCCTTCCTTGCCGGCAGGCGGGTTCATTCCATACTCCTCCTTCATTTCAAAACGTTCATCTTTCTTTGGTTGAAATTTTAGGGCGTGTGCCCCCATTTTCATATCCATTTTTGCCATTTTCTGCATCATCTTAATCTTATCGGGTTTTGTGATAACCTCTGCTGGTAGAATGACTCCCGTTCCAAAATAGGCTGTCGATGTTCCGGAGCCATCCTGAGCCATTGCCCGTAGTTCAATCTTCCCACCTTGGGGGATGTTGATTATAAAATCGTAAGTTTCGGCCGTAGCTATAAAGGTTTTACTGTGTTCTACCGGAACAACATCTTTCCCATCAGCAGAAACCAACAATGGAGACTCACCGCCAAATGTCATCCAAAATTGAGAGGATGCCGAACCGTTGATTATTCGCAAACGTACTTTTTCACCTGGCTTAAATTCTGGATATTCCACAGATTCCTTACCATTTATTAAAAATGCGGGATAATATACATCAGCAATATCTGCACCACCCATTCGCTGTCTCCAAAAATCGAGTTGTGCACCTAAGGCGCCGCGCGCAATTACCTTATTCAAGGGCGTTGACGTTCCTTTCTTCATTTGATACCATTCGTTGCCACGCTTTAAATTTCTCATTACGGTTTTCGGCTTTTCATTGGTCCAATCTGATAGCATCACTATTAAATCTTTATCATATTCCAAGGTTTTCTCTTTAGGATGAATTAACAAAGAACCAAAGACTCCACTTTGCTCTTGCAGCATGGTGTGGGAGTGATACCAATACGTACCCGATTGCTTCAATGGAAATTCATATTTAAATGTTGTTCCCGGTTTGATAGGCGGTGTAGTTAAATAGGGCACTCCATCCATAAAGTTGGGCAAAAACATTCCGTGCCAGTGAATGGAAGTTTCCACACTCATTTCGTTTTTTACGTAAATAACCGCGTATTCGCCTTCGGTAAATTCTAAAGTTGGACCAGGAATAGTTCCATTAATGGTCATTCCTTTCACTTCTTTACCTGCTTTATTGACCATTTCTTCCTTGATGGTCAAGGTGTATTCATTCACTGTCAGATTATCTACATTGCCTTCCACAGTTTGCGCAAAAACCGAATAACTGCAGATTAATAGGAGAATGAAGGAATAACTTAAATTTTTCATTTATTTATTTTTATCAAATGTAATGTTGATGTTCAGAAACTTGTGTCATAATATTGGTTCATAGTTATATAATTCGGTCTAAAGATGACCGATCATTACGCTGTTGTGCTTTGTAATTAGTTAGGCTCATTCCCGTTTCGGTTTTAAATTGGCGGCTTAAATGATTAATGTTACTATAGTTCAGTAGTTGGCCAATTTCGGTGAAATTGTATTCTTGATTTTGAACGAGTTCCTTAACCTTTTCGATCTTTAGTTTGATGAAATACCTTTCTATGGTAATACCTTCCTTTATAGAAAATAACTTACTTGTTTTGGAATAATCTTTTTGCAATTTTTCCTCCAAATAAACGGAAAGCTTTCGATCAATATCCAATGGCAATTGCTGCAATAATTTAATGAGTTCCATTTTTACCTGCTCTACCAACTGCTTTTCCGGACTGTCAATCAGCGAAAAACCATTTTTCTCTAGAATGGAAATCAAGATTGTTTTGTCTTCGGAATCTTGAATATTCAATTTGATTTTCCCCAATTCAATTTCTAGCAATTCTATTTCCTTTTCCTTCAATTCGTCCTGCAATACCTTGATACATCTATCACAGACCATATTTTTTATATAGAAATCTTTTATCATAATTAGTCGATTAAATAGTTGATAATGGACGATTGCTCATAGTATAATTTGATCGATTCAATTTGGCTCATCTGAAACTTTAACTGTAATTCCTGAATATCCAGCACATCATTAAAATCTATGGTTCCAGTTTCGTAATTCTTAATTAATATTTCCTCTGCATCTTCAGCTTGTTTTAAATTCTTTCCTAGGGTGTTGAATTTAATTCGAGACTGGTTCCGTTGGGAAATAGCTTTGGACAAATCAGCTTTTAAGGAATTAAGACGTTCTTCTTTTTGGGATTGGATTTCCTGTTTGCGCAGTTCATTTTGCCTGGATTGGGATTTATATTTTTTGTTGAAAATTGGAATTGATACCGAAAACATCGGCATCACCATATCTTTAAAAGAGCTGGTTATCATTGGGCTGTTTTCTTGATTGATATATTCCACTCCAAAACCTATCATCGGACCATTTTCTTTTTGGTTTAACAACTCAGATTGTTCCACAGATTCATAAAGTTTGTCATATTTGAGCAATTCCGGGTTTACCGACAAGGTCTCATAGCTGTAAAAATTATCGTCTTCTGGAATTTCCATAGGGGAAACCACCGTCACAATTTTATCAAAATCCCTGTTTAACAAACTGTTCATAGCTGCCTGGATTCCCTTATTCTGTTGAATTAATACATCTTTTTCCTGTTGAAGTTCGTTCTGCCGAATTTGTAACCGTAGTACGTCAACCGCAGAGGCTTTCCCCACTTCCACGGAAGTGAGGGCAAGTTTTTCATAGGTCTGCAGAAGTGCTATATTTTTATCAAGCACTTCTTGTTTGGATCTAATTTCATAGAGCAGATAATAAAATTGGGAAACAGAAAGTGCTAGCTTACGCTTGGCGATCGTTACTTCCACATATTGCGCTTCAGCTATTGAGGAAGCGTAATCTTGCCGTGCCGATATGGTTCCAAACCACGGTAACATTTGCATTACAGAGACTTTAAACCGATCCATGGGCATTTCCATTTCAGGTTTTATAGCCATTACACCAACATTAAATTCGGTATTTGGCAAGCTGTTTACTTCATTTACTTTTTCGGAAACAATCTTATACTGAAAATCAAACTTTTCAATTTCAGGACTGTTGGTAATAGCTTCGTCTATATAAGTCTGCAAACCCTGGCTGTAACCTGAAATACTCAAGAAACAAGAGCCGAGAATCAGGATGGCTTTTGGTATTATATGATATTTTGATTGTCTCATTTTTATTGTTTTAATCTTGGTTCTCAATCCTTAATTTTTTATACCTCCTTTTTGCTAGGCTTTCCTTTCTCCAACTAAACAATACCGGAACCACAAAGAGGGTTATCAAAGCAATCAACATTCCACCAAAACTTGGAATTGCCATTGGGATCATTATATCACTTCCTCGACCAGTAGAGGTTAGAATTGGCAACAAAGCAAGAATAGTCGTGGCCGTAGTCATCAAGCAAGGACGTATTCTTTTCATTCCGGCTTCTACTACAGATGCGCGGATTTCGGTTACATTTTCGGGATCGTTTTTATCAAAAGTTTGGGTGAGATATGTTGCCATAACTACCCCGTCATCTGTGGCAATTCCGAAGAGCGCAATAAAACCTACCCAAACGGCGACACTCAAATTGATGGTGTGCATCTGAAACAGATCTCGTAAGTTTTCCCCAAAAAAGCTGAAGTTTAAAAACCAATCCTGCCCATAAAACCAAATCATCAAAAAGCCACCGGCAAAAGCTACGGCAATTCCTGAAAACACCATTAGCGAGGTAGTCACTGAGCGGAATTGGAAGTAAAGGATCAAAAAGATGATCACCAAGGCCAGAGGCACGATTACGGAGAGTGTTTTTTCAGCCCGTAACTGGTTTTCATAGGTTCCTGTAAACTGATAATTAATTCCTTTTGGAACTATGAGCTCTCCATTGGCAATTTTTTCTTTAATTAAGGCTTGCGCATTTTCTACCACATCAACTTCTGCAAAACCATCTAGTTTATCGAATAGTACATAACCAACTAAAAATGTATCCTCACTCTTGATCATCAGCGGTCCCTGCTCATAGCGAATATCTACAAGTTCGCCCAATGGCACCGGATTTCCTTTTTCTACGGGTACATAAATATTTTTTAAATCCTCGGGGTTAGCTCGTAGCTCACGCGGATAACGTACTCGTACTCCGTAACGCTCCCGGCCTTCCACTGTTTGCGTCAGTGGCATCCCTCCTATCGCTACTTGGAGAATTGCCTGAACATCTTCAATGGTAACTCCATAACGGGCAAGACGATCCCTCTTAATATCTATTAATAGATAAGGCTTTCCTACAAGACGATCTGCAAAAACGGCCTCTTTTTTAACTCCTTCCGCTTCTTTCAGGATATCTTCAAGCTCAATTCCAAAGGCTTCGATTTTTCGAAGATCTTGTCCTTTCACTTTAATTCCCATCGGGGCTCGCATTCCTGTTTGCAACATCACCAAACGAGTTTCAATAGGTTGTAATTTTGGAGCAGAGGTTACCCCGGGTATTCTGGTCACGCGCACTATTTCATTCCAAATATCGTCTGGAGATTTTATTTCGGGTCTCCAGTTCCGGTAAAACTCGCCGTCGTTATCTTCTATCAAATCTTTTAATGGTACGTCCAGTGCGGTTGAGATTCGTTTTCCTGCTTTTTGAGCATTTTCTACCCCGCTCGAACTGACATCATAATTCGGGTTATCAACCAGACCGCCATCTTTTAATAGAAACAATCCATCCTCATTCACCTTAAACCTTTGACGCTTTCCATCTTCATTTAGTGCGTATTCCGACTTATATTGAATGATATTTTCATACATCGATAATGGCGCGGGGTCGAGCGCAGATTCGGTTCGTCCTGCTTTCCCAACAACGGTTTTAATCTCCGGAATTCCCGCCACAGCCATATCCAATTGCTGCAATACACGTTTATTTTCATCTACACCTGAATGGGGCATTGAAGTAGGCATCAATAGAAAAGAACCTTCATTTAAGGACGGCATAAACTCCTTGCCCGTGTTCTGCCAAATCAAAACTCCACAAACAAGGATCAGGGTTGGAAGCGAAAGAAATAATATTTTGTTGCGAAGTGCCCAACCTAAAATCCGAGTGTAATATTTTTGAAATAACCAGAATACCGCTAACAATCCAAAACAGATTAAACCGACAAACAAAAGGTTCCAAAATATACTTTTATCAACCCCAAGAGGACGCCAGAATTCAGCCAACAAGAAAACAACGGCCAGCGCAGAAATAAAGATATTTATGGTATTGGCGCGTTTATCTGAAAGTGTTAACTCATCGGATATTCTGGAAGCAATCTTTTCGTCTTTTAAAAGGCCTGTGATTCCAAAGCCAATTAAAATCAGCCCTAACCAATATCCAAAAAATATGGCTGTAATTCCTAAAAGGATTAACAGTCCGTTGATTATGTTAACGGTGGCATTTCTAATACTTTTTCCTGCCTGCCGGCGGGCATGGCTTCGGAATAAAAACGCAGCAAAAGGTGGGATTAAAAATAAAGCCACTATAAAGGAAGCGGTTATGGCCATTGTTTTTGTAAATGCCAAGGGCCGGAATAACTTTCCTTCGGCACCGATCATTGTAAACACTGGAATAAAGCTGATAATGGTAGTAAGAACCGCGGTAAGAATCGCTCCAGAAACTTCAGCACTAGCATTATAGACCACCGTATTAATTGGCAGTTTGACACCAGTTTCGGCAGAACGGTCCTTTTCCTCATCCAGATGCCTGATTATATTTTCAGATAGTATGACGCCAATATCCACCATTGTACCAATGGCAATGGCAATACCTGATAAGGCTACAATATTAGCATCAACATTAAAGAGCTTCATCGCGATAAAGACCATTAAAACCGCCACGGGCAGAAGTCCAGAGATAAGTATGGAGGCTCTTAGGTTAAAAACCATCACGATAATTACGAAAATTGTAATGAGTATTTCCAGGGTTAAGGCTTCGTCAAGCGTGCCCAGGGATTCCTGAATAAGTTCCGAACGATCATAAAAGGGTACAATGGTAAGTTGGGAGGTAGTGCCATCGGAAAGTTCCTTAGAAGGCAAACCAGCACTAAGCTCGGCTATCTTTTCCTTTACATTATTGATAACTTCCATCGGGTTTGCGCCGTATCTCGCCGTAATAACGCCGCCTACTACCTCAGCCCCTTCCTTATCCAAAATGCCTCGTCTTGGGGCAGGACCTAAACTTACATTTGCAATATCTTTAATTCGTATAGAAGTATAATCTTCCGACGTTACAACGGCTTCCTCAATATCGGCTATAGACTTTATATATCCTAGACCACGCACCAAGTATTCGGCCTGATTGATTTCCATCGTTTGGGCGCCGATGTCCTTATTACTTTCCTTAACTGCTTTGACGATTTCCGCGAGGCTGATATTGTACTGGCGCATCAATTCAGGCTTTACGTCTATTTGATACTCCTGCACATAGCCTCCAATAGATGCTACTTCAGAAACTCCACTTGCCGAAGAAAGCGCATATTTTACATAGTAATCTTGAATGCTCCGCAATTCGTGCAAATCCCAACCTCCGGTCACGTTACCATCTTTATCGCGCCCTTCCAAGGTGTACCAATAAATTTGTCCCAATCCTGTGGCATCTGGGCCCAAAGATGGATTTATGCCTTCCGGAAGTAAACCAGCCGGTAAGGAGTTTAGCTTTTCCAAAATGCGGCTACGGCTCCAGTAGAATTCTATATCCTCTTCAAAAATGATATAGATGCTCGAAAAGCCGAACATAGAAGAACTACGGATGGTTTTTACTCCAGGAATACCTAACAGCGTTGTGGTAAGCGGATAACTTATTTGATCTTCTATATCCTGAGGGGAACGCCCTTCCCATTGGGTATACACAATTTGCTGGTTTTCGCCGATATCAGGTATTGCATCAACGGCAACAGGGTTGGTGGGAATCCCGATAGCTATCGGGACCGTGTCCCAGTTAAAAGGTGCGTTTACGACACCCATACCTACAAAAAGTGCGAGTAACAAAACGGCAACCAGCTTGTTCTCTATGAGAAATTTTATGCTTTTATTCAGCATGTGTATTGATTGTTAAACAGTTAAAAATTGAATAAGATTCTAATAAGATCAGAAAATTAAACACAACAAAATGAGCCCAGAATGGCAGTAACCATTGGGCTAATTTTCCGGTGAAACACCGGAACTGTTTAAAATCAAATTAAGTACGTCTCGTGGAGCTTTTGTATGTCCCGTATGAGTAAGGGAGGCTTATAATCTCTAAAAGGAATGATGTTGGTATCAAGATCCTCAAAAAGATTTATATATGTGTAGAAAAAAGTAGCAACAAAAGTTTGCTGCTCAAAATTTAATGTATCAAATGATATTTTAAGGTCATCCTGACCTTCAACAACTATTTGTTTATCGGAACAGCAGGAATCATCAGGAATTCCAATTTCACAATCATCACTTGGTTGCTCTGTTTCCATCCCGCAGGTATGCGCATTTTGGCTAAGAGAGAAATCTACAAGACTTTCTCCACAATAATGCATATCCACAGTGAACGACATCGTGGTAAATAATACCAAGGTCGCCAGACAAACAGACACTATTTTATGAAAAAATGAATTCATTAGTTTGCAAATTTATAAGAATTATCGATACGTCGCTGTGTTTAGGATGATTATTAACAATTTATAAACTTTTACAATGTGTATTTCTAAAATGAATTTATTCAAATCGGTGAAAAATGTCTAGAAATCTACCGCAGGTAATTTTTCTAATTTCGACAGTATCTTGAATTTTAGAAAGTTTAAAACTTAAGGTTATCCCAATTCCGAATACTTAACTTTTCTTTTGAAAATGGCTTAAAAGGTTTATGTATATTGAATTTTACGAAAAAAACATTGAAAAACAGAAAATATGAAAATGAAAGCAATACAGATTGACGAATACGGTGATGAAAACGTTTTAAACTACACCGATGTTGAAAGACCTGAACCAAAAGCAGATGAAATCTTAGTAAAAGTAAAGGCAGCCGCGGTAAACCCCGTGGATTGGAAAATCCGTGACGGAAAAGGGAAAGATTTTGGAATGAAGTTACCCTTGATTCTTGGGGCTGATTTTGCAGGAACTGTTGAAGAAGCTGGAAGCGCCATTGAAAAATTCAAAAAGGAAGATGAAGTTTACGGGAAGATTCTCACAGATTGCTATGCCGAATATGTGATTGTCAAAGAAAATGAACTAGGTAGGAAACCAAAAAACCTCGATTTTAAGGAAGCAGCTTCCATCCCAATGGGTGCTTTAACAGCCTATCAGGCAATTTTTGACACCGCCGGACTTAAGAGTGGTCAAAAAATACTTGTCCACGGTGCATCTGGAAGTGTGGGGTCTATGGCGGTTCAGCTGGCAAAAGCAAAAGGAGCTTATGTTATTGGATCGGCATCTGGAAGTAATAAAGACTTTGTTAAAAAGATGGGAGCCGATGAATTCATCGATTATAAAACCACAGATTTTGAGGAAGTAGTCAAGAATATTGACGTAGTCTTTGATCCTGTTGGTGGGGACACCAACAAACGTTCTTATCAAGTTTTGAAGGAAGGTGGTTTTCTAGTATCTCTCGTTCAAGGAGGTTCTGAGGAACTGATGAAAAAATACAATGTTCAAGCTAAAGTAATGGCTTCGCATCCAGACCCAAAACAGTTAAACGAAATCACTGAACTTATAGAAGCTGGTAAAGTAGTTACAAATGTTGATAAAATTATGCCACTTTCCCAAGCAAAGGAAGCACAGGTATTAAGTAAAGAGCGCAAAGTAACTGGAAAAATTATTTTAGAGCCTTAATCGAGCTGAGTTCGAAATAAGATGAAGCTGCTCTAAAATTAAGTTTAGCAGAGTATTTGAAATTATTTCTCTATTACTGGCATAAAAATATGCCAGTTAAATTAAAAGGGTTGGACTAATTTAAAGTCTAACCTTTTTCTTTTAAATGATTTATTAGGCCCATTTGACTATTTAAAACTATTTCTGAGTACGTTTAACAATTGAGGCGTAAGACATAAGTTAATCACTCATTTTCATCCGAGATTACTCAATTAATCTAAGTTTAGCAATATAACTCTCCCATTATTAAAGCATACTTTTCTTTGCGACCCCTGCCTACGGCAGGCAGGTCTGCACCTCCTGCGGTGAAAAATATAACGCGAAGACGCAAAGGCCTTAGAGTTTATAATTAGGTACAGGATTACCCCACTTCTTAACAGATTGATAATCGGCTAAATTAATTAAACCAACATTTTTTAAACATCAATGAATTTTAATCATTAGTTTTCCATTTATTAAATTGAATATCTTGTGGAAAAAGAAGAATTAGAAATAGAAATATTAAGTTGGCAAATTTTAGAAGGCGTGCCAAGTGCTTCGGGAATAGTTAAGCATAAAGAGGGTTTCTATGTGATTGGTGATGATTCTCCTTATCTATTCCACATCGATACCAATTTTGTTCTACTTTCCAAAACTCAGATTTATTCTTCTGAGAAATTACAAAATAATACGATCCCCAAAATCAATAAACCCGATTTCGAGGCGATGGAAATGGTCAGTGAAACTGAGATATTGGTTTTTGGTTCTGGCTCTAAATCTCCCGAACGCGATGTTTGTGTTTTGCTTGAAATAGGAGAAGAAATAAGTTATAAGAAATACGATCTCTCCACATTTTATGATTATCTAAGGAATCTAGATGAAATGCGCGGCTATGAACTCAATATTGAAGCACTAGCAGCTAAAGGAGATATGTTGTTTCTTTTTAACAGAGGTCGCAATATCATATTTAGCTTTTCTTATAAAGACTTTATGATATACTGTAAAACCGAAAAAAACCATCCCATTCCTAAAACCAACTTATTTTCTTTACCGAAAATCAACGGATTGCAAGCAGGGTTTTCTGGTGCTACTGCTTTTAAAGAGAAACCGTTTTTTATTTTTACCGCAGCAGTAGAAGATACTCCCAATGCTTATGATGACGGAGCTGTTCTAGGCAGTTTTATCGGGGTTATAGAAATAAAAAATGGAGAGATTGCCAAAGAATATTCGATTCAAAAAATTCCAAACCCTGGGTTTCCTTTAAAAGTTGAATCTGTGATAATCGACAAAATTATATCCGAAACTCAAACCGACCTTGTTCTAGTTACAGATAATGACGGCGCCGCTTCAGAGATATTAAGATTACGAATGGAGTATTCTTAAAAAAAATTCTTCCTAAACTGAACTCCATATAATTCAACTTTTAAAACTGAAATTGTCATGTTGAATTTCTCAAGTACTATTGCTTGGTTTTTAAATATTTATACAATTCACTGTCTGTGGAAAGAATGACAGATGTATTCTTATCAAATGTTTTCTCAAATGTTTCCATTGATTTTAAAAAGCTGTAAAGGTTTTTAGAATTGGCAGACTGATTGTAACCCGAAGCATAAATTGCAGCCGCAGTGGCATCAGCTTTACCCTTAATTCTTTCCGCCTTTTCAAAAGCTGTGGACTGTATGATTTTAAGTTCTCGAACCTGCTCCCCATTTATTCGCGAAGCCTGCCCCTGCCCTTCAGATCTGAACTTATCGGCAATACGAAAGCGTTCACTGTTCATTCTTTTAAATACATTTTCACGTACTTCATCAACATAGTTTAGCCTTTTGATTTTAAAGTCAAGAATAACGATTCCCAAATCGGAAACTCTTTCGTTACCAGTTTTTAAAATCATTTTTTCAATTTTTTCGCGGCCTACATTAATATCTAATAGCGTATCAGAAGAAGGTTCTGTGAGCGTATCGGTTATTATTGCTTTTCTATTACTATTTCTAACTGCCTCCACTAAATTATGATTGGCTATATAATCTCTCGTTTCTCCATCTAGAATATCATTAAGCCTAGATTGGGCACCTCTTTCGTTGGTGAGTCTTTTATAAAACTGAAGCGGGTCGGTAATCTGCCAACGCGCATAGGTATCAATGAAAATAAACTTTTTGTCTTTTGTTGGTATTTGATTGGGATCACCATCCCATTCAAGATAACGTTTATCAAAAACATTGGCATCCTGAATAAAAGGGATTTTAAAATTTACTCCTGGAGTGGTAACTGCAACACCAATGGGCCTACCAAATTGTGTGATGACTACCTGCTCCTTTTCATCGACTATATATGCGCTCGAAGTAATGGCTATTAATAGTACTACTAGAACTATCCCTGATATAATGAGTTTCCTTTTCGACATGTTTAATTCTGTTTTGGCGTATTTTGATTTTGCATTTGCATCTGCAAGAGCGGAAGCACATTGCTTCCATTTTCATCCGTTATTATTTTATTCCCAAGTTGGGGAAGTACTTTGTTCATCGTCTCGAGGTATAGTCTTGTGCGTGTCACCTCTGGTGCTTTAACATATTCGGTGTACAAAGCATTAAATCTGGCCACTTCACCTTGTGCATTATTAACTCTTTCTGCTGCGTAACCTTCTGCTTTTTGAATGGTTTCAAGGGCCTGCCCTTTAGCTTTTGGAATCACTTTATTGTAAGCAGATTCAGCCTCATTAATCAGAGTTTCCCTTTCCTGCTGTGCTTGGTTTACAGCATTAAATGCCGCCTTTACAGCATCTGGTGGATTAACATCCTGCAACACTACCTGGTCTATCTTTACACCTAGTGAATATTCAATACTTAATTCCTGAACAATGAATTGAACCTTGTTGGCCACTTCAGTTCTTCCAACCGTCAACACTTCATTTACCGTTCTATCACCCACTACCTGGCGCATAGCTGCTTCAGACATATCACGTAATGTACTTTCGGGATTTTTCACTTTAAACAAATAATTGTAGGGATCGTCTATTCTATATTGAACTACCCATTCTACATCGGCAAGATTGAGATCGCCAGTAAGCATTAAGGATTCCTCTTTGGTTTTGCCTTTAGTATAACCAGTTTTAAGACTACTTGTGTCCGTTGTTCGGAAGCCAAATTCCAACTTTTGTTGCCGCTCCACAGGAACCTTATACACTTTTTCAGCAAAAGGGATCTTAAAATTAAGTCCCGGATCCACCGTTCTTACATATTTTCCAAACCTAGTGATTACCCCCACTTCCTCAGGTTCAATCTGAAAAAAAGAACCAAATGCAATAATCAGTACCAAAATCCCAACAATTACGATTTTTATATTTTGAGAAATAACATCTCCTATTCTTGCTAGAGGCTCTGAAACATCAAAACCTTCATTTCCATTGTTATTCATTTATAATTCTTTAACAATTATTAAAAGCCACCTCATTTCAGTAACCTTCAGTTCGTAAAAATATACATATTAAAGCGACTTACAGGTACGATTTCGAGATGATTAGTTTTGCCTAAAAGTTCATATGAGTTTATTAAAAACAATTTTAAACCTAAGATTATGGTTGTTGGGATCTTGCCGACTTCAGATTGCATCATTAAAATATAATAAAAGTTTATTATTCACATCGAAATAACCTAAAGTAAGCAACATTTTTATATAGAGCAATCATAGAGTTTTGCTACATATAATCTGTAAATTCAGGTGTTTAGCAGATTTTTTTGTACATTTTGTTGAATGAAAACTCAAAAGCACAAATACTACATATTTCCGATTCCGTTATTTATATTTTCCATAGGTGTGATATTACTAGGTTGCGGCGAAACTATCCCAAAGAAGAAAGATACTACGGCGACCATCACAGTGACTGCCACGGCTTATAATTCGGTTGAACATCAAACCAAAAAAGGGAACATTGGCTTAGCCGCTTGGGGCGATATTTTGGAACCTGGCGAACGCGCCATTGCCGTTTCCCGCGACCTGATTAAACTGGGATTGGATCACAACGAGGAAATCGAAATAAAAGGCTTAGAAGGCACCTATATTGTAAAAGACAAAATGAACAAACGCTGGAAAAAGAAAATAGATATCTATATGGGCTTAAACGAACAAGCCGCCCGCCAATGGGGCAATCAAAAGGTGGAGATTCGGTTTAATAAAAAGGACAGGCCTCATGATAAGTTTTCGGAGGAGGCTCGATAGAAATATTTACTTCCAGTTCTCTTAATGCCGAAGCCTAAAAAGTGAAAATTTACAAAATAGCAGTAAGCCGTCTATATTTTATAGCTACCTAATGCGGTAAATATTTTCTAACCAATCCATAAATAAATGTTCCAAGCAAAGCTCCAAAAATCACAATTAAAACAGAAGCATATCCTGCGCCTGCCAGCACATACATAGGTCCTGGACAAGCACCGGAAAGCGCCCAGCCTAGACCAAAAATAATTCCACCCACAAGATAACGGGTAATTCCTTTGTTTTTCGGTTGCAAACTCATCTCTTTACCCTTTAAAGTCTTTATGTTTTTCCGTTTAATAACTTGAACTCCAATAACTCCTAGAACTAATGCAGAGCCAATAATGCCGTACATATGAAAACTCCCAAACTGGAACATTTCATAAATACGAAACCACGAAGCGGCTTCAGATTTAAACATTACAATACCGAAGAAAATACCAATGGCTAAATAAGTGATGTATTTCATTTCTTAAAAAATAAAGGGGTAAATAAAGTGAACCATTATAAGGCCTCCGATAAAGAAACCAATAACGGCAATTAGTGATGGCAGCTGAAGATTGCTCAATCCAGAAATTGCATGGCCAGAAGTACAACCACCGGCATATCGGGTTCCAAAACCTACTAGCAATCCACCTACTAAAAGCAAGATGATATTGAACGGATTGGACAACGCCCCTATCGAGAATATTTCTGGCGGCAGATAACTGGTACCAGCACTATTGATGTTGTAGTCTGTAGCCAATTGCTGCGCGATTTCCGGGTTGATTTTAACGGTATTGTCGCTCATATAATTTGAAGCGATAAAACCACCAATAACGGCACCCAAGACCACCATTAAATTCCAGCGTTCTGCCTTCCAATCAAAGTTAAAGAAATCGGCTGCTTTTCCTGCACCTACCACTGAACAGGCGGTACGTAGGTTTGATGACATCCCAAATTTTTTGCCAACAAATAACAAAACAAACATCACAAGTGCGATTGCGGGGCCAGCAACATACCATGGCCACGGATCATATATCCAATTCATAAAAATTATTTTTGTGCAAAGGTGCCACTTTCGTTAAAACTAAAGCCTAAAATCGCTCAAAAAAACTCCAATATATTTTCTTTAGTTTTACAGAAAAGAAAAATATGACACGTAATAAAAAATTAGATCTTATTTCAGTGCTGTTGGCATTAGTTGCTATCGTAATGATTGTATTGGGAATTGTTATAAAAGTACCCGCTCCTGCCCTAACTGGCGTCGGTTTTCTTTTAATTGTATGGGCTTTCCAAGTATTGAAATAAATAGAAAAACTGGAAGTTTCCCTTTAGCTAAAATTGGTTTTTACTATATAGTGCTACTTACTTATCTCTTTATAAATAATGTAAATTCCCATCACCAATACAAACCAGCCAAATACTTTTTTAAGCTTCTTCCCATCTATAAAATTATTGAGCCAGATCCCGATAAAAATCCCAATAATGGAAAGTGCCGTAAATGTTAGAATAAAAGGCCAATCGACATTCATATTTGTAACATCTCCTGTAAAACCAATCAATGAGTTTATTGCAATAATAAAAAGGGAAGTAGCAACGGCTTTTTTCATAGGTAATCCAGCCAATAATACCAAAGCTGGAATAATCAAAAATCCGCCGCCTGCTCCTACTAATCCAGTATTAAAGCCAATAATCACACCTTGAATCATCAATACAGGATAATTGGTTTTTAGTATTACTTTATCCTGCTCCGGCTTTTTATTTCGAATCATCGTTATAGAAGCTAAAAGCATAATTACAGCAAAAAACACCATAATGGCTATGCTTTTTGTAACTGCAAAATCGCCTAGATTAAATAGCTGATCAGGAATTGCGGGAATCACAAATTTGCGAGTTATAAAGACCATGGTAAGCGCAGGACCTGCAAATACAAACGCGGTTTTAAAGACTACTAATCCTTTTTGCATATTTCGCAAAGCGCCAACAAGGGCTGTGCTACCTACTACGAAAAGTGAATATGCCGTAGCGGTTACAGGATTAAGGTAAAAGAAATAGACTAAAATAGGAACGGTTAAAATAGATCCTCCACCACCAATAAGTCCCAGAACAAGACCAACCATCAGCGCACCTATATATCCTAGAATTTCTGTAATCTCCATTAATTAGTTTTTTAAGTGCGCAAATGTACGTGGCTTAGTAATTAATATTGGTAAACTTTTTAAATTCTTACATAAATATCTACTTCACCTCCTCTAATTATTTGTTCGATAACAAATAAATACAAAAGTAATTAAGGATTAAGTATCTTAAAATACGAAACACCGAAAAGCCCTTCTACTACTAAGATAAATAGTACTTTTATAAAAGTTTAAAAAATCTAGAATACAAATTCAATGAATTTCCATCAGCTGAAATATATTGTCTCTGTTGACAGCAACCGAAATTTCTCACGTGCAGCCGAAGAGTGCGAAGTAGCGCAATCCACTTTGAGCAGAGAGATACAACGCTTGGAACAGGAATTCGACATTATAATCTTTGACCGAACTCGGCATCCCGTGGCACCAACAATGAAAGGGATTGACCTAATTGAACAAGCAAAAAAAATACTGCAGGAAGAGGAACGATTTATTTCTCTGGCAGAAAAAAGGGAAAACCGACCCAGCGGAAGTTTTAAGCTCGGCATCCTTACCAGTTTAGCCCCTTACCTCATTCCGTTATTTATAGATAAAATTACTCAGAAATATCCCGAGCTGAACTTGGAAATCTTTGAGATGGGAACTGCTGAAATGTTAGAAAATTTTGAAAGAGACACGCTTGATGGCGCTATTTCAATAGCTCCTTTCCAAAAGGAAGGGTTTTATGAAACCTCACTTTTTGAGGAAGAATTTGTTCTTTATGTGGGTCGAAATCACGTTCTTTCAGAATCGTCAAGTGTTCAATGGGCCGATATTCCCCAAAGCGAATTAACGCTTCCTCAAGGTATGAAATCTTATTTTTTGGAACAAAAACCTGACCTGCTTCAACCTGATGTAACAGCTAAAACAATTAGCTATCAAAACGCCTCTTTGGAAACCATCCGTAAAATCATTGATCGTAACGGCGGGCTCACCTTAATCCCACAATTGGCTTGCCTTTATATGGGAAATCGACGCCTGGAGATGGTACGTTCCATTAAAGACCCTGTTTTAAGCAGAACAATAAATTTCATTGCGCCACGTGGATTTCAGAAAACACGTCTTTCCAAGGTTATCCTCTCAGAGATAATCAAAAGTATTCCCAAAAACATCCAACTAAAAATGATTGCTGATCTGGAAAATGATTAAAACCGCCTTCGATATATTTTGAAAGCTAATGAACGGGCATGCTTTTCATTAAACATTAGTCGTCCTTTCAAAACATCTTCCTACGGCGGACAGGCTCAGGCAACGGTAAGCCGTAAGCCTAATTGAAATCGCCTGTTTTGCTGGCAAAGCTCCAAATGAGAACCATAAAGTTAATTAACCGCAAAATAAAAGGTGGCTGAGTGAATTTGTGTTTCGCAAAGCGAAACACAAATTTGTATCGAAGCCATCGCTTTTGGCTATAGCCCGTATCGCCTTTGCATCATTGACTTAGCTCATAATCTAGAGTACTTTTATGTCATCAAAATAGATAATCTAAAAACAAAATATCATGACAGAAGTACAGAAATTAGCCAGCTTCGTAAACTCACGAAAATATTCAGATCTATCCGAAAACGCAGTTCGAGAATTAAAAATCCGATTACTCGACTCTTTAGGTTGTGCCATTGGCGCTCTTAACGGAGAACCCGTTAACATGGTAAAAGAACAATTGGACGACTTTGGTGGAAATCCATTATCCACATTAATAGGCGGTGGAAAAAATGCACCGGACAGAGCCGCATTCTACAATTCAACATTAGTACGTTATCTCGATTTTAACGACAGCTATCTAGCGAAAAACGAAACCTGCCACCCTTCAGATAATATAGGTAGCGTTTTAGCCGCAGCCGAATATGCAGATAAAAACGGAAAGGATTTCCTTACTGCTTTAGCAATCGCATATCAGGTGCAATGTAGATTAAGCGATGTTGCTCCGGTGCGAGACAAAGGATTTGACCACACCGTGCAAGGAGCTTATGGTGCTGCGGCCGGAGCGGCTTATGCGCTTGGATTGGACGAGGAGAAAACCGCCAACGCGATCGCCATTGCAGCAACCGCATATAATGCACTCCGGGTTTCAAGAACAGGAAATCTATCGCATTGGAAAGGATTGGCATTCCCATCAACGGGTTGGACTTCCACTCACTCAGCATTCTTAGCAATGCGCGGAATTACTGGCCCAGAAGAAGTGTTTGAAGGCAATAAAGGCTTTAAGGAAACCATTTCAGGCGACTTCATTTTAGATTGGGAAAAAGAGGATCTAGAACGGGTGACAAAAACCATCATTAAAAAATTTAATGCCGAAATTCATTCCCAAGCAACTCTGGAAGGATTACAAGATTTGATGAATGAACACGATTTCTTCCCGGCAGATATTGAAAGCATTGTATTAAACACTTTCGATGTTGCTTACAATATTATTGGCGGTGGCGAAGAAGGTGGCAAGAAAAACATCCGCACCAAAGAGGAAGCCGATCACAGTTTACCCTATATGATGGCTGCCGTTTTATTGGACGGCAATGTGCTTCCTGCACAATACCTTCCTGAACGTATCGAAGAAAAGGATATTCAGGAGCTATTGCAAAAAGTGCAAGTAAACGAGAAAAAAGAATATTCAGACCGTTTCCCTTTTGAAATGGCAAATGATATTACCATAAAATTCAAGAATGGAAAAGAATTGAGAGTTGAAAAAACCGATTACGAAGGCTTCACATCTCGCCCCGCTTCTTGGGAGTTTATCATTTCAAAATTCAACAATCTGACCAAGGAATTTATTTCAGAAGAACTTCAAGACGAAATTATTTCCACAGTACAAAACATAGAAAAACACAGTATCAAGGAGCTGATGCAACTTCTTGAAACGGTTGGAAAACCTCAAATGATGGAGGCTTAGAAAATGCATCAAAACTTAATTAATAATTTTTAATGATTGTTTTAAAAGGACTTAGGACTATTTGACGTAAGACATAGGACTAAATGTTCTAGATTTAATTTGGTTTATGGATATAAGTCCTACGTCTTATGTCTTTTCATCCTACGTCCTTTTTGGACAATCATTTAACCTTTAAATACAAATATCATGTTAGACACAAATGAACTTATAAAAGATCCAAAAGAATTAAATGGAAAAGCAAAAGATTTTATTGTAAACCCAGTTGGTTTTGACTGGTTACAACGAAACGACCGTCCTGAGAAACCCCGTAAAGTAGGTATGACAGAAATTAGAGCTGCATATTATTCCAATTTTGGATTGAGCTATTTCAAAGACATTTTAGAAACCAGCGGAAATTATGTTGATAGTATCAAATTTGCCGGCGGATCCTTCACCTTTATGAACCCAGAAAAGATTAAAGCGACCAATGATTTAGCTCACCAATACGGCGTGCTGTCATCAACAGGTGGCTTTATGGAATATGTACTTACCAAAGGAAAAGATGCAGTGAAAAAATATATCCAAGAGTGTAAAGAACTCGGTTTTGATATTATTGAAATTTCCACTGGGTTTATTTCCATTCCAACGGACGACTGGTTACGAGTAATTGAAGAAGTCCAAAAAGCTGGATTAAAAGCAAAACCGGAAATCGGTGTCCAATTTGGAGCTGGTGGGGATGGAACCGTCGCCGAGTATGAAGCTGAAGGTATACAAGATGTGGAATATGCAATTAAGCAAGCCAAACGTTTCTTAGATGCCGGCGCATATACCATTATGATGGAATCTGAAGGAGTTACCGAAAATGCCAATCCATGGAAAGTTGGTGTGCCTGCAAGATTCATTAGTGAACTCGGACTTGAAAACGTGATGTTTGAAGCAGCGGATCCTCAGGTTTTCAAATGGTATATCAAGAATTACGGACCTGAAGTAAACCTGTTTGTCGATCACAGTCAAATCGTTCAACTTGAAGCAACCCGACAAGGAATTTGGGGAACCAATGACATTTGGGGACGAATTGTAACTTACAAATAATTGAAAAATTTCTGCCAGACCCTGAATAAATTTCGATCTGGCAGAAATTCTTTTGCTTTACTTGAATTAACAAAATCATAGCGGATAATATTATCCGCTTTAGTGTTTTATAGTTATCTTTGTTAAGAGTAAAACCATAAACAATGTCAGATACAATCACACATAACCTAAAAACAATTCACAATAGAATTCAAGCTGCCTGTAAACGAGCAGGCCGGAATCCCCATGAAGTACGGCTTCTCTTGGCTACAAAGACAGTGGATTCTGAACGGATCAAATTCGCTTTAGAACTTGGCGAAACCCTTGTCGGAGAAAATAAGGTTCAAGAATTAAAACAAAAGTGTGAAGCGATTGCCGTGTGTAATCCTGAAGTCCATTTTATCGGGCACTTACAAACCAATAAAATCAAAGAAGTTATTAAATGGGCTTCGTGTATAGAGTCTATAGACCGGCTGAATCTTGCTGAAAAATTGCACGACCGATTACTTTCCGAAAATAAAACTATCGATGCCTATATTCAGGTAAATACGTCTTATGAGGAAAGCAAATTCGGAATTTCTCCCGAAAACGCATTACAGTTAATTAAAGATGTTTCTCAATTAGAAACCATTAATATTAAAGGTTTGATGACTATCGGATTATTTAGCTCAGAACCTGAAAAAGTTCGAAAATGCTTTCGTCTGCTAAAAAGTATTCAGAAGAATGCGATAGCTTTAAACTTACCAGGAGTTTCTTTAAAAGAACTTTCTATGGGAATGAGCGGAGACCTAGAAATTGCAATTGAAGAAGGTGCAACAATCGTACGGGTTGGAACAGCCATTTTTGGTGAACGGATCTATCCAGATAGCTATTATTGGGATGAAACAAAGAAAGTCAAATAAGTTCTCATTGTGCTTTTCGAACAGATTTTGACAATATTACCCAAACCCTAAAGGGATTATCGTCAAAATCTTTATTTCTACCTTAGTCCCGAGAGCTATCGTGAGAGGAAAAGAGTAAAGACTTGTTCATTTAAGTTCAATTAGACTCGAAATGCACAACGGGTTTACATAGTGTTTAATTATTTGAATGAGAACGCACTTGGGTTTTGATTTCGATTTCGGTTTCAATTTCAATTTAAAGATTATGAAGAGTGAGAAAATCCAACAGTTAATAAAAAATCTCCCGCATCTTCCAGGGGTTTATAAATACTTCAACAAAGAAGGAGAACTTATTTATGTTGGAAAGGCCAAAGATTTACGAAAACGCGTAACTTCTTATTTCACCAAAGAACCTGAAAACAGAAAGACTTACAACTTAGTACAAAACATCCATCATCTTGAATTTACAATAGTCAATACGGAGCAGGAGTCTTTACTGCTGGAGGATTCATTAATTAAACACTTCCAACCGCGTTATAATATAAATCTGAAGGACGATAAAAGCTTCCCATATATTGTAATTACAAATGAAGCTTTTCCTAGAGTATTTTTAACTCGCAACCTCCTTAAAGATGGATCGGAATATTTCGGTCCTTTTACCAGCGCTGTTAAAGTACGCGAATTATTGGAGTTAATCCGAAGCCTTATTCCGCTTCGGAAACATCATCAAGAACTTTTTATTCATATTACTGAAGAAGGAAAATTAAAGGTGAGCCCAGAGTATTATTTGAAAAATGCTAATCAGAAGGAAGAGCTATTAACCGAAGAAGAATATAATATTGGGATACAGCAAGTACGTGCTGTTTTTAAGGGGAAATTTGCGTCAGTAATCAAGCCGTTGCGAAAACAGATGAAAGAATCTGTAGAAAAAATGGATTTTGAAAAAGCTGAGGTTCTTCATCAGAAAATCGAATTTATACAGCAGTATCGAGCAAGCGGCAAGATGATCAACGCAGGTTTGGGAGATATAGATGTATTTACAATCCTCATTAAGGAAAATCAAGCTTTTGTAAATTACCTTCAAGTAAAAAAAGGAACTATTTTACAAACTAAAACATTCACTTTTAAGTATAAAAACGATGAATCACAGCAAGAAACGCTCATCTCGGCTATATTTCACATTCAGAAAAAACTTAAAAGTAAGGCGTTGGAGCTGATAGTTCCTTTTCCTATTGAACATCCGGATCTAGGTCTTAGTATTACTGTTCCTAAAAAAGGAGTTAAAAAGAAACTCTTAAATCTTTCAATCAAAAATTTAATCTATTTTAGTGAAAGAACTTCTAAAAAAACAAATGCATCAATCTAAGCTAAGGTTCAAGTACGCAAAAACTGAATTCCCGATTTCTCTAGAAGTTCTACTAAACTATTTCTTTTCAGCGGTTTCATACTTTTCAATTCTCTCTTTCCCTTCCTCCAATTCGCTGCAATTAGGGCATACGTGCACTACTCCATCCTTAACGTGATACCCATCAACGTGTTCCTTTACAAAACCTTGAATAAGCATATAGGATTCTTTATGATTATTGACGTCCACCTGTTTGTCCTTGTATAACTCGCGAATTTTACCGTCGTATTCCTGAAAACCCCAACATAGTGAGCAAACTCCTTCGGGGGATTCATTTTTAGTTTCTTCTTCGGGTTTCTTGAAAAACGCTACGATTGTTTTTATAATATCCATGATAATTTTTATTTTATGTTTCATTTGTAATTTAAGGATTTATCCCATGGAACACAAGTGAAGCAAAGGATATCTCGTTGTGAAATTAAGGAATACTGCAGTATAAAAATTAGTATCTATTTTAAATATTCCTTTTAAAACATTTCGAAAATAGCTGCCATCTTCAGTGAGAAAAATTGTGCAATTATTTTATTGAATATACTTCAGAGTTGATAATTGGCCGAAAATGCTCGGGAAAGAGCCAAGCTATTTGAGTAAAATACCATAGCTTTGAATGAAACGATCCGTGGATTGCAACGAGCAAAAAATCACTAAAAACGACACTATAGCAAGGATAAGACTATGACATATTTATTTTTTATAGCTTCTTTTAATGCGTTTTTCTTTCTTGCGCTACTTCTTCAGAAAAAACCAAAATTACTCCATGATAGAATTCTTATTTTTTGGCTTCTATATCTTGGGCTTTCTACGGCTACTTACGCCTTAACGATTGATTTTTTTCCTGAGAATTCACTTTTAGCCAGTGGAATTATCGCTTTGTTCTTATTGCACGGACCATTTTTATATCTCTATGTTTCTTCACTTACCTTGGATAGAAAAGATTTTAAAACTAAAGATCTCTTGCACTTTATAGCCTTTATTGCATTTATTCTTTATCTGTTTATCGCCTCCCAGTTTCCCTCCTATTCAGAGGGAATTAGAGTAGATCACGTTTCTGAGGGAGGAGCTGAACCTCCATTGCTCTTTAGTCTTTTCCTAATTATAACCGCACTTTCAGGACCAATATATTTCCTTTTGGCATATAAAAAATTTCAAGTAAGCAAGAAATCTTCCTTTAATTTTTCTTCGCAGGAAGTAAACTTAGATTGGCTGGGAAAACTGATTTCAATTTTTGGGATTGTGTGGACAATACTGATTCTGATAGCGGTAATTCATCATGTTTTTCACCTGTTTTCGATGGCTTTTTGTACGGATGGATTATTTCTGTCTCTTTCGGCATTTATAATTTTAATAGGATATTTCGGATTTAAACAAAAAGAGGTGTTTATTAATCACAGCATCGAAAACGAGAAACAGATACCTAATAAACCGGAAATTAAATATGCTGCTTCAAAACTAGAAGATACAGAATTACAAAAATGCTGTGATAAAGTTAGTCAGTATATGAAGATTGAAAAACCCTACTTGGATTCCGATCTCACCTTACCTAAATTGGCTGATGATTTAGACGTATCTACTCATCATCTTTCACAAATCATTAATGAAGTACACGGAAAAAATTTCTTCAACTTTATCAATGAATTCCGGGTAAACGAAGTGAAAATAAAAATACAAGACCCAACATTTAATAATTATTCTTTGTTAGGAATCGCTTTTGAAAGTGGTTTCAATTCCAAATCTGCTTTTAATCGGGTTTTCAAAAATTTGACGGGTACTACGCCTAGTCAATTCCGAGACTCACTCTCTTCCTCCTAAAACAACGCGATTTTCTACGTATTAAGTCCCCTATTATAAAGTGGGACCTGTCTTTCTATCCCAAATAGGTGCCACCTTACAAGCAAGGTCGCACATCCTTGAGTTAGCCCATACTTTTGTTCACAGAAAATAACAATAGATTATTAATTAAAAACAAATAATCACTAGTGTCCACTAAAAGTTTATAAAAGTTCTTTGAAATTATTGTAAACCTGTGTTTTAAGTCTCATTTTAAAGCGTGACGATTTGAAATGGCTATCTATGTTCGTAAAATAATATTACGAATATGAACCAAGGCAAATATATATTTTCTCAGTTGGTAAATTTTCTGCCACAACGTGTTTTTGATAGAGTTACTGCTAAATATTCTGGGAATAAATCAGTCAAACATTTTACTTGTTGGAATCAATTATTATGTATGGTTTTCGGTCAATTATCTGCTAGAGAAAGTCTGAGAGATTTGATACTTATTATAGAGGCTCATAAGTCAAAATCATATCATTTAGGGTTTGGTAAAAGTATAACTCGAAGCAACTTGTCAAAGGCAAATGAAAATCGAAACTTCAAAATATTCGAAGAGTTTGCAGACCATTTGATTAAGATTGCCCAAAGCAAAAATGATAAAAGTGATTTTGAAATAGAAGGTAATATCTATGCCTTTGACTCCTCTACTATCGACCTTTGCCTTAGTGTATTTTGTTGGGCCCATTTTCGCAAAACAAAAGCAGGAATCAAATTACACACCCTCTTTGATGTTAATACCCACATCCCCGTGTTCATTCATATTACAGAAGCAAACATACACGATGTTAATGCGATGGATGTTATAGATTACGAGCCTTTAGCTTACTATATATTTGACCGTGCTTATGTAGATTATGGACGTCTTTATCGCATCGAGAAAGCTAAAGCTAATTTTGTGGTTAGAGCAAAATCGAACATTAAATTCAAAAGAATGTATTCAAGAAAAGCAGATAAAGCCAATGGAATCAAATACGACCAAATTGGAAAAATAATGGGCTTTTATAGTTCTAAAGATTATCCCGAAAAAATTCGTAAAGTAAAATATTACGACAGTGATACTAAAAAAACGTTAGTGTTTTTAACAAACAACTTTAAATTATCTGCTAATGATATTGCATTGCTTTACAAACAAAGATGGCAAGTAGAACTATTCTTTAAATGGATAAAACAACATCTAAAAGTGAAAACCTTTTGGGGCAGATCAGAAAACGCTGTTCGAGTACAAATCAATGTTGCGATTATAACATATTGTTTGGTGGCCATAGTCGCCAAAGAATTAAAAATAAATCGTTCCAATTATGAAATTTTACAAATATTATCTGCATCACTACTTGATAAAACCCCTTTAAATGAGCTACTTATGAAATCAGATTACAATAATGTCAATGAACAAAATACTAATCAGCTGGTTTTCAACTTATTTTAAGTGGACACTAGTGA
>NZ_KE386849.1:0-119417 GCF_000429125.1 Aequorivita capsosiphonis DSM 23843
ATGGCCAAAACTCTGTTTCAATATGTAATTAATGAACGTATTTACTTCCGAAGAAGAAAAAATGGTGGAGAATATCGGAGTCGAACCGATGACCTCCTGCGTGCAAGGCAGGCGCTCTAGCCAGCTGAGCTAATCCCCCATTTCTTAAATGAAATTCCAAAATTCTAAAATTCCAAATTCCAAAAAGGATAGGTATCCCAACTTCTAAAATTTCCTCTTCATACACCGGAGCTTTAAGCAAGGTGTAATCCAATATGTGTTTTATGAACGTATATTTCCGAGGAAATATTTGTTAGTATTCAGTAGCAATTGCAGTATGCAGTTAAACTGCGCACTGTAAACTGTGACTGCTTACTTTTTTTGTAGTCTCAGGCAGACTCGAACTGCCGACCTCTACATTATCAGTGTAGCGCTCTAACCAGCTGAGCTATGAGACTTTAAAAAAAGTCTTCAGTGTTCAGTGTTCAGTAATCAGTTGTGACACTGACACTGTACCTGTTGACCATAATATTATAAAATTGACAGCTAAACCAAGCAAGACTCCTTTGTTTTTCAATAAGAGTGTCTCTTTGTTGAATATTCGGTCGTCTTTCTCTAGAAAGGAGGTGTTCCAGCCGCACCTTCCGGTACGGCTACCTTGTTACGACTTAGCCCCAGTTACCAGCTTCACCCTAGGCCGCTCCTTGCGGTGACGGACTTCAGGTGCTTCCAGCTTCCATGGCTTGACGGGCGGTGTGTACAAGGCCCGGGAACGTATTCACCGGATCATGGCTGATATCCGATTACTAGCGATTCCAGCTTCACGGGGTCGAGTTGCAGACCCCGATCCGAACTGAGACAGGTTTTGTGGATTCGCTCCTGCTTGCGCAGTGGCTGCCCATTGTACCTGCCATTGTAGCACGTGTGTGGCCCAGGACGTAAGGGCCGTGATGATTTGACGTCATCCCCACCTTCCTCGCGGTTTGCACCGGCAGTCTTGTTAGAGTTCCCGACACTACTCGCTGGCAACTAACAACAGGGGTTGCGCTCGTTATAGGACTTAACCTGACACCTCACGGCACGAGCTGACGACAACCATGCAGCACCTTGTAATCTGTCCGAAGAAGGGAATGTTTCCACTCCTGTCAGACTACATTTAAGCCCTGGTAAGGTTCCTCGCGTATCATCGAATTAAACCACATGCTCCACCGCTTGTGCGGGCCCCCGTCAATTCCTTTGAGTTTCATTCTTGCGAACGTACTCCCCAGGTGGGATACTTATCACTTTCGCTTGGCCACCCAGCACACCAATGTGTGCCGGACAGCTAGTATCCATCGTTTACGGCGTGGACTACCAGGGTATCTAATCCTGTTCGCTCCCCACGCTTTCGTCCATCAGCGTCAATACGTTGTTAGTGACCTGCCTTCGCAATCGGTATTCTATGTGATATCTAAGCATTTCACCGCTACACCACATATTCTAGCCACTTCACAACGATTCAAGACAACCAGTATCAATGGCATTTCTACAGTTGAGCTGCAGACTTTCACCACTGACTTAGCTGCCCGCCTACGGACCCTTTAAACCCAATGATTCCGGATAACGCTTGGATCCTCCGTATTACCGCGGCTGCTGGCACGGAGTTAGCCGATCCTTATTCGCAGAGTACCGTCAAGCCCCCACACGTGGGGGTGTTTCTTCCTCTGTAAAAGCAGTTTACAACCCATAGGGCCGTCTTCCTGCACGCGGCATGGCTGGATCAGGCTCTCGCCCATTGTCCAATATTCCTCACTGCTGCCTCCCGTAGGAGTCTGGTCCGTGTCTCAGTACCAGTGTGGGGGATCCCCCTCTCAGGGCCCCTAACCATCGTAGCCTTGGTGTGCCGTTACCACACCAACTAGCTAATGGTACGCATGATCATCTTGTACCGATAAAATCTTTAATCAAAAAACAATGCCGTTAATTGATACTATGGGGCATTAATCCAAGTTTCCCTGGGCTATTCCCCTGTACAAGGCAGATTCCATACGCGTTACTCACCCGTGCGCCGGTCTCAAAAGGAGCAAGCTCCTCTCTACCCCTCGACTTGCATGTGTTAGGCCTGCCGCTAGCGTTCATCCTGAGCCAGGATCAAACTCTTCATCGTATAATCTTCAATAATATTGCGACCATACTTCAGTAAGAGCTCGACTCTCAAAAAAATCTCAGAAAATCTTACTTAGTTTAGTTTCTTTGTTGACCAACATTCTTTCGAATGTTAATCTACGCTGTCAATTTCAATATCTCAATGAACTTTTCCCTATAATTATAAGGAGTCAATTTGTCGATGGAACGGAGTTGAACCGTTGCTGTTACTGCCTCTCACCGTGTTTTTAAATAACCTGCTTCCCTAAGCGGGTGCAAATATACAACTCTTTTTTAAACCCACAAGCTTTTTGTGAAAATAAATTAAAAAAGTTTTTTAAAGATCGTTTTGCTTTTTTCAACAACACTAGCTGTTACCCTAAGCAAACCTTCGCAAAACGCTTCGGCTTCCGTAGGCGGGTGCAAATATAGAACCCTTTTTTTAACCTCACAATACTTTTTTAATAAAAGTTTAAAAGAATTTTTAAAGAACGTTTCGCCTTGCTCTACAACCCACAAGCTGTAATCCTAAGCGGCTGCAAATATAGAACGCTTTTCAATACCCACAAACTATTATAAGCCTTTTTTTTTATTAATTCTTGAACGGATATTCAAGTGGCTGAATGAACAATACTTAGAGGAAAAATAAAATGAAAACAATTTATGACTCTTAACTATCCGGTACATTTAACAGTATCCGACTATTGCTGTAGTTAATAAGGTCTGTTTAAAACAATCCAAAAAATAAAAGAGCGAACTACAAACATACCATGTTTGTAAATTCTATGCAATAGCCTGATATATTAGTTATTAACAGTTTTTTTATTCCAGCTAGCCTTCAAATCCAGATAATCTATCGGAAACGCTGGTAGCTGTCGATCAAGCCTACCTTCCTGGAAAGACCTTTCTAAAATATCCTCAATCAAGTAATCTTCCTTTTCTTCGAATGGGCGATACTCTTCTTTTAATGATATCTCAAAAAAGCTCGCTGTAGTGTTATACCAAAACGCTCGCCACCCTGTACGTAGTTCTTTTACTAGGTCAAAAGCTGTACGGCCGGTTTGTCTATGGATTAACTTTACCAATATTTGACCTTCTGTATGCGTGAGCTTTTTTAACTGTTCGGAGAATTCACCTTCAATGTATTTCTGAACGCGTTTGGTGTATATTCTTTGATCTCTTCTCTTATCAAGCGTTTTTAATCTTTCGGTCATTGTGGTAAGGCGTTCCGAAGCCATTTTGGCATACGGATATACTTTTCGTGTTTTTCTTCTTAATATAATGTAACGCCTTCTATCCTGCTCAGATCCAAATTTTAGTTTGTCCAGAAGGATCACTTCATCTAGATCTATCATTTCACGAGCAATGGTATCTCCCGCTATTATATAATACATCACTTCGGAAGAATCATTTTTCTTTTTTAGATACTCAGAATCGCTTTGCCCATAGGTTGAAGACAAACCAATAAAAAATAGGACTATATATATAGGTATAAAATATTTCATTAGGTTCCTTTATGAAAAGATGTATATCATCCAAAAACGTTCCAAAAATAAGCAAATTGCATTGCCTTGCTTAATAAGAAATTGCTAATTTTACCAGACACTACTTTTCAGAATAAAAACAAACTATGACTACTTCAATATTAAACGAAAAATCACTTCAATTTTTAGAGCAATACTTAAACAATGCCGCCCCGACGGGATATGAATGGGATGGTCAAAAAATATGGATGGAATACCTTAAACCACATGTGGACGAATTTATTACTGACACATACGGAACAGCAGTTGGGGTTATAAA
The DNA here is from genome assembly GCF_000429125.1 of Aequorivita capsosiphonis DSM 23843. Classification (GTDB taxonomy): domain Bacteria; phylum Bacteroidota; class Bacteroidia; order Flavobacteriales; family Flavobacteriaceae; genus Aequorivita; species Aequorivita capsosiphonis. The sequence goes on from NZ_KE386849.1 coordinate 3,907, forward strand.
TCCAAAAGCAAAATTTAAAGTAGTCATTGAAGGTCATGCCGATGAAATATCCTGGTATGTAAACTACATCAGTGACGATGGACTGCTCTATGTAGTTAGAAACGGAGGCAGTGATCACCAGATTGCGCCTTCAAAAATCGTAAACATTCACACCAAAAACGGGATTGTAAAAGGAGTTTTTGGCTGGCCAGCGATCCATACACGCAATAAAGCAAAGGAAGAAGCGCCTAAACCGGACAATATTTTTATTGATGTAGGAGCAAAAGATAAGGAAGAGGTTGAAAAAATGGGAATTCATGTGGGCTGCGTTATTACCTATCCCGATCCATTTCATATTTTAAATAAAGATAAGTTTGTGTGTCGCGCGCTGGACAACAGAATGGGCGGTTTTATGATTGCAGAAGTAGCTAGGTTGCTTCACGAAAACAAACAAGAACTTCCTTTTGGACTTTATATTACGAATTCAGTACAGGAGGAAATTGGACTTCGTGGCGCCCAGATGATTGCCGAACGCATTAAGCCAAATGTCGCCATAGTTACGGATGTTACCCACGATACCACTACCCCAATGATCGATAAAAAGAAGCAAGGACACGCTGAAATTGGTTGCGGGCCGGTAATTGCTTATGCGCCAGCCGTACAGCAAAAACTGCGAGACTTAATAGTTGAAACTGCCGAAAAGAAAATGATTCCTTTCCAAAGGGCTGCACTTTCGCGAGCAACGGGAACTGATACCGATGCATTTGCTTACAGTAATGAGGGTGTAGCGAGTGCTTTAATCTCTCTTCCGCTTCGTTATATGCATACTACCGTTGAAATGGTTCATCGCGATGATGTTGAGAATGTGATCAAACTTATTTATGAAACACTTCTAAATATTAAAGACGGCGAAACTTTTAGTTATTTTAAATAAAATTAATAAATGAATCTAGTTTTCGTTTTTTAATTTTTCAAAATAAATCTTTGCTTGCTTAATAACTTTTGGCGCAAGAATTATGGTTGCCGTCATGGTAGGTATTGCCATCATCGCAAAGAATGTATCTATCAAGTTAATCATCATACTGAGCGAAGTGGTGGCACCTACTAGAATACTTATAATATAGAAGTAGTTATAAATTCCTTTATTTTTGGCGCCAAAGAGAAACGACATACACTTTGTTCCATAATAGGAATAGGAAAAAAGTGAGGAAATACTAAATACCAGAATACAAGCCAACAAAGCGTATTTTCCGAAGTAAGGAATGCTCTCTTCAAATGCCGAAGCAGTTAGGCTCACACCATTTGCATCGCTACTTTGCCAAACGCCCGTAACTAATATTGCCAAAGCTGTAAGCGTACAAATAATCAAAGTATCAATGGCTGGCCCCAACATGGCCACCAAACCTTCCCGAATAGGCTCACTGGTCTTAGCCGCTCCGTGTGCCATAGGTGCCGTACCAATTCCAGCTTCATTGGAAAATGCACCACGACGGATTCCCAATAAGATAATCCCACCAATTGCGCCACCTAGAAAAGCATCACCTTTATAAAAATTCGCAGAAATGGCATCGGTAAAAATCAACCCCAAATATTTTGGGACTACATCTATATGAATTCCCAAAATAATCAACACCAAAACAAAATAAAGCGCGACCATTCCAGGCACCAATTTGGAAGCGGTTTTACTAATTCGCGACAAACCTCCTAAAATAACTACCACGGTTATACCAGCTAAGACCAAACCTATAACTAAGTCCGTTATAAAACCGCTGTAAAGGCCCGCTGGTTTTAATAGAATATCATTAATGGCCTGCGTCAATTGGTTTACGTTAAAGACTGGCAAAGCACCAACCAGTCCAGCAATACTAAAAAAAATGGCTAGTGGCATCCATTTTCTTCCTAATCCTTCAATTATAAAATACATAGGACCTCCCTGAATTTTTCCTTCGCTATCTTTCCCGCGATAAAGAATTGCTAATGTTGCCGTGAAGAACTTGGTTGACATTCCGATAACCGCACTCACCCACATCCAAAAAACAGCTCCAGGACCGCCAATGGCAATTGCTACCGCGACTCCGGCAATATTTCCCATCCCCACTGTTGCTGATAATGCTGTGGTCAAGGCCTGAAAATGGGTTATTTCACCTAAATCACTCTCATTGTCATATTTTCCTCGAAGTACCGCAAGCGCATGTCCCAAATATCGAAACGGTAAAAATTGAATACGGATTAAAAGGTAGAGCCCACCCCCTATTAATAGTATCAACAACGGTAAACCCCAAGCTGCAGATGCTATCTCTTCAATAAAACTGTCTATTTTTTCCAAAGCCTTTTTTTAAATATTTCTGTAATGTATGATTAAAATTTTTATAATTAATCGGGAAATTGTTACTTGCAAAACCAAATGAAAAACAAATTAACTGTTTTACTACTATTACTGCCAATTTTTATCTTTGGCCAATCAGAATTTGATTGGAAAAAAAGTGCCTTTACTTTTACGCCAGAATTCCTTTTTGGTAAAACCATGGAAGCTAATGAAGGATTTCCAGAAACTCAATTTCAAAAGCAACTTGTTTTCAGTTTTGGACGCTATCACACTAACAATCCTCAGCAATGGGCGCAACAAATAAAGGGTCCTAAGACCGGCTTTTCCATTGGAGTTACTGATTTTGGAAATTTAGACAGTTTGGGAATTGCCATATCGGCATCCCCTTTTATTGAGTTTAAAGCCTTTGGAAGTGACCGGTTCAAAATACTTACTGCCATGGGGGCTTCATATTTTACAAGGAAATTTCATCCTGAAACAAATCCTCAAAACATCGCTGTTACAACAGATATTACTTGGGCATTTAGAATGTATTTTTATTATCAAATGTTTTCTACGCGAAATATTGACTGGCGAACTGGGATTGGTTATTCACATCACTCCAATGGGCATACCCGTTTGCTGAACCAAGGTTATAATTCATTTTTAGTAAGTATTTCGGCAGATATAAGAAATCCATTTAAACATTCCGAAACTCTTCCAACAGAACCAATTCCGAAATATAAAAGAACCATCAATCATTATTTTGCGTTTCGCGGAGGAATAGGTCAAAATGTATTCGCCTTGGCTTTTAACGATAAACAGAATGTTTACACAATCGCTGGCGAATACGGCCGCGTTTACAACATCACCTTTAAGGTTGGGATCGGGTTTTACTACAGGTTCTACCAACATTATTACGACTATATTAAAGGAAACGAATCTTTGGTGCAGGCCGGAAGGGAATTTGACTATTTCAGAAGTAATCCGTGGTATTACGCTACCAATCTGGGTTTAAGTATTCACGGTGAAATATTTTTAAATCACGTAGGTATCGATCTTCAATTGGGTTATAATCTTCATAAACCCGCCTATAAAATGGACTATCGGATCAATGAAGGCTGGCAGGATGCACCTCGCGAAATTTCAAAAGGCTGGGTTTTGGGTACCATAGATTCGAAATTTAAAAAGAAGTATCGTCTCTCTTCCCGCTTAGGACTGAAATATTACTTAATAGGAATGGAAAAAGCGCCAAAAAACAATTGGTATGTTGGCGCTCATTTAAATGCAAATTTAGGTCAAGCAGATTTTAGCGAGTTGAGCTTAGGTTATGTGCATAGTTTTAATTTTAGGGAAAGAAAGTAAAAAACCCCTTCCGAAGAAGAGGTTTTTAGAATTTAAATTTATTTCTGAAGAATTATCTAGCCAATATCAACCTATGTGTTGAGCTTGAAATTTCAGAAACTATTTTGATAACATAAACCCCATTAGAATAACTACTGAAGTCCATATCGTTTTCACCATTTGTAGCTCTGTAATTGCGAACTATTTTCCCTGAACCTAATTCCACAATCGTAATTTGCAAATCGTTTCCAAAAGTTGCTGGAATTTTTGCTGTTGCAAAACCTCTTGATGGGTTTGGATAGATTAGAATTCCGCTTCCGCCTTCTGTAATATCTTCAATAGATAGCAGAATAGTTTGTGCTTCAAAAGCTCCAATATCACGAATTCCTTCAAAAATAGCTTGTTCAATTTGATCGTTGAATAAATCTGCGGGATCTCCAGCGTTATACGCCAATGAACCTAATAAAAGCTCGTGGGTTTCCGTAACACCTCCGTTATTCTGAAGTGGGCCAAGCATTGGGTCAACTTCTTCAATATCATTAGCTTGCTCAGAAAAACTACTTGCATCATCTGTTCCAATTAAGTTATAATCGTTAGATACTAAAGTTCCACTTACATCCATTCCTGAAGTTGCAGTGTTTAAAGCAACCAAGGTATTTTTAAGCGAAATAGTTGTTTCACCCTCAATACCTCCACCTGTTGAACCAGCAGTATTCATAGCAACAGTAACAGCATTTAAGTCAAAACTTGCACCATTGTTATAAACGGCACCACCAGCACCGTTAGATGAGTTACTAGAAAGTGTGCTTCTCATAACAATCACATCACCTCCACTTGTATTGTGAATCGCTCCACCTGTGCTTGATCCAGCAGTTGCATTGTTGTTAGAAATTGTTGTAGTAATCACCTCAACCATTCCTCCGTTGTTGAATACGCCAGCACCACCATCATCTGTAGCAGTTCCGAATGTACTGTTTCCGTCAATAGTTGAAGTGTCAATACTCATTACTGTTCCGCTTTGGTTCCAAAGGCCACCACCTTCACGGGCAGCTTCGTTTCCTGAAACTATACTTCCTGAAATGGTAATCAACCCACTGTTTCCAGTTACGTGAAGACCACCTCCATTTCCTGGTGCAGCCATTCCAGCCGTTCCATTTACATCATTATCCATCATATCTGAATTTGTGAAAGTAAGCGTGCCGTCAATTATTTCAATAGCTCCACCAGCTCTATTTGCTGAATTTCCATTAAATGAAGAGTCTGTGATTGTAACATCACCCGCAGTACTTAACAACCCACCACCAGAACCTAAAGTTCCTGTAGAAAGATTGTTTGAAATCACAGTTCCGTTAACAATATTTAGTGTTCCACCATTGTTGAAAACACCTCCTCCACCGTTGTCGGCATCGGCTCCTTGTGCAGTGTTTGCATCAATCATCATTCCATCTACTGTCATAATTCCTGCACCGTTCCAAAGTGCGCCACCTTCGGCAGCAGAAATGTTCCCAGTTGCAGAACCACCTGTGATGTTTGAATCACCAGCACCTGTAATATGAAGTCCTCCTCCATTTCCTGGGGATGCAGAAGTTGTATTTGAAGTAAAGATTACATTGGTAAGATTCAACTCACTTCCTACAATTGAATTTTCTTCAATTCCACCACCAGCTCTCATTGAAGTGTTTCCACTTAATTCAGAGTTTGAAACTGTTAAAACTCCAAGATTATTCAAAATACCACCACCAGAACCAGCGGCTCCGTCAGCAATGTTATTTGAAATTGTAGCATTCATAACAACTAATGTTCCCATTTCGTTAAAAATACCGCCACCACCTTGATCGGCATCGGCTCCACTTGCCGTGTTTCCATCAACGATTGTTCCATCAATAGTCATTGTTCCTGCTCCGTTCCAATATGCACCACCTTCAGCTGATGCAGTATTTCCGCTTGCAGTTCCACCAGTTATATTAGAATCTCCAGCACCTGAAATATGAAGTCCACCACCGTTTCCAGGAGCAGAAGCTGAGCTGTTGTTCATTAAATTAGCATTTGTCAAAGTCAAAAGACTTCCTGCAACCGATTTTTCTTCAATTGCACCACCGGCACGCATTGAAGTGTTTCCAGTTAAATCTGAATCTGTAACAGTAAGCGTTCCTTCATTGTTAAAAATTCCACCACCAGAACCAGCGGCTCCATCAGCGATGTTATTTGAAATTGTAGCATTTAATACATTTAAAGTACCTCCATTGTTGAAGATTCCTGCACCACCATCATCGGCCATAGGACCGCTAGCGATGTTTGCATCTATTGTGGTTCCATCAACTGTCATAATACCAGCTCCATTCCAAAGGCCACCACCTTCGCGAGATGCCGTGTTTCCACTTAGGTTTCCACCAGTAATGTTTGAATCACCAGCGCCCGAAATATGAAGTCCACCTCCGTTTCCGGGAGCAGAAGCTGTGCTGTTATTCATTAAATCTGTATTGGTTATTGTGAGAAGACTTCCTGCAATTGAATTTTCTTCAATAGCACCACCTGCTCTCATTGACGTATTTCCTGTTAATTCAGAATCGGTAACTGTTAAACTTCCTAGGTTGTTCAAAATACCTCCACCAGAACCTGCGCTTCCGTTAGCAATATTATTACTGATCGTTGTTCCATTTTGAACAATTAAAGTACCACCTTCATTGAAAACACCTCCACCACCTTGGTCTACATCGTTTCCGCTTGCGGTGTTTCCATCTATTTCTACATTATCAACAGTCATCGTTCCGCTTCCGTTCCATAAGCCTCCACCTTCAGCAGTTGCTATGTTTCCGTTTACGGTACCATTTGTAATATTCGCTATTCCGGGACCAGTAATATGAAGTCCACCACCGTTTCCAGGAGCACTTTCAGCAGTATTGTTATCTAAGTTTGTATTTAAAAGTGTAATGTTTCCAGGAGTTACTGAAGAATTGTCTTCAATTCCACCACCAGCTCTTTTTGCTGAATTATTTGAAATATTAGAGTCGTTTACAGTTAAAGAACCTCCATCCACATTTTGAATTCCACCACCAGAACCAGCAGTCCCTATTGCAGAGTTATTAGTTATAGTTGAAGAATTCTGTACGAGCAATGTACCTCCATTATTGAAGATGCCTCCACCTCCATTTGTGGCGTCATCACCTTGAGCCTTGTTGCTATCCAATAAAGAATTGTCAACTGTCATTGTGCTTCCAACTTGGTTCCAAAGACCTCCACCTTCGCTTGCTGCGTCGTTATTGGTTATTGTGCTTCCAAAAATATTTATCATAGAAACACCCGAAATGTGTATTCCACCACCGTTTCCAGGGTTTGCGGTACCTGCAGTTCCGTTTACATCATTAAACGTCAGCGTAGTTCCGTTTAAATTTAATGCACCATCAATAACTTCAATTCCCCCTCCTGCGCGATTTGCGTAGTTTTCCATTATTGAAATTGCTGCGATAGTTACATTACCTGCAGTAGATAATATTCCACCACCAGAACCCGAAGTTCCGTTAGCCATATTATTATTTATAGAAGTTCCCGCAAGGATATCTAGGGTTCCACCATCGTTGTAGATTCCACCACCACCATTGTCGGCATTTGCACCGCTTGCGATGTTATTGGTTATTGATACTCCATTCACGGTCATTGTTCCTCCACCATTCCAAAGACCACCACCTTCGGCAGCTGCTAAGTTTGCATCAACGGTTCCACCTGTGATAGTTGCATTTCCAGTTCCACCAACGTGAAGTCCACCACCGTTTCCAGGAGCGGCAACAGCTGGTGCAACACCAACGTTATTTGTATTTAGTGTTGTTCCTGACATTGTTAGTGTTCCGCCAGCAATTTCAATTCCACCACCTGCGCGATTTGCAATATTGCTTGTAATAATTGCATCGCTTACAGTTACATCGCCACCAGTACTGTGAATTCCTCCACCAGAACCAGCGGTTCCGTTGGCTTTATTGTCTGTTATTTCTGTTCCAGTAAAAACATTTAATGTTCCTCCATTGTTGAATAAAGCTCCTCCACCATCATCGGCTAGATCTCCACTCGCTGAATTGCCAGTTAAAACTGTTGCTTCAACAGTCATAATTCCTAAATTGTTCCAAAGACCACCACCTTCTTGGGCAGCTTGGTTATTTTCGATGGTAGAATTTATAACATCTGCATTTGTAGTTCCTGAAAGGTGAATTGCACCACCGTTTCCTGGATTTGCCATAGTTCCTAAACCTATATCTACCCCAGCAGAGTTTCCGCTTAAAGTAACTGCCTCTAAATTTAGCGTGTTACCCGAAGCATCTTCAATAGCACCACCAGCGCGACTTGCGTAGTTTCCAGAAATTGTACTTCCGGGTGCAACATTCAACGTTCCTCCTGTATTATTGAATAAAGCACCACCTCGTCCTCCAGGAGTTGCTCCCATTGCAACATTAGCGCTAAGATTTGTAGTAGAATCAACATTTAGAGTTCCTCCATTGTTGAAAATTCCACCGCCACCGGTTGCATCACCAGTTGCTTTGTTTCCTGTGATTGTTGTTCCAGAAACAGTCATAGTTCCTGATCCATTCCAAAGTCCGCCACCTTCAAAAGCGACGTTGTCTGTTACACTTCCACCGTTAAAGTTTACATTTCCTGGACCGCTAATGTGAAGTCCTCCTCCATTTCCAGGAGCTGGAGCATTAGCTGTATTTTGATTTAAAACAACATCACTAAATGTATAAGTTTCTCCAGATGCTGAAAGAATTTCAATACCTCCACCAGCTCTATTGGCTGAATTTCCAGAAATAGTAATTCCATCTATATTCAAAGTTCCAGGACTGAGGCTAAAAATTCCTCCTCCAGAACCAGCAGTTCCATTTGCAGAATTATCAGAGATAGTTGTTGAAGAAACCATTAAGGCTCCGCCATTGTTAAATATTCCACCACCTCCATCGTCTGCCATATTTCCAGAAGCCATATTTCCTGAAATACTTGAACCAGTTATTGACATCATTCCCGCATTATTCCATAGTCCACCACCTTCTTGTGCGGCTTGGTTATTTCTTATTGTACTGTTCGAAATGGTAACCGAAGTAGTTCCAGATAAATGCAAAGCACCTCCGTTTCCAGGATTTGCCATTGAACCTAAACCGATATCAGAACCTGCGGAATTTCCTTGTAAAGTAATTCCGGTTAACGTTAAATTTCCGCCAGAAGCATCTTCAATAGCTCCACCTGCTCTACTAGCATAGTTTCCATTAATATTAAGACCAGAAGCCAAAGTAAGGGTTCCTCCAGTATTGTTAAATATTGCACCACCACGTCCGCCAGGGGTTGCTCCCATTGCGATATTTTGAGAAAGTGTTGTTGTTGCGTTTATAGAAAGTTTTCCACCGTTATTAAAAAGTGCGCCACCGCCTGTATTTGATCCTAATGCAGAATTACCTGTAAATGAAACTCCGTTAATGGTCATTGTTCCAGTTCCGTTCCAAAACGCTCCACCTTCATTTGTTGCAGAATTATCACTAGCCATACCATCGGAAATGGTAGAATTTGCATTTCCTGTAATATGAAAAGCACCACCGTTTCCTGGAGGTCCTGTTGCCGAATTACCAGTAAAATTTGTATCGCTCAGTGTTACTTGTCCTGAAGATTGCGTCTCTATAGCGCCACCTGCACGAGTTGCAGTATTCGCATTAAAAGTACAAGTATAAATATCCAAAGGATCTGCTCCTTCAATATAAATAGCTCCACCACTTCCGGGTGAACCCATTGCTGTATTATTTGAATAAGTACTGTTCAATAAAAACAAAGCCATGGAAGAAGCACGTATGGCTCCACCATCTGTGGCTGAAGTATTATTTATAAAATGAAGACCATTAATACTTAATGTCTGTGGCAATGTAGTACCAACGGCGGTAATTGCCCTTTCAGAATTTAATGAACCATCTACCGTACTTCCGTTACCTAAAATAAAAATTGTACTAGTTACATCTAAGGTACCTTCCGTTAAGGTTATTGTTAAACCCGGATCTACCGTTATAAAAGAGAGTCCTATAAAATTTGCATTTGCATCCTGAATAGCTGCTCTTAAACTACCGGACGGTGCCGGTGTGCCGTCTGTACCGTTAGTAACGGTAAATTGGCCGTAAGAAATAATACTTACCAGAACAAAAGAAAGGGTAAGTATGAGTTCTCGTGTAAATGTGTTTCTCATAATTTTAAAATTAGGGTTAGTAATAAATTTTTGAATTTTCAGAAAACCACTTTACGACAAAAAATAAAACGTGCAACAGGCCGAAGCTTTGTGCACGTTTATATAATTCTTATAATGATCCGTAAAGTTGTTTCCATTTAATTCTGGTTAATCCTTTAGAATTCTCTTTGGGATTTATATTACTTACGAAGGAAACACTAGTTCGGTTTTATTTAATTATCAATTAAGCAGTTAAAGCATATAATCTAAACAATAATTACAGGAAATCAAGGGCTTAGATGGTAAAGAATTATTTTTAAGATTTAATGATATTCGTGATTTCTATAAAATTTTGCAAAAAAAAAGCCTCTGAGAAGAGACTTTTTGATTTTATGAATATAAATCCAGTTTATTTTAAATATTCCAAAACGTTACTTTCAATACGTTCTTGAATGTTTGAAACATCGGCTTTTACGAACTTTTCACCTGTAATATTTTCGTAAAGCTCGATATATCTTTCCGAAACGGTCTGAATATATTCATCAGACATTTCGGGGACATCTTGCCCTTCCAATCCCTGAAAATCATTTTGAATTAACCATTGCCGTACAAATTCTTTTGAAAGTTGCTTCTGTGTTTCGTTATTCTTTTGTCGCTCTTCGTAACCTTCAGCATAAAAATAGCGAGACGAATCTGGAGTGTGAATTTCATCAATCAAAACAATTTTTCCATCTTTCGTTTTTCCAAATTCATATTTAGTATCTACCAAAATCAAACCTCTTTTGGCTGCAATTTCACTTCCTCTTTTAAAAAGTTTTCGCGTGTAATCCTCAAGTTGAAGATAATCTTCTTCAGAAACGATTCCTCTTTTTAAAATTTCTTCACGAGAAATATCTTCATCGTGATCCCCCATTTCGGCTTTGGTAGCTGGAGTAATAATTGGCTCTGGAAATTTATCATTCTCCTTCATTCCTACAGGCATTACGACACCACAGAGCATTCGTTTTCCTAATTTGTATTCACGTGCGGCATGACCACTCATATAACCGCGAATTACCATTTCAACTTTATAGGGTTCGCAGGCTTCCCCAATAGCAACATTTGGATCTGGGACGGCGATTAACCAATTGGGAACTAAATCTTCCGTATCGCGCATCATTTTAGTGGCAATCTGGTTCAGAATTTGACCTTTATATGGTATTCCTTTCGGCATTACAACATCAAAAGCACTAAGCCTATCTGTGGCAACCATTAAAAGCAGGTTGTTTTTTAATGTATAAACCTCTCGAACTTTTCCGTGGTAAACACTTTTTTGACCTGGAAAGTTGAAGTTGGTTGAAGTTATGGTATTTTTCATTTTAAATTATTTCTTAATAAATTAGACCTACAAGGACGCCGGCAGCAATTCCTTCCAGTAAAAACATTCAGTTACTGAATACTGCCCCTGCTACTATAAACTCTATCAGTCTGTGTTTTCAATGTTTCGGTAAGCGGCGATCACTTCTTTTACTAAGCGATGGCGAATTACATCCTTATCATCTAGGAACATCATTCCAACACCTTTTACATCTTTTAAAACTAATAGTGCTTCCTTAAGTCCAGAAGTCACGCGGCGCGGTAAATCTATCTGTCCCGGATCTCCGGTAATCATAAACTTGGCGTTTTTCCCCATTCGGGTTAAAAACATTTTCATTTGGGCGTGGGTTGTGTTTTGTGCTTCATCCAAAATAACAAATGCATTGTCTAGGGTTCGTCCGCGCATAAAAGCCAATGGAGCAATCTGAATCACGCCTGTCTCAATATGTGATGCCAACTTTTCTGCAGGTATCATATCGCGTAATGCGTCATAAAGCGGTTGCATATAAGGATCCAGTTTTTCCTTTAAATCACCAGGAAGAAAGCCCAGATTCTCACCAGCTTCCACAGCAGGCCGCGTTAAGATGATTCGTTTTACCTCCTTTTCTTTTAATGCCTTTACGGCCAAAGCAACACCAGTATAGGTTTTTCCGGTTCCTGCGGGCCCTACTGCAAAAACCATATCGTTTTTGGTCATCAGTGCCACCAGTTTTCGCTGATTGGCAGTTAATGCCTTAATTGGTTTTCCACTTACACCGTGGATAATAGCCTCTCCACTACCCGCTGGTGCTTCATAATCTTCTCTTGTACGACTCAGCAAAACCCGCTCGATGACGTTTTCATCAATCTTGTTGTATTTTACAAACTGATCTAAGAGCATCGTAATTCGACGGTCAAATTCCTCTAAAACCTCTTCATCGCCATAAGCTTTGATTTTGTTGCCACGAGCTACAATTTTAAGTTTTGGAAAATATTTTTTAAGTAAATCAATATTAGCGTTTTCTAGTCCGAAGAAATCCCTTGGATTAATTTCTGTGAGTTCAATGATAAGTTCGTTCAAAAGGCTTTTTGTTTTAGACGTTAGATATGAGACATTAGAATTGAGACCATAAATCTATGATAAAATTTGCAGGACACAGGCCATAAATCTCGATAAAATAGCTGTAGCATTTCTTACTGTCGAAAATTTATTTTATTCAGCAAAAATAGTTTTGCTACTAACAAAAGTAACTTATTTTTGTGGTACTTGATTTAAGAAAATATCAACAATAATTTATGGCTATAATCACACTTACGACTGACTTTGGAGAAAAGGATCACTTTGTTGGTGCTGTGAAAGGAGCTATTTACACCGAAATCATTGATGCGAAGGTTGTTGATATCTCTCATAACATTTCACCCTTCCACCTTCATGAAGCGGCTTATATTATCCAAAACGCGTATAGGAGTTTTCCTGAAGGAAGTATCCATGTTATCGGAGTAGATTCAGAATTGAATCCAGAAAATAGACATATTGGCGTGTTTATGGACGGACATTACTTTATATGTGCGGATAATGGAATTATATCCATGCTCACTTCGGAAATTAGGCCAGAAAAAATCGTGGAAATCAATATTCACGATAGAATAACAAGCAATTTTCCAGTTTTGGATGTTTTTGTAAAGGTGGCAAGTCACATTGCTAGAGGTGGCACCTTGGAGGTTATTGGCAAGACTATTACCGAGATAAAGGAGTTAACAGGTATCCGCCCCGTAATAAGTAATAAGGAGAGCCAAATTAGCGGAAATATTATCTATATTGATAATTACGGTAATGTGATCAGCAATATCACGAAAAAAATGTTTGAAGAGGTTGGTCGGGGTAGAAAGTTTGAAATCCTTGCTAGAACGGCTAAGTTTGATAAAATACACGCGCATTATAGTGAGGCCATAAATTTTGACCTTCCACCGGAACGACGCGAAGAAGACGGAAAAAAACTGGCAATCTGGAATTCCTCAAATTATCTGGAACTGGCAATTTATAAAAGCAGTTCTAAAACAATAGGTGGAGCATCCTCGCTGTTTGGCTTGGATTATAGAGATGCTGTTATGGTGTGTTTTATCGATTAGGACTAGGGTAACGCCTGACTCTGGTTTTAATTTTCTTTTTCTGAAAACGAAAACAAAAATTAGATTGAAACTGACCTTAATCATTGAAATGATGTTTAGGAGCTTGTAAAATGTGTGTCGACGAATACAACAACCTCAAAAAAGTAATATAATATTATGTTTACAGGAATATTGAAAATGTGCTTCGACAAGCTCAGCAACCTTAAAACAGTAAGACAATGTTTACACGTATAGTCAAAATGTGCTTCGACAAGCTCAGCAACCTTAAAATAGTAAGACAATGTTTACCCGTATAGTGAAAATGTGCTTCGACAGGCTCAGCAACCTTAAAACAGTAAGACAATGTTTACACGTATAGTCAAAATGGAGTTTGAGAAGGAAAACATTCCTGTTTTTCTGGCTAATTTTGAAGTTATAAAAGAAAAAATTCGAAATTTTCCGGGTTGCAGCTTTTTGGAACTCTATCAAGATAAAAGTGACAAAGCAATCTTTTTCACATACAGCCGTTGGAATGCTGAAAGCGATTTGGAAAACTACCGAAACAGCGATCTGTTTAAAAAGGTATGGAGCGAAACCAAACCATTATTTAGAGCGAGAGCTGCCGCTTGGAGTGTTGATACGGTTGTGAGTTTAGGAGCTTGCCCGTCGGAGAAGAGTTTAGGAGCTTGCCCGCCGGAGGAGGGTTTAGGAGTTTAGGAGTTTAGGAGTTTAGGAGTTTAGGAGTTTAGGAGTTAGGAAAAATTAAAGAAATATTAGCAGCTTTGTGCCCTTGCGAGATAAAAAATAAATGTTTACAATAATAAAACGAGAAATAAATTCCTTCTTTTCAAGTACCATTGGCTATTTGGTGATTGGGGTGTTTCTGGTTATAAACGGTCTCTTCCTTTGGGTTTTCAGTGGAAACTACAACATACTGGATGCTGGATTTACGGATCTTTCTCCTTTCTTTGAACTTGCACCTTGGGTTTTGCTCTTCTTGATTCCAGCAGTATGTATGCGCGCTTTTAGCGACGAAATGAAAATGGGTACTTTAGAGCTACTACTTACCAAACCTATTTCATTAAAGCAAATAGTTCTAGGAAAATATTTTGGTGCAGTCATCCTCATTCTCATTGCGCTAATCCCCACAATTCTTTACGTATTTACAATCTCAGAATTGGGTAATCCTGCTGGAAACTGGGATGTGGGAAGTACAATTGGCTCTTATATAGGATTATTATTTTTGGTTTTCGCATATACTTCCATCGGAATCTTTTCCTCCACATTTTCTCAAAACCAAATTGTGGCTTTTATAATTTCCGTGTTTTTATGTTTTGTTCTGTACTATGGCTTTGACGGCTTTTCTTCGTCATCGTTTAATATTTCAGATCTTGGGATGAAAGCACATTTCGACAGTGTGGCACGGGGCGTTTTAGATACGCGAGATTTGATTTACTTTATTAGCATTACCGTGTTTTTTATCGCCTTAACCGTTTTAAAACTGAAGCAGAAATGATGAAGACTTCAGTTAAAAAAAATATCGTTTCCATAGCCATGCTAATCCTTGGCTTACTGCTTTTGAATCTCTTGGGAAGCTATTTCTATCAGCGATTTGATCTGACGCAAGACAAGCGGTTTACGCTTTCAGAAGAAGCCAAAGAAATAATTGATCCCATAAATTCTCCTGTAATTGTAGATGTTTTTTTAAAAGGTGAATTTCCTCCTGAATTCCGAAGGCTTCAGAGTGAAACGGAGCAGCTTTTGGACGAATTTTCTTCCTATAATTCAAACATCAAGTTTAAGTTTATAAATCCAACGGACAAAGATTCGGAACAGTTTCAGCCGCAATTTGAAAAATTTGGATTGACGCCCGCCCAAGTTTCGGTTTCTGAAAAGGGAAAGCAAAGCACCGAACTGGTTTATCCATGGGCTCTCGCACATCACAACGGGAAATCAGTTAAAATTCCTTTACTGAAAAATCAACTGGGAGCCACTTCCGAAGAAAGAGTGAACAGTTCCTTGCAAAATCTACAATATGCTTTTGCTGACGGATTTAAAAAATTGACCTCAGAAAAGTCTAAAAAAGTGGCCGTTTTAAAAGGAAACGGTGAATATGACGATCGCTATATAGCCGATTTTTTTGCGACTTTAAGAGATTATTATTTTATAGCTCCTTTCACCTTAGATTCGGTTACCTCCAATCCTGAAAAAACTTTAAAAGCATTAAATAGCTTCGACCTGATTGTTGTAGCCCAGCCCACTCAGGCTTTTACTGATGCTGAAAAATATGTCCTGGATCAATATATAATGAAAGGCGGCAAATCGCTTTGGTTGTTAGATGCCACGCAAATGCAGGCCGATCCAACAACAGGAGAAACCTTTGCTTTTGGTAAAGATTTAAACCTCAACGACTTCTTCTTTAAATACGGTATTCGCATCAATCCCAATTTGGTGAAAGATGTGTATTCTGCGCCTATTGTTTTGGCTAATGGCGAAGAAAACGAGTCGCAGTACAACAAATACCCCTGGTTTTTCAGTCCGCTCAGCAGCAGCGCCAACAACCACCCCATCGTTTCCAATATTGAAGCGGTGAAATTTGATTATGCAAGTGCTATCGATACGCTTCCAAACAACATAAAGAAAACGATTTTATTATCGTCTTCCCCCATTTCAAAAATTGTCGGACTCCCCGCTCCTATTGACTTTGATGTGGAAATTCCCAACAATCTTCAAGTAGTGAATGAAGGGCCAGATCCACGGGAGTTTAATGCTGGTGAAATTCCTCTGGCAGTTTTACTAGAGGGAAACTTTACTTCAGTTTTTAAAAATAGAGTAAAGCCAATAAAACTGAATGGAGATCTAAGGAATATAGATGATGGAAAGGCTTCAAAAATGGTGGTAATAAGCGATGGCGATGTTATAAAAAACCAAATGCAGGGCAACCGTCCTTTGGAACTGGGTTTCGATAAAATGACCAATACCTTCTATGGAAACAAGGAGTTTCTGCTGAATACGGTCAATTACCTTCTTGATGACAGCGGACTTATAAACATTAGAACACGGCATATTGCGGTACCTTTTTTGGATCCACAAAAAATTGCATTACAACGTACAAAGTGGCAAACACTCAATCTATTGCTACCCTTAGGTTTACTGTTGGTTTTCGGAATCGTCTTTAACTACTATCGCAGACGTAAATACACCCGCTAAATGTTAATAAGTTTGTTTTATCAAACACATCAATTGAAATATATTTGTACTTCGGCTTCGCTCAGTAACCTGAATGAATCTTTTAAATAACAAATGTTTGGGAAAGCTCACCAACCTTAAATTATTGAAATAGATTAAAAATTTGGAAGAGTTTATAGTAAGCTAAGTCAAAATACTAAGTAACCTGAATGAATCTTTTAAATAACAAAAGTTTGGGCAAGCTCACCCACCTTAAATTATCGAAATAGATTAAAAATTTGGAAGAGTTTATAGTAATCTAAGTTGAAATGTTCATTAACTTGAATGAATCTCCTTAATTTATCAAGAAGATTAAAAAGCTCACCAAGCTTTTATTTCACTTAAATTAAAAGTTCCCGAGAAGCAATTATTGAGAATTATTTCATAAAAAATATACATAATGAAATTCATCGTATCGAGTTCCTATTTATTAAAACAACTGCAAGTATTGGGTGGTATTATCAATAGCAATAATACATTGCCTATTTTAGATAATTTCCTTTTCGATTTAGACAATAAAAGTCTTACCGTTTCGGCTTCCGATTTGGAAACTACCATTTCCTCAAAACTGGAAGTGGAAAGTACCGAAAAAGGAATGATCTGTGTTCCCGCAAAACTTCTGCTTGAAACACTAAAAACCTTTCCAGAGCAGCCACTGACTTTTACTGTTGAAGATAACAGTACCATAGAAATTAGCTCTAACCACGGTAAATACGCATTGGCTTATGCTAGTGGGGAAGAATTCCCAAATGCTGTTGAATTGAAGGATCCTTCCTCTACCGTTGTTCAAGGTGATGTGCTAGCAACTGCCATCAGTAAAACTATTTTTGCTTCTGGAAATGATGATTTGAGACCTGTGATGAGCGGTGTTTTCTTTCAGTTTTCTACAGATAATTTAGTTTTTGTTGCTACAGACGCACATAAATTGGTAAAATATACCCGTGATGATATCAGTGCTTCGCAAACGGCGGAATTTATTATGCCGAAAAAACCGCTGAATCTTTTAAAGAGTATTCTTGGAGGTAGCGAAGATGACGTAATCATCGAATACAACGAAAGTAACGCCAAATTCATTTTTGAAAATACCGAAATGATCTGCCGATTGATTGACGGAAAGTATCCTAATTACGAAGCTGTTATTCCGAAGGAAAATCCAAATAAATTAGTTATTGACAGAAATCAATTTCTAAACTCTGTTCGAAGAGTTTCTATCTTCTCTAGCAAAACAACGCATCAAATTCGTTTGAAGATTGCTGGTGCAGAGTTGAATATTTCAGCTGAAGACATTGACTATAGCAACAAAGCTGAAGAACGTTTAACCTGTGACTATCAAGGTGACGATATGCAAATAGGTTTCAACAGCCGTTTTCTAACAGAAATGCTGAACAACCTTACCAGCGACGAAGTTTCTCTGGAAATGAGCCTTCCCAACAGAGCTGGAATTCTAACGCCTGTAGATGGTCTTGATGAAGGCGAAACGGTTACTATGCTTGTAATGCCGGTAATGTTGAATAACTAAGCTTGGGCCATTAACAGACATTTTAATTCAGGGGAAACCGATTGATACTAATAAAATATTTAGATGTCGCGTAAAGTTAGTTTACTTTTAAGAAGACAATTAAAAATCTAATGGGGATAATCAAATTGATCTATCCAGAATTTTAAAGAATAAACCCTTTTTATCATTGATGAAAAGGGTTTATTCTTATATACTGTTTGCGTTTAATGACACACCCAATTGCTGCCATCATAAAATACAGGGCATTTTACAGTACCGCCGCCAACTACGGGAGCTAAATAACTTGGAACGCTTGCATCGGTTACATACGCCATAGCGCCTTGGATTCCGGCCGGTAAGTTGGCCACTTTATACCCCATGGTTCTTATCATACCGTTTACTTCAAAATTGACCTTTGGCGTATTAGTACCTATTCCCACGTATCCATTATTTTTAATAACCATACGTTGAACAAGAGATGTAGTTCCATCTTGAGTTGTGCGAAAAGAAATTCTACCGGGCATATCCTCCGGTCCCGATGCACCAGGAAGGCCATCAATTCCCATTGAAAACGATGCTGCATTAAAATAATTAGTGCCATCATAGCCTTTTGCCTCAATGCTAAAAAAATTAGACGTATTTCTAGTAGAAACAGCGGTAGGTTCTGATATTGTTCCTCCAGCCGAATGTATGTGAAATACAGTAACATCATTCCCGTGGGAATACATATCTAAATCTGCATCCATCGCAACTACTTCTATGCTTTCTTTAGGCGTCTCTGTTCCAATCCCAACTTTCCCGTCGTCTGTAACAACCATTTCTGCTCCAACAGGTCTTAATGTAGTACCATCACTAAGTGTACCTAACTCTATACGGTTCTTTTCCGGATTATTTATCCAAGCATCATCTGTAAGATCTGCTAGTGCCCTGTTTAATACTCTTATCCAATTTGTTCCATCGTTATAGTAAAACCCAGGAGTAACTGCATTTGCACCCGACCCATCTGATGCTGTGTTATAAACTAGCATTCCCGCCACGCTAGTTGAAAGTGGTGCTGAAAGATCAGTTGCAGTTAATTGCACGCGAGGAATCAACAATCCTTTGTCATTAGAAGATAATTCCAATAAAGCATCTCCATCAGGATCTGTGGTGCCAATACCTACTTGGGCATAGCATGCTGTTGCAATAAGGAAGATAAATGTAAAAACCACCATTTCTGAAATAAACCTATACTTTTTCATAATTATTACCTTGAAAATAATTTATATTAAAGCTAAGAAAGTGGAGAGTTATGATAAAGATACAATAATTTGAAAAATGATAGAAATATAAAAACTTTAAGAACTCTTACTTAGTCATTTGTATTATATGATGTTCAAAAGATACTATTTTTCATTTTGCGATAAAACCCTAATTTAATAATCCTGGTTGAAATGAATTTCGAAAGAATATTATGAAAGAATAATTCCAAACCGAGGCGGAGTCCTTACTTCAGTTGATGACCTTGACGAAGGTGAAACTGTTACTATGCTTGTAATGCCAGTGATGTTAAACAATTAATTATATCGGTAACTTTCAAGAACAAAAAAACCTCTTACAAAAAATTGCAAGAAGTTTTTTTATGGAATAATACTATTGTATTATTTGCCGTTATGGGTTTCAGTAGCAGCTGGCTCATCTGCCAAAACATTTCCCTTGATTTTAAGAACAACAGTACCTTCACTTGCATTTGAAGTAACTGTTACTGTTTTAGTGAAAGCGCCAACTCTATTGGTAGCATATTTAACGCCAATTTCAGCGCTTTCGCCTGGCATAATAGCTCCGTCTGGTTTTGTAGGGACCGTACAGCCACAACTTCCTTTTACTTTGGTAATTACGATAGGAGCATTTCCCACATTTTTAAATTTAAAGGCACGAACTCCGTCTGCATTATGCGCTATGGTTCCGTAATCTATTACTGAAGATTCAAATTTAAATACACCTTTTTCCGCTTGCGTTGCTTCTTGCGCAAATAAAGCTGTGCAAAAAAGAAAGCTTGCCATAAAAAATAGATTGCGGAAAAAATTAGTTCCTTTTACTGTTTTTGTTACCATGTTATGAGAGTTTTAAATAAGATTAAAATGATATTTAGAATACAAATTTCGGAAAAAAATTAAAAAAAGAACCGAAATCAAGAATAAATCTATGTTTTTATGTTTTCATAGAAACAAGCAAGGTTTATCATCTTTTCATTAATATTTCCCCGATACTGCTTATGGAAACCCTATGCCGTTTACATTTTACTTCAATAATCTCAAAATTCATAAACGCAATAAATTCTGTAACTTATTAATTATCAATACTAAACACTTGCTGTCAGAAAACAAGATTTCTACTGTTTTTATTATGGCAAGATAGATTTATGAAAGTCTGTTTTGTGATGAATTATTTTATTTAATTTTATCATTTTCAATCTTTACAAACGTACTATGAAAACCCAAAATAATATAATAAAGGAAATAGCTGACAGTCTATTGTGCGGTATGATCTGTTTTTATGAGAAAGCCACAAATAGTTTTATCGAATACCCAAAAGAGGTAGAAGACTACCTAATGTTCGATGAGGAAAATCCATGGCAGGAAGTAATTGATAAGGTTGAGGATAATGTGGATGATTATCTTTTGATAGACCCAATGCCCTCTTCCGAGGCTTTTAAACTTATGGAGCAATTTGCCAGAGAAATAGATTCTCTAGGTTTTTCGGCCAAACTTCTGGATGCACTTGACAAACGCAAGCCATTCCAGAATTTCAATCATTTAATAGAAAATGATTTTGATAACCGACAACTCTGGTTCGATTTCAGGCTTGAAAAAAATATGGAATGGGTAAAAAGACAAATTGAATTTGGGTAGCATATTTGCCATCCCCGACTTTGATAAAATTTAAAACTTTGTCAAACTAAATCTTACCTTTGCTCCCAATGATACACACAGATACTATAGTTGCCATGGCAACTCCAGCAGGTGCTGGCGCAATCGCAGTTTTAAGGCTTTCGGGGCCAGAGGCTATTTCTATTGCTTCCTCTATATTCACCTCAACTTCAGGAAAGGATCTAGCTAAACAAAAAACCCATACGGTACATTTGGGTAATATTAAAGACGGCGAAAAGATAATAGATGAAGTACTCCTATCTATTTTCAAAAACCCAAACTCTTATACAGGTGAAGATGTAGTTGAAATCTCTTGCCACGGCAGTAGTTACATCCAACAGGAAATTATACAATTATGTCTTCGGAAAGGCTGTAGAATGGCTCAGGCTGGCGAGTTTACCTTAAGGACATTTCTCCACGGAAAAATTGATTTGAGTCAAGCGGAAGCCGTGGCAGACCTAATAGCGAGTGATAGTGCTGCAAGCCATCAACTGGCAATACAACAAATGCGCGGTGGATTTTCTTCAGAAATAAAAAATCTTCGCGAAGAACTTTTAAACTTTGCGTCATTAATAGAACTGGAACTGGACTTTGCTGAAGAAGATGTAGAGTTTGCAAATAGAGATGATTTCCAGAAACTCATCTCAAAAATAACAACTGTTCTTAAACGCCTGATAGATTCTTTCGCAACAGGTAATGTATTGAAAAATGGAATTCCAGTTGCCATTGTTGGGGAACCCAATGTTGGAAAATCTACCTTACTCAATGCATTGTTAAATGAAGATCGCGCTATAGTAAGCGACATCGCTGGTACAACAAGAGACTCCATTGAAGATGAAATAATAATCGGGGGCATCGGTTTCCGGTTTATAGATACCGCTGGTATTCGCGAAACGGTGGACGTTATTGAAGGGTTAGGAATAAAGAAAACATTTGAAAAAATTGAAGCTGCCCAGGTAGTGATCTATCTTTTTGATGCGGGAAAATTTAAAGTTCAAGGTTCAAAATTCAAAGTTGAGATTGAAACTATTAAAAACAAGTATCCACTTAAAAATTTAGTTATAGTTGCTAACAAGGTTGACAAACTTTCATTAGAAGAAATCAATAAGCTACAAGCAGCAATCGGCCATCTCCATCTGCTTTCTGCCAAAACGGGACAAGGCGTGGAAGAACTTCAAAATAAATTACTGGATTTTGTAAACACGGGCGCCCTTCGAAATAATGAAACCATTGTTACTAACAGTCGGCATTATGACGCCATGTTAAAAGCTTTGGAAGAAATCATCAAAGTACAGGAAGGAATTGATAGTGGTTTAAGTGGAGATCTATTGGCAATAGATATTCGACAGGCACTTTACTATTTTGGTGAGATTACGGGTGAAATTTCTAATGATGAATTGCTTGGGAATATATTTGCTAATTTTTGTATTGGGAAGTAAAATTGGTTTCCGATGTATTGATATTATCTTCTCTTGATTGATATACAGCAGGTTATATTGTTAAAGTTTTCCTTTCTATTTCTAGTACCACATATGAACTACATTTTTAAATTATGGAGTACAAACGTACCACATAATGAAAATAAAATTAAAAGAACGAAAACAGCTTGCTAATAGAGTACTATAAGGGATTGGAGATATACCCAGAAGGCAAGAGAAAACACATTCGAGACTATGAAAATCTGAAAATGTATTTACATAGTGAACCTAAGAATGCTATTGAAAGAAAAGAGAACAAAGAAACAATGGCGCTTGCAAAAAAGATTCTTGCTATTAGGGAAGCAGAATATTATCAGGGCAAGTTCGATCTTAAAACCACAACAAAAGGTATAAGACGGTTTTTAGAGTTCTTTCGCGAAAAAGCGGAAGAGCGCTTTGACAGTCCTAAAAACTATGGGAACTGGACTGCCGCACTCATACATTTTGAGCGCTGTATTTCTCCAAATGGTGCTATAAGTTGCCTTCCGAAGGCATAAAAATCTTCATTCGTTTTTCCATCATTTTCATAGCTCTTGTCTTGTGGGTTGGTAATCACAAAATCAAAAGCATTTTTTTGTGCTTTGTCAATTACATGATAATTCACTTCTTTGGTGTCTCCTCCCTAAATTACAGTCCACTCTTCATCAAAAGGAGGCCTTAATTTAGAAATATTACGGGTAAGTTCTGGCAATTTTTCTTCCATATAAGGTTTTACCATTAATCCGTTAATGTTAGAATTTTCATCTACAGAAATATAAAGAGCAACTACAATACGTTCAAAGTTTGTTTTGTACAAGGCAACGTTTGCTCGGGCATATTTTACAAAAGATTTGGATTTAATATCACCAGCTTCTGATTTTAATCCTCGTAAGAACGCTAACGCCCTTTCGTGTGGCATAAAGTTTTTCATTTCATTGGCAAACATCGAATAAATGCCTTCATAATCCTTGGCATTGTACTTATGTTGAAAATTATTTGATACAGTTTTTGAAATCTCACTTTCTGCTTGGGCAAAAGTGTTATTGATAAATAAAAAGGCTATTAGTATAAATAAGATATGTTTCATGGTTGTTATTTTATTTGTTTCTGCATTGTTTCAATGCTCTTTATCATAGGATTTACATCCTTGTTTAAAGCTCTTTTATTTACCCAAAAAGTAAATGCATAAAACAATGCTAAACCTATTATTGTTATTGTTTTTAAATTAGAAGTAAGTGGTAATATGCTTTCTGCAATACTATTGGTCCAATTATAATCGACTGGATTTTCTAACCCTAAAATGAATATAAAATTCATAATAAAAGGGGGAATAGCGTACCAATACAGAGCAGTGTCCAATAAATTTGCCTGCTGGGCAATCATTCTTTTTTGATGATTAAGTTGTTCTGTTAGCGGCAATGAAAAATCAGTTTTAATGTTCTGTGTTTTTGATTTTTTGAACTTTTGGATAACAAATACAAACCATAGGATTGCCAACCCACAAGCCACTTTGGTAATTGGGAAGGGGATTTCGTATAATAAAAAACCAAAAATGAGTATTCCAAAGATTGAAGCAGCAATCTCTCTAATATCTCTTTTTCTTATCTTTTTCTGCATACCATTTATTCTTGTATTTAATTCTTCAATTAGCAGGTTTGTTTCAATTGATATTTGTGCTGTTTGAGAAGAATTATTCCAAATATCTTTTAATTCTTTTTCTAACATTTTAGCTGATTTTTGGAGTGATACATTCAAATAATTTTTTTTCTAATTCGCTTCATTTTAACAGCGATATGATTTTCTGATAATCCTGTAATTTCTGCAATTTCTCTATAAGATAGATCATCTAAATAAAGAACAATAAGTGAAGTGTCCGTTTCATTTAGGGTTGAAATGCATTCTTTTAAATACTTAAATCTTTCTTGTTCAGAAGTGTTAATTTCTTTATCTATGAGCGTAAAATGAATAGATTCAAATCGGTTCATTTTACTATTGCTTTTATCAAATTTCATTTTTTTACGCAAGCAAACATTAACAGTAATCTTGTATATCCACGTATCAATAGATGATTTACCTTTGAAGTTTTTAAGAGATTCCCAAATTTCAAAAATAACTTCTTGAAAGAGGTCTTGTGGTTCTATTGGAGAAACAGCATAAATATTACAAATCCTGTATATTTTGTACTTATTCCTTTCAAGAATTTCTTCAAAAAATATATCATCGTTTTGTTTCCCCATTGGATTAGGTGTTACAGAATATCAATACTATCATTTGATTATACTTTTTCGTTTTTCACCTTTTTCAACTTGTTTTTAGATGAACTTATAAGTAAAAATTCAATAAAGAAACCGCAGATTAAAATAAGGCTAATCTCTTTATACGGCTCCCCCAATACTTGGTAGCAAGTGATTAGTAGAATAGCCCAAACAATGCTACTGATTATTTGAATCCTTGTTAAAATTTGAATTAATTTTTTTGTGTTTTCCATTTTCTTAAAATTTAAATTATTGATTTTTAATGTCTCTATTATAGTTAGTGACAGGTTTTACGAAAATATGACAGGAATGAGTGATTTTTTGTTTTGGATAGTTTTTTTAAATTCTGACTAACATCAAATTATGTTGTTGATAATCAGTTAATCACTTATTCTCATACCAATCAAGTGTTATTTTTAATGCTGTTTCCAACGTTGTTTCATTAATTTCCGGATATCTATTTTTTAAAGAATCGTCAACGAGCAGTATGCTATTCTCAAATTGATAAAAGTTTTCCTTCAATTCCCTTACTTCGGGGTCAAACAAAGCAATCAAATGGAGCAGAAATTTGGGTGCTACTTTTACCTTCTTTGGGTTTCCTTGGATTACGCTGATCTTTTCACCTAAATTTTTTATGCTACTGACTGTAATTCCGCTATAATTAACCAAAAAGAAATTGGGCAGATCGGTTTCAAGGGTCAACCGATGGAAATATTTTGAAATATCCGGCGTAAAGGCAAATTGATGCGGAATAGCAGCATTCATCAACCACTTTATAGGTTTGTTATGTATCGCTTCTTCAAAAATTGGTTTTATTAAGGCATTGGTAACGTTGGGTCCGAAAAAATTCGGAAGACGCATTATTATAACCTTACAATCATTGCGCTCGGTTGCTTTTTTCAAACTATTTACCAATCTCAACCTGAGTTTTCCCTTTTTTTGCTTGGTTGCGGAACTGTACTTTCGGTTATGGGGTTATCAATATTTCCAAATACATAATTATTTTCGGGAAACAATATGGTGGCTTTATGTTGTTTTGCCGCGATGATTACATTCGAAATAATAGGCTCCATTTGCGTTTCCCATAATTGATACGGGACATTGATACCGAGAAATATAAATTCCTTGTTTGCCGAAATTTCTTTTAATTGCGTGAGATTGTTTACATCTCCTACTATAACTTCCAATAGTGGATTGTTTTTAAACAGCTTTATTGCTTTTTCTTTATCCCTTACGAGAATTGTCGTTTTAATGTTGTGGGACAGCAATTCCGCGGTATATGAAAAACCAATGCCTCCGGTTGCTCCCAACACTAAATGTTTTGTGTCCATAATTCTTTTTTAAAGTATCACAAAGGCTATTTTTTCTTTTAAGTTTTATAAGTTCTGAAGTCATTTTATAATTCGACCCATTATTACTTGTGGCTATTTCTTTTGATTATTTTAATGACACGACTATATTCTACATCTGCCAAATTCCAGTAATACAATTTAGGATCGGTGGTGCTGGTAAACTGAACAACCACGGCATCTATGTCTTTGTGGTATTTGGCAATGCTTTGATAGCCGGGAACCCACCCCTTATGTTCATATTCATATATTGATGAATAAATTTTCTTTTCTTCTCCATCAAATAGGCTTCCATCATTTAATGCCCTTAAAAATATGCCCACATCTTCTGCGGTGGCCACCATTCCGATATCATCGGTTTTCAAATCAAAAGGATATCCTTTATGATATCCGCTCATCACTTTATCAATATTGACCTCGTGAATTGATGGAAACGTGTTTTTTAAATTCAGTCGATCCAAGATTTCTTTCTGAATGAATTCAAAATGGGGGTAGCCCAAAACCCTATCCATGATTTCGGAAAGCAATAAATAATTCGTGTTGCAATATTCATACTTTTTCCCGGGCTTGAAATCGGCAGGATGATCCAGGACCAATGCGAGTTTTTCCTTGTTGTTTTCTTTGGGGTGTGCCCAATAATCTTTTGTATCGGTATAATTCGGAATGCCACTTCGATGCTGCACCATCATTTTTAAGGTGATTTTATCTGCATTTTCAATTCTCTCTAATAATTCCGGAAGATAATCGGCTAAGGTCTTGTCTAAAGATAGTTGGCCACCATTGACCAGTTTCGCGATCGCAACCGCCGTATAGAGCTTACTTATACTGCCAATCTTGAAAAACGCATGCGGATCGGCCGGTATTTTTTTCTTTTTGTTGTGCCAACCCGCGGCATAAAATTCAGCCGGTTTGTTCGCTTTATCCACATAAATGAGTATTCCAGCAAATCCATTTTCAACGGCTTCATTGGCCTGCTCTTGAATTGTATGGGGCAGGGGCAATATCCATGCTTTGACAACGATCCATGGCACAAACCACAACGAAGCAAGGCTCGCAACAATAAGTACTATTCTGAACATTTTTTTTGTTTGTTTCTTTTTCATAACATACTGATTTACAATCTTTGCAATTTACCTTTTCCATTTTAATTTATAGCAATCAAAAAACTTCTGAATAGAAATTAATATCCTGATCACTCGGTAATTACATTTATTTCTTTAATAACCTCTCGGCCTATTTTCTTTAATTCACCGTACTGATAAACTATTGCGTCAAATTGAAAGGCTGCTAAACCAATGACATTGCGATAGGGAGGGGATGCCGTATATTTGGCAAAATCCTCATAATATCTCGCTTGTGGTGTGGCTCTAATTTTCAGGGAATCTTGAGGTAAAAACGCATAAGCAAGAATTAAGGACCGGTCGAATTGCGTAGAAAGATAATTCTCTTGGCTGTTCACATAATCATTATAACTGTTTTCGGTTTGCGCAATATCATCCACTAATCTGTAATAAGTGGTCAAAAGCGAATCAAGGTGTGTGTTGTTGATTTTGCCAAAATATTTTGAAGTTTTAAGGGCTTCGTATCCACTTGTGTTCGGTTTAAAATAATAATCCATGAACGCACCCCCACAAGACATAAATAAGGGAAGATTTTGCTTTTCTGTTTTGTCCAATATACTTTCTCTGGCCATTTTGCACTTCCTGCCCATCTCTGTTCTATAAACAGTTAAAGTATCAAGCCACTGAATATCCATTAAAGTGTGGGATTTAATTTTTCCCAAATATTCCTTCAGGGCTTCCGTATCTTTTCTGGTTTGGTTCCAATTGTTGATCTGCAATGCAATTAAGATTCCGATAACCACCAGTACGATTTCGCCAATGGCATATTTAAGATATTGATTGGTTTTACCTTTAGAAAGTAAATCCACTTTTATATTTTTAAAAATCCTGATCATCGGTTGAGATAGTTGGTTTTTTTAGGTTTCGATACTTTCTTATAAAAGTGAAATAATTTAGGTTGATAGTTAATCGAGAGAATCTTTAGAATAAATTACAGGCATTCGCCCTTTCCACGTATTCCACAAATCATCATCGCTAATTAGATTAGCCATATAGTGTCCAACATTTATACGGCTAACTTTACCTGCATTAAAAATAGCGCTTCTAGTAGGTGAAGGGTGTATTTCATAATCAGAAACTTCGTTTTCATTCATTAGTCCATCAGGGCGAACAGCAACCCACTCTATGAATTGATTGTTTTGTCCGATTTTAGTTCGTAGGTAATCTGCAGCTTTTTCGTTATCTAAATGAGGGGGTAAAAGAAAACGAAGCAGGAAAATAACACATTTTTGAGCAAATGATATCGGTTCATTCAAGTCCCGATTACGATTGCCTGTAGTGTTCATCAAAATAAATCTGACAGGCTGTTCTGGATCATTTGCC
This sequence comes from Aequorivita capsosiphonis DSM 23843, assembly GCF_000429125.1. GTDB lineage: Bacteria > Bacteroidota > Bacteroidia > Flavobacteriales > Flavobacteriaceae > Aequorivita > Aequorivita capsosiphonis. Next base: position 32,303 of record NZ_KE386849.1, read on the forward strand.
TTTATGGCATCACATAGTCTGCGCGTAGCATCTGTAACTAATTTCCTGGGCTGCCCATAAATCCCTTTCCAGGTAAGATTGTGGCCCAAGCAAGATACTATAGCCTGGCAACCATTACAGTATTCTTTCATTTCTTGGTCACCTAGTTTTAAAATGCTTGCAGAGATGATTTGAAGATTGTTATTATTTCTCCATGATTCTGGCAACCTTTCCGGAGTCCTTACAATGACTTTTACTTTGTGCTTTTGAAGGAGTAGTTGTTCAACTAAATGATTTCCTGTTGCTCCACTGGCACCTACTACTAAAACTGTCATATAGATTTAATTTATTTGATTTTTAAAAATACGAATTGGCGTTTTAACTTTGTTTGACTTCCGTTTTAAACCAAACAAGGGTCTTAGCATATTTATTCTTCTCAGAATAAATTCGTAAATGAGAAAACAAAAAAGAAAAGTAAATAAGATAACGCCTACAAATTTTAGAAACGGATGGATCTCCAAAGGCAGAATAATAAATGCGCCTACAAACAATACAACCATGTGTATAATGTAAACTGGATAGGCCGCTTGACTTAAATAGCTTAATAGTTTGCTTGGTTTATTAAGATACCGATATCCTAAACCAAAAACCCCAAATATCCAGCAATTGGACTCCATAGTAGTGAGGTACATATTTGAAATATCCCCAAATCCCGTAAGCCTGATTGTAAACAAAACTGTCGCTATTCCTATATAAAGCCATTTCCATTTCGACACCGTTTTCCAAAAAGTTTCACCACTGTAAACGAATAGGAAACCATAAAAGAAAGCCAGAAAACCTATAAAAAAGCCATGCCACGTCTGGGCGTATAATTCAAATAATTGTGGTTTCACAACACTCACTTCCAACATAAAAAAGATAGACATTGATAATGGCCCCACGGCATAGCTCATGAGTTTGGTAAGTGCTTTTTTGAATTTTCCATTGTCATGTTTTTTCAAATAGAAGAAAAGAGGCGATAACAATAGCACGTAACAAAAAATATTGCCCAAAAACCATAAATGGCCACTGCTTTCATGGTAACTTAAAGGCATGTTGTAGTACTGCTGGAATATGTAAATATGCAAAGGTGCAATAGCTACAAACCCAAAGACAAATGGCAAGAGAATTCGTGTGCTACGTTCTTTGAGCAGTTGGTTCCAGTTTCGTTTTTTCATTGCGAAAAACAAGCCCATTCCCGATACATAAAATAACAGTGGGATTCGCCATACATTGAGCATCCTCATTGGCGCCCAAAGTCCTTCTAAGGAGTCATCACTTCTAATAAACCCTATGAACATCGCCCAAGGTTGGAATATTATAGCGATATGATAAATGAGCAATAGACCAATGGCAATGACCCGTAACCAATCAATATCGTATCTTCTTTGTGTCTTCATCTCGATTTCTATTTACTGCAACATCATTGCAATTACGGGACGTGCTTTTTGTAACTCTTCCAAGTTTAATTTGAAGCCCATTGGTTTTAGCTGTTGCATAATCATCTCGTAAAACGGCTTGATTTCGGCAAAGTCTCCCATTACAGTTTCCCTGGGCGTCGCTCCATAATTGTTGCGTATGCTTTTGTCGGCTTTGGCATCGATAAGCATTTGCACCATTTCTATTCGACCAAAGAATGCTGCGTTATGTAGCGCGGTGGAGCCGTCATTATTTTTTATGGAGAGGTCTGCACTGGCCGCAAGGAGCAGTTTGGCTATTTCTGGTTTATTAAAGGTTATTGCGGTCATTAAGGAGGTTGCTCCGCTCATTGCTTCCTTTTGGTTAATATCGGTCCCTGCTTCAATATGCTGTCTAACCGCTTCAATATTTCCGGATATTATTGCAGTTTGAATATCTACACTGGGTTTTTCTATTGTTTTTGCCGCTTCGTTGGTATTACTTGCAGTTGTTTTTTTATTGGATTGCGCACATGCGCTTGTTAAAAAAATAGCCATTAATAGCATTGGGATTGTCATTTTAAACGAGTTGATTTTTAGTGTTTTCATAATGTAATTTGTAATGATTAATAATTTTATTTTTGTTGTCACAAATATCCGGCAATATGCCAGTTGCCCGCAAACCCCTATGCGGACTTATGTATCAAGTTTGTTGTAGGGATGAAAATTATGGCGCAGGAGTATAAATTATGATGCAAGTCCCGGTTTTCGCAATCAGAATTTCAGATGGGAAACCGTAAAGCATTAAAATAAAATTCACTACTTTCGATAAGTGCAAAACGAGCTGTCCAACATCCCGTACCAAGGAAAATTTATCGAGCAAGTTGAAGCTGCTATCTTAGGGAATATCTCTAATGAACAATTTGGCGTTTCAGAATTGGCCGACCTTATGAATATGAGCCGTTCCAGCTTGTTAAGGAAGATCAAGAAACAAACGAGGCTTAGTGCAAGCCAATTTATTCGTCAAGTGCGCCTTAAAAAAGGGATGGAGCTGTTGGAAGAAACGGAGCTTACTGTTTCTGAAATTTCGTATCAAGTCGGATTTGGAAATAATTCCTATTTCATCAAATGTTTTCGAGAGTATTATGGGCATTCCCCCGGGGAAGTGAGAAAAAATGGTTTTGAAGAAGCCGTTATTTCAGAAAGAAACGAAGTAGAAAGTAAAGTAGATGCCCAAAAAAGTTTTCTGAAACAGTACCGCTTGCACCTCCTTGTAACAATTTTCGTGGTTCTCGGCATTGCGGCATTCCTGATTTTTCAAAATAGCACTCCCAATTCTGAAATAACGAATAGCCACATTACAAAGTCTTTAGCCGTATTACCTTTTAAAAATATGAGTAGTGATTCTACTAATCTCTATTTTGTAAATGGACTTATGGAGGCGTCATTGAACAACTTGCAAAAAATAAAGGATTTGCGGGTAATTAGCAGAACATCAGTAGAAAAATATAGAAATACACACAAGACCGTTAGGGAGATAGCAGAAGAATTGAATGTCAATTATTTGGTTGAAGGAAGCGGGCAACGCGTGGGCGATCAGGTTTTATTGAATATTCAATTGATTGACGCATCACAGGATACACCCGTGTGGGCCGAACAATATAACCATAAAGTGGTAAATGTATTTTCCCTTGAGAATGCCGTTGCCAAAAAAATTGCAGATGCCATACAGGCCAAAGTTACACCTGCGGAATTGGAACGTATTGAGAAAAAACCAACTAAAAACTTAGTCGCGTATGATTATTACTTAAAAGCTTTAGAACCCTTTCAAACAGAAACCAAAGAGGGTTTGGAAGCAGCTATTCCTTTATTTAAAAAAGCTATAGAACAGGATCCTCACTTTGCTCTTGCGTATTCCAAAATTGCCATAGCATATTATTACCTAGATATTAACCAAGTTGAAAAACAGTATGTAGATGCCATTAATTACAATGCAGACAAAGCCTTGCTTTATGACCCAAAATCTGCGGAGAGTCTTATTGCAAAAGCACTTTATTATATGGATATCAATGAGTTTCGATATGCAATACCCCATTTGGAAAAAGCCTTGGAGTATAATCCCAATTCATCGGCAGTGGTCAATATGCTTTCAAGTTTATATGCCAACGCTATCCCGAATACGGCAAAGTCTTTGGAATATGCCTTGAAAGGGGTTCAACTTGATATTGCCGCGAACGATTCAATCGGCAAAAGCTATATCTATTTGAACCTAAGCAATGCCTTTATCCAAAATGGATTTACGGAGGAAGCACTTAAATACATCGATTTATCTTTAGATTATAACCCACAGAATTATTATGCGCCTTATTTAAAAATATATATTCAATATGCTAAGCACCAAAACCTGGATAAAACCAAGAAGTTGTTGGTAAGGGAATGGAAAAAAGATACTACGCGTTTGGATATTATGCAAGAAGTGGCAAAGCTTTATTATTTTCAGGAGAAGTATGACAGTGCCTTCAACTATTATAAAAAATTTGTAAAAATAAAGGAGGAAAATGGATTGAATATTTATCCACAGGAAAACCTAAAGATAGGAATGGTTTATGAAAAAATGGGTATGAAAAAAAGAGCTGAAGACTTTTATAAAGCGTATACCGATTACTGCGAAAATGACCAATCCTTATACCAGCCAGCCAGTTTGGCAATGAAATACTTGCACGAAGACAAACCCGATCTTGCCATTGAACAACTAAAACTATTTGCGTCCAAAAACAATTACCAATATTGGATCTTGTTGTTTCTTGAAAAAGACCCACTAATGAAGACCTTGAAAAACCATCCTGAATATGATGTGGTTGTTCAAAAAATTAAAGATAGATTCTGGGAAAACAATAGGCAATTAAAAAAATCCTTAAAGCAGAAAGGGCTTATATAATTTAAATTATAGTATTGAGCAAACACAATTAGAATGCTTTTTTGTCTTCAAAATAAAGTCTGGCTGGTAGTGAAGCGGCTTTTTAGTAGTTAATTTTAAATACTCAAGTACACCTATCTCTAAAAATAAAAACTTGTGAGTCAAGAGGCTCAAAATCATCATACTAAAATGCCTAAATCCAATAATATTTATTCCACTCAGAAGCTCCTGAGCATCCCGCCTCGATTACTAATGAAATTCTTAGGGATGTATCGAAGGAAAAGTTCATCTGTAATAATCCCCGTTGTCAAAGCTTTATGAAAACAGTCAACGTCACGAAATGTGGGCAAACCATTAGCCTCACGGAAGACAGGTAAAGCGGTGTTCGTCAGTCGCTCCGCTTTGTTCCGCAAAAACATATCTGCAAGGGTAAAATGAACTCCCTGCGGTCGCCCTTGCATATACCGTTCACTTACCAGTTGGTTTGCGCTCCAGTGGGTGCTCACCAACTGCCGTTCACTTGTTTTGCTACAGACGCTACTCTTCTTCCTCACCCGTGGCTACTTCATCTCCCCAAACGGTGCGCAAGGCGAACGCAAAGCTCAGCTCGCTGAAGCTTTGCTGAGCCGCAGCCAACGTTGCGCACCGCAAACCCCAATAAGGTGTCCGCTATCGCTCACCACTTAATTATTGGGGGTCTGCCGCCACTTGTTAATTGTGCGAGCCTGCGGGTCGCTGCGGGCTGATCGGGCTGTCACGATTTTTGCATTCAGCCATTTGCCTACAGTCGCTTCGTTTCCCTCATTCGTGCCTCATTCACTCAACAAAGCCACTTTCGGCACCCCTCGCAAGAGTAGCTCATTCCCTTCACTACACGAACCGTCGCAACTCCATTCCGCAATACCAATCCCACAACTTCAATACCCATCCACTATCCCAGAAAAAATAGAGAATACAACAATAATTCAGCACACCCAGGTATCCTAAAACTCATAAGTTCTTATAAATCAACATAAGCTACATATTGCATCGGAAAGTGATTGAGATAGGATTTTTAACCAGAACCCGGAATCAAATTTATGGTGAGCGCAATCCAATTATCTCCAAGTGAGCTTTACCTATCTGGCAATTTTCACTATTATCCTATGCTTTCCGTAAACCTAAACGAGTTATATAATTGCTCTGGCGCAGAATTGATGAAATTACTAGCAGTCCAGATCTCATAAAAAGAAAGAACTTTTTTAATATAAAGTGGTAATTCTTTCCCGTTCACTATCAATAAAGTAAAAAACTTAGGCTAGGTTCTTTATGGCGTCATAATTGTTTTTTTTACAAAAGGGTTCGATGTGAAAAGTCTAAATTGCAATTTTGATACTTAAACATATTTCTTATCTTTAACAAAATTTTATAACAATACTAACTTTGTAATCCCCAAAAAAATGAAAAAAATTACTTTTTTATTATTGCTCTCTTACTGTATTATTGGTTTTAGTCAAGAGGAAGGAATCGCATTAACAACTCCAATAATTAATCCTGTAGATCCTACCAACGAAACAGAAAATCTCGCTGATTGTAAATTTGAACATCCAATTACAGGTGCTTTCGGTGGTCAGGGAAGTTCCATATCATCACAATTTAAATCTGCTGCAGATATTACTGTTGAAACTGGTGAAACCTTCACCCTTGAAGAAATCATAATTCCGATCCTCACCTTTGCGCCAGAAGATCCACCAATGACGGCATATATAGTTTATTATAAGGATGACAATGGTATCCCTGGTGAAATTATTGGGGCAGAGGAAATGGAAGCGATAGTTCTCAATACAGAGGTTTGGGAAGACCCTGCACTTAATCAATTTATAACGAAATTTGAATTGACCCCATTCACTTTCGAAGGTGATCAAGACAATCCGGTAACTTATTGGATTGAAATAGGCTTAGATTCCATGAACCACAGCACAACCATATATTGGGAATATACTGAAGGTACCGGAATAGAAGGTGCGCCCTTCATGATTTATAGTGGACATACCCAATCATGGGTTATTGTGGAAGAAACCAGAGAAGCCGTATATGAATTTTTGGGAGAGTGCGATTTTTTAGGAGTTTCTGAAAACGCACATGATGGATTCACTTTTTACCCGAATCCAACATCAAACAAACTCTCTTTGAATTCAGTAAATAATATAGATAGTGTAGTTATCTATAATATGTTAGGTCAAAAGGTATTAAACACCAAAATAGGTGCTACTTCTTCAGAGATAAATATATCAAACCTTGTAACAGGACCTTATCTTATGAAAGTTAGTGTTGAAGGTGAAATAGGTAGTTATAAAATTATAAAGAACTAAGTGATTTTTTCTTTACATCATCTGTAATAAATACTAAAAACATTTACAGGTTTATGGATTAAAGCTGAAAAGTGATATCACTTTTCAGCTTTTTTAATTGGAATTATTTACTTTTATTTTTTTTATATCTGCATATCGCCGAAGCGTTTATAACGAAAGTATAGATAGGAATTTTTAATAATTCGGGAAAGGATGCCAATCCTATTGGTTCGCAAATTCTCTCGCGTTCTTTTCATTTAGCAAACAACGTAATGCTCTCCGCTCAATTCAAAGATACTGCGAAAAAAAATTATTATATTTTCCATTTAATTAATACTTTAACATTGCCAAAGGTGTATTAAAATGTTTGCTAGATAAATTTTACGTAAACCAAAACTTTGCGCAGCAAAGAATTATAAATGTAATTAGCTAGATATAATAGAATAAAAGAGTTTTTAAAAAACTAGAAACCAAAGGAAATTTCGATTACATCGCAAATTAATACTTCAATTATGTCAAAAAAAGGAAGCGCCAAGAACACAAAAAATAAAGCAAAGCATTCAAAATTGATGGCGCAGAAGAAAAATAAGCTTAAGAAAGAAACTGAATTAAGGAAAATGAGGTTAAAAGAAATCAGTGATAATAGTAAGATTACCAATGATTCTATGAATAATAAAGAACTATAAATGCTTCAATATATAAATCTGTTCAATCTAAGAAGTACAAATTTTTTAAATGCTTATCCGTTAACAAACCTAAAATGGACGTAAGACTGTAAGACGTAGGACAAAAGACAAAATATTTTCGAACCTACTCTTTTAATGAGAACTACAATAGTCCTATGTCATAATAGAACCTTAGGTGATTTTACGGACAATCATTAATTATTATAGATTTATCTCCAAATCAATCAAATATTTATTGTAAGACAACGAATAAGTATTTGAACCACACTTTAGATAATAATCTCTTCAGAAATAAAGTATATCTGCCACAAAATAATACTGTAACAAACTACTCATGAATCAATGCAGCAGCATCACGATCTAGAATATACTCTACATGTGATAATGTTTGAAGTATTGAAGCGGGGACTTGAGTAGATATTTCACCTTTAAGCGCTTTACTAATAATTTCAGATTTTTTTTCTCCCAATGCCAGTAACAAGATTTTTTTGGCTTGGGTTATGGTATGAATCCCAATGCTTATTGCTTGTTGGGGAACCTTGTCGATAGTCCCGAAATCCGTATGCGCATCTTCTCTTGTAAGGGAATGTAAATTGACCAAACGAGTAGTAGATTCAAAGCTAGAACCGGGTTCGTTGAAGCCAATATGACCATTGCGACCAATTCCCAACAACTGTAAATCTAAACCTCCAAAACTCGATATTCTATCTTCGTAATATTTACAGTAATCCTCTATACGGTCTGGAGAACACACTGTATGAGGTATGTAAATATTCTCCGGCTTAATATCTATATGTTTGAATAAATACTCACGCATAAAGAAGGTATAGCTCCGAATGTGTTCTGGGCCAATTGGATAGTATTCATCAAGGTTAAAGCTGATGACATTATGAAAACTCAAACCTTCGTTTTGATGTAAACGAATCAGTTCTTGATAGACCACTTTAGGAGTATTTCCAGTGGCTAACCCCAAAACTGCAGGCTTAGCCTGTTTTTGTTGCTCAATTATAAGTTCCGCTATTTGCTTTGCTGTGTAAATAGAAGCCTGCTCAGCATCATCAAAATAAGTGAGGCTATTGACTCTAGTATGTTTGTTAAAAGTGTTTGACATATATATTAAAAAACTCATTTTAAATCAGTAAAATCCGATTTAACTTAATAAAAGTGGGTATTCTTAAATGAATTTTCCCTTCGCTTATATCTTGATTCTTACCCCAAAATAAAAAGTGTACAAAAGTAATAACTTTAGCATACAGTCCACTATCAATCAACTATAAAAAATGCTTGCTCTTTCCACCTCCAATTACTCCAACAATAACCTCATAAAACGGTAATAGATGTTACGCAAAGTTTTAATCATTTGGTATTTTGGTAAAGATGTTCCTTTTCAAAAACAAATCTATCAAACTATTGGTCTTAAATAACCTAACTAGTTTCAAATCAAGTTTCCATTTCATATAGGATCGAGGAAATAGATTTAATTTCTACGGATAGCTTGCGATGTTCTTAGACTACAATCATATTTTAGAGACGAAGCAACTGTTTGATATTCTCGAAGCGTTCAAAATAAGAGTTCGTTATATTTGCCAGTCAAAAATTATTAATAACGCGATTATATGACCTCAATAAAAAACCTTTTATTTTTCCTCTTTCTAACGCTGGGAACGCTTAGCATAAAAGCGCAGGATTATCAAAATATTGACACTGCGTTTGCTAATAAAGAAAGAGAGAATATTCCCGGCGAAACTATGGGGCAGAAACTTGAAAGCCTGCTCTTTTGGTCGCAAGAAGAAAAGGAGAGACGTTTCCCTATTATGCAAGATATTTTTCCGAGCATTCAAATTTCCACCGGCTCACAAAGTGCTCCATTCGAAAAAACCAAAGAGATCACTCCTCAATGGGAAGACAAAACTACTTTAACTTCCTATATGAATGACAATCACGTTAAAGGTGTCATCGTGTTACAAGACAATAAAATAAGGTTGGAAGAATATGCAGACGGAATCGATCAAGAAACTCTTTGGACTTCATTTTCAGTAGCAAAATCAATTTCTTCTATGTTGCTAGGTGTCGCTTTAAAAGAAGGTGCAATTGAAGACTTAGACGATGTTTTACAAAAATATATTCCGGAGCTAAAAGGATATGATTACGGACAAGTGACCGTACGTCAATTACTAACTATGACTTCCGGAATTGACTGGAACGAAGATTATGAAGACCCAAACTCTGATGTAGCGCAAATGTACAAGGCTCCTTGTGAAAATACGGAGTCGCATATTTTGACCTATATGAAACCCCTGAAATTTGTACATAAACCCGGAACCCATTGGAATTACAGTACGGGGGAAACCGATTTAGTGGGGATTTTGATACAAAAAGCGACTGGGAAAACCTTGGCCGAATATCTTTCTGAAAAAATCTGGAAACCTTGGGGAATGGAGCACTGTGCCTATTGGCTTGCCGATGAGTGCAGTAACTTAAACATGGGCGGCAGTGGTCTTTCGGCAAGTTTAAGAGATTACGCCCGTTTGGGAACGTTAATGTTAAACAAGGGAAAACTCGGTGATAAAAACCTCCTTGCTGAGGAATGGTTAGATAATGCCACTTCCCTATTATATGTAACTAACGATCAAGGTGGCGGCTATGGGTATTTATGGTGGCGTTTTAACGACGGAAGCTATGCAGCTGTAGGAATTTTTGGGCAGATGCTTTATATAGATCCGCATAAAAACCTTGTGATTGCCCAAATGGCAGCTTGGCCCAGAGCGAGTTCAAAAAATCTCACCGAAGGGCGACATGCTTTTATTGATGCCGTTCAACGAGTGATAGATTAAGGAAAAGACGTGTTACTTCAATTCATCAAAAAACAACTACCACATCACTTCACATGGATAAAGCTTTTAAAAAACCTTTGTTGTAACAATTTTAACAAAACGGCTACTAACAGCATTAAATGAACAACCTTCTAAAAAAACAATATGCTTTCCATCAAAAACCTGAATAAAACCTATCCAAACGGAACCCAGGCTTTAAACAATGTAAATCTTGAAATCGATAAAGGAATGTTTGGACTTTTAGGGCCAAACGGCGCAGGGAAATCTACCTTGATGCGTACTATTGCCACTTTACAAGTTGCCGATAGAGGCACGATTGCGTTCAATGACATTGATGTGTTTAATCAACCTGAAGAACTACGAAAAGTATTGGGTTATTTACCTCAGGATTTTGGAGTTTACCCAAAGGTGTCCGCAGAAATGATGCTTAATCATATTGCAAAAATTAAGGGAATTCACAATACCAGTGACCGGAAAGCCTATGTAAATGATCTTTTGGATAAAGTGAATCTATACAAATTCAGAAAAAGAAACTTAGGAGATTATTCTGGTGGAATGCGCCAGCGTTTTGGAATTGCCCAAGCCTTGATAGGAAATCCTAAATTAATTATTGTGGATGAACCTACGGCTGGTTTAGATCCGTTGGAGCGTAATCGTTTTCATAATTTATTAAGTGAATTGGGCGAAGATGCAGTTGTTATTCTATCTACGCATATTGTAGATGATGTTGTAAATTTATGTACCAATATGGCCGTCTTTAATGAAGGAGAAGTTGTGGTGCAAGGAAACCCACAAGACTTATCCAATTCTTTAAATGAAAAAGTATTCCGAAAACGAATTGAAAAGAATGAAATTGAAAAATACCAAGCGGAATATAATGTGCTTTCTACCTATTTACGCAGTGGAAATATGAACGTTAATGTATTTAGTGATGTTCATCCCGGAGAAGGTTTTGAAGTAGTAAATAACGATCTAGAAGATTTTTATTTCTATAGCATTAACCAACCTCAAACCGTATCATTATGATAGAGATTTTCCTATTCGAACTGAAATATCGGTTAAGAAGACCAGCGACCTACATTTACATCTTTTTGATGTTTATTGTCCCACTTTTATTAAGTGTTTTTGCAGATTCTGCTACGGCTCAATACACCAATAGTCCAAACGCTATTGTGGGTATTTTGGGTGGCATGAGTATCATAAGCTTGTTTTTTTATGCTGCTATCATGGGGGTTGCGGTATATCGGGATCAGGAACATAAAACCGCGCAAACCTATTTTACTTTCCCCGTTTCTGAAAAAAATTATATCCTCGGTCGCTTTTGGGGCAGTTTTACTATTGTAACTGTTATGAATATCGCAGCCGTTATTGGTGCGATGATAGGTTTCGGAATTGGTGCCTTTTTGGAGAGACCAGATTATGGAACTTATACTTCCTTCAATTTTGCCTCCTATGTCTTACCCTTCCTATATTTATTAATGTTTAATGCTTTTTTTATAGGAAGCTTATTCTTCTGTTTGATGACTTTTTTCAAACGCATGTCCATTTTATATCTGGGAGGAATCGTCATTCTTATTTTAACTACCGCATCCGGACAATTATTATCGAGTTTAGATACCGAATGGATGAGTGTGTTTTTAGATCCGTTTGGAGAAGCAGCTCAAGGATTTCTAACCAAATACTGGACTATTGATGAGTTGAACAACACGCAGTTGTCACTATCGGGTAAATTCGCGCTCAACAGATTATTGTGGCTGGGAATTGGCGTATTGATTTTTATATTCACCTTATTTAAATTTTCTTATAAAGGTTTTTTAAGTACTTCAAAAAAGAAATCGACCAAGGATTCAAAAGACGATTATGTTCCTTCTTCTTTTATTCCGAATGTAATTCAGCAATTTAATTCAAAAGCGAGAATAGAAAATCTATTATCCTTAAGTAAAATCGAATTTCTTTCCATTGTAAAAGAAACTGTTTTTGTTATTTTGATTGTAATAGGAATCATAGTTGCAGGATTTGTTACCTACCAATCCAATCAAATTTACGATACAGCTTCCCTACCCTTAACGCGGTATATGGTAGCTCAAATTTCAGGTGGGCTATCTCTATTTTCCGTCATCATCTTAGTGATTTACGCAGGAGAAGCAGTACATAGAACCAGACAGAATAAAACTTTTGAATTTTACGATGCTTTACCTGTTAGCAATATCACTTTATATCTATCTAAAATTATTGCGCTCATCGGTGTTTCAGTGGTATTAACCTTGCTTAATATAGTGGTTGGTATTTTGTATCAAACCTTTAATGGCTATTTCAATTATGAATTGGGCATGTATTTCACCTATAATTTCACGACCATTTTTCCTAGATATTTAATGACCGTGCTTTTGGCGTTTTTTATTCACGTTTTGGTGAACAATAAGTTCCTAGGGCATTTTATTGTTATTATTATTTATATCGGCTTGCCTATACTTTTTGCTTTAGCGTTTAAAACATCAAATCCTTTGGTGATTTTCGGCGAAACTCCAAGCGGATTCTTAAGTGATTTAAATGGCTTTGGTCATTATTTATACGGTAAATTCTGGTTAAACCTATACTGGATTTTATTCACCTGTATTCTAGCAACAATTGGAATTGCTTTTTGGAATCGCGGTTTCTTTTCTTCAGCTAAAGAGCGTTTACATATTGCGAAACAACGCTTTAGCGGAAAAACCTTAGGCTTACTAGTCTTCTTTACATTGACATTCGTTTCGGTTGGTGCTTATAGCTACTACAATTTAAAAGTGCTAAACCAATTGGAAGATGGTAATTACAGTGAAAAGTTAAGTGCAGATGCTGAAAAAAAGTATGGTAAGTATATTGACAAACCACATATTCAAGTAATCGATCTAAAAGCATTTATCGATATTTTTCCTGAAGAGAGAGGCGTTGTGGCGAAAGGTGAATTTAAGGTGATCAATAATTTTGAGACGCCTATTGATACGCTTTTAATGGAGGTGAAATTTCCCATTGCAGATACCAAAATCACCAAAGTGGTTTATAATGGCACGGAACTAAAACCTTTTTCAGAAGATGATGAGTATAGGTTATTTATCTATAAGTTACCAACCAGCTTGCAACCCGAAGAGACTGCATCTTTAGTGATTGAAACAAAAGCCACTACACATGGTTTTTCTTCAGATGCTGAAACTGCTATCTTAACGAACGGAAGTTTCTTTAGGGATGCTATTTTTCCATCATTCCATTTTGAGCGCTCTATAGTGGATAATGGGGTTCGTAAAAAATATGGTTTAGAGGAACTTGATTTCTTGTATCCATCGAGATCAGATAGTACTGCATTAAAGAAAAACCTTTTTAATGAAGATGGAGATTATCTAAATTTTGAAGCTGTTTTAAGTACTTCAAAAGGGCAAACTGCCATTGCTCCAGGAACCCTCATTAAACAATGGGAAGAAAATGACAGAAGTTACTTTCACTATAAACTAGAAGAAAAAACGGATTATTTTTTCAGTTTTGTTTCCGCAACTTACGATATTGAAAAAGACAATTGGACCGCACCGAGTGGAAAAAAAGTTGCTATAGAAATATACCATTCGCCTAAACATAGAAAGAATCTTAAGTATTTTATCAACGGGATAAAAGTTGCATTAGACTACAATTCCAAAAACTTTTTAGAATATCCACATTCAGTAATTCGAATTATCGAATTCCCCGCATATTCAACTTTTGCGCAATCATTTGCTACCACGATCCCTTATTCTGAAAACTTTGGGTTTGCAGCTGACTTTTCAAAAGCAGATAGTTATAATTATGCTTTTAGGATTACTTCTCACGAAGTGGCACATCAATGGTGGGGACATATTGTTACACCGAGTAATACATCAGGTGCCAATATTATTTCAGAAACTTTGGCAGAATATTCTTCCTTGATGACCATGAAACAAGAGTATGGTGAAAATGGAATTAAATCCTTCTTAAAAAGCTCCCTAGACACCTACCTTAATGGACGAAAGTTTAGTTTTAAACCAGAACGTTCCTTAATGGACGTTGAATTTGGGCAATATATATGGTATGAAAAAGGTTCCATGATTATGTATGATTTGCAAGATGTTATGGGAGAGAATGTTGTGAATAGCGGTTTAAAAAACTTTATGGAAGAATTTAAATACAACAAAAAGGGTTATTACCCAACCTCAGAAGACTTGTATAAAGCCATCTATGCCGTAACGCCCGACTCTTTAAAGTATAAGGTCGACGATGGGTTTAAGGAGATTGTTTTATATGAAAATAGAGTGCTGGATGCTAAAACAAAAGCGCTGGATAATGGGAAATGGGAAACCACTTTTACTGTAAACACAAAAAAAACCTATCACGATAATACAGGAAAAGAAGATAAGATTGACACCAAGAAAAACTTAGTCGATATTGGCCTGTTTGGAGAAGATGTAACAGGTGACGATGGAGTAACTATTAAAAACCCGCTGTATTTTAAGCTAAAATGGCTAAATCCCGGTGATAATACCTTTACCGTCACTACAGATGAAAAACCTCTAAAAGCGGGAATTGATCCCTACAATAAATTGATTGACCGAAACTCTGATGATAATCTTAAAACTGTGGAAGAGTAAAGGAAAATCTCCCTATAATTAAAATTTTAAAATATAAAAGCGAGGTAAATCCTCGCTTTTATGTTTTAGGATATTGAAGTTAGTTTGAATCTAACTGACCCAAAGTGTAATCTTCATGCTTAAATCTTCCAATTCTTTGAAGCTATAGCTAGCAACCAACCTTCTGGAATTAATCCTTCAAAAAAAGGAAAAAGACGTTTATCGCTATATGCTGAACTCCGGACGGGCATCGTAAAAGTTATATACTGGTTTGGATAATTTAATACGTAATCATCGTCATACGTAAAGGTAAATTACCCCCTATTAGTTTCGGTCAATACACCACAAAACAAATTGTCATATAATATTTTGGTTTGTCTCATCTTGTTGTAATACTTTTACACTTATAGGTACGAGTTTATGACCAAACATTTTTAAAACTTGATTGACTTTCTCGAGATTCAAATTTGTTTTGTTCTGTTCTATTTTTCGGATTACAGTTAATGCCACTCCTGCTCTATCGGCAAACTCTTCTTGAGTTAAATTAACGGCTTTCCTACGGGATTTTACAAAATCAGCTAACTCCTCCATTATGTGTTATTGGATATAATTATAAACAAAAACACAATTTTATATGTAATTACATATATATTTAAAGATGTATTGTATTTTATATGCTATTGCATATAGTAAAATAAATTGAATACATAGTTAATAGAGAAGATCTAAAAAAAATGTTTTCATTTATCTTTGTATTCTTGAGGCAATTTTATTTTATGTCGCTTTTATAATTGCTAGCTCCTTATAATCTTTCTAAAAAATGATAACATCTGAAAAGGAATACAATGCCATTGTTAAACGAATGGATGAACTTTTATTAATGTCAGACAACATCGAAACACAGATGCGAATGGCTATATTGAATTAAATCTTCTATCCGATATTGTTGCAGACTATGAAACACGCACCTATCCTGTAAAAATGCCTTCTCTTGTTGAGGTAATAAAATTACGAATGGTAGAAATGGGGTTAAACCAAAAACGATTATCCGGGCTATATCTCAACGGTAAAAGTGAACCCACTTTAAAAGTGGTAAGGGATATAAGCCAAAAATTGAATATTGATGCGGCAATTGTTCTAGGGGTAACGCTAAATAAATGATTAAATGCGTCTGCTAAATATTTGCGCCCTTTTTTTTGTAAATAATGTAGGTTGAAAAACTCTCAAAACCACAAAACCTCATCAAGCTTCTTTATGATATATTTCGTTGAATTTATTTTTCATTTCAATAGTTCCAAGCATGACTATTTCCGCACCATGGGGAAGCAAGGTGTCTGCAGATAATTGCGTAACAACTTCGGTATTTTCTTTTATGGCAATAACCGATAGCCCTGTTTTACCACCTATCCCCGATTCTGCTAGTGATTTACCCTCTAATGACTTTGGTATCGGGATAATAAATAAGGTAATACCCTCACCAAGAACGGTTAGCTCCTGGTTTTTAAAAATGGATAAAACAGCTTCAGAACCTAATGTGGCATAACTCAACACAAAATTAGCCCCAGCCTTATGAATAATATCAATGTTTCGAAATTCGGATATCCGGCTCACTATTCTCAATTCCTTGTTCAATTGACGGCAATAGGAGGCGAGATAAATATTCATGGTGTCATCATGGGTAGTAAGTAATACCGAAGGTGCTTCCAGAATTCCAGCTCTTTTCAATAATTCGTAATCTGCAGCGTCTCCGGCGAATAACTGATTGCAAAAAGGACGTACTTTTTTGCATACCTCTGGATCCTTTTCAATTACATTCACTAGAACGCCATTTCTATGTAAAGATTTCGCAGCCTCCAATCCTACTCTTCCCCCTCCAATTAACAGTACTGGATTAGGGTTTACATTGTAATCATGAAACAGCTCATCGATGTTTTGGAGCTGTTTTTTATTTCCTATAATGACTAATACGCTATCGTGTGTTAATTTTTCACTTCCGGTTATAGGCTGCAAAACGCCTCGCTCCCAAATTCCGACAATGCTAACCCCAAATTTTTGTCTTAGGTCCATTTCTCGGATAATTTTAGAGACCAATGGAGTGTTGTGAATGGGTAACTCTGCAATTAATAAATCTTCATATTGCCCTATGGCATGAGATTCTGCATGTTGCGTATTAACTCTATTTGCCAATTGTTCCCCAAGCCATTTTTTTAAGGGCAGCACATGGTCAGCACCACTTAGTTGTTGTACATCTACCGATTCAACATCTGTGGCTATGGCAACAATGGATACTGCGGGAGCAATTTCGCGTATCGTGAGAATGATCTTTGTATTTATAATGTCATCCCTATTGACTAAAATTAATTTCGCATCCTTAATATTCGCCTGAATAAAGGTTTTCTCGTTATCTAATTCCCCATAAATTACTGGAACTTCATCATCATGATATTGAAGTGCTTTTTCTAAATCACTTTCAATGATATAATAAGGAGTATTCTCCTGTTTCAGTCGCTCCGTAAGGTCTCTAGCAATAACGTCATAAGAACATATCAAAATGTGATCTTTTGTTTTAGCTGGAATTTGCCGGGGAACCTTGTTTTTCTTTTTTGACTCTAAAAGAGGTACATAAAAGTGTCTAATAAAGGCAAAAGGTAAAACGATCAACAACATAAAAATACCCGAAAGAAGCACCACTATGCTGAACAATCGACCAAGATCCGAATGAAAGGTGATATCTCCGAAACCAAGGGTGCTCATAACGGTAAGCGTCCAGTAGAAGCCTGTAATCCATGAATGCTCTTGGCCCTCATGCCCCATTATAATATGGAAAAGAATGGAATAAATAATAATGACAATTCCTAAAAGAACCAAATATTTAACTAATACCTTAGAGTTTCTTTTAAAATCCCTATCACTCGTATAATAGGCTAACTGACTCCCAACAAATTTCATATTCTGTATTTTTAAATAGGGTTTAGAATCTGGATATATAACATTCTTTATTTACCAAGTTACATCTTGTTTTCTTTTTTTGAAAAAGGAAATTTCTACTGCGCTATTCTAATCAGATATCAATATAATGTATCTAGTAGAAAAAGGAATTTTAAGAAAACTTGAGAAGATTGGGCATAGCAGAACATTAGCATAGGATTTTTAGCACTTCCACATGGCTCAAAACACATTATTCATAAGAATTTATTTTAAGACAGCTACATTATATATTTACCGAACTTAATCTTAAACCCCAAAAGGATTCTCAATGCTATGTGCTGGTTTGGTAAACCATTGTGGACCGTCCTTGGTCATATAGATATGATCTTCCAAACGAATTCCAAATTCATCGGGTACTACAATCATAGGTTCAATACTAAAAGCCATTCCTGCTTGTATCTTAATATCATTGCCTCTTAAAATAAACGGATGTTCGTGAATTTCAAGGCCAATGCCGTGGCCAGTTCTATGGGGTAATCCTGGGAGATTATAATCAGGACCTAAACCGTCTTTTTCTAATTGTACTCGAACTTGATCATCAATATGTCCACAAGGCTTTCCGAGTTGAGTTGCATCAAAAGCGGCCAATTGAGCGGCTTTTTCGTTCGCCCAGATTTTCTTTTCTTTAGCTGAGGCTTCTCCATAAATATAAGTTCTGGTGATATCTGAAATATAACCATTATACTGCGTGCCCGTATCCACTAAAACAATATCATTTTCTTCCAATGGCTTCGGTGACTTTACCCCGTGCGGAAAACTGGAGTCTTTGCCGAAGAGAACAATACAGAAATAGGAACCACTTGCAATCCCCAACTTTTGATGTGCTTTATGAATAAAAGTTTCCACTTCAGCAGTGGTGATTCCCGGTTTTAAAATTTTTGCCACCGCCTGATGTACTTGCATGGTTAAGTTCATCGGGTATTGAATATGAGCTATTTCAGCTTCACTTTTAAGCATTCTGATATCTCTGATCAATATTTCCGCACTGCTAATTTCAAATTTTTGGTGTTCCTGAAAACGGGAAACCATGGTGAAAGACGTAGCATCATCAACAGCTAGACGCGTATTTTCTTTTACCGTCTCAGCAATTTTCTGTACAGGCGATTCGTGTTCCTTCCAAGGAATTAACTCACCTTCAACACCAATAAAATCATTAAAAGTACCAATTTCAAATTCTGGGACTACATATTTTAGGCTTCCATCAGCAAAAAGAAGTGCGCCCACCAACCGTTCAGACGGATTCCATTGGGTATTGGTAAAGTAATATAAGTTGGTGCCTGCATTGATATATAATGCATCCAATTCCTTTGCTTTTAAAGCTACGCATGCTTTATCGATTCTATTTTGGAACTCTTTATCACTAATGGGAGCGGGTTTAGCAGATGGCTCAATTAACGTTGAAAGTTCTTCTTCTACGGTGCTGCCACCAATTCCGTATTTTCTATTGCTATTCATGCTTATTGATTTTTAAAAATTAGTACTGATATTTTCAGCAATTATGAAATTTCATAAGTCTATAAAATCTCAGATGGTCAGGCTACCAGCAAATACTGGTTGAACCAAACGCATTTTAAACTTAGTCAAATTATAATGACATGTTCTTAAAATTTAGACAAATTTACGAATACCAAAAGAACCTTCTGAGTCTTCCTTAAACAAAAAGCACCTCTTGTCAAGAAGTGCTTTTTAATATTAGGTTTTGACTAAGGTTTTGAATATTACTCGAGATTATCATCACGATGTTCTCTAAAATCAATTTAAAACATAAGACTTATGACTTTTATTTTTGGTCTTAGGTCCTACATCATTCAGTCCTACATCAAAAGTTATTCTAACCTTCCTCTTCTACAAGTTCAGGTGTTTCCAATACCTTAAATTTCTCTAATTGATCTTCTTCTCCAGTGAAATATGGAAATACGTCCAAAATTGGCGATTCTGTAATGGAAGGGATTGTATAGTCACCCATGGTTTCTTCCATTGCTTTGGTGCTATTCTCGAAAGCCTCTTTTACATCATTGGCCTGCACCAGCAAATAAATATTTGTCTTTCTTTCCTTTCCACTCTCTTCATCTAGGGCTATCAAAGAAACCTTTGCCTTAAACCAACGATCGGAATTCTCAAAAGGATGTACTTCTGAAAAGTTAGCGACTTTTATATTCATGATTCTAAAATCCTCTTCTGTAAAAGTCTTCATCTCCTCGGTAATCCTTGCTTCTGCTTCGGTATAAGATACTGCATCCAATAAATAAGTATCTGTAGTTACTTTCTGCTCTCCTGTTTCGTGTGTTTTTTTGTATTTCACCTTACATTCATACCATATTACGCTCATAACTATAATTTTTTTAGGAAGCCAAAAATATGACTTATAATACCTCTGCCCTTAAAAATAAGGAATAGATATTCACAATTTTTTCTAAGTACCTGTTGTATTTTTCTATTGTCCTCGTGTCCAACAATTAATTTAAAATTATTCTAAAGAGAATTTTCGTATCTTAATACCGCAATCAACTTAAAGCAAAGAAATTATGAAAACACAGAAAAAACTAATAACACTTTTTTCCGCAATTGGAATTTTAATGATGGTACTTGGCTTATATGCTTTCACGACTAATCCCATTGCAGACGAAAGCTACTCGCCACAACCGCCTTGGGAAAACCTTAAAGTGCTTCCTAAAGATATTTCGAAGGATAGTCTCGACCACCTTATGAAAGGCTACACGCTTGCCCTTGGGGTAAAGTGCAATCATTGTCATGCGCCCAGCAAAACCGATCCAACCAAATTGGATTTTCCGAGCGATGCCAAAATTGAAAAGGAAATTGCACGTGGAATGATAACCATGACGGATGAGATTAATGAGAAAAGCTTTAAACCTTACTTCCCTAAACCAATTCCTCATCAGGTATACGTTGTAAACTGTGTAATGTGTCACCGAGGAAACGTCAATCCAGAAAAGTATTTGTCACAAATGGGAGATATGTACAAAACCTATGACCCCAATAGAGATAACAGAAAGGAGAAGATCTTGGAAAGTGGTGAATGGAAGGAATAATGAATAGATGATTTATGGTTTAGCGATAAGCATCGTATTAATTTAGGTGCATAACCTTAAAAGCTTTTATTGACAAGCTTTTAAGGTTATGCACCAAATAGATGGAACATTACCGCAGTTATGACAAACTGAATAATATCGTTAAAATAAGACCTAGGGAAAATTAATATCGCTGAAAACACTTTGATATTTAAATTGCTACGTCAAAAAGATCCACTCAAATCTTAAACTCATTCTTTACCCGCTTTTCCTAGACTAGACCAAATATCAGCCAACATTTCCCAAGGTATTTGTCCACGTTTTTTGCTTTCAGAAGTCATTTCCTTCATAATATTTTCCAGAATTGGGCCGTCTGAAATTCCCATGGCAGCACCAATTGTTTTAACGACCATTTGGGCCAACTCTACAGGTTCTTGCGTTGCCCAAGATTTTCCATAGGCCTCCCAATCTGTACTCGCAGTGGGGGTTTTTACTTCTTGATGAGTTTCTATTGCAGTGCTTTGTAAACTAACTTTTTCAGCAGGTATTATTTCACTGTAGGTTATAAGTATTTCCCCTTCTTCAAAATCAGCAAAAGATTGGCTCAATGAACGGTTGTCCCATTTCAGCTGCATTTTACCGTCTGCTGGATGATAAATGGAAGTATAGACAGTTCCAAATCCCTCATTGTACTTTCTGTTGAATAATGGACTTTTTGAAAATGCATTGATTATAGTTTTTGGCTCTTGCTCCTTTTCCGAAATCATTTTATTTATAAATGCCTCTCGCTCCAAAGTTTTTGAGAACTGGGCATGTTGGGGCCAATCAACCTTTCCTTGATGATTCGTGGAAAGCGGCATTTCCGTCACTATCGGCTTTCGGTCTGGAGCCAACTGTACTAATTTATGGTTGCCCGTTTTGTCTAAAACCATTACATTATATGCCATATGGGATGGAATCTGTTGCAAAACTTCCGTCGCTTCTTCCACATTTGAACAAAATTCAAGCACATAGCGGATTATAAAAGGAATTCCAAACCCCTCACCCACTACTTTCCTTCCTCCAAAAGTCAACGAAACCACTAAGCCATCGGAATTCATTCCATCTACAAGACCCCAAAGACAGTCGTTGATTCCTATAACCCGCTTTCCGTTCCAAGAAGTATTTAACAAAGTACCTTCCGAAAGGTGGGGATGATAGTCATAATTCCGCACAAGCATTGGAGGATTTTGTGTTATAACTTGGGAACATCCGCTGATGTATGCCGGGGGCTGAAATCCAGTCAAAAACCGTTCAGCGATGGGATCATTACCACCCAATTTGCACAGTTTTTCATAAGTAGGTACAAATTTTGGCATATATTCCTGAAGCTTCGCTTTGGCTACGGACAAGGGCGGATTATTCACCGCTCCTTTGCTTTGAAACCAAGCTTTGTAAGCAGGCCAATGTTTTTGAAATAATTGTTGCCATTTTTCTCCGGGCTTTGCCTCAGAGATTGAATGAAAATTTAATTGTAGCATTTTTTTTGTTTTTTTAAATAAGTATCTAGCAATGTAAAGTCTTAGTTCTTAGACTTTTTAAAAAGTAAAAAATGGTTGGTTATTTAGTTTAACACTTCAGGTAACTCTCAGAAAAAACTAGTTGCTATTCAGCATTACCAATTCTCGGTACAAGAGCTATCGAAGACTTTTGAAATGAAATTAGAATTTTATTTATATATAGACATCGCTTATTTCACATAAACCGTCTTGCTATTCACAAACTCCATCATTCCGTTTTTTGCGAGTTCGCGACCGTAACCCGAACGCTTTTCACCTCCAAATGGAAGCCTGGGATCGCTCTTGACCAGTTCGTTTATAAAATAGGCGCCATCACTCACTTCACCAGCATATTCGAGGGCTTTTTCAATATTGGTGGTGCAAACCGTGACCCCAAGTCCATAGCGTGATTGTTCTGAGAGTGCGAATGCCTCTTCAATAGTCTTCACTTTTATCATCGCTGCCAAAGGTCCAAATGTTTCCTCGTCAAATGCAGGCATTCCAGGTTTTACATTTCCTAAAATAGTGGGTTCGTGATAGGCTCCTTGCTGTTTTCCGCCCAACAGAAGTTCTGCGCCTATTTCAAGAGATTTTCTTACCTGATCTTGAAGCTGGTCTGCCAAATCTTTTCGTGCCATTGGTCCAACTTGCGTGCTTTCTTCCAAAGGATCTCCAGATTTTAAATTTTTGACGGCCGTTGTAAATTTTGAAACAAATTCTTCATAGATACCTTCCATCAAAATAAAGCGTTTAGCGGCAATACAACTTTGCCCGCAATTTAGCATTCTAGCGGTAAGGGCGGTTGCAACTGCTTGGTCTATATTGGCGTCGTTCCAAACGATGAAGGCGTTGTTGCCTCCCAGTTCCAATAGCGTTTTTTTGATATATTTTCCTGATATCTGAGCTACTGCCGCACCTGCCCTTTCACTTCCCGTAAGTGTTACAGCTTTTACGGCATCGTGTGCAATAATAATTTCGGTTTTATCGTGATGGACAATTAGATTTTGAAAAACTCCATCCGGAAATCCCGCCCTTAAAAAAACTTCCTCAATTTGTTTTGCACATCCAAAAACGTTGGGGGCGTGTTTTAAAAGTCCCACGTTTCCTGCCATAAGCGTAGGTGCTGCAAAACGGAATACTTGCCAGAAAGGAAAGTTCCAAGGCATAATGGCGAGAACAGAACCAATTGGATCGTGGCGCACAAAGCTTTTTTGGGCGTCTGTTTCAATGATTTCATCTGATAGAAATTCAGCTGCTTTTTCAGCAAAATACTCGCAGACCCAAGCGCATTTATGCACCTCAGCACGGGATTCGGCAATGGGTTTCCCCATTTCCAAGCTTATCATTTTAGCGTATTCTTTTACGTCTTCCCGTAAAATTTCTCCCGCTTTAGTCATTAATTTAGCGCGATCTTTCAACGAAACTTTTCGCCAGGATTTAAATGCGGTTTCCGATTTTTCTAATTTTTGTGAAATTGCCTCTTCCGTTTCAGGATTATAGGTTTCTACAATTTGATCATTGTAAGGGTTTATACTTTTAAATTCCATCAAAAATTTATTTATTTTGGCTTTAATTTAAACTAGTATTATAGTTTCAATATCCAAGTTTCGACATTTTGTCGCCCTGCCGGCAGGCAAGGCCTTAGACCCGATAATTATCGGGAGGGGGCAGAAACAAAAGGTCGAAAATTCAATCATTTTTACCCTGGCCCTAAAGGGAATAATTGAATTTTCTTAGTTCGGACCAACTTGAAACCTTTTCAATATCAATTTAAATCGAAATATCAACGTGGAGCTTAACTAGAGCCTTTATATTCTATTTAAATCATACCTCAAAGGTTTTAAAAACCTTCGAGGTTTAGCATGATTGTTTTTTCGGAACGTTCCGGATTGAGGCTTTAATTATTTGGCAAGACTACCAATAATTTCAGGTAGTTCGGCTTTATCTTCCAAAACGGTAGATGCATAATTTCCCTTAATTGCATTTATCCAAGTTTTAGCGCGTTGGGTAAGTTGGAAATTATCGGTCATCATCCTACCTCGTGTCACCAAAATACCCAGATCTGCACCTTCATACAGATAATGATCTTTGTTTGCTATCCGAAGAAAAAATGCCTCGCTTTCACTTTCCACTGCACGACGGTGGGTGTCCATACGGTTGAACTGGATATGGCCATTGTCAAAAATTCGCCAAATGCCCGACTGTGGAGCTTCCGTTACTTTTTCAATGGTTTTTTTGGTGTGCTTAATGACTAATTGGCTCCAACTATCAGTATTTTCTTGCTTAGCCCATCTGTTGTTGATGGCGTCAACGTTAAGGTCGTAATCCACCTCCATCCATTCCAAAATATGGAAAAGGTGAAGTGGGGCGTCAGCCAAGGCAAAAACGGCATGATTGGTAATGGAGCTGGCACCCGTAACCCTAGGATTTAATTCGCCGAGATAGATCTCACCATTGTCTTCATCTATTAAAAAGTCGAGTTCAAAATAGCCTTTGTAACCTTCTTTTCGTAATTGGTCTCCAAAGAGACGAGTGTATTCCCGTGCTTTTTTCCGAAGGATTGGATTAAAAGAATCGGGGTAAATCTCGTTGCCACACCAACCACCTTTATAAGGTGTAAGTTCCTTAAACCCTACTAATTCAGTCATTAGTGGAGCAACTATGGTTCCGTGGCGTGTAACACAAGCTTCAATTGCAGAACCGCGACAGTTAATGCGCTTCATTATTTTCACTTCTTTTTCAGCTTCAATTTCTTCAGCATGCTCTTTGTATTCTTCCTCATTTGAAATAAAGAAAGTAGTATGTCCAGAATCGCCAAAAGGAGTTTGAATTACCAAATCATGACCTAGTTTCTTAGAAACTTTTTCAAGGTGTTCGTAATTGTTCACTTTTGACAATACATAGGGAACACAAGCAACACCAGCTTTTTCTGCAAGACGATTGGTGTTTACCTTGTTATCCATTGCGGTTCGCATTTTGGCCGAAGGGAACATAACTTCAAGTCCCAGTTTTTTGGCAAGATTTTCGGTTTTTTCCGTAAACATTAGAAACATTACCTTTCCAGCATTTTTGCCTTTTTTTCTAGACTTTATATATTCTTGAACTTCGGGATGCTGCAATAGATAATTGTTGATATCCTCTATGCTCTCAAACTCGTCGTGCGGAATTTCTTCTTTAGGCGAAAAGACGTTGGGATGTAACCCATCAAAACATTCGATGTAGGTGATGAATTTAAATCCTTTTATCCATTCATCGGCACCCAAAAGGTTAAAGTTGGTGGCACTTATAAAATAAATAGGGGTTTCATTTTTATAAAAGAAACGCCGAATATCTGGAATTCCGTTGAGCACTGGTTTTGGTTTATCCGCTTTTTTCTTAGCGACCGTTTTTTTCGCCTTCGCTTTCGTAGTGGGTTTCACCTTTTTTCCAATCGATTTTTCTTCAGCTACAGCCTTGTTCTTATCCATAACTCCCGACTTCGATTTTGTTTTCACATTCGATTTGGACTCAGATTTGGTTTTTGGTTTATCAGTGCTCATACTAATTGTGTTTTAAATTAAATTAATCTATTTTTTCTTTTTTGAATTTCCCATCCCCATTGCGCCTAGGGCGGTTGCGGTTTTTTGACGGTTCAATACGCTGTCTCGGAAAATACGCAAACCAAGATCTGCCCTATAACCGTGAATTTCCTTTACGTCCAGTGCCAACATAAAGTTAATAATATCTTCACTTACAACTTGTCCTGGAACTAAAACAGGAAAGCCCGGTGGATACGGAATTACAAAGGAGGAAGCAACTAGGTCCCGATCATTGGTCATTGCTTTTTTGCAATCGCCAAGGGAGATATACTCGTAATTGTCCTCATTATATGCCATAAAATATGCGTCGCGGATACTTCCACCCGGAACAGTGGGAACCGCCCGGAAGGAACTATGGAAGTAACTGAAATCAGGCAAGGGCGGGACTTCATTTATCAAAGAATGAATTCGTTGTTGCGAAATTTCGCTTTCCCGGCTATTTAAGGAGCGGAATTCCTCGTCTAACTGCTCCGAGATTTTTAACAGGGCATTGGTTAAATATGCAACACTCCCTCGTGTAGTACCAATATTGGTCATAAACAAAACGGTATTTCTAGAGGTTTTATTTATTTGTATATTAAACTGGTCCATCAAATATTTGTTTTTGAAGGTATCGCCATCAACGCCTGTTCTACCTATAAACAAGGTTATTTTTGTGGGATCCAACATAAACTCGTCTTTTTCCCAAGCGGTTTCCATTCTATTCCATCCAGTGCTGGGGTCATAATATTCTACCAGCCCAGTTTCCCTGTATTGGTCCGGGATAAAATCCTTTACCGTCAGCACATCAAAATATTTGTTCAACTGAGGATTGTTGGTTATTTTGGCACGAAGCACCATGGCCATTTCGATGCTTTTTTCTACCATTTCAAATCCTTCAAACTCCACTTGCCTTCTCCCTACATCCAGTGAAGCTAGCATTTGGTAATTTGGAGAAGTGGACGTATGCGTCATATATGCTTCCAAAAAGGTATTTTCAGATTTTTTTCTGAAATCCTCATCCCATATATGAATCATGGAACCTTGACGGAAACTACTCAAGGTTTTATGTGTACTTTGTGTGGCATAAACCCTGATACATACTTTTTCAGGATCTGGTAAAGTGGGCTCCTCTCCAGCGGAAAGATTCTTTATATGATTTTTATATTCCTTTTTATAAGCCTCACTTCGGTATTTGTCAAAAAGTTTCTTGGCAGTGAACATGGCCGTTCGTTGCTTATATATATAGGTGAAACCTGCAAAGGCAAACCAAGCTTCGTCCCAAAGAAAAATCATATCCGGTTTTATGGCTAAAATTTCCTGCATAACTTTTTCAACGTTATAGACCAAGCCGTCAAAAGTACAATTGGTAAGGAGGAGCATTTTCACTTTGTCCAACCTCCCGGCCTCACGTAGTTGCAACATTTTTTCTTTAATACTATTTAAAGGTACAGCGCCGTACATAGAATACTCCTGAATAGGATACGAATCAAGATATACCGGATAGGCACCTGACAGAACCATGCCATAGTGATGGCTCTTATGGCAGTCACGGTCAATAAGCACTAAATCACCGGGTTCTATTATTGCCTGGAGTACAATTTTATTGGCAGTGGAAGTTCCGTTGGTAACGAAAAAAGTACGTTGGGCACCATAAGTTTCGGCAGCCATTTCCTGCGCCTTTTTAAGCGGTCCTGTGGGTTGTAGTAGAGAATCCAAGCCACCAGTGGTGGAGGATGTTTCGGCCAAAAACATATTGCGGCCGTAAAATTCTCCAAAGTCTTTTATCCATCGGGACTTAAAAACTGAATTTCCCCGTGAGATGGGCATCGCGTGAAATATTCCCGTGGGTTTTTGACTATATTCCTTCAAGGCACTAAAAAACGGAGTGTCAAATCGTTCCCGAACTCCCCGAATAATACCGAGATGAAGTTCCTGCAAATCCTCTTTACGATAATAAATACGGCTGAATTGACGTAAGGTACTGTCCTTTAAATCTGTGAGGGAAGTGTCAGTAACATAATAAGTGTCCAACTCTGGCCGAAATTGTTTTACAAGTTTGCCCAAAAGTGGTCCAAGTTCGTATTCCGGTGTTCCTTCCAGATCAATTTTAAGAACGTTCTGAATATAAGGCTTTAATAAATCTGAGATATTTTCTGAAGCATAAGGCGGGGCATAACGAATTACCGCAGCCTGCAAGTTTGGGTTAAAAAGCAAGGCAATCAAAGAATCCTGAAATGAACGCTGCACCAAAAAATCGTAAGTAAACTGTTCGTTCGGTTCGCGTAATTCGTCCAGTTTTTCGTGAAGTGCAACCTCTTCAATGGCCGAACGGTCTTCCACAAATAGCACTTCAAAATAATTTTTCTTTTGGGCGGAAGAAAGCTCTCGAATATCTTCGGGTCTAGCCTGATCATTTTCTTCAGTATGGGTAGAAGTGGGATGGTTCAAGTATTCATCGCTTACCAATTGCCTGTTTATTTCTGTAATATTGTGCGCCAAAGACATATATTCTTCTTTATGGAGCGCTTGGCAGAGTTTTTCCAGTCTGGTTTTTCCGGGATAGACAAAATACAATTCAATGGTCTTTATATCCTTCAAAAAACCCTTTAAGGTATCCAAAGAATCCTGCTCGCATTTAGAACCTTTTTTAGAATTTGCAAGAACAGTACTAATCCTTTTCAGATCTCGCCAAATAGAAATGCGTAATTGGCCGATACTGTAATAAGGGGAACTTATATTCTTTTTTTTGTTGGTCATTATTTAGTTTTTGGAATTAATAGCAAGCTTGTTGCCTTCGCTATCTATAAAAAGGGCAAAATATCCAGCCTCATCACTTATTTTTGTTTTTTGCATTATAATACGTCCTCCTAAATCTTCCACTTTATCGAGTATGG
Source organism: Aequorivita capsosiphonis DSM 23843 (assembly GCF_000429125.1). GTDB lineage: Bacteria > Bacteroidota > Bacteroidia > Flavobacteriales > Flavobacteriaceae > Aequorivita > Aequorivita capsosiphonis. The sequence goes on from NZ_KE386849.1 coordinate 61,101, forward strand.
GTTGAAGATTTTTGCCCCCATTCAAATAAATTAAAGAGCCAGTTTCGCTGGGTACACAACCCGATCCCTTTACCAAGGCTCCGCCGATGCCAGTGGTTACTGGAAAAACTGCCATCTCGTAATCGTTCATCTCCGTGGTTTCCATCTTGATATTATAAATATGGTTGTAAAAATCGGTTGCCCGTTCCATATTTAAAACGGGGATTTCAAACCAAGTGATAAAATCCTTCATCTTGTTGTTGGTTTGTTTCGGTTTTTTGGACATTATTCCCATAATTATTTATTTAATAGTTGCTGAAATATGTTTTCTTTCAATATCGTTGTTTGAAAATTCAACACTTAGTTTACTCATTGTCTTTAAGCTGTTCCATCCGAAACATGTTTGGCTTACTGGCTAATAAACTAACTCAACCTTCAAGTTGATTTTCACATTTAAAATATCTATAAGCTCCTTATTCTTCATAGCCATCGCCTTTATAACTCATCACACTGACGGGGAGTTCAATTTCGCTCTCCATTTTCTTGAGTTGCTCTAGTTTGTCAACTTTTGTAGGTTTAATAAGAGGCCCCAAGGCCTCGAGATATGGATGTTTTGCTCCAGGTGCGTATATACTGAAATCGCCAAGATTGTCACGAAAGCTTTTGAGGGGTTGACCCAAACGCATTACACCAAGTTCACGGCTGCGTTTAACTCTGGCCATATCTATTTCAATGGGGAATATTTCCTCCGTGGCTCCGGCTTTGTACATTATTCTTCCATCGGGCCCGCAAACAGTAGAGCGGCCAATACCTCCAGTTTCGAGACCGTTAATATCAAAAAAGAAACATTGGTTTACTGCAGCCATGGTTTGCGCGATGGAATGTTCTATTTCACGATCCATAGTACCTGTCATCGTTGGGTGAAGAATTACTTCAGCCCCCATAACAGCCAGGGTTCGGACGGTTTCAGGAAACCACATGTCATAACAAATAGACACTCCAAAAATACCCACATTCGGAATTTCAAACGTGCAAAATTCATTGCCCGGAGTTATTCCAACTTCAAAAGGATAAAAAGGGAACATTTTTCGGTAACGAGTAACTATTTCTCCCTGTGGATTAATGACCGTGGCGGTGTTGTAAATTTTATCACCATCCTTTTCAAAAATAGAACCTGGCAAAAGCCAAATACCATATTTTTTAGCCATAGCCTGCATTTCTGTTTCAAATTCGCCAGGAATCTCCTGAGCGTAATAGGTTAATGGGCCATAAGCACAAAGTTCACTAAATAGCACCAACTGCACAGATGGATAAAGGTGCATAGTGATATCCAGTTTCAGTTTCATCATTTTCAGATTACTCTGGGTGGCAGAAACTCGCATTTGAATTCCCGCAATGGTAAATGGTTTCATATATTTATTTATTTTTTTAGAGAAAGACTATTTCCTGCGCGCTAAGCAGGCTGACGACATATCCCGATAATTCTTATTTTTTTAAATTGTATTATGTAATTTAAATGAAGCGTTTTTATTCCTCTCGGGTTACCTTTTCAATAACCTCTTCAAGAATATCAAGGCCTTTTTCTAATTGTTCATTAGTTATAACCAATGGACAAAGTACTCGTATAATATTTTTAGATGTTCCTGCATTTATGATTATCAGACCACGGTCGGCACAATTACCAACAATTTGACCACAAAGCTTTCCGTCTGGCTTTAAGGGGTCACCATCTTTTACAAATTCCATCGCCATCATGGCTCCCATGCCACGTACATCACCGATTTGTGGATATTTAGCTTGCATTTTTTTAAAACGTTCCTCAATAATATTTCCTACCTCAATACCGCGCTGGTTTAGGTTTTCATCTTTCATCATTTGAATAGTTGCAAGTGCTGCTGCACAACAAACAGGGTTTCCAATATAGGTGCCACCAATGCTACTGGGGGCTGCAGCATCCATTATTTCGGCTCTTCCAAGAATTGCTGCGATCGGCATTCCTGAACCCAATGATTTGGCGTAGGTGCTTATATCAGGAGTTACGTTGTAGTTCTGCCAACTGGCCCAATTTCCGGTACGGCCAAAACCACTCTGAATCTCGTCTGCAATAAGCATAATTCCGTAGGTATCGCAGAATTTACGAAGGCCTTCAAAATATTTTTGTGGCACTGGATTAAAACCACCTTCCCCTTGAATAGGTTCCAAAATTACTGCCGCCAAGCTGTTGGGATCCACCAAATTTTTTGCACTTTCGTAGAGACGTTTTAATTCCATATCAACAAATTGATTCATTTCCAAAGAACCGTGATACCGATAAAAATTAGGAAATGGAAGTCTATAAACTTCAGGAGCATAGGGTCCTGAATTCATTTTATAGTCAATTTTACTGGTAAGAGTCATGGCCATCAGGGTACGGCCGTGGAAAGCATCGGTAAAGCAAAGTACGCCTGGCCTTTTAGTAGCCTGACGAGCTATTTTTACTGCATTCTCAACTGCCTCGGCACCTGTACTAACGAGCATCGCCTTCGTGTGCCCGCCATGAGGAAGTAACTCCACCAGTTTCTCGCAAAGTTCAAGATAAGGTTCATAAGTAACCACATTAAAGCTGGTGTGGATATATTTTGCGGCCTGCTCTTGAATGGCCTTTACTACTGGCTCGGGACAATGGCCAGCATTTACAACCCCAATTCCACCGGCAAAGTCAATCAATTCGCGACCATCTTCGTCTATGATAATGGCTCCTTTTGCGGCTCGTGCGGTGGCAGTGTTAAAAACGCCCACGCCATTGGCTACAACATTTTTTCTTCTTTCCAGAAGCTTCTCAGATTTTGTCAATTGTTTTAACATATAGGTTATGAATTATTTTATAATATACTTAAAATTGAAAAAACTAATATAGCGTTTAGTAATAATTTAATAGTTATAGTTGATAGAAATTTTTATTTCAAAAATATTCGTAACTTATTAAGTTATTGTTAGGGAAATATGATTCCACGTGTTGAAAATAAAATTTTAGATTTCTCAAAGAAATTAAAATCGTTCTACATCTTCCAAAATATAACCTATTGTAAATTAGGTATTTCATAAATATTCTATTTCTATTAAGGTCAAAAAATTGTTTAGGAAGCAATACGTTAACTTTTCCTTAAACTAGCACATTAAGTACAGGATTTTGTGGAATTGGCAATACAAACCTATAGTTTTGTGCTCTTATTGATTAAATAATCAAAAAAACAAACATTATGAGTCAAGTAACAGGAAATGAAACCGTAAAACTTCATTACACAGGAAAATTGAATGACGGACAAGTGTTCGACAGTTCTATTGAACGTGAGCCACTAGAGATAAAACTTGGAGAAGGCCGTTTAATCCCGGGTTTTGAAAAAGGATTGGTTGATATGAAAGTGGACGAAAAGAAAACAATTACTATTCCAAAAGAGGAAGCCTATGGTGAAGTTCAAAAAGAGCTTTTCCAAAAAATACCTAACGAAAACCTACCGCAGGAAATAAAGCCAGAAGTTGGAATGGGTCTAGTGTCTAAAAACCCTGATGGTTCTGAACGCCAATTGCGAGTAGCGGATGTAAAAGACGATTTTATTATCGTTGATGCAAACCATCCTCTTGCCGGTCAAGACCTAACTTTCGATCTAGAATTGCTTGAGATAAAGTAATCTATTAGAATATATTTTGATTAAAGGCTGCCGTTTTGGTGGCCTTTTTGTTTATGAGGTAGAGTGTGTATGGGGTTGGCCACGAATGCACGAATGTTGAGGTATACAGGCACAACTGGAGGAAATTGAAACCGAGCCTTCGATACATTTTGAAAGCGAGAAAGTTTGATTTGTAATTTTTATTATTTAGAGTGCTTTCAAAACACTCAGGCACCTTCGGAGATGAAGTTGAAAGGTTTATGGGCTTAGGAATTTAGGAAATAAACACTTTATTTTTAGAGGTAGGCCTATATTCTTTTAGGCTCTGCACCGAACTGGGCCTACCCAGAACTAGCCCCACCCACCCCGCCTACTAGACGGACAGGAAACTGCCTGAAGGGGCAGTTCTGACCTCCTCGGAGGGGAGGTAGTTGGGAAGGTTAAGATCAAATAGGGTTTTGTGTATATTTATGAGGCTTGTAATGAAAAGTAATCCGGTTCATGGAATATAGCTCATAAATGCTGATTTTCGAATCGCTCTTGGTAGATATATGTAATGGAATGAGTTTTTTATTTTTGACTCATTGGGAGCAATGCTTTTAAATAAAATCACTCATTGAATTTGATTGGAAATTATAGGTTTCTTTTAAAAAATTATAGTGATCGATAATTTCTCTTAATTGATTTAGATTTTGTTTTAAGTCTTCACCAAAATTATGTGGGTGCCACCATAAATGATAAATACGATTGTTTTTTGCTGCATAAGTCATTTCAGCTTTGATACGACGTATTTTCAATTTCTGAATTCGACTCTCCTTTTCCTTATAAGGCCTGAAAAATCGACTTGCAGGTAGCTCCAATACTCCATTTTGGTTTTCTAAATCCTTTATATTAAAGCTTATAGAAGAGCTAATAGGACCCAAAGTATCAATTGCTCTTAGTACAGGAGTTAGTTTTCCATATGAACTTTGCCAGAACCAAACATTTGGATTAGAGCGAATTACTTTAATTCCCTGTCGTTTGACAATCTCTAAATAAGAATGGTTGTATTGATTTTTCGGAAAAACCAATGATTCTAATTTAATATTGAAGTTTTCAAAAGCTATAGCTTGTGCTGCTTTCAAATCGGCTTCAAACTGTTCTGGGGTTTGCCCTTCCTCGTTACAGTAATAATGAGAGAAAGTATGTGTAGCTAATTCTTGTCCATTAGTTTGTATTATATTTTCAATTAAAGAGGTTCCATAATGAAAGGGATCCTCCTTTTCATCATTGCCTATTTGTTCTATATAGTTATAATAAGAAAGTTTATTATTGACGTAACTTGGTTTATTAATTGGAGAAAAATCCATCAATTGCTCTTTATCTTTGGCAAATAGAAAACCTACAGTTGCCCAAGTGGCACGGATACCGTTTTTTTCAAATTCTCTTAAAGTTGCTGGAATCGCTTTTCTCGCATCCAAAAAATGATCCTTCATTTGTTGTAAGTCCCAAATTTCAGCACCACCCCAGTGAAGTTCAAAATCTAACGATATTACAAATTTTCCATTCATAATTATTTTATTCCGTATTTGATCCAACCGTAAAGATATTGCGTAAAAGTAGGATGATAATATAAATGACTTTTAGCATCTTCCTTTTTATAAGAAATAAATTTTTCTTCCTTTATGTCTTGAATCGTTTTTGTTAATAAGGGCAATGCTAATGCGTATTGATATAATGGATAAGTTAGAAAATTATCATTCTTTTTTATTGAAGTGGTAGCCTGACCAATAATTTCACCTGTATCAATGCCTTTATCTATTTTATGGACTGTAACTCCAAAATTTTCTTTATCATTTTTTCGCAATGCCCAATACCCACCATGAACGCCGCGATATTGAGGAGTGATTCCTACATGGGTATTGATAAAGAGAGCATTGGTGCATTCCAATATTTTCTTTCCAATAATAGCCGTTCCATTAACAATAATGACATCTGGATCTAAATTCTTTATTGTTTTTTTTGTTAGTTCAGAATTAACTAATCCTACTTCTATAATTTTTTCCTTAGGTAAGGGATTACTATTTAATTTTAAGTCTTTTATTCTTTTTTTATAAAGATTTTTAGAAAAAACTTTTATGGTTCTTGTGATAAAAACCTGAAATATCAGCTGGTTAAAAACGGTAAGAAAACCTAATCTTTTGATTCGCCTTTTAAGCATTTTTTTTGTTGAAGAGGATTGAGTTATTAGTATTTTTTCAATATTTACTTCTGATGTAATTCCGTTATAAATATAGTTTGTGCTTACTCCTTTCCCAGCTAGCATTATTATTTTCATTTTCTATAAATTAATTTTATGATTTTAAGCTAAACCTATGATTACTATGTTCAATTATAGTGATAATGTTAATATAACCATCTTTATATTCTTTGGAAAAGGAATTAATCGGCAGAACCATTCTGATAATGTATAAGCTTAAAATCCTAATACTTCTGGTTAGAGAGTGAATAGATAAACTCTGATTGATAAAGTACGCAGCGGCATGAGGATATGAGAATGTTAATCCGAAGATTTGTTTTTTCTTATATCATTTTTTAAAAAAATTAGTGCAAAGTAAACATAACGCGCAAAAATAAGCTAACTACCTAATCTTTGTAATGAATTCTCACATTTTTTGATACTCAGCTAAAAGGGATTCCCAAATCTTATTAGAATCAAAATCTTTTATCACTCTTTTCCGACCATTTACTCCATGTTTTAGTTTTAATTTAGGGTCAAAATAATATTTAATTAAAGTTTTATATAGCGCATCAACATTCATGTAAGGTACTAAAAATCCCGTTTCCTCATTTATTACTGCGTCACTGAAACCTGGAATCTCATAACCTATCACTGGTATTTCAAGAGCATTTACTTCTGTTGCAACTAATCCGAAACCTTCGCGTTTAGTGGGTAATAATAGCACATCAAAATAGATCATGTATGACTCGGGTGCTGTTTGATCGCCATAATACAGAATATCAGTATCAAACGCTAAGTCAAGTTCCTTCATGTGTTTTCCGAATAGACCATTACTTTCATCTGGTCCTATAACAACACCTATTGTTTCGAGACTATTTTTTCTACATCGCGCTATAACATCCAAATATTCATAAATTCCCTTATCGTCAGAAACTCTCCCCACAAATCCAATGACAAATTTATTTTCGGTTTTTTGATCTAGATTCTTGACGTTCTTAAGAATATTCTTTGGATTGAATCGTGTATGATACTCAATCCCATTAATTGTTCCATTTTCTATAACACTAATTTTGTCAATGGAAGTGTATTCATTTTCAATAGCAAAGTCTCTAATACTTTTAGAAACTGCAAAAATTTTGGTGGCTAAGGTGCAGGTGAGTTTTTCCATATGATACAACAAACCTTTTTCAACTTGATTACCACGAATTGAAACCAAACCATGCATTTGATAAACAATGTTTTTTTTAAATAATACTCTAGCTGCAAGAGCCCCTATTAATGAGGCCTTGGGTGTATGAAGGTGAATAATATCAGGTTTTATTTTTATAAAAATCCACAATAGACAAAAGAAGGTATAAATATCATTGAACAAAGCAATATTCCGTTTAATTGGAGCATTAATAACCTTAATATTGGGTTCTCTTGTTTTAAATTTGGGATTAATTATCCTATCCGCAGGAATGACGACGGTAACCTCACATCCATGTTTATGCATATATTGCAATTGCCCTTCCATAAAGATATAGGCAGATTGTGGGGCAGAAAACACATGTAAAAGCTTCATGCGAAAGGAAGTTTATTTTAAATTTAACTCTTTTTTTAAAAATCGTACAATTTCAGAACTGCTATTATATCTTATTTCATTTACAAAATTGTTTAGTTTATCTCGTTCTTCTAAATAATAATTATCATTATTTAGTAAGGATTTTATCTCAGAAATAAACTCTTCTTGAGTTTTAGGTTTTGGTCCAGGTGTAAACTCGTCATAATTAAAGTTAAAACCACGTCCTTCATTTGAAGAATAACGTTTAATATCATATGGAAGAAATAATTGAGGCTTTTCTGTAATTAGATGATCTAGATATATACTTGAATAATCTGTTATTAATAAATCAAAACAATTTAGAACAGCATTAATATCATTAATTTTAACACTATTAATAAACTGTATTCTACCATCGGCTTTTTCTTTTATCAGACTTGTTTCTGATTGATGAAAACGAATAAATATTATCAAATTTTCTTTCTTTAAAAATGAATTCAATAATTCAATATCATAATCATCAAATGGGAATAATTGAGTTTCACCATAATCACGAAAAGTAGGGGCGTAAAGTATTATTTTTTCAAAATCGGGTAATTTGGGGTATAATTTATCAATCCAAATATTACGATCTAGTTGTTTTGATAAAAGATCATTCCTAGGTTGGCCCAAAACTCTAATTTTATCTTCGTTTACATCAAAACTCGAGGCATATAAGCTAATTAATTTTGATGACGGAGTAGTAATAAATGAGTAATTATTAGAGAAATATAATTTTGTATAAATTCTTTGAAGACGGGATATACTTTTGTCTAAAAATCCGATTCTTTTAAGCGGAACCCCATGCCAAACATTAAATATAATGCGACGTCTGCCAGAAAACAACAAATAAATTGGCATTCCTGCCGAGGTTATCCAAACACCAGCTTTTAAAGCGGTTCTAATACCTTTTAAGGTTTTTGTTTCAATAAAATAATCACCGTAGATCTCAGTTAACTCTTTTCTTTCTTTATCACCATTGATTACAAATTTACAGTTAATCTCAGGATGGTTTTCTAAAACATACTCAAATAAATATTTAGAATTATAGTTGAAAAATAAATTATAACTAGAAGAAAATATCCAAAAACTGGGGTCGGGTTTGATAAATAAATTTAAGATTTCTCCTAATTGATAGCGTACAAAAAGTTTGATTTTACTATATATTGAATATTCCATTTCAATTGTTAAAATACAATTATATATTTAGGCTAGTGTCACTATTTTTAGGTTCTATTCTTTTTCACGAACTCCATTAAAGAGTTCGGAATAAAAGCTTTCATCAAAATAGGAAGTGCGTAAAAGAATCCAAATTTTATTCCTAATCCTTTAAAAATCATTCTTTGTCTAATAAAACCATAGTATCTCACTTTAAAAGTACGTCTTGTTCCAGCATTCTTATCATCTCTCATCTTATATAACGGCTCTTCTAAATTATAACCTTTGTAACCATTTTTATAAAATGTATACCATAAATAGACATCTTGACCGCGTTCTGTATATTTATTTACAGTATACCCCCCTATCTCTTTCATAACGGAGGTCCTAATCATACACGGCGCATGAATATGTGGCGTACCGGTTTTAAAACTATCTATACTTGGGGTGGGATTCACTTTTGCGACACCCCAGTCTCCATTTTCATCAAAATAGATCATAGATGTACTCACTATGGCATACTCAGGATGTTTATCCAAGAAATGCATTTCTTTCTCAAACCTTGTGGGCAATGAAATATCATCACCATCCATTCTAGCAATATATTCGGTATCTGCATATTCCAAACAACGATTAAGTGAGGCAGCCAATTTGATGTTTTTCTCGTTTTTTAAGAGGATAATATTAGGATAACGATCATCATATTCTTTAGCGATAGCGTACGTCTCATCGGTAGAACCATCGTCACACAGCACCAATTTGAAATCCTTATATGTTTGAGCATAGAGCGAATCTATCGCCTCGCGCAAAGTAGGCTCACAATTGTAAATGGCCATGAGGATGGTAATACGAGGATTTGATTTTTCTTGCGTCATTTTATTTCAAAAACATTTGATCTGAAAATTGAAAGTGCGAAAATAGAAAAACTCCAAGTACTTTGTATTGATTTTTTCGGATAACATAGTTACAAATCGGACACATATTTAAGCGTATTCATAAAAATCAAAGTAAGTAAGCAAAACGATTATTAAAAGCGGAGGAACGTGAAATAAAATGCTGACTTAAAAACAATTAGGCCATGTTTCGATAAATATCTTCCAGTTTTTTTACGTTTTCGGCAATATCAAATCCTCCTTTTTTAATGGTATCTAATCTTTGTTCCGCATCTTCAGTTTTATTCTTAATTTTCATAAGAGTAGATGCCCAAATTTCCAATTCAGCATCCAAAGGTAAAAATTTAACCAAGTCCAGGCCTAAATCCACTTCGGCTGAGATTGTATCAGAAATTAAAGCCGGTAAGCCCACAGCTTGACTTTCTACCAAAACCACAGGAAAGCCTTCGTGTAGAGAAGGCATTAACATGGCATCGGCGCCTGCCATTAATTCAGGAATATCGGTTCGCAAACCCAACATTTCAATTACATCTTCTAAATTCTTTTCTGCAATCTCTGCACGGATTTCTTTTTCTAAAGGCCCTTGACCAATAAAGTAAACCTTAAAATCCAAACCCTTTTGTTTCATAAATTCTGCTAAATGAATAGTGAAGCTGTGGTTTTTAACGTCTTGCAATCGCCCTATTTGAACAATTTTAAATCCAGAAAATCCAAATTTCTCCTTTATATACTCTTTTTGATTTTCTCCTATTCTACTCAGTTTTACAGCATCTACTGCATTGGGCAACAATAAAACATCTTTCTGGTAAGGAAAAAGGAAGCTAGCTGCATCTTGACCGCAGCTAATATATTCAGTTGCAAAACGATTGATTCCCCATTTACTTATTAATTGATATGATTTTGAGACTACACCATTTCGCGCCTTGTCACTTGTACTATGCGCATGTGAAATTCGGTGCTTTATTCCACCTTCTTTGGCTGCCCACATATGGAAGACATTGCTAAGAAGTGTGTGCCCGTGTACTATTTTATATTCTGGATGATCAATCAGTAAGTTTTTTAATGCGAACATCCTTGCAATTGGATTTTGTTCCTGTATTATGTAGATCTTTCCTCCAAGTGATTTAATTTCGGAATCAAAGTCTCCTGGTTTATCTGAGAAAACCACAAAATCAAACTGGAACGCTTTACGATTAATAGCTCTGTAAAGATTCATAACCATTGTTTCGGCACCCGCGCGATCCATTTTACCAGATATATGGAGTATTCTTTGCATTCCTAGTTTAAATTTTCTCTTATGGGTGTATATAAATCTTTCAACTTCTGTATTGTACCTGTATTGAATTGCGATCTTCGAAAAAATGATTTAATTTCTTCCTTATCAAAACGTGCCATCAAATTAATATTTGTATTGCCTTTAATCCAATCATAAGTCTCCCGTACTTTGTGGTTATTGTTTTGAAAAACCAAACACGGCGTATTTGTAATATAGCAAAATATCATTCCATGTAGACGGTCTGTCACCACCAATTCAGCAGATTTAAAAGTATCCCAGATTTTAGCTAGCTCCGTTTCTCTCTCTTCTACATTAAGATTATTTTTATCGATATGCGTATCATAGTATTTCACAGCATCGAACCGGGTCTTTATTTGATTGGTAATAAATAACGCTTGATCTTCGGTTATATTTTTCTCTTTGTCACTTCGCATACAAATAACTGCTCCCCTCCTGTTCTGCATTGGTTTTTCCTTATCAAGACTGATTACGATATCTGGAGTAAGCAAGATGGTGGTTTTATTAAAATGCCCTTGCATCAATTTAAAAGAAGTTTTCTCTCTTGCAATAAAAAACATATTTGGATGCGCATTATATACTTTTTTCGCTATTCTCAAGGATTTTATTCCATTGGAGGTTTCTGCAAAATCAAAGGTTTGAGGAAAAGAAATGAATTTATTCTTTGGAAAGTATTTTACTGCTAATTGGCGAATGTACTCTATTTGATCATACATATCCCCTAAGTTTCCACCGCCAACAGATGTCACGATATCACCAGGTTTTATGTTTTTCTTCACAAAGTGAAGCCCCTCCAAACTTTGACTTATCGGAATTTCAATCACTTCAAATTCATCACCTAAATTATCCCTTAAAAATCGGGTTTGCGCATACGTAATGGCCACATCACCTAGATTACCATAGTCCGCGGCTAAAAATATATAGGCATGCTTTTTATTCTTGTTTACAGCGATATTTTTAAAATAATCAAAAGACTTAAAGCCTTGAAGAAAAAGTAAAATGGAATATTTTGTTCTGAAGTTTAAAATACTTGAAGGTATCATAAAGTAGTTGATTGATTAAATATTTTAGAAACCTTGTCAATCATAACGATTCTATATGCCAGGCTTAGACTATTTATATTCTTTGTGTAATTTGCTTTCAGTAAACTTTTAAGCTTTGTGGGTACGTTTTCTTTTGCAAAATTTATAATTTGAGTTTTAAAGGGTTTTTTAATGTTTGGATTATAATGTGCATTAAAAGTCAACTGACTACAGATACTCTCAATCATTTCCTTAGAAAATAAAGTATTATTCATACTTCTTAGGTATTCCTTTAAATATTTAATAGTATCTTCAGTTCTCAACAACTCTTCCATCCCCATAATTGATGGGGAAGCATTAAAACCAACTTTGGACTCATCCATTTTTTCTGAAAGCTTGACAATATGCGCCTTATCACCTCTTTTACTCGGTTTTTGTTGAGCGTATAAAAGGAAATGAGAATAAGAAATCATTGGAGCTATGGTTACTATATAAGGATTTATTAAATCGTCAAAAGAGGAAATAACAATCGGTATTCTAAAATCTATATAAAGCCGATCTCTCCATTCAATTAAAGTTTCAGTCTCAATTTTTGAAATTAAAGGTAAGTCCTTTTCTTGAATTTCTACAAAATCGTCAAGAACAAAGGATGTATAATTTCCATAATCTGTGAATTTAGGAATTCCAATATGGGCTCTAGACATTTTTTCATTTAAATCCAAGCCTTCAGTAAAAGGAATGTCCCCCCTAATAATAAACTTATATTTTTCGGTAAAGAGTTGCTCAAAAATTTTAAAATGATCTGTGTAGGCATTAAAATGATCTATTCTACAATCTCCATTTCGAATATAAGTTTCAAAAAAACTATCTAAATTCTCAATTTTAGATGGTAGGTAATAATCCTTTAAAGGTTTATTGTAAGCTTGGGCAATTTCGTTTGCGACTTTCTTATCATCAAAAACAGTTGGATCCTTTTTTACACCCCAATTCGCTAATGCTAGATCTTTATATTCTTTTAATTTATTTGAAATATAGAACAACAATCTACTATCATTTCCACCAGATAAAGGTAAAACCATATCTTGGACAAGATTGTTAGCTGATAGCTTTTCAAAAACTTGCTTTGTAAAATCAACATGTTTCTGTAAAAACTCCTTTTCTTTTGAAAAACTTATGTCCTCAATTGCATAAGCTCTATTTGTTTTTGAAAGCTGCCAATCCTTTAGAGAAAAAGCATATAAATTACTATGAATTACTTTTTTCACTTCGGAATCCCAAGCATTTTGAAAGCCCGTTGCCCCCGAAGATAAAAACCAACTAATGGTCTTGGGGTCTATTTTAAACGATTTTTTTAAAGATGTTATCAATAATTGAGAATTGGAAACTATGAATTTTTCTTCATCTTGATAAAACCATAAGGATTTGGATTCAAAGCGATCTACATTAAATGAAATAGACTGCTCTTCCCATTTAATTTTAAAATAAGAACCATCCTTTAGTGGCCCACTTTTATTTTCGACGTCTCTTGTATAACCAGATACAATCTCTGTGGTTTTTGAATTGATCTCAAATTCTGGATTTAAAACGCCAATAAAAGTATTAATAGATGCGTCCGGCTGTATAATTTCTAACTCATTTTTAATGTTGGGAGGCGCTATAAAAGAAAAAGATTTCCGGATGTTCTCTTTAAGATTGGATGGAGGTTTTTTATAAGCTATGACTAAGACTTTACTCATTTTACTTTTCTTAAAAAGTTAATCAATTTCATATTCTTAGAACGAATGAGTATTAAAAGTAATTTATCTTTATATGCCTGAGGAACAAAATTTTTAAACAATTCTTCACTTTTTGGATGTGAGCACATATATTTTAAGTAAGCTGTTTTTTTCGCCTGATTTAAACTGCTTTCGTTTAAGTTAAGTAAGCAATATTTAAAACCCGAAAAGAGTGTGGTAGATAAAAGTTCTTTTTTATTGTTTACACTCCAATCGAGCAAAAGTTGCTCCAATACTTCGTTTTTTTTTATGATTAATTCGAATAAATTATCTTGAAAGGATTTTGCCAAAGACAATGTTGGTCTACTTAAATAATGATAATAGCAGCCAGAATTAAAATAGATTTTATTTGAAGACATAAAAACAGGTGCATTAAATAAAAAGTCTTCACCCCAAGAAATTCCAACTGGAAAATTAATATTATTATCTAAAAGGAATTCTTTGCGATATATTTTGTTCCATACATAACCTAGCAATCCAATATGATATGGATCTAGTCGATTTTTCAAGTCGCCTTTACTTAGTTGTGTTAATCTAGGAGCTACTTCCTTAGAAGCAATTAAATCTCCTATAGTATTCTCATCATCCTGTATATATCCAAAAACAATTAGATCTAAATTTTCGCTGTCTAAAATCTTTAGATTTTCTTCTAAGAGTTGGGGTTCTATCCAATCATCAGAGTCCATAAAATAAACGAATTCACCTTTAGCCTTTTTTAAGCCATAGTTACGAGTGTCAGATACCCCGCTATTAGGCTTTTCGAAGATTTTGATACGTTTATCATTTTTAGCAAAATCCTCAGCTATTTTTTTACTGTTATCTGATGAACCATCTATTAAGACTAATAACTCGAAATCATCATAAGTTTGTCCCAATACTGATTCTATAGCTTTAGACAGGTACTTTTCAGCATTATAACAAGGAATTAAGACAGATATTGTAGGCATTTAATTATTTTATTAATTGATATTCCCGCATACCAAGTGATGTTTAATCCAGATTAGATTTTAAAAAGTCGAGCGCTTTAATCTTCTCCTTGTCCAAAATCTGATTTACCTTATCCCAGTTGATTTTGTTATTAATGATAGTATCTATTTTAACATGCTCTAAATCATCAGAAATTAATCTATCTTCAAGGTCAAACATACCCAGTAAAGACTCAAAACGCGCCATTCCTCTTTTTGGATTTCCAATGGAAATAAAAGGAACATTAAACATAATGGAAAAAGCAGTTCCATGAAAGGAGTCAGTAATAACGAATTTCGCATCTTGATACGCTCGCAACCATTCTACTGGATTGGGATAGGCGAAATCAGTGACATTCTGATTAGTTACTGGTTCAGACCCCAATCTTTTTTTAGGAAGGACTTCAAACATTTTTAGACCAAGCTTCTTTTCGGCATCGCGAATAATTCGCATTTTAGAATCTGATTTATCCAAAACATAAACTTTTAGATTGCCGTCAGAAGGTTTTGTTTTCTCTTGTGCGGCAATTTTTTTGTAATCATCCGTAGCAAGTAACATGGTGGGGTCAATTAGGTGTACAGCATCATTTCTGCCTAGATGTTTCTTTACCAAATCAATTCCAGATTTCTCCCGTACGCTAATGGCGTCAAAACGCTGTAAAAGTTCTTTACAGTCTTGCGTTTCCTCGTCTGTGAATTCCCAATCAGAAACCCCAAAGGAGGCTGCAAAGGATAGCCTCTTGATGTTACTTTTCTCTTTTGCAAAATCGAGAAAGTAATTTCTTATATACGGCGAATATTTAGGTCGCCAACACTGATCACTTCCAACAATATAGGCATCAAAGTTCATATTGTTTAATTTATACATTCCTTGGTTATCCTCAATAACTTCAGATAAATTAGGAATATATTTTTCCCTGAATGATATCGTCTCTTTGGAAATTATATCTTGGTGCCTTTTACTAATTACCTCTCTACCCAAGAGTTTCCCTTTAACTCTAGAGGCAATTTTCCGTAAACCTTTTGGCTTCCCTCCTCTTCTGTCTATTATAATAGCTTCGTGCCCTAAGGTATTTAAAACTTCTTTTAAGGCATAAGCTTGAAGTAAGCCTCCATAATTATCATGTAGCGGTTGCGTTAAGATTGCGATTTTTAGACTATTCTTCATTTCTATTTATTTAATTGACTCAACAACAAGAGTAACATTCCCTGAGAAAATTCACTTTTTCCAAAAAGACTTGAATAATGGTTGGGCCCATAAGTATCTCCAGAAGTTTCAAGGATACTACCATCTGAACCAAGGTAAGGTTTTAACTTATTCAAGACTTCATTTCTATTCATTTTAATATCTTTATGAAAGCTAAAGGAATACAAAAAAGCGGTGGTTGCTGAAGCATCAAATTTCCCATAACTTCCTGGGAACTGTTGCCAAAGTCCTTCAGGGGTTTTCAGCTTATCTAAAGAAGCCAAAACACCTTTAAATTCTTTCTCAAATTCTCCCGTTTGCTGATAATAATTGGATAGAGCGATTAAGTACCAACCTATGCCGCGCCCCCAATTTATCGATCCTACTTTTACCTTTGACGCTCTATGAACCGCGTGCGCCGGTAAAAAAGATTCTTTATCTATTCCATGATGAATATAGTAATCTAACTGAGATTTGACCAATTCCAATAAATTTTCATTTTCCCTATATTTATTATATTTTATAAGGAAAGGAACAAACATACCCAGGGTATCAAAAAAGACTACTTCCTGACCTTCTCGATAAGAGATAATTCCGTCTTCTCCCACAGATTTAATAACGTAATCATATAATTCCTCGGAAAAATAAAGGTATTTATCCTCCTTAAATTCTTCATAAAGAGTTAGAGCAGTTAAACCAAAAGGAAGTTGGTCTATTCTATTGATTTTAAATGTATTTTGGTTTTTAAAACCAATAAAATTATCAAAAACCTTTTTCAATTCTACTAGTTTCTCTTTATTTCGAGTTTTTACAAAAAATTCCGAAAGGCCATAATATAGATAAGCCCGCGGATAGTTGTACAATCTGTATTCCTTCGATTTTGAGTAATGCTTACTTTTTAGGAGTAATAACTCTTGTGTAAAACCCTTAGGTTCATTCCAATTCATCAAAGACTTATTAGTCTTTAAAATTTTCAGGCCCCTGTCCGCTATAACTTCAGGAGTACTTTCCGCTATATTGGTTATAGTTTTCCGTTCCTCTAATCTGTTTTTTATTTTTGGCCAGATGAATTTAACCGTATCAAAATAGAAAAATAAGATGTTTAGAACCAAAGAAAGAATAAGTACACTATATATGACTTCCATTTTCATGCTGCAAATTTATGTATTCCTAAGTTTAAAGGGAAATTACCGAATAAATATTGAAAACTAACGGACATATCCTTTTTGATAGTAGAAGAATTTAAAACTGTCAATGTTTAAGTTTTCTTACAATAGGTTGAAAAACTCTCATAGAAGCAAGATAGTAGGCTTTTGCAGGGATATTGTAATTTCGAACTTTAGCTTCATTGAATATATCCTTTGAAAAAACATAGTTGGCTCTATATTTTTTATAAAGTAAATGAGCTAGATATTTATTTTTGTTTTTAGCATAAATATTTAAATCAAAAACACTTTTATACAGCTCAAGTTTACCTAAAATATCCAAAGTAACCATAGTTCTGACACATTTTTCGCATTTAGAGCAATTTTTAGCGGTTGTCGCTAAACTAGCCCCTGCGTAGTCTGAAGTAACTAAGCAAACATTTAAATTATCATAAGAAATTTCATTGCTTGAAACAACTTTAGTTTTGTCAATCCTATTTTCGATTAATCCGGTAATATGAAATTCTAAGGAGTTTGTGGAAATTGCCTTGGAATTTAATAAGTCATAATTTGAAGGATCAGACTGTGTAAGTCTAAAATCATTTATACTAAAGGTGGAAGCGTAATAATAAGTTTTAAACAATTTTTGTAAAACCAAGACACAGGCAAAATTCCGAAAGGTGTGGGATTGGATATATGGAAATCTAAAAGTTTCATTAAGATTGGTGTCAACCCAAGCAAACCCTAAATTGTTTTGATTCGCAAAGGTATCCACTCGATTTTTCATGGCATCAAACAATTCTTTTGCTTTGTCACCTCCATAATTGCCATAGGCACCCGCATTGAAAAGTGTTAAGTAATTTAGTTTCTGAATGGAGCCATTTCCTTTGATAAGGGTGTAGAAGGAATCTATCCCAAAAGACATCGCCGTGCCCACAGCTGTAGCTTCTGGATAAAGGCTGTCATCTTCCAACTCAAACGAAAACTGTTCTGGTTGCGCTTTAAAACCCATCTCCTGAAAAGCGGGCAACAAAACCTCCAACAATCCAAATTTCAAGCGTTTGGAAACTGGCACATTAGATTTAAATTCCAAATTCTCAAAAACCGCATAAAAAAAGATAAATAGAATAAAAGCATCAGCATTTGATGTTGAGATATATTTTTCATTGGCTATATCTGTGGAAAACCACAATACTTGCAATTGGTTGTCTATTAAACAATCTGCTTTAAAAAAAACCTTGTCTTCGGCTTTTTCGATATATATGTTTTGTAATTCTATCATCCTGCTTTTTTCGCAATTATAATTTTTAGACCTATTTAAAAAAATTCAAAAATGTGAATTAATGGCCTTTTAAAGTTTTATTTTCAAAAGCAAAATCTACAATTCTTTTTGAACTTTGATTATCTAGATATTTAAAATATACATCTCTGATTTTATGTCGCTTTACTTGATAAGAATCTTCCCCAGTACTTAAAAAATGCTCTATTGCTTTCAAGAAATCATCCTGATTTTGGAATAGTTCTGTTGGCACCCAATTTTCATGATCGTCAAAATATAAGCCTTGTGTTTTTTTATATTCTTCTAAATCTTCTGCAATACAAAAGATAGGCTGATCTAAAAGCGAATAATCAATCATTACGGAGGAATAGTCAGTAATCAAAGCATCCGTACAAGCAAGGAACTGATAAAGTGACATATCTCGCTCATAAATCCAATCATTATTGATTAGTTTTATATTGCTTAAATAAGATTCATCTATATCGGTTGTAAATAACTGATGCGGTTTTACCAAACACAAGGCATTGTTTTCTTTTAATATTGCATTAAACCGTTCTGCATCAAAATTGCGCATTTGGAATATATTTTCTCTTTCTATTTTCTTTCCCGCGGGCATTCTATCAGTACCCTCCACTTCAGACCCCATAATTAATCTATACGTAGGCATCCAGATAATAAAATGCTTATAATTGCCGAGTTTTGATATTAATTTCTCTCTTAGTTTGCCCCTATCTTTTTGCGCATTGAGCATCATATCATTTCGTGGATAGCCGGTAATTACGACACTTTCTATAGGAACATCAAAAAATTCCGAAAACATATTACAAGAAAGGTCTGAAGTCCCAATGGTTAAATCAGCAGGAATACCGGTTGATCCTCTACCTCTTCCTTTCGCTATTTTTTTATGGCCAACCCCATGCCAAACATTAATCATTTTTTGGCGTTTAGAATTGGTATTATTACTTAAACTATAAGGATAAGTAAAAAAGATATATTTGGTAGTCAATGCCTTAAAAAGTTCTTTCGTTTTTTTTGAAGAATCTAAAATCTTTACCTCTGGGTTAAGAAATTTTTTAGCTTGATTTATATATTCCTTTGAAATTTCATAGTAAACAGGAGTAGAATAATTTTCTACAATATAATTGGCTAATGATATGGCATTATCTTCCAATCGATGATTTCCAACAATTATTACTCGATTGTATTTTGGTAAAACTTTCTTTAAGAAATTGATTCCTTTTATTTTACTCCGCCAATAAATTTTTTTAAATGTTGAAATCACCGTTTGCATTATTAATTTTATTTTAAAATCTGTTCTAAAATCCTTTTTTTACTTTTCATACCTCATTGGTGAAAATAGATATCTCTGATCTTTTGACGTTTTGCTTTTGTCAGTTCTTTCATAATTTGACTAATTGGCAAATGGTCTTTTATTCTCAGAGAAAAATGAATTTTAGATGTTATCTTTCCTTCCATTAATTTTTCACATCAATCACTTGTCCTGAAAAGCTGGAAAACAAGGTGTTTATAGCCGCATTTGCCACCTGTTCAGATTTTAAGAGCGTATGATCAGGTTCCTGTCCAAAATTCTTTACTCGCATCGGTGTTTTGGTACGTTCAGGATTGATACAATTAATTTTAACGTGATCCCATTCTTCACTCAAGGCCTGAGTTAAATTGACAATGGCAGCTTTTGAAGAAGAATACAAACTGTATAAACTTCTTCCACGAGTATAAGAACTAGAGGTGAATAAAAGTAAACTACCTTGGGTCTTGTTGAGATACTGAAAAGCTTCTTTTGCTACGTATATAGAGCCTAAATAATTCACATTCACACTTTTTTGAATATCTTCTAAGGCCATATTATGTAGCGCCTGTTTATCTAAAATTCCAGCCGTATTGACCACAAAATCAATTTTACCTTCTTCTTGATACACTTTCGAAAATGCATTGCGGATGTCCTCAATATTGGACACATCCGTATTTGTAGTACTTCTACTAAAGGAATGTACTCTTGCTCCATTTTGAGTCCCCAAATCATCAATATCTTTTCCTATTCCGTAACTACCGCCAAAAACAACTATAACTTTATCTTTAAGTCCAATTTTACTGCTATCTGTTAACTCAGCTTTGGAATCTGCAATAGACCGAAGTTGAAAAAGTTTATCTAATAGAAAAATATCTTCCTTATAAGTCAATTTCATATTATAGCCTTCACCCTCTACAACATAAATGTCCTCCTGTGGCAAATATGTTTTTACAACACCGCAATCATCGGTAGCCTTAAAGTTTGGATCTTTTAAAGCTATTTCATAGGCGTTTTTAATAGTTTCTATTTTAAAAGCCTGAGGCGTCTGTCCATTATTTAAACGACTACGATCAGGGATGTTTTGAATAAGGCTATCCTTTACTTCAATAATAGTATCAGTAGTTTTAACGGCCACATCAACTGCATTATATGTTTTTAATGCCTCAATACAATCTGAGACTATTCGGCGACTGACCAAAGGCCGAACAGCATCATGAAAAATCAAATTGACATCTTCGCCTTCATAGGCATTAATAGCTGCAAGACTGGAATCATATCGCTCAGCCCCTCCTGCCAAAACTTTTTTGACTTTGGGATATAAATTATCAACCAATATTTTTTCAGTGTCTCGAATATAATCTGGATTAGTAACAATTGCAATTTCATCTATTTCCGGATGTTCTTCAAAAACTTCTATGGTATGTTCAATCACCTTTTTTCCGGCAATCTTAATAAATTGTTTGGGGTGTTTAGCGCCCAATCGAATTCCTTTTCCACCGGCTAAGATGATGGCAATGGTTCTTGACATGATTTTAATCTTTTGAGAATTGAAATAAAAATATTTTAAAAGTTCTTTTTTCTTAGTTACTTTTATTGGGCTCTTAAATGAGCCAATAATCGTTCTGCACTTTGATCGTCTTGATGTTTAAAAAATTGATCTCTTAATTTTTTCCGTTTTGCACCGTAGGTATCTGTTCCATTTTCCAAGACATTTTGAAGGTGTTCAAAAAAAGCATCTTGGGTTCTAAGAATTGGTGTTGGCATCCATGCTTCCAAATCATCAAAAACAAAACCACGTTCAGCTTTGTATTTCTCAAAATCACTGCTTAGGCAGATAATAGGTTTGTCAATTAGTAAATAGTCGATAATAATGGAAGACACATCAGAAATCAGTGCATCGGTACAAGCCGCTAAATGATATAGAGTGATACCTTGATCCCACAACCATTGGTCGTTAATGAATAGAATATTGCTTAAATCTTGTGATACATCTTTTTGCATGGAAAAAGGATGTGGTTTTACAATGCACAAGGTGTTTTTCTCTTTTAATAACTCATTAAATTTTTGCGCATCAAAGTCCTTAACCTGAAACGCATTATCCACAGAAGTTCCATGGGTAGCATGAGACCCTATAAAATCTTGTCTTAAAGTCGGTAGCCAAATAAAAACTTTGTCATAATTTAATAAATCCCCTTTAATCTTTCTTTTCCAGTTTTCTTTGTCTTTATGGATGCGCACCAAGATATCATTTCTAGGATAACCAGATTGCGTTACACTATCGAGCGGCACTGCAAAGGCTTTTGAAAAAATACCTTGTGTCAAAGGAGAAGTTCCAATTGTGATATCCGCAAAAACGCCACCTGTTTTTTTGTACTTCAAGTTGCCAATACGCTTATAAGGAATGCCATGCCAAATATTGATCAGTTTTTGATTTTCTATATAATATCGGGGGTGTTTCCAGTGCGCAAAAACGCAATATTTACTTTCTATAAATTTTGATTCAAATAACTTTCTGTGATTTTCATTTAGAACAATGGCCTTGGAACTTACTACCTTCTCAGCTGCTGCTACTAATCGTTCAGGAATCCCATAATAAACCGGTTTACCTGAATGTTCAGCGAAATAATTAACGGCTTCAATTATATTTACTTCTAAGTTCCAAGGGTCTGAGAAAAAAAACTGTTCTTTCTTGGGTGTTTTTTTAGAAATACGCCTTATTCGTTTTATTTGTTCATATTCCAGTTTGTTTTTAATTTTTTGCAGTAATTTCATTATAAAACTAGTTATTTATAATATCAAACTCTTAGTGAAGGTAAATCAAAGCTCACTGCCTTGAATTCGCAAATATATCCAATTATAATGATTTATATTATGTGTATTTTTTTATTAAAGCATGGCGACAAGTTGAGGATTTTCAATCAAGAAATAGCTCGAATGTTTAATATCTAATCATTTCGTCTACGCAACAACTCGCAACTTATATTTATAATTTTGTTAAAAACCGGTAGCTTTAAAACAAAACTCCCCACTCATAGGCAGATCAACACCTATTACTTTTTCTCAAAAAACTAGTCTTTATCTAAAACTTTCTTTAAAGCTGAAGTGGAAATCCCGCGAGTTCTTGGAAAGTAACGGACTTCACAAAATTCATTTAAGTGATCGAATTTTCCTTCCCAGTCGCTACCCATTACAAATACATCCACATGATGAGTTTGTACATCATCTGCTTTTTGTTCCCACGTATTTTCTGGAATTACAAGATCAACATAAGGCAGCGCCTCTAATAGCTGCTTGCGTTTTTCATACTTAATAACACAGACTTTGTCTTTACCCTCATTAAAAGTATCGGTTGATAAGCCTACAATAAGCCTATCCCCTAGTTGCTTGGCGCGTCTTAAAATCTCTAAATGGCCGTAATGCAAGAGGTCAAATGTACCATAGGTTAGTACGGTAGTATAATTCTTTTTGAAAAGTTCATCGAAGTCTAAGTTGATGGCTTTTTTATCTTCTCTTACCAATAAGGAAATTAACTCTTCTAATAAAGGAAGCTTCTTTCTTAAATCTTCGGAGATAATGGAGTCGATTAACTTTAAGGTTTTAATTCCCTCTAGAACTACAGAATTCTCTTGAAAGGATGCATTATAAAATCCTTTTCCAATTAAGAGGCCTAGCGTACGATTTCTACTTAAGTCGTTAAGTGCGGTTAAGGAAATATCACCAACTCCACAACTTAAATCCATAGTTTCGGGCTTCCCTCCCATGGCTTTGAGAATGATTTTTATTTCGGAAAAAGCTTTGGTCAAAAATAAAAAGCGTGTGTTGGCAGCGTTGTATTTGGCATCAATTTGACCCAACAAGATGGCGTAAATATTCTTTAAGGCACTTAATAGCTCCACGCCTCTTATATCCGTTGTAAAATCCAAATAGATATTCGATTTTGAAAACGCAGCTTCCACTTTGGTAAGTTGCGCTTTATTTTCAAAACCTAGCGTAACAAGTGTTGGGGCAGAATTGATCATTTCTACGCTAAAAGAGGCTCCTTTTAAGGTGATAATGTTATCACACTCCAGTTTTTCTCTTAAATACTCAACGATGGTTTGTCCTTCGTCAAAAAGTCCTTTAGCTACATTGACAATAAGACATTCTGGATTAAGATATTTCTTTAGGGAAATTGTGATTTGTGGAATACTCTTGGTGGGAATAGCCAAAAACACCAACTCAGCAGCCTGCAGAGAAGATAAATCTGTAGAAGCTATTAAATTATGTGGCAATCTTTTATTTGGAAAATACTTTGAGTTGAAATGGGTTTTATTAATTTCGTCTTTAACTTGCTCATCACGCACCAAAATTGTGACTTGGTTTATATCGTTTTCCGCAATTTCGCAGGCCATAGCAGTTCCAAAAGACCCACCGCCAAGAATTGTAATTTTCATAATTTAATTGATAAGGTTTAGCTTCACTAAAAAGCGAATGCAAAAGTAAGGTTTTTATAGGAACTCGTTTGAAGATGTTGACAAGATTGCTATTTGGACTAAATTATAGTTTCAAGATCTCCTCAGTCACACGCTTACTTGAGTTGCCATCCAAGTATTTATGAAATTGATTTTTAAAAGCATTATAACTTTCTTTATATTCCTTATCCTCCATCCAATCATTAGTTGTTATTCTCTCTAATAACTCTTCTTCTTTATACATAAAAGGTTTTGGTAATATTTCCTCTAAGTCATAATACATAGATCTGCAACTTTCAAGATACATATCTAAGTCGTACATATAAAGTAAAACAGGTTTATCCATAATTACAAAATCAGTTATAATACCACTGTAATCAGATATCAATAAATTTGTGATTAGGAGTAATTCTTGGGGATCTTTAATTATACTTGAATAATCCTTAATATTAGAATAATAAGAAGGAACTATTAAATGCTTATCCCATGGATGTTTCTTAACGATAAAGACCTCATTGTTTTTTACTAAGTGGTCATTTAACTTTTTCCAGAAATTATCAGAAAAGGGAGATGTAGTTGCTTCATCTCTAAAAGTCGGGGCATAAGAAATAACCTTGTCATAATTTTCTAGCTTATATTTTTTGCGCAGGCTGCGAAAATAATCTTTCTCTTTAAAAAACACATCGTTTCGAGGAGAGCCTGTAATTCGCGCATTTTCAACTTGGAATGAAACATTTTTTCTAATAGTATCAGACTCTGAAGTTGCAACAACTAATTTAATCTGAGGAGATAAGTTCTTGACAACTCGAATATAATTTTCAGTATGATTAGTTAAGAGAACAATATTCTTAAATCCAGTGCCATGCCATAATTGAATGATTGAAAACTGACCATTTTCTAATAAAGGATCAAAAACTATCATATCAAGTATGATATGTTCGGCCCGTAAAATACTCCAATAACTTGATAAAGTGTTTCTTTTTACCGTTAACCCATTTTCTTCTTTTGGTATTACTGCGTCTTTATTCCCCAAAAGAACCAAAGCATAATCGATCTCTGGGTGATTATTCTCAATGTATTGTAATAATGCTAAACTATTTCCTGAAAGAATGTTCTTACGATCGTGCGTAGGAATAAAAACAAAGTAATTCCTTTTTTTGGGGATAATTCTTGATAAAATTGGTGCTGAAGTGGCTACTGCTTTTTGGAATAATTTCGCTTTCCAATTCATAAATCTAAATTATTAATTAGCTTTTTCTTTAAAACACTGTTTTAAAGAAATCAGATTATTTTCGCTTAGTTCCAAAGGGCTTAAAACATTTGGTGGTTTGGGCCAATCTTGATCCTGATACTGCTGCCCGTCAAATTCAATCGGCTTTTCATATCTTGGTATCACGTGAAAATGCACTTGATAATCGACCATCATCAATGCTAAATAATTAATCTTATCTGGATGGAAAGTTTTTTCTAATAGCGTTTCAACAAGTTTAAAGGCTTCGCTGAGCTCTTTTCCTTCAAGTTCGGTTAATTCTCCAAGATGTGGACATGTACGATCTAAAGACAAGATTAAAGACCCCAAAGTTACTTGTTGAGGCCGCAAACTAATGACCCAAGAGCCCGTTTTTTGTAATTGAAATTTTTCAATTTGAAATTTTTCTCTAAACGCTTTCATGATTTTTATTTCTTTAAAAGTTGATTCAATTTATTTCAATTTGTAGAAGCTATTTCTCTTATAAAAGGAGAATATTGAAATTCCACGCTAAGATTAAAATTTTTGGCTCTAGTTTAAACTGGCTATTATAATAGCCATATCCGATTTTCGACATTTTGTAACTTTTTAGCCCCAATAAATATCGAGAGGGGCAAGAACAAAAGGTCGAAAATTCAATCATTTCCACCCCGACCCTAAAGGGAATAATTGAATTTTCTTCTATTGGACTAATTTGAAACCTTCGAAATATCAATTTATACCGAAATATTAACGGGAAGCTAAACTAGAGCCAAATTTATCTAAGCAACATTATGTTCTTTTTTTAAGGGAATCAAAAGTTTTTGGACCTAATAGGAATCGTACCCAGAAGCTAAAATTCTTTCGTTCCATTTTTAGCGGATAAGGAATATATTCTCTGTAAAGCTTTAATATTTCCAATCTATTAAAAATATCCAAGCCGTGATATAACATTCTAAAGCTAAATTTCTGTTTTTCCTGTACAACAATGTGGCTGTAAAGGTACTTAGAATTTTCATTAAATAAATCTCGACTTTTCTTATGATTATATAAACGCTTACGCATCCATTTTTTTTGTTCTTCGTTGGTGCCAAACCTTCCGTGATTGGTAGAACCAGAAACACCTACTCTATAAACAGCCATCGGCTCACCCCCAATATAACCGATATTTCCGTGCAAAGCACAGATCATTTGTACAGGATAATCCCCTATTGGAGATTGAGAAACCCATTTGGGATAGTTATTCACTAGTGATGCTTTTACCAATCGACTAACGGTTCGAGCATATTTACCTTTTATAAATTCTTCGGATGTATATTTTATATCATCAGGTGCTCTGGGACCAACAATCTTATCCACTTTATTTTTGGTCATAAATACATGGCGTACCGAATGATAGCACATGCTACAATCAGGATTGTCCTCCATAAAATCCACTTGCTTTTGCAATTTTAAAGGATCTGTCCAATAATCGTCGCCTTCACAGAAGGCAATATATTTGGCCACTTGTCTGGCCTTAAAATAAGGTTGAAGCACCTCCCTACGGTTTTCCTTTCTATATGTATTTATCGATTGACAAAAAGCAAATATTAAATCGGGATATTTTTTTTCGTACTCATTTATGATACTCGCCGTTTTATCTGTAGAACAATCTTCAAAAATGACAATTCTAACTGGAAAAGTTGTTTTCTGCATTAAAATACCATCTATGCAATCTCTAATATAAGGCTCGTGATTATAGGTTAGTGTAGCGGTTGCAACAAAAGGTAAAGTACCTTCTGGCCATTTTTGCTCTGATATGGCAATGGGGTTAGGTAATGAATCGTGATTATGTTGTTGCTTTTGATTCATTTTTTTAGTTATTAGAGATTTTACGTATGCTATATTTTCTATTTTATTTATCAAGCTCTAAATACATCTAGGTTCTTCTGAACAAATAAATGGTGTGAGTTATATAAATTTTTTAGATTCTTTTTCGATTATTTTATTTAATAGGTGGTCACATTCTTCATCCCAGGCTATGGGTATTTCTAATTTCTTGTTGGAGTAATAATTATCTTTAAATGTATTTATTGCAATTTTCAAAGACTCTGTAAAGCCTAGAGAGAATTTATGAGGCGATCTGTTGGATCCTATCTTTATATTATTTTTCCCTATTAACTTTCTCTTATTTTCTGCTTTGAAAGAAGTAGGATCAAAATTTACTCCAATTAGCTTATTAAACTTTTCCTGATCAGTTGTTTTTGAATATGAAAAAAGAGCTTCAAATTGAAATACATGAATATTGGTTTGATTGAAATATTCACACAATACACCCATAAGTTTTCCTTTTAAATACCATTTTAAGCCTAATTGCATATAACCCAAATTTAATTCACTGGTCAACATACCTTTAAGATTTGACAAAGCCATAATGCTTCTATAGTGATAAAAGTATTGGGCATACCAACTATGAATTGCCTCTTTTTCATTTCTTTCAATCAATATAATATCGATGTTATAACTGTGCTCAGTGCCAAATTCCTTAAGTCTACTAAAAATCTTATAGGGGTCTGCTCCATAAACACCTATATGATAGTTCATTGCTTGAAAAAGAAGGGTTGTGAATGTTTCAAAGGATAGTAAAATTGGTATTTCTGAATTAATGTCTCCAAATCTTTTGATTTCTTCAGATTTAAGAAAAGTATCAAATAGAATAAAACTGGCAGTCAATTCATCTTCGGTTATATAAGCCAAATCTCCTATGAAATTAAATATTGGCATCAAATGTTGATCGTTTAATCCATCATCTTTACCTAGATACCTATATTTCTTCGTCTTTGGGAACACTTGTCTTTGCAAGGTGGTAGACCCCGCTTTAGGCATTCCGATATGAATTAATAAATTTCGTTTGCTCATACTATTTTCAATTCTGACTTTAGTTTCTCTATCAACCTTAAAGCGTTATTTGCATCAATAGTATCAAAAAACATTTCCCTAATCATTTTATATTTTTCAGCTTCACATTGATTAAAATTATGAATTTCTTTATTTAAAGCTTCTATTAATTTTTTAAACTCTTTTACTATGGGACCAGGAAAGGCAAAATCCATATCGTAAATAAGTCCGTCTTGATGCTTACTATAATGTTCCAGATCATAGGCAAAACTAAATACGGGTTTATTTAGATAAACTGCATCTAAATATAAACTACTGTAATCTGTGATAATAATATCCGATTCAATTATACAAGGCGCAATTTCAGGAATAAGCCTATTGCCTAAATCAAAAATAAATTCGTTATCAATTAATTGTTCAGCGGGAAACCTATTTACTCCCTTTCTCAAATAATGCATTCGTACCCCTAAAATAGCATTATTATTTTTTAAAAAGTCTTTTAAACTACGAATATCCTCTTTGCTAAAATTGTAATATGCAGCATCTTTAACGGCATCTGTTTGTCTATGTGTTGGGGCATAGAGAATTAATTTTTTGCTTTTTTTAAGTTCCCTTATTTTTATTAATTGATTTAAAATGTAGCTTGGCAATTCCACATCTGTTTTTAATAAAAAATCGTTTTTAGGTAAGCCAAGTGGGATTACTTTTTTAGGATCGATAGGATGAAAAACGGCGGCCATAACATACCCATCAACTTTAGACGAAGCTGGGATCATAGAATAGTTTTCCCGTTCGTATTTTCTATAACTAATTTTATTATATCTATCTCTTAAATCGGTATTCCATAAGGAAAGGATTTGTTTTAAAGGGATACCATGCCATAGATTAACAACATGTCTAGACTGCATATCCATCCTTATGATACTATACTTTGTATCATTATTCCATCTTAATGTGAAATCCCAGGAAATTGCATTTGAAACAAAAAGCACTTTGCATTGCATTAATAGGTAAAGTCCACGAAATGAATGTAGTTGTACTAGTTCATAATTTACTGTATCATCTATTTCAAACCCATTATGGCTATCTCTATAAAATAAAATTTTCTTTAGAGTTACGTCCTTTTTAATATGCTCAAAAACAGCACGGGGGTTCTCAATAAATTTTGTAGAATCAGAAAAATGCACTGGAAATCCCCAATAAGATGGTTTCTTTTTTACAAACCTGTCCAGTAGATACCATATTGGTAATACTACATATTCGGTACAAGATTTAAATTTTAAAAGGAAATTCAAAGTTTAAGCTATTTGATTAATGTAGTCCTATTTCGTTTTTTTAATGTTCAGTGCTGTATTTACAGTCCCGAGGCTTCGGGAGCACGAAACCGTCTGTCCTCCGGTGGGTAAAGCAGTGGACAAGTTTTAGTTCTGTTAGTTATCGGGAAGGTCTATCATCTAATTAAATTCAAAACTCTAAAGCTTTGCGTTCTTTGCGTCTCCGCGGTATATTTTTCACCGCAAAGGCGCCGAGGTCGCAAAGAAAAAATGTTTTATTAAACAGAAGGTTAGGTTGCCAAGTTAAAAGAAATTCGGGGTCTAGTGCCAACGCGAAGTAAGGTCTTAGATCTTGATAGGATGCAACCAGTAAATTATTTATCTTCCCAGTAATTATTTTGTTTAACCAATTCAAAATAATCGTCTCTAGTGATACCGACAATTATTTTATCCCAGAATTGATTTTTTTTAAAATAATAATTGCGTTGACGTCCTTCTTCTTTCCAACCACATTTTCCAACATAGAGCCTCAGACTTGCTGCGTTATATGCTATCATAGAACCATTTAAGCGTTGAAAGCCTAACTCTTCAAAAGCATATTTCATGATAGCCATAACAGTTTCTAGACCATAACCTTTCCCTCTTATTTCTTTATCTCCAAGCATCATCCCGTGAAAAGCATTGCGATTTTTCCAATCAATATCTACTAAATTTGCGGTACCAATAACCCCTAGCTCTGGGGCTTCAATCACAAATCTTTGGTTTATTGAATTCACTGAGAAAGATGAAAACCATCTTAATTGGTCCTCCATATTAGTTGGAAAATGCCAACCTTCCAACCAATATTGGATTTCTACAGTATTAGCCCATTTATTTAATAACTCGAGATCTTCTTTTTCAATAGCTCGGAGTTTAATATTTTTTCCCTGTATGTTCATAATAGGTGATTTAAAATTTTATTCCAATTTATATTTATAAAGCATTTGCTGAACTTCTGCAACAGAGTTAAACATCAAGATATCTATAATAGACAACCAGGGAATAAACTCATTGGAAAACTGTTTATACTCTATAGCACCCTCCGAATTTATGAAATTTATATTAATCCCATTATTCTGAAAATATGATTTTTCATATAGCGCTCTTCCTCCCGTAGCGTTTACAAATTCATTAGCTTTTTCTCGTTTACAAATTTCAATTAAACGATCCGCTCTTTCCATGCCAACAGTTTCTGAATGAAAATCTGAAGAAGATTTAAAAACTGCATTTAATTCTAAATATTTAGAAATCTGAATAACGCTTTCTTGCGCTAAAGTGGAGATAAACTTTAAGTCCCTCTCAAAAACGGTACTAATTAGAGTCCAAACTTCATTAAAATAGGGGGCTTTACTATAAACTTGATTCATAGTCCCCAGGATCTTTTTAAAATCACGATGATTATTATCGTATTCAATATCTTTTATTAATTTATTTTGACTTGCTTTTATACAGGGAATTGTAAAAAGATATTCATTTTCGTTCAAGAGTATTTTATTTCGATTAATCCAACCTTTATTAATATAATTGACATCATCATAAAACACAAAAACATCCACTGCTTTAACAAGCTGGAAGTATCCTATATAAGGAAATAGATATGGCTGCATCACGGCTAATTTCATAATTATCATTTTGAATTAGCAAAAGTGAGCTCCTAAATAAGGCGATCTCTTCATTTTTTTAAAAAATAAAGGTGATACAAGGCCTTTTTAGCAATATCATGTTTTAGACGGGGGCCGTAAAACTAATTTGAGTAATACTTTATAAAATTTTTCCAGGTATAAAGTGTAAGTAACTTTTTTTGATAGTACACCTATTTCCTGCACACTTTAAATTATTTAATTATCTCTCTTAAAATCAATTGTAAGATAGTTAACATTATTGAAAATCATAATTTCCCTCTAAAAGGAATAATTAATACTGGAAACTCTTATATTATATGGTTCCCAATTCGTATTTGGATCTGAAGCAATTCTTTATATTGCTTTTATTTAATGCCTAACGGCACACGGTATGTAATGTTTAAAGGGGAAAATATTGGTGGGGAATAGAACAAGATTATACAAATGTTCCGTTAATGCTGGTTGAGTCTGCAGAAATAAATGGCGCTGTGTCCATCTCTAGCTTCAAAACTCATTCCTAAATTTATTGAATTATAACTTCATATTCTATAAATCGTTTACAATATACTTAAAAATTTCATTTATCAAAAATATCCGATCAACGAATTGTTGTCGTCGCCATATGAATACTCAAAAAATTTATTGTTAGAACAATATTTTAATCAAGATATTTTGTTGCGAGTGCGAGGATTTCATCCATTATTTCTATACAAAATGTCAATAGGGCTTCCTAGAGCTACTTCTACATTCAATTCAACCCCTGCGTTTTTATTTTGAGTAGTAATAAGGAAATGTATTAAATCAAGAGTAATTCGTTGGTAAGGTCTAATTGGCAATGTCTATTGTCTAAAGACTAAGCAAGAACCTAAAATTTTTTTTTATTCCTTAAAATTTGCCGAAGTAGTATTAAACTTCTTTTTGAAAGAATCAAATAATTTTGGACCTATCAGAAACCGAAACCAAAATCTGAAATACTTTCGTTCCAACTTTATTGGGTAAGGGATATATTCCTTGTAGAGCTTTAACATTTCAAATCTATTAAAGTTCGTCAAGCCTTGATCTAACATGCCAAAACTGAATTTTTGCTTCTGTTCTTTAATAATTTGGTGGTATTTATAATCAGAATTTTCATTAAATAAATCTCTGCTTTTCTTATTATTATATAAGCGTTTACGCATCCATCGCTTTTGTTCTTCTTTGGTACCAAACCTTCCATTATTGGTAGAACCCGAAACACCTACTCTATAAACTGCCATTGGTTCCCCGCCAATATATCCAATATTTCCCTGTAAAGCACATAACATTTGTAATGGATAATCACCTATTGGGGAATCTAGCGGCCACTTCGGAACTTTTTGAAATACCGAAGACCGAATTAAAAGTGATACCGTTCTAGCATATTTATTTTTTATAAATTCTTCAGAGGTGTATTTTATATTTACAGAGGATTTTGGACCCACAATCCTATCCACCATATTGTTAGTCATATATCTATGCCTAACTGAATGATAACACATACTACAATCATTATTTATATCCATAAAATCGACCTGCTCTTGTAATTTGGATGGATTCGTCCAATAGTCGTCACCTTCACATAAAGCAATATATTTTCCTTTTGCTCCATTTAGAGAAAATAGAAAATTTTTAATCATTCCTAAATTATTGGAATGCTTAACGTATTTAATCCAATGCCCATTGGGATGATCTTTTATGATATCGCTTACAATCTCTTTAGTAGTATCATTTGAATTATCATCTGATATGATAAGTTCTACTCCAAAATCACAAACTTGCATCAAGACTCCTTCTATAGCCTGCTTGATGTAGCTCTCTTGATTATAAGTAATCATAGTTACACTAACTATAATTTTTCCCTGAAAACTTTCCATGTAATTTTGTTCTATAATTCTAGAGGTATTAAGTTAGGTTATTAACAAGCTAGGCATTGGGTAATACTATTGCCTGCAGAGAATGTAAAATTATTAATAATTATTGTTGAAAGACAAAACTAAAAAATTTAAGATAACGTGTGGACTTGCAAATAAAACCCGCACTATTAGCTAAGCTACGTTTTTAAGATTTGACTTTTGTTTCCAAAACTCTTCTATTGTTAGGTTTCCTATAGCTGAATGTCTGCGTTCTCTGTTGTACCATATTTCAATATATTCGAATAGATCCATTTTCATTTTCTCCTTGGACACCAGCTTGTTTCCATATAGCTGTTCAGATTTTAATGTCTTAAAGAAGCTCTCAGCAACAGCATTGTCCCAGCAGTTTCCTTTACGGCTCATACTTCTGGTAATTACCTTATAGGAATCTAATGTGTTTGCGAATTTCTCACATGCATACTGCACTCCGCGATCTGAATGGAAAATAAGTCCCTTGACTATATCCCGATTCTTGACTGCCATCCTCCATGCCGCAAGTGTGGTCTCTTCCGCACTCATTCCATTACTGATGCTCCATCCTATACATTTGCGATCGTAAAGGTCAATAATCGTTGTTAGATACAAGAATCCTTCTTTGGTGTGGATATAGGTGATGTCCGACACCCAGACCTTGGAGGGTTCTGTAGTCCTAAATTCTCTGTTCAAATGGTTTTCCATGATCCTATGGGTATGCTTTGAATCTGTCGTTGTCCTGAACTTTCGTCCTAATTTGCTGCGAAACCCTAAGTCCCTCATGTATTTGGCTACTGTGTTTCTAGAAACCCTGATTCCCCTGGCATTCAATTCTACTGCAATTCGAGGACTGCCGTACCGCTGTTTTTTAATAAAATAAACAGTTTCGATTTCCTTTTTTATCAAAATGGCTCTCTGTTTTCTATCGGAAACAGCGTTGCTTTTCCAATCATAATAACTCCGCAGACCAATGTCCAGTACTTTACACATCTTTTCAATCGAATATAATGTCTCGTGGTTCTTGATAAACTTATATATCATCGATCGCTCTTGGAAAAGATGCCGATTGCTTTTTTTAATATATCCCGCTCAAGCTCTGCGTCCTTAAGTTTCTTTTCAAGTGTGCTTATGCGTTCTTGTTCGGGAGTCTGTTTTAGATTTCCGTTACCAGGAAAACTACCAGCTCCAAACTCTTTTTCCTCTTTACACCATTTATAAAGCTGAGCTGGGTATATGCCAAGTTCACGCGCAAGCTCCGAAAGATTCTTCCTCTCTTTACTTAATTGAACCGCTCTTTCTTTAAAGGCAACATCGTATTTTTTACGGGTTTTCATCATTTTTCAAAATTAAGATTATTATTATTCTTAACTTTCAATGCGGGCTAAGTTAGCAACTCCAGTGTTTAAAATTTAATGAAGCGTCTGATTTTTGCAATAATACTTTAATATTATTTTATTTTATTTCAACTCTTAACTTTTAACTCTTTAGAAGTTGATTAAATACATTTTTTAAATGTGTTGAAGATGTTCCTTTTGTATATGGAAAATACTGAATTTCCACACCTACTTTGGCAAACTCCTCTTCTAAATCATTCCATTTTTCTGTTCCTTTCCAATCACTTCCAACAAACATTTTATTAAACTGCAACTTTTCCCAAGCTGCCATTTTATCCATGGATGTTTGTGGCACAACCTCATCAACATATTGAATTGCCTCCACTATTTTAAGGCGTTCCTCAAAGGGGATAATAGCATTAGCACCTTTGTAAGCCACCAGTTCATCAACAGTTACGCCAACAATTAAATAATCGCAATTTTCTTTGGCATTTTTTAAAATGTTTAAATGCCCTATATGAAAAAGATCGAAAACACCTGTGGCATAGCCAATAACTTTATTTTTTTTATTCATTGATTATGATTTGTCTAAGTAATATTATATTCTTTTTTTTAAAGAATCAAAGGTTTTTGGACCTAATAAAAATCGTACCCAAAACCTAAGATACTTCCATTCCATTTTTAGCGGGTAAGGAATATATTTTTTGAAGAGTTTGAACATTTCTACTTTATTAAAATTATCCAAACCTTGGTTTAGCATGCCAAAACTAAATTTCTGTTTCTCTTGTTGTATAATATGATTGTATTTGTAATTAGAATTTTCATTAAATAAATCTCGACTTTTCTTATGATTATATAAACGTTTACGCACCCATTGCTTTTGCTCTTCTTTAGAGCCGAATCTACCATCATTTGTAGAACCTGAAACGCCTACTCTATATACAGCCATTGGCTCTCCACCAATATACCCAATATTTCCATTTACAGCACAAAGCATTTGCAAGGGATAATCACCTATTGGAGATTCTAAAGTCCATTTGGGGTAATTTATAATTACTTGCGATCTAAAGAATTGTGTTACTGTTCGAGCATATTTAGTCTTTATAAATTCTTCAGACGTAAATTTTAAATTAGTGGCTGTGTTAAGATCAATAATTTTATCTTTTTTATTTTTGGCCATAAACACATTTTTCACCGAATGATAGCACATGATACAGTCCAAATTTGCTTCCATAAAATCCACTTGCTTCTGTAGCTTCTTAGGGTCAGTCCAATAATCATCGCCATCACACATGGCAACGTACTTACCTTTTACCCTCGGAAAATTATAATGCGCATTCATTCCCCCCGTGGTTTTTGACCATTGATTTTCAGTTTGATAAATCGGTTTTATAATATCTGGATATTTTAACACATACTCTTTAATAATAGCTTGTGTTTTATCTGTTGATGCATCATCATGAATTAAAATTTCAAAATCAAAATCACATTCCTGCATCATAAACCCATCTAAACATTGGCGAATATAAGGTTCATGATTAAATGTAACGCAAGAAATACTTACAAACGGTTTATTCATGCTGTTCAGATTTCGAAATCTCAAAATGCTCTTTTACCTTAAAAACTCTAAATATTTAACGCGAGAAAATTCAAGTCCCAATATTTTTAAAAGAGTGATTTATAAAATTCACTCGTTAGATATTAGGTTTATAAAAATAACGATAACTTAGCTTAATTTTACTTTATAATAAAACACCTATTCAACTATTTCATAGACTACCCTCGACATAAAAAAATAAAATTGCATTATATAAGTTACCAATTCACTTCATATCCCAAATATTCAAAAAAGCAATCTTCCTTTAAAAGCTTATTTATGGTCTTTTAAATCATTGACTTGAGTAGAACAGATTTTTGGGCATGACAAAATCGAAATTGTGACTTGGTTTATATTGTTTTACGCTAATTTGCGGGCTATAGGAGTTCCAATCTAGACCAACCGACAAAAATTGTGATTTTCATAATAGAGTTAATAAGGTTTAATTTACTTAAAAATGAAATTCAAAAATATGGTATTTAAATAATAGTTAGATTATAGCTCAAAAGATGATTTTTCTGGGAGAATACATTCAAAGGCATTATTAACTGAATCTTTCATTCTGGTATATAGCTCCCCATCTAAGTCAGGATAATCATTTAAACAAACCATTGGCTTCTTTTGCTTTCTAATAAAGTCAGCTACCAATTTTGGGTCTGAATTATGTTTTAAACGAAAGTATGAGCCTCTTTTTCTCATATCTATTGGAAGAAAATTGTTACTGGCCAAATCATAATATCTTTGCACAAAATGATTTACGGAATGTAAATCTCGAAATTCAGGTTGACATGCTGAATGCATTTTTTCAAATTCTTTATCCCACAATAAATTCAATGTACTTTTTCTTGCAGGTTGTGCTAAATGAAACTCTTTAAAGCTAGGGTGACCGTATCTTTTAATAGGTAAAATTCCAAGATTGGTTATGTTATTGAAGAAGCCATATTTTAGATTAAACCAGTTAAAAGGTTTTTGTCTTACAGTTCCTGTCTTACTAAAATATTTGGTGATGACAGAAATACCACTCAAAATAGTGTGGTCATAATCACGCCACCCAACAATAATATCAAATACACCCATATCTCTCATTTTGCCATTTTTAAAAAAATCCTCTTTTTTTAAAAAATCCAGAAGAAAGACATCATCGTTAAATAATACATATTCTTCACTCAGCTCCTCTATTCTATGATAATTTAAGTCAATAGTACGAGAATTAAAGGTTGGCAAATATTCTTTAGGTATATAATCGGTATGATTTACTATATTTAGTTTTGGATGATTAATATTCAGCCATTTTGGCAAATGACCCCAAGTAACAAAATGGATTTTATTTACCCAAGGTGTGAATTTTTCAACCCCCCTAAACCAATATTGCAGATTGTCCCAATCCCTGAATCTTGACTCTTCAGTACCTAATGATTCTCCGTTTTTACGTTTTAAATATTCTTTACGCCAAGCAGGGTCATTATCGTCAACCCAAGGTATTATAAAATCCATATTGTTTTTTAATTATTATTATTTTAAGAACGAGGCGAATTAGACTATTTGAAATTGAATATACATTAAATCATATGTATTTAATGGGTTAAAAAGCTATGCAAAACTAAGTTGAAAAATCTATAAATTATCAGTTGCTATTTTTAAAATTTTTTGATTGAACTTTGATACATTGTATTTTTTAGTTAACTCAACATACATAGCAATGTTATTCGTTATATCCTCTTGTGTTAGGTAATAATTATTATTCCTCAAGTCTTCTTCTAAGTGTCTTTCAATTGAAAAAATTATAAAGCCATTTTTTAAAAACCAATTAGAAGAATTATTTTTATCACTCAAATAAATTTTTACACCGTATTTGATTGCCGTAAAAATATTTCCCATAGCCATTTGTCTATATCCATTAAAAATAAATGCTGCAGCATGTATATAGACTTTTTTAAATTCTTCTTTAGAAAGAAAATCTTCTTCTATTTCAATCTGTTCATTTTTTTTAGCTTCTATTTTTGTGGCTTTTTCATATTCAGTTTCCTTGCCATAACTAAAGAACATTTTTATCTTTAATTCATTATCAAGAGAAACATTCTTTAAAGTTTCTAAAATATCAAGATGATTATTGGATATGTTTTTACTATTTCCAAAAACTATCAATTTAGACTTTACTAAATCTATTTTTACTGGTTGAGATTGAAGATATGGGGCTTGAATAAATGGAGGTAATTTATAGCCCAACTTTTTAAAATAAAGATATTCATCATCCATTAAACCAATAAAATAATCCATCCTCTTAATCGCTTTTTCAAAAGGAGTTTCATATAAAAGATTCCAAATATATTGTTTTAATTGAATTGTAAAAGATGGTTTTGGATATGATGGCCGAAGCTGTCTCGTCTTTTCACTATATATTAATTTGGGATCTTTAGAGTATAATTCCCAGCCAAAAAATCGCCAAACAATCTTCACTTCTAAGGATAAAGCTAATGTTATCTTTAAAGCGTAACTATTAAGGTTATTTATTGTCACTAAATCAGAATTTTCACAAAGCTCAATAATTTTTAAAAAACGATCTTCTTCATCTTTGGGCATGGAAACCAATAAATTATCATATTCATTTGATATAGAATTAGACTCTCCTAAAAACACCAATTGGTTTTCAAAGAAATCTTGTGAATACATGTTAACCCAATGCACAAATTTGGGGTCTTTATGGATGTGGATGATCTTTATTTTATTCTTCATTTTATTTTAAAAATTTAAATCAATACTTCTAAAAATGAATGTTGGATAACATTTTTGACTGATAGTTTTGTACACAAACAGAAACAACTGGTTCCGCACTCGCAGAATTAGGATATTCCGTCACCTCCTTGTGTTGGTATTTTTCTTTAAAATCTTTAAAGTCCATAAATAAGCTTTAAATCCAATTAAAATGAAGGTTGAACTTTTTAAATTCTTTATCTGCTTTTATTTCTTCTTCTATATACTTGGGTAAATCGTTCTTCCAGGCATCATCTTTCTTTTTACTTTTAAAAACCGAATATGCATCATCGTCATTTACCATATTCGATGTTGATTTTTTTATAAATGTTTCAGTTTGATCGCAAAAATTTATATTGCAAAACTTAAACAGCTTCCTGACCTCAGTTTCAGTATTTTGTAGCAAATCATCATAAGAAATTAAATAAAATTGAGTGGGATGCTCTTTTCTCATTTTTAAAAATAAGGCTATTGTTTCTTTCCATTTGTTATAGCCAAAAAAATGAGTTACTTTATTTTGATTCTTACTTTGAGCATTTTCCCATTCATCTTTAATAATCCATTGTGGATCAAATTCTTTTGGAATTTTCAGCCAAGAGCTTATGACCGGAAAAGGCGATCTTACCAGTCCTAT
This sequence comes from Aequorivita capsosiphonis DSM 23843, assembly GCF_000429125.1. Classification (GTDB taxonomy): domain Bacteria; phylum Bacteroidota; class Bacteroidia; order Flavobacteriales; family Flavobacteriaceae; genus Aequorivita; species Aequorivita capsosiphonis. Next base: position 100,267 of record NZ_KE386849.1, read on the forward strand.
GACTTTAGTATCAGAGTTTTTTAGCAGGTTTTCTACTGAATTGATATAATGTGTTTCTTTAAAGACCAAGGCCTTTATTTTCGACTTTTCAAATTGTATATTCTTTTTACGGCTGATGGAGATTTCTGCATTAACAAAAGGATCAAGTGTATGCAATAATTCATCAAAAAAAACATCTATTTCATTTGCTGTACTTTCATTTGAGAGTTCATAAGGAAACGAATATGCAAAATTAGGTTGAAAACGATAAGCAACTTCTGGAGAACTATTTAGAATCTGACCCAACCAGCTAGATCCTGAGCGAGGAGCGGAAAACAAGGCTATATTATTCATTAAAAGATTTTAGTACGTTTATTATTTTTAGCATTTCTAGATTTCCATAGCGTTGATCAAGTGGCAAACATAAGAGGTTTTTTGTTAAATTATATTCAAACGAGTTAGGCGTTGTCCATTCTAAAACATTTGGCCAGTAGGTAGGCACATATATTTTATTGTCAATTAATTTTTGCTTAATATCGGAACCATTGGTCAATAAAAGAGGATAACATAAAGGAACTTCATCTTTTAAAACAAGTAACTTTAATTTGTTTACTGAACAAAATTCACGATGTAAACTCCCATAATTTTGTTGTCGTTTATTTTTGACCTCATCATAATCAACCGTACTGAGTATTTTTTCTGTAAATTTCGACATCTTCTTTATCGGTTCATCCTGAAGAGAAATTTCGGTTAGTTGATAATGCGTATAAAAATTTTCAGCATCTTGCTCTAGACGTCCCGTAATGTGTGTAAGCCTTTTTAACGAACTATCTCTTTCTAGCTTTATATTTAATTTTATTTCATTATATAAAAAACCTCCGTCGGATACCCCGAAAAATTTTCTTGGTGAATAAAAAGAAGGGGTACTTTTCTTTGGTTGATAAAAAAAAGCTTGTGCATTATCCAGGATTAAACGCTCACACTTTAATATCAGTTGCTCAACTATAGAGTTACATAGTCCAAAATAATTTGGATAAATAAAGCCTTCATTTTTCTTTATTGTCGTAAAGTCAAATATCGGCCTTAATTCATTATCAATGTTGTAGAAAGAATAGGCTATATCCAATTTTCTTAAAGGTTCTAGTGTCGCTTCACAGGTAAAATATGGCAGGTATATTTTTGAATATTCATTGGTTTTTAGAATATACTCAAGAGCATTCCTGCCTGTATTTACAGCAACAGCCTTATCATGATAAAGAGAACCTAAATCATTTAGTTCTAGTTCTAAAAACCCTCCAATTTCTTTATTTTCCATCATTTTAATGGCGCTACAATTACTTCGATATATTTTGAATACTCAGAGACTATTTTTTCCAATTGTTCAGCAGAATCAAATTGAAGAACTAGCGTTCCTATGGCTTCATTAGCCCCTGTAAATGAATTTACCAGGTCGCCTTTCTTAACCCACAAATCTACTTCTACAATATACTTATCCAGCGTAGCGTCAATTTTCAGTTCTTTAAATTGTCCTGAATGATTGCTATATAAAATAATTTCGGCCCATTCACTGTTGTAAACAGGTTGTTGGATTTTTTCGATTTCTTCGCCTAAAGCTGCTTGTACCGCACATGAAATTAAATTAGTTCCCGTTGCATAACGCAAGATTTCCGAAAGCCGATTGCCACCCCCTCTTGGGGATACCTCCATTATATAAGGAACCCCTTTTTTACTTACCCGTACCTCAATATTATATATGGAGGTCTTCATCTCTAATAATCTTATTAAACGCTGTAGTTCATTTTTCAAGTAAATTTGATTTTCTGATGAAATAGTGGACGGCCAACTATAGGCTGAAGGCGTATAAGGATTTGCCGCATTAGCATCAAAACGTTGATTAGAGAAAGAACAGAAAATTAGATTTCCATCTAATGAAAAACAATCCGAATCAGAAGAAAATCCATCTTGCTCAATAAATTCCTCTACAATAAACTCTTTAGAAGATGAAAAAGATAAAGCATATTGAAATTTTTCTTCTAACTCACTGAAGTTTTCAACTTTAGAAACCCCTTTACTTCCGGCCGAATCTACAGGCTTGACAATAAGGGGAACGTCAAAATTTCTCATATCGTCTAAAGCAATAACGATTGAGTTATATCCTTTAGCTTTCGGAACATTGAAATTGTGTTGGGCTAAAAATTTTCGAAATAAAGCTTTATTTTGTAATAGCTCAATTGATTTGTAAGGGCCCGCACTAGGAAGGTTTAGTTTTTCACTTATGTAGGCAGCCGTGATTACACCCGGATCTACAGCAAAAGACATAATACCATCAATTTCAAGCCTTTTTGCCAAATGTAAAACTGCATTTTTATCAGTGATACTCACATTATGAAATTCATCGGCATATTGATGCGCAATATTATTGGGGAGGTTGTCACAAGTAATAACGTAATAGCCTAACTTCTTAGCCGATTTTATAATTGGTATTAAGTAGCGTAATCCTCCTAATAATAATATTTTTTTCATTGCTGATTATTTTGAACGCTCAAAAATAGGTTTAAAATTACCTTCACCAGATTTTTTTTTAAGAAAGGATTTTTTATACGGACTTTGTAATATTCGCGATAAACAACAGGATTTAAATATTTATTGGTCATCTCTTAGTCTCTAATTTAATGTCAGATTTCGAATTTACAATGATACGATTTTTAGAGATAATGAAGATGCGTTTTATGATGTGTATTGGTTTGTTGTTAATAGCTTCTTAAATTTCTATCAAGCAAATAAGTAATTCTCATCAAAATTGCATCAGCAGATTTTTAGAGAGAATGAAGGCTTCAATTGCATCAGCTACTAACCAATATAAAGACTCTTAAAAGTCAAGTGGAATAAAATTATGGAATGAGAAGAATTAGTAGCAAATAGCTTAGTATTAAAATCATTTATTCTCTCTAACAAGCTTACACGGATTACCATACGCAACAACATTTGATGGAATATCCTTTGTTACCACGCTGCCAGCGCCTATTATGGTATTGCTCCCAATGGTAACTCCGTCAATAATCACACATCCAGAACCTAAAAGAGATCCTTTTCCGATTTCAACTCTACCAGAAATCACAACTCCGGGGTTAATATCTACAAAATCTGAAATTATACAGTGATGACCGATCAGAACACCTCTTTTAATGGAGAGACCGAAACCTAAAATTGTTTGCGAACTAATAACAACTTTTTGCTCTATAAAGTTTCCATTTCCGAGTTTAGCAGAAGGTGCAATCGAACTTGAACTATGAATAATGTTACAATAATTAGATTTTTGGATATTATGATTTTCCAGAAAATAATTAAAAACGGGTATTTTATTTTTAGAATTAGTAACTCCAAAAATCGAAGGGTATTTTTTAGAAGGAGAACTACCCTTAGGTTGCCTGTTGAACTCAATACTTTTAACAGGCGTAAATGGCTCTATCTCCCGGTCTAAATTAGAAAAAACATCAATTTCTTCAGTTATCTCCTCTTCCATAAGTATATCTGCAATAACACTAAAAACATAAACGGAAGTTCCTAATACCTGAATTCTATCAAACATATTGCTTCCGATTATAAAATCCTAGTTGGCCAAATTCTTCAGATTTAAAAAATTCTTTCCCGTTTATTTCAATTAACCTATGGACACGTTCAATCAATTCAATATTAGTAGCCAACCTACTTCTCTTTCGGTCCCACCATATATTATCTTCAATCCCAACCCGAACATTATAACCCATTGAAATTGCTGCCGAATTAACCGCTAATTGTTCTGCACCTAAACCTGCCAAGGCTACAAAATGATCTGAAGGAATTTCATTTAGGGCAGTTCCTATATGACTAAAAGAGTTTTGAAGCCCCGCAATATTACCGAATAATAGATTCCAATAGAATGGACCTTCCATATATCCTTTATTTATTAAATATTTACCGTAATTAATCATTCCCAAATCAAAGCATTCCAGTTCTGGTATGACTCCATTTTCTTGCATTTTTTTTGCTAATTGAACAATCATATCAGGACTGTTAACGGAAGCCTGAGATACAAAGTTAAGGGAAGATAAGGTGAGGGAGCACATATCCGGTTTTAAATCTATTACAGCTGCTCTTTTTTCGAACTCTGGAAAATCACGTCCTGAAGTACTACCACATATTACTAGATGCGGACAATGTTTACGAACACCTTCAAAAATATCACGATAGACTTCCGGCCTCCAAGTTGGTACACCATCCAACTCACGGGCATGCAAATGCGCTATAGTAATTCCTAATTCATAGGCCTCATGAGTCTGTTCTATAATTTCGTTCGGTGAAACGGGAACATGCGGAGTTAGCTCTTTAGTGGGAATCATACCCGTAGGACAAAAATTTATTATTACTTTGTTGTTAGCCATTCTTCTATATTTTTCCTTTGCAGCGTTGGTTATAATAAACGAGTTAGAAGAGAAATTCCTGTAAAAATCATTAAGTTTTTATCATTTCTCTTGTTTTCTCCTAACTTAGTAAAAATTTTCTAAGGAAAGAAAGTTACACTTTCTTCTAACAATATAAAATCCTTTGTAGGATTTCTTATTATTTCTTCTCAATTTAATAGAATAAATTACCGACAATAATAGCCTAAGACTTTAAAAGAAGAGAAAAAAATTTTCTATAATACATTAGTGTCCGATTAAATATTATAAAATTCTTTTGGGCCAAAGATAATAGGTATCTATAACATTTGTATTAAGTTGACACCTTGCTAATAAGTGTAGCATTGAGAGTTAATAACTAAAAGTATGCTTAAATAATTTCCTAAATCAACATATTAAGAAGCAAGACTTAGATCAGTTCAATCCTGATAGCTATGGGGACAGTCAGCCCTAACCTGTATTTTAGGTATTGGTGGGCCTTACATCTTAGGCGGCCAAAATTAATTATAACATTAAACTAGTTTCTGAATAAGCTGGCAAATTCGTTCCACCTCAACTACAGCAAGATCGTAATATAGTGGCAGGCATAACACTCGTTTCGCAATATCTTCTGTCACAGTCATCTCTGTATCGGGTAAATAAGGCAATACTTTAGCCAAGGAAGGATAAAAATAGCGCCTAACATAAATATCATCTTTGGCTAATCCTTCTTTGACTTTTAAGATCACTTCCTCACTTTCCAAAAGAATAGGAAAATACGCATAGTTTAATGAAGCTTTATCATGCCAAGTCGGAATTCGGTATGAAAGATTTTCTAAGCCCTTATGATAAGCTTCCGTAAGTTTTTTACGTTGGTTATGAATTTTGGGTATGTGCGGGAAGTTCGCCAATCCCATAGCAGCGTGAAACTCAGAATTTTTACCGTTAATCCCCAACTCATTAAAAGCTTCTGTACCGGCAAAGCCGAAATTACGCATAGAAGTTAACTTTTTCAGTACTATTGGGTTTTTTGTAACAATTAATCCACCTTCCCCTGAATGATACAATTTAGTAGCATGTAGGCTACATATACTTATGTCACCAAACTCAAAAATAGAACGTCCATATAATTCAACGCCAAACGCGTGAGCGCCGTCATAAATAACCTTGAGGCTGTGCTTTTTCGCTATTTTTTCAATTGCTAGCACGTCACAGGGATTACCATAAACATGCGTAGCTAAAATAGCAGTAGTCTTATCAGTGATGGCCGCTTCTATTTTTGTGGTATCTATGTTTAATGAATCTACATCAATCTCTACAAACACAGGGGAGCATCCCTCCCACACAATACTACTGGTGGTGGCAACAAAGGAGAAAGGAGTAGTAATAATTTCACCTTTTAAATCTAATGCTTTAATGGCTATTTGTAAAGCAATCGTACCGTTAGTGACAAAAAGTAAATTCTCAACTTTTAAATAATTGCTTAATAGCTCTTCCAATTCACTTGCCATAGGCCCCATATTAGTTACCCAATGGGATTCCCAAATTCTATCTAAATACTTTTCGTATTCGTTTTTCGGAGGTAAAAAAGGTTTTGTAATTGGAATCATATTAGATGCGAATTAAATGCGAATTTACGCAAATTGATGCTAATTTGGTCGTTCTAATATTTCTTTCAAATAAGTATAATAATCTCCTTTTTTACCAGCAATATCTTTTACCAATTGTTCTTTAGAAATCCATCTATAACGCAAAGCAATCTCCTCCAAACAAGCAATTTTTAATCCTGTACGCTTTTCTACTGCTTTTACAAATTCCGTAGCTTCGGTTAAGGCCTCGTGCGTTCCGGTATCTAACCAGGCAAAACCCCTACTTAGAATTTGAAGTTTCAAATTTTCCTGTTCAAGATATTCTTGGTTTACAGAGGTAATTTCTAATTCTCCCCGGTGCGATGGTTTAACATTTTTAGCAATATCTATTACCGAGTTAGGGTAAAAATACAGGCCAACCACAGCATAATTGGATTTTGGGTGTTTCGGTTTTTCTTCTATGCTAATAACGTTTTTGTCTTTATCGAATTCTGCAACACCATAACGCTCCGGATCGTTAACATAATTACCAAAAACAATGGCTTTTCCTTCTTTTTCAACAGTATTTACCGTTTCCTTTAGTATTTTTTGCAAACCAGCGCCATAAAATATATTGTCTCCCAAAACCAGGCAAACGTCATCGTTACCAATAAATTCCTCCCCTAAAATAAACGCCTGCGCTAACCCATCTGGACTAGGCTGTTCTTTATAACTTAATTCTATGCCAAGTCGCTTTCCATCTCCTAAAAGTTCTTTAAAATTAGGCAGATCGTGCGGGGTGGATATAATCAGAACTTCTTTAATTCCAGCTAACATTAAAACAGAAAGCGGATAATAAATCATAGGTTTATCATAAATGGGTAGTAACTGTTTACTCACAGCTAAAGTTAATGGATGTAAACGGGTACCGGAGCCTCCGGCTAAGATTATGCCTTTCATTTTAATGCTAATTTTTGCGAATTGTGCGAATTACGCGAATTGTGTTAACTTGTTTTGTTTAATATTCTTTTATAATTCAACGATGGTTCTCCAAAGTTTACTAAAATGCCCAATCTATAGTTTGTAGCTTTTAAATAGTTTTTCACCTGCTGATAAAAGATAAATGGAACGTTGTTTACTGCTTTTAATTCAATTATAATTTTGTCATAACAGATAAAGTCAGCGCGGTATTTTTTCTTTAGTTTCTTTTCTTCGTAAAACAAATCCAGAACAACCTCTTTTTTAAATGGAATATTTTGATTCCCAAACTCCCGTTCCAATGCTTCCTGATATACGGCTTCAAAAAAACCCGGGCCCAATGCCGAATGCACTTTCATACAAGCACCAATAATCTTATAGCTCTCCTCCTTATAAATTATTTCTGGCATAATCCATATTATATCGTATTATCGTCATTTCAAATAATTCATCCAAATACTAAGAGGCCTAACTCGCCCATTCGCCTCATCGCCTAACTCGCCATTTCGCCCCATCGCATAAATTCGCATTAATTCGTATAATTCGCATCTATTTCCGCCATGCTTCAGCTAAGTTAACAGAAACTGAACGTGACGAACGTCTTACTTGATCAGTCAAAGAATACCTTTCCTCTTTTGGAAAAATCTTGGTCAAGTGAAAAATAGCCATCCCTCCTTTAAAAGATAGTTGGTATACTTTTAAATCCCTATGTGTACTAATTTTCTCCATTTATAATATTCTCACTATATCTTAATTCGCCCTTTCGCCTAATTCGCTACTTCGCCCAGTCGCCTGATTCGCCCCATCGCCCTTTTCGCCAATTCGCCCCGTTCGCCTAATTCGCGCCTATTAGCATCAATTCATTTAATTAGCGTCATACATTTTCTCATAATACTCCTTATACGCTCCACTCGTTACTCGCTCCATCCACTTTTCATTTTCCAAATACCAATCAATAGTTTTTGAAAGTCCTTCTTTGAATTGTAGGCTTGGTTTCCAATTTAATTCATTTGCTATTTTACTGGCATCAATGGCATAACGTGCATCATGGCCGGCACGATCTTTTACGAAAGTAATTAATTCTTTGGATGAATCTTTCGGTCTATTGAGTTTTTCATCCATCAGGTTACAGAGTACATGGATCAAATCTAGATTGGTCCATTCGTTATGCCCGCCTATATTATAAGTTTCTCCAGTTTTACCTTTAAAGTATATTTCTTCAATTGCTCGTGCATGATCTTCTACCCACAACCAATCTCTCACATTTAGTCCGTCCCCATAAATAGGCACGGCTTTGTTATTTTTGATATTATTTATAGCCAATGGTATCAGTTTCTCTGGAAATTGATGTGCCCCATAGTTATTGGAGCAGTTTGAAATAACTATATCCAAACCATAGGTATCGTGGTAAGCACGTACAAAATGATCTGAACTTGCTTTGGAGGCCGAATACGGAGAATGTGGGTCATATTTGGTCTCTTCGGTAAACAATCCTTCTGCCCCTAATTCCCCATAAACCTCATCGGTCGATATGTGATAAAATCTAAAGTTTGGATTTTTGGAGCTTTTGGCCGTATTGAGAAGATTTACAGTGCCCACAACATTGGTCATCACAAATTCCAACGGATTACTAATGGATCGATCTACATGAGATTCTGCCGCGAGGTGGATGATGCCATCAGGCTGATGGGTTTCAAATAGTTCGTGCACAAAATTAGCATCGACAATATCTCCTTTGATAAACTGATAGTTTTCAGCATGTTCAAGATCTTCTAAGTTGGTAAGATTTCCAGCATAGGTTAACTTGTCAACATTTATAATTTTGCAATCGAGATATTTTTTTACGAAGCGGCGTACCACATGGGTACCAATAAATCCCGCACCTCCAGTAATTATGATTTTTTTCATGTTTGGCTATTTCAAGAAAGCAAATGTAATGAAACTTGAGAGAGCTATAAAGTGTTTAACTAGGGTTTGGATATTATTAGTAGAAGAAGAAACGTGTTTCTGGTAACGATATTGTAATAAGTCTATTAGGCTAAAGAATAATAGGAATTGCCATTTCACATAGAACTTAATTTTACAAGATTAGCTTAATCCTATTACACTCAAAATATCGCTTTTCAATTTACAATTCCTGCAACTCCACCATCTTCCGAAATCTATCTTGTTTCTGTACGAGGGCATCAAAATGATCCACATCCAGGATTTTCCCCTTATCCATAAAGACGATACGATCTGCATTGCGGATGGTAGAGAGACGGTGTGCAACAGCAAGAATGGTGTATTGACCCTGTAAGGCATCAATACTCTCTTGAATTGCTTTTTCGGTTTCGGAATCGAGGGCAGAAGTAGCTTCATCCAGAATAAGGATATCAATTTCTTTAAACAACTCCCTGGCGATGGAGATTCGTTGTTTCTGTCCGCCACTGAGGTTGATACCGTTATTACCGAGTTCAGTATTTTTTCCGTTTGGCAACTCATTTAGAAAATCAGCGAGTGCAGCTTGTTGCGCACTGCGCTCAAAGCGTTTAAGGTTTTCAGGGGTTGGTGGGGCCCAAAAAGTTACATTGTTATAAATGGTGTCATTAAAAACCACCGGATCTTGACTTACATAACCAATCCGTTTTTGATAGCTTTCTTTATTTATTTCTTTTAACGGGATTTCATCAATCAAAATGCGGCCTTGACTTTCTGGTAAAAGACCTGCGATCAGGTTGACCAAAGTGGTTTTACCACTACCGCTTTCTCCTACAAAGGCCACGCTTTCATTGCGTTTAATCTCGAGATTGATATCGTTTAAAATTTGTTCTTCTCCATACGCAAAATTGACATGCTCGATGGTTATTTTTTTATCCAAACTCTTAATAGTAGTTTTTCCAGTTTTTTCTTTTCCAGCTTCTAAGTGTTTTTGGAAATCCTGCATATTTTCAATGGAACCGGAAACAGCCATATAGGAATTCCAATAGCCCTGCAATGCCATTAACGAACTGAGCGCTCTATAAAAAAACAATAAACTAATTAAGATCACACCTATATTACCACCAAAGAAAGTGGCTTGAATAAAAATAACAACCGCTATAATAATCACCAACATAGGTTCACGTGCGGCGGTGGCAATACTGTTTAATGAGCCAATGCGTCTTAGAGATTTTTCAATATTAAAAATGGTTTCCTTTAGCTTCTCACCGTATTCGTTAACCATACCGGTGGCTTTCAAATATTTAAAATGTCCGACATGCTGAATAACTTGTCCTTGAAAAGTAGAGTTGTAACGTGTCAATTCTCGAGAAGCCCCTTTGGTACGTTTGTAAATAAACTGGTATAGAAAATTAGTTAAGACCCCGCCAATGGTTACCAATACCGCAAACTGTGGATCAGCCATAAAGGCAAAACCAATATAAACCAGCACCATAACGGCTTGCTGAAAAGTATGAAAATAATTGGCAAAGGCAAGCGAAACTCTCCCTACCTCGCCTGTCATTGTATTTTGAATACGCCCTACATCAGACAAGATAAAGCGTTTAAAATCCAATCGATTTAGAAGAGTTAGGAGGTTGAGTCTAATTTTACGATTAAAGCTTTGTAATAGGATAACGAGATAAATACTCCTCATATAAGTGGCGACTCCTTTGAGAACAAAGAAGACCATCATCATGATCAACACGCCAACCAAAGTCATGGGAATGCCTAAGCCTTGAATTGCTTTGATAAATATGCCTAATTGCCCCATTTCGTCAGGATTGGCTAAGCCGCCATCTTCTACTACTTGTAGCAAAGGAATAAACATGGTCAATCCCAAGCCGTCCAGAAAACTCACGGCAATACTAAGGATAAAAGCAATAAAAATCTTGCTACGAAGGTATCTGTAGAAAAAGGTAAAGTCCTTAAAGTACTTTTTTACTAAATCTTTTAGCTTTTGCATGAACTGGCTTCGTTGTTATTTATTCTTTTTGAATCAGCCGCGAAATTATACATTTTTAATAAGATAATCTGTGTTTATGAAATAAATAGACTGCTAGATGCTAGTAATTTGTAATTGACGAGAGGTGAGATTTGAGACATGAGATGTGAGAGATCAATCATCTGAAAAATAAAAATGTTTAAAGCTTATGCTAAGTTGCTGATTTTTTTTTTAGAATTAGGATTGGGGAGAGCCTCCATCTCGGCACTTCGACAAGCTAAGCACAGCGCTTCGCTCGATGACCGATCTCGGCTCTTTTTGTCTTTGAGCGCAGTCAAAAGGTAATGACGTTTCCAGACTGTTTACTTCATCACAATTCCTGCAATTCTACCATTTTTTTAAACCTATCTTGTTTCTGAATCAATTTTTCAAAAGAGTCCACATCTACAATTTTCCCTTTGTCCATAAATACAATTCGGTCTGTGTTGCGGATAGTCGAGAGACGATGGGCAACTATAAGCAGGGTGTATTTTCCTTGTAAGGCTTCGATGCTGCTTTGGATAGCTTTTTCGGTTTCAGAGTCTAAAGCCGAAGTGGCCTCGTCCAAAATCAATAAGTCAATGTCCTTATAAAGTTCTCTTGCAATAGAGACTCTTTGTCTTTGTCCGCCGCTCAAATTGATGCCATTGTTGCCTAAAATGGTATTTTCTCGTTCATTCAGTTCTTGCATGAATTCTTCTAAAGAGGCTTTTTGGATGCTTTCCTCAAAACGAAGTTGATTTTCAGGTGTTTTTGAGTCCCAAAAAGTCACATTGTTAAAGAGATTGTCATCAAAAATCACTGGATCTTGGCTGACGTAACCGATGCGTTTTTGGTAAGTCTTAGATTGAAAATCACTTAGTGAAATGCCTTCTATTTTAATACTTCCACTACCAGGATGTAAAAGACCGGTAATCAAACTAATAAGGGTAGTTTTACCGCTACCGCTTTCTCCGACAAAAGCGATGCTTTCATTTTTTGAGATTTCAAGATTTATCTCTTTTAAAATTGGTTTTGATCCATAAGAAAAATGGAGGTTTTCTATGGAGATTCCGCTTTTAAACGTTTTGAAAGCAATTTTACCATCGGTAAACTGATGTTGCCTTAAGGTGTCGCTAAAGGATTCAATATTTTCTAAGGAACCCGAGACTTTTAAAAAGGTATTCCACTGCGCTTGAAGTCCGATTAAGGAAGTCAAAGCCCTATAGAAGAAGAGCAAACTAACCATAGCCGTACTCAAAGTACCTCCGAAAAAATAAAATTGTACCCACATAACAACTGCCAATACAACAATCACGACCGGTTCTATCACCGCACCTCCTATACTGGACAGCATCCCCAATCGTTTTCGGGAGGCTTCTATGGAGAAGATGGTTTCTTCCAGCTTTTTGGTGAATTTTTCGATCATTCCAGTGGAACGTAAATATTTGAAATGCGCTACATGTTGAATAATCTGACCCTGAAAAACGTGGTTTTGCTCAGTTAAGCTTCTGGAAGCTTTCCGAGTGCGACTATAAATTATTTTGAATAAAAAATGTGAAATAATACCAAAGACAATCACTAAAAGAGCAAATCCAGGATTGATAAGGAAGGCGAATCCAAGATATACCAATGCCATTAAAGCGTTTTTAAGTGTTCCAAAATAAGTGGTAAAAGCATTGGAAACCCGATCAACCTCCCCGCTTAAAGTGTTTTGAATACGACCTGAATCAGTTAATATAAATTCTTTAAAACTGATTTCGTTCAATCCTCTTAATAAGAAAACTCTGATTTTTCTGATAAATGCCTGTTGTAAAATAATAAAGTAGATACTACCGAAGTATTTTACAATTCCTTTTAGGATAAAAAAGACCAACATAACGAGTATAATCTTGGTCAAACTAAGGTTAATACCAATATTTCGAATGCCTTCCACCAGAAAGCCTATTTTTCCCATAACAGATGGATCGACGCCTCCTTCTTGATTGAGCATTTGCAACAAGGGCAAAAACATCGATAATCCCAAGGCATCCAAAACACTGGTGAGAAGACTAACGAGTAAGATTAAAAACACCTTATTACCGAGATGGGCGTAGAAAAAAGAAAACCCGGATGTGTATTCTTTAAAAACTCCTTTGGAATTGCTCATATCTATAGTTAATGATAGGTTTAACAAAACCTATTCAATGAAATTATTTAATTATTCCTACCCCGAGAGAATATTTTTGAAAACTTGGTTTTCAAAAGTTTAAGCTGTAAAGGTATTAAGCTTTTATTTAATTTCTTTCGTTCTTTCTTAGTCTTCAGTAAAGGTTTGATTTCTTTGTATAGCGTTCTTGCCTCTACATTTCTATTTTTGAGCTCTGGGGTACTTATCTTTCGGGTAGACATTAATCCAGAAACCCTTAGATTGATAAGCTTGTAGGAAATGTCTAAATACTTTTCTCTTACAAATTCGTTTTTATCTTTTTCATATATCTCTTTAAAGATATAATAATGAACTAGCAATAAATCTTGAGGTCTCCTACCGCTATAAACTCCGCCTGAATGCCGGTTATAACCCGCTAAGATTTCTTTACTATAATATGCATTTTTGGCTTTTAAAAGATGATAGAAAAGATGAACGTCAAAAGAGAACTCATACTCGTCCAATACTTTTGCCCCATCGGGTAGGTTTCGAAATAAAACAGTAGAAGGCCTTATAAACCAGTGTTTTATTAAATCTCCCAAATCAAAGTAAAAACCTTTTTCATCTTCTTTTTCAGGAGAGACCAAACTGGTTTTTATCACTGATTTTTCTTCCCCGTTTTGAATCAGATTAAAAGCGCCACAAACCAATGAATAATCGGGGTTTGATTCTAAAAACGCGACTTGTTTTTGTAGCTTATCCTCTCCTATCCAGTAATCATCTCCATCACAAAGCGCTATATATTTTCCCTTAGCCCTTGGATAATTAAACCGTAGGTTAATACCCCCAGCTTTCTTGGACCATTGATTTTCCGTTTGTAAAATGGGTTTGACTAGTTCAGGGTATTTATGTTGAAACTCTTTAATAATAGTTTGTGTGGCATCTGTAGAGGCATCATCGTGAATTAAAATTTCAAAAAGAAAGTCACATTTTTGGCTCACTAAACTTTCGAGACAATGGCGAATGTACTTTTCGTGATTGTAGGTGACACAGAGTATGGAAACTAGCGGTTTTTTCATATTTCCTTAATCAAGTAAGTGGATTTTTGATCTTTTTTGAATTCGTAAAAACCTAATTTCTTATAAAAAAAGATTAATATTTGATTGGCATTTCGCACTTCGGTGTGCAGGCTTGAAATGGGTATTTTTTTCCCTTCTAAATTATGGAACAGTATTTTTGCAAAATCGCGACCAAGGACTTGTATTTCTGGCGAAACTTCTGAATCTTGATCCTCTAAATAGTTTAAAAGCCCAATGATCAACTCCATCCCTTGACCGCGATATTGTCTCTCAATACTGAAATTGGTAATAAAAAGGAACTGTTTTTCTGTATTGTAATAACTAGCCATCAAGCCGATTAATCTTTCTTCTACAAAATACTCTAATCGAACAGCGCTATCTGCTAATTTTTGTGCATAAGTATCAATGTCAACATAGGTGTGTAAAGCAGGCTTAAAATCTTTATCTACACGCCATAGATGCTCCTGAATCTGTTGAGCATTCGATTTGTTGAAGGAATAATTTTTCATTGTTGGAGAGATGATTTGATATTCTTTTAAATAAGTTTGAATTTGATCGACACTGTTAAACATACAAACATCCAAAATGGATAAAAAGGGAACAAAGGCTTGGTCAAATTGTGGGTATTCAACATTTTTGGTCTTATAAAAACAGAGTTTTATTTGTTCATTCGCAAAATCTTCAACACTATACAGTTCTTCTCCACTAACCGAGTTGATATAATGCGTTGCATGCAAGGCTTTACAAACGCCAATCACCTTGTCCTGCGCTTTGAGTTGGTTAATTTCTTTACCGATTTTAGAAAATACTTTTATCGGTGTTTTAATTTCTAAGTACTCTTTAATCGTCTCTACACTATGTAGAATATAATTAAATAAATTGTGGTCTTCAAAACATATAATTTTTTCAACCAGCGGGAAGAAGGTGTCAAAATAAGGTGCTTTCCTATAATTAGCCTCAACCTTTCTTAGAAGCTTCGCTCCTTCTGTTTTAAAATCAGCTACTAAATAGCGCTGATCTACATCCAAAAAATCTGAATCTTTTTTAACCGGTAAAATAAAATAAGCATCCTTTCCATTTTGAAGCATGCGATTCCTTCTAATCCAACTGGCTCTTGAAAATTCGATGTTATCGTAAATAACAAATTCATCTACCATATTCATCAGTTGAAAATAACCGATATAGGGTAAAAAATAGGGTTGCATGATTCCGATCTTCTTCATTCGAAAAGATGTTTTAAAAGCTTAAAGTTTTGTTTGGACTTTTCTTCTACTATTGGGATTTGCTGGTCAAGTTTTTCTTTTATTAGTTTTAAATGCTGAATACAATCTTGTATTTTCTCATATATATCTTCGCTTTTATTGGGGTCAGCAACATAATCTAACATGGCTGCTTCCTCTGCAAAGCCTTTTAGCTTATGTGCATCAGGACCATTTCCATATTCTATAATTACCGTAGGAATTTTCTGGCTCAATCCAGCCACCGCACCGTGAATTCTCCCGCTGATCAACATATCAAAATTCCCTATAATAGCTTTAGTTGTCCAAGGATCATAGACCTCGTCAAGTGTAAAGATTCTATTTGAATAGCCTTTTTGGGACAAAATTTCTTCCAACTGTTTGATATTTTCGTAATCCCTACCGTGAATAAGACGAAAGGGTTTTTCATTAGGGATAAATCCGTTGGAGTGAGACATCAAACATAATTTCACTTCCTGATTTTCATTCAGAAATTTTATCAGCGGATTTACTATGAAATCATAGTCCGAATCTTTCCTCTTTGAGGTATCAAATGTCTGTGTGGGGAAATTCCATCCACAGAGAATAACGCCTACCACTAAATTCAGTTTTTCTCGATTTAGCAAGGAATGGATTTCCGCAATTTTTAAATTTTTCTTTGGTTCAAATAAAAAAGAAGGACAGCTTAAGTCTTTTAGTTTGCTTAAGTTAAAACCATTATCTTCTAAAATCTTCCTACTAAAACTTTCTCTATTGGTCACCAAATCAAAGTTTTCAAAAACCTCTTTTGCAAAATCGAGATTTTTTCCTTGGCTAAAAGGCCCAGGAGAGCCTGCCATCATTACGGTTTTTTTCCCTAGAAGCTGCGCTGTTCTATCCTTGTATAAACCCACTAAAAAACGATTTTTCCCTAAAAAATCTGCATTATCTCCCCAAATATCGCCGCTGAAATCGATTATCAAATCTGCTTCCATTACAGCATCCATAAAAGAAGTTGTTTCTGATAGTGGATTTCCGTTATGATACTCCAACGCACGTTGATATTCTTTTTGAGCTATGGACAGATCATTTTCATTAAACCCATAATACCATTCCATAGGGACGACTTCAACATTCTCGTCAATGCAAAATCGTTCAGACAATTGTAAAGTTGTTTTAATTTTGGAATCTGGGAAAGTACTATGTAGCATCCTGATGGCGGGCTCAACAATATAATAATTGCCGATGTTCCCGAATTCTATTCTACCCCAATGCACTGTAGATTGACCGAAGATAAATATATTCATTGTTGAGTTTATTGACTGATTGCGGAATGGATTTTTTTCTCCTAATTTCAGATTTATAAGAGTTTTAGTTTAGATGAATCAAATTCTTGTTTTTGAGTAGTTTTGTTCAAATAAACGGAAGCAGGATCAGTACTTTTAGAAATTGCACATAACATTCCGACAATAGTATATTCTCTAAGAGTTATATTTGGCCCAATCACGGATCCTAAACCTATAAAGACATTTTTCTCCAATTTTACGTTACCAGCCAATATACCAACAGAAATAAAGCAGTTATCACCAATTTTGCAGTGATGTCCTATCTTTGAACCAATGATTGTTGTATTATCACCGATTTCAACAAAATTTGAAATGGCAGTTTCTACCCCAATATATACATTTTCTCCAAGAATAAGATCTTCAGGAAAGTTAGGAATAGGCCAGATACAATTTACGAAACTGTATCCCAATTTCTTGGCATCTTGAAAAAGCTCTTCTCTGACCCGATTTACATTTTGCGGCCCTACGGCTATAAACATTTTAAACTTTTCTGGGGGATAAGTGTTCAAAATATCTTCATAGTGAACCACTGGATATCCATTAAGTTCAGACTTATCCAAGTATTCTTTTTTTACGGTAAAGGCTACCACTTCGTGAAGCTTATTTTTCATCATTTCGTGAGCTACCAACTCTGCGTGACGTCCAGTACCATATATTATAACTTTCTCCATTGTATTTTGTTTGCTTGCAAATAAGTTTGGTTAAAAAATGATCTGGGGATAGATTAAATAAATGTCTAAACAAATTGAGCGAAAGAACATTTTAGTTTGTTTAGGTTGAGTAAGATGGAAAAAACAGCTATTAGCCTTATAAATCTAATCTTTCTAAGATATGTATTGGTTAAGTCTTGTTGCATCAAAATTAAAACTAATTCTTTTTTTCTTAAATCTTATAATACTAAAACTGCGAAATTGAGAAGTTCCGCCCTATAATGTCCACTAGGTTTTAAGAATATCCTTCAAAATGCATATGTTTAGATTAAAAAATAAGTGTTTTCATTATTAATTCTCTTTACTTATTACCTATTACTTTGGAAAATTGAAACGAAATATATTTGATTCCATGTTTTTCCAAAACTACGCCACTGCATCACCATCACCAAGAACTCCTGTGTTTAATTAAAAGTTGCTTTTATACTTAACCGTCGCGCTAATAAATGTTCAAAGATACAGAATTCATTAAATTAACATGGTTTTAAGAGTTTAAATATTTACTGCTTTTTTCAATCTCCACTAAAGGGGAGAGACTTTACCCCCGCCCTAAAGGGAGCTGGATACGGCTAGTTATTAAAATGGGTTCGGAATATTTATACAACCCTTTAGGGGACGGGGCTTAGGACGTACCCCCCGCCCTAAAGGGAGCTGGATACGGCTAGCCATTAAAATGGGTTCGGAATTTTTATACTCTCCTTTAGGGGACGGGGGCAGGACGTACCCCCCGCCCTAAAGGGAGCTGGATACGGCTAGCCATTAAAAGTGTTCGGAATCATTATGCTCCCCTTTAGGGGACGGGAGTCAGGACGTACCCCCCGCCCTAAAGGGAGCTGAATACGGCTAGTTATTAAAATGGGTTCGAAATTTTTATACTCTCCTTTAGGGGACGGGGGTCAGGACATACCCCCCGCCCTAAAGGGAGCTAGATACGGCTAGCCATTAAAAAGTGTTCCGAATATCTTTATACTCCCCTTTAGAGGACGGGGGCAGGATGTACCCCCGCCCTAAAGGGAGCTAGATACGGCTAGCCATTAAAAAGTGTTCGAAATTTTTATTCTCCCCTTTAGGGGGCGGGGGTCAGGACGTACCCCCCGCCCTAAAGGGAGCTGGATACGGCTAGCTATTAAAAAGTGTTCCGAATCTTTATACTCCCGTTTAGGGGACGGGGGGCATGGGGCGCGGGGGTCAAAGCATAAGATAGAAATAAATTACAAATGCACCGAATAATTTTTCTTATCTTAGTTCTATTCAGAGTCAAGCATTTTTTATCTCAAATAATGAAAGATGGCCAAAATTTATATCGAGATCTGGGGATGCATAAAGGAGCTCCACCAAGTTCCTTTATTAAGGCAAAAAATCTTCGTCTAAATATGACTATCGCTGAAAAAATATTATGGGAGTATTTAAGAAACAAGCAGTTTCAAGGGCACAAATTCAGAAGGCAACATCCAATCCATATTTATATCGTAGACTTTTATTGCCATGAATTAAGCTTAATAATTGAAATCGATGGAGAATACCATCAGAAAACTGCTCAAATCAATAAAGATATAGAACGGCAAGTCCTTTTAAAGTTTCAAGATCTTCACTTAATTCGCTTCACTAATATGGAGGTTATTAACACAATTGAAAAGGTATTGGAAGATTTGAAACAATATATTTCAGAAATGTCTGGCGATCCTAAAGGGAGCTAGATTCGGCTAGCTTTTAAAAAGGTGTTCGTGTTTGTCATCCTCACCTTTGGGGCAGGCTTTACCCCCCGCCCTAAAGGGAGCTAGATACGGCTAGCCATTAAAAAGTGTT
>NZ_KE386849.1:119902-220396 GCF_000429125.1 Aequorivita capsosiphonis DSM 23843
CAGGACGTACCCCCCGCCCTAAAGGGAGCTGAATACGGCTAGTTATTAAAATGGGTTCGAAATTTTTATACTCTCCTTTAGGGGACGGGGGTAATGACGGATCCCTATAAAATGCAGGTAGGTTTGCATACTTATAACTTTGGGAGTGGTGAAAATCTTTAGTCATAGTGATTTAGGAAAAACATTTTTTTTTGCTGCAAATTACTGATTAAATAAATCAAGCCACTTATCAAATACTTTTTCGTTTTGAAAACGCTCTACATTTTGTTTTGCGGCAAACCCCATTTTTTTTCGTAATTCCTTATTTTGAATCATTGTGCTTAAAGCTATTACAAATTCCTCACGATTGTTATATTCAACTAGAAATCCGTCTTTTTGATCGGAAATAATGTGTCTGGGGCCTGTTGGACAATCATAAGAAACAATGGGTAAGCCTACGGACAAGGCTTCTAACAATACAGTGGGGAAGCATTCGGTTTCCGAAGTCATCGCAAGAACACTATATTCTTGCATCACTTCTGGCAGATTGTTTACACTATGCTTTAAAAACACCGTGTGCTGGAGACCTAATGATTTGATTTGTGCTTTCAATTGCTTCTTCGTGTTTAAGTAATCCTGTCCATAAATATGCAATTCCCAGTCGGGGAATTTTTTATGGATGGTTTTCCAAATAGCAATGAGCTCTTCAAATCTTTTCACCGGTGCCAAGCGTCCGGCTGCTATAACTGTATTATTTTCCATTGGAGCGGTTAAACTGGTTTTTTCCACTCCATTGGGTATTAGCACTGCATTTGAACCTTTTGTATAATCTTTCTCGTCTTGATTTAAAACAACTACATGATCGTATTTCTTATCTATCCACGCATCAAACTTTTGTTTTGTCTTTTTTATAAAAGACTTTTCTTTGTTTAGACCGTGAGGTTTATAAATACTATTATGCCGTTCTTTAATCAGTGTAGCTTCGTTTTTTATAAAAGGCAACCAATAATGATCGAAATTAAAATTTGGTGATAAAATTATATCCGGTTTAATTTTATGGAAAATTTTCTTTTGTAAACGATAATGCGTTATGGCTTTTTTTAAGTTACCAAAAGTTAAATAAGATTTTTTTCGATTGTAATTAATGCCTAAGTCTAGAAGTTTGATATTAGAATCTAATTCATACCGCGGGGCTTTCTTTTGTTGCTCCGTGGTCAAGATAAATACCTCGTAACCGGGTTGTTTTACAAAATAATTAGCTCTTTCCGTAATTGATTTTTCAATACCGCCGTGCAGATAAATATGTCCGGTATTAAAAAGCACTTTCATTTTACTATTTCCTTATATAGTGCTACCCATTGTTCAATTATGGGATTTACTGCAAATCGGTTTACGTTAGCCTGTGCTTTTTGTCCCATTTCCTTTCTTAAATCGGGGTTATCCATTAAGCGCTCTAGGTATTCTTGCAGTTGTTCCAGGTTTCCATTTTCAGCTAAAAAACCATCTTCTTCATGTTCTAGGATGTCCGCGGGGCCATAGGGACAAGCAAAACTAACACAGGGCAAGCCGCAAGTCATCGCTTCTATTAAGACCATTCCAAATCCTTCGTATCGCGAGGACATTACATAGATGGAGCTATTCTGGTATTTTTCTTCGATATTTTTTTGAGCCGGGAAAAACCTAACTTGTGCTGGCAGGTCATTGGTATTTAAAAATGATAAATTCTCTGCTCCATATAAATGTAATTCCCATTCTGGATAATCAGGCTGAAGTTTTTCCCATACTTGCAATAATAAATCCTGTCCTTTTTGATAAGAGATCTTGCCAATACTTATAATCACTTTTTTGTCTAGATCTGCTCTTTTCTCCTCGATAAACGAACGCGGATTCGGAATAACCTTAAGGTTTTTTACACTGGTCCATTCTATTTTTTGATCTTCTGTCAAGATTACAAAACAATCAAATTTTGGAGCAAGTCTTTCAGTTAATAGAAACTGAATTTTCGTAAATAGCTTTGATCTATTTCGACTTAAAGAATTGATCTGTGCTAATTTGGAATTATGACGTTCGTAAATTAATTTTGCCTTAGTTTTTAAAAAAATCGGAATAAAAAATGCTTTAAGCCCATTGTCGCAAACAGAAATAATATCGGGCTGAAGTTCATCTACTACCCTTTGAATCCCTTTTCTATATTGGATAATATATTTTACCGGGTTTTTAGGAGTTGCAACAGGGATGCTAACAAAATTAATCTTGGGGGAAAACTCAAAAAAGGGATTTTCATTTCCTTTATTCAATCCTAAAACCGTAATCTCAAAACCATGTTTTTCAACTAAGTGCAAAGTCTTTATAGTTAAAACACGTTCAAGACCACCAGGACCGTTTATGCCATTTGTAATGTAAAGCAGCTTCACTTAATTGTAGAACTTTGTAGGTTTAAAAAGACCGCAATATCAGAAAATTAATTTAATATTAACTTTATTTTTATCTAATTATGGTTAATGATTTCATCTAAGACATTATCTAGCCGGATAATGGATTTATTTTTAAGGTATAAATTTTTAAAATAAGCGTATTCTCTCTCTGGATTATGGGATTTAGGACTATTATTAAAATGTTTTTTGAATTCTTCTATATTCTGAGGCCTATAAATTCCATTGTGTGGGGTTTTAAAGAAAGTTATTCCCGAAATATAAAGCTCTTTGGGTTTACAGTTTAAGATAGTATTTATGGCAATAAAACCAGTTGTTGGACATTGTGGAGCTAAAGCTTCTAGGCTCTTCATATAAAGATCTTTAGGCAAATTCGAAAATTTAGTTTTACCCCCTGATTTTTTTCCGAAGAGGATAATATCATAAATCCCCTCTTCCGCAATCCGATAGTTTTTTGAATATACAATATGTTGAACCTTGTGCTTTTTCCATAAATCTACAGTGATTGGGCTAGAGCCAATTTCTTTGGAATTGTCTAAAAAAGAATGAAAAAGTATATCTGTTTTGGTACCCACATAGTCCTTTTGTTTATCAATGAGTTCTACCCCCTTATTAATACGGACAACTACATCAAAATCATCTATAAAATCACCGTGTTTTTGCTGTAAAACCGAATCGGCACCACCGATTAGCGCTATTCGTTTGTTACTAAACCATTCCGGATTAAATTTATAAAGTAGTTTGTTGATGTAGAAATCTGCTTGTTTTTTTCGGATTTGATGTTTTAAAGTTGTAATCATTCTTCAAATAAATATTTTTTTAATGTTAAACGGTAAATTCATTATTGCATATCCGCTTTTAGTTATAAGAATTAAAAATCGATAACGCAAAGCCGATTTTTTGTTTGCCCCGCCCTAAAGGGAGAAAAAATCTCAATTAATTTATCAATTTGAGAATAAGCCACCCTTTAGGGTTGGGGCAAGGCTTATTCGGAATTTAAATAACTCATCTCAATTTTATAGGATTAATTACGGATATGCAAATTCTTTATAAAGTAATGTTAAGTGCCGGTTTTACTGATGATTAAAGTTAAACTAAAAAGCGAAACCTTGATTTTTAAATTCTAGACTTACTTCCGAGAAAAGACAAGTTATCACTAAGTTTAAGTATTTGTTTTTCAATAAATTAACATTCATTCTTACGTGTTTAATCGCGAATTACCATATTTTTAAAATACGGGTATATTTTACAATTTTAGTACTAGGGTTGAGGTTTGAAGAGCTGTTCTTCCTAAATTTATGCTTTTTTTATTTAAATTTATAGAAACATAATGTTTATTTAAATTTTAAATATTTTTTAACTCTATAAATTAAGTTTGCATACTGCTGCCCCCTGCTGTAACTACAAAATGGAGCTCCGAAGAAATTGAGCAATAATAACGCCATAAATAGGAAAGTTGGCAGTTTAGCGTAAGGAATTAAAACTATCGATATAATTATCTGACTTTTCTTTTAAATCAGGGTTGTTAAACCCGAAAAAAGCAATATCGTTACCTTGGGCCGCCTCCAAGTCATTGATAGAATCCCCTATCAAACAGACGTCCTTATTTTTGTATTCATATTTTTTTATGATATCTGCCACCAATTTATTTTTTGGCGTCGGGGAACCTTTGATAGTTTTAAAATAAGAACGGATGTTTAATCCACTACATATTTTATTGAGTTCCTTTTCATCAGATCCAGAAACAATGTGGAACTTTTGGTTTTGGAAATTTTCTTTGATAAAATTTAAACTTTCCTCAATCAGGTATTTAGGGTTTATCAAATTTTCTAACATGATCTTCGAAAATCGGATGGCTAATTCTTGAACCTGCTTTTCGGAAACCGTTTCTCCTCTGATGTCTTCAAAAAAGTGGCGAAATTTAACAAAGCGCGATAGGCCGCCTTGTGCCCGATGGAATCTTAACAAACGCGCTACTTGCTCTGTAGGATAATCTTTTAAAACCTGTTCAAAACCACTATCCCTGATGGGCATGGAGTCCATAATAACGCCATCAAAATCCCATAAAATGACACGATATTCAGTGAAGTGCTTCATATATTTTTGCTGCTGTATTAAAATCTTCCTCCCAATCTATATCCATACTTTCCAAGGAATTGAGTTCTAATAAATATGGATTTTTCCCGATGCGATCTTGCTGAGATAGATAATTTTCGTGACTATTAATAAAAATACCGCTGTTAACGGCATAAAGTGGGTTTAAGTCCTGCGTTCTTGGCCATTTAATTTGAGATCGGTCAAAATTAATTGCTGAATTTACATTTTTATCCCATAAGAACTCCTGGATTTTGGTTACGCTCATTAAGCTGTCGTAACCTTGGTTTAGGTATTCTAAATATTTATCCAGTGCTTTTTGATATAATTCCGCAGTTATAAAAGGAGAGGTTACATGGGTCCAAATAATATGTTTGGCATCAGTAATTGTAGGGATGTAGTTTATTAAATCTTGTAGATCTGTATTGGACTGTGAAAGTATTTCAGGACGCTCTATGATTTGGATACGCGGACTTGCAAAAGATTGAGCCAAGCCGATTGTTTTTGGATCATTGGTCGAAATTAAAATAGGAATATTGGGTACTTGTAAAAGTTGCTCTATTTTTAAGGAGACAAGCCCCCCTTGATACCCTGCAAATTGACGTGTGTTTTTATGTTTTATTCGCTCACTGCCTTTTCGGGTAGGTAAAAAGAAGGTAAAGTTTGACATCTAATTGTTTTTAACTATGCGATAAGTCCTTGTTAATTTTTTTCTAATTTAAAAACCATTCTTGTTCGGTTTAGTATTTTGAAATTTCTGTTAAGTTTCCTTTTCTCTGATAATTACAGATAAACTAAATCTAGGTACCTCTCTGTTAGAGTTCTAGATACCTAATATAAAAGTCAGTTCTTCCTAATCTCAGAACAACGTTTCCTGTCTATTTTGATAGTCTATAAAATAAATTATTATGAGTGATCAAATCATAGTGAGTCTTGGTGAGGGAAGAAAAGTCTGAGATAAATTCACTTAATTTTCTGAATAAATATTGATTCTCCTCAATCAACTCTATCTCTTTTTGAGTGATGATTTCAGGTTTATACCCATCATAACCAATCAAATAAAGATGCTCCGGTTTGCAGTTTAAAGCTATTTGCAATGCCAAGGTAGTGTGGGCATCGAAGTATTTATCGGTGAACCAAATTTTCTCCAATTCTTGGGTTTTATCTTTTATAGCATCTGGCACATAAGTTTCCATTTTACGTGGAAAAGGTGGTACTATACAAACTCCATTGAAATGGGATAAATCTTTCAAAATAGTTTCCAATCGTCTGCCTTCGTTCCCTACCAGGCAAAAATATTGTTTGTTTTTTAGGTTTTTGAAATAGCCTGCATTTTTAGCACTTGCATGAATAATAATGATATCAGGATTGTTTTCAACAAACCGTAAAATTCCGTCAATATGCTGGGCTATTGAACCACCACCACCTATTACAGTAACTTTATCTGTTTTTGGAAAGGAACAGACTGGAAATTTTTCATTGTTATTTGTTAAATTCCTTTCATTTTTCAATCCTCGGATAACTGCATTTAAGGCGTAATAGCGCACCGTTGTCAATTCCATAACTTCTTTTTGGGGCAGAGAATAAGCACCCGAAATCATATAAGGCAGGCTGGTTCCCCAATTATATTTTTCTTTGAGAGGTTTAAAAGCCGTGACAGCTTTTTCTAATTCATTAAAATTAACTTCAAGATCATTTTTTTGATTGAGGACTGTCAGTAACAATTCGGTTTTCAAATTTCCTGCACCACGTCCCATGCCCATGATTGTGCTGTCAATAAATTCCACCCCCAAGTCAATCGCCATCAAACTATTGAGCAAAGCGGCCTCTAAATTATTATGTCCATGAAAACCCAATTTGCAATCTAATTTGGATTTTAATAGCTTAATTGGTCCCTTTAATTCATTAGGTAAAATACTACCATAGGAATCTACCATATAAAGGACGTCAATTAATCCATTTAATTTTTCCAGGGAATTCATAAAGTTTTTATCGAATTTCCATTTTGATAAGTACATCAAATTAAAGCTGATTTCAAAACCATAAACTTTGATTTTCTTGACCAAATCAATAGCTCGATCCAGGTTTTCAGGCTTAATAGCCAATCGTATCATATCTACTAAGCCCACTAAAGGTTCGATTAAATCTGGAATGTCCTGCTCTTGAATATCATTTTCATTGAGAATGATAGCCAGTTTTTTATGTGTTTTATTTCTGATATCTCTTAACTCGTAGAGTGGTAAATAAAAGTATTTTCCATAATAGGAGTCTTGCAATGGACTGCGATAGCCCAGTTCAATGTAATCAACCGGTAATTTATTAAGTGCAAATATGTATTGGTCAACGACAGACTTGTCAAAGTCCCATTGGGTGTAGTAACCACCATCGCGTAAAGTACAGTCTAATATTTTCATGTATTAAGTTCTAAAATACTTGTTGGGTTTACCATGAGCGAACAAAGTTAATAATATCTTGGACGCTTTGCCCCCAAGTTCAACCAATAAGTGCGTCTTAACTTAAAAATTATTGTGATTAAGCTCTAATAATTTAGATAAATACCGAATTTTTGTCGCAATGAAAAAACAGAAATAGTTTAAATTCGAGCAAAAGAACTATACAGAAACCTTATTAAAGGCTGGTAAAGATAATGATGAGAGAGCCAAGATGATTTTCTTAATTATTCAAAGCTCCTCTTCTTAAAATACCATGTCTATTTTTCAACCTCTCAATTTCCTTATTATAATTTTCTTTTGAAGCGAGAGATTTTAGCTCGTCCTCTTGGTAGTTTTTTAAAATTTTATCTCCTAGTTTATTATTAAAAAGAGGGACTATGTGCTTGCGGCTTCTGAAATACAAGGCTTTCTTGTATTTAAACTCTGGAACATGCTCAAATAAACGATTGAGCGTAAAGTTAAACTTTAAAGAGTTTGAAGATTTTGCAGTGTTTATTTGTTCTGCTTCCAACTTCAAATCCTTTTCGACTAAAGTTTTTTCTGTCAACTGTAAAAGAGCTAATGTAATTTCTTTCCATTTGGATTTATAATCTTCAAAGGTGAAAAAATGAAGATCTTCTGAGAATCCTTTGTTTAAAAGTGCTATGATTTCAGACCAACGATTTTCAGCAATATTTTTGTTGTTGAAATAGCTGTTTATGGTAGCACTCATTTCTCCGTGTCCCAACTCCTGTTTATAAGTAGAGCGTAAAAAGTCATCGTAATTCCTGATAGCATAAACTGGAAGTACGTTGTGTTCCTTTAAAATTTCACAGTAAATAGGAATGATTTTATCGGCATGTGGATAAATTACAGAATGTGCCAAGTGATTGTGGTAGCCCAAGCATCCTTCATAAGAAATGATGGCGCAATCATAACCAGCAATTTCTCGATTTAGGCAGTCTTGAATCCAAGTTTTGGTTTTTTCTAAAGGAAATTCCTTATAATAAATATTTTCGGCCAAGGCATCTGCTTTTTCTTGTAAGCCTTCAATTTCTTGAAATCTAAAATATGCAATTCCATTTTGATTTAAGAATTCCCTGTTTAACGCCAGGTTAAACTGTAAATGTGTGGAAGCTGTTTTATGCGCGCCGAAATGGAAAATTATTTTCATAAGGACTTCTGGCTTTTAAAATAATCGGTCATAAAATCATCTATTAGCTCCGAGTTTTTAGAAAGGCTGTTTTCGGTGTTAATTTCGAGTATATGCGCTCCATTTTGCTTAAGCATTTGCACATCCTTTTCCCGCTGCACTAAATGCTCTTGAAGTTGTAGATGCAATAGTTTTGAATCTCGATTTTGATGAACGGGTCGGATGGTGTCCGTTCGATTCCGTTTCTCTATATATTCTATGATTTTTTCTGGAGAAGCTTTGCAATAAATAATAATTCTATTTCGCAGAAATGCTTGTTTTTGCTCAGTTTCCTTTAGGCGAATAAAATCATTTGCAAAAAACTTAAAAACATGTTGATCTAAAATCACCTGCGTTTCTGACAGATAATTTCGGATAAAAAAATCAATTTTAAGGCTGTTGTAAAAAAGATTTAGCCGTCTATTCGTCTTTATAAAACTTTCCTGCGCTTCACTGAGTTCTTTTAATTTGGCAGAAAATAAAAGCCCATATATCTCTTCTTTTCCTTTTGATTCATCTAATTTGAGATCATATTTTTTTAAATCTTCTTCGGTCATTATTTCTCCTTTAAAAGGAAATTTATGATGTTTTAAATAAAAATCTCTGAGCGTAGTTTTTCCTACACCAGAAGGGCCCATAAATTCGACAATAACATTATTTTTAGCTATTACGGATAATGGAAGTGGTTTTAGCTGCTGTCCGCGCACTAGCCTTAAGCCAAATAATTTCTCTAATGCTTTATTTAGTATAGTTAACAAATCTATTTTTTTTAACTAAGATAATTGATATGCCATAAACTATTCGGTATATAAAAATTTTTTTATCGAGGCAGCTATGTTTTTTGTATTCTGCTCTGGTGTAAAACCTGGGACCAAATCGAAGTAATACGAAATAGGAAAAACAATGCCTTTGCCTGTTTTGCTTTTGAGTTGGGTTGCCTCTTTTTCAAGTTGGTCGTGATCTATTTGATTTGCTAATAGTTCATTATAGTCTGGATTATCTTCAAAATAAAACACACCAGGGAAGGTTTTATACCAAACTCCCCAGCCAAATATCAATACATTTTTACCTCCGGTAATCGCCTCCCACCCCATGGTTCCGGAAATGGTTGAAACAAACAAACAGTTTTTAATCAAGTCGTACGTATTGGTTTCATTGGGAACCAAAACCAGCTTTTTAATCCTTTGCAAACGCTTATAGAAAAGTTCACCGCGCATAACGTAGGTTTGCTTGGGGTTTTCTTTGACATAAATTTTAACATCATCAGGGATAAACTCTGATAATCTCTCAAGTGCCAAAAGCTGATCTACATACTCCCCGCCCCAAGCAGAAGTGGTTTGTTCGGGTTGAAGATGCAAACCAAAATAAATGAACTTCTCCTTAAGATCAATAGGTTGGTTGTATTTTTCTCGATTCCTTTTAAATTTATGTTTTAAATCATAGCGATAAATGGCTTGTCCTCTAAAAGCTTTATGCGTTAGTTGAGAGAGCATACGAATGCTAGGATTATTTTCATAAAACTTCTTGTATTTTTGTTTTAGGCTTAACTTTTCTTCATCCATATAAGAAAGTTCTTTCTCATATTTCTTTTCAATTTTAACTGGCTTGGAAGGAGCAATTACTTTGGAAGTTGAAAATTCACCAAAATCCTTAAAGTTCAAGTACATAAAGTATCGATTCGGAAAATGGGATTGTTCTAAAAATAAAGTTTTGATGTTTAGAACTTCGGCCACACAAACGGCAATTAAATCAAAACCCAGATGAGGCCCACGAGTCATTACCAATAAATTAATATTGTTTTTTGTGTAAAAATTATAATACACATTGATATAAATGGAAAACAGGTTTAGGTAATCGTGATAATTGTATTCCTCATAATCAAACTCACTTAATGCAGAAGTTCGGCTTTTCATATCGATAAACTGCGGTAGAAAAGCATAAAGCCGATCTAAAATATCTTTCGGAATATATTTTTTAATATACTGGGGCTGATAGAATTCTTCTTCCTCTATAAATCTTGTACTGACAAAAACTTGATCCCACAATTTTTCCTTTTGGAAATAGTCTATAATGGGTTTTTCCCATCCGTATTTTCTGGTGTAAAAATAAACATTGTCCATGATTTAAGCCTTTTTATTTTTATCCAATAATTTTGCGGCTCTGATTAGATCTAAACGCGTCAACACCATTTTGGCCTCTTCCACCTCTGCTGAGAGCGAATTGGTAGGATTTTTATGGAAGTTTCCCTTATTCGCCTCAAATATCCACGGATATTGATTGTAAACTTTTTCAATTAAGGAAATTCCTTGGTCTTTTCCGCCTTCCGAAAAACTAAGAATACTGGAAGCTACTAAAAAATCTGACGGATAATCTACGGTGACGCGTAAATCTTGAAGCTTAGGATTTACTTGAGGTTTATAATTACCCTTTTTATACTGTTCCTTCTCTAAAAAATACAAGGTAACATGCTCCCTGTCCATTTCTGATAATTCAACTTGCGTCAATTCCAAAAGCGGTTTTCTTTTTATGATTTCAACATGCACCCCCAAAGGTAAACCTGAGGTGTAAGTAATGTCAAAATCGTTTTCAATATGAAAATCAATAGCATTTTTAATAATTTCACTATCTACAAAAGGATTGTCCGCGGTATATCTGACGATATGCTCGTAATCTCCTTTTTCGGTAATTTCTTGGTAGCGACTCAATACATCCTTCTCTGAACCTCTGTAGTATTGCACCTTATGGAGTTGGCAAAAAGAAACTATCGCATCATCTTCAGGATGCTGAGTAGTGGCGACAATAATAACCTTTTCCAAAGCTACTTTTTGCAAACCGTCAACTACCCATCCTAACAGCGGTTTTCCACTTTTTAAAGGAAGTGGAAGCATCACCTTTCCCGGTAAACGAGTGGATTGCATGCGGGCTTGAATGATGATCGCAATTTTCTTTATTGCCATGGTTGCATTTTTGGAAAGTTAGGGTTTTATGTAATTTAATGGGGAGCGAATAATTCGCGATTTCTTATTGTTTTACAAAGTGTTCTTCCACAAAATTTCCCAAATCCATATTTTCTGATATGAGATACTCTATATATTCGCGAAAAACACCTTCTCCGCCTTTTTTGCTTAAAACTAAATCTACTTTATTTTTGATATAATCTGGCGCGTCTATTGGAACTGCACTATGAGCGGTATTTTTGAGCAAGTGTAGATCATTGAAGTCATTTCCAATAAAAGCGGCTTCTTCAGCTAAATCGATTCGATGCTTTTTACAAAAATCCTGTGCAGCTTTAAACTTATTTTTTACGCCGGATAACACGAATTTTATTTTTAATTTCTCCGTCCTTCTTTTAACGGAATCGGAGTCTTCTCCTGTAATTACCACCAACAAAATATTCAGTTTCCTAAGAAAAAGAACTCCAGCACTATCAGACGTATTGAACTTTTTGAAGGCTTCTCCCTCGTCATTATAAAACATGCCACCATCCGTCCAGACGCCGTCTATATCGGTAAAAACTACTCGAATATTATGGTTATTTAATTTTATCATGTTCAATCAATTCGTTTTTAAGAATAGCTGTTTTTGCTTTTTTACCGATAACCTGGTTTCGTTCGGACCAGCGAAAGCCTGTGCCCGGACTCAATAAATGGAGATCATCTTCCTTAATTATACTGTCTTTAGCGATAGGTTTATTGGCGGCAATAGACCGCTCTAATTTCCCTTTAGCGTCGTTAACCACCGGATTGATAAACATAGCTTCTGTGCCAATCGCTTTTTCTACATTTCGTATGTCACGCATCATCCTAAAAATCCCTTCCGGAGCCAAGGAACCTTGTTGATCCGTTCCTTTTAAGGTACGATCTAAAGTAATATGCTTTTCAATGACTTCTGCTCCCATAGCTGCGGCAACAACCGGAACCATAATCCCAATGGAATGATCGGAATATCCAATGGTATATTGTGGATAGCGCTTTTTAAGAAAAGGAATACTATTTAAATTTATATGTTCAAATTCGGCTGGATATTGTGAAAGACAATGGAGAATCGTGATGTCACCGTGGTAGCCATTTATGGTTTCCAAGGCTTGATCCAATTCGTCTACGCCGCCCATTCCAGTGGAGAGGACAATTGGGATTTTGGTTTCTGCCATTGCAGCTAACAACGGCAAATTGGTCAAATCTCGAGAAGCTACTTTTAGTTTGTCAGGGGTAAAAAGCGTTAATAAACTTAAACATCCTGAAGAACATAAGGTTTCTATAAAATCCAAACCTTTAGATTTGGCATATTTATATAACTCGAAATGTTCTTCATCGCTCAGTTCAAGAAAAGCCCGATGTTCTCCATAAGTTTTGCCAAAGGAGTTGGGCGAATTATAAGGAGACGCCATTTCTGAAGCGGTCAACTCTTCGGTTAAATCTCTTTTGGTAAATTTTACCGCATTTACTGGAATGGGGTTATATCCTAGGTTATGGCTCATAATAGTAGTTATAGAGGCATCAATTATGTTTTTTGCCAGTTCAACTGATCCATTGTGGTTTTGACCGATTTCCCCAATCACGTAAGTTTGTTTCATAAACTATCATTCTCTTTAAAGTTTCCCGAGACTTGCAAAATTTTCTTTTTCAGTAATATTTCCACCACGGGAATCAACTCTTTGATAGGAATTTTGCTGCGCTCTGAAATAGCGATCAAATCATATTCGCCATCCGATAAATTAAGGATCCACATCATCGCATCTACAAAAGCCCTTTCTCCTTTTTTGGATAACGTAGGATACAATCCTCGTTTCCCCAATTGGGGTTCTCCATAAGGCAGGGTATTAAGGTAATGCGAATTCCACTCTAAAACTTGAATCATCTCCAGATATTTGAGAACAGTTTCCTGCATCGCACCAAAGCTAATAAAATCTTTGTTATCTGCAGAGGTATGGTACTCCGGATAGGTGCTGTGCTTGGTTCGCATTAATGAGCCAACTGGAAGGTTGAACCCTGGGGAACAATATTGGCGTTCGTCACTTCCCAACGGAGCAAAATCGATGATTTCATAATCCGCCTCGGTCTGTTTTAATACTATTGCTGCAGTTCGGTCTGCCAAGCTATCACCTATTCTACTTTTTTTATAGGTGAAATTTCCTGGATCTCCCACACAATTGACAACATATCCAGCTTTTAGATTGTTTTTCCAATGCGTTCCATAGACCGAAAGATTGTATAAGGCGCCAATTGTTTCAGGGGCAAATAAAAACCGGTAGGTGTATTTTAGGTTTTTCTGCTTGCGAAGTTCGATATAAATTAAAGCCATTACCAACGGTCCAGACAACTCATTGTTGGCCATAGAAGGATGACAGATATAGGTTGAAAACAAAATCTCTTGTTTGGATTTTCCTTCAATTACTGCCTCACCTACAGTCATACTACCATTTTTATCTAAGGAAGAATCGATATAGACTTCATAAGTTTCACCCGTATCCAGCTTTAAAAACTGCTCGTGAGCCAGACAAAAACCCCATCGGCGTTTGTAATATGAAGTCATATATGGAATAAGCTCTGGTTGATCGGGAAGTGTATAGAGATGGGGCTCAAGTTCTTCAAAACTTATTTTTCCGTTAAAAGCTTCGGAATAACCCAAAATATGCAGGTTATTTTCTGCCATATCCACAATCACCTGGCCATTACTGTCTTTAATCCAGGCTGCTTTGATATTCCACTCTGGAGGAACCTCCCAATCAAAACAGGCGGTGCCAGAAGGAACCTCGGTTAATTTTAAATCGATTATTTCGGAAAGAATTTTAAGGCTTTCTCTATTCCCGTCTCCAGTTAAGCTTCTGGTTATAGGCCACAACCGGTCAAAATATGTTTCTAGTTTTTTTTTCAAAGCTTGGCTATATATAATTTATTCGGGGTTGAACTTCTCAAACTCGGGATGATTCGCAATGAAAAAATAAGGATTATTCTTTATAACTTCTTCCGATATGCTGATGAAATCCGCAAGTTGATAGCTTCTTACTAATCCATTGCCCACGCTTGCTGTTTTAAGCATATCGTTTTTTGTAAGCGCTGCTTCAATATAACCAAAGTTTAGTTCAGCATTAAGGTCTCGATTTCGAACATACATTTTATATGTTTTTTCTTGTGTGGAATCTTGATCCGTGTAAGAACCTGTAAATTCTTTCCAATAGCGATAAGGTACTTCTTGTTTTTGTTCAATCCAGTGGAAAACAGAATTATATTCAAAACCAGCTCCCAAAAGAAGTAGTTTTGCATCCAGTTTCACCAATCGATCGAAAGCACTACCTGGGTCAAAAGCAGCAGCGGTGTCATTTTCTGTGAGATAATCCGCTTGTTTTCCGATTACCGCCACGGACTGCATTGGGTTAAAACTTCTTTTGGCTTGTGGCAGGGTACGAATATATTCCGAAAAAGCACCCATATTTTTGGAAGGGGTTTCTTGTCTGTTGAAAGCAATTCCTTTGCAAAAATCAAAATTGAAGGTTGGCACAATTAGGGTTCCTTCCTCACCTATTCTGTCCAAAAGCGTTTGACATAAGAATTCCGTCAGTTTATTTATTTTAAGATCAGTTGGCCATCCAAACTTTAAAATGTTGGAATGAATAAATAAGACATCTCCTTTGGCTATTCCGATTTCAGAAAAAGCCTTCGTAAATAAATCGGTTTGGTAAGTCTTCATTCGTCTGACCTATTGAGGGTTTCTTGTTGAATTAAACCGATTAATCCCTTGACGGAGGTGAACTCAGTAGGATCGAGCTCGCTAAAATCAAATTCTATGGAAAACACATCTTCCAACTCAACCAAGAACTCTAAGAATGAAATGGAATCCATAACCCCTTGACTTAATAAGCTTTCTTCCAAGTTTACTTCCTCTTGTTTTACACTGAGTTCTTGTAATTTTGGTGCTAAGGCCTTTAATATTTTTTGTTGAATTGTATTCTCCGTCATAGCCTATTTAATAAGATCAATTAATTGTTTGGAATCTATTTTTCCATTCGGATTAAGTGGAAATTCCTTGATAAAAATGATTTCCTTAGGAACCATATAGGAAGTTAATTTTTTCCGTAAGTGTTGCAAAATATCATTTTTTGAAGGATTTGTGGTTTCTTCTACAAAACAATATAGATGATCTGCCAATCCATTCGTAACGGGATAGGGTATTGTATAAACCAAATCCGCTCCGGTGAAGGTTTTTACGGCGAGATTTATTTCTTCCAATTCGATTCGAAATCCGCGAACTTTAACTTGAAAATCTTTGCGAGCAATATAAAAGAGATTTCCTTCTTTCAGCCTTAAAATATCACCTGTCTTGTACCAAATTCGGTCGTCTCCGGGAAATTTAAAATAATTTTCCTCAGTTCTTTCAGGGTTTTGCCAATATCCCTTGGTGATTTGTGACCCTGTCAAACAGATTTCCCCTTCTGTTTCAAGAATTTGATTGTCTTCATCGATTAGTCGATATTCTTGAGTAGTGAAAATTTGACCCAAAGAGACAATTCCATTATGGGTTTGAATTTTGTTTTCTTCTTTTGAAAGGCGATAATGGCTTAAACCAATGGTTATTTCTGTAGCACCATACTGATTTTCAATAACAGAGTTTGGAGCTGCTTCCTGCCATTCCAATGCCAAAGATTTAGGCAGACTTTCTCCACCGAACAAACTATACCTGATACTCGGAAAAGCATTGGTTTTAAGCATTTTAAAGCGTTTCATAAACAAGAGCAAAGAAGGTATGGAAAACCAAGTGGTCAGTTTGTTTTCCTTGATAAATTTTGCCGGTGCCATTAAGACTTTTTCTGGGATTGGATATAAGCTTGCGCCTACATACCAGCATAAATACATATCGTGAACGCTGGCATCAAAGGTTAAATCTGATACTTGAGAAAATCGATCTTCCGGACCTAAGTCGTAGCGCTTGGATAAGTAGTTGATATAACTCCACACATTTTTATGGCTCACCGGTACTCCCTTTGGAATTCCCGTACTACCTGAAGTGAAAATGATGTAGGCAATGTTTTCTTCAGGCGCCATTATGGGTTTTTCCAAACCATTTGTAAGATCAGATTTCGCGTGGATTTTAAATTTATTCTCAAGTTCCTTCGGAATAGCTGTAAGGTCCAGTTCTGGACAAACTAACACCAAATCTTTAGGAAATCCCTCTGGTTGATTTTGAATTTGCTGCAAGCCTTGTGCATCGACAATCAAAGTTTTAATTTGTGCCAGCTCCAAAATCAGTTGATTGCGAAAAGCGGAGAACTGAGTATTTAAAGGAACATAGGTCTTGCCGCAAGCCAAAGTTCCTAAAATTCCAACATAGGCCGAAAAGGAACGACCCGCAAATATACCTATTTGATTTCCATCGCACTTTTGAAGAAGATGTGCCATTTGTAAAGCACGGTGATGCAAGCTGGAGTAAGAATATTCAACCTTATCAACAACTAAAGCTGTTTTATCTGGGGCTTTATTTTTAGCCTGCTCAAAAACACCAAAAAGGTTTACCATAAATGAAATTTTTTGAAATTCAGTAGTTGTTTCTTATGGGTTAAAAAAGCTTTCTTAGACTGAATGAGCTACTTGAAGCAAAAGATTTTAAAGTATTTTTCGTTCCAAAGTTTAGCATCTAATTTATTCAATAAAAAAACCAAAAATTTGCTTATAGACAAAGATATCAAATAGAACTATGGTTCAAAGAAAGTAAGTAGAAAAATGAGACGGCTGAAATATTTATCACTAATAGTGAGTAGAAATTTTTTATTACTTGTGAAGCTCCATTTTATATCTAAATTTGCATTTCATTAAAAATAAATAAATTAATATGGATGTTTATGGAAAAATGTTAATGGAAGGTGATCTCGACGCTCATTTTCAAGTGGAGCGCGAAGATGGTCATGTTAGCACCTATTCATTTAAAGAATGGTTGGGGAAACATCCTAAATTTAATACTTGGGAAAAAGCAATTTTTGATTATTTGAACAAAGGAAGCATATTGGACATCGGCTGTGGCACTGGAAAACATGTGGCTTATTCAGAAAGCCTTGGATTTACAGCCAAAGGAATAGATACATCCGAAGACGCCATTAAAATAGGTCAAGAATATGGAAGAGATCTGGAATGTTTGGACTTTTGGAAGTTAGACGAGGAAGCTAAATATGAGAATGTTATCATTATGGACAGCACGGTAGGTTTTATAGCTTCTCCTGAAAAACTAAACGAGTTTTTTCAAAAGATGAAAACCATTCTCTCAATTTCCGGTAAGTTGGCATTAACGAGCATAAATTGGCCAGAAGCAACCAATTCGGATTATAAAGAATATATTCTAAAGAATAAAAAGAGAGATCAGTATCCAGGCTATGTCAAGCTAAGATTTAAAATGGAAAACTTTACCGGAGAATGGTTTGAAGGTTATTATTATGATATGGACTCCCTCATAACAGTTGCCATGAATAACGGTTTTTATCCAAGATGGATTGGAGGTAGCGACGCGGTGAAATACACGGTAGTGTTCGAAAATAAAGGGGAAGAAACTTTGACTTTTTAAGACTGGATAAGAGAGGTTTTATCTTAATAAAATATGTTTATTCACTGAGTTTTCTTTGAGAATTGATTCCTAATGCGTCTCCATCTTAACCACAATGGCATCTACGCAATTAATTCCATCAATAGCTGCGGAAATAATTCCGCCAGCATAACCAGCGCCTTCCCCGCAAGGGTACAGTCCTTTTATCTCAACATGCTCAAGAGTTTCTAGGTTTCTGGGAATGGAGATTGGGGAAGAAGTTCTACTCTCTGGAGCGTGCAGCACGGCCTGATTGGTGTAGTAGCCTTTCATCTTCTTTCCGAAAGCCACGAAGGCTTTCCTTAATCTTGTTGAAATTATTGGCGGTAGGACTTCGTTTAAATCAGCAGCAACGATTCCTGGCTGATAGGAAGTCTTTGGAAAGTCTTCAGAAATTTCGCCTTCTACGAAGTCCATCATTCGTTGTGCAGGAACTTTTTGGGTCTTCCCTCCTGCTTCCCAACATCGTTTTTCAACTTCCCTTTGAAAATCCAGACACACAAAAGGATCGCCTTCCGTATAATTCGGTAAATCTTCAGGGGCCACACTCACTACAATACCACTATTTGCATAGGGATTGTTGCGTTTACTAGGGCTCCAACCATTGGTTACCACTTCTTCCTGTTCCGTGGCACAGGGAGCAATAATACCACCCGGACACATACAAAAGGAATAAACCCCCATTCCATCCACTTGCTCGACCAAGGAATAACTTGCCGGGGGCAAATATGGATTCTCATCATCACCGTGATATTGAATACAATCTATAAGTTCCTGTTGATGCTCTACCCGAACCCCAATGGCAAAACCCTTGGCTTCAATCTTTATCTTTTTTTCGTGTAGTAAATAAAATATATCACGTGCGGAATGTCCCGTCGCGAGAATTACATTATCAAATTGAAACCAGCTCTCATCATTAATTTGAATAGATTCGATAGTGTCCTTTTGAATTTTAATATCGGTTAACTTTGAATTAAAGTGCACCTCTCCCCCATTTTCAATAATCGCTTCCCGCATGGCGGTGATTATCTTGGGAAGTTTATTGGTGCCTATATGTGGATGTGCATCCACCAGAATATTTTCATCGGCTCCAAAATGTACAAACCATTCTATTGCTTTTAAAACATTGCCGCGTTTTTTGCTGCGCGTATAAAGTTTCCCATCGGAATAAGTGCCTGCACCTCCTTCTCCAAAACAATAATTACTTTCGGGATTTACAAATTGATCTTTATTTATTGCTGCTAAATCTCTTCGGCGTTCGCGAACATCCTTTCCACGTTCAAACACAACGGGTTTCAATCCAGCTTCAATGGCTCGAAGCGCCGCATAAAGTCCGGCTGGGCCAGCGCCAATAATGGCTATTTCTCTCGAATTGGTAACATCTTGAGGTGTAAAAGATGGGATTACTTCGCGTTTTTCATCTTTCCCCCACAGTTCAATCTGTAGGTTTATTTTTATTGGCTCCCGTCGAGCATCAATGGATCGTTTGCGAATTCGCCAATCCGAGATATTGATTTTCCGAAGTTTCTCTTTCTTTAAAGCGAGTTCAAGAATATAATCTAAGTCTTCTTGCTGTTGCGGTAATATGGCTATTTGAACTAGTTTGCTCAACTTCGATACATTTTTCGTAAAGATAATACTTCATTTATATTACAAAGGTTTAATACGAAAAATACTCAGTTGCCTGTGAGGGAGTGGTCAGTGGTCAAATTTAAAACTCCAAAAAACAAATTCCAAGTAAAAAGTGGCTCCTCCTACGCTAAAAACGCTTCGGAGGACAAGAGTGGAGGGAGTTGGGGAAAACCATCTATACTAATGTAAAAAAACTCACTAGTTTTCATCAACTTCATCTTCAACTTTGACTTCAACTTCGATTTCGGTTTCGGTTTCGGTTTCGGTTTTTATAGCTTTACTTAATTAAAAACCAATTATTCAACAAATTCTCTCGATTATACAACATCTCCTCTTGCGTGTTAAAATCATAAACCGTTTTTCCTGCATACTTGCAAATTGCTTGTCCGGCAGCGGTATCCCATTCCATGGTTGGGGCAAAACGCGGGTATTGATCTGCTATGCCTTCAGCCACCATACATAGT
Organism: Aequorivita capsosiphonis DSM 23843; assembly: GCF_000429125.1. GTDB lineage: Bacteria > Bacteroidota > Bacteroidia > Flavobacteriales > Flavobacteriaceae > Aequorivita > Aequorivita capsosiphonis. The sequence continues at coordinate 139,692 of NZ_KE386849.1, forward strand.
TTTAGCGAGCTTCCTTTCGAGATTGTTATAACCTTTCCATGTTCTTTTTCTAATTCCGCAATATAATCTTCTGTTTCTTTAGATAAATGAGATTTACTCGCTACCACTGTGAAATTTTCTTTCTCTATGGCCAATGGAAGTTTATCAGCTGTTTTTAATATTGTTTCTAAAGAAGAGAATGCTGTAATATCCGCTAATTTAAAAGCCCCCAACTCTTTACTCGCAAAATAAAGTTGTTTTAGTACGGGTACATAGATAATCCCCAGGATTGGAATTTGATTTTCAACCAGTGCAATATTTACCGTAAACTCACCATTTTTTTTAATAAACTCCTTGGTACCATCAATGGGATCAACGATCCACAGCTTATCCCATGTTTTTCTGATATCATAGGAAAGGTGTTTTCCTTCTTCAGAAAGAATAGGTATATCCGTTTCCTTTAAATGGCTGATTATAATTTCATGCGAAGCTAAATCTGCTTTGGTCAAGGGAGAGTTATCACTTTTAAAATCTACATCAAAACTTTCGTTTTCGTAAATTTCCATAATGCGCTTACCTGCTTCCAAGGAGGCTTGAATGGCTATTCTAAGTAATTGGTTCATACTTTTTATTTATGGGAAGTATCCGATTTATTAATTCAATATTGGTGGAAAACGTATAGATTAAATACACATTCCCGCCGCAACGGTTTCATTTGTATTAGGGTTTACCAAAATAAAACTTCCCGTTTGTCGATTGTTGTTAAACTCATCAATCATTAAGGGGCCAGCAGTTTTTATTGTAATACGCGCAATATCATTCATCTGGATATTATTATCATCCGTTAAGCGATTGAGCGTTTCAATATCAATTTTATAAACAATGTCTTTAATCATAGCGGTTTGTTCGTTTGAAGTATGCTGGATTAAAAATTTCGTTCTCGGTTGGTAAGCTTCGTTTCCGAGCCAACAAATCATCGCATTGATTTCTTGGGTTTTTTTAGGTACATTATTTTTACGCACAATCATATTACCACGGCTTACATCTATATCGTCTTCTAAGGTAATTGAAACTGACATCGGCGCGAAAGCCTCATTAATTGATTCTTTTCCTTTATCGATGGATTTAATTTTAGAAGTAAACCCAGATGGCATAACCAACACTTCATCTTGAACTTTGAATCTACCAGACTGAATCCTTCCAGCATAGCCTCGATAATCAATAAATTCTTTGCTTTGTGGTCTAATGACAGTTTGTACAGGAAAACGTGCGTCAATTTTATTGATGTCCGAACCAATATGTAAGGTTTCCAACGTGTGAAGCAGTGGCGCATCTTGATACCAATCCATGTTTTTTGATCGGGTTACAACATTGTCTCCGTTTAATGCGGAAATCGGGATAAAACGTACATCCTTAATCATCATTTTTGAAGCAATGGACTTATACTCCTGAATTATTTCATCAAAGCGTGCTTCGCTATAATCAACGAGATCCATTTTATTGATACATACAATTACGTGTGGAATTTGAAGTAAGGAAGCGATATAGGAATGTCTTCTTGTTTGTTCCAAGACTCCATGTCTTGCATCTATTAGCAATAAAGCCGCATTTGCGGTAGAAGCACCTGTTACCATATTCCGGGTGTATTGAATATGACCAGGCGTATCTGCGATTATAAATTTTCTTTTGGGGGTAGTAAAATAACGGTAGGCAACATCAATGGTAATACCTTGTTCGCGCTCATCTTTTAGGCCGTCCGTAAACATAGCAAGATCCACCTCGTGTTCCCCTTTAATCTGACTTCTTGTTTTAATAGCGTCAAGTTGGTCTTCGAAAATTGATTTTGAATCGTAAAGTAATCGACCGATCAGGGTACTCTTACCATCATCTACACTTCCAGCTGTTGTAAATCGTAATAATTGGTTATTGTCAGTTTCCATTTGAAAAACTATTTGAAAATTGGTGATTTATTATTTAAAAAAGTCGATGTAAATTTTTCAGAGGTTTGGATTTCTAAAAATAACCTTGTTTTTTTCTATCCTCCATGGCGGTTTCAGATCGTTTATCATCAGATCGGTTACCGCGTTCCGTACTTCGCATTGCAGAGACCTCTTCTACAATTTTTTCCAAAGTATCCGCTTCAGACTCTATCCCACCGGTGATGGTAATATCACCAAGTGTTCTAAACCGAATCTTTTTACGTACAACGGCTTCGCTTTCATTTTTTATTAAATATTCAGAATCAGGAATCCAAGAATCATTTCTACGGATAACATCTCTATCATGTGCGAAATAAAGGGAAGGAATAGATATGTTCTCTCTCGCTATATAATTCCACACGTCCATTTCTGTCCAATTTGAAATTGGAAATGCCCGGAAGTGTTCTCCTTCAAAATGTTTTCCATTAAATATATTCCATAATTCGGCTCTTTGATTTTTTGGATCCCATTGCCCAAAATCATCTCTATGCGAGAAAAAACGCTCTTTTGCTCTAGCTTTTTCTTCATCTCTTCTTCCTCCTCCAATGGCGCAATCAATTTTATTATTTTCTATGGCATCTAAAAGCGTTGTAATCTGCAAACTATTTCTTGTGGCAAATTTTCCTTTTTCTTCTTGCACACGGCCCTCATCGATAGAATCTTGAACGGAACCAACGATTAGCTTTGCGCCGAGCGATTTTATTAAGTCATCGCGAAATTGTATGGTTTCAGGGAAGTTATGTCCTGTATCCACGTGCAATAAAGGAAAAGGAACTTTTGCGGGATAAAAAGCTTTTTCTGCCAGATAAGTGAGCAGGATTGAATCCTTTCCCCCAGAAAACATAATTACTGGATTCGTAAATTGAGCTGCTACTTCACGTAAAGCATAAATAGCTTCGGACTCAAGTTCGTCGAGGTAATTTAAATAATGTTTATCCATTGTTATCGTTTTATTCGATTTTCTATAATTTTCACAATTGTTAATACGGCTTCTTGAACGGTCAATTCTTCCGTTTTAATAACAAGATTTGGTTCTTTTGGAACTTCATAAGGCGCATCAATACCTGTAAAGTTTTTAATTTCTCCGCTTCGCGCTTTTGCGTAAAGTCCCTTTACATCACGTTCTTCACAAGTATTTAATGGAGTATCAACAAAAATTTCAAAAAAATCATCCTCCCCTATTATTTGTTTTACAAGCTCTCTATCTTTCTTCATAGGTGAAATAAATGCTCCTATACAAATTAATCCGGCATCGAGCATTAATTTTCCAATTTCAGCAACACGTCTTAAATTTTCATTTCTATCTTCTTCTGAAAAGCCTAAATTATTGTTTATTCCTTTGCGAATATTATCGCCGTCCAAACAGAATGTGTGGTATCCTTTTTCATTGAGACATACATCCAATTGATTAGCAATAGTGGATTTTCCTGAACCAGACAAGCCCGTTAACCATATCATTATAGGCTTTTGTTGTTTTTGTTGCGCCCGCTTTTCATTTGAAATATTATAGGCTTGTTGATGTACGTTTTCAGTCATTTCTTTAAATTAACTTAATCCATAATTTGATTTATACCAGACACGCTCGTGGAGATAATAAAGCACTAGTTTTGTAAACACTTCGAAACCGCCAATTGTCAAGCCGACAGAGGCATCTCCTGTTATCCACCAACTTAAACAGATAGTATCTAAAGTACCAATAAGCCGCCAAGTGATGGTTTTTAAAATATGTCGAACACGGCTTGCCCCTTCTTTAAAAACCCTTAATTTAAACCATACGCGTTCGTGTAAGTAATACAATATCATTTTGGTAAAGAGTTCGGCAAAGCCAATCTGTAAACCGGCTTCTAAATCTCCCGAAACAAGGAAACCAATAGTTATTGTATCTATTGTTCCAACAATTCTCCAAGTAAGAGTTTTGGCGAGATGTCGTTTATTCATCTATAGTATTTATAGCTTTTTTAAATATGTTTCTTATTGATTCTTGAATTATGAAAAAATCAGTTATCTCCGGATTAAATTTTTTAAAAGCGGGATTTCCATAAAGGACAGCCAGCGTTCGTTTTGAATCTCAATTTTACGAAAAACTTAGATATTTGAACAAAAGTAACAACTTTAGCTGACAGGCCACTATCAGACATCTATTAAAATTGCTTCGCTGCTGTATAGTGAGTTGTGAAAATGAAAATTCCAAATAACAATACCGTAGAACGGGTAGATAAATACGAAATAGAAAGCGGCGGTGGGTTATTGATTGGGGATTAGGGAAAAGTGAAAGTAGAAAGTAGAAAGTAGAAAGTAGAAAGTAGAAAAATTAAATATTCCAATAAAAAAGTGGCTCCTCCTGCGCTAAAAAAGCTTGTGCCTCCGCTAGTCTACTACGCCGAAGTGGCAACGAAGGCCGTAAACCTGCCCGTCCGACAGGCGGGGCTCCGGCAACACGCGGTCGGAGGACAAAAGTGGAGGGAGTTGGGAAAACCACAAAAACTAATGTAAAAAAAACTTAGTAGTTTTCATCAATTTCGATTTCGATTTCGATTTTTGTCAGTAGAGGGAAGGAATTCAAAATCTATCAATCTCGATAAACATTTAATTATCTTTGTACAAAACCTAAAAAAAATGATTTTTATAGAAAACGAAGGTAACACCGATCCCAAGTTAAACTTAGCTTTAGAAGAATATGCGTTGCGGAATTTTAGTGCCGAGAACGATTATTTACTTTTTTACATTAATGAACCGTCTATTATTATAGGTCGCAACCAAAATACACTGGAAGAAGTTAACCAACAATATGTTGAAGATAACAACATTCATATTGTGCGACGTGTTTCGGGCGGTGGCGCGGTATATCACGATTTTGGAAACCTTAATTTTAGCTTTATCACGAATCACGATGTAAAAAGTCTAAGCAATTTTAAAAAATTTACCGCACCTGTAATTAAAGTTTTAAACAGTTTAGGTCTAAGTGCCGAGTTAAAAGGTAGAAACGACATCCAAGTGGATGAGAAGAAAATCTCTGGTACGGCCCAGTTTTCTACAGGTAAGCGGATGGTGAGCCATGGCACTTTATTATTGGATACCGATTTAGGAGAAGTGGTAAATGCACTCAACGTAAAGATGAGCAAGATAGAATCCAAAGGCCATAAATCCGTAAGAAGCAGAGTAGCAAATATTTCAGAATTTTTGGAGAAACCTCTAAGTATTGAAGAATTTCGGCAACTTGTATTGGAAGGACTCTATGAGGACAGTGAAGCTTTTGAACGCTATCACTTAACCCCTGAAGAATGGAAAGCAGTCCATCAATTAAAAGAAGAGAAGTATGACACCTGGGAATGGAACTATGGCCGCTCCCCAAAATTTAATATTCAGCGCAGCAAACGTTTCCCAATTGGAGAAATAGATGTTCGGATTTTTGTTGAAAAAGGACATATCACGAATTTTAAAATCTTTGGAGATTTCTTTGGAAAAGAACCTGTGGAAAAACTCGAACAACTTCTTACTGGTTCCCGTTATGAACAGTCTAGTATCTGGGAATTGCTAAAAGATGTTGAGATGAAAGAATACTTTGGGGAAATTCAAAAAGCTGACTTTATTGAATTGGTTTATGGTGAGGATGTTTAGTAGGGAGTGGTCGGTAGACATTAGACGGTAGATGGATAGACGGTAGACGAATTTAAGTAACAAATTCCAAATAAAAGCTGGCAGTGGTCAGTGGTCAGTGGTCAAAAATAAAAAAGTAACAGTAGCCAATAATAGTAAACAGTGGGGATTGGGTAGAAAAACAAAAACCACGGTAAAAATAATTCACCAAAATTCATCGACTTCAACTTCGATCTCGATTTCAATTTCAGTTTTTATCACATCTAAAATCGAACTTCTCTCACCTCCAAGGTTGTGATTTCAAGCAGCCTTGTTTAAAAACTCGAGACTTAAATAAATTATTTCGAAAAAAAAAAAGCCGCAACGGAAATTACGGCTTTTTGAGATTTATATGTAGTTGAAATTATTCAACAATAAATTTTCCTTGCATTAGTGCGTAGTGACCTGGGAAAGTACACATAAAAGTGTATGTTCCTGGCTCACTTGGAGCTTCAAATTCAATAGTATCGCTTTCACCACCACCTAGCATTTTTGTATGAGCAATAAATTTGTCTTTCATATCAGCAGGAATATAATCAGTATCTGCAGCAGTAGCAGAAGCTTGACCTACAGCAGCCATATCGGCATCTTTTGTCAATAGCGCCCAATTATGACCCATAACGGCTTTATCCATTTTACCTACATGCTTTAGAGTAAGTTTTACCTTTTGTCCAGCCTTTACGCGAATCTCGCTTTTGTTGAATTTCATTTGGTCGTTCCCCTCTAGAGTTACGACTGCCTCTTTTGAATCAGAATCGGTGGTAGCTTCTACTGGAGTAGTTTTCTCCTCTACTTGCGTACCAATTTTCATACCCGGTTTTTCCTCTTTCTTGTTCTCGCCACAGCTAACTGCTAAAGCGGCCATAAATACTAAAACTAATTTTTTCATATAATATTGAATTTAGATTGATTTTAAATTAAGGACAAAATTAACTGCTATTTATATGATTACAAAATCAATTACCTTAAACTTCAAGAATATTATGATTTTGCTAACAGTTTTTACGATTTCAGCGGTCAGTTGTCAGTTGTCAGTTGTCAGTTGTCGGTTGTCCATTGTCCATGCCAAAATAGCATTGAGTTTCCCTGCAGTAGTGGCTCACTTTAGTCTTGTTTCCCCTCAAGTCTCGTTTCAGAATTAAATGAAAAGCGCATATTTTGGAACATATAAGTCTCCTGGAAATTCTTGAATTATTTATTTACTAAAACTGAAATACTAGGTTTTTTATTGGCTGCAAAAAAGGTTCGACTATAGTCAATACTGAGAGAAGCCTACTGACCAAGAGAAACTACGTTCAGGGATCAGCTTGAATTGCAAAGAAATGTACAGGAAGTAATTCCAGTGTTAAAAAATTACGATTTTGGAATTAACTCTTTATCCTCCAAAAATACTTCGCCAAGTTTTCTTTTTAGTATTGCCGTAAGTATACCCGTATTTGTTGCCGTATCCAAAATTGGTCATAGACACATTGTTTAATACAAAGCCTATATTTTTAAGTTTGCCATTTTTCTTATTGTCCAACGGATAATTGAGTAAATTCTTTTCTGTGTACCCAGCTCTTAAGGTATAAAGTGTTACATCTGCATATTTATTGATCAATAGTGTATCTGTCACCAGCATCGCGGGAGCAGTATCTACAACTACATAGTCAAATTTTGAGGCTAGTTCATCGAACATATCTCCTGCACGATCCTGCATCCATAGTTCTGCAGGGTTTGGTGGAATGGTTCCTGACACCATTAACCAAAGGTTCTTTTGATTGGTGGCTGGCTGTAGATAGTCATCCGACGCACTATCTGGATAGACCAAATATTCCACAACGCCTTTATTAGTAAAATCACCATCAATATAACGTTGTAGCTGCGGATTTCGAATATCAGCCCCAACAATCACTACTCTTGCCCCACCATTAGCAAGGGTAACAGCGAGGTTGGCTGAAACAAATGTTTTACCCTCTCCTTTTACAGTAGATGTTACAAAAATAATTTTCCCTCTATCCTCACTTTTTACTTTATCCAGTAACAGATATTTTAGATTCGTACTTAAAATTCTAAAGGATTCAGCCAAGACAGAAGTATCGTTTGTTTTTATTAAATCCACTTCTTTCTTACCCAATTCAGGGATCTCTCCAACTATGGAAACATCTCCACCATGGCGCTCCACGTAGGCACGACCTCTTATTTTATCATCTAAAAGTTGGCTTAGATATATTGTAATTGCTGGGAGTAATAATCCAGCAAAAATGGCACCTAAAATTATTACAGATTTTTGAGGAGATATGGGAATGGATTGACTGTATGCCGAATCCACAATTTTGGCTTTTGGAGCCGTTACTGCAAGGGTAATCGCATTCTCTTCCCGCTTTTGAAGTAAATACAAATAAAGTGATTCTTTAATTCCCTGTTGACGGCTTATACTTCTAAATTCTTTCTCTTTTTCAGGTATCTTATGAATCTTTGAGCCGATATTTCCCTGCTCATTATTGATCTCTCTTAAGCTAACTCCAAGGGATCTTTTGGCGTTTACCATACTTTCCAACACATTGTTGCGTACCTCTCCAATCTGTTTGTCTAAACCAACAACCAATGGATTTTTTGTGGTGCTACTCTGTAAGAGACGATTACGATCTATTATTAATTGATTGTACCTATTTACTTCTGTCCCAAAACTCTCTTTCCCCACTCCTAGGTTTGTCGGCAATAAATCCGTTTCTGAACTATTTTTCAAATAATCCATCATGGTATTGACCAAAGCTATTTGGGTCTCAATCTCCATTTGTTGTTTATTGGCAAGATTGGCATTTTGAAGAAAAATCTGACTTTCTGCCTCAATATCTGTAAGACGATTTTCTTCTTTATAATCTACCTTACCGGTTTCAACACTATCAAGTTCGTTGGTTATTATTTCCAATCTGCCCTGAATAAAGTTAGCGGTATTGCGAGATATTAAGTTCCGATCGTTCATAGAGTCTGCATTGTATTGCTCTATAAGTTCATTTAGAATTGCCCTCGCCTTTTCAGGAACGGTAGAGACCATTGTAAGTCTAACCACACTACTTCTATCCGTCATCGATTTAACTTGAATAGCAGCGCGAATGCCTGCCGCAACACCATCCCGACTCCCAATGGATACACGTACTTCTCCAAAATCATCATCTAGTTCAGCTCTCTTTAAGATTTCAACATTTGGAGTAACCATAATAATACCCCATCCTAAATCTATCAAGTCTCCAAAATTATAAACATCACTCTTCTCCTTGACCTTAACTTTTAGACTAAATTGCGTAGTTGATATCGGCTCAATATATAAAGGACCTGAAGGCCTACTCGTCTCTTCTGGCGGGGATACTACCTTTACTTCGAAGGGTTTGTTATTAAACATTTCAGAATCTAAAATACTACCCTCTCTGAAATACGAAACGCTAAGATTAAGTTCATCCACCACCTTTTCACTAAGAGTCTTTGAGCTTAAAACAATCTTTTCATTCTCAAAATCGACTACATTCATCATATCTACCAAGCCCAAATCCTTAAATGCGCCCAATTCTGAAGCAGAAGTGCTGCCTTGGTTTTTTATTAATATGGTGGCCGTAGCACTATAGGTAGAAGGAGTGTACCTAAGATATAAAAGAGCAATCAATAGGGCTATAAAAACAGCGAATAAAAACCAGGGCCACTTTCTTAGATAGACATCAATATGCTCTCGAATGGAAGTTTCTTGGCCTTGATTTGTATTTTGTGGTAGGTTTTGCATTATTTTATTTAATAAAAACTACAATTAAACTAACTAACAACGATACTATACTAAGGATTGTTCTAGTACCTGTTCCAAAAGGACCAGGAGATTGTATTGCGGCGTTATTGGGCTCAACGTATATTAAGTCATTTTGTTGCAGGTAAAAATAATCGCTTTCCATTATCTTAGCATCACGCAGATCCAAATAAGCAAAGTCTTTTTTACCATTATTCTCTCGAAGTACTAACACATTGTCTCGTCTTCCGTACATACTTAAATCCCCAGCTCGACTGATCGCTTCGGTTAAAGTAAGCCGTTCCCCTTGCACCCCAAAAGTACCAGGCCTATTGACGGCTCCAAGAATACTCACTTGGAAGTTTAGAATATTAATGGTAACAATGGGGTCTAAAATATATTCAGAAATTTTTTCGGTTAACTGGTTGCCTAACTCCGCTCTTGTTAGACCTGCTGCTTTTATTTTTCCTAATACTGGGAAATTAATATAACCGTCCGCGCCTGTTAAATAACCTTGGTTTTGGGCTAAAACGCCACCTTGGGACTCCAAAACTAAGTTAAATGGCTTTACCGCTGCGGGATCATAGGCTGATACCGTAATATTCAAAATGTCATTAGGTTTTATCTTAAAATTACTCTGCACACTGTCAAGTTGTGAAAGTACTTCAGGAAGATTCTGAAAATAAATTATTTCTTTTTTAGATACACAGGATCCTAAAAGCAGTAGCAAAAATGCCGTAAAAAGTATCTTAATCGCGGTTCGTATCATCTAAAATAATTTGATGCAAATATAAACTTTTATCCATAGTGTTAAAATAGTAATGATAAAAATACTACTATGTTGTGTGTTTTTCAGTTTTCAGTTCAGAAAGGTGAGTCTTGAGTTATGATTTATGAGGTTTGGTGATATTTATATAAAATATATTTAGAGGCCATTTAACCTTTAATCCAGCGCATTGAACTCAGAATTTTGGCTGACAAATTCAGGTACTAATTGTTTTAGTCTTAAAATGATGTCCGTTTTTTTACCATTGCAATCTGCCATAGCTTCCAATTCATCAATTGCTGTATTGATAATTATATAATCATGAGCCACTGTGCTACAGACCATAATTTTTGGATGGTACGTAGGGAGTGTAGTTTCGCCATCATTCAAAAGTTCCTCATAAAGTTTTTCGCCTTGTCTAAGCCCTACTATTTCAATAGGAACATCAATATAAGGTTTTAAACCGCTCAATTTTATCATTCTTTCAGCAAGATCTAGAATTTTAACGGGTTTTCCCATATCAAAAACGAAGATTTCCCCCCCCTTGCCCATCGTTCCAGCTTGAAGGACCAACTGACAAGCCTCCTCGATAGTCATAAAGTAGCGGATAATATCCTTATGGGTTACCGTTACAGGACCTCCGTTTTTTATTTGTTGTCTAAAAAATGGAATTACAGAACCATTGCTCCCCAATACATTTCCAAAACGTGTTGTTATAAACCTTGTTTTTACATCAGTCGATCGCTGCATAGCTTGTACTAGCATTTCAGCCGCACGTTTAGAGGCACCCATGACGTTGCTGGGATTCACTGCTTTATCTGTAGAAACCATCACAAATCGTTCACAATCATATTTTACAGCTAACTCTGCTAAATTTCGTGTGCCAAGAATATTAGTTCTAATAGCTTCTCTTGGGTGGCGCTCCATCATAGGCACATGTTTATAGGCAGCCGCGTGATACACCACATCAAATTTAAATTTGCTAAAAATCCCTTCCATGCGACCTTTTTTTGTAACATCAGCCAAGTAGATGCGATAGTTGAGCTTAGGAAATTGTTTTTTCAAATACACCTCGATTGTATGTAGCGGGCTTTCGCCATTGTCTAAAACAACAAGTAACTTTGGATTGAAGGCGGCAATTTGACGAACAAGCTCACTGCCAATACTCCCAGCACCTCCAGTAATAAGTATCTTTTTATCCTGTAGATCCTTGGATATGTTTTCCGTATCTATTTCAATCACACTACGATCAAGAAGATCCTCAATTTTAAGAGGAACAATTTTTAATGGTTTATCATCAAAATCATTCCATTGTTCTGGCAGGGAAAGATTATAAACTTCAAGGTCTAATGAAAAACAAGCTTCGGCAATCCAAGAGCGCTCTGCAACTGAAAGCTGATCACTGACAAGTAAGATACCTTCAGCATTAAATTTTTCCTTAATTTTTTGAAGATTTTTCTCTAGATTTTTATCCGTAAAGCATACAGGAAGATTCATGATCTTAAAACTCCTACGCCGCTCCTTTGTTGTCAAAAATGCCACTGGCCTATAGCCTGAAAGGGAGTCGGAAAGAATCGCTTGCGCGAGAGATATTGTTTTATCATCCGTTCCCAAAACTATAACTCTTTTCTTTAAGTTTCCAGAGGCGGCTGCACGAAGAAACCTATAGGTCTCTTTTATAAAAATACGAAATCCCAGCAAAAGAGTTAAGGAAATAAATGAGTAAAGAAGTAAGGTGGTGGAAAGGAATAATTTAACATCGTTATAATAGTAAAATATCATGTTTCCTACCGAAGTAATAACTAAAAAGGTAATCGTGGCTTTGGCAAAACGATAAACGTCTGAAAAGGTACTATGTCTAATTATACCAGAATAGGTACGAAACAATATAAAACACACAAAATGAATCGAAATAAGAATTATAGCCTTTTGATAAATTGATAGATACTGGTTGAAGAAAACCGGCGTTTCATTCAAAATAAACCAAGTTATCAGGAATGACAACGCAGAGATTATCACATCGTTAAGCGCCACAATCCATCTAGGCAAATAGCTCTGTCCCAGAATATTTTTTCTGAAATTACTATACAGTCTAGCAATAACTAAAGTAGATTTATTTGGTCTACCCATTTCGTCTTTCTTTTAAGTACATTGTTACAGCAACTAAAATTCGGTGACGTTCTTCATCGTCCAGATTACTTCCCGAAGGTAAACACAATCCTGTTTCAAAAAGTTTTTCACTAACCCCATTTCCGTAAAATGGAGTTTCATTAAATATTGGTTGCAAATGCATGGGTTTCCACAAGGGTCGTGATTCAATGTTTTCTTTTAACAATGCACTTCGCAGACCATCAGGATTAAAACCAGGCTTTGTAGAAGCAAAGGTTATACAGCTTAACCAATGATTACTATAAAGTTCGTCAGTTGGTTCTACAAAAACATTAATTTCTTCAATATCACTAAAAAGCTTTTGATAAAAAAGATTCATTTTTCGGCGTAAAGCCACATGGGAATCCAGCACTTCCATCTGTCCGCAGCCTATACCCGCACTTATATTGCTTAGCCTATAGTTGTACCCTATTTCAGAATGTTGATAATATGGTGCTTGATCTCGTGCTTGGGTGGCAAGAAAAATAGATTTATTCTTTTGATCTAAATTTTTAGATACTAAAGCCCCACCGCCAGAGGTAGTTATTATTTTGTTTCCATTAAAGGATAAAACTGAAATATCACCGAAGGTTCCGCATTTTTTTCCTTTGTAACTCGATCCCAATGCCTCCGCGCTATCTTCTATAATGGGAATATCGTATTTTTCAGAAATCGTCCTCAATTCTTCTACTTTATACGGCATGCCGTACAGATGCACAGCAACTATAGCTTTTGGTTTTTTTCCCTTTGCCTGTCTATCTAAAATTGCTGTTTCCAAAAGATCCGGACACATATTCCATGTTTCTCGCTCACTATCTATAAATACAGGGGTTGCACCTTGATAAACTATCGGATTTGCCGAAGCCGAGAAGGTCATGCTCTGGCATAGCACTTCATCATCTTTGCCAACGTCCAACAAGATTAGAGCTAAGTGAATGGCCGCGGTACCTGAACTAAGAGCGGATACATGGTTTCCAACTCCCAAATAGTCCTCCAGTGAAATTTCAAATTGAGTCACATTGGGTCCCAAAGGAGCAATCCAATTGGCGTAGAATGCCTTGTTTATATAGTTTATCTCATTGCCTCCCATATGTGGAGATGAGAGATATATTTTCTTTTTCATTAGCACTTAGATAATTGAAAAATCTTTAAATTCCTATCTTGCAAATAATGGCAGAACCGACCAAATGCTTTTAGACTATCTTTCATTCAGGTTAATCAATCAGATTTTCAAAAAAATCCAATTCAGGGAGGGATCAAAGATATGAAATTTATATAAATTTCTACATCTATTGATTACTAGTCATAAACTTTGCTTTTTCTTACTTCTAGGATTCAGAAATCTTTAGAGAAACAAAATTATAATAATCTAAAGAAATACTTTGATGGTTTTTTTGGCACACATTCTTAATATGTGAATATCGTAACCTATGGATCTACGGTGATAATAATCAAGATTCATTGCCACTTTATCTGGAAAAATAACCTTGTTGTTATAATCCATTGGGCTTAGCTGTTGGGCTAAAAGCGTTTCCTCATTATGATATTTTATTGCCGCCATACTACAAAGACCTGGTTTTAGCTGCAATAGCTTTCGAGCTTCTCCTTGCAAGCTGTTGTAATAGCCGGGAATATCAGGTCTTGGCCCTACAAAACTCATCTGTCCAAAAAGAATATTAATCAATTGAGGCAATTCATCGAGTTTGGAGTTTCGTAAAAATCTTCCATAAGTTGAAATTCTTCGGGTTTTTGCATGCACGGTGCGTATTTTGAAAATATTAAATGGTTTTCCGTATTGTCCTATTCGCTTCTGAAAAAAAAGAGGGTAGCTGCCAGAGTCAAGAACAGTGATTAGAATAAAAAGAAGTATAAGCCATCCAAAGACTAACAATCCAATAATAGAAAATGTTAAATCGAAAAGTCTTTTAAACATCATTGGACGTAGCGTATTTAATAAGCCTTGCCGGATTACCAACAACTACTGCAAAATCAGGAACATCTTTAGTCACTACCGCTCCCGCACCAATCATTGCCCATTTTCCAATTTTGATACCTTGTAAAACACACGCTCCTATACCAATGTGGGCTCCTTCACACACCGAAACCTCTCCGGCTAAACTTGAATTAGGTGAAATATGAACAAAATTTCTTAAGACACAATCATGTTCAATTACAGCTGAACTATTTATAATACAATGCTCCCCTATCTTCACACCAGCATTTATTACCGTCTTAGCCATTACAACAGTTCCAACACCTATAGTAGATCTGTTAGAAATACTAGATGATTTATGCATTAAAGCACCATAAACAACATTTAACTTGGAACTTAGGGTCTTGCGTATTTCATTATTTCCAATTGAAACAATCCACTTTTCATCAGTGTGATTGACATCATTCGCAAACTTGATCACTGGTATTTCAAATAGGTTATCGACCCTAGGATTATCATCATAAATACAACGTATTGGTTCGTTTACTGATTCAGCAATATCAATGACAGATTTGCAATGTCCGCTTGCACCATATAAAATCATATTAGTTTCCTTTAAATATTTCGGCCGTAGCCTGACCGTCTTGATTTACACCCTCTTTTTTCAATACTTTTACTACAGTCATAATGAGTATCCTTATGTCCTGCATAAAGCTCTGATTGTTAACATACCAAACATCGTATTTAAACTTTTGTTCCCAAGACACTGTGTTTCTTCCATTCACCTGGGCCCACCCAGTAATTCCAGGCTTTACTTTATGTCTTTGACTTTGAAGTTGGTTGTAAAGTGGCAAATACTGGGGCAGTAAGGGCCGGGGACCTACAAAACTCATATCACCTATTAAAACATTTAACAATTGTGGCAACTCATCCAGAGAAGAAGAACGTACAAAGCGACCAACCGTGGTGAGTCTATCGGCATCAGGCAACAATTGACCATGGACGTCTCTCTTGTCGTTCATTGTCTTAAACTTTATTATTTTAAAAATTCTTTCATTTTTACCTGGTCTTTTTTGAAAGAAAAAAGGTTTGCCATCGTTGACAATTGCTAAGGACAAGGTGACCAAGATAAAAATTGGCGACAAGATCAAAAGGCCTGTAAGTGCGGCAAAAAAATCAAGTATAGGTTTAAACACTTTTCTGTACATTCCTAACTATTCTATTATTTCTATCTAAAACCAAACTGCAAAGCATTTATTCCTCCTTGCGTCACACCATCAAAACCCTACTACTTCCTAATATTTCGATTCTATGATCTATTTTTATGATTAAAAGAATAAAAAAACAATTTATAGAATTGAATCTCAGGTCTTAGCTTTTAGAGGTCAGCATTTTTTCAATCGAAAATTATTCATAATCTTCAAATTTACCATAAGTTACACTACAACTATTATATAGTTCATCAAAAAAGTAAAAGAGTAATAAAGAATCAATAATAGCCCAATTTTTTTATGTTGTCTTGTCAGAATAAACTGCTTTAATAAAGGATAAAGAATAACCAAGCTAATCATAAACCAAGACAGGTAAGCAAATCTATTTGAAAACTGAGCCCGAATTACCAAAATCCAAAATGCATTGGAAAGGATATAGGTATTAAACAACCAAAAATATATTTTGTCATTATAATTTCTTTTAAATATATAAAACCACCCAGCAAATACGGCGGTAGCACTATATAGTAAAAAATCCCATCTAAAGCCAGTGCTCGCAAATTTAACATTATAAATATTTTCTTCAGTCAGATAAGCCGTCCTATCATCAAAACCCAAAGTCCCAAAAAATGACACAAAACTACCTCCAGCGACTAATGAAAGCGGAATGCATAAAATCCATATATTTATTAAAAATTTGGGGTTATTATAAAAATTTGCTAGTAAAAAGGCCGCGGCAGGCAGCATCATAGTTCTATGCACACTGATGGCCAATAAAATAATCAGTATCTGCCAAACTTTTTTCTCACGAGACATTCCCAACAGAAATATAGAACCGGCGATACCATTTCGAATTCCATTTGTTCCAAAAGACCAAAATGCATAAGATGAAATTAAAAATAGGAAGCCGTAAAACCAATAATCCTTAAACCATTTTTTACATACAAAAACCAAGGGTATTATATATAAAGCCTCACATATTAAAAAATAAACACGAGCACTCATAATCCGTGAACTAATCAAAGTAAAGAACTGGAAGAGGATATCATTGCTAGTCGTTATTTGAGCCCCATGAGCATAACGTTCGAACCTAGTATTGTAAGTCAACATATCAATGAAAATTCCACTTATTGGTCTTGTCCCCATATATAAGAGTAGGAATATTAAGTACATCGACCCCATAACCTTCATATACCGAAAATTCTGATCACTGTCTATAGGTTGACTTTGTGAATGGATGAATGTGAATAAAACCAACAGTAATAATAGAATATAATGTAGTTGCACATAATATTCTAATGAAACCCAATCAAACATATTTTGAATTATCTATATTATAAATGGTTTAAGCAATAATTTAGATTTACGTCAAGTGTTAAGAAATCTACTTCTTTCAATTTGTGAGATTCTTTCCTCCTTGCATTGTTCTTAATAAGATACTTTCTATTCTCTTTAGTCACTACACTTAATCATTTCCTTTGATCTTTAATACAACTAATCGTTTGAATTTTAAGAAATATATGATCTGTTTCAGCTCTAATATATCTGGATTACCCTTCCGTATTCTTGAACAAAGATTTGAAAACAAAATATCTTATTGGGACATAATTTCTCCATTAATTTTAAAATATATCCTTTCGAGCTCTTAAAACTGTTTTAATTATTTATATAAAAAATCAAGTGATAAAATATCGATAACTTGTTCAGCAAATATAAAATAATTTCCTCCAAATGATATCAATAAAAAATGGTCTTCTTTGAAAATCAAAAAAGACCATTCTTGCTTATATATTTTCTTATAAACGAAACGTATTTAATTTATTAAAAAGACACGCTTTGTCAAATAAATTTAATCTTCGTAATACCAATCGGCGTGGTTATCCCTTTTACCAAAACTGTAGCTCAAACCAATACCAAAATTGAATAAGCCACCAGTTTTATGCTCGTAACTAGCATCTATAAGATCTCCATTATAGGCATAGTGCTGCTTCAGGTTAGCTTGGAATGCCAAATCTGCAAATACGGTAAAGTTTTTTGAAATTTTAACCTGAGGCATAAGCCCTCCTATAATATTTCCAATATGATCCGTACCTTTGGAACCAGTAGGATTGGCAAACGTAACTCCTGCATCTAAGTGAAACAAAAGTCCAAAAGTTTTTTTGAAATCACCTTTTATATTACCAACTTTCCAGAGATTCGCAACACCACCAATAGTTACGCGATTGAACTTTATATTGCCCGGGTTATCTGAGTTTTCAAATTTAAGAAAGGAGTAATTTGCTCTTATACCATAAGTATCCGAAATCATATACCGAACACCACCTTGAAATTGCTCAAAAGCACCACCATAATCGCCTAATTTAACAAAATCACTTGGAGCCGCAGGGATATGGTAACCAGTTTGTACCTCTATAGACCATGGATTGTATGGACGCTCATAATTTTGGGCAGATACAGCCGCACCAATTAGCAAAAATGCCGTAATCGAAAGTATTTTAATATTCAAGAACTTCATATTGGATAGTTTATTTTTTGATTTTTGATTTTTCTTTAGCTTGTTTTATTAACAAACAAGTGGCAAAAATAAGATTATTTTTTTTGAATACTAATTTTTTCACAACATATATGGCTTCAATTGTAGGAAAAAGATGAAAAACTCTTCCCTAGGATGTATTATACGGAACATTTATATTAATTTTCACCTAGTATTTTCAACTCTTGAACGTGGAGAAATGATTGGAATTACACTCTAAGTGACAAGATAAAAATGTTAGAATAATTAAATGTTAAGTTATGGATCAAATTTAAGAGCGTTTCCAAATTTCAAGAAACAATTCTACTATCAATAATACTGAAACGAATAAGGCTTTTGTTAATGTTTCCCTCCCGTTCATTATCTAAGTAGGGTTTTCACCCATTTAAGCTGGACAATAAATTTGGTTTTTTAGAGATTCAGTGTATAAAACTTAGTCTTTCAAATTTTCCCAATACCATTTTGCGGCTTCGCCAATACCAGAGTCAATAGCGTGTGTGGGTTTATAACCTAAAAGTCTTTCTGCTTTTTCCACAGAGGCAAGGGAGTGAGGAATATCTCCTTTGCGGTTTGGACCGTGTATAATCGCTACTTCTTGGATTTTTTCATCAAAGAAACTCAAGTGTTTTTTGAGCAATTCTGTAAGTTGTACCAATGTAGTTCTATCTCCTACAGCCGTATTGTACACCTGATTTAAGGCATCTTCATTTTCAGTAGTAATTGATAGCAGATTCATCTGCACTACATTATCTATATAGGTGAAATCTCGAGAATAGCTCCCATCACCATTAATTACTGGACTAACGTGATCCATAAATTGCTTTACGAAGAGCGGAATTACAGCTGCATATGCACCATTAGGATCCTGACGTCTTCCGAAAACGTTGAAGTACCGTAAACCAATGGTGTTCAGGCCGTAAGTAGTATTAAATATTTCGGCGTAAAGCTCATTTACATATTTTGTGATCGCATAAGGAGACAAAGGTTTTCCTATCTTGTCTTCTTCTTTAGGTAAAGATTCACTATCGCCATAAGTAGAGCTACTTGCGGCATAAATAAAACGTTTTACACCTTTATCTCTTGCCGCAACTAACATATTTAAAAAACCGCCTACGTTCACATTATTTGAAGTAATTGGGTCATTAATGGAGCGCGGAACCGAACCTAGAGCTGCCTGATGTAACACGAAGTCTTGATTTAAGCAGGCTTGTTGGCAAGTTTTTAAATCGCAAATATCACCCTCTATCAAGGCGAAGTTTTTATGGCTGAGAAAAGGAGCGATATTGTGTTTATGTCCGGTAGCAAAATTATCTAAACAGGTAACATTTGCATTTAAGCTTAAAAGCGCTTCGCAGAGGTTAGAGCCTATAAAGCCGGCTCCACCGGTTACAAGGATATTTTTTTTTGCTAAATTTCTAAATTGTTCTAAATCCATTATTTTCTAGATGTGAGACTTGAGACTTTAGATTTGAGACGTGAGATGTTAAAAATTCACCAGCTACCGTCTAGTTACAGTTTTCCAGAAGCATTCTTCAACACGCCCTTTACGTCATATACTATTGCCGTTTCTTTCTTAAAAGGTTCTAGGTCTAGGTTCAAAAACTCATTATGTGCTACTCCCAAAATGATTCCATCGAACTTGCCATTCTTTAATGAGTCGATAGTTTCTATTCCGTATTCCTTTTTAACTTCCTCAGGCTTTGCCCAAGGATCATATGTAGTCACTTTAATACCGTAATCACAAAGGGATTGCACTACATCAACAATTTTCGTATTTCGTACGTCTGGGCAATTTTCCTTAAAGGTAACCCCTAGCATCAACACTTCTGCCGAACCGATAGCAATTCCTTTTTTAATCATACATTTCACAACTTGTGAGGCTACATATTCACCCATGGAGTCGTTCAATCTTCGACCCGCCAAAATAATTTCGGGATGATAGCCTAGTTCTTGGGCTTTTTGCGCTAAATAATAAGGATCTACACCAATACAATGTCCCCCAACTAATCCTGGTTTAAATGGTAAAAAGTTCCATTTGGTTCCGGCAGCTTTAAGAACTTCATGAGTATCGATTTCAAGAAGATTAAAGATTTTTGCGAGTTCATTCACAAATGCAATATTGATATCGCGCTGCGAATTCTCAATAACTTTAGCAGCTTCTGCTACCTTAATGCTCGGTGCCAAATAAGTTCCTGCTGTGATTACTGAAGCGTATAGCTCATTAATAGCCTTAGCAGATTCTGATGTAGAACCTGCAGTTATTTTAAGTATTTTATCTACGGTATGTTGCTTATCGCCCGGATTGATTCGTTCTGGAGAATAACCCACAAAGAAGCCGGTGTTAAACTTTAAACCACTCTCTTTTTCCAAAACTGGAACACATTCCTCTTCTGTAACTCCTGGGTAAACAGTAGATTCATAAATAACGGTATCGCCTTTTTTCAGAACATGCCCCACAGTTTCGCTTGCCGCGTACAATGGTCTTAAAACTGGCCGGTGATTCTTATCAACAGGCGTTGGAACAGTTACTATAAAGTAGTTGCAACCTTGAATATCCATAAGATCGGTACTGCAAAAGAGACCGTTCTTTATAATTTCTGATTTGCTTTCTATTCCTTCTTCCTCCAATATATTAGCGAGTGCGCCAATGGGATTCGCATTAAGTAACACTTTCTGCAATACTTCATCTTCTACTTCTAGCGTACTATCGTGACCACTTTGGAGCTCTTCCACCCTACTTTTATTGATGTCAAAACCTACAACCGGATATTTTGTAGCGAAGAGACGGGCCAAAGGTAGCCCTACATAGCCTAATCCTATAACGCCAATCTTTATTGCTTTATCGCTACTTGATTCCTGCGACTGATTTTTGGGGGATGATTTAAAAACTTCCATAAGTATTTGTTGTCTTTTGTTAAATCCAGAATTATTGAGTCACAGTATAATATCTATACCAGACTTAAATTTGGTGGCCGCAAAGATAAAAAACCCTATTTGTTAAAATACTAAATTTTGAAGGTTAAATGTTAATTGTTTGTTTCCGACTATGGAGCGCTTCCGCTTATCTCGATTATAATTTCTATTTCACCAACTCCTTCCTCATATAAAAAATTGATATCACATTCCCGAAAGTTCCTTGCCGCAGAGTTTAGCAATCATGCTATTGCTCCAGTGTCTCGCTAAATTTAAAATCAAACTAGATGAATAGGCCGATTTCAGCTATTTCGTTTTCGATTTCGATATGGATTTCGATATAGAACTTTTAATATGGCAATTAATTATCAAATCATTACAAATGAAGTTAATATGCAAAAGTATGAGGGCAACGAATTTTGAGAACCTAAGCATAGTCATAATTGAATATTTTTCTTTTTTATATATTTGCCGATAAAATTGGCCTCTCTAAATAACCTACATGAAAGAAAAACTACTTTCTCTATATCTCTTACTATTTTCTTTCTCCGTCGTTTCCCAAAATGAAGATGCTGCAAAAGCTTTTGATAGTATCTTCTAGTTATGTTTTTTGCTATTATTCCAATTGTTTTATTTTTTTGCAACTTATAACTATCGAAAAAGCAAGGATATATTAAAGGTCGCTGGAAGTTTAACTAATTATATTTCTAAATAGAATCCAAATAATAATAAAACAAGCGATTTAAATATTCCTCAAAAAACAGCCGAGGATATTCTACTGAAGTTAAAAGAGTATAAAGCTTCACACAAATTTTTAGACAAAAACATGTCCTTTTCAAGGTTAGTGTCAGGTTAAAATAGCTACGAAAAGTATTTGCAACAGGTTCTTAGAAACGATAGAAACACTTATATAAATGACAAACGAATCCAATAAAATTGTCAACAAGTTAAAAACAGATCCAAAGTATTTAATCTACAAAAATAAGTTACTTAACAAAAGAAAGCAGCTTTTCTTCGCATAGTAAGTTTTCCGCAGATTTCAAACGTGATTTAATCTAATCGCCTTCCGAAATTATCTCTAGTTTAAAGAAATAAATCTCATTTTCATTTTTGAAAATTTTTAAAGAAACAACATTAACTCCAAAGTTAAAAAAAGGCTAAACCCTCTCTTATAATTGCGCTACAAGAAGGCTTTGGTTATCTTTGGGAAAACCTTTAAAAACAAACAACATGGGCTATTTAAACCTCGATAAAGAGAAAACTACACATACTGCAAAAGAACTAAATATCCTCTTGGCAGATTATCACTTATACTATCAAAAACTTAGAAATTTTCACTGGAATGTTGTTGGGAATAACTTCTTCGATCTTCATATAAAATTTGAAGAAATGTATGAAGATGCGAAACTAAAAGTGGATGAAATTGCCGAACGTATTTTAACGCTTCGTTTTCAACCGACAAGTAATTTTACCAATTACTTAAAAATGAGCAGTATTAAAGAATCTTCGGAAGAGACTAAAGATATGGAAATGGTAAAAATATTACTCGAAGATCACGGAAAGCTTCTGAAGCAAATGCGAAAAGTGATTGAAAAAGCAGACAAGGCAGGCGATGAAGGAACAATTGATATGATTGGTGGATTTATTGGTCATATTGAAAAAATAAGTTGGATGCTCGATGCTTGGACTATGAAGACTGGAGCAAGTCATCCGGAAGCTGAAAAGTAAACGCTAAGAAGTAGAAAGAATATAAATTAGAAAACGGGGGAAGATTGAAAGTAAATTCAATCTTCCCCCGTTTTTGATTAGGGCGTATTGCTTAAAAATTATAAGAAATTGGACTTTATTTTTTGTATTTATAGATTTGGAGCACTAAACATCATTATCTTTTAGCCGCCCTTTCCAAATCCGAGAGAGCCTATCGTCGCTTTGAGCCTAACTAGCTTCGGAAAGTTTAAACTTTATTCACTTATATCGGAGGTTCTTCAACTCAATTTGTTAATCAAAAGCCAAACAAAGGTTAAGCTAATGCGTTTATAACAAAAAGCATTTATTTTCGCCGAGGTGAAATAAACCCCAATCCTACTTTAATGTTGGATTTTTAATTAACCCGAAATTTTTCTTTATCAAAAAAGTGACCTTATTGCATTATCTTCCCTACTATTTCGTTTTCCTTTATTTACTATGTGGTTCCACTATGATGGCCCAAGATTCCAAATTCAACCATTGGTCAGCTGAGCTTACGACTGGTATTCATGCACCTTTAACCCGCAGTAAAGGCCCTTCGCGTTCAGAATATATAGCCTTTAAACAATTTGAGTTGGCGGGTAGGTATATGTTTTCTGAAAATTTTGGAATAAAAGGGCATTACGCCTATAATCGTTTTGCCGATCCAAATAACTCCCAAATGGGAATAAGCCTGAACAGAATAGGCTTGGAAGGAGTTGCCAATATTGGCAAGCTATTAAATGTAGATTACCGTCTTCGTGAACTTCTTGGACTACTGTTCCACACAGGTTTGGGAGTTACACTGGCCAGTCCATCTAGCGCTAACGATATTGATAAAATAGGTAATGTTATCCTCGGCTTTACTGGGGAAATAAAGTTAAATGATCGCTTCACACTCTTAGGAGACATGACCTACGTTGCCAACTTTAAACAACAATACCGTTTCAATGGAACAGTGGTAAAAAACATTGAAAGCCTTGAAATACAAAGCTTTGTCAACTTAAGCATCGGTTTAATGTACAATTTGGGAGATGGAAAATATCACGCTGATTGGTATTAGTCGGTAGTCGGTAGTCGGTAGTCGGTAGTCGGTAGTCGGTAGTCGGTAGTCAAAAATAAAAATTCCAAATGGCGAGCACCAAATAATAAAAAACTACAAAAAACAAATACTAAAATCAAGTGAAAATGTGGCAGGTGGCATTAGCAGTAGGCAGTGGAGATTTGGTAAAAAAACAAAGGACACTATAATAACAATTCACTAATTTTCTTCAACTTCAACATCAGGTTTTTTTATTACGAGATTTTTTTAGTAAACAGGCTTCAAATATGGAATAAGTATTCCCCCTTGGGCTTATCTGCCCTCCTCCGGCGGGTAAACTGGGAGGAAAGGGCAAGGGTCTAAAAATCAAAGCCCAATCCAAATGCAACGCGCGTACTTTCTTTTGAATTGAATGCACTCACGTTGGCATGAAGCCCTCCAACTCCATCAATCCAAAAACCGCCACCAAAAGAATTGTGCCACTTTTTTGAAATATTATCTTTTAGCCAAACTCTTCCTAAATCAGCACCTCCATATATCCCCATTTGAAAAGGTCTTACTCCAATTTTAAAAGATGGTAGGGTATATCTAAGATCGGCATTTCCCACCAAAAAGGATTTTCCGGTAAAGCGTTGTTCCCTAAATCCACGTAAGCCATTGTCTCCTCCTAAGCTATTGGCTTGATAAAACTGATAATTCTCTTGGAAATTAACTTGATAGCGGAGATTCGTTTTTAGTATTATCTTTCTGTTTTGGGTGAGTGTATTATAAAACCCAATCCGCGTTTTTAAAAACCCGAAAGCCTTATCCATATTCTCCAAGTTATCCGTCACCCCCACTTTTAAATCGAACATCATCCCAACAGTAGGATTGACAGCGTCATCATAACTCCTATAATTGTAGATTCCTTCTAAAGTGCCGTAATACGAAGTTTCCCCTTTATTCCATACAGGAACCGCTGATATAAAATTATTTGGTAGCTTATTTACTTCATAAGCATCAAATGAAGCCTGTAATTTAAAGAAACTACCAAAATTACTGTTGCGAAGCAAACCTAGATTCGCCGACATTTGCTGTACTTCTACCCTATTGTAAGAATAGCCTTCGGCAGCCTGCCAATTTTTTGTTTCATTACCATAGCCGAAAAAGTTTCTGGTGTAATTCGGACTTGTAAAACGGCCACCAAGACTCAGGTTTAAATTGTTAATTACATTAGCAAACTCTCCTTCATAAGTGACCTCAAAGCTATTGCGATCCGTAAAATAAGCAGCGTTAAACCTGTGTTGTTGCGAAAAAGGATTTCGTTGGTAGCTGTCCACTCTAAAAACATATTGAAGTGCCGCACGAAATCCATCATCGGGATTAAAGCCTATTGCCGAAACTAGGCCGTTGGAACGTTCTAATTGTTTTCGATAATCGTAAACATTCAAGTTGTAAACATTTGTAAAGCGTAAATTGCCACCGTTTTTCTCTAAAACAGTATCATCCTTCTTTTCAAAATCATACACTTTTACGCGTTGGCCTTGCTTCAGCTCATAAACATCACTGCCTTGTCCGCCAATCAATCTTAGAAAGATTAAATTGTTTTCTTTTCCATCAACAACAAATTTATCCTTTCCCGACAGCCCATAAATCCACAGCTCTTTGGTGTCTTTTGTTAAAAAAGTGCGGTCGATAAGTGTATCGGACTTTACTCCATTTATAATATTAAAGCTTCTAACGTTTGTTCTTCCTTCGGGCAAACGCGTTATTTCAAAAAGATCGTCATAGTCTGTTCCTACGATAGTCTGTAAATAAGAAAGATACGTGTAATAGTTGTCTGCAATTTCAACCAGATTCTCCTTTCTCTCCTTCAATTTTCCCTTTATTTCTTCCAAAGATTCATCTTGCACTTCTTTAGGAATAGCATTAAAAGCTTTTTCTATCACTTCATCAGAAATGCTATCCTGCAATATTTTTGCAAGATATTTCCATTGGTTTCTGCCAGAGTTTCTTAATAAAGCCCTATCCAGAATAACTCCTTCTTTATTAAACCATGGTAGGTTCGTTAAGGTTTTGCCATAGACATGACTTTGTTTGGTTCCACTAAATAAGGATCGGGTTATGTCTAGGATATTTCCTTCAAAACTTGAAAAAGCATTATCTCTGTTTGTTGGGATGGGAACAAATACATTCTTTTCTTGTAAATTTTTATATTCAGCCCAACGCCAATGGTCAGGGCTACGATCCCAATTTCCTATTAGCATATCGAAGAGGCGTGATTTGATATAATTCTCTTCATCCACAAAAACATCACCCGTTTTTCTAGTTTTTGTGAGAATATCATCCGTAGTTTCGACCTCATCTGGATATTTAAACAGTCCTTCCCCTTCGCTTTTCTCTGAAGGTTCAATTGAAATTAGATATAGTTCATCCCCATAATTTTCATTATAATTTCCGAGTGATTTTTGTTTGGGCACATAATAAAGCTCCGGGCTGGTATAAAAGATATCCACTGCCTTCGCCATTTCAGGAATGGATAAAATTGCATAGGGATGTGTAGCGGTATAAAAGGTAAAATCCTGTCCTTTTATAGAAGAAACATCTACACTTTCAACTTCAGAAGGCTTATTATCGTCATCTTCAAAAACGATTTGTTTTGAAATCTGAAGTGCCTTCTTGCCCATGGATCTCATTTGGTATCGATTGCCCTTTTTATCAATTAAAATAAGCGAGTTATAATCGGCAGCTTTATTTTCATATTTTACCTTTAAACCTCCAAACAAAGTATCTAAAGAAGCCACTTGAGCTTTAACAGGTTGTGAGTAGGCATCTTTATACTTAGCGCCCCAAACGGTTTTAAAGAACAGAGCTTCCCTTATACTGTCTTGTTTATAGATGGGTACGGTGTATTCCTGCGGAAATATTTCAGGATATTTTGAAACATCCACGTTTTTTGGTGCGGGAATAACTTCCTTTTGAAAAATAAGCGCTGGTTTAAAGTTTTCTCCTTTAACAAAATAACGCACCCAAGAAGAACCATCCTCAAAAACATCCAAAACCGCAAAACCTTGAGCCCCCGTACTGAAAAAGCCATCCTTTCCTGTTGCTGCGTAAGATTCCTTAGAACCTGCTCCAGAAACAATTTGATAAAATCCATCTTTTTCTATATACTGAAGATTGTGATCGTGACCCGAAACAAAAACCAATCGTTGATTGTTTTTAGCCAACTTTTGCAACCTCAACATTAAATTATTGTAAAGCTCATTATACCTGTCCTGCACAGAAACGCCGCCTTGAGAGCGTATTTGGACTACCAGTGAAGAAAGCCCTGGCAACGGAATTTTCTTCTGAAAAGGATATAAATGTTTTTCTAAGGCAAAATAGCCACCGTGGTTCCCATTGGTAAACATGGGATGGTGCATGGCAAAAACAATCGTTTTGTTTTGGTTTTTTTCCAGTTCAAGGCCGAGGTCAATAAAGAATTTTTCACGCGTTTTTATATCACAGCCTTGGTTTATACTCGGATTTTTGTTCCAGTCTTCCAAAAACCACTGGGTATCAATAATAAGCAATTGGATATTATCAGAAACATTTATACTCTCCAAAGGACAACCATTGCTGGGTTTAAAAGCATCTTGATCTGGAAATTGAGCTTCCACATAATTCTCTTCCCTAGCAACGCCCAAAACGCCTCCATTATACCATTCGTGGTTTCCGGGAATGAAAATAGTATGACCCTTGTAATCCTTGACCGCAGTATGCTGCGCATCTATCATGTTTTCAGATTGCTTGCGACGCGGATGATCTTCGGGATCCATTCCGGCGGGATAAATATTATCACCTAAGAAAATTGTGTAATTCCCTGTAGTTTTCTGTGTTTTAAGGTAGCCCTTAAAGGTCGTTAAAGCATCGCTCATTCCACCCATTGGCGAAAGTCCTGCATCGCCTACCAGATAAAAGGTTTTTTCTATTTTCTTAGATGAAGGGTAAATTGGGTTGGCTTCCTTATCCTTAAACTGAGGTGCAAAAGTGGCACAAGAGCTTAGCACGAAAACTAATAGTAAGAAATAATACTTTTTAAAAATCATAAATCCGGTTCTCTACTAACTTAAGGGAAATAATTGAAACTCCAAATGACAAGCACCAAACTCCAAATAAATTCCAAAAACAAATGACAAATTCCAAATAACAACAAATTTCAAAAATATCAAACAACAAATCGATTTCATCTTCTTCTACTGGTACAAGCCTAAAGATTTTTCATTTTTGACCATTGAACATTGAAAATTGAGTATTGAGTATTGAAAATCGAATTCTTCATATGTCTTAAGTCCCAATCTCATCTCTCACGTCTCACCTCTAAAATTACATCGAAACCTTAACTCCAAATGTAAACCGCAGGCCTTCATCGCCGGTGAAAAGGTTGAGTGTTCCGCTCAATAGATCGGCAGTGTTTATCCAAAGTCCTCCCCCGTAGGAATCATGCCAAGCATCGGAAGTATCATTTGGAACCCATACCCTTCCTATATCATAACCACCAAAAACACCTATTTGAATAGGCGTTAATGCGGTTCGGAATTTATTGAAACTGTATCGTAAATCTACTCCTCCAACGGCAGCGGTTCTTCCAGTAAAACGTTCTTTTCGATAGCTGCGCAGTCCAGTATCGCTTCCCAATTGCGCGCCTTGATAAAACTCATAGTTGTTACCAATATTAAACTGACCTTGAACATCTGTTTTTAAAACCAGTTTACGGTTTCTGGTTAGCGCATTGTAAAATATGATTTCAGGTTTTATATATCCAAAAACGCGCTCGCTATCTTGAACGTTTTGAGTGGCTCCAGCTACAAGACTAAAATCCATTCCTCGCGTTGGATTCACCTTATTATCATAACTCTCATATTGATATTTTCCTTCCACAGTAGCAAAATATTGTGTTTCGTCCAATTCTGTAAAACTTGGAGTTAGATCTGTAATAAACCTGTCTGGGGTACCTTCCACTTTAATCCCTTCAAAGCTAGCTTTAAACTGAAACATACTTCCATAAGGCGAGTCCTTTTTAATACCTATGGAACCTCCGTAGCCTCCAATACGAACCCGATTGTAATCTTTACCAATATCAAATTCATAATCTGGATTGAAGGTTTCATTTCCGAAGCCAAAGTAGTTTTCAGAAAAATTCGGGTTTTTAAAATAGCCACCTATCAAAAAGTTCCAACTTCCGAAGATGTTGGCAAACTCTCCTTCGTATGCAGCAATCAAACTATTGGTCGCAAAAAAATAACCCAGTGCCAGCCTGTGTTGTTGCGAAAAAGGATTACGTTGAAAACCATTTACAGTATACACGTCCGAAATACCTATTTTAAATCCATCATCAGGATTGTAACCCAATGCCGGCAACAATAGATTTACCGATTGAATCTGTTTTTTAGTATCGTAGGTGTTTAAATCATAGTTATCAGTAAATCTGAAAGCCGCGCCACCTTTTTCCTCGACGGTATTCTTTTTACTCTTTTGATCGTACACCTTTATTTTTCTTCCGTTTGCAATTTTATAAACGTCGTTGTTTTGCCCACCGATTATACGAATGAAGATTGGATTATTTCCTTTTCCCTTCACTTCAAAAACATCATCGTCATCTAAACCATATACCCAGATTTCTTTGGTTTCCTTTGCATAAAAGGTTCGATCCACCATCATCACTCCTTTTTCACCATTTTTAATTCTATACGTCTTGATATTCGTTTTTCCATCAGACAAACGCATTATTTCGAAATAATCATCTTTATTGGTTCCCGTTACTATTTGAAGTTTGGCAAGATAATCGTAATATTCGCCTGCTATTTTCACAATATTATCTCTTCTTCCCTTGAGTTTTTGCATTATTTCAGCCGCTGTTTCATCTTGGACTTCCTTGGGAAGATCTTTAAACGCGTCATCTACAACAGCATCGGTAATGGATTTTTGAATAATCGCTGCTTCTTCTAACCATGCATCTTTTCCGTAGTTTTGAATCAGAGCATGATCCAGTTTTATTCCTGCTGAATTAAACCACTTGGTGTTTTTAAGCTCTGCTCCGTACACTTGAAATTGTCTAGAGGTATTGAACAGCGTTCGCACCACATCCAACAAGCCGCCATCAAAGTTTGAATAAACTTGATCCCTATCTCGAGGGATGGGCTCAAAAGTAACACTGCCATCTTCATTGTCGTGTTGGGTAAAGCGCCATTGATCGTTGTGTCGATCCCAATCGCCTATCAACATATCAAAAATTCTAG
Source organism: Aequorivita capsosiphonis DSM 23843 (assembly GCF_000429125.1). GTDB lineage: Bacteria > Bacteroidota > Bacteroidia > Flavobacteriales > Flavobacteriaceae > Aequorivita > Aequorivita capsosiphonis. The sequence continues at coordinate 169,568 of NZ_KE386849.1, forward strand.
CTCGGATAAATGCCTTTTCGTTTAACTGATACTTTTCATCTTTATGCAATTTTTCCAAAAGGTCATCTGTACTTTCTACATTGTCAGGATAGTCAAATGTTTCTCCTTTAAAATTTTTATCCGGTCGTTCCACGATCATATAAAGTGCATCTCCATAATTTTTATTAAACGTACCCAAGGCTTTTTGTTTTGGCACATAAAAGAGTTTTGGATTTGTGTGAAGAATATCCGCAGCGCCCGCCAATTTAGGAATGGTAAACGCTCCGTACGGATGTGCCGCAGTATAAAAATCGAGAATCAAATCTTCGGGGATGGTATTTTTAAAATCGTTTTCAACTTCCTTGTTTTTTAAAATCACATTCTGAAGAAACTGCACCGCACTTTTTTTCATGGCGCGCATATTATAGGTTTTTCCATCTTTATCTTCCAATCGCAACGATCGCGTTTGATGTCCGCCACCAGCTCTAACCACGTGCAAACCTCCATATAAAGTATCTAAAAGAACCGTTTTTGCGGTAACATCGATTCCATAAACTTTTCGATAGTGTTCTCCCCAAACTGTTTTATAAAAACCTGTTTTCTCAACCATATCATCGCTATAGATTTTCGCCTTAACTGTTTTGGGTAAATTTTCGTGAAGTGTAGAAAAGTCATAACCTTGTTCCGCAGGAAAAACTTCCTTTTGAAAAAGTAACTCTGAAGCGCCATTATCATCAGCTTTAAAAAAACGAACATCAGACAATCCATCTTTCCCTATATCCAATCTTGCAAAACCTTCTTCGCCAGCAACAAATTGACCATATTGTCCAAGTGAAGCTGCCGTAGCCCCAGAGCCTGATCCGGAAACAATTTGCTTTACAACCCCTTCTTCGTTATACTGTAAAGATTTGTCGAGTCCTGAAACAAAAACAAGTCGGTCCAGATCTTTTGTGAGTACTTTTAAGCGATCCATAAGTTCGTTATAGCGCTCATTGTAACGATCCTGCTTTGAGATTGCGCCTTGAATTTTTATTTGCTTAATAAACGTACTGAAAAAATCTTTGTGAATTAAAGGATATTTGCCGCCATGCTCTCCATAAGTTATCAATGGATGATACATAGCCACAATAATGGTCTTTGTTGCATTTTTCTTTAATTCGCTTTCAATTTCGGTGAAGAATTTATCGCGGGTTTTTATTTGGCATTTCTTATTCATTTTGGGATAAGCGTCCCAATCTTCCAAAAACCACTGCGTATCTATGGTGAGCAAATAAATATCATCATTTATATCAATGCCTTCCAAGGCACAACCATTATTGGGCTGCAAAACATCGGCATCGTCAAAGCGAGCTTTTAAGAAGTCTTCCTCGAGTTCTAAACCATCTACCCCGCTCTTCCAGTCGCGGTTTCCAGGGAGAACCACCACTTTTCCTTTAAAATCTTTTAAAGCATCTATCTGAAGCTGCATGGAGTTTTGGGCCTTTTGTTTGGCCTTATCGTCTTTTGGCTGCATTCCTGAAGGGTAGAAACTATTTCCCAAAAACAATACGTAACTATCCTTAGAATTATTTTCAGAAATATAATTTCCAAGGGATTTCATTGATTTTGAAGCTTCCGCCTCGGCATTCCCCGCGTTTCCGATTAGGTAAAATGTTTTATCAATGGATTTTTTTGAAAGTTCTTTAGAAGGCTCCCCTTGGTTGGTTCTGTACTGGGGCTGGTAGCTTGCGCAGGCAGAAAGAATGGCGGCTGACACAAAAGTTATAAAGATGTTAATTTTATTCATATATATATTTGGCGGTTGATTTTTTAGTACTTTGGATATCTAAAATTTTTATATGAGCGACATTGTTCAAGCTGCCGATGATTTTATCTTCCAACTTTTTAAAGATGAGCTTCCGAATACCTTTGTGTATCATAATTACACACATTCAAAGCGTGTTTATAAAAGTATAAATGAAATCATTGAAAACTCCCAAATTGATGTTAAAGATGCGACTATCCTGCGTTTAGCAGCTTTACTACACGATACAGGCTATACAATTTCACGTAAGAAGCATGAAGAGGAAGGGGTGAAAATTGCCACTGAATTTCTTGAAGAACACGATGTAGAAAAAGATATTATTGAGGGGGTAAACAGGTGTATTCTCGCCACAAAATTTAAGGATACGGTTCCAAATTCGGAGCTTGAAAAAATAATCCGCGATGCCGATTCTTCCCATTTTGGGAAAGATTATTTTGAAGAGGCTAGTGAGTTTTTAAGACAAGAATATCTTTTTCAGAATGTTCACAATTATACTTCTGAGGAATGGTTAGACGAAAACATAAAAGTATTAGTTGAAGAACATCAATATTATACAGATTATGCCTTAAAGAATTGGCAACCAGTTAAAGAAGAAAACTTAGCCAAACTTCTGAAAAACCGTAAAAAGAATAAACAAAAACTACAAAAGGAAAAGGTAAAAGCACAATTAAAGGCCAAATATAAAGACGGTAGCCCTGAACGTGGAATACAGACTTTTTATCGCACTGCGCTTAGAAACCATATGAAACTGAGTGATATAGCAGACACCAAAGCCAACATCATGCTTTCGGTAAATGCAATTATCATCTCCTTGGTTCTCTCTAATCTTATTTCAAAATTGGACAACAACAATTATCTAATTGTCCCTACGGCCATTTTCATCCTTTTTAGTGCAATAACCATGATTTTGGCGGTAATTGCAACAAGACCCAATGTTACCCGAGGCGAGTTTACCAAAGAAGATGTTGAAAATAAAACTGTTAATCTTACTTTCTTCGGAAACTTTCATAGCATGGAACTCGAACAATTTGAATGGGCTATTGAAGAGCTTTTAAAAGATAGAGATTACGTTTACAAGGCACTTACCAAAGATTTATATTTTTTAGGAAAGGTCTTGGATAGAAAATACCGAATATTACGGCTTACCTACACCATCTTCGTAGCCGGAACCATAATCTCTTTACTGTCCTTTGCGATATTCTTTTATTTGGAAATGTAAGTCTGTCTTCGATACATTTTGAAAGCAATAAAACTTTAGATAATGCATTTAAAGGTTGTTCTGCTTTCAATACACTCAGACACCTTTGAGCGATAAAAAGATTGAGAACGGTTTATCGGTGAATTGACAAAGTGGAAAATCAAAGACCTGTCGTGGGTACATTTTGAAAGCAATGAACTTTAGTTAATGAATTCAACGGTTGTTGGACTTTCAAAACACTCAGACAGCGAAAATCTTTGACAGCCGACGAAGTATATAATTCTGAATCAAGCTCCCATCATTAAATTTGGGCCATCAAATCTTCGTAGGTATAATATTCCTTGGTTTTTTCGTTGTTTTTTGAATATAGAACTTTCACGCGTAAGGCTTTAAGGCCGGTAACACCCTGCAAGTCTTCCAATTCCAACATTTCTATTTCATTTCCAAGCAATTTCTTGTGTTGTAGAAATGAAATGTATTTCAAATATTCTTCTTCATCTTCCTTTTGGGAATAGATAATCGCCACTTTCCCGGGTTGGGTAATGCGTTCCTGGGTATTTTTTATATGCGCCTTATCAACACGTTTTTTCACTACTTCATAACGGGCATTGTAAGTGCCATCAACATCAAAACGCTTTTCGTCCATTCTAAAACGCAAAGATAACGAGCCATTGAAAGCTAGTATCATGGAGGCTACATCCAGTTTTATTGGGAGTTTATCTTTAAGATGAAAATAACTGTTCTCCATTTCGCAGACCACTTGAAGCTGCCAGAGCTTCAAATTGTTAAGGTAAATTTTGTTGAAAGAACGGTCCTGGGTAATACTTTCGCCAATATAAAGGTTGTGTTCCACACCATCCGTTTTAAAGCGTTCAAAATAATGAGGATACATTTCCTGTGCTTCCTGCTGCTTTTTGTCCATAATGGAAGCGAGCTTTTTATTGATGATCATCACGCTTTCGTCATAATCTTTTCGGTGTTTATAAACGAAGCCGGTATTAGAGTCTATTAGTTCATTGTATTCATCTACTAAATTCTTATAGACCTCATCTCTTTCTCTAATATATTTAAAAAACGGGATAATTTCCGAAGTTAAAAAATTCATTATATTTTTTTCGGTGTCTACTTGAAGGTTTTCTTCTATATCATCCAAAAATTTGGCGATACTAAATTTCATCTGTTCCAATATAGGAAGTGGACTGTGGTTCATTAATTTCTCCAAAATCCCTCCAATATAAGTCAATTGGAGCGTAAGGTCTTTTTTTATGGCCTCGTTTCTCGCTTCGGAAGACCCCTTAATATCCGTCTGACCGTAAAGTGGATGTACATCTGCAAAAACAACCTCCCTGAAAATGGTAGGGTTTCCTGCAGTTATTGAATTCAAATAGCGTTTGGCTTCCTTTCTAAACTTCCAGTGAACACTGCTATGCAAAGCGGTGCACTCTTCTTGGATTATAAGTTCCAATTCGTTTTCGAGATTTTGCTTTGAACGTACTACGGTATCAATTACGAAAGGCATAATATCTCGCAGCTTGTTTGCATTAATCGTGTTTAACGCATTGGCTTCTTCTGAAACAAGTTCTAAGACGCCTAAGATTTTACCTTCATAAATTATTGCTGCTAAAATGGCACTCTTTATTCCTTGATCGAGCATTTTTTTATAAAGCAAATTATCGGGATATAACTTGTGATAGCGTTCCGAATCTGTTACACAATAAAACTGCTTTTGCTTAAAAATGGTATAATAGGAAGCGCTACAAAGCGCTTCTTTACTGGCCTGTGATTTTTCTCCATTTAAGAGAAAGCTATCAACTTCTTTAAACAACACCCGCTCAAAATTCTCTGTTTCTTCGTTGTAGTCAGTAAACCCAACCTTTAAGTTCTTTAAATTGAAAATAGAACGGAAGATGTCGTTAAACTCCGTATTGTAGAAGTCGCCATTTTTTTCAAGACGCAGTAAATTCGTTTTAAAGTTGGAAATGGAGACATTCATGGTAACATCTATAAGCGTCGCAATAACGAAACCATTAAAAATCCAACTTTTAGGCGGAAATTTTTCTTTCCAAACAGAAACATCTTCAAAACTTTCCAAGAGCTCATTGATATCTTTCTCTGTGATATCTTTTGCTTTTGCAGTTTTTTGGATCTCAACAAAATCGGCGTTGTAGAGGAGGCTATAATTCCGAATCATTCCTCGAGAATCTGGAATGTTATAATAATAGGAACGTCGGAAATCTACCTTTTTCCCATAATAATGACTTAAAATAAGACTACACCCCATGATGTAGAATTCATCTTCGTCAAAATTAATAATATTGAGTGGGAAGTCATTCCCGGCGGCTTTCATAATACTTTTGTAGCGTTCGGTACTTTTAAATGACACTTCTTGATAAGGAATGGTCGCAAATTTTATTTCATTATTCTGTAATACCGAAGGAAATAATGGAGAAAGAACAATATCGATCTGTTCTTGATATGCATCCAAGTCGTCAAAATCTGTTATACCTGATGATAAAATAGGGTAATCTTTTTCAACTGAAAATATTTCAGAATACCAACTTTTATCAATTCCACTCTTCGCAATCTCCTCCCTATAGGCATCAAAAACTTTTTTGAGGCCTATTCTGGTTTCTAATGGGAAATCATTTTTCACTTCTTTCATATTATATAAAATCCTAACAAATAAATATAAGGTTTAAAAATGTTGCAATATGTTAATAAAAAACAAAAACTACAGGCTATTTCTGCTTTCAAATAATAAACAAGTATTTTTGCCGAAATTTAAAAGACTTAATCTATGAGACTCATTTTTGCTTCAATCCTTACACTATCCTTGATATCCTGTAATAAAAACAGTGATAGTTATAAATTAGAAGGCGACGCCATTGGCTTTGCGGACGGTACTGAAGTAGTTGTATATACTTTAGAAAACAAACAGCCTAAACCCATTGATACATTAATAATAACGGAAGGAAAGTTTTCTGCTGTTTACCCAAATAATGATATCACTCCCTTAAACTTTTTGAGAGTTGGAGATATAAACGCTTCCATTTTATATTTTCCTGAAAACGAAGATATAAGAGCAACAATTTATAAAGACAGCATTCAATCATCTCGCATAATTGGTGGGAAGCAAAATGCTGCCTACACAGGTTTTGTTGAAAAAATGAGTACTTTCAATAATAAGAAGCAAAAAAGCATGGAAAGTTTTCGCGCTGCCAAAGAGACCAATGATACGGAAGCGATTGCGAAAATACAGAGTGAAAATCTAAACCTTATGGGGGAGGAAACAGAATATAAAAAGGAATTTTTAAAAGAAAACAACAATTCATTATTTTCGGTTATGCTTATTTCTGAAATGGCCAGCAGACAGGAAATTACTCCGTCCGAAGCTTCAGAATATCTTGACAAAATGGATCCTTCCATTGCTTCGTCTGATATTGCACAAAACTTAAAAGCCAATCTTGAAGCCGTTAAAAAGGCCGATATGGGCAATGCAGCTCCCAATTTTAGCGCACCAACACCAACTGGAGAAACATTGTCTTTAAAAGATGCGCTGGGCAAGTATACCATTATCGATTTTTGGGCTTCTTGGTGCAGACCTTGCCGTATTGAAAACCCAAACGTAGTGAAGGTTTACAATAAATATCACGAGAAAGGTTTAAACATTATCAGCGTTTCTTTAGATAAGGCTGACCAAAAAGATAAATGGATACAAGCAATAAAAGATGATAATATGGATTGGTATCATGTGTCTAACCTTAAGTTTTGGCAAGATCCAATCGCACGACAATACAACGTGCGTTCCATTCCCGCAACATTTCTACTTGATGAAAACGGGATGATTATAGACAAAGATCTTCGCGGGGCTGCTTTGGAGGCAAAGATAGCCTCTCTTTTGGGTGGGGAATAGTTGTGAGACGTGAGACGTTTCCACCTACGCTAAAGCTTTGGTGGACGAAGTGACGGATGACGAAATTAAAAAAAGCCTCGGTTCTGCTTGGAACCGAGGCTTTCTTATTTGAAGAAGTTTTTACAATAAACGTCTAAACTCTTAAACTCACCGCCTTAATTCAACAAAAAGCTAACATTAACGGTAGATTTAATTTCCATTTCACCAAGAGCAATTGATTGATCTCCACTTCCTGAAGAATCGCTCATAGCGGCCATTTTATACATAGGCCGCGGTGTTGGTGTATTACTGAATTCACTGATAGAAACAGCTTTCCCAACACTTTGGTTTAAAACTCCTGCATATTCTTTCGCTTTCATTTGCGCATTTTCAATAGCTTTTTTGCGCGCTTGGCTTTCTAAAGCTGCTTTATTAGTAGATGAAAAGTCAACGCCGTCAATCCGGTTGATTCCTGTGTCAACAAGGCCTTTCATTACTTGTTCATACTTTTTTAAATCACGCAGTTTTACCGAAAGAGATTGATTGGCAGCAAAAGTGTAGGTTTTGGAATTGTAATCGTAATTTTTAGTGAGGTTCATATATTCGGTTCGCACATCTTTATCTTCGATATTCATTTTCTTAAGGAATTTCAGCACATCGTTAATTGTTGCGTCATTCTGTTCCTTTAAGGATTTGGTGTTCTCTCCCGTATTTTCGACCCGAATATTGATGGTAACTTCATCCGGAACTACACGAACGATTCCTTCGCCTGTTACATCTACGGTTGGGGTTGGGGTATTTTGTGCCATCATAGTAGTTGTGGTTATTGCTAATATTAAAAGTGTTGTTATTGTTTTCATAGTTTATATTTTATTAGATTCTGTACTCGCGCACGCCACGAACCTGCTTGCCGGTAGGCAGTACATGAATTATTTATTATTATTATTATTATGGATTGAGCTTTTCAGTCATCTTTTCTCTTTATTCTTTATTCTTTATTCTTTATTCTAAAAACTAAAGTTTCCCCAGCTTATGCATCACAAATAAAACAATCAAAGGAATTGCCAAGAGAACTACAATCCATAAACTGGTTTGAAATAATGACGGAGCAATAGCCAGGGTCAAGATATAGCCTCCAACTGCTCCACCAATATGGGCATCGTGGCCAATATTTCCCAATCTTTTTTTCATGCCGTAGATTGAATACAACAAATATGCCATTCCAAAAAGCCAAGCTGGAATAGCGATGGGAATAAAGAATAGATAAAGCCCCATATTAGGAAAAAAGAGAATGGCAGAATACAATATCCCCATCACAGCCCCACTTGCTCCTATCGCGCTATAGTGCGGTTCATCTTTATGAAAATAATAGGATAGTAAATTCCCTGCAAGTAGGCTTACCAGATAAATAACCACAAAAAATGTTACACCAACACTCGCTATGACCACATTCGCAAAAAAGTAAAGCGTAAGCATATTAAACAGTAAGTGCGAAAAATCGGCATGTAAAAAAGCCGAGCTAACCATTCGTATCTGTTCCCCTCGACGAATTCCGCCGACGTTGAATTTATACTTTTCAAAAAAAGAAATATCGTTGAATCCCTTTAAAGAAATAATGACGTTAGCAGCAATAATGATTATTGTTGCAATATGAAGGTTTTGCATATATGGTAAATTTGAAATTTAAAATCGGAAATAAGAAATGTAAAAATAGAAATAAGAAACTATAAATAGGAGAGATGAAACGGGAAATATAAAATCAGAAATACGAAAACAAGTTAGTTACAGGTCAGTAAGTTGAACTTAAAAATTCTGGTTTCTCTTAGCTGTTTTTATAAAAGTGACCATAATCGTCACAAGTTCGCTCGCTTTTTTATTCAATCTTTGTAAAGAATCACGTCATTTCAACCCAGCCTAGCGTATCTCATTTTATCCTTCAAAGTTCGAACTTAGCATTCTTTACTCCTTACTCTTTATTCTTTTCATCCTTCAAATTTCCTATTTCAAAAAATAATTTAAGTAGTTTTGCCGTATTCATACCTATGCAAAAACTGCTTTATATACTGGCATATCCACTACTATGGCTGCTTTCAAAATTGCCTATGGGTATTTTGTACTTTAAATCTAGTGCGCTCTATTTTTTGGCTTATTATATAATTGGCTACCGCAAAAAGGTAGTAAAGGACAACCTAGTCTTGGCTTTTCCTGAAAAAACACAAAAAGAACGCGATCGAATCGCAAAAAATTTCATTAAACATTTATGTGATGTGATTTTTGAAACGATCAAGGCTTTTACTATTTCAGAAAAGGAAATACGGAAGCGTTTTGTGGTTACCAATGCCGAAATATTGGACAGTTACTATGAAAAAGACCGAAGCATCCTACTGATGGCCGGGCATTACGGAAACTGGGAATGGAGCGGTATTTTAAACAAGTTGATGAAACATCAAGCTCATGCCGTTTATAAACCTTTGGATAGCCCGCAATTTGATGCCTTAATCAAAAAAACGCGGGAACACTTCGGGGGGATTATTGTAAGCAATAAAAAAATAGTGACGGTTCTTTTTAGAAAATGGAAAAAAGGGGTTAAAACACTTACCTACATTCTTTCCGACCAAACCCCAAAAATGGGCGCTTTTAAACACCGTGACACTTTTATGGGAATTGACGTCCCCATGTTTACCGGCACCGAAGAACTTGCCAAAAAATTAGATTTCTCCGTAATGTACTTAAAAGTGGAAAAAGTGAAACGCGGCTATTACACCGCCACTTTCGTCCCTTTGGCTGACAACCCAAAAGAATATCCCGATTTTCAAATTACTAGAATGTTTTTTGATGCCTTGGAAAATCAAATCCGCGAAAAACCTGATTATTACCTTTGGTCACATAAGCGTTGGAAACTGAGAAATACAACCTCCTAGCCCCTTCCTCTGGCAGGCAAGTCCGAAGGGGAAACTATTGATTAAAAGTCCCCTTCGGGGATTTAGGGGATTATCCTGCTATTTCCCTTATTTCTGAAATAATTCTATCTGCCAACTTATCCGCTTCCTCTTGTGATTTCGCTTCCGTATAAATTCTGATAATAGGTTCTGTATTAGATTTACGAAGATGAACCCAGTTTTCAGCAAAATCTATTTTTACGCCGTCAATCGTGTTTATATCTTCAGAAGCATATTTGGCTTCCATCGCTTTTAAAATTGCATCAACATCCAATTGTGGCGTTAATTCAATTTTCTTTTTGCTCATAAAGTAAGCGGTATATTTCTTTCTGATTTCGCTAACTGCAATTTTCTGTTCAGCCAAAAAGCTTAAGAATAAAGCAACTCCTACCAAACTATCTCTTCCGTAGTGTAATTCTGGGTAAATAATTCCACCATTGCCTTCTCCACCAATCACGGCTTTGGTTTCCTTCATCATTTCAACAACATTAACTTCCCCTACAGCACTTGCAGTATAAGTTCCGCCATGTTTTTCAGTTACATCACGCAAGGCACGAGAGGAAGACATATTTGAAACTGTATTCCCAGGGGTATTTTGAAGTACATAATCTGCAACCGCTACCAGCGTGTATTCTTCGCCAAACATTTCACCTTTTTCATCAACGAAAGCTAGACGATCAACATCAGGATCTACAACGATTCCGAAGTCAGCACCTTCTTCAACTACCAATTCCATCAAATCACCCAAATGTTCTTTTAAGGGTTCAGGGTTGTGTGGAAACTCCCCATTTGGAGTACAGTAAAGTTTTACTGGCTCTACACCTAAGGCTTCTAACAACAAAGGAATAGCGATTCCTCCTGTTGAATTAACCCCATCAACAACAACCTTAAAACCGCAGGCTTTAATAGCTTCAGCATTTACCAATGGTAGATCCAAGACTTCATCAATATGCATATCTATATAAGCATCATTTTTATGGATTTCGCCTAGATTGTCAACTTCGGCAAAATCGATATCGCCAGCTTCAGCTAGGTCAAGGATTTTTTGTCCTTCAGCGGCATTTAAAAATTCGCCTTTATTATTCAACAGTTTTAAAGCGTTCCATTGTTTTGGGTTGTGACTTGCCGTTAATATAATTCCACCATCGGCGTGTTCCATAATTACGGCCATTTCAACAGTTGGAGTGGTTGAAAGATCTAAATCGATAACCGTAATTCCCATTCCTACCAGGGTGTTCATTACGAGTTGTTGGATCATTTCACCAGAAATACGGGCATCACGGCCCACTACTACTCTATATGCTTCCTTGTTTCTTTGTAGTTTTACCCAACTTCCGTAGGCTGCAGCATATTTTACAGCATCAATTGGAGTTAAGTTTTCGCCTTGTGCCCCGCCAATAGTTCCGCGGATTCCTGATATAGATTTTATTAATGTCATGTTTCCTACTTTTCGGGCAAAGATACTTTAATAAAAAGAGATATCTTTCAGTCAAATTTGTAAATTGTGGAATGAATTTTTTAGCCCACATCTATCTCTCTGGTGATGAAGAGGAAATTATTATTGGTAATTTTATGGCGGACGGCATTAAAGGTAAACGCTATCAAAATTACCCTCCAAAAATCGCTAAAGGAATTTTACTGCACCGCGAAATTGACACTTTTACGGATGCCCACCCAACAGTACACCAAAGTACGGCGCGGCTCCATAAAAACTACAGCCATTACAGTGGTGTAATAGTAGATATTCTATACGACCATTTTTTAGCCAAGAACTGGGATAAATACTGTGCACAACCGCTCGACGAATATGTACAGGACTTTTATGATTTGCTACATAAGGATTTCGATAAATTAACACCCAGAATTCAAAATATGATGCCCTATATGATTGCTGATAACTGGTTGTTTAATTACGCCACCATTGATGGTATTGCAAAGGTGTTGTCACAAATGAACATCCGCACAAAAGGTATAGTAAAAATGAATTTAGCCGTAAGAGAACTCGAGGAATATTACGACGAATTTGAAGCTGAATTCACTTCCTTTTTTGAAGAACTACGAACTTTTTCCAACCAAAAACTCAACGAACTATGAGATTGTATTCTATTTTTTTAATTGCGCTTCTTTTAATCTCTTGTAAAGAAAAATCAGATGCGCAAGTTGTCCCAAGTAAGCAAAATACTGAAGTTAAAGAAGTTAAATCTGTTATTGCCGATAGCGCAATGGTGGTTTCTGCACGAGTGGAAGCATCCAAAATTGGTGCAGAAATCATTAAAAATGGTGGCAACGCTTTTGATGCTATGATTGCTACTGAAATGGCTTTGGCAGTTGCCTACCCGTATGCTGGAAATCTTGGCGGCGGAGGGTTTATGGTTTACAGAACCGAATTTGGCGAAATTGGATCCTTAGATTATCGCGAAAAAGCCCCAATGGCCGCAACTAAAAACATGTATCTAGATAAAGAAGGAAACGTTATTGACAATAAAAGCTCGGTTGGCGCACTCGCTGTCGGGGTTCCAGGAACGGTGGCTGGAATGTTTGCCGTTCACGAAAAATTCGGAAGCCTACCTATGGAAGTCATTCTAAAACCTGTTATCAAGCTGGCTAAGAATGGTTATGTAATAACCGAAATGCAAGCCAAAAGATTCGAAAAATTCAGAATTCAATTTGAAGAAGTAAATGGGCAAGGCTCCATTTATACTGAAGTTTACAATGCTGGTGATACACTGAACAATATTGCATTAGCAAATACCTTGGACCGCATTTCCAAAAACGGCCTCTCAGAATTGTATGGAGGCGAAAGCGGTAAAAAGTTGGTTTCCTATTTAAAAGAAAAAGGTGGGATTGTTACTTTGGAAGATCTTGAGGCTTATGAAGCACAATGGCGGGAACCTATAGTTTTCAATTATAAAGGTTTAAAAATAATTTCCATGGCCCCTCCATCCAGCGGCGGGATTTGCTTGGCACAGATTTTTAAAATGATAGCACCCTATCCCGTTTCTGAATACGGCCATAATAGTGAGAAATACATCCAGCTAATTGCAGAAGCCGAACGCCGAGCTTATGCCGATAGAAGTTTCTATTTGGGTGATCCTGATTTCGTAAATATTCCTGTAGACTCCCTGCTTTCAGATGCATATTTAAGCCGAAGAATGGATAGTTTCAGCTTTGATGCCGCGACTCCTTCAACAGAAATAAAACCAGGAGTTATTGCTGGGTACGAAAGTCCGCAGACCACGCATTATTCCATTGTGGATTCCTTTGGAAATGCGGTTTCTGTTACCACTACTTTAAATTCGGAATACGGTTCAAAACTATATGTAAATGACCTTGGTTTCTTTTTAAACAATGAAATGGACGATTTCAGTGCAAAACCTGGCGAACCCAATGTTTACGGATTGGTTGGAGGGGAAGCAAATTCAATTGCACCCCAAAAACGAATGCTTAGCTCTATGACGCCAACCATCGTTGAAAAAGACGGGAAACTATCTATGGTCGTTGGCACACCCGGAGGTTCTACCATTATTACTTCAGTGGCACAAACCATATTAAATGTTTACGAGTTCAATATGAATATGCAGGAAGCGGTGGATGCTCCACGTTTTCACCATCAATGGCTACCGGATAATATTCGGTATGAAGAAGGAAGATTTCCAAGGGAATTAATTGAAGATCTTAAACAAAAAGGCTATCCTGAAAACACCACAAGTGACCCAATTATTGGGAAGGTAGATGCCATTTTAGTGCTGCCAAACAGGAAGCTTGAAGGCGGTGCCGATAGTCGTGGTGATGACACTGCAATTGGGTATTAAATTTAATGTTTTTTCTGTAAAAATTAACATGCGTGCTATAGCATGTATTCATTAATTTCCAATCAATTGAGTACCTTTGCAGGCTATGTCAAAAAATGATGATTTTATTGAAGTTTTGGGCGCACGCGTCCACAACTTAAAGAACATTGACGTTCGTATTCCACGAGAAAAATTAGTAGTAATTACAGGGCTTTCCGGCAGCGGAAAATCCTCTTTGGCGTTTGATACCATTTACGCCGAAGGGCAACGCCGTTATATTGAAACCTTTTCCGCCTACGCGCGCCAGTTTTTAGGAAGTTTAGAACGACCCGATGTCGACAAAATTGATGGACTTTCCCCCGTGATTGCCATTGAGCAAAAAACCACAAGTAAAAGCCCGCGTTCAACCGTTGGCACTATTACTGAAATTTACGATTTTCTTCGATTATTTTATGCTCGCGCTAGTGACGCCTATAGCTATAACACGGGTCAAAAAATGATTAGTTATAGCGACGAACAGATAAAGCAACTAATTCTTGAAGACTTTGCTGATAAAAAAGTGAGCATTCTCGCGCCGGTTGTCCGTTCCAGAAAAGGACATTATCGCGAGCTTTTTGAACAAATAGCCAAACAAGGATTTTTGAAGGTTCGCGTTGATGGAGAAGTACGCGATATTGTGAAGGGAATGAAAGTGGACCGATACAAAAACCATGACATCGAAATTGTAATAGACCGTCTAAAAGTTCCATCTCTCTCTAAAGATTCAGAGAAAGAAAGCGATGGCGATAAACGCGTTTCAGAAACCATACATACAGCGATGTACCACGGCGATGACGTTTTGATGGTGTTGGACAATGACATTAATGAAGCTCGCTTTTTTAGCCGTTCGCTGATGTGTCCAACTTCGGGAATTTCATATCCCAATCCGGAGCCAAATAACTTTTCGTTTAACTCCCCCAAAGGGATGTGCCCAAATTGCAAGGGTCTAGGAAAGCTTTATGAAGTTAATTTAAACAAACTAGTTCCAAATCCCAAACTTTCCATTAAGCAGGGTGCTTTAGCAGCACATGGACCACAGAAAAACAATTGGATTTTTAAGCAATTAGAGCTGATTGCGGAGCGATTCAAATTTAAACTTACAGATTCATTTGAAAGTATTCCGAAGGATGCAAAAGAGGTGATATTTTTCGGAGGAAATGAAAAATTTGATATCGAGTCAAAAGCATTAGGCATTACCCGAAGCTATAAAATAGACTTTGAAGGGGTTGCAACTTTTATTCAAAATACATTTGACGCCAACGAATCTACTTCCTTGAAACGTTGGGCAAAGGAATATATGGAAAAAATTCCCTGTCCAGAATGTAACGGTACTCGTCTGAGAAAGGAATCTCTTTACTTCAAAGTAAATGGAAAGAACATTGCCGAACTCGCCCATATGGACATTTCGGAATTGGCAGCATGGTTTAAAAATCTAGAGAAAGATCTTTCCGAAACACAACGAAAAATAGCTTCTGAAATTATAAAGGAAGTCCGCTCGCGTCTTGACTTTTTGATAGATGTAGGGCTTACCTATTTGGCTTTGGACAGAAGTTCAAAATCACTTTCGGGTGGAGAAGCGCAACGTATTCGTTTGGCAACACAGATTGGATCGCAATTAGTTGGAGTGCTTTATATTCTGGATGAACCTAGTATTGGTCTTCATCAACGCGATAATGAACGCTTGATAAAGTCCTTAAAACAATTGAAGGATATTGGGAATTCCGTGATAGTAGTTGAGCACGACAAAGACATGATTGAAAGTGCTGATTACGTTATTGACATAGGTCCCGCAGCTGGAAAACACGGTGGGGAAATTGTTTCCGAAGGAACCCCTAAGGAAATTGAAAAACACAATACCTTAACCGCCGATTATTTAAACGGAAGAAGAAAAATTGAAATCCCGGAAAAACGAAGAGAAGGGAATGGTAAAACATTAACCCTAAAAGGCGCTACGGGAAATAATCTAAAGAACATTTCAGTTAAATTCCCATTGGGAAAAATGATCGGCGTTACTGGGGTTTCAGGAAGTGGAAAATCAACACTTATCAATGAGACCCTCTACCCTATTCTAAACGCCCACTTTTTTAATGGGGTAAAAAAACCAATGCCTTATAAGAAAATCTTGGGCCTTGAAAATCTGGATAAGGTAATAGAGATTAACCAATCACCCATTGGTAGAACCCCACGAAGTAATCCTGCGACCTATACTGGTGTTTTTTCGGAAATTCGAAATCTTTTTGCCAAGACTTCAGAAGCGATGATTCGTGGTTATAAACCTGGACGCTTTAGTTTTAACGTCGCTGGTGGCCGTTGTGAAACTTGTAAAGGAGCTGGATTAAGAGTGATTGAAATGAATTTTCTACCTGATGTTTATGTTGAATGTGAAACTTGCCAAGGAAAACGTTTTAACCGCGAAACGCTAGAAATTCGCTTTAAAGGGAAGTCAATCTATGATGTCTTGGCAATGACCATTAACGAAGCAAATGGATTTTTTGAAAATATTCCGAAGATTCATAGAAAAATAAAAACAATTAAGGATGTAGGTTTAGGTTATATAACGCTTGGGCAACAATCAACCACACTTTCTGGTGGGGAGGCGCAGCGAATAAAATTAGCGACAGAGTTGTCCAAACGCGATACAGGAAATACTTTTTATATCTTGGACGAACCTACTACGGGTCTTCATTTTGAAGATATTCGCGTCTTGATGATCGTGCTCAATGAGCTTGTAGATAAAGGAAATACAGTACTTATTATAGAACATAATCTGGACGTGATAAAAACTGTTGACTACATTATAGATATTGGTCCCGAAGGTGGAAAGAATGGTGGAAAAATAATGGCTTTGGGAACTCCAGAAGAAATCGCCGAGAACAAAAAGAGTTATACCGCACGCTTTCTTAAAAAAGAATTAAATTAGCAAAAATCATTTTTTAGAATTCAAGAAGAAAGTTTTAATTTTTCATCTTGAATTTTGAACATTAAATATTGAACTACATAAAATGAGGAACGAACAAGTACCAAAAAACTGGAATCAAGTGAAGACAAATGACTCTTGGGCAATTTTTAAAATCATGGGCGAATTTGTCAATGGATATGAAAAAATGAGCAGAATTGGCCCCTGCGTTTCATTATTTGGCTCCGCAAGAACTAAACCGGATCATAAATATTATAAATTAGCAGAGAATATTGCTAAAAAGATTACTGAAAATGGATATGGCGTTATTACAGGCGGAGGTCCTGGAATTATGGAGGCCGGAAATAAAGGAGCCCATTTGGCTGGAGGAACTTCAGTAGGCTTAAATATCACACTTCCTTTTGAACAACACGACAATCCATATATTGACAGCGACAAAAGCATCGATTTTGATTACTTTTTTGTGCGAAAGGTAATGTTCGTTAAATACTCTCAAGGTTTTGTTGTCATGCCTGGAGGTTTTGGAACCCTTGACGAGTTTTTTGAGGCGTTAACATTAATCCAAACCCATAAAATTGATAAGTTCCCAATTATACTTGTGGGCACTAAATTTTGGGGAGGTCTTTTTGAATGGATAAAAACCACAGTGCTGGAGGCTAATAATAACGTAAATGCGGAAGATTTAGATTTGGTTCATTTAGTAGATACTGAAGATGAAGTACTGACTATTTTGAATGAATTCTATAACGAATACAATCTGAGTCCAAATTTTTAATTAAACTCATGGATGTCTAAAAAGTTTCTATGCTTGGTATTTATAATGGTTGCTTTTTGCGTAACTGCGCAGGGAACCATAAAAACCATGTGTTATAATCTTTTGGAATTTCCTTCCGCCAATCCGCCAAATCGTGAAGAAATTTTACGGGATATATTGAATGAATATCAACCCGATATTTTTATGATTTCTGAACTGGAAAGTGAAGCGGGAGCGAATCTTATTTTAGATATCGCTTTAAACAGTCAGGGAGAGGATTATGTTATGGCTCCGTTTGAACCAAGTCAATCCGGAGACCCTGAACATCTACAATTGATATTTTACCGAAAGGGAATGTTTTCATTAGTAACTTGGGAGGTATTACCAACCCCAGTTCGCGACATAAACTATTATCAATTAAAGCTTAGCACATCCGACCAACAATCAGATCCTGTATTTCTCAATGTTTTTGTGTCACATTTAAAATCCAGTCAAGGGAATGCGAATAAGCAATTGCGATTACAAATGGTACAAGAGTTTACAAATAGATTGGAGACTTTAGACCCTAATTCATTTGTGATTTTTGGAGGGGATTTTAATTTCTACACACAAAGTGAACCGGGATATCAAAAACTACTGGATTCTACAAATGCTATTGTCATGGTAGATCCTATTGATCGTCCAGGTTCTTGGCATAACAATATTAACTTTCAAGACATCCATTCGCAGAGCACTCGAATGTATTCTGGACCTTTTGGCGCGGGAGCTGGAGGCGGACTTGACGATAGATTTGACTTTATTGTGATGTCACAAAATATGCAAAGCGACCCAAAATTGAAGTATATTCCAGAAACTTATAAATCCTATGGAAACAATGGCAATTGTTATGACATGAGCATTAATGATCCAGATTGCATAGGTGACTTCAGTCAGGAGTTGCGTGAAAATCTTTATAATATGAGTGACCATCTTCCTATTGTAATGAATTTGGAAACCAATAAGCAGATTGTTTTAAATACGGAAACAATTGTTCACCAGAATACCATAACTTTGGAATCTACTTGGATCATGAATAAATTAAATATTCATTTAAATTCAAATCTTTCTGGAAACATTTCGTTTGAAGTTTATAATGTCCTTGGACAAAAATTATTGGAACACGAATCAACAAATTCAGAATATATTTCAATTGATATGAATCGACTTTCCGATGGTATTTACTACTTAAGAACAAATCTTCCAACCTCACGGATCTTTAAATTCTTAAAAACTTCTTGATAGTACGAAGTATTTTATACAGTATTCTTTTTTGCTTGGCTTTTCAAGTAAAGGCGCAGCACGTCATAAACATTGACGCCAAACTGAATGCAGCACAACGAACACTGGATATTGAACAGCAAATAACTTATAAAAACACTTCCTCCGATACTTTACAGGAAATCTATTTTTTCGACTGGGCCAATAGCTTTTCTTCCAAAACAACACCTTTGGCAAAAAGATTTGCTGAGAATTATAACAGCTCGTTTCACTTTGAAAAGGACGAGGAACGCGGAAAGACCAATCTTGAAAAAGTTTATAGCAATCAAAATAAACCATTGCAATGGCAACGTGACGAGGCAGCAGATATTTTAAAAATTATTCCAGATGTTCCATTAAAACCTGGAGATAGCTATACCTTCCATTTGGAATACAGCGTGAAGGTGCCAGATGATAAATTTACTCGCTATGGTGTAAATAAGATCAATAATTATAAACTGCGGTATTGGTATATTTCACCGGCAGTTTACAATGGCGAATGGCAGGTTTTCAGCAATAAAAACACAGATGATTTATTTCTAACGCCTTCAGATTTTTCAATTTCTTTTGAATTTCCAAAGACGTATTCCCTTACTTCAGATTTAGACGTTGTTTCAGAAGCTATTTCAGAAAATAAAAAAACAGTAAAACTTTCTGGTAAAGACCGAACAAACGCCATATTGTATTTAGAGAAAAGATCCAGTTTCGAAACTATTGAAACTGATAAACTGGAAATAATCACCAATCTACAAAATGCTAAAGTGAACCCACCAGTACAAGCCTTGGTGATAGACAGGGTGATTCAATTTCTAAATACAAAACTAGGCGCTTATCCTTTTGATAAAATGGTGATTAGCGAAACCGACTATAAAACTAATCCAGTTTACGGTCTCAACCAGTTGCCCAGTTTTATCAGTCCATTTCCCGATGGATTTGAATATGATATGGAGCAGCTAAAGACCATAACGCGTCATTATATAAAAAACACATTTGCACTTAATTCAAGGAAAGATTATTGGTTGCAAGACGCCTTGCAGATTTATTTAATGATGGAATATGTTGATGCGTATTATCCGAAAATGAAGATCATTGGGAATCTCAGCAATTGGTGGGTTATACGTTGGGCGCACGCGGCAGATCTGGAGTTTAACGACCAATATCCCATTCTGTATTTGAATATGGCCCGTAACAATATTCATCAATCGCTTAGTACTTCAAAGGATTCCTTGTTGAAATATAACATGAATATTGCCAATGGATATTACGGTGCAAGTGGTTTGCGATATTTGGACGACTATTTAGGCGATGACATTTTAGACAACAGCATCAAACAATTTTACGAAGAAAATAAACTGAAGCCTATAGAATCATCAGATTTTGAAAGCTTTTTAGCTACTAAAACCAAACTTCCCATAAATTGGTTTTTTGAGGATTTTGCTGATACGCGAACTACCATCGACTTCAGAATAAAAAAAGTTAAAAAGAAAGGAGATTCTTTAGAGGTTTTTATCAAAAACACTAGAGAAAACAAACTGCCTGTTTCCTTATATGGTCTTAATAAGGATGAAATTGTTTATCGCACTTGGACAGAACCAATAGACAGTATTTCGTCAATCACCATTCCCGCAGCAAACATTCGGAAACTAGCCCTTAATTATGAAGGCAGAATTCCTGAATACAATCGTAGAAACAACTTTAAAGCGGTTAAAGGTATTTTAAATAAACCACTTCAATTCCGTCTTTTTCAGGATGTGGAAGATCCAAACTACACGCAGTTTTTCTTTATGCCTATTTTTGAATACAATCTCTATGACGGTATTTCAACAGGCTTGAGGCTATATAACAAAACAGTACTTCCTAAGGCGATACATTACAGTTTGGAACCACAATTCGGGTTTCGCTCCAAAACCCTTGTTGGTAGTGGCTCCATAAGCTACACACAACGAATGGACGAAGGGAATCTGTATTCTATGCGGTATGGATTTTCCGGTAACTACTATTCCTACGATCGCGGGCTTTTTTACAAAAGATTTACACCTTATATGACCTTTGCTTTTAGGAGTCCAGATTTGCGCAATAATGAAAAGCAATTTATAAACCTTAGGAATGTAAATGTACATCGCGACAATGACCCAAATGATCCGTCGCAAGAACCCAATTACAGTGTTTTCAATATGCAATATGTGTATTCAAACCCGAACCTGATCAATTATTACAAAGGGGTTGTAGATTATGAAATTTCTTCAAAATTCAGTAAGTTGTCTGTAAATTTTGAATATCGAAAACTCTTTTTGAGCAACCGCCAACTCAATCTTCGCTTTTTTGCAGGCGTCTTTCTTTTTAATGATACCCGCGAAGATGAAGACTTCTTCAGTTTCGCTTTAGACCGACCGAATGATTATCTCTTTGATTACAATTATTACGGAAGAAGTGAAGATTCCGGACTCTTTAGTCAGCAGTTGATTATTGCTGAAGGTGGGTTTAAATCGCAGCTAGAGCCAGCGTATGCAAATAGTTGGATGACCACTGTAAATGCCAGTACAAATATCTGGAAATGGATTTATGCTTATGGAGATGCAGGATTGGTTCACAACAAAGCTCGAGGCACCACTGCGGTATTTGATACGGGAATCCGATTAAGCTTGGTTGCAGATTATTTTGAACTTTACTTCCCAGTATATTCCAGCTTAGGCTTTGAACCCAGCTTACCACATTACGACGAAAAGGTTCGGTTTATTGTGACTTTAAGCCCTAAAACCTTATTAAGTCTTTTTACTAGAAGATGGTATTGACGGTTTTTGAAGGACTACTAGAAAGCTGAACCACAAAGAACACGAAGTTTTTCACAAAGATTCACAAAGTGTTTTTAGTATACTTTATGGCTTTATCGTGTTCTTAGTGTTTAAACCTCAGCATAAAGTTCAATCACAAAGTTTGCAAAGTATTTCTTAGTGTACTTTGTGCCTTCATTGTGTTCTTTGTGGTTAAAAACCGGTATTATCTCCAGTAATTATTCGCCGCAGCAATAGTTGCAAACTCTGTAGCCACAACTTGCCCTACCGCTAATAGCATTGCCGCATCTTCAGCGTAAACAGGACGTAGTTTTTCACGTACTGCCGGATCTGGTTGTGTGATTTTTATAATCAATCGAGACATTTTAACGGCCAATTGACGACCTTCTTCTGGAGTTTTAGTGATTAGGGAGTTGCCCGGTATTAATTGAACTGGTTCTGACATTTTTCTATTTTTTAAAAATTAACAATCTTTAAATTTACTAAAAATACAGCGTTCAAAATACGGTCTATGTCGCAGTTGTTCTAAAATAGACTTAGTCTAAATGTCTTCCGAAGAAATGATCTGAATCCCCAACCGCTTCATTTCTTTCTTTTGAATTTCGAATGCCTCCACATCTAATGCTTGCGAAGCATCTTCAATAAAAAAGCAAGCAAATCCTTCCTTAAAAGCGTCCATTGCAGAAAAATAGACGCAAATATCAGCTGCCAAGCCGCAGAAAAACAATTGCGACGTGCTCTTTTCTCTTAAATACCCTGAAAGTCCAGTAGATTTTAAATGTCCGTTATCATAAAAAGCACTGTAACTATCTATTTGGGGGTCGGTTCCTTTTCTGAATATTGTTTCCCAACTTTGGGTTTTAAGTTCGGGATGAAAAAGCGCACCTTCCGTTCCCTGAACACAATGGTCTGGCCATAAAATCTGCTTTTGGCCTTGAATTTCAATCTCATCAAAAGTAGATTTTCCGAGATGGTTTGAGGCAAAACTTATATGGTTCTGCGGATGCCAATCTTGGGATGCAACCACCAAATCAAACTTATCCTGTATGCGGTTGATTACCGGTACAATTTTATCTCCATCGGGCACTGGAAGCGAGCCTCCGGGCATAAAGTCGTTTTGAACATCAATAACTAGTAGTGTTTTCATAATTTAAAATTTATGTTCAGCCATTAATCGATCCCGTTGTGATTTCAATTTTTCACTTAAACCAATTTTATAAATATGTGGGTTTTGGAAACGTTGGTATTCCCCTGGCAATAATTTTAAGCGTTCTTTGGTGTAATCCGCAATTTCAGTGACGGTTTTTTTCGGCAGCATTCTCTTTCCATTTACCATCACCGATTTTAAAAGTGCTTCTTGCTCAAAAGAATGTAAGTCCAAATTTTTATTGGAATCAAATGGATGGAACATACGGGTAATTTTTTCTTCGGAAACAAGACCAACCGCATCCGCGCCAAAGAACATTCCTTGTTCATCAATTATTCTAAACACCTGCTTTTTAGAAGGGAGTGAAACCTTCACTATATTTTCTGAAAGTTTAATACGCGGTTCTCCGTTGTATTCTGAAAGCTTATAAACTCCGCCCAAAGCTGCATCTGGTTGTCCGGTAACCAAATTGGTGCCTACTCCAAAAATGTCAATAGGTGCATTTTGTTCGTTTAAACTATTGATAACATATTCATCCAGCTGATTGGAAGCTACAATCTTCATATATTCCAAACTTTTCTCATCCAGCATTTTTCGTGTATTCTTCGCTAAATAGGCCAAATCACCGCTATCTAAACGGATTCCGTAAAGACGCTCTCCCCGCTCCTCCATTTCCTTGGCAACGGTTATAGCATTGGGAACACCGCTCTTTAGCGTGTTGTAGGTATCAACAAGGAGTACACAATTTATAGGGCGGTATTTCGCAAAATCCCTAAAGGCCTTTAGCTCATCTCCATAACTTTGGATAAACGAATGCGCCATAGTTCCCGAACAGGGAATGTTGAAATCTTCTGCGGCTTTTACATTGCTTGTGCTATCAAAACCACCTATGGCGGCTGCTCTTGTTGCAAAATATCCACCTGTGGCGTGTGCACGTCGCAACCCCATATCCAGTAAAAGTCTGTTGCCAGCACTTCGTCTTATTCTGTTAGCTTTCGTGGCAATTAAGGTTTGAAAGTTGAGTATATTCAATAAGACTGTTTCAATTATTTGCACTTCCAAAATAGAGCCTTCCACTTGCAGTATTGGACGGTTTGGAAAAACAATATCTCCTTCAGCAACTGAGAAAATAGATCCGTGAAATCGAAATTCTCGCAGATATTCCAGAAAATCGGTTTCAAAATGATGCGTCTTTAGGTATTCAATATCTTCATCTGTAAAGCGTAAATTTTCAATGATATCCAGAATATTATCCAGGCCTGCAAAGATGGTATAGCCGCCATCAAACGGATTATTTCTGAAATAATAATCAAAAACGGCGGTACCGTCGGGCTTGGTTTTAAAATAAACCTGCGCCATAGTTAACTGATATAAATCTGTGTAGGAAGCGGATATGTTTAGCATATAAGAAATATCTAAATTTTATAGTTTGTAAGGGTTTGCAGGAATTTTTCGTGCATTGCATCGGTATAATCCAAATGAGTGACAATCCGAAGTTTGCCTTGTCCCATCGTGCTTATTTTAATGTCTTTTTTAAGTAAATTCTTTATAAACTTCTCTTCGGAAATAGTTTCCGCAAGATAGAATATAACAATATTGGTTTCTGATGGCTCCACATTTTTTATATAGGCTTGCTGCGAAAGCGTATTAGCTATTTCGAAAGCTTTTTTGTGGTCTTCAGCCAATCTTTCCACGTGATTGTCTAACGCATAGATTCCCGCAGCAGTCATAAAACCAATTTGCCGCATTCCGCCGCCCAAGACTTTACGGACGCGCATGGCTTTTTGCATAATTTCAGAGTTGCCCAATAAAACGCTGCCCATCGGTGCGCCAAGCCCTTTGCTTAAACATACAGAAATGGTGTCAAAAACTTTTCCGTAGTCCTTTGCCTTTTCATTTTTGGCAACCAAGGCATTCCAGATTCGTGCCCCGTCCAAATGAAGTCCCAAATTGTGTTTATCACATACTTTACGAATCTTTTTAATTTCAGAAAAATCATAGCAGGCTCCCCCACCTTTATTTGTGGTGTTTTCAAGACAAACCAAGCTAGTTAATGGACTGTGATAAAAATCAGGTGGATTAATACTTTCTTCCACCTGTTCCGCGGTAATCATTCCTCTGTTTCCATCAATTAACTTACAGGAAACCCCGCTGTTAAAGGAGACGCCGCCGCCCTCAAAATTATAAACGTGTGCCCATTTATCGGCGATTAGCTGTTCGCCGGGCTGGGTATGCAGTTTAATTGCCGCTTGGTTTGCCATGCTTCCCGAGGGGAAAAAGAGGGCAGTATCCATCCCAAACATGGCCGCAAGCTTTTGTTCCAATTTATTAGTTGTAGGATCTTCTTTATAAACATCATCGCCCACTTCAGCATTTATAATGGCTTGCATCATTTCTGGTGTTGGACGTGTTACGGTATCGCTTCTTAAATCTATAATCATTGGTGTGTTTTAATTTTTACGAAGAAAACTCCCCTTTTCTTCTAAATTCTCTGAACGTTTTGAAAGTTCAGTGTCAAGTGTAATTTAGTGAAGGTTCTGAGCCTACTTTAACATTTATAGTGTTGTATCTTGAATTGTTTGCTAGATTAAATTCTTTGAAACTCTTTTAAAACCTATAAAATTAGCTGAAAAATATCTTTCGACTCACGAAGTTAATAGTATTTTTGCTTTCAAACTGTTTTGAAATATTTTTTCAAGGTAATAAAACAGAACTTCTAATTAAACATACCGCCTTCACGGGCATTTATATGACTTCAACAGACCAAATCAAAGACCTTAAGGTGCGGCTAGATGCCTTGAGGCGCTATCTTTGACATTGCTGGAAAACGCATAGAGATAAGTAACGACGAAGAAAAAACATTTGACCCCAATTTTTGGAATAACTCTCAGGAGGCCGAGGCTTTTATGAAGGTTTTGCGAAACAAAAAGAAATGGGTAGAAGATTTCGAGCTTGCACAGACATTTACAGAGGAAGCCGAAATATTACTCGAATTCCATAAAGAAGGGGAAGGAACCCCTGAACAAGTAAATGTCGCATTTGAAAAAGCAGAAAATGCTGTGGAATCGCTAGAGTTTAGAAATATGCTTGGCGAAGAGGGTGATGCTATGAGCGCAGTGCTGCAGGTTACTGCCGGTGCTGGTGGCACAGAAAGCTGCGATTGGGCTCAGATGCTGATGCGGATGTATCTTATGTGGGCAGAAAAGCATGGGTATAAAGTAAAAGAGCTCAACTTTCAATCGGGAGATGTTGCTGGCGTAAAAACCGTAACTCTTGAAATTGAAGGTGAGTACGCTTTTGGATGGTTAAAAAGTGAAAATGGCGTTCATAGATTAGTACGTATTTCGCCATTTGACAGCAATGCCAAACGGCATACAAGTTTTGTGAGTGTTTATGTCTATCCACTGGTAGATGATACGATTGAAATTGATATAAACCCTGCTGATATTTCTTGGGACTTTGCGCGAAGTGGTGGCGCAGGTGGTCAAAATGTAAATAAGGTAGAGACAAAAGCAATTCTTACCCACAGTCCAAGTGGCATTGTAATTCACAATAGTGAAACCCGAAGTCAGTTGGAAAACCGGCAGAAAGCCATGCAGATGCTAAAATCGCAATTATATGAAATTGAACTTCGTAAACAGCTTGCACAGCGCGCCGAAATAGAGGATAACAAAATGGCGATTGAGTGGGGGTCGCAAATTCGGAATTATGTTTTGCACCCTTATCACTTGGTCAAAGACGTTCGCACCAGTCATGAAACCGGAAATACAGATGCTGTTTTAGACGGTGATATAGATGGCTTTTTAAAGGCATATTTAATGATGACTGGGCAGAAGGAGAAGAGTGATGAATTGTAGAGTGAGTGGTGAGTGGTGAGTGGTGAGTGGTGAGTGGTGAGTGGTGAAAATAAAAAATTAACCTTTCCGGGAGAAGAATAGGAATATAAAAAATTGCAATATCATATCAATTGTAGGGAATAGGGCAAAAACAGAAAGTGCAGCATTCAAATAAATAATATTCCTTATTCTATCTTTAAGATATGCTAGTTTTAATGATTTCAACAAAATTAAATCGAAATACAAGTATTTGTTAATTTCTAGCAGTTAAGAAGCAAGCCAAATTATATTTATGTAATCTTGTAATAAAAATGAGCGTTATGAAAAAAGTATTATTGATATTACTGATATCTGCAACCATCTTGGGCTGCTCTAAGGATGATAATCAAACTCCACGACAAGAAGGTGGTCCAATCACGGCTGATGACACAGCATCCACACAACAAGATCTTCCGGTAACTATTAATGTTTTAGCAAACGATAGTGATGGCGACAATACGATTGATCCATCAACATTAACTGTAGAAATTGATGCAGGGGATGGAATAACTTCTGTGAATTCTTCAACCGGAGAAATAACCTATTCTCCAAATTTAGAATTTACAGGAATTGATACTTTTATATACAGAGTATGCGATAATGGAAGTCCTTCAATTTGCAATAGCGCAACCGTAACTATAACTGTAATTGGTGATGATGAACCGATAGACTGATTTGCGGAAAACCATTGCTGAAGTACTCAAACAAGTAAAAATTTTGGCGTGCGCTAATATTGCTTTATTGCTAGAGAAAAAACTTTTATAGCGTCATCAAATTTGATTGCATCGTGAATAATAATCTAACAAGTTTAGAAAATATTTTTTTTTACATGATTTTGTTGCTTCGTAGAAACTTTCAAGTTGTTGGAAATGTTAAAAAAAATTAGTTTTTACATAGTAGAAATTGGCTAAGCTATTCGGCACGATTTGTTAAAGAGAACTATCCTACAAAAAACAAAGGGAACAAGATTATTAAATCTGAGTTCCCTTTGCAAATCATATTCCTTTTGCTGGCATTATCCTTCAAAGTGATTCGGGTATATTCTCAGCTGTTACGAAAACTTAAGCACCCCAATATGATAGTTTGATAAAGATAGACAATTATGAACTCAGAATATACTATTTTCTGCATTTTAACATTTTAGTCACGCTTTCTCCAAACTAAATCTGTTGACCAAAAAGCTAAAAGTAATATTAAAAACATCCCACAGATATATTTGGCGGGTTCCAACCCCCCATCACCAATCCCAATAAAACCGATGACACCAAAGACAATGGCCATTATAATGTATGTAGCTTTCCAGTGAAGCATAGGGATAAATGTTAAGTTTGTTCAAATATTCGAATTAAAGATAAAACAAAAATATTGAAAAATTTTAACATACCTATTTATTTTTTAACAAAATTTATGGTTTTGCAGGAACGTCAGTAAGCATTTCATCGAAATAGGTCTTTGGCCAAGAGGATAACTTAGGTTTAAGAATACTGATAAGCAAACATTTTCTACTTTTTTGAAGTCTCTTGCTCACATGATATCTATCACCACTAGGAAAATGGCAGGACGAATGTTGGACTTCTCTAAATTATTTCAATAAAACCATCTTTTTTTTGTAACCAGGCAAAGTTATATTCATCCAACGCATATATAACAATAGGTTAAACCATAAAAGATTTATCATGAAAACAAATTTTATTATTAAATCGTTCGCTATCCAAATGATAGCACTATTCACTTGTGTTTGTGGGTTTGCTCAAGAAGCTCCACAACTTACCGATGCGGAGATTGCCAGCGTTGCTGTTGTTGCCAATAAAATAGACGTAAATTATGCAAAACTCGCCATGGACCGATCTAAAAACCCTGAAGTTCGTGAATTCGCCAATACTATGATTGCCGATCACAACGCAATTATAGATCAAGCTGTAGCACTTGTCACCAAACTTGGCGTTGTTCCAAAGGATAATGCTATGAGTCAATCCCTACAAAAGCAAGCCGATGAAACAACCATAAAACTAAAAGCTGCTAAGGGAAAAGCCTTTGACAAAGCCTATATTGACAATGAAGTAGCGTACCATAAAGCGGTGATTGGCGCTGTAAAAACAGTATTGATTCCGCAATCTCAAAATGCCGAACTTAAAGCGTTACTTAAAACTGCGCTTCCTATTTTGGAAACACATTTGGGCCACGCGGAAATGGCACAAAACAAAATTCTGAAATAATGAAAACGGTTCGAAAATCGATTATAGCCCTAACGGTCTTCAGCATTGGCTTGGTCACAATATTTTTCCTTTCAACGGGATTCAAAAAGATGGAAACCAATCAGAAAACCCCAACTACTCATATTGTGACAATCTATCAAATGAAATTTGATCCTGAAAACATAAAGGTGAAGAAAGGAGATATCGTAGAATGGGTAAACAAAGATTTTGTACCTCATGATGTTACGGAGATTGACAAAAAATGGACATCCAAACCACTTAAACAAGATGATACATTTTCAAAAGTAATAACAAAGGATTTCAATTATTTTTGCAGCATTCACTTGGTTATGAAAGGTTCAGTTACAGTAACGAATTAATAAATACATTACTTTTTCATTAATAAAGGAAGAATCCACTGTTGTTTTAGTTTGGTTGATCTTTTCGACAGTGGGTTTTCTGAATGAAGGAAACAGCATTTGAAATAGTTTCCAGTTTTAAATTCAGAAAAACCACTGTACCTTTACTGCAAATTCAATTATGAAAGCCGCAAGTTTAAAGGAAATAAAAACCGAACTTAACCACCGATCTACACAAGAACTGTTGGATCTCTGTCTTCGGCTTTCAAAATTCAAAAAGGAGAATAAAGAACTGCTCACTTACTTATTGTTTGAATCTGCAGATGAAGAAGCCTTTATTCAAAGCATCAAAGAAAAGGTTGATACCGATTTTGAAACAATCAACACCAAAACATTTTTCTACATTAAAAAAAGTGTGCGAAAAATTCTACGGGAGCTTAAAAAATTTATTCGCTATTCACAAAAGAAAGAAACTGAAGTGGAGCTTTTGCTCTATTTTTGCCATAAACTCAAGGACTTTACTCCATCTATAAAACGCAATACAACCCTAACAAATCTCTATCAACGACAAATTGGTTATATAGAGAAAAAGGTCGCCAGCTTGCACGAAGATTTGCAATATGACTACAATTTGGAGTTGGAGGAGCTTTTGAAAAAGTAGCAGTTGGCAATTGCAGTAAACAGTTTGTATTTGATGAAAACCTTGAATATTGAATTTTAAACTTTGAATTAAAAATCTATGACTACATTATACCACAACCCACGTTGCAGTAAATCACGCGAAGCACTACATCTTTTGGAAGCAGAAGGAGAAACTCTGGAAATAATAAAATATCTTGAAAATCCGCCTTGCTATCAAGAGTTAACTCAAGTTATTGAATTGCTAGAAATAAAGCCAATGGATTTGGTTAGAACGCAGGAGAGCGTTTGGAAAGAAAAATTCAAAGGAGTTAAACTTACCGATGAAGAGTTGATAACTGCAATGGTTGAAAACCCAAAACTCATAGAGCGCCCCATCGCAATTAAAGGCACGCACGCCGTAATTGGTCGTCCACCTGAAAAAGTTCTCGAAATACTATAAGCAGGGTTTAAAGATTAACAAGCCTTCTCGTTTTTTGCAGCTTAATTTAACAGGGATTTAGCAATTTCCAATTAAACCAAGACTACTTTCGCTGGTCAAAATGGTTAAAAGATAAATGAAATTTACGCTCTCCCTCCTACTTTTATGCGCAACGGTTACGCTGTTTGCACAAAGTCCTGAAAAGAAACAAATTACTGTTAAAGGAACCATCCTTGAGGATGGAACAAACTACCCATTGGAGTATTCCACTGTTTCATTTATAGATCAACAAGGAAAAACCATCACTGGTGGAATTACAGATTTTGATGGTAATTACAAGATAGATGTTCCTGCCGGAATTTATACGGTGAAATATGAATTTATTTCATATAAATCGAAAGAAGTTCCAAATCAAAACCTCACCAAGAACGTTACACTTCCCACTGTGAAATTAGCCTTGGATGCATCCAGTTTAGATGAAGTAGTAGTGCGTGCCGAAACCACGGAAGTTCAAATTCGTCTCGATAAAAAAATATACAATATAGGCAAAGACCTTACAACAGGAGGCGCCACCGTGGGTGACGCTTTGGGCAACGTACCCTCGGTAACTGTAGATGTGGACGGTGCGATTTCACTGCGTGGAAATGAAAACGTAAAAATCCTAATCAATGGAAAACCTTCTGCCATCGCTGGTTTTGGATCAACGGACGCCTTAAGACAACTTCCGGCTGAAGCTATTGAACGTGTTGAAGTTATTACTTCCCCTTCCGCCCGTTACGATGCTGAAGGTACTGCAGGGATTTTAAACATCATCCTAAAAAAAGAAAAGACCTTAGGACTAAATGGTTCAATAAGTACAAGTATTGGAGTGCCTACAACCAGTAGCGCTTCAGGAAATATAAATTTGAGAACAGATAAGTTCAATATCTTTAATACTACGGGAATAAGTTATCGCGATGTTCCAGGATCCGCTTTCTTCGATAACAAATACTTTGAAAGAAGTTTTATAGATAAGGACGGAAATCCTGCTACTTACACACCTGAATTCGATCAAGTCACTGAAGACAGGAGTTATGATAGACTTAGAAAAAATTTCAACACCAATTTGGGGATTGAGTACTTCTTGACTGAAAAATCATCACTTACCGCTAGCGGATTCTTGAGATTAGGCGATGATGAAGACGTAACCACAAATAAAACAGCCAATTTTAAGAATAATGATTTAATAGAAAATACTTCAAGAATTGAAACACAAACTGAAGATGATACCAATTATCAGTTTTCTTTAAACTATGAAAACAACTTCAACGATAAAGGCCATAAACTTACTGCCGATCTACAGTATGACCGAAGTAAAGAAACGGAAGAATCTTTTATTGACGATAGAAAAACATTTCCTGAACTAGAAATTCGTCCTTCTGAAAACATCATTAAAAAGGAAAATGAAAAAGAATACCTAGCAAAAGTAGATTATGTTTTGCCAATTGGAGAGAATTCACAATTTGAAGCGGGCTATAGAGGGAATTATGATGAAACCATAACCGATTATACATTATTTAATGAACTGGGAACCACCGGTGATTTTATTCGCAATGATAGTCTTTCAAACATTTTTACCTATAACCAAAATGTGAATGCCATTTATTCCCAATATGGAAGTAAGTTTGGAAAGTTCTCATACCTTTTAGGTTTACGTCTCGAAAATACGCAACTAAAAGGAAGTGTGGACGCTGAAAATGTTATGGAGAACGCTCCCTTCGATTTAAATTTTGACAAAAACTATACAGGCCTTTTCCCAACAGTCAATCTTACCTATGAACTTGGAGACAGCGAAAACGTAACGCTTGGTTATAACCGACGTATTAATCGCCCAAGAAGTTGGTTCGTCAATCCATTTCCATCGCGTTCTAGTGAAGCAAACGTCTTTCAAGGAAATCCTGATTTAAATCCAGCCTATGCCAGTGCATTCGATTTGGGTTACTTGAAACGTTGGAAGAAACTTACCCTAAGTACTTCTATCTATTACCAACATGAAACCGACGCTTTTGAAAGAGTACAGGAAGAAACCGGAGAACAAACCAGTAATGGAATTCCAATTATTCGGTCCTTACCAATTAACCTTTCAACCAATGATCGCTATGGCTTTGAACTTGGCTTACTTTATAATCCGTATAAATGGCTTTCACTAAACGGAAGTTTTAATTATTATCAATTTAAAACCGAAGGCTTTTATAACGATGTAGATTACGGCGCAAAAAACGATAGTTATTTTGCAAGATTTAGTGGAAAAGTAAAACTACCAGCAAAAATAGATTGGCAAACCAATGCGTTTTACCGAGGACCGCGTAGCAATGCGCAAACGGAAACAGATGCTATACTTTCTGTAGATATGGCAGTGAGTAAAGATATTATTAACGACAATGCCACTTTGGCTCTTAATGTTAGCGACCTTTTAAATACACGTAAAAGAAATAGCTATTCTTATACGGATACTTTTACCAGTAATAGTGAATTTCAGTGGAGAAGACGCCAAGTATCACTTTCATTTACCTACCGCTTTAATCAGCAGAAGCAGCGCCAACGTCCAGACCGTGGCGGTGGTGATGAGGAAGGTGGTTTTGAAGGATAAAAGCCCCTAACCTCCAAAGGGGGAACCCATTATGCTAAGGCTAATGATTTCTATAACAAAAAAAGGGAACCGATCGGTTCCCTTTTTAGATATGATAAATGTTGAAATTATGATTTCAACTCTTTCTTCTTTTTCTCTTCACGCTTAATTTTATAGTTTTCGTAAAGTGACCCACCAATCCAGTAAGGAAGGATGCCTACTAAAAAAAACATCAGCCAAAATCCTATGGTCACAACTCCCATAATTGCTATAAATCCTAAATATTGCTCAAAAGTAAACATAAGTGTATTTGTTAATGTTGAAAGCTCAAAGATAATAGGAATTTTTCAATCTCCACAATAAAATGTTTCTATTTATTCACAAGAAATAAACAGCATAGCGGGTTGACCAACTTTTGCCTTTTCGTTATCTTTGCCTTCGAGCTCCGAAGCTTTTAGCGAAGGAGTTCAAAATAACTCCGAAGCTTTTAGCGTATGAGTTCAAATTAGCTACAAAGCTTTAACAATGTAGATTAAGTAATTCATTATAAAATTTTTCAGAATGAAGTATAGAATAGAAAAAGACACCATGGGCGAGGTAAAAGTACCTGCCGATAAATTATGGGGCGCACAAACAGAGCGTTCTTTTGAAAATTTTAAAATAGGCCCGAAGGCTTCCATGCCATTGGAGATAATTTACGGTTTTGCTTATTTGAAAAAAGCAGCTGCTTATACCAATTGTGAACTCGGAGTTCTTCCAGAAGAAAAAAGAGATTTAATTGCCAAAGTTTGTGATGAAATTTTAGAAGGAAAACACGACGATCAGTTTCCTTTGGTAATTTGGCAAACTGGAAGTGGCACACAAAGCAATATGAACGTTAATGAAGTTGTTGCCAACCGAGCGCATCAACTGGCGGGGAAAACAATTGGAGAAGGTGATAAAACACTTCAACCTAATGATGATGTTAATAAATCGCAATCGTCTAACGATACTTTCCCAACGGGAATGCATATTGCAGCTTATAAAAAGTTAATTGAAAATACGATTCCGGGAGTTGAACAACTTCAGAAAACACTAGCCAAAAAAGCAACCGATTTTAAAGACGTTGTAAAAATAGGTCGTACGCATTTTATGGACGCCACTCCCCTAACCCTTGGTCAGGAATTCAGTGGTTATGCTGCGCAATTAGAACACGGTATTAAAGCATTGAAAAACACACTCCCACATTTAGCAGAACTTGCCTTAGGTGGCACTGCCGTAGGAACTGGTTTAAACACGCCAAAAGGTTATGATGTGAAAGTTGCTGAATACATTGCTAAATTCACTGAATTACCCTTTGTAACAGCCAAAAACAAGTTTGAAGCTCTTGCTGCACACGATGCCTTTGTGGAAGGCCACGGTGCTTTGAAGCAGTTGGCGGTATCATTAAATAAAATTGCAAACGATGTACGGATGCTTGCCAGCGGTCCAAGAAGTGGAATTGGCGAGTTAAACATTCCCGCAAATGAGCCAGGTTCATCAATCATGCCCGGGAAAGTAAACCCTACACAATGTGAAGCATTAACCATGGTAAGCGCACAAGTTATCGGGAACGATATGGCGATTACGGTTGGCGGAATGCAGGGACAATTTGAACTGAACGTCTTTAAACCTGTAATGGCTGCAAATTTCCTTCAATCTGCACAATTGTTAGGCGATGCCTGTGTTTCTTTCGATGTACATTGTGCACAAGGAATTGAGCCTAATTACGAAGTAATCAAAAAGCAGCTAAACAACAGTTTGATGCTAGTTACGGCCTTAAACACAAAAATAGGGTATTACAAAGCTGCAGAAATTGCAAACACAGCACATAAAAACGGAACAACCTTAAGAGAAGAAGCCGTTAATTTAGGTTATACTACTGCCGAAGAATTTGATGAGTGGGTGAAGCCGGAAGATATGGTTTGATAGACTTGAGATGTGAGACCTGAGATGTGAAAATTTAAACCACGAATTCACGAATGATAAAATATTCGTGAATTCGTGGCTTTTTTTATTTCTTTATCTTCTTAGTCTTTTTCTTCCCATAAAACTTCTTATACCTAAAATAAGCCACAGCACTTAGAACAACTGCAAAGAGTGTTATCCAATATACAAATGTTGGCGCAGCTGGGGTATCACCGCTGGCGTATGAGTGAAGACCACTTAGGTAGAAGTTCACTCCAAAATAGGTCATCATAATAGAAGCGTAAGCGAAAAGCGCAAAGACATTAAAAGTCCACCGGCCGCGAAGACCAGGAACTAATCTGGCGTGGATCACGAAAGCATAAACCATAATACTAATAAGGGCCCAAGTTTCCTTTGGATCCCAGCCCCAATATCTACCCCAACTTTCGTTAGCCCATTGTCCGCCCAAAAAGTTTCCAATAGTTAGCAAAACCAACCCAACTGTAAGCGCCATTTCGGTAACTACGGTAAGCTCGCTTATGCTAATCTCCATTCTTTTATAATTATTTTTCGTCGTGAAAATCATAAGAAATAGTGAAGTGGCGGCCAAAATCATTCCTAGCGTAAATGGTCCATAGCTCATTACAATAACCGCTACGTGAATCATAAGCCAATAACTATCCAATACAGGCTGTAGCGTTGCAATGGACGGATCCAACCAGCTTTCATGAGCTACCCACAGGATTATTGCTCCGGCAAAGGCAGTAGATGCAACAGTTAAATCACTTTTACGGCCAAAGGACAAGCCGAAGAATATCGTTGCCCATCCCACATAAACAACAGATTCATAGGCATCACTCCACGGAGCGTGACCACTAACATACCAACGAAGCGCTAGCCCCAAAGTCATTAAGACGAAGAAAACCCACATAAATATTTTTGAACCTTTTATAAGAACACGTAATATTTTTCGATCCTTGAAAAGTTGGGCGATAATAAACGCCATCATTAAAATCCCAAATACTGCGTAGAATTTGTAAAGTCTATTAAAAATGTCAGCCTTGTTATATATGGTTTCGGCTCTTAATTTATTTTCCGAAGGCATTATATCTTTTCCGTATTTCTTCTGGAAATTGGTGATACTTTCCAATAATTCATCAGACTGGGTATAATCCCCACTTAAACGCGATTTTTTCAAGCTGTCAAAATAAAGCGGAAGTATATTTTTGGCATACAGCGAATCCATTCCTTTTAAGTTTGCTTCTCCAAGCTCTGGATAAGAAACCCATTTGTTCCCTTCATCACCAGGAATTGGGAATATTTTCAAAATAGATCCGCTTAAGGCTGAATTCAACAGTGAAAAGTTTTCGTGTGCCTTAATAAAATCCTTTTGAAACTGGTTTGGAGTATTGGTCCGCGTTGCTGCTGCCAAATAAGGTTCCAATCTATAGTTGCCTTGAGAATCAAAAAGATCTAGTAGCGCAAGGTTCTTTTGACCATCCGGAACTTTTGCAACGTGGCGAATACTATCATTACCACGCTTTAATGCGATCAATGGAACCTCAACCCACAAACGTGGAAATTCCGTCATTGAAATAAACACCTGATTGGCATCCAAACCTTCATAATGATCTGAGCGGCTTATTTTCCGTAAAAGTTCACTGGCAAAGGTGTTGATAGGCTTCATTCGCCCATTATCCTGAATTATCAAATGTCCAAATTTGGCAGCGTGTTCTTTGCTAACAGCATTTGTCTTTATCAAGGAATCTATTTGTTGCTTTGGTAAAGTGGTATGAGCAGGTTCTTGAGCAACCTGTGCCATTCCTGAAAGCGAGAACATCAAGACCAAAATACTAAGCATGTTTCTTTTTTTCTTCTTAATACGGCTTAACATAATCTCCAATTTACCAAAACGGCTGTGTTTGCTAACAAGAATAGCCATCATTCCCAGATACAATAAGAAATAGCCGATATAGGTAATCCAAGTTCCCCACCAGTCGTGGTTCACGGAGAGAATAGTTCCTCCTTCATCTGGATCAAAACCCGATTGGAAAAAACGATATCCGTTATGGTCTAATACGTTGTTCATAAAAATATCTGCATCAAAATGTGATTTGTCTTCGTTAATGACGGTCACTTTACTTTTAAAAGATGAATATCCCTTTTCGGTACCTGGATATTTATCAGCAATAAACTTGTTTAGGGTTATACTAAAAGGAAGATCAATACTTTCAGAACCATAGCTCATATACACTTTTAAGCCGGCAATTTCGGTTTCTGTAGGGCCTGGCGCTGAACCTCTTCCACCGAGTAGCGCAACTGTTTTTGTTTCATCATTTGAGGAAACCGTTACAATAAGGGCATCTTGATTAGATGGCGTTTCAGCATCTGCCTTAACTACTCCAAATTCGCCACGAGTAATGGGTTCTGGAACAACAAATGCAGTTCCGCCCATTCTATAAAGAGATCGCAACTGGAAAGGCTGAACACTATCTGCAATTACCTCGCCCTCAGCTTGGTCTGCCATTCGCAAGTAGTTTCCTTCAAAAGGACTGGAAATGGTATAATTTCCACCTTCACTATGCGTAATATTTATTGCTCCTTCGGTATGCTTATTTATTGCAAATAGAATATTGTGAATATTGGAAACCTCGCCCACTTTTACCCAGTGATCATGACGTTCACCATCACCAGATTCTACAATCTTCAAGTATTCTTCGCCATTATCAGTTGGGGTTAACCCCTCTACAGCTCCTTTTATGAATTCCTTGAACTTAATCTTAACCGGTTGATCCTTATAATTTGTATTAATGGTGAAGTCATTGTTCAGTTTCTCCGAAAGTCTGATTTTTTTCGGTTTTAATTTTCTGCGTTGTGCCACGCCATCAACCATATAATCACCATCGATAAAGACGTCTAGATAGGTATCTTCAGAAAGAATAGAATTCTCTGTTTCTCCTTCACGAATGTGCATAACGCCTTCAAAGCCTATATAACGGGTAACAAAGGCTCCAAAAATCACCAAAATAAAAGCCAAATGCAGCATCAAAGAAGCCCACATTTTACGTTTATGAAGGTTGTATCGGAAAATATTTCCCACAAAATTGATCATAAAAAGCAACATGATCAGCTCAAACCACCAAGCGTTGTATATCAGCTCGCGTGTATAGGGCGTTGGCGGCGCTTCAGCAGAAGCGTCTAAAAAGGTTCCCGCTGCCATTGCAAAGGCAAAAACAAGAAATAAAACAGCGGTTAAACGGGTGGAGAAAAGAACGGAAGCAATCTTTTTTTGCATTACAAAGAATTTTGGCGCAAAAATACATATTTGCCACCATTTAATCTATTAAAAAGGCGTAGGACTTATTGACCTAAGACATAAGACTTTCATCTCATTTAAGTCTCAAATTCGGTCAATGTACAAAGTGTTTTCGGCTTAAATCCTTTTTTATTCGGCATTCTCTGTTCTGGCGTTGAAAATATTGAGATGTAAGAAAGTTCCCATATTTCTGGCTCGGTTTATTGCAATTTGTGCAACTTCCCCTTCAAAAAGATCATTTATTGTTTCCAACCAGAGATTGATCCAAGTACCAAAATGGAGTTCATTTATGGTATTGCCACATTTTTTATCTACTTCAACGTGAGCGTGCATAGGATTTCCAAAGTACTTGCGCTTATATAAAAGATTTGTCTCCCAGAAATCGGTTAAGAGCTCTAAATGCGTTGGCCAATCCGTAATAATTCCATTAAAAATAGGCCCAAGCAATTCGTCCTTGCGCACCTTGGCATAAAATGTATTTACAAGCAAAGAAATATCTTCGCGAGACTCTATATTTTTGATCATTTTTTATAGCAAAGTTACCAAAATCAACAACAAGTTTGCTGCTAAACTCACTAACAATAGCCAAAATGCAAATGTTCTATTGGATCCAGCCAGCAACGCAGCATTATAACCCATACATAAGGAGACACAAAGAGTCAATTCTATGCCAGTAAGCAAAGAGGTGCCTTGCGCCAAAACGGTCATCGCGGCTATGGAGCCAATGCAACTATTTAAGATTATGGTAAGCGGCACGTACATATAATAATCGTGCTCAAATTCGTGCTGTAGGGATTTTAAGGATAATGCTTTCATTTTATATATTTTTTATTTAAAAAATGAAATCCCCGTTGTTATGCTTTTAATCGATTTGGAAAATAACAATGGGCACTTCATTAATTTAAGATGTTATTTTAATAGTGTAAATTTACGAACTCCAACAGGCCTTATTTTATGAGGCAAATCATAAACCCATGATTCCAGAAAATTTATTATTGGATTTTGGAGCGACCATAGAAAACATGGATGCTTCAGAGGTTATTTTATCAGAAAAGAGACGCGCAGATTTCTATTTTCAGATAAAATCCGGCGAGGTTAAAATGTATAACTTTAATGAAAATGGAAAAGAATTTATACAAGGCATGTTTTATGACGGCGAAAGTTTCGGAGAGCCCCCTCTTTTTGGGGATTTCAAATATCCAGCTTCGGCAGCAACGGTAAAACCAACACAGCTCTTCAAATTATCCAAAACCAAATTATTCAAGTTGCTCACCCAAAACCCCGAAATAAATTTAAAGTTTACCAAAGCGCTTGCCAAACGACTTTATTATAAAGCTACCATTTTAAAGGAAATTTCGGTATTCCCTCCAGAACACCGTATTTTAGCCTTGATCGACTTTTTGAAAAAAGAATATGGAGCTGAGGATCTTTTTCAGGTTGATCTAACCCGCCAGCAAATAGCCGATTTAACCGGACAACGAGTTGAAACGGTGATAAGAGCAGTAAAGCAATTGGAACAGGATGGAGAATTGAAAATTATAAATAGGAAAGTTTTTCGATAAATGTCTCGATACTATTTTGTGGATGTATGTTTAGTAATTTTATTGTACAAAATTTGCCACAAAATCACTCGGCAACCTTTGATAATTGATAAAACTGCAACAACTTTCATCTTTTATCTTTATTCTCAGGATTTACCTTCTAACTTTGTATTATGATACAAGTAGTTTTTTTAGGCTTCGGAAATGTGAACAGCCATTTGTTTAAGGCTTTTCATAACAAAGAGGAAATCATTGTGAAACAGGTTTTCAATCGGAATTACATCAAGATGATTTCGCCTTTTGAGCATATTCCTTTTACGGATGATGTTTCCGAGATTATGAAAGCGGACGTCTATATAATTGGAATTCCCGATGATGCCATTTCCGCATTTTCCGAAAGCTTAGCATTTCAAAATAGATTAGTAGTCCACACTTCTGGAGGCGTTTCGATGGATGCACTTGCAAGTAAAAACCGACGCGGAATATTTTATCCATTACAAACATTTTCAAAACAGCGGGAAGTGGATTTTACCAATATTCCTATTTGCCTTGAAGCCGAAAATGACGTGGATATGAAATTACTTCGGAAACTGGGAGAAAGTATTTCTAAAAACGTCACCGAAATTTCTTCAGAAGAAAGAGCTAAATTGCATACTGCAGCTGTTTTTGTAAATAATTTCACTAATTATTTGTATAGAATTGGCAACGATATTTTAGAAGAGGAAAACTTATCTTTTGATTTGCTAAAGCCGTTAATTATAGAAACCGCTTTAAAAATTGAGACACTCACTCCAGAAGAAGCACAAACAGGCCCCGCAAAACGGAACGATATTAAAACTATTGAAAAACATTTAAGTTTGTTGAGCAATCTGGAACATAGAAAGTTTTATGAACTGTTTACGGAAGCATTAAAAGAAGAATAAAGCCTCACCACGAATACACGAATACACGAATTAAATATGTATTATTCTTGGTAAAAATTTTAAATAAAAACGAGAACAATGAGCAACAAAAACACCTCTTCCCAGGAAAAAAGCTATAAAGAATATCTTAAACATATAACCACCTTCATCTTTGATGTGGATGGCGTTTTAACTGACGGTACCATAAAAATAAACACCGAAGGTGAAATGTTTAGAACGATGAACGTAAAGGACGGGTATGGCCTTAAAACTGCGGTGGATCAAGGTTATAATATCTGCGTTATTTCAGGTGGCTCCAACGAAGGCGTCCGCGTCCGACTTCAAAATTTAGGGATTAAAGACATCTTTTTAGGAGCGCATAACAAGACTGAGATCTTGGAAAACTATCTTAAAGAAAAGAATGTAAAACGAGAAAACACACTCTATATGGGAGATGATCTTCCTGATTACGAAATTATGCAAGAAGTTGGCCTGCCTACTTGCCCGCAGGATGCCGTACCGGAAATCAAAGCCATTTCAAAATACGTTTCGCATAAAAAAGGTGGGAAAGGCTGCGTTCGAGAAGTAATTGAACAAGTACTGAAAGTACAGGGAAAATGGATGGTGAGTGAGGATGTTAGTGCGAAGTATGACTAGGGAAATCGAAACTGAAATCGAAGTTGAAGTTGAAGCTGAAAACGCAATTGAACCTGGAACCTTAAACCTTGAACTTTAAACCTTGAATTTCTTAAACCTCATCCGGTATCAAAATCTGCTCTTTATCGCTTTGGCGCAGGTGTTTATTAAATATGGGCTTTTCCCGGCTTTCGAAGTTGATGTTAGCTTAAATACTTTTGACTTTGTATTACTGGTTATTGCAACCTTATCTATAGCCGCAGCAGGAAATGTAATCAATGATATTTACGATGTGGAAATCGACAAAATCAACAAGCCGAAAAAGGTTTTGATTGGGAACAAGATTTCGGAGCGCACGGGAAATAGATTTTATATAGTTTTAAGCGTAATTGGCGTGGCTATTGGGTTTTATCTATCAAACCGGATTGGAAAACCAAGTTTTGCAGCGCTATTTGTGGTTTTTTCTGCGCTGCTTTATTTGTATTCTTCCTATTTGAAAGGAATGTTTTTGGTGGGCAATATTTTAGTTTCTGCTTTGGTGGCGATGAGCTTATTGATTGTCCCGCTTTTCGATTTACTTCCTGCTATTTCTCCGGAGAATCAAGCTTCCCAGTCGGTGGTTTTTAAGATTGTTTTACACTATGCCATTTTTGCTTTTTATATCAATCTTATTCGTGAGATCGTAAAGGATTTACAAGACATCAACGGCGATAAAAAAGGTGGAATGAACACGTTGCCAATTATAATTGGCCGAAAAAGAACGGTGACAGTCGTATTTATTCTAGGTGTCTTTGCAGTTTTTGGAGTAGTCTTTTATATGTATGAAGACCTGTATGACAAACAAGTTTTGATGTTATATTTTCTTTTAGCGATTGTTGGCCCGCTACTCTATTTCTGCTTAAAATCTTATGATGCAAAAACGACAAAAGATTATGCTGTGCTTTCAAAACTTATGAAGCTTATAATGTTTTTAGGGATTTGTTCTATTGCTTTGTTTCAATTTGTAATTTTGAAGTGAAGTTTAGCTATTTTGTTTGAGTTGTTACACGAAGTTGCGCAAAGAAACACAGAGTTGCACAAAGGATGCTTTGATACAGTTTAAAATGAAACAAATTATAACTTTGCGGCTTGGCGAATTTGCGAGAGAAACTCGTCACTATGAGCTATAGCGTAGAGAAGTCTCTTTTGCGAGACTAGAAATATTATTATAATGAAAATTAGAGAACTTACTTTACACACTACACTAATTGATGCCCAAAAGAAATTTTATGGTGAAAAATTAGGTTTACAAGTCGTCCATTCCAACGAAAAAGAGATTGCTTTTAAACTTGGGAAAACCATTCTAAAATTTATAAAAACAGCGAAGTCAAAGCCATATCATTTCGCATTTAACATTCCGTCAAACAAAGTAACAGCAGCTTTAGAGTGGCTAAAGGAAAGAGTGGAAATTCAAAAAGACGGGGATTTTGAAATCGTAGATTTTCCCGCTTGGAATGCCGAATCCATCTATTTTTATGACGCTGATAAAAACATACTAGAGTTTATAGCTAGGAAAAATTTAGATAACCACAATTCTGAGCCATTTAATTCAGAGGATTTATTGG
Source organism: Aequorivita capsosiphonis DSM 23843 (assembly GCF_000429125.1). Classification (GTDB taxonomy): domain Bacteria; phylum Bacteroidota; class Bacteroidia; order Flavobacteriales; family Flavobacteriaceae; genus Aequorivita; species Aequorivita capsosiphonis. Next base: position 212,138 of record NZ_KE386849.1, read on the forward strand.
AGATTTCGGAAATAGGAATAGCTACTAATGAGTTCAAAGAGAAATTCGATTTTCTAATATCAGAAGTAGGAGCTCCTAAATTTGGAGGTGGAAAAGAAGTATTTTCTGCACTGGGCTCCGAAACCGGTCTTTTCATTTTGATAGATTTAAATAGAAAGGATTGGTTTCCCACTAATGATAAAGCCTTTGCAGCAGATTTTGTCGCAAAAATTGAATTAGGTGGAAAACCTAAGACAATTCAATTTAAAAATGAAAAGCTAAATCTAACTTGAATAAAACTATATAATGGGTCGTCACATTAGTTGTTACCCAGACCCGCACAAAGAAAAAATTTGAAATGAAGCGGATTAAAACTTGACGACTTTGCGCGAGATGGGGTTGTTACACGGAGTTGCGCGAAGAAACATAGAGTTGCACAGAGGATGCTTTAATACATTTTAAAATGAAGTGAATTATAACTTTGCGGCTTGGCGACTTTGCGAGAGATGTTGTTGTTACGCAAAGGACCCACAGAATTTCACAAAGAAATGCTTCGATACTTTTTGAAAGAATAAACACATATAAAAATCATAATTATTCAACTTTTCAAAACACTCAGCAACCTTGAATCTTGAATTTTAAACCTTGAATAAAAAAATGCTTAAAGAAAAATTAAAAAACTACAACATCATCCTAGCTTCCGGATCGCCGAGAAGGCAGGAATTTTTTAAGGAACTGGATCTAGATTTCACCATTCAGGTAAAAGCTGTGGATGAAGTTTATGCTCCTAATTTAAAACGAGAAGAAATAACTGATTATCTGTCAAAACTTAAAGCTTCCGCTTTTGAAGGTTTAAAAGAGAGTGACATTCTAATTACCAGCGACACTATTGTTTGGAAAAACGAAAGAGCATTGGAAAAACCAAAGAACGCCGAACATGCAAAACAAATGCTCCAAGATTTAAGTGGGCAAATGCACGAGGTAATCACTTCGGTTTGTTTCACTACAAAGGAATTTCAAAAAACGGTAAACGATGTTACGAAAGTCTGGTTTAAAACACTTTCGGAAGAAGAGATTGACTATTATATAAAAAACTACAAACCCTTTGATAAAGCCGGAAGTTACGGCATACAAGAGTGGATTGGCTATATTGGGATCGAAAGAATTGAAGGTTGCTATTTTAATGTAATGGGACTTCCTACGCGCCTTGTATATAAAACCTTAACCCAGATTGCGGAGCGCTGATTTTTTGGTATTTTTACAAGAAATTCTTCGCTAAGATTGTGTGCACATCTCCAGAATTTCTTGGGATTTAAATAGAAACTAATGATAGATTTAAAAGACTTTTATCCCGAACTCATTGAATCAGCTATTCTTTTATTGGTCCTCTTTTTATTGAGAGCCATTCTGAAAAAGACTGTCCGCAATTTCACGCGTAAAATTGAACGTTTGGAGCATCGTACAGGGCTTATAATGAAGCATATAAATTTTGCTATTTTCTTTTTGACAGCCTTAGGCCTAATCGTTATTTGGGGGCTAGATTTTAGACATTTAGGCGTATTTATGTCGTCAATATTCGCAGTAATTGGGATTGCCTTTTTTGCCCAATGGTCCATTTTAAGCAATATTACCAGCGGGGTAATTATGTTTTTTACCTTTCCGTATAAGATAGGCGATTATATAAAAATACACGACAAAGAAGCGCCTTTGGAAGGTATGATTGAGGATATTAAAACGTTTCATATCATTCTTCACACTCACAATAATGAAATTGTCACATACCCCAATAGTATGATGCTTCAAAAAGGAGTAAGCATAATAAAGCCTAACGAGTTTTACGAACATCAGCATCATTCCGAAGAGGATAAAAATAAGGAACAGCTTCCCCACGATTAATTTTTTCAAATAAGTACCTTTGAAAGGTTACGAATAAATCAGCACTACAAATTCTATGAAAAAAATATTTTCAAGACTTCTATTTTTACTTTTTACAATAGTTGCCACCGCACAATCGCCACAAAAACCAACCGCTTCTGAAATGTACCACTCTCTTCAAAAACTTAATTTTGTTGGCTCGGCACTTTATCTTGCGGCGCATCCTGACGATGAAAATACGCGGTTAATTTCCTATTTGGTAAATGATGTACACGCAAACACCGCCTATCTTTCAATAACCAGAGGCGACGGCGGACAAAACCTAATTGGGCCCGAATTACGTGAACTTCTCGGCGTTATCCGTACCCAGGAATTGCTACAGGCAAGACGAACAGATGGCGGGCAACAGTTTTTTACACGCGCCAACGATTTTGGGTACAGTAAAAATCCAGAGGAAACTTTTGACTTTTGGACGAAAGATGAAGTATTGAGTGATGTGGTGAGAACCATCCGAAAATTTAAGCCCGATATTATTATAAATCGTTTTGATCATAGAAGTCCGGGAACTACGCACGGCCACCATACGGCTTCGGCGATGTTGAGCGTGGAGGCTTTTGATATGGTTATTAATGCCTCAAAGTTTCCAAAATCTGCTGCCGAATATGGCGTTTGGAAACCACAACGTTTATTTTTTAATACTTCTTGGTGGTTTTACGGAAGCCAAGAAAAATTTGATAAGGCAGATAAAAGCAAACTTGTTTCGGTAGAAACTGGTAACTACTTCCCTGCCCTAGGCCTTTCCAATGGCGAAATAGCTTCCTTAAGCCGCAGTATGCACAAATCGCAAGGGTTTGGAAGTACAGGCTCCCGCGGAAGTGAAACGGAATATTTGGAATTATTAGAAGGTTCAAAACCTGCGGATAACAATCTGTTTGAAGGAATAAACACGAATTGGTCAAGACTTATAGGGGGAAAGGAAATAGGTGCGATTTTAAATCCATTGGAAAACAATTTCAATTTTAAAAATCCTTCGGAAATGCTGCCGCTATTGCTGAAAGCCTATCCTTTGGTTTCAAATTTAAAAGATGCACATTGGCGAGACATAAAATTGAAGCAACTTAAACAACTTATTTTGGACTGTGGCGGAATTTTTATTGAAGCTGCTTCCGAAGAAAACTCAGTTAATCCCAACGAAGATTTTAATGTAAATATTGAGGCTATTAACCGTGGAAAAAGCGAAGTTGTTTTAAAGTCCGTAAAAAGTTCTGATGGAAAAACACTTTGGAATGAATCCACAAAATTGCCTTTTAACGAGAACGAAAAGCATAAAATAACTGTAAACTCTGGAAATCACAATCCGCCATATTCTTCTCCATATTGGCTAAACGAAAAGGGAAGTGTGGGAATGTATGTGGCGCCTGAAAAATTCATTGGTCTGCCAGAAACTCCAGTTTTGGAGCAATTGGTTTTTGAACTTCAGTTTGGAACGGAAATTATTCCCTTCACAAAAGACATTATTTATAAATTCAACGATCCCGTAAAAGGCGAAGTATATCGTCCGCTGGAAGTTCTTCCTGAGGTTACGGCCTCTATCCCTGAAAAGGTTTTGATTTTTGCTAGTAACGCATCTGAAAATGTTTCGGTAGTAGTTCGCGCAGGGAAAGAGAATATTTCGGGAACGGTGAGTTTGCAGCATCCTGAAGGCTGGAAAGTGGAACCGGCAGAACAGGCTTTTCAGCTTGAGCGACTTGGGCAAACACAAACCTATAATTTCACCGTAACGCCTCCCAAAAATCAAAGTGAGGGATATTTAAAAACAATCATTAAAGCTGACGGACAAACTTTCGATACGGAATTGATTACCATTGATTACGAACACATTCCCTATCAAAGTGTCTTATTGCCTTCGGAAGCGAAAGTTGCGAAGATCGACATTCAGAAAAAAGGAGAAAATATAGGATATATAAACGGTGCCGGCGATGCCATTCCGGAGAGTTTAAAGCAGATAGGTTATTCGGTTACTACTATTGATCCTTCGAATATTTCAGAGAAAAACCTTGAAAAATTTGATGCCATTGTTGTGGGAATTCGCGCTTATAATACGGTAGCTCAATTGGCATTTGTACAACCGATTCTCAATAAATATGTTGAAAATGGCGGCACATTGATTGTGCAGTATAATACGAGCCACGCCTTGGTAACAGAAGCTATTGCACCTTATTCTTTAACGCTTTCTCGCGACCGGGTAACCGATGAGTTTTCCGAAGTTAAAATGCTTGCGCCAAAAAATGCGTTATTAAACACGCCGAATAAAATCACTCAAAAAGATTTTGAAGGCTGGGTACAGGAGCGCGGCTTGTATTTCCCTGAAAAATGGGCTAAGGAATTTACTCCAATTTTAGGAATGCACGACAAAGGCGAGGCACAAACCAAAGGTTCGCTACTTGTGGCGAAATACGGAAAAGGATATTATATTTATACCGGATTGAGCTTTTTCCGCGAATTACCTGCAGGTGTTCCGGGTGCGTATCGACTTTTTGCGAATATGCTTTCGGTAGGGAAATAGGATGATGCTATATCCAATGTTCAAACAGATTTTAGTACTTTTAGAGATTAAATGATAGAAAAATGGAAACAATGAGAATAAAAATATTGAATCCTAAGGCAGAAAGCCTATTAAAAAATCTGGCTGATTTAGATTTAATTGAAATTACGGATCCGAAAAAAGAATTTCTGGAGCTTTTAGAACGATTGCAAAGTAATGCTCATACTGCCCCCACTCTTGAAGAAATAACCGCAGAAGTTGAAATTGTGAGAAAGGCGAGATATGAGCAAGAAAATAATAGTTGACACTAATTTATGGATAAGCTTTTTAATTACTAAAGAATATCAAGCCTTTAAAAATCTTATCATTTCCAATGACATAATCCTGCTTTTTTCTGAAAGATCTATTCAAGAATTTTTTGAAGTCACTCACAGACCACATTTTCGAAAGTTATTTCCTATTGAAGAAATAAATATTTTATTTGCGGTATTTAAAGTATATGGAACTTGGATAATGCCTACTTCTAATATAAAAATTTGTCGCGATACTAAGGACAACTTCTTACTAAACCTAGCTGTTGATGGAAAAGCGGATTACTTAATAACTGGCGATAAAGATTTACTGGTACTCAAAGAAATAGAAAACACCAAAATTCTAACTTATGCTGATTTTATTATTGAAATGGAAGAAGTATAAAAAAATTAGTCGTGTCCGACTAAGATGCAAGACCGTCCCGATAGATCGGGACTGAAAGACGTAAGACTTAAGACTTGATTCCTAATAGATTGATAATTAAGTTAGATTGATTAAGCACACTTCTTTATTCTGTAAATTTCAATGTTAAACGCTATAGCAAGGTGACATTGAATAAAAATACTACATAACCTACTATCATTGACTTAACTTAAATTTGAAATATTTTAGTCGGACACTAATGAAAAAAAATCCCAAAAAACATTTTGATATAAACAAGTATAAGATATTTTGTCAAACCTATGTGAAACCTTTGTGTAACTTTGTGAAGTAGGCATTACGCGGAGTTTCACAAAGAATCACAGAGGCGCACGGAGAAAAAAATACATAATGAACCAAGAATCACAAAAATTTGTCTGGAAAAGAAGTTTCACATTAGTGCTGCTAGTCAATGCCCTATATATCTATCTGTTTTATTTAATAATGCAAAACTTCGCCTAAATGCAGCAGATTGACTGGATTGTCTTAATTGGAACCCTTGTTTTTATTGTAGTTTACGGTACGTGGAAATCGCGCCAACAAAAAGATGTAGGCGATTATTTAAAAGGTGGCAATACCGCACATTGGTGGACCATTGGCTTAAGCGTTATGGCGACGCAGGCCAGTGCAATTACCTTTCTCTCTACGCCAGGACAAGCTTTTCACGACGGAATGGGCTTTGTTCAATTTTACTTCGGACTTCCCATTGCGATGGTGATTATCTGTTTGGTTTTTATTCCCATTTATCACCGATTAAAAGTTTATACCGCATACGAATATCTTGAAACACGTTTCGATCAGAAAACAAGAACCTTAACCGCCATTCTCTTTTTAATACAACGCGGACTTGCTTGTGGGATAACAATTTTTGCACCTTCCATTATTCTTTCTGCCGTCTTGGGCTGGAATTTGATCTATTTAAATATAATCATTGGTGTGCTCGTGATAATATACACCGTAAGTGGCGGCACAAAGGCGGTAAGTGTTACCCAAAAGCAGCAAATGGCCGTTATTTTCTTCGGAATGTTTATTGCGTTTCTTTTAATTCTCAACTATTTACCACTAGACATCACGTTTACCAAAGCACTTGAAATTGCAGGTGCTGGTGGTAAAATGGATATCCTCGATTTCTCTTTTGACTTTGATAATCGCTATACGTTTTGGAGTGGGATTATTGGTGGAACTTTTCTAGCTCTCTCCTACTTCGGAACAGATCAGAGCCAGGTGCAGCGGTATCTTTCCGGGCGATCTGTTAAGCAAAGTCAAATGGGATTGATTATGAACGGTTTATTAAAAGTGCCTATGCAGTTCTTTATTTTGTTGGTGGGAATTATGGTTTTTGTGTTTTATCAATTCAACCCCTCTCCTCTCCATTTTAATCCCGCGGCAGTTAAAGACGTAAAGAAATCTGAATACGCCTCAGAATACGAAGCCTTGGAAGCAAAGAAGGATGCGCTTGATCACGATCTTGCTGCAACTCAAATAGAATACTCCAAGGCACAATCGGAAATTGAAAAGAAAAACTATGCTGCAGAAATAAAGAGTTTAAACAAAGGAGAGGATCAGTTACGGAAACAGTCCGTAGCCGTAATCAAGAAAGCCAATCCCAGTGCGGAAACCAATGATAAGGATTACGTTTTTATTCATTTTATTTTAACCAATCTTCCTCGCGGACTCATCGGCTTGCTGTTAGCGGTAATATTGAGCGCAGCAATGTCCTCCACCGCTTCAGAGTTGAACGCTTTGGGGAGTACCACTACTATTGACCTTTATAAACGAAACGTCCCCGGGAAACGTGAAAAGCATTATGTTGCCGCCTCCCGTGGGTTCACACTTTTATGGGGGCTTATTGCTATTGGGGTTGCGTGTACGGCAAACTTATTCGACAATCTTATTCAGTTGGTAAATATTATTGGTTCTATTTTCTACGGTAATGTTCTCGGGATATTTCTTCTTGCATTTTTCATTAAATACGTGCGCAGCAAAGCGGTATTTATTGCGGCATTGATCACCCAAGTAATCATTATCTATATTTGGTATATCGACCTGATGCCTTATTTATGGCTAAACTTGGTGGGTTGTGCTTTGGTGATGGGAATTGCCATACTACTTCAAGTTTTATTACCTAAGAATGAAGGTGGAGAACCTGTAGTTTTAAAAGAAGTTTAGAAGTTATAAGAACAACAGTTTAAAGTTGATCGTTTTTTGAGAAAGCGGTATAATTAGGTTATTGTAGTTCATATAATAAAATAGGGGTTTGGCTTAAAGTTGCTATTAAATAGTCGCCGTTCATCATGATATATTAATACTAGGCATTTCTTCAAAAGATAGAAATTAAGAAAACCTTCCTACTCCAATGATTTTTATGGAAAAACGCGTCTTTTTATGGAGTGATAATAAATTCTGCATAATAGCTGACTTTTTAAACCAAAGAAGATCACTTATATATTCTACAAAGTATCAAAAAACATAACATTAGCCATTCTTATGGAGAAATTAAAATCCAATTCATGGATAAATGTAAGAGGAGAAGCATATCGAAACTTTTAGTGGCAGAATGGCTATGGAGCATTTTCTGTGAGAGCATCGGAAGTCGATGTCGTTGTTAATTATATAGAAAACCAAAAGGAACACCACAAACGCAAAACTTTTCAGCAAGAATATCGAGCATTTCTAAAGAAATACAAGTTGGAGTATAACGAGCCTTAGGTGTGGGATTAGGAGTTAGAAGGTATGTCACCCTTTCAGGGCTTTATAATAATCAGGCTTTCATTCTACAGCATAGGGTTCTACCCTATGCAAAGGTATTACGCCCTTTCAGGGCTATCATGCATCTAAACTTTCACTCTATAACCTAGGACTATGCCCCAAGCAAAGGTATTACGCTCTTTCAGAGCTATCAAGAGCTAAATGTAGTAAACATCTCTAACTTCATCCCATATGGCAGTCCTGAAAGGGCGATATAACCTAACCTTGGGCACGAGCCCTAGGAATACAAGACGATTAGTAATCATGCTTAGAAGCCTAGTAATAACCTATATAGAACATAAGTCCCAAAAGTGAAGGACCCAACCCTGAAAGGGCGATATACCATAACCTAGGGCATAGCCCTAGGAATACGTGAAGGA
>NZ_KE386849.1:220646-387096 GCF_000429125.1 Aequorivita capsosiphonis DSM 23843
TACCCTAACCCAGAACGTAAGACCCAAAGTGAAGAACCTAGCCCTGAAAAGGCGATATACCATAACCTAGGGCATAGCCCTAGGAATACGTGAAGAATTAGTAACCACACCCAGACGAGAAGGAATACCCTAACCCAGAACGCAAGCCCCAAAGTGAAGACCCAGCCCTGAAAGGGCGATATACCCTAAAGCATGAAAGTGAATTAATTCTGAGTAAGAGGTACACTTCAGCATAAAATCAAAAAGAATAAAAGCTTAATTCTGCAATTTATAAAATCGCGTAGGTCGGTATTTATTTGCTATCTGCATTTCCTTTTTGAGTGTTCCTTGTCGATCTATAGAATAAACACCGTTAAAGTTGCCCGAAATAGCATTAGGAACTACCATAAAGAGTTTATCATCCACAATATTGAACACGTTCATCCTGGAAGCTGGATTGGAAGTAGGCATGTCCAATTTCGTATAATTCTCAGGAGAGCTTGTATCAAATTCGTAATAGGAAAGTTTTAATCCATTTCTGGTTTCCACATCTTCGCTGGAGTCAAACAGATAGGGTTCTTCAGAGATATGCAAATAGAGTTTGTTGTTATAGGACATGATGGATTGTGCTATTCTTCCTTCGCCAAACATCGGTTCTATATCAATTTCCCAATTGGGATCGAAGTCTGTTTCGCCAGTTTTAATTCTAAAGACTTTTGAAGGATTGTGATTATTAAACTGATTCCAACCCCAAGAACAAAAGTAGAGGTTTCCATCCTCATCTTTTGTAGTGGGATTGTTTTCCGACACGAAAAACCCTACCGTTTTAGCACCGTGATATTGAATGATTTTCTCGAAACTAAAACTTGGAATGTCGATTACTGCCAAATAAAAATTCTCCTCTTCCTCGGCGATCAAATTAAAATTGGCACTCTCCAAAAACACCACACTCACGTAGAGCTTGTCATCTTTAAAATCCATTACCAAAGATCCTGTTCTAACCAAGTTATTTCCGTAGTCATCCTCAAATTTAGCTTCAGGACGAAAAGTTTTTATATACGGCCTTAAATCCAATTCGTCCATTAACTGCATCGTTAAGGGATTGAAAGATTGGATGGTCTGTCCGCCACTGTCCTCATTATAATAAAAGCCAAGATTTTCATTTACTAATGCTAATTTTCGGGAAGGAAAAAGATTGTCTTTCCCAATATATATTTCGCTATCAATAAACACTTGGTTTGAAGTGTTTAGGCTAAGCCGAAATAATCCGGGAGTAGAAGAATACCCTCTTTTATCCTTGGCCATGCTAAATATATAATTTTTAAAAGATTGATATCCAGAGGAAGTGGATGGATCTGAATTGACAAAGTTTTGATTATCCTGAATCAAATCATAGGATTTCTCACTATCTACTGCGCCAAGATTAAAACTAAAAAAACGAGTTATATCAGCAGTTGAAGCATCTTCTGTAGCTAATACATAATTAAACGTAGAATAATCGGTCTTAGGGTTTTTGTTCTGGTCGTCTAAGTTGTCAACTTCACAAGAAAACAAGCCTAGTAATAAGAAACAAAAAACGCCTTTATATAGTATTGAAAACTTCATAAGATTAGAAACTATAGGTTATTTTCATTCTAAAATGCCTGCCGGGACTTTGCATTTTAAATTCATTATAAATGTCCTCATTAAAGGCATTCTTCAGTTCTGCACTAAAGGCTACACTCTGTTTGGAAAAATCCCGCACATAGATAAAACCAATATTATGGGTATGTTGGTTTGGAATAATCCGACTGGTATTTATTTTGGAAGTACCAAACAAGCCTAAAAAACCATCTGGTTCAAACTGTTTTTCAATATAATCCAGGTAATATTGATGTACATAGGAGTAATCCCAAAAGAATGATAAATCTGTGGAAAGCTTCAACAGTTCCATAAAGTTATAGGAAGCGCTAATATTTCCATAGTAAAACGGCATATTGGCAATTCTAGCATCCTCAAAATGTTGATTGTTTAAAGACTTATCCTTGGAAGACTGTAGCCGGAAGTCGTTCCAAGTTAAATTCCCTGAAAGCCTTAAGTGTTCCACCGGTTCATAATTGGCTTGTAGTTCAACACCAAAACCTTTTACATTGTCTAGATTAAGAAACGTCGCCTGATATTGATTTAGATCTTTTAAGCGAATTAGATTTTTAGTATCGCGATAGTAGGTGTTTATTTCAAAGCCGAAATGCGTTGCGGCGAAGGTGTATCCTAAATTTATGTTTTTACTTTCCTCTGGCGTCAGTTCATAATTGGCGATAATAAAATTGTTGTCACCAAACAATTCCTGCTGCTCTGGAAGTCGGAAGGTATTTTCATAAGAAATCCGCACATAGCTTTTCTCGTTGATATTATACTTTAATGCCTGAGAGAAACTTAAACCTGTATTTCTCACTTCTTTATCTACAATGTTTTCTTCCAAGGGATTGTCTGAAGCATTATATTGACCTGCGAAATTTCCTAAAAGATATTTGAATTGCGTATTGGTTTCTAGCTTTTGATTAAAAAATTGGGCGTTTAAGGCAAAGTTGGTAATAAGCTTATCGTAAATAGTTCCGTTGTCATTTAAATCGCCCACATTCGATTTTCTGTTGTAATGACTAAATACGGTATTATTTTCTATTTGAAAATAATTGTTGATCAAATAATTAAGATTGGTTCGAGAGGTAAACTGCTGAAAGTTGTTTTGCAGATAGCCATTGTCCAGCAACAGGTTTCCCATCTCGGAGCCTGAATTGGTCGTGTGAGCCATTCCTTTCCAGTCATAATAAACATTTTTGCCCTTGTCGAATATTTCGAAATCAATTTGGCTGTAGACCAAAAATTGATTGAGGCTCAACTTGTTATCCAAAAAGTGATTTTTGTATTTAAGGGAAGGAATAAAATCGCCGTGTTCTTTGCGATATACTTCTCCAAAAGGTCTTGTTCGCGAAAATGGATCGTTTTGAATATCTTTCTTTAAGCCGTATGAATTCACTTTAAATTCAATCGATTCGGCCCAAGATAATTCGCGAGCCTGCACAGAAAACTCCAATGAATGTTGATTAAACTTATTGTGAAACAAACGTTCGCGGATATAGGTTACCTGCCCTGTATTCTGATTTTTATACGGCAGATTATCTACTTTATAATTGTTTTTTGAATAATTATAAAAGCTATTGACACCAAAAAAAAGATGCTTATTCAATTTTATGTTGGCATTGGCAGTGGCAATATGTGTATTATAAGATCCTGTTTCATAGGAAACCGTACCATTTGTTTTTTTACTGGTTTTGGGAACAATATTGATGGCACTTCCCAAGGCATCTACGCCAATTTTTGTGGGTAACACACCTTTGTAAACCTCAACCCGGCTGATGGCATTGGTAGGAACTTTAGTGAGACCGTAATTAGAGCCGAGATAATCAATTGGAATATCATCATATAGAAATTTGACTGCGTTTCCTGAAAAGCCACCTACAATGATATTACTTGGAGATCCAAGACCCCCAACATTTCGAATTTTAACTCCTGGACTTTTATCGACCAGATCTTCAACCGAATTTGCGCGTCTCGTATTTGCTTCCACCGGAATAATATCTGCTTTGATGGCACTATTTTTTAGTTTCTCGCTTAAGCTAAGTGTTCGTAGTTTCACTTCTTCCAAAGTATAATTCAGAGTTCCAATGTAGAGCGTAACTTGCTGCATCTCCCCTGCCTCAACCTCCACCGTTTCGACGGGAAACTGAAATCCGTCATAAACAGCATATACATTATAGGATCCAGGTGCTAGGTTCTGAAATATAAACGCTCCTTTTTTGTTGGTCAGGGCAACCGCACTGCTTTCTACCATATGTATTTCAATATTTTCCAGTTGGTCGTTAAGGGAGTTTACGATGTTCCCTTGAAGGCTTCCTGAATTTTGCGCAACGGCAAATAAAGAAAAAAACATAAAAATGAAGAATAGGAAATTCCGTAACATACAGGTTGAGAGATTTACTCTAAATTATTTTGTCTGTCTAGCGCATCTTTATCCCCTAAAGTTAAAAGGATTAGTTCGTGATGCGCAGGACAGACAATAAAAGCCAATTTTAAGGCTTCTTATTGGATATTATAATTTGAAATTAATCAAAAAATCCACAATGATATGCTGAACCGTCAGGTTTAGTCAACACAGGTAACTTAGTTTTGTCAATATTCTCTTTCACCAAAGTAAATTTGGCTGCAGATCCATTCGACATATCGGCATTAAAAGTCATGGTTGTTTTTCCGTCAACTTTATTCACCGAAATTCCAGTGGGATTAAGGCCAAAGTTATATGGCGGACTCATCGGGTTGGTTTGTACAATTTTAAAATCGTCGATAACTCCTTCCCAGGTCCAATATTCTCCATCAAAATTGATAGGGGAATCAATTTCGCCCAAAATAAAAGAGAAGCTGGAATCCTCATGGAATTCATAGCCTGCAATAAGTTCGACTATACAGGCATCGCTAGCAGGTATTCCACCTTCTTGCATGTCTGTAAAATCCACATTTGTCAGTCGCCAGTCTCCTACAAGACTAACATTATCTTCTGTTACGTTATCATCATCACTGGAACAAGAGTAAAACACCAGTCCAAAAACAATCGCACTAAATAAAACTAATTTCTTCATTAAATTTGATTTTTAAATTTTGGTGCAAATTTAAGCCTTATTTAGAGTAAGTCTAAGTAAAATTGATAGTTTTTATAAAAAAAATTGAAAGGCACGCTGCGTTCCTGAAATAGAAAGAAAATGATCTAAATAAGGTACTGATACATTGACAAATCGAATTGCAAGAAACAAAAACAAGTTCTCAAAAATTCAAAAAAGAACGTTGGTAAAGCGATTAATATGAAGTGATCGCGGACCAAAGTGATTTTCTTTCATCTTATAATTTTCCTAACTGTGGACGCTACGGTTTCTAAAAAAAATCCAGTCATTGGAGACTGGATTTTTAACGATGATTATTTTAGAATTCTACTTCTGGATGGATTCCCCAACGAGTTCTATCAGAAAAGGCAAAATCCAATCTATATTTCTCTGGAATCTCACCATTGACCATAGATCCTGGTTTTATGGATGGGAAAAGTTCTTCATAGGTAATCATATCATTAAATGAAATACGACGATAAATATGAGAGCGCGTTAAATTTTTTGTTTCATCTAAACCAGAAGCTCCTAAAAGTTCTACGAAATTTTTAATTGTCTTTTCGTGATATTGAGCAACTCGAACTTTTTTATCCTCCGGAACCAAGCCATGTGTCAGTTTTGGATCCTGGGTCGTGATTCCTGTGGGGCATTTATTTGTATTACATAATAATGCTTGTATACATCCCAATGACAGCATCATGGCGCGAGCTTGATAACACGCGTCGGCTCCCAAAGCAATAGCACGTGCCACGTGAAAAGCAGAAGTAATTTTACCAGAAGCAATCAATTTAATATGCTGGCGTATTCCCATTCCTCTAAGAATATTATGAACAAAGTCAAGACCGTCAATCAATGGGGCGCCCACATAGTTACTGAATTCTGGGGGTGCAGCTCCTGTTCCACCTTCGCCGCCATCTACTGCAATATAATCAGGATAAATATCCAATTCTACCATTGCTTGACAAATAGCAATAAATTCACTTTTATAACCAATACACAGTTTAAAACCAACTGGTTTTCCTCCAGAAAGATCTCTCAGTTTCTGAATAAACTTCACCATTCCCATCGGAGAGTCAAATGCAGAGTGATACGGTGGTGACATAACCTTAGTATGGGGTTGGATATGTCGGATTTTAGCAATTTCCACAGAATTTTTCTCCGCTGGAAGAATTCCACCATGGCCTGGTTTGGCACCTTGAGAAACCTTGAGCTCGATCATTTTTACATGAGGATGTTTAGCTTTTTCGGCAAATAGCTCCGGGTTGAAGCTTCCTTCATCATCCCGACATCCAAAATATGCGGTTCCAATTTGCCAAATGATATCTCCACCGTGTTTTAGGTGATAATGACTCAAGCCTCCTTCTCCGGTATTGTGAGCAAAATTTCCAATTTTCGCACCTGCGTTTAAAGCCTCCACAGCGTTGGCGCTAAGGGAACCAAAACTCATTGCGGAAATGTTCAATATACTAGCAGAATAAGGTTGCTTACAATCCTTATTACCTATCATGACTCGAGGATCATGATCTAATGTATTAAAGGCCTTCGGTGCTATGGAATGGCAAATCCATTCGTACCCTTCGGCATAGACGTCTAGTTGTGTTCCAAATGGAATGGTATCACGAACCGCCTTTGCCCTTTGATAAACCGTGGAGCGATCCACTCTATTAAATGGGCGACCATCGATATCAGATTCAATAAAGTACTGATACATTTTTGGCCTTAGTTCTTCCAGCACATAACGCAGTCTACCCAATACGGGGTAATTCCTCATAATAGTATGCCGCGTTTGAAGGATATCATAATAACCCAAAGCAGTAATTATTAATACAATTGCAAAAAGCACATACCAGTTTGCACTTAAAAAGAAGGCTAATGCAAAGCTTATCAACAGGGAAAGGGTTGATATAACATAAAATTGATTTCGCATAATGAAAGTATTGTTGAATTGAAAGCTATATTTCAATAAATAAAAAGCTTTTAAAGTTTAAAGAATTGATAATCAGTATTTTGAAGAAAGTAATTAATATGCGCAAATTACAAATTATATCTCAATACAATTATAAAAAAGAGATTAAAGAAGGATTAAGGTTGATATTTAAAACCAGTCTAATTTTGTGATGCCAATATCAGCGTTTTAGATTCTTTAATCTCTTAACACTTATAACTTGTTTTAGTATCATTACAGATGGATTTAAAATCATATTAAGTCACTTTTTGGAGACTATCCTAATTTAAATCATATTGAATACCGCAATTTTTTGAGGTTGGGCCCGATTAACGATTATTAGGCCTAATCAGTTTCCTAGCGCAAAGCTCCTTCCGGAAATTTAACTTTATCTGGCGCATCGTTCAAAGCAGGGAGAGCAAGTCTAAGAATTCGGTTTCTACGCCCTGTGGTATCTTCTGGCTCCACAGGATATGAGATTACCGCTTCCATCCAGGCATATGTATTTATCCTAAAATAGACCGCAGGCACCCATAGCGTGGGTTCGTCTTTTGAGACTTTGGGATACTTTTCATTAAAATCTGTGAGTGCGGCTTCAAATAAACAGTGTTCCACAAATTTCAAATCGCTGGTATAGGCTATCTGAATCGCTGTTTCGTTCCATATAAATGGGATATCCGGTCCCGAGTAATTAATAATCTCTTCCCTTAAGATCAAGCTATTAGGAAATCGAATTATTCTACCACTTTTTCGGTCGTTGCCTAGATAGTCGCCACTACACTCCAAAATGGAAGTGTCCAGATAACTTATCTCGACCACATCGCCACGAAATCCTTTAATTTGAATTCGATCGCCTACCAAATAGGAGCGTCGAAAAACCAAATAGACCCAAGCAATGAATGATGAGATGGGAGCTTGCAAAGCGAAACCAACAATTAGGGAAAATAAACCAACACTTAGGGCTGCTCCGTAAAGACTCTTAAATAAAAAGGAAACAACTACTATAAGACTGAAAACAATGGCAAGAAACCTGATAATTCGCAATAAATTATACCTATCACCTTCAAGACGGGTTTGACTATTTACAACTCTCTCTATGACTTTACTTATCATAAAGATCAGAGAAATTAAAAATAAGCTTAGACTTAAATTTTTCAAAAAAGGAATATAATTTTCCCAACGATCAAAGACCTTCAAGTCTAACAAGTAATGAATAGCAATTAACGCCACCGCCGCTATTCCATAAACTA
The DNA here is from genome assembly GCF_000429125.1 of Aequorivita capsosiphonis DSM 23843. Lineage (GTDB taxonomy): Bacteria > Bacteroidota > Bacteroidia > Flavobacteriales > Flavobacteriaceae > Aequorivita > Aequorivita capsosiphonis. Next base: position 228,512 of record NZ_KE386849.1, read on the forward strand.
CAATCCAATGTCTATCTTTCTGAAGCTTCATAGTAATTCAATTTTTATTCTTTGAAAAAAATACATCTATTTAAGTTAATAGCGTCTTTTAAACTGAAAATATTTTGATTAAAATGCTAAGCGATTTAGTGCAAGTCGAAATTAACAAGTTTTCATTAAAAGAAATGTTGTGACACAATTTAAATAATTATTCACTTTAGATTTGCGTAAAACCGTTACAAGTTAAGATACAAGTGTAACAAGACATTAATAAAAGACCGAAAGTCTGTTAGCCTATTTGCTACTTTCCTAAATTATACCAAACTTTTCCGATGCAATAAATTTTTTCACATTAAAAAATCCATCACTATGTTCAGGTGTTCTTCGGTGTATTAAAAAAATTCTAAATTCTTACATCCATTCAAATAAGTTTTAAAACTGCTAAAGCTGAATACAAAAAAAGCTGCCCCATTTTTGGGGCAGCTCATTAATCTTCACTAGGTACTAAAGAATTTTATTAATTCTTCATAACCTTGAAGTTTTCTATTTGTCCACTTTCTAAAGAAATACGGAACATATAGGTACCAGTAGGTAAGGAAGAAACATCCACTTTACCATCGGCAAAATGCTTGTTGCTCAATACTTGCTGACCTAGCACATTATAAGCCGAAACAGATTGGATATCTAAATCGCCAGTAATGTATAGTACATCTTGCACTGGGTTTGGATAATATGCGAAATTGTACATCGCACTATCATCTACACCTGCAACACCATCAACAGTAAGCGTGTAATCTTCCGTTTCACCATAACCTTGAGTTTCATCACAAGCCATATCCCAAGTAGCTGTAGTTTGACCTACTGCTGCAACACGAACTCTCATTCTATAGTCTCCATCTGCAACACTTGCAGGAATAGATATATCGCCCGTTAAAGCTTCATCAGTTCCGGTTCCAATGTAGTAGAATTCATCTTCATCAAAAGTTCCGCTGTTGTCATAATCAACCCAAACAGAAACTGACTCGTTTGCCCATCCATCTCCTACACTTACAGAAATTGAGTAAGTACCATTAGATTGAACAGTAGCCGACATTGCGGTATAGTCTCCATATCCATTAGTGCTACAAGTAGTAGTATTGTCAATTCCTTCGAAAGTAACATTTGTTATCATATCATTTTCAGCACAATTCAATACAGGAGTACAATAAACATTCGCAGATGATGTTGTGAAAGTTGCGGTTTCTGAATAAGAAGTTTCTTGTGATAAAGTACAAGTTACCTCTAATCTCCATGCTACTTCAATTCCATCTTGCGTAGGAGCTGTTGCGTCAAACGAAGTGTATTGATCTTCAAGATCGCCTTCATTTTCCCAACCTGCACCATCAGTATTTGATTGCCATTGGTAAGTCAATCCATTAGCAACAGAATATCCTGTGGCAGTAACGGTATAGCTACTATCAGGGTTTCCTTGTTCTGGATCTACAGATGCTACTCCAGCATCAGGAGTACCTTCACAGTCTGCTAACTCTCCTATTAATAAAGTATAGTCTTCACCTTGTCCATAGCTGTAAGAACTACATGGATCCAAGGGAGAAGTGTTAAAATTCTTTACTACTCTAAGAAGGTAAGCTCCCTCCAGTAAATCGGCGGGGATTGTGATGTTCGCTGTAGCTTGCTGTCCATCGTCACCAGTAGATCCGGTAATAGAACCAATTTCAAAAGTTTCATAACTACTCCAGTCATTATCAGTATTCGTATTGATAAAAATGGTAAAGTAATTAGTAAAGCTTCCAGATGTATTTCCTTCTAAGACCACATCATAATCTTGTCCTGCTTCTGCCATAATATTGATAGATGTAAAGTCTTCCAACGCATCTGGACTACTTGTAGCAGAAACATTGTCAACATTTGCCATCATCAATCTAGTAATTGGCTCTATGCTTGCAGTAATATCAAAGAAACATTCCTCATCTGGTGGTGTTGCAACGTCACAATGCAGTTTAAATACTGCTTGTGCTCCATCTGCATCCGCTTCCCAAGGTCCTTCCAATTCGGAAGTGTGAACAGGGGCACCTAAAGTTCCTACCGTACTTACTTCCCAGAAAGCAGCACCTTCACTAACTGGTTGCATCCAGAAAGTTTCTCCTTCAGCACCTCCTTCAAAATCAAGATCAACTTCTACAAAAACAGCATAAACGTTAAAACCAAGTGCCGTTCCAATCATAACTTGACCATAAGGAACAAGTCCACTTGCAGAATTTACAAGCGTGCTACCTGGAGCACCATCCTCGTCGTTATAAAAGTTAAGGTCTAAAGAAGTAATAGGCGCACTGGCTATGATGTTAATTTCAACAGACTTAATATTTAAAGTATTATCAGCAGAAACATTAAAATCATCAGCATTTCTGAAGTCTGTTCCGGCAGTAATATTAAAGCCATTCTCAAATTCATTGCTGTCATCTCCTTGATCACAATCTAAATCGTTAGCTTCCTCTACATTTACTGTAAAGTCTAAAGCTTGACCAAAACCTGGAAAAATACCATAGCCACCTGGGTTAAATACTATTCCACAAGGGTCAACCTCATAAGCAGACTCATCATCAAAATATGTTTTGGTGATTCTTACACGAGTTGGTCCTTGAATGGCATCAGCCGGTACTGTGATTTCCATACTTGCGGAAACTCCGTCGTCTCCAGTAGAGTTTGTAAGCGTTCCAATGGCATAAACCTCACCAGCATCGTCTAAAATGTCATTTTGATTCCAGTCGATAAAGGCAACGATATTATTGTCGAAATCGCCTTCCGTATTTCCTTCAACAGAAATTGTATATGTACCACCAGCGTCAATATTTACAACAACATCCGTTTTATCGATTAAAGCAGAATCTGTATCGTCATTAGTAATACGGGTTCCTGCAAATTCAACTGCAGTGATTGCTTCAACGGAAACTTCATCAGCGTCTGCAATCTCACAATATGGAGCAGGGAAAGTTCCGCCGCCACCGCCGCCAAGGTTTACCGTATAATCTTCCACTTGTCCATAAGTTACTAAACCACAAGGGTTAGTTCGGGAAGAGCCATAATTCTTTATAATACGCATACGAGTTTCACCCGCAATTGCATCGGCCGGAACAACAATATCACTCGTTGCTTGCTGGCCATCTGTTCCATCTGAATCTTCAATGGAACCTATCTCATACATTTCAACTTCTTCAAATTCTCCATTTTGGTTCCAATCAATCCAAACGGTAAAGAAGTTTGTGAAAGATCCACCTGTGTTTCCTTCTGCAGTAAAACTATAGGTTTCTTCAGCTTCTACTTCTGCTACTATTGCAGTAAAATCTTCATACCCATCACTAGTTGTATCGGGGGAAGAAGGATTATCAATTCCAGCAAAAATAACTCTACTTATTGGTTCTGTATTTGAAACAGTAATATCACAGTAAGTAATTGCAGCAGTAAAAGTTGCCTCTTCAGAAAAAGCTGTCTCTCCTGAACCAGTACAAGTTAAAGCCAATCTCCAAGCTACTTCATCTCCAATTACTGCTGGAGCCGTAGCGGTATAATCTGTATAGTTAGCAGTGGCATCACCCTGGTCTTCCCAGCCAGCGTCATTTATGTTTGACTGCCATTGAAAAGTCATTTCCGTAGCAACTGTATAACCTTGTGCTGATACAAAATATTCAGAACCAGGATTTCCAGAAGATGGATTAACTGCGGCTGTTCCCGCCTCTGGTGTACCATCACACGGCTCTGGAAGGACCACAATAAATTTGTAATCTTCAAATTCACCACTGCCAAAATTTACTTCACAAGGATCTACAGTTCCAGAAGAGCTATTCCAATTACTTACAATACGCATTCTCGTTTCACCGCCTAATGCATCAGCAGGAACTACAATGCTTCCGGTATGATTACTTAGATATGACGTTGAGTTATAGGCAACCTCGTCTGTAGTATCAAAAACCTCATCTTGGTTCCAGTCTACCCAGATTCTAAATCCGGCTGTTCCTCCTTCAATATCTACGGAAAAGTCTATAGTACCCGAAGTAGCTTGCGCTACAGTTTGGGTATCATAAAAATCTCCATAACCATCAGTTGAAAATCCAGTCTCTAGATTAGAGATGTTTTCTGAGCCAAGAGTTGTGGAAAAGTTTTTAATATAGCGATCCGGATTCGTTCCTTCCGGCACACAATATTGGGCATTCATTGAATGGGACATTGCTAAAAACGTCATTAAGACGAATAACATTGACCCTTTTTTAAGTAATTTGTTCTTCATAATAGGGTGTTAATTGTTAATATTTAGCCAAATATATCTAAATTAAAACGAACCTACAATGTGAATTAGATCTGCAATTAGAAAATAAGAAGAAATGAAAATTTCAATATAATCGATTTAAACAACCCACCAAAACCCCTTTATTCACTATGATTCAAACATATACGATTATTTAAAAGTGAGTTCTCGTATCTTATGAATTTTATAATTTATTCTTTAAAACACTAAGCGTCATATATTTGATTTTTCTAAATAAATTTTATCAAAAAAATTAAGATACTTTACAAAAAACACAGGCTCCAAAATTGGAGCCGGTGTCGTTTTGATAAAAAATTTAATTTTTCTTAATCATATAAATCCTCAAGCAAGTCAATTTGATTTTTGATGGCTTGCTTCATTGCTTCTGCTAAAGTGCGATTACCATCATTATCACTTGGGCTAATTTCAATAATTCCATCGCCGTTACCATCAAGAGCTGCGGAAAGATCAACACCACCGGATGGGTCTAAAACTGTAGTTAGATCAAAGTTGATCAAAACCTTGTTTTCATCATTTGAGATTACACCTTGAGATCCGTTTTCATCAAATTCAAGTTCTAGCTCTTCCTCAAAATCATTCCAAAATACAAATGGAGCTCCATTTATAGTTCCTTCCATACGGATGCTTTGATTAAAAAGTTCACTGTCGGGATTGTCATTTTTATCAAATTCAAATTCAATTTCCTCAAGACGACCGTTGGGAAGATCTACAACTACAATTTCTATAGGGTCCGGAGACAATAAGTTTAATTCAAAAGGACCTTTCAGTTCAATATCATCGTCACTATTATAAAAAATATCATCATCGATAATAGCATCGTATTCCAATTCAATTTCATCCATGTTCACTAAAAACTTGGACAGTTCGATATTATTTCCGTCCAGATTAGTTTTGTCAGCAGATGGGGAATAGCTGGCTGCCGCGTAAATACCAAGTCGACCTTTGTTGTTTTCTAGGTCTGGACCATTATCATCATCAGATGAGCAAGCCGTAAATGCACCAGCTGCAACAATTGCAAATAAAGGTGCCTTAAAATTTTTCAATAAATTCATGAGTTTGGGTTTTTATAGAATTAGTAACCCTTAGAACGGCAAGATTTCAAGATCTATATATCGAATTTACTAATCTATTCATAAATTAATGTTGCCAAATAGTTAATGAAATCGATTGGGTGAAGACTATCAAATGATTATGGGGATAAATTCAGTTGATTAAAACAGAGATAATTAATATTTAATGATTGTTCGTAAAAACGACTAATGTCCTAATTTGATATAGGACGAAAGGACATAAGACGTATGACTCTATTAGCTGTCACAAAAAGAAAAGCTATTTCGATACTTTTTGTCTTATGTCCTAGGTCTTACCGTTCTAAGTCTGTTTTAGGTTTCTTAATGGATAAGCATTTAGTATTTTAATCTACAAAACGAAGAATAACTTCAGAAGAGAATACAATTCAGCCTTATTGTTTCAAAAGCTTATATTAAGGTGAAGAAAGAAATACAAAAAAAGTACTACTTCTGAAAAATCAGTTTTGACACCTTATTGTTTCCAGATGCAAATGCAACGCTATCATTTACAAATTCAATAGCATAAAACCCTTCTTTTGAAAGTTCTTTCCAATCCATCCCACCATTCCCGCTAAAGGAAATTCCTGGAGAACTTACGGCTACCATCCCTTGCCCTTTTGTTCCGGGAATATATTTTACAGAAGAACGATAGCCAGGTTTCTTACCATTAGCTATAAGTTTCCACGTTTTACCTCCGTTTTCTGTAATGGCCTTATTTCCCTCATTAAAAGATTTCTCTTCCCAATTTCCACCAAAAACAACTCCGTTTTTAGCATCTAAGAAGTCAATGCTGTAGATACCGGTCATTGCTTTCCCCTGAAGAATAGGGGTATTAAAAATCTCCCAAGTTTCACCTTTGTCCGCAGTATGCATAACACGCGATTTTTTTCCGCCAGTAGCCACCCAAGCGTTATCTCCAAAAATTGCAATATTGGAATTGCTTGCCGCAAAAGCTGCTTCCCCCTTTTCAACCACAGGTAACGTATCGCAAGAAAGTTTCTTCCAAGTGTTTCCACCATCGCGGGTTATTAATACCGACATACAGTTACTTATAGGATCGCCAATTGCAATGCCTTCCTTATCATTCCAAAATTTCATGGAGTCGTAGAAAACATTTTCATCCTTTTCAGTATATACCTCTTCAATATTGGTGGCATCTTTTCCATTGAAGCCTATTTTATAAAGCACGGCTGGATTGGCAATACTCAAAACAAAAACAGCATCGTTAGTTGTTGCAATAGAGCGAAAATGAAGTAAGGAATCGCCATATTTTATTACCGCAAGCTTAGGCGTATCGCCATCAATCAAACCTACTTTTCCTTTATCAGAAGCAAACCAAACCCTATTTTCATCAAGCGGCTGAATGGCACGGATGCTCAGGCTATCAATAAAAACGGGAGTTATTTTAACCGAGTTAAATTCAACTTCAGGTTTATTGCTACAAGAAAAAACAGTGAATAGGCTAAGAAGAAAAAGAAATGATCGCATTGAAAAAATTTTTTGGCAAAAGTAAGGATTCTAAAATTCCAAATTGTAAAAAAGGGATTGGTTAATTCACGCTTAGATAAATATTTCAGTTTCACTATATAAGTTGAATATTTACACGCCAGAAATACATATAGTAAGTACAGCCATCTTAGGTTTTTCTGATTCATTTTGAGCGGTGAATTTATTTTTTTTTGATTTCGATTTCAATTTCAGTTTCTATTTCAGTTTCAAAGAGATACCTTTGCAACCGTGAAGGTTTTCAACTGATTGAAAATCTTTAAGTCAAACACAAATTCACGAATAATTTTCAAAAAATATACGTGTTCCCGATAGCTATCGGGATGTGGTGAAAAAACCGAACATCCTTTAAAATGAAATTACACCGAAACCTGGTATTTGCAACAATAGATTCCCTAGACTTGATTTTCAACGAAAACAAGCAAGCCGATAAAGTATTAAAAAACACTTTAAAACGCGATAAACGTTGGGGCGCACGAGATAGAGGCTTTATTGCCGAAACCACTTATGACATTGTACGCTGGAAAAGACTTTACGCAGAAATTGCCGAAGTACGCGAACCCTTTGGTCGTCCTAATCTATTTAGATTATTTACCGTTTGGGCAACCTTAAAAGGGATTGCCATTCCAGAATGGAAGCAATTTGAAGATACGCCAACAAGACGTATTAAAGGAAGATTTGACGAACTTTCAAAAATTAGAAAATACCGCGAATCTATTCCAGATTGGATGGACGAGTTGGGAGAAAAGGAATTGGGCAAAAAATGGGACAAGGAAATTGGTGCATTAAACCAATTGGCCGATGTAGTTCTAAGAGTAAACATCTTAAAAACGACTGTTGAAAAACTTCAAAATGAACTATCCGATCTCGACATTGAAACTGAAACCATCAAAGGCTATCCAGTGGCGTTAAAGCTGAAAGAGCGCGCAAATGTTTTTACTACCGATGCTTTTAAAAACGGTTTTTTTGAAGTGCAGGATGCTTCTTCACAAAAAGTAGCGGAAATCCTCGATGCCAAACCGGGAATGCGCGTGGTTGATGCGTGTGCCGGAGCTGGAGGTAAAAGTCTTCACATTGCAACCATGATGGATAACAAAGGCCAGCTGATTGCCATGGACATTTATGATAGTAAATTGAACGAATTGAAGCGTCGTGCCAAAAGGAACGGTATTTTCAATATTGAAACCCGAGCTATCGATTCCACGAAAGTGATAAAAAAATTAATCGAAAAAGCAGATAAAGTGCTTATAGATGCACCTTGCTCTGGACTTGGCGTACTTAAAAGAAACCCAGATGCAAAATGGAAACTACAACCTGAGTTTTTAGATAAAATCCGCGCTACGCAAAAAGATCTTTTAGATAGTTACTCAAGAATGGTAAAACCCGGCGGGCAGTTAGTTTATGCCACTTGCTCTATCCTTCCTTCAGAAAACGAATTGCAAATAAAAGCTTTTCTAAAACGCGAAGAAGGGAAAGATTTCACCTTGGTAAATGAGGAAAAAATATTACCGAGCAAAAGTGGATTCGACGGATTTTATATTTCTTTACTTCAGAAAAAGAATGAAGAGAAAAAAACAAAGATAAAAGACCAAAAATAAGCGAATATTTTGAAAAAGATGGTGGTTGCAGTGCTTCGACTCCACTCAGCAACCGAAGTTTTGAAAGCTTGTAATTATCACTGAGCAAAAACCTTTAAGATTTGATTATAAAATGTCAAGCCTTAGCGGTTTTTCCATTTAGAAGAAATAGATTTTATTCATCAGAGTAGCGAGAAATAGAACTTAGAGTAACCTTCAAAAAAACAACACTTTCTAACAATTTATTTTTTCTGATTTTGGCTTTTTTAAGTGATTAAAATATCTCTAAAAATAGCTATCTTTGCAACTTTATTCGCCGAAGCTAATACTTAGGTGAATTTTCGTAAAATCAACAAAAAATCAGCAAGAATGATTCACTTTTTTGGGAACGAAGAAAACACCGTTTTCGCAGTCCAAGCCCACGGAACTATTTCAGAAGAAAACACTAAAAAGTTGGAGTGGCTTTTCGGCAACCAACCTAAAATAAAGCAATCCGTCCTGGCTTCAACCGGGACGGATTTTTTTATTGGACCTCGTGCCGCAATGGTTACACCTTGGAGCACCAATGCCGTGGAAATAACACAGAATATGGCTATTGATGGAATAATCCGTATTGAGGAATTTCATAATAGTTCAGATAAATCAGTGGTGTTTGATTCTATGCTTTCGCAGAAATTTCAAACCTTGGATCAAGATATCTTTGACATTCATGTTTCTCCGGAAGGAATTCTAGAAATTGACGATGTTTCAGAATACAACCAAAAAGAAGGTTTAGCCTTAAATGCCGAAGAAGTTGAGCATCTGGAAAATCTTTCAAAAAAACTGGGTAGAAAACTTACAGATAGTGAAGTTTTTGGCTTTAGTCAAGTAAATAGTGAGCATTGCCGACATAAAATCTTTAATGGCACTTTTGAAATCGATGGCCATGAAATGCCTGAATCGTTATTCAAACTGATCAAAAAAACTGCTGCCGAAAATCCAAACGATATTGTTTCGGCGTATAAAGATAACGTAGCTTTCGTAAAGGGCCCAACAGTAAGGCAATGGGCACCAAAAAGTGGCGATAAGCCCGATTGGTACTTAGAAAAAGATTTTGAAAGTGTAATTTCACTAAAAGCGGAAACCCATAACTTCCCAACAACTGTAGAACCTTTTAATGGCGCTGCGACTGGAAGTGGCGGAGAAATCCGCGACCGTTTGGCTGGTGGAAAAGGTTCTTTACCTTTAGCGGGAACCGCGGTTTATATGACTTCCTATTCTAGGTTAAATGAGGAAAGACCCTGGGAAAAAAGCATGAAAGAGCGCGAATGGCTCTACCAAACTCCTTTAGATATTTTAATAAAGGCCAGTAATGGCGCATCAGATTTTGGAAATAAATTTGGGCAGCCATTGATTGCTGGTTCTGTTCTCACGTTCGAACATGAGGAAGCCCCCTCCAACTCTCCCAAAGGGGGAGAGCCAAATCATAGAAAATTGGGATATGATAAGGTTATTATGATGGCTGGTGGAATTGGCTATGGAAAAGCAAGTCAAGCCATTAAAGACAAACCGGCTGAAGGCGACAAAATTGTTGTGCTTGGCGGTGATAACTACAGAATTGGTATGGGTGGCGCAGCGGTTTCTTCTGCAGATACGGGTGAATTCCACAGTGGTATTGAGCTTAACGCAATCCAACGAAGCAACCCCGAAATGCAAAAACGTGCAGCAAACGCCATTCGCGCGATGGTGGAAAGCGATCACAACCCAATTGTTTCTATTCACGATCACGGAGCTGGCGGACATTTAAACTGCTTAAGCGAATTGGTTGAAGACACTGGAGGAAAAATTGAACTCGATAAACTTCCTATTGGCGACCCTACCCTATCTGACAAGGAAATTATGGGTAATGAAAGTCAAGAACGTATGGGTTTGATTATTGGCGAAGCCGATATGCACACATTAAAAAAAGTTGCAGATCGTGAGCGTTCCCCAATGTATGAGGTTGGACACGTAACTGGCGACCAACGTTTCTGTTTTGAAAATAAAAACGGCGAAAAACCAATGGATTTCGCTTTGGAAGATATGTTTGGCAGCTCGCCAAAAACAATCATGAAAGATAAAACCGTAAACAGAGAGTATAAAAACCCTGCTTACGAGGTTTCAAAAGTTAAAGAATATTTAGAGCAAGTGCTTCAATTGGAAGCCGTAGCCTGTAAAGATTGGCTTACCAACAAAGTAGATCGTTGTGTTACTGGGCGCGTTGCTAAACAGCAAACTGCAGGCCGCTTACAACTTCCGTTAAACAACTGCGGCGTTATGGCGCTAGATTTTCACGGAAAGGAAGGCGTTGCCACTTCTATCGGGCATTCTCCATTAACGGCTTTGATTGATCCTGCTGCAGGCTCAAGAAATGCCATTACTGAATCTTTGACTAATATTATTTGGGCACCTTTAAAAGATGGGCTGAAAAGTGTTTCACTTTCTGCAAACTGGATGTGGCCTTGTAATAATGAAGGTGAAGATGCGAGACTTTATTCCGCCGTAAAAGCGGTTTCAGATTTTTCAATCGATTTGGGAATCAACGTTCCAACAGGAAAAGATTCGCTTTCCATGAAGCAGCGATATAAAGATGGCGAAGTAATTTCTCCTGGAACTGTGATTATTTCCGCAGCTGGAAATTGTAACGATATTCAAAAAGTAGTTGAGCCAGTATTACAGAAAAATGGTGCCAGTATTTACTATATAAATATCTCCCAAGATGAATTTAAATTGGGCGGTTCTTCCTTCGGACAGATTTTGAGTGCCATAGGAAATGAGGCTCCAGATGTAAAAAGTGCAGAATACGTAAAAACTGTTTTCAACACTTTGCAGGAATTGATTAAAGACAGGCAAATACTTGCTGGACACGATGTGGCTTCAGGTGGATTGATTACTACTTTATTAGAAATGTGTTTTGCTGATGTCCATTTGGGTGCAAATCTGGACTTTTCAGGTTTAGGTGAAAACGATTTGGTAAAACTATTCTTTGCTGAAAATGCTGGAGTAGTTATTCAAGCAAGTGACGATGCTTCCGTTGAAAAATTGCTTTCAGAAAACAATATCGATTTTAGAAAAATTGGAACTGTTTCAAGAAATGGAACACTTCATATTAAAAATAATAAAGAAGAATTCAGCTTTAATATTTCTGAACTGAGAGATGTTTGGTATAAAACTTCGTATTTATTAGATAGAAATCAAAGCGGTGATAAACTTGCAAAAACACGTTTTGATAATTATAAGAAGCAACCTTTAACTTTTAAGTTTCCTGAGAATTTTACAGGAAAATATCCGGTCATAAACAGCACCTCGACTCCGCTCGGTGACCGAAAAGGTTCAGCTCCGATCGGCGACCAGAGACCAAAAGCAGCCGTTATTCGTGAAAAAGGAAGTAACAGCGAGCGCGAAATGGCGTATATGATGCATCTTGCAGGTTTTGATGTAAAAGACGTGCATATGACCGATTTGATAGAAGGTCGTGAAGACTTAGAAGATATTAAATTGCTTGTTGCCGTTGGTGGTTTCAGTAATAGTGATGTTTTAGGAAGTGCCAAAGGTTGGGCCGGTGCATTTTTATATAACGAAAAAGCGCACAAAGCATTAAAGAATTTCTTTGCGAAAGAGGACACACTTTCATTGGGTGTTTGTAATGGATGTCAACTTTTTGTTGAACTTGGCCTGCTGAATCCGGAAGACGAAGAAAAACCAAAAATGCATCACAACGATACAGGCAAGTTTGAATGTGTGTTTACTTCGGTAAAAATTCAGGAGAATAATTCTGTGATGCTTTCTTCATTAGCTGGAAGTACTTTGGGAATCTGGTCTGCACACGGAGAGGGAAAATTTAGTTTTCCTAAAGATGAAAACCATTACAATATTGTTGCGAAATACGGCTACAACGCCTTACCTGCAAATCCAAACGGCAGCAATTTTAACACCGCAATGATGACCGATAAAACGGGGCGCCATCTAGTGATGATGCCACACTTGGAACGTTCTACTTTCCCTTGGAATTGGGCGTATTATCCAGAAGACAGAAAGAATGATGAAGTTTCTCCTTGGGTTGAGGCTTTGGTGAATGCTCGGGAGTGGGTTGAAAAGAAAAAATAGTATTTTGTATTTTTCCTGAAAATCTTTCTATAATTATTAGTATTTTTAAGGAATGGCTCCAACGGGTCATTCCTTTTTTCTTTTCTGGAAAAACTAAAATATTTTTGCTACTTTCACTTCCTTAACAATACTACCATGAATGAACCAAAAAGACTCTTCGATTTTCCATATTACCAACTTGAAAAATATCCTCAAGAAAAGGCACTTAATACTAAGTATGATGGAATATGGAAGGCTACGTCAACTCAAGAATATATAGACAAAGCCAATGCAATAAGCAGGGCTTTGATACGAATGGGAGTAAATGCCAATGATAAAGTTGCGCTTATATCAACTACCAATCGTACCGAATGGAACATCTGCGACATAGGTATTATGCAAACTGGAGCACAGGATGTTCCAATATACCCAACCATTTCAGAGGAAGAATACGAGTATGTACTTAATCACAGCGAATGTGTTTATTGTTTTGTTTCGGATAAGGAAGTGTTGGACAAAGTAATGAAGATAAAAAATAACGTACCCTCGCTAAAAGACGTATTTACTTTTGATGAGATTAAAGGTGCAAAAAATTGGAGCGAGGTTCTTGAAAAAGGAAAGGACGAAAGCAACCAAGATGAAGTTGACAAGAGAAAAGATGCGATTGACGAAAATGATGTAGCCACTTTAATATATACTTCCGGAACTACTGGAAAACCAAAAGGGGTTATGCTTTCACATAAAAACATTGGTAGCAATGCCAAATTTAGCGCTGAACGTTTACCAATTGATTTAGGCAAATCATCTTCGTTAAGCTTTTTGCCTGTTTGTCACGTTTATGAAAGAATGCTGCACTACATGTATCAATATTGTGGAGTGGAACTTTATTTTGCTGAATCACTTGATACTATAAGCGCCAATTTACAGGAGGTAAAACCCGAAGTAATGACAGCAGTACCTCGTGTACTTGAAAAAGTGTATGATAAAATATACGCCAAAGGAGGCGAACTTTCTGGCATTAAAAAGAAACTCTTCTTTTGGGCGATAGATTTAGGTTTAAAATATGAGCCGTATGGTGAAAACGGTTGGTGGTATGAAACGCAACTTAGCCTGGCCAACAAATTAATTTTTAGTAAATGGCGCAAAGCTTTGGGCGGAAATTTAAAGGCGATTGCTTCAGGAAGCGCGCCCTTACAGCCTAGATTGGCTCGTATTTTCAATGCTGCTCAAATTCCAGTGATGGAAGGATACGGACTAACTGAAACCTCTCCAGTTGTATCAGTGAATGACATGCGCAATAAAGGATTTAAAATTGGAACCGTCGGGAAACCACTGCGCGAAACGGAAATCAAAATCGCCGAAGATGGAGAGATTTTAGTAAAAGGTCCACAGGTGATGGTTGGATATTATAAAAATGATGAGGAAACCGAAAAAGTAATGGAAGGCGGCTATTTCCATACTGGAGATATTGGTGAAATTGACAGCGAAGGCTTTCTGAAAATTACCGATCGAAAAAAGGAAATGTTTAAAACCAGTGGTGGTAAGTACATTGCTCCCCAATTGATAGAGAACATTATGAAACAATCACGTTTTATAGAGAATATCATGGTTATTGGCGAAGGTGAAAAAATGCCTGCCGCATTAATACAACCAGATTTTGAATTTATAAAAGATTGGGGTGCTAAAAAAGGACGCAACATCCCGACAGATCTTAAAGAAATAGTAAAAAACCAAGCGGTTATAGACCGTATTCAACAGGAAGTTGATTTTTATAATGAGCACTTCGGTCAATGGGAAAAGGTGAAAAAGTTTGAACTTACTCCTGACGTTTGGAGTATCGAGGACGGGCAGTTAACACCTACCATGAAAATGAAACGAAAAGTGATAAAAGCTCAGTATAAAGATTTGTATGAGAAGATTTATGGGCCTAATTCATAGAAAATCCATTTTTGCTCTTTTGAAAAATTTTATAATTGAGAATTATTTCGGTCAGCATACAAATCATAAAAACATAAAAGTTTGAACTGGATCCTCCTAATAATCGGCGGTCTCTTTGAAGTGGGTTTCGCTGCTTGTCTTGGTAAGGTAAAAGAAACTTCAGGACTAGAAGCTAGGCTTTGGTTTGGAGGCTTTCTTATCTGTTTAACCATAAGTATGTTTCTGCTCATTAAAGCTTCAAAAACGCTACCTATTGGTACGGCTTATGCAGTTTGGACTGGGATAGGTGCTGTAGGTACTGTTCTGATAGGTATTTTTTATTTTAACGAACCAGCCACCTTTTGGCGTGTATTTTTTCTTCTCACGCTTATTGGTTCCATAGTGGGTCTGAAATTTATTTCATCTTAAGCATCACACATTTTCTAAGAAATAGAGGTATAAAAAAAGGTGTTGTTTCTCCAAACAGCACCTTTTTTTATAATCTTAAGAATTAACTTATAGAGTGTCTGGAATCAACTCTTCCTCTTCGGGTTCAAAAAGATAGCGTTCTTTACTATCGTCCAGTTCATCCATCCATTCGGTATGATGCTCGGCAGCCATAGTGCCAGTAACAACACTCTGGTAAGATTTATCGCGATAGGTCAAGATATTTTCATCTTTATCTCCTAACCAAGATTTAAACATTTCTCCAACCTTGTCAACATTAAAGTCGGGGTAATCTGAAATTGCCAATAAATCCTTTATATAGTCAGATTGAAAATCTACGTGTTCAAATGAGGTTTCCAAGGCGTCATTTCTATCTAACCATTTATCAATATCAATTCTTCGTTCCGCTTTCTCCGGTAACTGAAAACGACCGGTCATAAAATCGCGAGCTACCCAAGCTTGGGCATCAAACATATTGAAAGTGTAGTATTGATCCTGCATTCCTAAATAAATCAACTGCGGCAGGTTATTAAAGAATACGCCTTTATACAGATGATCTGGATAAAGGTTGTTTTTCGTTTTTAATCTCATTTCATCTGGCAAGAATGGAAACTTATGTTGATAGCCTGTACACATGATCACGGCGTCATATTTTTCGGTGGTGCCATCCTTAAAGAAAGCGGTGTCCCCCTCAAAATGGGTAACCAATGGCAATTCTTTAATTCCTTCGGGCCACTCCACTCCAATGGGGTTGCTTCTGTAACTTAAGGTAACAGACTTTGCGCCGTGTTTGTGACACTGAACTCCAATGTCTTCAGCAGAATAACTGCTCCCTATCAGCAATAGGTTTTGACCCTTAAATTGGTCTGCACCTCTAAAATCGTGTGCGTGCATCACATTGCCGGGGAAATTTTCAATTCCTTTAAAATAAGGCATATTGGGCGTGGAAAAATGACCGGAAGCCACTACCAAAAAATCAAATTCTTCGGAATAAGTTTTATCAATCTTTAAATCGTCTAGAACTAATGTGAATTTTTTGGACTTTTCATCATAACTCACCCAACGTGCTGTTGTGTCAAAACGAATATAATCACGTGCTTTACTTTTTTTAATTCTTCCTTGTATATAATCAAATAATACAGGTCTTGGCGGATAAGAAGAAATAGGTTTTTTAAAATGTTCATCAAATGAATAATCGGAAAACTCTAGACATTCCTTGGGACCGTTAGACCATAAATATTTATACATACTCCCGTGAATGGGCTCGCCGTATTTCCCAACTCCCGTTCTCCAGGAATAATTCCACATACCTCCCCAATTGCTTTGCTTTTCAAAACATACTATTTCAGGAATATCCTCTCCTTGATTTTGTAATGCTTCAAAAGCTCTAATTTGTGCTAAACCGCTTGGGCCAGCACCTATTATAGCTATTCTTTTCTTGTTCGTTCGTTTGTTGTTCATAGTACTATATAAGGTTATAATAAGCATCCTGCTTTAAAAGTAGTTGCTCGATGTTAATATTCTATTGTGAAATGGCCGCGAAACGCAGCGGGAAAAGCCTAAAAGAAAGACTTTTAAAAGATATCAATTAACTATGAAAATGCAATTGAGATACCTAATACGATTTTTTAAAAACACAATGTTGCGAAGATACCATTTTTTGGCCCTACATCCAAGGAATAAAGGCACAATGGGCTGATGGAAAGGACTCTGTAAATTTAAGAAACAACAGCAGAAATTAGAATTTCAGCAATTCGATTTCCATTGATGTATCTGCCGTCAATTCAAACTGACAGTCATCAAAAGTAGGAGCAGAAAATTTGGGCTTAAAATTATTCGAAAAGGCGTAAGGCTCCTTTGGAATTCCAAAGAAGTTTCTGTCACATTCACCGTTTGCATTTTCATCGTGATATAGCGAAATAGCATAGACATCTTTGGGTAAATTTTCAAATACGAAGGTTTCAGATCCATTTTCAACTTTAATGGAAACACTTTTATAAGCCTGCCCCTCTTCCATAAAGCGATCGCTTTTGTTAAAAAGAGCGACTTCTAGGGTACCTTCCATGGTTTTAATATTATCAATAGTCACAGTGAGTGTATGGGTGTCATTGGACTGAGTGTTAATAAAAAGAAGTGTGAAAAATATAATTAAGTAGTTCATTCGTTTTAAGTTTAGTTAAAGGTATAGCGATTCAGTATAGGGTTAATTTCCAAAAAACTGGCTTTTCATCTTTTCGTCATTATTTTTAATTGCGGCGAGAGGTTCAGATTGTTTCAAAAGATAATATTTAATCGGCCTTTTTAAAAGTGATGCTCCAAAATTTTCAAAACTCGAAATTTTTTCCTTTTCCATTTTAAAGTAATCTTCCAAACTATCTTTTCTAAAGTGAACAATATTTTCTAGTTTATCCCCATCTTTATAAAACCCACAGTGAAAGTTTTTTTCAGCGAAAGCCTTCTCTGGAAAATTGAGTTCGCCAAGTCCGAAAATATTGAAAGAACGTTGTAGAAAGCCTTCGTAACTGATTCTACAATTTTCCCCACCACCAAGATTGAATATGCTTCTTGATAGCTCCTTCTCCTTTTCAATAGCGTTTACAAAGGCTCGCGCTGTATCTCGTGGTGTTGCAATTTCCAAAGAGGTAGCCAATGGTTGATGAAACATCAATTTAGACATTTTATGTCCCCCCATTATTGCCGCCAATCTAAAAATTGTCCATTTTAATTTGCTAGTCTTAATGATTTCCTCCGCCGCTATTTTTGTGAGCGCATATTCATCTCCAGGACTAGGTTCTAAAGGATCTTCAACCGAAATATACGGATTTTCCAATCGATCGCCATAAACAGTAAATAAAGAAACAATTAGGTGAATATTGTTCTAATAATCGCACCAAATTGCGAGTTCCTTCCGTATTTACTTTTTTGGCTATTTCTGGAAAATCATCTGCTGTTGGCGGAATGATTGCTGCCAAATGAATAATACAATCCTGATCATGAACTATTTTCTCAATGTCAGCATTTTTTGTAATATCGCCGTAAATTAAATTGACTTGATCTTTAAAGGGATCGAGTTTCTTAACAGCGGCTTTCGTTTTTTTATCAAAAACGGTAAGCTTCAAGTATGGAATTTCTACAAGCTGTTTTAAAGCTTCAAAACCAACAGTACCTGAAGCACCAGTCAATAATACTGATTTTGTTTTGTTCTCCATCCCTTTTACTGCTTTTCAATTTCCGAAATTTTCACAAGCTGTTTCCCAATATTATCACCAGAAAACAAGCCAATAAATGCCGAAGGAATATTTTCAAAGCCTTCAATAAGGTTTTCCTTATATTTCATCTGACCGTTGTTATACCATTTAGAAAGCTGATTTTTGGCGTCTTCAAATTCATCCTTAAAATCAAAAACCACAAAACCTTCCATGCGCGCACTTTTTTGAATTAATGCATGCTGTGGTCTTGGTCCCTTTGGTGGATTTTCATCATTGTATTCAGCAATTTGACCGCAGATGACAATCCGTCCATTTTTATTCAAAATTTCCAGAACATCATCTGCAATTTCGCCACCTACATTGTCAAAGAAAACATCAATTCCATTTGGACAAGCATCTTTAAGCGCTTTGGCCATATTATTGGTTTTCTTGTAATTTATTCCTTTGTCTATGCCCAATTCATTTTCCAAATAATCAATTTTTTCCTTAGAACCTGCAATGCCAATTACTTTACAGCCTTTCAATTTGGCAATTTGCACAGCAACGCTTCCTACAGAACCGGCCGCCCCAGAAACTACAACAGTCTCTCCTTTTTGCGGATTACCAATTTTTATAAGCCCAAAATATGCGGCGAGGCCTGTAACACCTAAAATACTCAATGCCGTTGAAATAGGAGCTAGATCTGGGTTGACCTTTTCAAGTTTATCTGCATTAAAAGACTGTAGCTTTTTCCAATCTAAACGGCCATAGACTATATCTCCTTTTGTGAATTTTTTACTTCTGGATTCTACAACTTGTGCCACGCTCCTACTTGTTATAGGTTTACCCAATTCATATTTATTTCCCCTATCATCGTCATCGCCTTTATCCATGAAGCCGCGCATGCCTGGATCTACAGAAACGTAAATGCTTTTTAGCAAAACCTCTCCTTCCTTAAGTTTAGGAACGTCAATATCACGAAACTCAAAGGTGCTTTGATCAGGGACACCCGAAGGTCTTTTGGCCAATACTATTTCTTGATTGTCTTGTTGCTTAGTCATTATGATATAAGTTTGAATTAAATTAAAAATTGGAATCTTGTGGGTTTTGCTCTTTCTGAAACTAAAAAACCTTCATTTCTCTACTTGACAAAGTTTTGGAATTCACTCTAGAACTTTTGCCAATTATGGAGAAATGAAGATTTCTTAAAAGCGCTTTATAATTAATTCTGAATGAAAAGTAAATATTTCAAATTCATTCGGAATTAATTAAAATACACTGCCTCAAAAACTGCCAACGGAGCTCTACGGCCAACGTTTAATGAAAGTTCATCACCATTTATGGTATAATTGTCAGCAAGTTGAAAAATCTTCAGAAATTCGGAATCTTCTACTGCAACATCTGGGCAAATCATCATAGTAGAACCCATGTTTTTAAAACGAATTCTGTTTCCTTTTTCTAAAGTATAAGATCCTAAAATCGTGTTGCAACCAGCAAAACCAGTTACACGATTATCTTCGCTTTTCAGCATAAAATAGATTTCTTTCTCTTGGTTTTTAGCCATTTCTACAGGTTTTCCTTCCAAGGTTTTCAGTTTCCAATACTTTTCTACAATAGGTTCGTCATTAACAACTCTTTTAAAAATGGCCAAAGGAGCCCTTTTTCCAACATTAAGCTGCAGCATGTCATCATTGATAGTAAAATTGTCGGCTAAATTAAATACCTCTAAAAACTCAGATTCGTTAAATGCGCTGTCTGGACAAGCCATTCTAGTTGCACCCAAGGCGGAAAAATTAATTCGATTTCCATCTTCTAATGTATAAGTGCCAAAAAAGTTATTGCAACCTGAAAATCCAGTGATTCGGTTTTCTTTATCATTTAAGGTAAAGCCGATTTCTTTATCATTGTCTTGAAGATCTGAAATGCTTTTCCCTTCAAGCGTTTCCAGTTTCCAGTAGGATCCTGAAATTTCATTATTTGAAGTGGCATTCTGGTTTTCCATGGTATTGGTGTTTTGGGTAGACCCACAACTATAAAGTGTCAATGCTGCAAGAGCGATGGTAAAAAGTTGTACTTTCATAATTAAACTATTGTTTTTAGGTTTGGTGAATTTATATTGAAGTGGAATCTAATACTTTAATTTCTTAAAGAAGCCTATAGAAAAGCTAAATTAAAGTGAAGGTTTCCCAACTTCATTTTCTCTAAGCCCAGATATGCACAAAGCAAGCCAAACCTAAAAAACAACAGAATTTACTGGAAATTTAAGATAAATTTAGGCTTTATGGAAGAGCAAATGTGCCAATAGAATAAGTGCAGATAACACCAGACCCAATACCGAAACCCCTGTCCATTTATAGGTTTCCCAAGCAAGTGCGCCTAAAGTAGTTCCTAAGGCACCACCGATAAAAAAAGAAACCATATAAACGGTATTGACCCGATTTCTACCTTCGGGGTTTTTGGAGAAGATAATATTCTGATTGGTAATATGAAGTGCTTGCAAACCTAAATCAACTAGAATAACACCTATCACTAAGCCAACAATTGAATTGCCAGAAACTAGAAAAATCACCCAGGAAACAATTAATAAAATCGCAGAAAATATGATTAATTTATTTTTATCGACCTTATCATTTAGTTTTCCCACAATGGTCGCTCCCAAGGCACCTGCAATTCCTAAGAGACCAAACAAGCCGGTAATAGTACTACCATAACCAAAATTATCTTCCATCAAGAAAACCAAGATCGTCCAAAAAGCACTAAGTCCTGCAAATGCTAATGCGCCGCGCAAGGAAGCAATTCGCAATTCTGGTTCCGTTTTGAAGTAATAAAATATAGATTTCAACAAGCTGCCATAGCTGCCTGGAAAATGTGGATTGAGTTTTGGAAGTTTAGCACGAAGGATAAAAAACAAAAACACCATTAATACCGCAGCACTGTAATACATTACCCGCCAACCGAATTGTTCCCCTACAAAACCACTAATAACTCTACTTCCCAAGATACCTATTAGCAAGCCGCTCATCACGATGCCAATTGCACGACCTCTTCCTTTATCATCGCTCAATTGTGCCGCCATGGGCACAAAGAGCTGTGGAACTGCCGAAGTGAAGCCAATAAAGAAACTACTTGCTATCAGCAAAAAAAGTGAATCTGAAAGCGCTGCTGCGATTAATGAAATAATCATCAACAGAAAATCCACTTGTATTATTTTGTGGTTTGAAATTTTATCGCCCAACGGAATAATAAAAAGTAAGCCAAAGGCATAACCAAGCTGCGTACTGAGTGCAACATTGCTTACAGCCGCTTCAGAAACGTCATAATCTACGGCGATTTGATGCAATAAGGGCTGGTTATAGTAGAGGTTGGCTACTATGAGACCAGCCGAAATACTCATTAAATATAAAGTGGAATTGGTAAGTTTTGGAGTCATCCTAAAATCTAAAAGGTTTCAATCAAAAATCAACTTCCGCGGTACGTAGAATAACCAAATGCTGAAAGTGTTATTGGTACGTGATAGTGATTTTTACCAGTTATTTTAAAGGCGACTTCTACAAAAGGGTAAAAGGTTTCTTTATTTTTCATCTTAAAATAGTCCTCCACCATAAATGTAAATCTATAAATTCCCTCGTTGTCATTTTCCGATGGAAGAAAGTCATTTACACGACCACTTTCTGAAGTTACTTTTTCAGAGACAAAGTCCCAGATTTTAGTTTCGGGGTTCATTTTTTCTAATTTTATCGTTACCTCTTCTGCCGGCAAACCTTCGGAAACGTCCAGGATATGCGTAGATAATTGGAATTCCTTTTGTTGTGCGAAACCTGCACTTGTCGCAAATAACATAATTGCCGCTAATAATAAATTTTTCATCTTTTTTATTTGTTTGTGTTTGTTGTTGTTATTCCCATTTCAGGTATTTCTGCCGCCTTGGCAATCATATCATCATTTTCGGCACTGCCACCACCGGCTATGCCAATACTTCCTACAACATTTCCTTCCCAATAAATTGGTGCTCCACCACTTAACAATAATAGTTCTGGCAATGTGTTCAAATTTTGGGAATCGGGATTAGACTGGGCCATTCGCATTAAAGCCAGCGTTCCAGTTTTAGTAGAAAGCGAGGTATATGCCTTTCTTCGCGCCGCTTCGGTGTTATGGGGACCAATATTCTTTCCTCTTGCACTTAGAATAAATTCACCAGAAGCATCCAAAATTACGATGGTTGCATTTTTTCCAAGTGATTTGGCTTTATTGCTCGCGTTTTCCAATAGTTGATTAGCGGCCAATAAATTTAGTGTAGGAATTTCATCAATATATTGGTTTGCTTTTCCAAGCTTTGATGTCTGTGCTATAGCCATTATCGGGAGTAATAATGCGATAATTAAAATGTGTTTTATATTCATTGTTTATATTTTTAGCAAAAATATTAAACAAAAATATCTCTTAGATTGCGTTTGGGAAAACTTTGTATAAAATAATAGTTTGAGAAACTCAATTGGAATGAAGGGTAAAAATGGTTTTATCAATGACTTTGTTGATTCTTTCTCTCGGACTCCTTATCCACAAATTCTTGATGCTGAACCTCTGCTTTATAATCTCTTTTTCTTCCGTAAAGACTTTTAATACCTTCTGCTTTTCCATAGATAGTAACAACATCACCTGGTAATATCTTAAAGTCTCCATTTGGTGAACCAAAATAATCTTCCCCATCCCGATCTATACCTAGCACGGTAATTCCCTCTTTTCTTAAATCCAGGTTTTTTAGGGTTTTATTGGATACCCAATCTCCAGTGTCAATTTTTCGTTCACTCACTCGATAATCATCCTTTAGGTGGAGTACTGCAGCAAAATCCTGAATATTTAGCTCGGTGTATTTTTCCAACATTCTGCTAATAATTCTAGAGAGACCCCGATCTACCCACTTACTTTTAATGGCCCAATAAACTATAGCCATACCAACTACAACTATTAATAACCCATATAGTTTTGAAGCCAAGGTATCTGGCAGCACGAAGGTTAAAATAAGAGAGGACATTACGGTAACAATCCCCGCATTACCAACCAGCATAAGGATATAAATGATTTTACGTCGCAGGGGATGGTTCATTATTTTTTCAGATTCAGCTGTCGTAAACCCGGCTCCAGTATAAGCGGATCTGGCCTGAAAACGCGCACTTTGTGTAGACAGCCCGGTGTGAACCAAGGCGATAGTTGCAATTTTCGTAATCAAGGCCGAAAGCGAAACCACCAAAAACAATGTTACTGCTGCGAACATATACTTTAAAAATTATAATGTGATAAATCTTTGCCGATGCTCCTTATAAAAATAGTAGATTTTTAAATACGAACCGTGATAAACGTTTTAAAATGAAAGGATAGAGTACCAATATTTCACATATCCACTAATCCCAATTTCGCTTATCTTTCACTAGTTTCTCAATTTTTTTAAAGCTTTCTTTATGGATTTTATAATCGGCTGGGCTTAGTAAATCTTTCATATCAGTATTTAAATCATCCACTAAATCATTAAACTTCGAATTTCTTTCTGCATCGGTGTAGCCATATTTCTTCAAACCTAATCTGGACATTTTATAGGTGTAATAATTCAGAAGTGAAAGATAGTTATCCCGACCTTCTTGATTTAAATCCATTTGTAATACTTGCTCGTAATGCCACAACTGCAAATAATCCTTGTCCTGTGAAGTAAATATAAGTTCAGTTTCATACGGATTTTCATCAGCCGCTTTTTCCTGCGCTTGACTGTTTAAACTGAAGCAAAAAAGTATACTGAAAAGTAGTATGTATTTCATATTTTAATTTTAAGATGATATAAATTATTAATTAGATTGAGAAATTTTTATAAAAATACTGTAATGATTTGAAAACCTAGGGCTAAGTTTTATTAATTCTATCTCAAAGTTTGAAGGATGAGCTTCGAAGGACAAACGAACAACTAAATTTGAAATACGAAATTGGAATCTGGAAAAACCAAAAAATGAGACTTGATGAAATATTTAAGTTCAAACTGTCAACTTGTAACCTGTAACTTGAAACTTGCAACTTGCAACCTTTTTAAATACAAAAGGACCGTCATTTAAGACAGTCCTTTTTATAAGTATTCTAATTTGCGATCTTTATTTTAAAGGTTTCCCTTCTTGATCCAAAGATCCCGCTTTAATAATTACTAATTTATCGACATCAATATATTTTTTGATGGCTTCATTTACTTGCTTCAAGGTTACAGCTTCCAACATTGCAGGATATTCATAAATATAGCTGGGTTGCTCACCACGTTCAACAACGGCCAAAATATTAGCCGCCATTCCGCGAGTCGTGGCAAGTCCAATTTTAAAAGCACCAATCAAACTAGATTTTTTGTCCTTTAATTCGGCAGCAGTGATACCTTTTTCTGACCACTTTTTAAGTTCCTTTAAAGTTGCTTCTTCTCCTGTTGCGAATAATTCTGGGTTAAATGATGCATTTATAAACCAATATCCGTCTGCAAAAGTATATCCACTTTGACGTGAAGAAATACCATACGTCAAACCAGCTTCATCACGAACGGTGAGCATCAGCCTTCCTGAGAAACCACCCCCTAAAACACTGTTTCCAATAAGAAATGGAAGGAAATCTGCATTGCTACGACGCATTCCAGTATACTGCCCAATAAAAAGATCAGCACTTGGCTTTTCTGGGATACTTACAACTTTTGTAAGGGCATTACCTTTTTTTACATCGTAATTTTTAGAACTCCTCTTTACACCACCAGACCAATTTTTGAAATTTTTCTCCAATGATTTGTAAACTGGTTTAGTATCTACATCTCCAACGAATACAAGGTGCATATCTGCAGGACCAAAATATTTTTTATGAAAGGCCTTTATATCTGCTAATTTCACATCTTTAATATTTTCTATCGTCTTTTCAATAGAATTTGAATAGTTAGGATGTCCCTTTGGATATAGACTCTGCGTTAAAGCAATGTTTCCCTGCGTTCCAGGATCTGAAAGACCTGGTTGCATATTTCCTATAAATTGTTCCTTTAGCAAATCAAATTCCTTTTCATCAAAAAGTGGATTCCGCAATTCCTCAGCCAAGAGTGCAATTACGGTATCAACATCTTTTGATAATGATTTGAAACCTAAGCTTACGTTGTCATTGTCTGAACTCACATAAATATCAACACCCAACTTTTCAAGTTTTTGTGAAAACTGAAATTTGTCGTTTTTAGTTGTTCCTTTGCTTAACATAGAAGTAGTAAGCGTTGGGATCATTTCGTTGTTCTTACCGTTAAAGAACTCTCCAATTGGAAAACTTCCAGCTACAGTAACGTAACCTTTAGCCCCGGTTTTCTTTATAATAACATCAATGCCAGCAACTGTTTTTCTGATGAAATCTTCATTGCCCGGAGTTTCTGTTACAGCTTTAATTTCTACTTCTAAAGTAGTTTTAACTTCATTTGAACCATCCACAAACATTTCTGGATTTCTGTAGAAATATTTTCCGTCTGTTTCTGAAGAGCGTTTTGCCTCGCCTTCCACAGTTTCAGGATTTGATCCGGCTTTCTTCGGAATAAAAAATCCAGTTGTACTTTGGTCAAGCACTAGATATTTATCTGCTACACGTTTAACATCGGCAGCAGTAACTTTTGCAAGTTTTTTGCTTTCGTTGATATATTCCGTCCAATCGCCACCAGATATAAACTCTGTCAATTCTGAAGCAATACTTCCTGAACCATCTCTGCCTAATATAGTCTGCGCGTTTAGATTCGCAATAATCCGATCAATATCTGCTTGAAGAACACCGTCTTTCTTAACCTTTTCAAGAGTTTCCAAGAGTTTGGTATTCATTTCTTCCGAATCTTTTTCAGGGTTAAAGCCTAAAGTCACAGTAAACAATCCGTTTTCTGCAAATTGTGAAGCTGAAGCACCTGCGTAATAAGCAAGACCAGCGTCTACAAATTCTTTATTCAAAACAGAGGAAGGACCATCGCCCAACGCTTTGGCTAAAATAATCAAGGCTGGAATGTCTTTGTCCAATGTTCCAGGAATTTTATAGGCTACGGTGTTTACACTCGTTTCACCCGCTTTACTTATTTCAATTTTACGAGGACCATATTGTGGTGGCTCTTCCGTATAAGGTTGTGGAATGACGTGTGATGCTTTTGAAATTTTTCCAAAATAGGTATCTACTAATTTGAAAAGGTTATCTTTCTGGAAATCTCCAACTACGGTTAACCACGCATTGTTAGGCCAATAGTAGGTATCGTAAAAATCGCGCAATACTTTCATCGGCATATTTTCGATATCGGAACGCCATCCAATAGTGGAGTGGTGATAGCCGTGAGCCATATAAGCTGTTGCCCATATTTCTTTAGAAAGTAGTGAATTCGGGTTGTTCTCACCACGTTCAAATTCGTTACGAACAACAGTCATTTCGGCTTCTTTATCTTCTTTCAACAAAAGAAGGTTGCGCATTCTGTCCGCTTCAATTTCAATCGCGAGTTCCATTTTGTCGCTTGGGATGGTTTCGTAATAATTAGTACGGTCATTCCAAGTTGTCGCATTCATCTGCGCGCCATAACGGGTTAATTCAGAATCAATAGATGTACCTTTCTTCTTGTTGAATTTTTCGGTTCCTTTAAACATTAGGTGTTCCAAAAGGTGTGTAGATCCAGTATTACCCGAAACTTCATATTTGGAACCTACGTCATAAACCATTTGCACATTTACCACTGGCGCGGCGTTGTCTTGAACCAAAAGTATTTTTAGTCCGTTTGGCGTGTAAAGATATTCTTCAACACCACCCAATTCCTGTACTCTTTCAAATTTGGAATTAGTAGTTTGGGCGATTGACGATTGCTGAACTATTAGCAATAAAGCTAAAAGGAACAGTGATTTAAGCGAAAAGATATGTTTCATATTTATTTTTTTTAAATGAGATTTTAGACGTGAGTCCCGATAGTATTCGGAATAGATTTTATATGTCTTATTGATGAGCTATAGCTTGCATTATAATTAATTAAAAAAAGGGCCAAAGAGATAATTTCAATGGCCCATATTTCCGTTATCCCGGGAAAACAAATCAAGGAACAATCCCGGGAAAACTAACTAACCAACTAAAAAACAAATCAAAAACTATATATTCAATGAATCGAACATTTCAATTAATGCAGGGTCTGATGGACGTGGCGCATCATAGCTCACAATATTTCCTTCAGGATCTAAAATGATAAAACGAGGAATACCTTGGATGTAATAATCTTGGATAAATTTTGAATCTATTTCATTATGAGCCAAAAGCTGCGTGCCCATCAATTCTTTATCAACAATCATTTTTCTCCATTTGTCCTCGTCTTTTTTACGATCTATAGAAATTCCAACAAACTGAATGTTTTTCCCTTCATATGCCTTTTCAACTTCAATAAGATAAGGCATTTCATAAATACAAGGAACACACCAAGTAGCCCAAACATCTATATAAACATACTTTCCTTTAAGGTCTCCAATAGAAGTTGTGCCTCCTTCATAATTTAGATAATCTGTAAATTGCGGAGATTCCATTCCTGGACTTAGAGCGGCATTAATCTCCATTTGCTGTAAATGCTGTGCCTGAATATCGTTTTTAAATTTTGCGATATTTTCATTTTCTGAAGTAACAAATGCCGGATTCAATTCAGCTTTTTTATTTTCTAAATTGTCATTCAGGTCTTTCACGAACGCGGAAGTCTTTGCATCGAAGGCGCTGGTTTCAAGCCCAAGATATTCTCTGTAATTTTCGCCCATCAATTCACCGCTTTTCTTTGCTTTATATTTTAGGAAGTTGTTTTCTTCGGAACCATCTCCATTATAAGAAACCGTTTTGGAAATTTTATTGGCATCAAAATTTAATTCAACATCCATATCATTAGCTAAATAGATATTGAACACATCGTTGTAAACAGCACTGAAATAAGCTGGTTCCTTCAGCTTTAGCGTGTCGCGGAAAGCTCCGTTTTCATCAACTTTAATCACCACATTTTCTGAAGTTACTGGGTTGAAAAGTCGAAGACTTTCATTCTCGGTAGGGTTCGTGATTTTACCGTGGATCACGGCGTAGTCCTTTGGCGGTTGTTCCTGCTTACAGGCAGCGAAAAGACAGATAATTGCAATTAGAAATAAATTTTTCATTTGAATGTTTTTTTATGATTATTAAACCTGACAGGTTTTTAAAACCTGTCAGGTTTCAGAAAATTTAATTAATACCCCGGATTCTGCACTAATGCGTTGTTTCCTATCAAAACGTCCGAAGGAATTGGCAAAATAAATTTATATTCATTGTTCAAGGTAGATTTTACTGTTGAAGCGTCTATATTTCCCAAAACATCGTAACGTACCAGATCAAATAGCGGCTCTCCATTTTCAAAGGAAAGCTCCAAAAGTTTTTCCTGACGAATGTCTTCCAATAATGTTGGCACATCAACAAATTCCTTTGGATCTACTCCTGCCCTATCACGAATCGTGTTTAGACTTTGTAAAGCGCTCGCAGAATTGCCACCACTTCGAGTCAATGCTTCGGCATGCACTAGATATAGCTCGCCAAGACGCAAATGATATAAAGTGTTGTTTTGGGAACTGGAATTAGAAGCGAATGGATATTTTCCGTTTGAGTTAGCTCCTTGAGTTTCCTCAGAATACGCAAAACTAAATCTTGGGTCATAATCTGAACCGAGTCCTTCTAGGCTCCCATCATCGGCTGTCCCAACCTGCATATCGGCTAGAGAACGAAAATATTCACTATAGTTAGTTCGGCTAACTAAGTACATATTAGTTCCGCCTTCAGCTCCAGGTCCTGCGAAGGGAGCAAAAATCACTTCAGAGGAATCAAATCGATTTGAGAATATATCACTATAAATTGCTTCCAAGGAATAACCTTCGGCATTATTGATAACTTCTTCCGCCAAAGTCGCAGCTTCGCCATATTTACCTTCATATAATTTTACTTTGGCCAATAAGGCTTTTGCAGCCAAACTTCCACTGTAAAAATGTTCGATAAAAACAGGACCGTTGGTTGCGGCATATTCTAAATCCGATTCAATCAAATTATAGGTTTCCTGAACGGTGCTACGAGGAGAAGATTCCAATTCAGTAGCAAAACTAGTACGCAAGACTACGCCATAGCTAGAATTTAGATCGTAATATTGGCCAAAATAACGCAATAGATTAAAGTAGGAAAAAGCTCTCTGGAACTTTGCTTCGGAAATCATTTCCGCTTTTCGCTCCTCGCTTATTCCTATTGCTTTTCCAGCTTCCAATTCCTGAATTAAAAAATTGGCAATATTGATTACTTTATAGTGTCCATTGTACACATTGGAAAGAAATCTATTTTCAACCGGCACTTCATTGGTATTAAAACCGGCATCACCGCTGAGTCCAGTACTAATGCCCTCATCGCCATAAGCGGCCAAGTGAAGTGGAAAAAAACTAATATCGAATGCCCGACTTAAATCGTAAACTCCGTTTAATACCTTCTGTGCAGATTCTTCATCCCGGATGGTGTTCTCGGCGGTAAGTTGATTAATCGGTTTTATTTCGTCAATACTACAACTGGAAATAGTTATTGCAACTGTAAGTATTAAAAGCTTCTGAAATGTGTTTATATATTTTTTCATCGTTTTCTTTTTTTAAAATTGAAGTTGAATACCTAGTGAGAATGACTTTGACAATGGATAAGGATCCTCGGCACTTACTTGATCTGTAATAGAGCCTCTTTCAGAAAGACTTTCAGGATCTATACCAGGCCATTTAGTCCACGTAAATAAATTACTTCCAGTCAACATTATTCTTGCACTGTCAAAACCTATTCGTTCCATTAAATAAGAATCCAAATTATAACTCAATTGCAAGCTTTTTAATCTTAAGTAAGAAGTGTCATAGAGGTATTTATCCGAAGTTCTTCCACTTGAAGATGGGTCTGTATAAAGTGCGCGTGCATATTTTGCACCTGTGTTTTCTGGAGTCCAAGTGTTTAATGCATATTCACTATACCTGTTTTCGCCAAGGCTGTTAAACGTTCCAAAAGCCACGCCATCCCAAATTGTTTCTGCCCCTACTGAATATTGCAATAAGGCTGAAAGGCTGAAAGACTTATACGTAAACGTATTTGAAATACCCCCGAAATAATCTGGTTCTATACCACCTATAATCGTTGTATCGTCGGAAGTTATTTTGCCATCGCCATTGATATCTTCAAATAAATAATCTCCTACCCCAGTTGAATTCTTGTCGTAAGTACCATCGGGAGAAAGATTGTTAAGGTTGTCTATTTCCTCTTGGCTCTGAATGATTTTTACCACTTTATAGCCTCTAATAGAACCTACAGCTTCCCCTTCTATAAAGTAATCTTGAAGGAAAGGATCAATTTTAGCTCCTTTCAATTTATCCAGTTTGTTTCGGTTGAAGGCCCAATTTATATTGGCACTCCATGTAAAATCTGTACTGCGTATTATATCACCTCCTAAACTCACCTCAATACCTTTGTTGGAAACATCTAAGTAATTTGAGTAATATGTGTTAGATCCTAATTCCTGCGGTATCGGGGTACGGGTTAAGGCATCTTTAGTTTTTCTAGTATAAACATCCACATTTCCGCGTAATCTTGAGTTGAAAAAACCAAAGTCTAAGCCTAAGTTTATTTCATCTGTTGTTTCCCAACCAACATTGATGTTGGGAAAATTGTTGGAAGGAATTACGGCAGAATTTCCGTTGTAAATATCACTGGCCGTAGTTTGGAAGAATTGTAGATATGTATAATCTGCAACATTTGTAGATCCTACACGTCCAACACTTACCCGTAGTTTAAGATTGTTAACTTTCTCTGTTGAAAGAAAGTTTTCGTTAGCAATATTCCAGCCTGCAGAAAGCGATGGAAAATAGGCGCGCTTATTGTTAGGCCCGAACTTAGAAGAAGCATCCGATCTAAAGTTGATAGTAGCATTATACCTGTTTTTATAATTGTAGGTTAACCTAGAGAATACAGAGTTCAAACCAGATTCCAAACGGTTGCTGGTATATCCAAGTACCGTTTCTGCTGAAGATCCGTTAATAAGTACTTCATCATCAGGAAAACCAGTATAAAAGTGGCTTTTATTATTAAAATTTGTTCTATCCCATGCCAATCCTGCAAGAATATTGAAGTGGTGGTCAGATAGGTTAAAGTCATAGTTGGCCGTTAGGTTCGTGGTTATGTTTGAAACCAGCGCATCTGATTCGTTTAAATACGAATCACTAGGGAAAATCATAAAATCAGTCTGCGTAATTTTGGGAGTAAAAATGCTGGTGGTATTGTAAAAAACGGCTGCATTAACATCTGCCTTCACTTTTAAGTGCTTTATAGGCTCAATTTCTAGATAAGAATTTCCTATAAAGTTATAGGTCTTATTATTGTTTTTGTTTTGAAGTCGCATCAATGGATTTGGCTCAGAAGTCTCAAAACCATACGAATAATCTGGCTGACCATAAAGTCTTCCCAATTCATCGTAAACAGGAAGGTCTGGACGGGCACGTACTACCGATGTATTAACATTATACTGGCCAATTCCATCATCCTCTCCAGAATTCGATTCAGTATGGCTTAGGTTTACCGATCCACCAACCTTAACATAATCGTTAACGTCGTTATCCAAAGACATGCTTAGATTATACTGCTTCAACTTATCTTTAACAACAAGACCTTCTTGATCTATTGCAGAAAGGCTTAAAGCGTAATTCGTTTTATTTCCACCACCACTAATACTAAAGTTGGCTTGTTTGGTGACAGCTATATCTCTATAGATAACATCGTTCCAATCTGTATCAGCATTCCCGAAATAGTCTTCCCGAAGTCCATCATAGTTCACTAGAAAAGTATCAAAATCTAATTCTACATTTCCAATATTGGCGAGATCATAAGAATAGAACGGATCCAATTGTCCGGCATTCATTGCATCAACACTGTTTCTTATCAATTGGTCATAGAAACCTTTGTATTGTTCTGCATTTAAAACATCCAAAGTATTGATTGGTTCTGCCAAAGTTGTGGAGGTAGAAAAAGAAATGGTCGGTTTTTGACCGCGTTTTCCACGTTTTGTTTGAATAAGAATAACTCCGTTAGCACCTCTTGAACCGTAAATAGAAGTTGCTGCGGCATCCTTTAAAATGTCAAAGCTTTCAATATCGTTCGGGTTAAGAGTTAAAAGTGGATTTGCACCGCCAATGGCATCTATATTAAAAGGAACGCCATCAATAACATATAATGGTTGGTTAAGGCCATAAGAAGAAAGCGGTGAGGTAATCCCACGAATATTCAAGCGCACCGGAGAGCCTGGACGGCCACTGCCTTGTGATACTTGAACCCCTTGAACCAATCCACCCAAGGCACGGTCAAAACCAATATTCCCAACAGAAGACTGGATAACCTCTTTTGTTTTAACAGAAGAAACGGCTCCAGAAACATCTTCGCGCTTTTGTTCGCCATAACCAATCAGCACCACCTCGTCCAACTGACTTAAATCTTCCTCCAAAACAAGGTCAATAACTGTCTTACCATTTACTTCTAAACGCTGCGTTTTATAACCCAGGGAAGAAAAAACCAACACGTTCTCACCATCTGCCAAAGTAATGTCATACTCTCCGTCAAAGTTAGTAATGGTTCCTTTTTGAGTTCCTTCAACAATTACGGTAACACCCGTCAAAGGCATTCCCGTTCTATCAATAATGGTCCCCGTAACAGGCTGTTGTTGCTGCGAAGTAGTGATAAGATTATTAACAGCACGTTTTACAGTTTTTTTCAAAACAATCTGATTCCCCAAAATTTGATAGGAAATGGCGCTATTGCTGAAAAGATTTTGCAAAACTGCTAAAACAGATTCGTCACTTGCAGAAAAAACTACTTTTTTACGAACGTCAATTTCTTTGCTGTTGTAGAAAAAATTAAAATCCGTTTGATCTTCAATAATCTGAAATACCTGAGTAAGAGGAACGCCATCGGCGATAATGGAAACACGAGTGCTCTGTCCATAGCCATTAGTGGCGTTCATTTGAAAAAGACTGACAAGCAATAATGTGAAAGTGAGTTTCATCTTTAAATGATTGGTGTTGAAAATGCACCGAAGTACATCTTTGATTGGTTCATTTTTCATAATTTTACATCGGTTTTACTTTGTTGGAAATAAGGTTAAATCATTCTAATTAAAGAGGAAGGTGTTGACGCATCTTCCTTTTTTTCTTTTAAACACTCTTTATTTTTTCGGTCTGCTAATGATTACTGTTCCATCTTTTAACACATAATCAAAATCCTTATAGGATTGGAAGGTGCTTAGAACCTCTTCGATAGTTTCGTTTGTAAAGGTTGCAGTAATGTTGATTTCGGCAAGCTCCGCATAGTTGTTTTCAATTTTCACATTGAATTTACGCTCCAGTTTGTTTGCTATTACTTTAAAAGAATCGTCCACGAAAATCAACTCACCTTGAACCCAGGCTATATATTTGGTGACGTTTACTTTTTCTACTTGCAGTTTTCCGTTTTCAAAAAAGGCTTTTTCATTCGGATTTAATGTTTTTGTGTCGTTGGCATCGAGTTTGTCGTGCGCAGCCACCTTTCCTTCCACCAAAACAGTGAATGTTTTTTGATCGTCTGTATAAGAGGTCACATTAAAGTGGGTTCCCAGAACTTCAACATCCATATCTTCTGTATTAACTATAAAAGGATGGGCATCGTCTTTGGCAACTTCAAAATAAGCTTCTCCATTTAAGAATACAGAACGATTTTCATCTTTAATAAAGTTGACTGGATATTTCAATTCGGAACCTGCGTTCAAAACAACACGTGATCCATCTGAAAGCTTCAGCTTAAAGGTTTTTCCATAAGGAACGGTAAGAGTGTTGTATTGTAGCGTTTGTGCAACGTTAGTATTATCGTAAATAAGTTCATCACGTTTTTGCTGAGAAATGCGATTGCCTGCTGCATTAACAATAACAGTTTCGTTATTTTCATCAACCGTGCGGATGCTGCCATCTTCCAATTGTAAAGTAATTTGGGGAGCAGCCGTTACAGTACCTTCATTAGGGGAGTTGAAATAAATACCATAACCAATAATTGCTACTCCCACAAATACAGCGGCATATTTCAGCCAATTAGGGATAAGTTTTCTTACTGGTGTTTTTTCTTTTTCTTCGGAATTGTTTGCCATCAACTTTTTATAAGCTACTTCTGAATCTACAGATTCGGAAATCTTGTTGAGGCGATGGTTTATCTTTACGAACTCCTTAAATGTCTTTTGATTTTTAGGAATTTGCAACCATTCCGTAAGCTGAAGTCGTTCCGCTTCGGAAATGGTTTCGTTCAAATATTTAATAATAAGCGTTTTCAAAACTATTTTTTCTCTTTTATACCCCTATGATGCAGAAAAAATGATTTACCCTTAAGTTTTTTTTAAGTATTTTTAATATTCCTAACTTCGAACCCGAAATCCAGGAGAACAAAATAATGGACGATGCGCATTTAATTGCCGACATAAAACAAGGAAGTGAACCCGCGTTCAAATCTTTGTTTGATAAATACTACGGGCCACTCTGCGCCTACCTTAGAAGCTACACCCCTGATTTTGATACAGCGGAAGAAATTGCACAACGCACTTTCGTTAAATTTTGGAACAAACGTGAAGAAATCGAAATACACACTTCGGTAAAAAGTTATCTTTTTAGAATGGGGTATCATTCGTTTTTAAAAACCATTCGCCAAAAAAACAAACGAACAAATTTGCTAGAAGAATTAAAATATAAGGCGTTGGAGGAAGAAGAACAACGTCCAGAAAATGATTTACAAGCAGCCACCAAACGTCTAAAAAAAATAATTGAAACGCTGCCTCCTCGCTGCCAAGAAATTCTACGGCTAAAAATGCAAGGCTTCAAGTATAAGGAAATTGCAGATGAATTGAATATTTCCATAAAAACAGTAGAGGCTCAAATGCGGATAGCCTTTAACAAAATACGAGACGATTTTAAGGATGGCTTGAT
Source organism: Aequorivita capsosiphonis DSM 23843 (assembly GCF_000429125.1). GTDB lineage: Bacteria > Bacteroidota > Bacteroidia > Flavobacteriales > Flavobacteriaceae > Aequorivita > Aequorivita capsosiphonis. The sequence continues at coordinate 263,651 of NZ_KE386849.1, forward strand.
TTTGTGGATTATTCTTAATAAATAAAAGTATTGCCACAAATGCACCAATATTTTTGACACTCCCGCGAAAAAGAATGCCACCAATGCACAAATGTTTCTGATTTTCCTGCAAGGTGTTCCCCGCGTTGCGAGGCACGAAGCAATCTCGGGGCTCCTCGTAGGTATAAAACCACTAATGCACGAATGATTCCCAAGAATATTCGTGCATTAGTGTCAAAAATCAATTTCTCATAAATCTGACATTTATCATTTTATAGTCTTCACGACAAAAGTAATTTTGAGCAGAATTAAAAAAGCTCATGCAAACAAACCTAGTTTCAAAATACAATGTTCCCGGCCCGCGTTACACCAGTTATCCCACAGTTCCTTATTGGAATAACGAAAGTTTTTCACTGAAAGAATGGAAGAAAAATGTGACTCAAAGTTTTTCGGAAAGCAATGCTTCTGAAGGCATAAGTCTATATATACATCTTCCTTTTTGCGAAAGTCTCTGCACTTTTTGTGGTTGCAACAAGCGGATCACAAAAAATCACAAAGTGGAGACGCCTTATCTCGAATCCGTTTTAAAGGAATGGCGTCTATACCTAGAAATGTTTAATGAGCGTCCTATAATTAAAGAACTTCATCTTGGGGGCGGTACGCCCACTTTCTTTTCCGCAGAAAACTTAAGGCTTCTTATAAAAGAAATTTTTCGCGATGCCACTATGGCCGAAAACCCTTCCTTTAGCTTTGAGGGACATCCCAATAATACAAAGAATGAGCATTTACAAACGCTTTATGATTGCGGATTTACTAGAGTGAGTTACGGGGTTCAGGATTATAACACCACCGTTCAAATTGCTATTCATAGACTTCAACCCTTTGTAAATGTAAAGCGCGTAACAGAAAGTGCGCGTGAAATTGGATATACTTCAGTAGGCCACGATATTATTTTTGGTCTTCCTTTTCAAACAAGAGAAAACGTAATGTATTCCATTGAAAAAACCAAAGAACTGATGCCAGACCGTATTGCTTTTTATAGTTATGCCCACGTACCTTGGATAAAAGGGAATGGACAGCGCGGTTTTAAGGATGAAGACTTACCGAGTGCTTCAGAAAAACGAGAAATGTATGAAACCGGCAAACGAATGCTGGAAGAAGCTGGATATATAGAAATTGGGATGGATCATTTCGCCCTTAAAAACGATAGTTTACACAAAGCAGTAGAACAAAAGAAACTGCACAGAAACTTTATGGGCTATACTGAAAGTAAAACGCAATTGATGATCGGTCTTGGTGTTTCTGCTATCGGTGATAGTTGGTACAGTTTTGGGCAAAACTCCAAAAATGTAGAAGAATATCAAGACTTGGTGGAGCAGGGAATCCTTCCCATCCATAAAGGTCATAATCTAAACGAAGAAGATCTGGTAATTCGTAAACATATTTTAAATATGATGTGTCGTCTGGAAACTTCTTGGAGCGACCCAAAGATGCAATTTAAAGAGTTGCCAGAAGTCTTGTCTAAACTACAGGAAATGCAAGATGACGGGTTAATTATAATCGGTTTCGAAAGTCTTCAAATTACTGAAAAAGGTCGTCCTTATGTTCGAAATGTGTGTATGGCTTTCGATCTTCTTTTGCAGCGCAGCAAGCCAGAAATGCAATTGTTCTCCATGACCATTTAGGATAAAAAAATTATTTATTTTATTTGAAATACTGATATTCGTCATTTTTTCCTTGCAAGTATATTCGGACTTTTGTGTCATAAATAACAAATGCGTCAATGAATATTTCGAAAAACTTTATCTTTATCATTCTTGTGTTAGGCATCACTCAAGGCTACGCACAATTTACAGTAGATGCGCAATTAAGACCTCGATTTGAATTCCGTCACGGTTATAAAACACTTTTTCCTGACCATACTGATCCTGCTGCATTTGTCTCGCAACGAACAAGATTGAATTTTGGTTATAAAACCGAAAAGCTTCAAATTTATTTAAGCCCGCAGGATATTCGGGTTTGGGGAGATGTTCCCCAACTTAATACTGCAGACAACAATGGGATATCGCTTCACCAGGCATGGGCCGAAGTTTTACTGATTCCCGAACTCACCTTAAAAGTAGGTCGTCAGGAAATTGTTTACGACGACCAAAGGTTTTTCGGCAACGTAGATTGGGCCCAGCAGGGAAGAAGCCATGACGCTGCCATTGTAAAATTTGAGCCTAGTTTTATGAAATTACATTTGGGGGCGGCATATAATCAAGGTGGAGAATTCTTAACCGGAAATGTTTTGACAGTTAACACCTATAAAAGCTTACAATATATATGGCTTCATAAAGATTGGAAAACCATTAGCGCAAGTTTTCTTTTATTGAATAATGGCCAACAATACATTGACGAAATAGACCCAGCAAAAAACGACACTCGATACACTCAAACTGCGGGTCTTCATTTAAAAGCAGGTGTAGGTAAATTCAACTTTAGCTCTAATTTTTACTATCAACTTGGAAAAGATGTTGCCGATAATACTCTAAACGCTTATTTGTTTTCATTGGAAGGTTTATATTCGGCAACAGAAAACCTTAACCTTAGTTTTGGGGGTGAATTACAAAGTGGAAATGAATATGGAACTCCAAGTAATGGAAAAAACAAGGCTTTTAACCCGCTTTATGGAACCAACCATAAGTTTAATGGGTTTATGGATTATTTTTATGTTGGCAATCATTTAAACAATGTTGGATTAGTAGATTTATACGGAAATATTAAATATTCATTTAATAAGAAAGCAAATATAACGGCCGTTTTCCATCAATTTTTCTCAGCTGCTAAGTTAGATGAAGACCTTTCAAAAAACCTTGGTTTTGAAATGGATTTAGTAACTTCGCTAAAATTGAGTGAATTTGTTGGTATACAAGCGGGTTATTCACATTTCTTTGCTTCCCAAGGAACAGAGGCTTTAAAGAATAATTTTGATGGTAACACCAATAATTGGGCTTGGGCGATGTTGACAATTGATCCAGTTATTTTCACTTGGCAAAACAACCCGCAGAAATAAATAAACATTAATTAACTCAATATAATAAGTAAACAAACCAATGTTATGTATTTATTAAATTTAAAACCAACCAAGAATTATTAATCAGATCACAACTAATTTTTTAACAACCAAACATTATATCCACATGAATTTAAGAATCAAAAAAAATTTCGTCACAAAAATGCTGTTAGGTTTAAGCACAATAGCATTTCTTTCTGGCTGTGTTAATGATCAATCAGACAAAACTTATGATGACGCGGTAGATATTCCGACAAACCAAGAAATGGTCGCAGAACTTACCTCCCCTCCATTCGTACCAACACCTGTTGGAAAAAGAATGGCAAAAAAGCTGATCGTGGATCTGGAAATCCAGGAACGTGAAGGTGAAATGGTTGGCGGTGTAAAATATGTCTATTGGACTTTTGGAGGAACCGTTCCAGGAAGTTTCATTAGAACACGCGTTGGCGATGAATTAGAATTTCATCTTAAAAACCACCCAGACAACAAGCTTCCACACAACATTGACCTTCACGCCGTAAATGGTCCCGGTGGAGGTGCAGAATCTTCCTTCGTTGCTCCAGGCCACGAAAAAGTATTCTCCTTTAAAGTACTTAATCCAGGCTTATATGTTTACCACTGTGCCACTGCGCCAGTAGGAATGCACATTGCCAATGGAATGTATGGCCTTATTCTAGTTGAACCAGAAGGTGGACTAGAACCAGTAGACAGAGAATACTACGTGATGCAAGGTGAATTCTATACAGAAGGTGGCTATGGAGACCGTGGCATGCAAGCATTTGATATGCAAAAAGCCATTAATGAAAATCCAGATTATGTTGTATTCAACGGTCACGTTGGTGCCTTAACAGGTGACAATGCAATGACAGCAAAAGTGGGCGAAACGGTTCGTCTCTTTGTAGGGAATGGGGGTCCTAGTTTAATTTCGTCTTTCCACGTAATTGGAGAGATTTTCGACAAAGTGCATGTTGAAGGGGGTGACTTGTTAAATCATAACGTTCAAACAACTTTGATTCCTGCCAGTGGTTCAGCTATTGTTGAATTTAAAGTGGACACTCCCGGCTCCTTCATCTTAGTGGATCACTCTATGTTTAGAGCCTTTAATAAAGGTGCACTCGCTATGCTAAATGTAGAAGGCGAAGAAAACAAGAAGGTATTTACTGGTGAAATCCACGATGGTATTTACCTTCCAGAAGGTAGTGTAATCCAGTCTATGCCAAGCCTTGATAGGAAAAAAGCAAAAGAAGAAGTTAAAGCCTTAAGCTTTGAGGAAAAAATGAAGTTTGGTAAAGACAAGTATATGGCTACTTGTGTTGCCTGTCATCAAGGAAATGGACAGGGAATTGCAGGCGCTTTTCCTCCACTTGCAAAATCAGATTATTTAAATGCAGATGTTGATCGTGCAATTGATATTGTATTACACGGAAAAACTGGTGAAATTACAGTGAACGGTGAAAAATACAACAGTGTGATGACTGCACAAGCACTTAGTGATGAAGAAGTATCAAACGTACTTACTTACGTTTATAACAGTTGGGGCAACTCCAAAAAAGAAGTTACTCCACAAATGGTGGAAGCCGTTAGAAACAGATAGAAATATTGTTTAGATTGAAGTTTTATAGCACCGCGTTTTTCTTAATCCTGTCATTATTTTGCAAGGTTACAGCCCAAAATGATAAAATGGTTACAGTAAAAGGCGGTGTTTATTTACCGCTTTATGGCGCCGCAGATCAACTTATAGACGTTGATTCGTTTATGATGGACGTACTACCTGTTACAAATACAGATTATTTAAAATTTGTACAGGAAAATCCAAAATGGAAAAAAAGCAATGTAAAAGCTTTATTTGCCGACAAAAGTTATTTGGCAAAATGGACAGACGACACCAGTTTTACTGGACTTCCAGATGCTCCTGTGAACAATGTGTCTTGGTTTGCCGCAAAAAAATACTGTGAGTGCCAAGGAAAACGCCTTCCCACCATGGATGAATGGGAGTTTGCCGCCATGGCGAATGAAGATGTGCAAGATGCTCGAAAAATAAAGTCGTATAATCAGTATATCTTAAATTGGTATGAAGCCCCCAGAACTTATAATAAGTCTGTTGGATCTACGTTTAAAAATTATTGGGGAATCTATGACCTCCACGGTTTGGTATGGGAGTGGACCCAAGATTTCAACTCCGTACTTATCTCTGGAGAATCCAGAAAAGATCAGGACAAAGACTCCAATCTTTTCTGCGGAAGTGCTGCCATTGGTGCTTCAGATTTAATGAATTATGCTGCATTTATGCGCTATGCTTTCCGCGGAAGTATGAAAGCACGTTATAGCTCACAAAACTTAGGCTTTCGATGTGCAAAAGATATTGAAAAACTAGACGTAGGGCAAAAAGACTTATGACCTTCCGACGAAGGGCAAGCGCAGGACGAATTTTAAATTTTTTTAATCTTATTCCTGCCGGAAAGAAGATATTGCGTCCTGTCGTCTTAAATCATTGTTTTAAAAACTCTAAATTATTATGATACACTTTAAACATATATTACTTGTACTTTCTTTAGTTGCAATATCTTGTAACGATACTTCAAAGAAAGATTCCGAAACTGCGGAAGCGGATATTTTGGAAAATACTGATAGTGAAAAAATATCGGATATGTCCATTTATAACCTTCCCTCTCAATGGACTACACAAGACGGCAATGAAATTGAATTAAAAGAACTGAAAGGAAAAGTATTGGCAATGGTGATGATCTACACTTCTTGTCAAGCTGCTTGTCCACGATTGGTTGCAGATATGCGCAATATTGAAAAACAGATTCCAGAAGATAAAAAAAATGATGTGCAATACGTTTTCGTTAGCATAGACCCAGAAACTGACACGCCTGAACGTTTAACAGCTTTCGCCAAAGAGAATGAAATGGAAGAGGACAAATGGCTATTTCTACGTGGCACGGAAGAAGATACACGCGAATTTGCAGCCGTATTGGCTGTAAACTATAAAGAAATTTCACCAATAGATTTCTCCCACTCAAACATTATAAGTGTTTTTGACCAGGGTGGCGAACTTGCTCACCAACAAGAAGGACTTGGCGTTGACAATAAAGAAACCGTCCAAACTATTATCGATTTAGCAAAATAGTTTGTAGTCGGTAGACTATAGACTGTAGTTGGGAGTACCAAAAATACCGATCTCTAAAATCTATCAACTACCGACTAAAGACTACCCTCTTTTTTCCGGATTGTCATTCTTCTTTTTCTTATTGTGCACCATATTCTTTCGCTTTTTACTGTTTTTAACATACAGAATAAGGCCAATGATTATGGCGAAGCATATAACAATAGATATTATTGTGGTTACAACGCCATCAGTAAAATCAACTAACGGAATAGAATTTAAAATGTTCATAGCATAAAGTTTTTAAACGTTCTCTTTTTCTGATGAAGTCACTTCTTCATCCTTCTTCTTTTTTGTTCCGCCAAATACAAAGGCAAGCACAATGGCTGTAAGAGCAACACACAACACGGCAAAGAAAATAATGATTGCGGTTCCCATTCCCCAATTTGCAAGTGGCAAGATTGAATTTGTCATGATATAACTATTTTAATTGTTATTAATTAATTCATTTTCTGAAATCGTCGGGGCGCAATTTTGATTTGCATCCACGGTTTCAGTCATTGGTTTTGGTGAAATATATGGAATGCCCAACCCCAAACCTCTAACTATAAAAAGGCACGCTATAATAACTACAAGAACAGGAATCGCACGCCGAATTCGCTGGCGCACCTGTCCGTTTAAAAAGTTTCCAAGATAAATTGCCGATGTCATCAATGGAATGGTTCCCATCCCAAATACGGCCATATACAAACTACCTTGAAATGCATTTCCCGAAGCAATGGCTCCGAAAACTGCCATATAAACCAACCCACAAGGAAGAAACCCATTTAAGAAACCGATGGTTAAAAAAGTATCAGGAGTTTTCTTTTTAAGTTCTTTTCCCAGAGCCGACTTTACTTTTGAAATAATCTTAAAAACCGGTCTTGAAAAATTGTATTTGTTGAAAGTTTTCTGCGGAATAAAAATCACTAACAACATCAAAACACCGATAATAATAGAAAGTTGTTGTTGAAAACCAAACAGATTCAAACTTTTACCAACCAGTCCGAAAGCGAGCCCAATAATACTATACGCCAAAACCCTCCCGAAGTGATACAGAAAGATCTGCCCAAGTTTTTTAAAACTGTTATTTCTATCAACCGGCAACATAAATGCAATAGGCCCGCACATCCCCACGCAGTGGAAACTACCCAATAATCCAAATAAAAGTGCGGTGTATAGCATATTCAATGTTTAAGATTCAAAGTTCAGTGGTCAGTGGTCAGTGGTCAGTGGTCAGTGGTCAGTGGTCAAGTTAAAAAATAAACTATTAAACTCATTAACGTTTAAAATGTTCAATTCTCAATAGTCAATGTTCAATACTCAGGCTTAATTTTGAAACTTCTGAAGTCATAAACTTTTACACTGTTCAAAAGTCTTTCTTCTTTTCTCTTTATTCTTTTCTCAATTTTCGATTTCAATTTCGATTTCGATTTCGATTTCGTTTAATAAACAATCTCCTCCTTATACAAATAATCCTCTCCTTCATAACTCCATTGAACTATGGTATTCCAACGGCCAGCCAACAAACGTTGATCTGGAATAAGCACATTAGGGCTTGAAAGATTCAATGGAAGTTTAAAATCCAATTTTTTGTTGGAGGGTCTGTAAAGGAACACGGTACCCTTTATTTTTGAATAATCAATATTCTCAGGAAAAGTAAGCATCCACCCCGCTCCTATTTTTTCACCTGAAATATTATTTTCTAAAGTGTTCGAGTTTGCCTCATCATCCATTTCCTTTTGAAACACCATTTCTTTCTGATAGTATTCCTCAGTCACCAAGTCATAATCATACTTATCTTCCGTACTTATTCTTATAACAAAGTACATAATGAACGCTATAAAAAGCCCCAACCAAATCGCCAATCCTGTACCCCAGTTAAATTTCATTTTGTTCTAAATTATTATTTATTGATTATTTTTCCCTTGTTCTCCATAGCTTTACGGCCTTCTTAGCCACTTCGGCGTAGTACGCCAGCGAAGGAGGAAACACCGGTCATCCAGCACTCGGCATCTATTTATAACTTCGAGGTCCCAAAAATGTCGCACTCGTTGTTTCAATCAAATTTTTGCCGCTATAGACTTCAATAACAGCACGGTTTTTATCCCCGCTTAAGGCAGAATTGTTAATTTCAATAAAGAGTGTTCCTTCAGCTAAATCCTGAGCTGGTACTATAATCTCGCCCTGTTTTACGGTTTTAATTGTTCCTTTTGGAGATTTCAGCACAAAGTGAATGTCTTCTATATCCTTGGTAGTTTTATTGAGCAGTTTATAGGTGAACACATTACTAATTATATTATTCTCTTTGTGCTCATACAACTGACCTGGAAGTCTTAAAACATTAGCTTCTACATCACTTCTTAAAAACAGGAGACCACTCAAAACTCCAATCAATATTATCAACACTGCGGTATAGCCTTTCAATCTAGGTGTAAAACTAAAAGGAGTCTTTTTCTCAATATTCTCTTCGCTGGCATAACGAATCAATCCCTTAGGAAGATTTACAGCTTCCATTATATCATCACAAGCATCCATACAAGCAGTACAGTTAATGCACTCCAACTGCGTTCCATTCCGTATATCTATCCCTGTAGGACAAACGTTAACACACTGAAAACAGTCTATACAATCTCCTTTTCCAGAAGCTTCCCGGTCTTCATTCTTTTTGAATTTAGCCCTTCCAACTTCCTTTTCTCCTCGCTTGTGATCATAGGCAACAATAATAGATTTATTGTCTAGCAACACTCCTTGCAACCTTCCGTAAGGACAAGCGATTATACAGACTTGTTCGCGGAACCAAGCAAAAATAAAGTAGAATACACCGGTAAATATTAAAAGTGAAATAAGTGTACTTATATGATCTAATGGTCCTTCAAAAACATACTGTAATAAACGATCACTTCCTATAAAATAGGCTAGGAATATATTGGCGGTTAGAAATGAAATAATAAAAAAAATGAACCATTTTAATGCTCTTTTCTTAATCTTGGCTGCATTCCAAGGTGCTTTATCTAAACGAATCTGAGCTCCTCTATCTCCATCAATCCAATATTCAACTCTTCGGAATACCATTTCCATAAAAATTGTTTGCGGACAGATCCATCCACAAAAAATCCTTCCGAAGGCCGCTGTAAAAAAGATTATAAATACCACTCCGATGATCATCATAATCACGAAGAGATAAAAATCTTGCGGCCAAAATGGGAATCCGAGAATATTGAAACGACGCTCAAGAACATTGAATAGCAAAAACTGATTGCCATTAATTTTCACAAAAGGTGCTAGAAAGAAAAACGCAAGTAAAACATAACTCACATATATTCTATACTGGTAAAATTTTCCAGATGGCTTCTTAGGATAAACCCAAGCTCTTTTCCCCTCTTCGGTCAAGGTACCAATACTATCTCTAAAGGATTCGTTTTCGGGAGTTTCCAATTTTTTCTTTATTATAGTTTAAGGTTGAAATTCACGTTCAATAATTGAATCTCTAAGCTTTGCTTGGTTTAAAAACATTATAATTCCGCAGTGGCATCATCCTCTGCCCATAAATCCCCCTCTGCTTCTTTTCCATCAGGTGGATTTGTGCCGTGTAAACTAATAACATAACTAGCCACTTGCGCCATCTCACTTGGTTTAAGATCAGATTTCCAAGCAATCATTCCCTTTCCGGCACGACCACCTTCACTAATAGTGTGGAAAACATTTTTAATCCCCCCACCTAAAATCCAATAATCATCGGTTAGGTTCGGACCAATCCCCCCACCACCATTGTCTTTATGACAGGCAACACAGTTATCCATATATATGGTTTTACCAGCAGCAAGGTCTGAAGCGTCCGTCATTAGTTCAACAGACTCTGCATCAATTAGATCTTTGTTGTTTTTCTTAAATTCGGCAATTTCTTCCTTTGCTATTGCAACTTCAGTTTCATATTCATCAATCTGGTTAGGACCGTCAAACACCTCATAATAAACAAAATAAGCTACTCCAAAAACAATGGTAATATAAAAAAGGTATTTCCACCAAGGTGGAAGGTTGTTATCCAACTCGCGAATTCCATCATAGTTATGATCCATTACAATTTCTTGCTCGCTTTCTATTGGCCTGGAATCCAACATTTCGTGATATTTCCTTTTAAACCAGCCAAAACGATTTTCTTCACGTAACTCCTCGGCAGCAACAAAACGTTCTTGAGCTTCTGGATTAAGACTGGCAAACAAGATACGCTGTAAAGCAGCGGCAATTACTTCAAATACAATTGCTAGAAACAGTATCATCACTAATACTGCCCACATAATGGGATATTTGATTATTGCTAGATCTTTTCCGGAATCAACAATGAATTCCATTAGAAAAAATGCGAGGATCATAAAGCCAGTGACTCTTAAATATGATGCTATTTTCATAGTAGTTTTTCGTTTTGGTTGTTAGTATCGTCCTCTAATGGAATGTTGCTCACTTCAGCAATATGCTCTTTCTTCGCTGTAATTACCCAATAAAAAAGTAACACAAAAAAGACAAAGAATATCATTAGTGAAATGAGTGGATATATTTGAACATTATCAATGTTTTCTAAATTTCCTTTTATAAACTTCAGCATAATTAATCGTTTTGGACCGAAGCATCTTCGGTGTTTTGTACTTTAATATCAGTTCCCAATCGCTGCAAATAAGCTATAACTGCTACAATTTCACGGTTTTTCATTTCAATAAAATCTTCTCCGTTGTCTTGTGCATATTTTTTATCTGCTTCATAGGTTGTCACAAAATCGGGATCGCTATAAAGATTCTGCTCTATTTTTGTTCCTTGCTCATCCATCCATTGTTGTGCTCTTTCTATTTCCTCATCGGTATAAGGCACGCCAATTGTTGTAAGCGCACGCATTTTATCTTCGGTATTAGACTTGTTCAATTCTGAACTCACCAACCATTTATAGGAAGGCATGATAGAGCCTGAAGAAGTACTCTGCGGGTCATACATATGGTTTAAATGCCAGTTATCGGAATACTTCCCACCAATACGATGTAAGTCTGGACCGGTACGTTTACTTCCCCATAAAAATGGATGGTCGTAAACATATTCCCCAGATTTAGAATATTCGCCATAGCGCTCCACCTCACTTCTAAATGGACGTATCATTTGTGTATGGCAGTTTACGCAACCCTCACGAATATAAATATCGCGACCCTCCAACTCTAAAGGCGTATATGGTTTAACAGATGAAATTGTAGGTACATAATCATCAACCATCAGCGATGGAATAATTTGCACCATTCCCCCAATTAAAATTGCGATGGTTGCATAAATTGTCAATTTAACAGGACGACGCTCCAACCAAGTGTGCCAGCCTTCACCAACAGTCTGTCTTTTGGTTACTGGAGTAAGCGGTGCTGCTTCTGCTAATTCATCGGTAACCTTGCTTCCATTTCTTGCAGTCATTATCATATTGTAAAGCAAAATAAAGGCTCCTGTAATATAAAGACTACCACCAATGGCACGCATCCAGTACATAGGCATAATTTGAGTCACCGTTTCAAGGAAGTTTCCATAAGTAAGTGTTCCATCAGGGTTAAACTGATTCCACATGGAAGCCTGCATAAAACCTGCAACATACATTGGTAAGGCATACATAATAATACCTAAAGTACCTATCCAGAAATGTGCGTTCGCTAATTTTATGGAGTAGAGTTTGGTCTTAAACAATCTCGGCACCAACCAATAAATCATACCAAAGGCCAAGAAACCGTTCCAGGCAAGGGCGCCAACGTGAACGTGGGCAATAATCCAGTCACTAAAGTGTGCAATGGCGTTTACGTTTTTAAGCGAAAGCATGGGGCCTTCAAAAGTTGCCATCCCGTATCCCGTTATGGCTACTACGAAAAATTTCAAAACTGGATCTACACGAACTTTATCCCAAGCACCGCGTAAGGTTAAAAGACCGTTAATCATACCTCCCCAAGATGGGGCCAAAAGCATTACAGAAAAGGCAACCCCTAGGTTTTGCGCCCACTCCGGAAGTGCTGTATATAACAAATGATGCGGCCCAGCCCAAATATAAATAAAGATCAAAGACCAAAAGTGAACGATAGAAAGTCGGTAGGAATATACCGGTCTATTTGCCGCTTTTGGAACAAAATAATACATCAAACCAAGAAAAGGCGTGGTTAAGAAAAACGCAACCGCATTATGCCCGTACCACCATTGCACCAGCGCATCCTGCACTCCAGCGTACATAGAATAACTCTTTAAGGCAGTTACAGGAATTGCCATACTGTTCACGATATGCAAAACGGCAACAGTTACCCACGTTCCCAAATAAAACCAAAGGGCAACATATAAGTGACGCTGGCGTCTTTTGACCATGGTCATTATCAAGTTGATACCAAAAGCCACCCAAATTACCGCTATGGCAATATCAATAGGCCATTCCAGTTCCGCATATTCTTTTGATGTGGTATAACCTAAAGGCAAGGTAATGGCAGCAGCAACAATAATTGCTTGCCAACCCCAGAAGTTTAGGTTACTAAGCGCATCACTCCACATTCGCGCTTTCAGCAAACGCTGACTGGAATAATAAACTCCGGCAAATATGGCGTTCCCAACAAATGCGAAAATCACGGCATTGGTGTGTAAAGGCCGTAAACGACCAAAACTAAGCCAAGAAATTCCGTCCGTCATATTCGGGAACATAAACATATAGGCCAGCAGTAAACCTACACTCATACCTATAAGTCCCCAAAAAATGGTCGCATAGATAAATTTTTTGACAATCTGATTGTCGTAGTAAAACTGTTCTGTTTGCATAATGGTAATAAAATTATTTATCTGGATTGGTTAATTGTTTCTTGCTACCTGAAGCCATGGTTTCTGCAGTTTCAGTTTTTGACGTGGCGCCTTCCTTCACAAGTTCATCATCAAAAAGCATCCGCACCGAGGGGGTGTAGGTATCATCATACTGCCCTTTTTTCATAGAAAAAATGAACAATACAAAAAAGACAAGAGCCACAAAGAGACTAATTGCCAAAAGCATGTAAATGATGTTCATACCTAAAAATTTTAAAAGTCAAAAATATTGTTGAAAATGCCCTTAATATATGACATTTGTCAATTTTGCTTATTTATATTCATTCTTAATTTCTTCCCAACATATTGTGTTGCGAGGGTTGTGAAAACTACAATGCTTATAGAGCTTAAAGGCATTAGAATGGCCGCCACTACAGGTCGTAAATGTCCCGTAATTGCAAAGCTTAAGCCTATTAAATTATAAAACAAAGAGAATAAAAATGCCCATTTAATTATCTTTACGCCAATCTTTGAAAAGTTTAAATAATCAGCAATTTTGTTGAATTGCGTGGCATCCAAAATCCCATCACAAGCAGGAGAAAAAACATTCGTGTTTTCTGAAATAACAAAACCCACATCACTCTGCTTTAAGGCTCCAGCGTCATTTAACCCATCGCCTATCATCAAGACGCGTTTGCCCTCTTGTTGTAGTGATTTTATAAAGTTGAGCTTGTCGTTCGGTTTTTGGTTGAAATGCAACTTCACTCCTTTTGGAAGCATAGCCTCCAAACGTTCGCGTTCGCCTTCATTGTCGCCGGAAAGAACTATTACTTCTTTATCTTCCCCTAACTGTTTAAAAACATCGGCAACGCCACTTCTGTATTCGCTGTTGAAAATATAACACCCTTTATAAACCTTGTTTGCACTGATGTGAACCGTGGTTTTATTTTTAACTTCCCTGATAGTGTCATCATAAGAACCAACAAATTCATAAGAACCAACCTTTATGGAATTGTCGTTAAAACTTGCGGAAATTCCCTTTCCTACTTCTTCTTCAAAATCATCTAAAGTCTGTATATCATTTTTTTCAAGAATGCTGTAAAGAGAACGACTCAAAGGATGGCTGGAAGCCCGAAGGGTGTTGGTTAGCAATTTTTTTTCCTCCGAAGAAAGCGCAACGCCTTCATACGTAATCAAGTTTTTCTTATTGGTGGTGAGGGTTCCCGTTTTGTCGAAAACGACGGTATCCAACTTCGCCATTTGTTCAATAATTGGAGCTTCTTTTAAATACAGTTTTTCTCTTCCGAAGATACGTAGCACGTTCCCCAATGTGAAAGGAGCAGCTAATGCAATGGCGCACGGACAAGCGACAATTAGCACCGCCGTAAATACATTAAACGCTTTTGAAGGATCAACAATTAACCAGAAAATAGTCGAAATACAGGCAATGGAAAGCAGCGTTACGGTAAAGCGCTTACTAATACTGTCCGTCAAGGATTCAAAAATACCCGTTTTGTCTTTACTAAAAACATCATTACTCCACAGCTGGGTTAAATAGCTTTGGGAAACTGGTTTTAAAACTTCTACTTCTACAATTCCAGCCTGTTGTCTTCCACCGGCAAAGAGCTTATCGCCGCTTTGTTTTGAAATGGGTTCCGCCTCGCCGGTTACAAAACTATAGTCAATTAGTGCATTGCCTTTGATCAAGATTGCATCTACAGGTAGTATTTCGTTATTCCGAATTAATAATCGGTCGCCTTTTTCAACTGTATAAACTTCGGCCTGTTCCTCAACAATTTTTCCTTCTTCATTTTTAAAAAGTCGCGTAACGGCAATTGGAAAATAGGACTTATAATCGCGTTCAAAAGAGAGATAGCTATATGTTTTCTGCTGAAAATATTTCCCGAGAAGCAAAAAGAAAACCAAGCCCGTAAGACTGTCAAAAAAACCAGTACCCCAATCCATAACAATATCAATAGTACTGCGTATAAAAAGAACCGCTACTCCCAATGCAATGGGAACGTCGATATTTAATATTTTAGAGCGAAGTCCCTTATATGCAGAAGTGAAATAGCCACTTGCCGAATAAAAAACCACCGGTAGCGAAAAAGCAAACATCAACCAGCGGAAGAATGGTTTAAACTGATCCAACCAAAATTCCGAATCTTCAAAATACTCTGGAAGCGAAAGGAACATGATATTCCCGAATGCAAAACCTGCAATGGTTAATTTATAGATTAAACTTCGGTTGACGTCCTTTTCCTTTTTATTAGAGTCATCCAGCGAAATATAGGGTTCGTAGCCAATTCTACTCAGTAAAATAACTAGGTTTTTTAAGGTATTCTCCTGTTTGTCGGTACCCAACGTTTCCGTTGTAAAAGTGATTCGAACGGTTTTTTCGGGGAAGTTTACCTGAGATGTTTTTACCGAAGGATTAAGTTTATTGAGGTTTTCTAGAATCCAAATACAACTGCTACAGTGAATTGAAGGAATAACAAAGGAAACAATCTGCATTTTTCCATCGTTAAACTCCAGTAGTTTTTCAACTATAGCTTCGTTATCTAAAAAGTCGTATTTCCCAGCAATTTCCAGAGGAGAAGTACCTGGGGTTTTTTCAAGATCGTAATAATAACTTAGGTCGTTGTAGTGAAGAATATCGTAAACCGTTTTGCAGCCATGGCAACAAAAAGATTTATCATCGTGCGTAATCTCAACATCCAAGCACGCATCTCCACAATGGAAACAGTTTACCATTAATCTAATATTTGCTCATTATTACGGCAGCAAATATTACAAAACCTTATTGAAGTTAAAATGACATTTATCAGCTTTAAACTTTAAATAAAATTTTGAAAAATTAAATTTAAAGCTGTAATTTAGGCAGAAAGATATATACTTTTAATCTGTTTAAAAAATAAAACTCCCACAGCAATAGGAAAGAGACAACTTAAAAAGGCGAGATAGATATAATAATCCTGAAAAAATGGAAGCCCAAGCCATAAAGCCACGGCTTTGTAGAATATAAGCGTTTCCGTAGTGACGAAGGCTACAAGAAATAACCACAGAAAGCTTTTGGGAATATTGAGCAGCTTGAAATAATTTAGGAAAGCCATCATTGTTGTAATGACAACCCCTAGAAATACCAAGTGTAAATAGCCAATTACAAAATCTTTAAGCTGAAATGCCAAATTGGCCATATATGGAAATGCCGAAGTCACCTGCATCAATATTTTTACGATCACTAAACCTCCAGCTATTTTCAGAAGAAAAAAAGAACGTTCCGAGAAAGCATGTTTTAAAACCTTAAAATTAGCTTTTAGTAATATATAAAGTTCATAAAACGCTAGTAACTGTGCAATGGTTCCTATCAATCCCATAACATAAAAAACTTTGGGCGGCACAAACCAGAGTGCTGAAAGAAACAACGTAAAGATAATACCGAAGTTTAAAAGCAGGAAAAAAGATTTCAGTTTCTCTCGATTGAATTCGATCCCTTTTTCCTCAAGGATATAGAAGAGAACTCCCAATAACGCCAAGATAAACCAGCCATTATATTGAAAGTGAAGGTAAAAATATATGGAGGTTTTATACCAAATAGACTCCGGCCCTAGTGTTGCCATCACCCCGCCAATAGCCCAGGGACCAATACTGGAAAAAACCAGATACCAAAGTGAAGTTTTTATCAGTTTCCAGGAAAAACGCTTTTTAAAGTGAGATGGAATATGCTTTATCGCGAACCACGCAAACCAATAGGAGGCAAACAAAAAAAGCGTTGAGAAAATAATGGAATATAGCGCATATCCTTGGATCGGAAATGTTACAATCATTCCAAGAATACAAATATTTGTAAAGAAGAAAATACGTTTGTAAAGCTTCGGTTTCTGTGCTTCCGAAAGGAAAATTTTATAGATCAAGGTGGTCAAGCCTAAATAAATCCACCCCAAGAGTGCCGTATGGGAATGTGCATGAAGCAGAAACTTATAATTTATGGGAAGAGAGGTTACCATGTAAAACCTCAGCACGAGGCCCATTAACGCCACGATCAAAAAATAGGCAACGGCGATGCCAATATGTTTTTTTAGATCAATCAAGCTGTAAAATTACAAAAAAACAGTTCGGAGTTTGACATCAAACATTCAAAGTTGTCAAACTTCCGAACTGCAATAAAAACCAATTAAATAAAAATATGGGGGCAAGCACAAAGTCCGCCAAAATATAGGCCACGAATGCACGAATAATGTAAAAGGGACTTAGGTGCTTTTATTTTCACAAATATTCCCGAATAATCATTCACGGAATATTAAATTAGCAACACTCTTAAAATTATTAATCAGGAATAATCCTGAAACTTCAGGATTGGCTAAAGAAGTCAATTAATTTTACACAACAGATCTATTGACTCCTAAACCCTTTTATACTTTTAGTTTTTCTTTAATTTCTTTTCTAAACTCAATGATTTTGGGAAAAGAATATTGTTTTCTAAGTGTATGTGGTGGTGAAGATCTTGTTCAAATTCATCCAACTTGGCATAAAATGCGCGGTAGGTATTGCAAGCTCCTTGTGGTGGTGTGTAGTTATCACTTAATTCAGCCATTTTACGCATAATTTCACCAGCTTCTTCGTGCTCCTCCTCCATCATAGCGATCGGGTTCTCTACACTTCCAAAATGGATTGGTGGAACCTCAGTACCTTCACGCTCAGCTTTTACTAATTTCTTAATAAAAGGGAATAAAATCAATTCTTCTTTCTTTTGGTGCGCTGCCATTGCCTGAACGACTTGTAACACTAAGGCTTCTATTTCTGCAAGCTCGGTATAATGATGTCCGTGAACGTGATTTACTCGTTTTGAATATTGTAAAAGCAACGGACTGTTCTCCTCTACATAATGATGGTGTACGTTTATGATATGATCTGCAAGGAAATCCAGTTTCCAGCTATTATAATCTGAGGCACGGTCTGGTGCATTGTCTAGATTTACTAATTCCGCAAGTAAAACTGAAGGATCCACTTTTGCTTTTTCACAAGCTTTTGTGATACTTACTCCGCCGCCACAGCAAAAGTCAATGCCGTGTTTTTTGAATATGTGCGCGGCTTTTATGTTTTCTGTAACCACATCGGCTACGGTACGTTCTTGTAGTGTTGTCATGATTTTTAAAGTTATAATGAATATTAATGAAGCAAATTTCAGCAGAAAAAAATGAAAATCTTATGACTTAAATCATATAATGACATTTTTGTCAGAAATTAAAACACATTTTAAATTAGCTAACTATCAAAAATTTAGAGCATGAAATAAAAAAGACTTATTAATCCCAAAAAGGATCCGAATAATCTGGAGTTTTTTCCAGTTCACTGTGTATTTCTTCAATTTTCTCCAATTGGGCTTCCGTAGCAACTTTTTGGATTTCGTTAAAAAGTACCCGCTCTTCAAAACGGATGTGGGCATCCAACTCCTCCTCTAAACGATGAAGTGATTTTTCAGGATCTTTGGTGTCATGGAACAAGCGTTTTATACGTCGATGTTCTTTTAATGCACGCTCAACCAATTCATTACCCTCCTCCATTATAGGAAAAAGATATTTTTCCTCATCTTTAAAGTGGGGTTTTATTTCGTGTTCATAAAACCACTTCGCATATTTTTGAATTCGTTCAATTTCAATATTTTTACCAAAACCTTTACGGAGTTTCCAACTAAACAATAATCCAAAATGATGCTGTCTGCTTAAAGGTTTTAAAGCTTCATGACGTTTAATAGGTTTTTTCTTTTCCATTGATTTAGAGGTTTTCTTTATATTTTATTCGTTTGCCGCCACATTCTGGGCAACGTTCCACAATTCTCTTTTTGTTTTTAAATCCATCAACATGCTCCACCATAAATTTTCCCACTTTCACATGTTTATCTATATGATTTTTTACATCAATCTGTTTATCCTTGGGCATGGAACGGGTTTTATCATCATATTCTTGATAGCCCCAACAAAAAGGGCAGTTTTTATCCGCTCCTTCTTTTTTGGAGACTACTTCCACTTCTTCTTTCGATTTCTTTCGAAAAAATGTGAGAAAACGATGAATATAGCCCATTTATATAGATTTAAAAAATGATCATTTATTTAGAAGGACGTAGGACTTATTGACGTAAGAAGTACGACTTTCACTTTGGCTTAAAGTACTGCCACGAATGACACTAGCTTACACAAATTACCTCAATTGTTAAAAACGGATGCCCAATTGGCAAAGTTTTGAATTTCACGAATTTAACAGACTTTTAGTCAGTTTATAATGCCTTGTCAAATTAGTACATCATGGTTTAGTCAAATACTTATTCGCACAAAATTAATCAACTGATAATCCAACTACTTTATACCTTATACTAGTCCTACGTCCTATGTCAATTCTTTTCCGGTGCTTTCGGGTTTAGTGGTCTAACGGTCATTTCGCTTATCAACATATTATCTGGTGTCTTGAGAATATGCATAAGCGTTGAAGCTATATCATCTGCCTGAAGCATATTATGATGTGACGCTATTCCGGAACTTTTAAAAAATCCTGTATCAATAGAACCGGGATTTAAGCAAGTTACTTTAATATTATCTCCTCTTAATTCCTTAAAAAGTGCTTCACTAAAACCACTTATTCCATATTTAGTTGCCGAGTAAGCCGCTCCTTCTGCACGCGTGGTGATTCCGAGAATAGAACCGATATTTACTATATGTGCACTTTCCTTTTTAAGCTTCATAAGTTTCACCACTTCTGAAGTGATACAATACATTCCATTTAAATTGGTATTTATCATTTTATACCATTCTTCGGAAGGCATTTCGTCAATCTTTCCGAAGGAGCCTGTACCAGCATTATTGACAAGAATGTCAGGAGATTTGTCTTCGGAAAAAGTTTCGGCACACCATCCTTTTAGAGCCTTTTCATCCGTAATATCTAAGCTCACATAGATAAACTTACTTCCAATACTATTTTGAAGCTCTTGAAGTTTCGTTTCGTTCCTTGCAAGTCCGAAAACGGTGGCGCCAGCTCCAACTAAGGCTTTAGAAATAGCTGCTCCCAAGCCACTACTGGCTCCCGTAACCATTGCTATTTTATTTGAAATATTCATACGATGGTATTCTTAAAATGTCAATAAAAATTTCTTTTACGGCTTATAACTTCCTGGCTCATTTCGGAAAGCGATCGCCAATCGGTTCCAACCATTGATGGCAACAATGGCCATCGTCAAGGCCAAATGTTCCTTTTCACTGAAATGTTTTTGAACTTCATTATAAAGTGAATCGGATATATCATTTTCAGCAATCAAGGTCATTGCTTCCGTCCAGGCCAAGGCAGCGCGCTCGCGTTCGGAATAAAAAGATGTTTCCCGCCAGGCCGATAGTGCGTAAAGTCGTTGCTCGGTTTCCCCAGCTTTCCGCGCATCCTTAGAGTGCATATCTATACAATACGCGCAGCCATTAATCTGGGAGGCGCGAAGTTTTACGAGCTCATAAAGGCTTAATTCAAGTCCCGAACCCGCAACGTATTTTTCAAGTTCCAACATTCCCTTTATGGCTTTGGGATCTGTTTGGTTGTAATCCAATCTTTTAAGTGACATAACTATAAATTATTATTTTCAATACTATTGAAATAAAATGAGCATATCATACTTTCTGGAAACACTAATATTTTCACTTGATTCTCCGTGAAACTTCGTGATTCTTTGTGCAACCTTGCCCGTGGGCTAGGCAGGTCTGTGCTATAGCTAAAACGCTTCTTTTACAATTCTATCCGCCGGAACTTTCAAATTTGCCAACTGTTTTTCAACAGCCTCCATCATTGGTGGTGGGCCGCATAGATAAAAATACGAACCTGATGGCCCCATATTCTGCTTTAAGAAGTCTTCTGAAATCTGTCCGTAGGCGTATTCATCTGTCTTTTCCCTAGAAAGAATGTTGATAAAATTTGCGCCAAGCATATTACTAAATTCCTCTTTCAGAATGATATCATCCCTTTTCTTATTGGAGAAAATCAATTTATTGATTCCCAGTTTTTTCTTTTCCCTTAAATCACGAAATATGGAAATAAATGGTGTTACTCCTGCTCCACCTGCTATAAAAGTGCCGTCACCTTTATATTCAATAGCACCAAAAATATCATTTACTATTAAGCTGTCTCCGGCTTTTAAACTGAGTAGTTCATTGGTGACACCTTTCCGCTCCGGATAGGTTTTTATGGTAAACTGAAGATGATCATCCTTCGGCAGACAAGTAAATGTAAAAGGTCTACCTTCATTTCGCCAGCCTTCTTTGTCAATAAAGATCTCAGTGGCTTGACCGGGAGTAAAATCGGCTCCAAAAGGTTTTTCGGTAACAATCTGCAACACATCGTGTGTAACGTGTTCGATTGATTTAATTTTAACGGGTTCATTTTTCATAGCTATTCTTGTTTAATTAATTTTAAAACAACTTCATAACAACCGCGCTTTTGTATGAATCTATTTCTATTTCGCAACTCCAAAAAACCCAACTTAATTCATTAAATTTTTGGAGTTTGAGATTTGAATTTTGGGTTTTGGAATTTTCTATTTACTATGCTTCTCCATTTCTTCCATTGCAAGTGTTGCGTGGGCGTAAGCTGCTCCTGCGCGCATTTCTGAAGCTACCCAAATAGCTTCCATTATTTCCTCCTTGCTCGCTCCTTTGCGCATAGCTTGTGGCGTATGAGCGCGGATGCAATAGGGGCATTGCGTAACGTGCGCTACGGCAACCGCAATAAGTTGTTTTGTTTTTTCATCAAGGGCTCCAGCTTGAAATACTGTTTTGCTGAAATTTCTCCAAGCTTCAACATTCTGTGGTGCCAATGCAGCTTTCTTCTCAGCTAATTCGCGGGTTTTATTCGGAAACATATCTGTATTATTCATCATTCATTTTTTAAAATTAGTATCATTTAAATGAGATTTCTGCTAAATGTTCTAGCGTTTAAACTCAATTGCGGAACTATTTTCCATAATAGCAATTGCGTGAAAATCTTCATTAATCTTTAAACTGTGTTCTACCATCGCCGGAATAATAAAGGTGGCGTTTTTGGAAAGCTTATGGTTTCCGTCGGGCATTTTTAAAACGGACTCCCCTTTTAAAACAACAATTACTGCTTCCAGAGTACTATGGTAAAGAGGCATTTCCATGCCAGCTTTGGCGGTTATATTCAGTGTTTTAAATGTTTCGCCCTTGCTAAGTGGCGACATTTCGGGTTTATTTGGACTTTCCATAGCAGTTAAATTTTAGATTTCAATTTATGCTAACTTTTTCCCAATTCAAAAGCATTCATTAAAAGAAAGATTTATACAATTCCGGACTCCAATACATTATGATATAGAACAATCCGTAACCTATAACCCCCACTAACAAGGCCCAAACCCAAGCAGGAATTGCTTTTGGCGTTTCGGAACCTTTAATAACAAAGAAATCTTTTGTTTCACTTCCGTATGCATTAATTATAAGCGGTACTTGCGTGTCCACCGTTTCGTTATCCTTCATACCCACTACCGAAATAGAGGGTCCGTTACGCACTACAAACGGGACTTCGCGAATACCTTCTATTCCATTAGACGATTTGGCCACAATTTTTAAAGTGTGTTTCCCGTCTGGGATTTTGGTTGTGTCTAAAACAATTTTTACTGGCGGTGCAAAAGACGCAAATGGTTTTGGGTCTTCATCCAAAAAAATTTTTATGATTCTGTTATCTTCCATAATTTAAAATCCTTCATTTTTAACGATGTTCTTTATGTGATCTGGATTGTTTTCCTGAGGTCTGATTAAATATTTCAGACTATAGATTAAGGTTGCGGCTACAATAACTACACCCGTCCAAATAATTACATAATCCAGGGTTCCCGAAGGACCGGCACCGTGAGTTATATTTTCAAAGCCAGCTGGCTGATTCTTTTTACACACATCACAGGCCCAGCTCAATTGATTTCCTAAAAAAAACAAGACCGTGAAAACTGATAGTATCTTTTTCATCTTTTATTGATTTAATTCGTTTTTCACCATTTCTCTAATCTTCTTCACATCCTCTTCCTTTACGGCTGGTGCGTCGTTACCCCAACTACTGCGCTCATGTGTTGTGATGGCTGCAATTTCAGCATCGGTTAATTGATCTCCAAACGGTGGCATTACACCATAATTGGGAAGGGCATCATAGCCTTGCAGCACAATTGTTATCAACATTTCAGGATCTTTATCATTAACAATATCGCTACCTGCCAATGGTGGAAATGCACCTGTTATCCCTTTTCCATTATCTTGGTGACATGCAGCACAGGTTTGCTTAAATAAATTTTCACCATCAAGACCACCTGTAGCTTTATCGCCACCCATTCCGCCAGTCTGGATTTTTTTCAAAGCAGGAATAAAGTCGTTTACGTTACCTCCCGGCAATTCCGTTTGTTTTAGCGATTTTAGATAATCTACCAAAAACATGGCATCTTCTGTGGCAACTATTTTTGTTCCAGGTTGGTTAAAAATCTCCTTTGGAACCGCAATAGTCTTTTGGTCCTTTCCAACCAAAGTACTATCAACTTCTCTAAACAACCAAGGGTATGATGGCATCACAGATTCTGAAACTACCGCTCTTGGATTGTATAAATGTAATAAGTGCCAATCTTCACTAGGTTGGCGATTTCCTATATTGGTAAGATCCGGTCCTGTGCGCTCACTTCCCAAAAGAGAAGGCGACTGCCTCCAAACATCCAATCGTTTCTTACTGTAAAAATAATCTGAAGGAATTGACGGGCGGCTACCCCACATATTATCCATTTCAATATTTCGAACCTGTTGGGTATGGCAGGCCATACAGTTTTCGGAAACATAGATTTCAAGTCCTTTTCGTTCATTCGCAGTTAACGGTTTTTGGTCTGGAATGGGTTCCGTTTCCTGCATTTGAAACGCAGGAAGTATTGCTATCATGATACTCAATGCTATAAATACGACTCCTGCCGTAAGCACTAAATTTTTATGTTCTTTGTGAAAATTCAGCATTTTTTAATCTTATTAAACAGTTATATCTTCTACTTTTTTCGACTTAACTTCAACTTCTACTTTCCGGTAGTTTTTCACCATATAATAGAGGTTATAGACAAAAACCAGATGCGAAAGGAGCATTAATGAACCACCAATGGCACGCCATACCCAATAAGGTCTCATAAGAATGACCGATTCAATAAAAGCGTTGCCCTCAATCCAGCTTAGCCCTTTGTAAGTTCCACCTGCCATTAGGGACACCATATAAGCAAAAAGTCCCAAAAATGCCATCCAGAAATGTGCTCCAACCAAGACTTGTGGTGGCTCCTTTCCGGTCAGTTTTGGTATAATCGCATAAATAGAAGCCCATAAAAAGAAGGCGATAATTCCGTACATCGTCATATGGCTATGTGCTACGTTGAAATCGGTAAAGTGCCAAACGAAGTTCGTAAATCGAAAGGCTTGTAGGCTTCCCTGCATCGAACCAACAAAGTAAAAAATGGTTCCAACCAAAAAGAAGGGTAAGACATAGCTCTTTGTAATATGATTCCAACTACCGCGCATCGTCATCAAGAAGTTTGTTGTTCCAGCAACTACTGGAATCACCATTCCTACACTAAACACAATCGCCACAGTTTGTAGCCACCAAGGTAATGGACTAAACACGAAATGGTGCGTTCCTATCATCGTATAAAACAACATTTGTGTCCAGAAAGCCAAGACTCCTAATGAATATGAATAAATTGGTTTGTTAAGAGAAGATGGTAAATAATAATAAACCAGTCCTAATGTGAAAGTCATAAACCACATTCCTACACCTTGGTGCATATAATATCCTTGAATTACAGTCTCGCCTAAGCCATCTTGGTAAAAAGGTAAATAACCAATAATAGACAAGACTATGGTCCAAATTAAAGCGGCTAGAATAAACCAGTTCGATATATAAATTTCTGAAATTTTACGTTTGGCAACGGTTTTATAGAAATTTATAAATGTAATTATCAATGCGATGGCAAAAAGAAGCATAATAGGCCAGATATATTCACGGTACTCCCCGCCTCCATTATTGATACCGGCCATAAGGAATAAACTTCCCAATATGATGGTTGCATTAATAAGTAGCCAACCGGTCCAGGCAAGTTTATAGCTGTGAATTATTGTATTTGAAGTTCTTGCTATAACGAAATACCCCAAGCCGATCATTGCCAGCGAAGACCACCCCCAAAACACCATATTAGTATGTACAGGTCGTAACCTACCAAAAGATAGCCAAGACTGATGATCCATTTCAGGCCAGACAAATTTCATTCCTAAATATTGACCAATAGTAGTTCCTAAAACCAACCAAAAGGCTGCTGCAGCTACATAATATATTACAACTTTCTTTAGCGCTTCAGGAGTTTCAATGCTTAACGTAGTTTTCTTTTTCTCATCAAAAAACGCATTGTTTGGCTTGTTGTCTATATGGTGAACTAAGCCTTTTTCATCTACGGCCTCATTTTCTCCTCCCAATTCATCACCAGATAACTTATAAGTAAGTGCAGCTTTTCTTTTTTCGAGAATAGAGTCTATTTCTCCTTCCTCCATGGCAATGATTTCATCATCGAAAGCCATTTTGTTTTTATCGTGCTGCTTTTGTTTTAGCGTGTCTATATAGGAGTTTAGTTTCACCAATAGAATTACTGCTGCAACCACCATCACAATGGCAATCAAAACAAAAGTGCCAATGATTCCAGGACTGGACATCCAGTTTTCCGTAGAGATACTACCTTTATTTTGCGAAATTGCAAGCTGAGGGAGGATTCCTAGAACCAATACTATTAACCAATTCATTTTTCTCATTTGTTTTTAATATTTGCTTTTTACTTTATGGATTATTTGCATTTTCTATTTATGACATCTTTGTCCGAAATAGGATTAAATTTTTATCGTTTTAAAAAGGACATTCCAATATCAAGTCCGTTTGCCAATTCATGGAGACTTGTGTTTTCCAACATTTCTCTAAGACTCTCTCTCACAGCCACAAATTTGGTGTGCATCGGGCAAGGTTGTAGCGCATCGCAACGGTCAAACCCTAAGGCGCACCCCATATAAATGGAATCGCCATCAATAGCAGAAACTATGGTGCTTAGCTTTATTTTTTCTGCTCTTCCTTTCGGAATTTCAAAGCCACCAGTAGGACCTTTAAGCGACGTTAAAATATCCTGCTTTGCCAATTGGTGAAGAATTTTTGCGGTAAATGCTTCTGGAGAATTGATGCCGGAGGCTATCTCCTTTAAACTTACGCGATTGCCCATTTCAGACTGCGATGCAATATACACCGAAGCTTTTATTCCGTACTGACAGGCTTTAGAAAACATAATTTGTGTTTGGTCCTGCAAAGATATGGAAAATTCCTATTTATGATAAAGTTATCAGAAATAAATATTTTAGAAAAATTAAAGAGAAATTGAAGGTAAGAAAATTATAGTTTTAAAAACGTCTCCCCATTTCGAAGTTTTTCAGCAAGCTGAAGTACGGTTGTGTTTTCGCACATATTTTTAAGACCTTCCCGAACATCTTGGAATTGATCGTGAACTGGGCAAGGATGTTCTGAGGAGCATTCAGGCAAGCCCAAACTGCAGCCATTAAAAATAGAAGCTCCATCTATAGTCTCAACAATATCTGCCAGGGTAAGTGTAGAATCCTTCTCCACATAAAAACCTCCATTCGGACCTTTTTTCGACAAGATTATTTTTGCTCGTGCAAGTTGCTGACAAATTTTGGCAGTAAAAGGCTCTGGAGAATCTACGGCTTTGGCTATTTCAGAAATATTAGGACGCTTATCTTGTTCAGATTGTTCTGCAATAAAAAGCACTGACCTAATTCCATATTCACAAGCTTTGGAAAACATAATATTTGTTTTCTTCAAATTTAAATAATTCCAGCTACTTAAAAGATAAATAAATCTTAAAGTATAGAGGCTCTTTTCAAAATTGAAAGAGCCGGAAAAGAGGGAATAAACGCCTAATGAAACCTTTTTCTTGCTTCTCGCTCCAATGCTTCCCGATGATCTGGATGCGCTATGGAAATAAGGGCTTTGGCCCTCTGCTCCAATCCTTTTCCGAAGAGGTTTACTACACCGTATTCCGTAACCACATAATGAACATGGGCTCGGGTTGTGGTAACACTTGCACCTTCTTTTAAAAATGGAGTGATTTTGGAAATACCTTTATTGGTAATAGACGGCATGGCAATAATAGGCTTCCCTCCTTCTGATAGTGACGCACCACGAATAAAATCCATCTGTCCACCAACTCCAGAATATTGATACATCCCAATGCTATCTGCACAGACTTGCCCGGTTAAATCTATTTCAATTGCGCTGTTAATGGCGGTTACCTTTGGGTTCCGTCTAATAATTGCAGTATCGTTGGTATAAGCGGCTTCCTTAAAATGGATATTTGGGTTGTCGTCAATAAAATCATATAATTTCTTGGTGCCCATCGCAAAACAAGTAACAATTTTCCCTGTTTTTATCTGTTTTTCTTCGCCTGTGATAATTCCTTTTTCAACCAAAGGAAGAATCCCGTCGCTAAACATTTCGGTGTGGATTCCCAGTCTTTTATGATTGCCCAAATTGTGAAGTACTGCGTTTGGAATATTGCCGATTCCCATTTGCAAGGTAGCTCCATCTTCCACCAATTCTGCAATATTTCTACCGATTATAGCCTCTATTTCAGAAGGCTCGCCTATTGTGGTAGCATAAACTGGCGTATTTATTTCCACTCCAAAATCGATACTATTTATATGAATAATGCCATCGCCATGGGTTCTTGGAACATTCGGGTTTATTAAAGCAACAACTCGTTTTGCAGTTTGGATAGCCGGTAAAGTAACATCTACGGAAAGTCCCAAAGAACAATACCCATGTTTGTCTGGCGGAGAAACCTGAATAAAAGCCACGTCTAGAGGAAGAATATTTCTTCTAAACAGCCAATGGATTTCACTTAAAAAAACTGGAATATAGTCACCGTGCGGCGTGTCTACACCTTTCCGAGTATTATCACCAACAAAACAACTGGCAAGGCTGAAAGCCTCGGTATAGGGCGCCATGGTGTATTTTCTTCTCCATGCGTATGAATTTGGACAATTTCAACATTTTTCAGTTCGCGATAGCTTTCACATAAGGTGTCTATCAACAAATTGGGCGTCATTGCTGCGCCCTGAAAAAACACGCGATTATTTGATTTTACTATGGATACAGCTTCTTGAGCGGAAACGATTTGCATGATTAGCCCCCTTAATCCGCTGCGGCGGAGAACCCAGGGTGGGTGTTTAATTATACTAAGCAAAGGTTGTGAAACTGTTAGGTTTTATAAATGATATTAGTCAGGTTTTTGGAGAAATTGACGGGTTGAATAATGACGAGATGAACCACGACGGTTGGAATCACGATGATTGGAACCACGACGGTTTGAACCACAAGGTATTGAGAAAAGTTTATTTTGAATACGATCTCTTTCTTGGATCGTTTCACAACGCGGCGGTTACTGAGCGAAGTCGAAGTATCACAGGTCAAATAGTCGTGGCTCCCTTTAGTCCTGGTTCCCGTTAGTCGTGGGTCAAATCGTCCTTTATTATTACGCTTTTACCTCCAGCGTTTCCAAAACATCATTTATAATCGATACACCTTTATCATTATTATACCAAACTTGTAGCATTTCTTTAAAGGCATCGTCAATTACTCCATGTTCTGCTTTGTAATCGCTAACCAACTTTGTTGCAGCTTTAGAGCGTGGGCCAAAAGTTTGAATCACATTCATATCTGAATCTAGCATGATCACTACAGGAATAGACTGCGAACCATTGGTTAAAAACTGGTCCATCAGCTCTGGATTTTCATCGCGGAGTACTATTTTAAGTTCAATGTATTCTGAAAGCTGCGCAATCTTGTTTAAAAAAGGAAGTGTTTGTGCAGCATCGCCACACCAAGGTTCACTGATTACTAACCAAGTTTGTTCACTGGAGATATTTTTAAAAGCCTCAGTCGCTTCTTCAAAAATTTTGGCCGTTTTATCCAACCGCTTCGTGCGACTCAAATTCAATTTCGTATAATCAATTTTCTCTTGGGTTTGCTCGCCAGTAGTTCTACCTTCTTCCACTAATTGTTTAAAAAGCAAGTTGTACTGGGTATAATCCACTGCTTTTGCTATCGATTTTTCTATTAACGTTTTCATATTATTTCTTTTATGTTTATTTTATTGTAATCTTCATTATAATATCCACCGCGGTTTTTTTTTCTAATCAAGGATTGCTGAATTATCAAATGTGCAACATTAACCATATTTCGAAGTTGGCAAAGAACGGTGTTCAATTTGTATTTTTGATATAATAGTTCTGTTTCAGTATATAATCTTTCAAGTTGAAGTGAGGCTTCATTTAAATCAGTATTATTTCGAACCACGCCGGCAAATCTTCTCATTACTTGTTGTAATTCAATTGTTTTCTCTTGCATATTTTCTGATTCCCTCAGCAAAAGCGTACCTGTATCATCCCATTCAGCAATTGAGATAGTCGTTCGCAAAGGTAGGTTCTTACTAATGTATTTAAAAATTCGGTCGGCATAAACCAAAGCTTCCAACAACGAATTGGATGCCAAACGATTGGCGCCATGTAAACCTGTGTAAGAACACTCGCCACAGGCAAATAGATTTTTTACTGAGGTTTTGCCGTCCACGTCCACCGCCACACCACCACATAAGTAATGCGCGGCTGGCACTACGGGAATCCAGTCTTTTTCCAAATCTATATCTTTCTGCAAACAGGTTTCGTATATGTTCGGAAAATGTAGTTTCAATGCGTCAATATCTAGATGGGTACAGTCCAGATAAACGCACTCTTCCCCAGATTTTTTTATTTCAGAATCTATTGCTCGAGAAACAATATCTCGCGATGCCAATTCCCCGCGAGGGTCGTAATTCAACATAAACCGCTCCCCTTTTTTATTCCGAATAAAGGCTCCAAAACCACGTATGGCTTCAGAAATTAAAAAAGAAGATCCGTTTTTCCCATCGTAAAGCGCCGTGGGATGAAACTGGATAAACTCCATATTTTCAATGCGAGCTTTTGCCCGGTAGGCCATTGCAATCCCATCACCTGTAGCAACTGCGGGATTTGTAGTGTGGCCGTATACTTGTCCCATTCCACCCGAGGCCAAGATGGTACAATCTGCTTTTATAGGAAAAATACTTCCCGAAATTTGGTCTAAAACATAGGCTCCATAACAAGAGGTTTCATCGGTTTTTAATTCGGGAAAATGATGTTCGGTAATTAAATCTATCGCAAAATGATGCGCTAGAATTGTAATGTTCGGCAATTGCTCGGTGCGTTCCAAAAGCGCGCGCTCAATTTCGTTGCCTGTGGTATCTTTATGATGAATCACCCTAAACTTGGAATGTCCTCCTTCCCTACCCAGGGAAAGTTCTCCATCTTCATTGGTGTCAAAATTAGCACCCCATTCCATTAATTCCTTTAGGCGAAGTGGGCCTTCTTTGATTACCATTTCCACGATTTCCTTATCGCAAAGTCCGTCGCCAGCAATCAGTGTATCTTCAATGTGTTTTTGAAAGGAATCTCCCTTTAAATCAAAAACCGCCGCCACCCCGCCCTGGGCATATTTAGTGTTGGACTCCGATTGGTGGGCTTTGGTAACAACTGTAATTTTTTTCTTTGGAAATTTCGCAGCAAGTTTTACCGCAAGTGTCAACCCCGCTGCCCCAGAACCGATAATTAAGAAATTGGTTTCCATCATTATTTTGATAATTCAAGCATTCGCTCAATGGGCAAAATGGCTTTTTTTCGTATTTCTTCGGAAATTTCTATCTGCGGATTTTCGTTTAACAAACAGTCATATAGTTTTTGCAAAGTGTTCATTTTCATAAATGCACATTCGCTACACGCACAAGTATTGTCTTCGTCTACAGGAGCGGGAATCAATATGGCTTCTGGCACTTCCTGTTGCATTTTATGAAGAATTCCAGCTTCCGTAGCAACTATAAATTTTTCCAAAGGATATTTTTTTACATAATCAATCATTCCAGCAGTTGAACCCACATAAGTCGCAGTTTCCAAAATATGGCTTTCGCTTTCAGGATGTGCTATAATTCTGGAACCAGGATTTTCTTTATAAATCTTCAGGAGTTTATCCATAGAAAAAGCTTCGTGCACAATACACGCGCCGTCCCAAAGCAACATTTTTCTTCCGGTTACTTTCTGAATATATTTTCCCAAGTTCTTATCCGGCGCAAAAATAATCGGCACATCTTTCGGTACAGAATTCACAATTTTTTCAGCATTGGAAGAGGTACAGATAATATCACTCAAGGCTTTTACTTCCGCAGAACAATTAACATAGGTTATAACCAGGTGATCTGGATGCGCTTCCACTAATCTCTGGAAAGCATCTGGCGGACAAGAATCTGCCAAAGAACATCCCGCCATCAAATCTGGCAACAACACTTTTTTGTTTGGGTTTAATATTTTAGCGGTTTCTGCCATAAAATGAACTCCAGCGAAAACGATTATCTCAGCATCGGTTTCTGCCGCTTTTTGCGAAAGTCCTAAACTGTCACCCACATAATCTGCGACTTCCTGAATTTCGGACACTTGATAATAATGCGCGAGGATAACGGCATTTTTCTGTTTTTTCAGTTCAGTTATCTTTTGATGTAAGTCCACGGTATTTATACTTTAATTTTTTGAAGAAATAATTTAAAAATCGGCAACGCCACAACCAGCAGAGAAACAAAAATGCCTATTCCAAATACGAAAAATGAAATATAATATGGAATCAGTGAATCCTGCATTTCAGAAAACGAACCTTCTTTTGAAACATACATCCAATAACTTCGCATTCCACCAGCAATAAATAGCGAAACACAAAAAATAAAGAGTGAAATATTAAAGGAAATAAATCCACGTTTAACCCACTTTTTATCAGTTTCAAAATCTGGGTAAAGATGATGGGCTATAAAAAACAATGCTGAAAAAAGAATGGTGGTGTTAATACCTATGGTAGTTCCCATTGAATGTGCAACCGTAATATGGGTGCCGTGGGTATAGTAATTTATAGCGGGAATAGAAAACAGCAAGGCAATGATAATATTGATAAAAATCCATAAATCCGTGGCTAGTAGAAAACGATATGCCATGGGATGGTTTTCCTTTTCAACTTTTAAAACCGAGCGTTTCCAGTTGTAGATAATCGACGCCAATACAATCCACTCAGTCATACTGATGCCATAGGCCACATAGCGAATCCAGGGTTGGGTAGGCACTAAATAAGTATGGTGCGCCCAGCCGAACATCAAATTTGTCAGTCCGAGGAAGTAAAAGAAAAAGGCCATTTTATTGGTGGCGACATTGCTGTCTTTCTTTATTTTGGACATCAAATAAATCGAAATTCCGTAAACCAACATATTCCACGAGCCGGTAAAGGAGCCAGTTGATTTCCATTGTACTGAAAAATCCTTGATAAAGTTCAGTCTAAAAAAGTCGAACAGCCAAAAATGTGCTTCCATTAGATGGTAACACATAAAAACAATTCCAGTGCCCCACATCCAATAATACACTGGCCATCCTTTTACATTTTTATAAAGTGTTTTAAAATAATTTATTCCGAAGAGGACCCACCCCAATAAAATAGGAATCATCAAAACCGGATAAAAAGCGAAGTATTCCCTGCCTTTGGTATAATCAAAAGCAAATGAAAAGTAAATTGCGATTCCCGTTAGAAGGAAAATTATAAAATGCAGTTTGACCAAGAAAGGTGAAAAAATCTTAAACTTTTCAACATAAGTCAGGAAAAAATAAATACATCCCGTCGCTGAAAGTACAATCCAAGAAATAACTGAAGTAACGTGAAAAGGTCGCAATTTGGAAAACGGAACATATTCCTTGATAAATTCGGGCATTAAGTATTGAAACGAGGCAGTCATTCCGAAGAACATTCCCAAAAACAAGGCGAGCATTGCAAATAGGAGAAAATAAATAGGGAGTTTACTCTTCATTTCTATACTTAATTTTCACCCAGCCTGTAGCTTCAATTTTGGCGTTGTAGTTAGGGTAGATTCCGGTTTCATCCACTTGTTTGAGATATTCCACCAAAGCAAGTTTTTCTTGTTCCGAAAAATTAAACTGTGGCATGCTCTTTACCCCACTATTTAAAAATGCTTTTATATACAATGGACCTTTATTTTTTTCAGAATAGACATTGGTAAGATCCGGCCCCAAATAGCCGCCCAAGCCATATAATTGATGACAGGACCAGCAACGATTGCTTTGGAACAGCTGCTGACCTTCTACTGCCACTGGCGATAATTTTTCTACTGCAACATAACCTTCTGTGTTGTAAACAATGTAATTGTAAACACTAAAAAGGAGAATCAAGATTGCAATGCTTAGAATGTAGGGCTTTGAATTAGTGATCATTTTTAGATGCTAATATTGGTGTAAAAATATTTCAACAGGACAGACTAGAATATGACAAATATCAAGTTTAAGATAAATGTATCTTATTATTTGGAAATAATCAAGCTATCATTTTGTACATTTATTCAAATATGATTTTTATCATACCCACCCTCTAGAACAAATTTTACTTTTACCCCCTCATTCCCGATGATAATGATCAATAAACAACTCCTTCAACCCCAGAGCATTGTAGTAATAGGTGCCTCCAACGACACTAAAAAACCCGGCGGCAATATGCTGAAAAACATAATCTCCGGTAGTTTTAAAGGAAAGTTGAGCGTTGTAAACCCAAAAGAGGAAAAAGTACAGGGAATTAAAAGTTATTCTTCCGTTGAAGAAATTCCGCAAACAGATCTTGCCATTCTCGCTATTGCCGCAAAGTATTGTCCAGCGACCATTAAAACTTTGGCAGAAGAGAAAAATACAAAGGCATTTATAATAATTTCCGCAGGTTTTGGAGAAGGTGATGAACAGGGAAAACAATGGGAAGAAGAAATTACGGAAACTGTAAACAGTGTAAACGGCTGTTTGATCGGTCCAAACTGTATCGGCGTTATTACCGAAGATTATAAAGGAGTTTTTACCGCGCCAGTGCCGCCGTTCAACCCCAAAGGATGTGATCTTATTTCAGGTTCTGGTGCCACAGCAGTTTTTATTATGGAAGCTGGAATGGCTTTGGGCGTTACTTTTGCCAATGTGTTTTCAACTGGAAACGCAGCTCAGACAACGGTTGAAGATATTTTGGAATATATGGATTTACACTTCAATCCGGAAACTGATCCTTTGGTTAAATTACTCTACTTAGAAACTATTTCCAATCCAAAGAAGCTTTTAAAACACGCTTCTTCCCTTATCAAAAAAGGAGCTAAAATTGCTGCTATCAAAGCAGGAAGTACAGCTGAAGGAAGTCGTGCCGCAACTTCGCATACCGGAGCGATTGCCAGTAGTGATATGACGGTGCGGGCACTTTTCCACAAAGCGGGAATTGTGTATTGCAGCAGCCGTGAACAATTGTTAAGCGTGGCAGCAATTTTCAACTATAAAAAATTAAAAGGGAAAAATATCGCCATTATCACCCACGCTGGTGGTTCGGCGGTAATGCTTGCGGATCAACTTTCAAAGGGCGGACTTAAAGTTCCCGAAATATCCGGCCCCGATGCCGAAAAGCTAAAATCCTTCTTATATCCTGGTTCCTCCATTGCCAATCCCATAGATTTTTTGGCGACGGGAACCGCAGAGCAATTAGGTATTATCATCGACTACTGCGAACATAAATTCGATAATATAGATGCGATGGTCGTGGTATTTGGAAGTGCGGGTTTATTCAACGTTGAAAATGTTTACAACGTTTTAAGCGTAAAGCTCGAGATCTGTAACAAACCCATTTTCCCGGTTTTGCCTTCAGTAGTTAATGCCCAAAGAGAAATCCAATCCTTTTTAAAGAAAGGACATATTCATTTTCCGGATGAAGTAGTTTTAGGGAAAGCCTTGGCGCAGGTTTATAATACGCCCGAACCCCAATCCCAAAAAGTTTCCCTGCCAAAAATTGATGTGGAGACCATTAGAGCTTTAATAGATTCTGCTTCCGAAGGATACCTTTCCCCCCAACAAACTGTCGAATTACTGGATGCAGCTGGAATTCCACGAGTTCAAGAAATTGTTGAGAATTCAAAGGAGAAACTCCTTGCCGCAATGGGATCTATGGATTTTCCTGTTGTGATGAAAGTGGTTGGCCCACTTCACAAATCGGATGCTCAAGGCGTGGTATTGAATATTGCCAACAAAGACGAAGCTGCCGAAACTTTCGATCAATTAATGGCTATCGATACTGCCACCGCAGTTATGGTACAACCACAATTAGCGGGTCTGGAATTGTTTGTTGGCGTACTGAAAGAACCAGGATTTAACCATACTATTTTATGTGGTTTGGGCGGAATTTTTATCGAAGTGCTAAACGATGTTGCCGCAGGATTAAGCCCCATCTCCAAGAATGAAGCAAAAGAAATGGTGCAATCTCTGAGAGGCTATAAGCTCATCCAAGGTGCCCGCGGACAAAAGGGTGCTAATGAAAAAATATTCGTTGAAATTATTCAGCGGCTTTCAGCACTGGTAGAAGCTGCGCCAGAGATTATCGAGATGGATATTAATCCGCTTATTGGAACACAACGAGCGATTACTGCGGTGGATGCGCGGATAAAGATTGGATAGACGGTAGCTGGTAGCCGGTAGAGAGTAGAAAGTAGAAAGTAGAAAGTAGAAAGTAGAAAGTAGAAAGTAGAAAGTAGAAAGTAGAAAAATATAGTGACTAGTCGAATGGTATTGCGAAAAAAACAGTTAAAATTAGAGGTATGAAGAAAAATAAAACAATCAAAAATGTTATTGCAATTGTATTAGTTGCTTTTGCTTTAGTTACCATTTTTATGAGCAGTTCTGTGCTTTTCGACTTGTTTGATATTCGTGCAAAAGTAGGCAACTATATTCCTTTTGTGGTAAAGACCAATCTAACGGCCGGGTTTTTATATTTACTTGCTGCCTACGGATTTACAAACTCTTATAAATGGGCTTTTTGGGCGATGCTCTCTGTAGCCCTTCTTCTTTTTTACGCCCTTACTTTATCTTATGTCCACATCCACACGGGCGGACTTTTTGAAAACCGCACTATAGTTGCCTTGATTTTTAGGATTTTATTTACGTTAGTATTTGCAGTACTTCTCTATAGGTATACAGATAAACAGGCGTGACCATTTGAAAAAGCACTTGATTTATGTACGGATTAAACTGGCATCATAGATAAGCGTTCTTTGGTGCTTTAGCAAGCATATTGCCTGTGTTTATATTAGTTGTTGCTCATTTCTTGTGTGAGTTTCAGCCTAATAAACTCTGTCGGTCGTACTGCCGCTATTCCTATTTCAAGAATCATTTTTCCATCTTGTACATCGCGAGCGGTCATGGTTTCACCTACCCCTATTCTTACGTAAAAAGCCTTTTCAAGTTTATCACCTGCCAGGGCTCCTGATCGCCATAGCGTGGTGAGGTAATTTTCCGTCATCGCCTTTATTCTTATCCAAGTTTCAGCATCATTAGGCTCATTAACAAAGCGCGCTGTAGCATTTTTTACAGACTGTTCTATCATATTCGCCAGTCGTCTTACAGGGATGTACCTCCATTCGTTATCATTTCCGGCCAAAGTACGAGCGCCCCATACCATAACGCCCTTGCCACTGAAAGCACGAATAGCGTTAATCGATTTTCCCGTATTGCTTACATTCAGATTTTCCTGTTGGGCAGCATCAATTTTAAGGCTTGGCGCTTTTACTTTGTTAAGGGAAACATTCGCCGGAGCTTTCCAAACGCCTCTGGCAGCGTCTGTTCTGGCATAAACACCTGCCACGGCCGCACTTGGCAATAGTTCCAGGTTTTTAGCATCTATACTGGTTTTTATTTCTTGGTATTGCTTTTTGTATTTTCCATTTTCCGCATGATATAAGGATTTCTCCCTTCTATTGGGATCGTCCGAAATTGATTGTTCTGTATGTCTTAGTACCATAATCTTACTCGCGCTCTCCACCGTCATTGGGCTCTTATTTAGTTTCACTCGAATCTTATCTTCTGAATACTTGTACTTTAGGCTTGTTTGTAAGGGCGGAAAATAAGCCGCAGCATATTTTAGATTTTCTGTACCTATAGCGGTTCGGAATTGCTCGGCTGATTTTGTAATATTAGCATCGATTTCCGCTACATCACAAATGAGAAATCGGTTCATTTTATCAGCACATTGCATCAGCGCTGCCTTGTAAAGTTCTGTTGGATCTTCATTGATTTCGGGGCTATAGGCATCGGCAAAAACGATTAAGGTGGGCACCTCTTCATTATTGAGCAGGAGGAGCCCCTTCTCCATCGCATCATTTTGCGAGCTGTCTTCATAATTTCCTACGGAAACGATAAAGCAATCCTTCCCACCATTGGCGAAAAACATTTCGAGCATATAATACATCCTGTATGCGGGAGTGGATTTAATTTCTGGGGAAGCGACGGTTCCGTCATTCGCTATTTCGAATTCTCCTATTTCATCATTGGAAGGGCCACCAAATTTACTTTTATAGTCCGCCATAGAACTAATTTTTGTAGGCGTACTAGGACCTTTTTCCGTAAATCCGATAAAGGCTGGAATGGCCGTTTCAACCTGCATAACTGTGGGAGGTGAAAAATCATCGTTTAATCCCGAAATACGGGTTTTTACTTTTGAAGTTCTCTCGATTTTTTTCATGTTGGTCTTATTCGCTTTAGATTTCACCTGTGAAAACAGCGCAGTATTAAAAATAAGAAAGAAAGCAAGGCTAAGGGCGCAAGATTTGTTCATCATAAAATTTTATGGTTAAGTTGAAGGGGGCATAAAATATACGAACAATTTATTTATACGAAAAGATATCAATGCGTTTTAAGAATTTATACATCTGTCGTTCTTCTATAAGCCCTCCTTTCTGAGTTATTAACTTTGGAGAAAAATATTGCCACAGGACGGGAAAGTTATCTTATGGTAAAACTTCTATGAGAAATCCTATATTAAAATAATGAAGAGAATTTCCACAAAAGGAAGCCTGTAAAAAGATTTTTATATTTCACCCTCCATAGCAGTAATCAATGCTTCGGAGATTTCCAGGTTGTGATAGACGTTTTGGACATCCTCATCTTCTTCGAACTTTTCTTCCAGATCTAAAATCTCTTTTGAGTCCGTTACAGAGAGCTCAATAGTATTCATAGGGATTCGGTCTAGTTTGGAATTAACCACCTCGACACCCAATTTCTCCAAAGCTTCTGACATTCTGCCAAAATCCGTAAAATCGGCATAAATGGTCAAAAAACCTTCTTCCAGCTCAAATTTCTCCGCGCCGGAATCTATTAGCTCCAGTTCCAACTCATCCAAAGGTTTCGGGATTGATTCCTTTTCTATCGTAAAAACGCTTTTTCGCTCAAACATAAATTCTACAGAACCATTTACGCCGAGACTGCCGTTGTTTTTGGAAAAAATAGATCGTATAGATGCTACCGTACGATTGGTATTGTTGGTGGTGCATTCCACAAAAAAGGCAATTCCGTGAGGCCCATATCCCTCAAAGGATACTTCCTCATAATTCTCTGCGTCATCACCACCGGCTTTTTTAATGGCGCGTTCAATGGTGTCCTTGGGCATATTGACTCCCTTGGCGTTTACAATGGCATTGCGCAAGGCGGCGTTGGCGTCTGGATCCCCGCTTCCCCCTTCCTTTATGGAAACATAAATCTCCTTTATTGCCCGTGTAAATTCCTTCCCACGTTTTTTGTCCTGCGCTCCTTTCCGGCGCTTGATATTTGCCCATTTACTATGTCCAGCCAAAACTTAAATCTTTTATTTCACCCAAAGATAGCCATTGTTGGGCAGAGCAGAAAGTAAAGGACTCCGAGGCCCGTCGGAGGTTGGAGAATCCTCCTGATATAGATATTTCATTCTTATTTGCTTGGCATCAAGAGATACAAATGATGTAACGAAAATTTAAATAAAAATTGGAAAGGCTTAAAGTTGCAAACCTGTACAAGGGGACCGAAATTAAATAGTTTCCATTCAATGAAAAATTCAAAACCCCTCACAAACTCTGCTTTTTAAATTCTGTGGGAGATCTGTTCACTATTTGTTGAAAAGCATAACTAAAGGCAGCCAAACTGCTATGGCCCGTGCTATAGGCAATTTCACTGATGGAGAGATCTGTTTGCAAAAGAAGCTCCATACCTTTTATAACGCGCGTAAGCTTAATGTATTGAAGAAAGGAAGTGCTGATATTTTTTTGGAACAATCGCGATAAGGTTCGCGGACTATAGCCAAATTCGGCAGCCACATTTTCCAGATACAAAGGTTGATCGATATGCCTGTGGATATACACCAAAACAGGGCGTAACCTTTCATTTTTTGTCGTCGGCAATACCACGGGAAGCGGGTTGGTGGCAGCTTCTATAACAATATTCCTAAAGGCAATCATAAACTCATATTTGGTATTATCAGCTGCCATAATATTACCTGTCCAATCCTCACAATGGTAGATCATTTCCTTAAGTAAGTCTGTCACTGGAAAAATCCCTCCTCTTTGCAAGCGGTCGTTTGGTGGAAACAAATCTGCCGGGAAAAAAAAGTTATGCGCCATTTTTACCGAGGTGCGGGAAGCTACCTGATGTTCCAGACCCGCAGGAATCCAGATGAAATGTCTGGCGGGAAAGAAATAGGAATTTTTTTGGGTGTTTAGAAAAGCCACGCCTCCTTCCACATAGGCCATTTGATGCTTTTGGTGACTGTGCATGGACAGCTTCTCCTCTATTCTGGTATGATGAATAAAGATGGCCTCCGGGTATTCATCAACTTTCTGTAGGAATGGATGCAATACAGTACTGTCCAGTTTATTTTCCATTGGCTTAAATTATAAAATAATTGTCTAAATATTGAAAATAAGCCTTGGTTTATTGTCGGAAATTTGCAGTATGAAAGTTTCCAATACTCAATTACTCCCTAAATCACTGATTCTGCTACTATTGGTGGTTTTTTCAACACAGGTACAGGGGCAGGAAATCACCAAGGATAGCATTTCCTTAAGCCTTGAACAAGCTTGGACAGGAGCCAATGCCCATAGTAAGGAATTAAGAATAAAACACTATGAAACCGGGATGGGCAAGGAAGGCGTCTTGGATGCAAAAAATGAATGGCTTCCTAAAATTCGGATTCACGGGCAGTACGGACAGCTTTCCAATATTCCAGTGTTTAACAACGGGATAAACAATGATGCCGACTTTATTCATTTGGAAGATCATACCTCCTATGATGCGGGAATCGAAACTTACTTCAATGTGTACAATGGCGGAAAAACAAAATTGCATCTACAAAAAGCGGAAACAAAAGAAGATTTATTAAAGATCCTGGAAGAGGAAAATTCCTCCCAAATCCATTATAAGGTGGCCCAAGCCTATCTGGATATGCAGCGGTCTATGGCTTTTGAGAAATTGGTTAAAAACAACATCTATCGCAATGACCGTTTACTTGATCAGATTACAAAACTCTATGACAATGGGGTGGTTTTAAAAAGTGATCTTTTACGGGCGCAGCTTCAGCTTTCACGCCAAAACACACGATTTATGGAAATGGAAAACAATGTAGCCCTGGCCCGCCAATCTCTTAATATTCTCATTGGTTATCCCGATGATCAACCCATTAAACCCATTGATGGTCTTGCATTTACTTTACCTGGGCGAGATTTTCAAATAAATATTAAGGAAGCGGTAGAAGGTTCCCCACAGGAAGAAATTGCCAAAAAACAGATTGAAATAAAAGCACTGGAAGAAAAAGAAATGAAAACTGGAAAACTTCCCAAGCTGGGAGTTTTTGGGGAATATTCCTATTCCTATCCGCAGATCAAGCTCTATCCTTATGAAACCTCACCCTATTTATTGGGAATGGCAGGCATAAAGCTCACTTATGATATTTCCAATATTTATCACGACAAGCATAAGGAAGTCGCGGCCAAGATTGCCGTGGAAAAACAAGAACTGGCCAAACAGCATCTGGAAGATAATCTTCGGAAGAAAATCACCGCTGCCTATAAACATTTTCAGGAAGACTTACAGAAAATTGAGGTTGCTAAGATGAATATAGAACAGGCAAAGGAAAATTATAGAATTGTAAACCAGACCTATTTCAATCAATTATCACTATTGACGGACTTACTGGATGCAGACGACCAGCTTTTGCAAGCTAAGTTTGAATTGGTCAACAGCCAGATAATGGCAAAAATACATTACTACGAATTATTAAATATAACCGGAAAACTCTAATGAGCGAAAAATTAAAGAAATACGAAAAAATAGATCGGTTCACTGTAAAAATGACTTACCTCATTGCACTGATCATTCTTGTGGTCCTATTGATCTGGGGTTTGGTAAAGGTTTTTCATTTTTGGAATTATGAAGAAACAAACGATGCCCAGGTGCAGGAATACATCAATCCTATTTTAAGCCGTTCCAGTGGTTATGTACAGGAGATACGCTATAGAGATCATCAAAAAGTGCAGAAAGGAGATACTTTGGTCATCTTGGATAGCGAGGAAACCAAAGTGCAAATAGCAGAGGCCAAAGCCAACCTAGCCTCAAGTGAGGCTCAATTGGAAGTCATGAAAAGCAATGTAAATACCGCGCACAGTTATGCCAGCGTAAGCCAGGCAAAAATAAACGCAGCCAAGGCAGAGCTGTGGCAACAGCAGCAAGAATTTCAACGCTATAAAAAATTATATGAAGGGGAAGCAGTGACGCAACAGAAATTTGAAAATATAAAAACTCAATTGGCGGTAGCCGAATCCAACTTTGAAGCCATTAAAAACTCCCTTAGTGTCTCCCAAAATAAAACCAATGATGCCTCTGCCCAGATTGCCGTTGCCGAAGCAAGTATTGCACAGAAAAAAGCTGCCGTGGACCGTCTGGAACTCGAAATTAAGTATGCCGTAATTACCGCGCCCTCCAATGGGTTTATGGGCAAAAAAACCTTGCAGGAAGGCCAGTTCGTAAAAAAAGGACAGACCTTAGGATTTATAGTTGATGAGAATCAGGGGAAATGGATTCTGGCCAACTTTGAAGAAACGCAGAT
The DNA here is from genome assembly GCF_000429125.1 of Aequorivita capsosiphonis DSM 23843. GTDB lineage: Bacteria > Bacteroidota > Bacteroidia > Flavobacteriales > Flavobacteriaceae > Aequorivita > Aequorivita capsosiphonis. The sequence goes on from NZ_KE386849.1 coordinate 305,788, forward strand.
AGCAAATCTGCACGAAGGTCAAAAGGCGAAGATAAGCGTAGATGCTTTTCCCGGCGAAACATTCCAGGGGGAAATAGAATCCCTTTCCCCAGCAACGGGCTCCCAATTCTCTCTCCTTCCTCCGGATAATGCCACGGGGAATTTTGTAAAGATCACCCAACGCTTTCCAGTGCGCATCAAAATTACCGAAGACAAACAGAAACTTGTTAAGTTGAGAGCAGGAATGAATGCCGAGGTATCAATTCCAAAATCATAACCTATGCAGAATAGACGGATCTTTAAAAGTTGGGTGCCTCAATGGCTTATTTTTCTTGCCATTTTCATCACTCTCTTACCCGTTGCCTCCGTAATGGGAATCTATATGGGCGGGATGCAAAGTGCCATGAGCTATTATGGCGTAGATTCCATTGATATCCGCTATTCCGTCGTGGTTTATTATCTGGCAATCGCCGGAGCCTTTCCCTTGGAAAAACGTTTCTTTAACTCACTTTCCTCTAAACCTTATTTGGCCATAGTAAGTATTATCTATATTCTGGTGAATATCGTTTTATACAATGCTACGAGCTTTAGCATACTTCTTGTTTTCCGATTTATTGGAGGAATGCTGTCCTTGGGATTTATTGGTATCCTCTTTAATCTGCTGTTTGCCCAGTTCCAGCAACAGAGAAGTAGGGTTCTGGGTTATGCCACCCTTTATGCCACTTTGTTTTCTACCCTACCCTTTGCCTATATCTTGGATGCTTATGTGTTTTCCAATTTCAATTTTAATATGATCTTCATCTTTAAGATCTATCTTTTTCTGCCAGGAATCATCTTGATGTTTATCATTCTAAGTCCTGATTTGGATTTGAGGAAACAACGAAAAATCCCCTTGGTAAATGTTGATTGGAAAAGTTTTGTCCTCTATGTAAGCAGTCTTTTATTGTTTGCTTACATCCTTCTTTATGGCCAATATTACAATTGGTTTAAAGGTTTGCGAATCACTTTGCTCAGTTTGGCCTTTATAATACTGTTGGGTCTGTTTATATTCCGGCAGGTAAAATTGCACAGGCCTTATATAGATTTAAGTATTTATAAATATCGGAATTTTAGAATCGGGATGCTTTTATTGATTGCCTTTTACCTGGGGAAAGGTGATCTCAGTGTCTCTTACGGATTTTTTGCCAACAGCGTCAATCTGGACGTGTATCATAAAGGATATATTATGCTCATCAATGGGTTGGGAATAATTATCGGGGCAGCATTGACCGCCAGATTTATATTAACCGGAACAAACATTCGCCTCGTCTGGCTCACCGGGTTTGGGGCACTTTTGGGATTTCACCTGTATATGCTTTCCATTTTAAGCAGCCAAGCGGAAATCAGTGATCTATTGATCCCGTTATTCCTGCAGGGTTTTGGAAATGGAACCCTTATACTTTCTATCGTACTTTTTTATGTGAGTGCCGTCCCCCAGAAAATCGCCTTTTTTGCTTCGGTCATGGGGGTGGTTTTTCGCTTTGCTACCTTTACCACCAGCTTGGCCTTAATTTCATTTCTGGGCCTGCAGCAGAATAGTGTGCATTTACACAGTTTTGCCAATCAAATTCAACAAACCAATCCACAGCTTAACGATAGGATGCAAACTTATGAAAGTCTGCTTCTAAGCAACGGAGCTACCGATCTACAAGCAAGGGTAGGCGCTAATAAAATGCTTGGAAAAAATGTCGCGCAACAGGCAAACCTTCTTTTTGTTCGGGATTATTACACCTATATGAGCGCATTTATATTTTTTGTTATGCTGCTTATCGCTCTGGTTCCGCGTTTCCATTTTCATCTTCAGAAAATAGGCGCCAAGCTTATTCCGGTATAAAAGGAAGGTGGATAATAGTGGCCACTACTGTAGTGGTTATGTTTTTTTTAAATTAATGAGGTAGTAGCAGGATCCTTATCCAAAAACCCCACCCCTTCAAAAGCTTCCACCAACCGCTCCCCTATTCTTTGATCCAATTTTCCATCTTCATTCAAAACATTGATTTTTAAAATCCCACAAGAATGGTCGGGAAAGTGAAACGGACGGTGGAAGATATCGGATTGATGTGCGCCAGGATATAAGAGGATTGAGAATTTGGAATTCCAGTGATCGTTATAAACATACATCTGCCGAAGATCATTGGTGGAAGGTTTATTACCTTCAATTTGTTTCCATTTGGTGTCTATGATAACTTTGGTGCAATCAGCTTGTTTGATGACTATATCAGGACGGAGACTCATGTTGCCCCAAAAGTTTTTTGATTGCTGCCCTGTAACAGTGTACGTTGTATTTATGCAGGCTTTTTTCAATTGCACGAGTATATACTCTTCCCAAAGACTGTTCATATCAAAGAGCAATGCCAACATTCTTTCGGAACCGGAAGAGATATTGGGGGCATAATTTAAAATAATCAATCTAGCAATCTCCAGAGCTTTTTCGTAAGGCTGGCTTTTGCGGTTGAGTTTTAATTTATCAAAAGTTGTTCCACTACATTTTATCGCTGATACTTCGGGGAAATCTAATTGAACCCGTTTGCATTTTGCATAGAGATAACTGCCTTTACTCAACTGCTCAATAACCATTAACGCCAGATTTAATATCTGATGGATTTCGTGATCCTTGTCATAAATTTGATGGGTGGTATAAAATCGTTCTTTATGGATCAGATTTTTGGAAATATGACCGGCAAACTCCAATTTACCTTTTAAAGCAGTTACGTTTTTGGTTTCTTTGTAATAGCGTTTAATCAGGCCTTGCCGAATAAGGATTTCCACTTCGCGCATAAACCAATCAAAATAAATATCCAATAAGTGGATATTCTGTTTGTTAACATCTGCTTGCCCTACTTGATTAACTTTTAGTTTTCGGGTAACGCGAAGCATTTCAATAAGTACGTTCCGCCAAACTGTAGTGTTCTCAATAGCTTTATCCGCTTTTGGTAAGATCTCTATAGTAAGAGTATCTATTTGAATGATTCCCACATATTGCGAAAATTTAATGCCTTTGTTAACAAGGATGAAATATTTGTTATCGTGCAGCATATTCAGTTTTGCCAAGGCTTCAAAATGTTTTTGGGTAAAGGCCACACCCTTATACTCTCTACCATAGTAAAGAGTCTGATGCTCAAACACCTGTATTGGCTTATTGCGCATTTCTGTTTAAAAGTAGACTAACAGCTTCTTCAATGTCATCTATATCCTTGACTAATTCACAAAGCGTTACATTGTCAGGTTCGTTTATACCGTCAAAGCTTGGGAATTTAATAACGTGATTGGTTTTTACCGTAACAAAACCAGCACCAAGAATAAGGGCGATTTTTTCGTAATCGTGGTAAAAGTATTCTTGGAGTAATGGAATCACTTTATTCTTAAAAACCTCTTCCAATGCTAGCGTATCTCCACTTTCCACGTTCATAAAGTAAGAATGTCCAATAGTGTGATCTCTGTCCAATAAAAACTTGATACGCTCATTGATGGTAAGGAGTACTTCTTCGAGGTTAAATTCGTCAAATTCTATATCTGTAAGCAAAGAGGGCTCTGGCATTATCTCCTTAAAACTAAACCTTCTTCTCAGCGCGCTGTCCAGTGCTTCAACTGAACGGTCGGCGGTATTCATGGTGGCTATTATATACAAATTTTTGGGTACACCAAATTTCTGTTTGGAATAGGGAAGCATTACTTCCAAAGCTTCCTCTGCTCCAGTACGTTTGTCGGGTTCAATAAGAGTAATTAGTTCACCGAAAATTCCAGATACGTTTCCCCGATTGATTTCATCAATGATGAACACATAAGGTTTGTCATTATTTTTAATTTCAGAGAACTTAGGGAGATGATAATTTCTGTACAAATGTTCCAAAATTCCCTTTACATACGAAGGATTGTAAAGATCCGTGAGAGGAGCTCCTTCATATAGCATACGAATATTTTCTATTGCGGCCGGATATTGTGGGTTTTCAACATTTGACTCGTGCGGTCGAATGCGAAAGGTTGTCTGCCCAGTATAATTGACATCAAATTTATTACCTCGGTCAGTTGTTAAGGTAATAGGGCCATTATCAAGTATATCATTTTTTAATCTCGTAACAATAGCATCAAAATCGCCAGATTTTATTGAGCCCGTGCGTGATTTATCGCAAATGGACCTAAAAATCCCTTTCTGCACCACATAAATAATATCTTTTTCATTTATAATCTCTGGTTTAATACCCTCAACGAAGTCTTCATAGGAAAAACTTTGATGGAAAGTACAAAAGGCAATCTGTCCACCGCCTTCGCTCCAATTGTTTATTAATAGACGATCGTATTCCTCCTTTATTGACTTTCGATTCCCCTTATTCGCGTTATAAAAATCTGGGTTAATAATTTTTACAGCCAAGCTAACTGTTTCAAATGTTTTTCCGGTTCCAGGTGGTCCATACAAGATTTGATTTAAAGGTTTCCTATTTTTATCGTTAGGTAATTCATTATTAGAGGCAATATTATGACTGATAATCTTAGGTTCATCGTCAGAAATATTAATATTATTATATTTTGAAAAACGTTTTCCTAAATTACTTTGCATTCTATTGAATTCAGACAAAGTAATTCTATGTGAAACAAATTCAGGATTTTTTCTTTTAATTTCCTGAATAGCAGAATCTACAATTGGCATTATTATTTCTAAGTCCTTATCTATATCCTCTAACATGGCATCAATAGAAGTATAGCTGTTTTGTCTTGGAGCTATTTTGAAATTAAGCATTTTATTGTGGTCTGGACTGTCATAAGAAAAGTTCAATTTTTTTTTAATTGCTGAATCTTTTATTAATGAAATAAGCTCAAGAGCCCATTTATTTTGATCGTCATGAGGTGATTTCGTTTGGTTAAACTCAAAATTATAGCCAAAATAGTTATCCTTGGAACCAAATATTATACTAATTGCATCTCCTGAAGATCCAGGAAAACTAACAGGTATGGTCCAAAGTGTAGTAGCAAAATAATTTGATCTTTTTGTTCCAACAAAATAGTCACTCTCAGCACCCTTTGAGCCTTTCATTCTTACTGAAAAAGTAAAACTCGGATCATTTGTATGTTTTTCTTGTAGCCAAGAATATACTTGTTTTTCGTACTCTTTATAATCAATCATGTTGCTATTTATTAAATCTTTTGATTTGCTTTATTCACACCTCTTAATTTCGAGCACATATTCTTATGGCTTCTTGTCGTTATCAATCATAGTTTCCATTCTATAATACTGTCTATATTTTATCCACTTATTCTATTTAAATATTGGTAGATTCAATTTCTCTATCAAACTTTTCTAAAAACCATTCTAAAGATTTATTACTCTTTCCAAGTTCCCTTTTTAAAAAACTCTCGTGCTCGTTTATAGAATTCTTCTTGGCGTTGAGCATCTTTGTAATCGTGTCCCACTCGCTGTGCTTCCAATACATACTTAATTCGTTTGGGAAATTGGCTGGGGGAACTTCTGAATTCTTCAAGAAATTGATCAAAAATTGCTCTTTCTGATCGCTGTTCCTCTTCAATAAGAACAGCTTCTTCTCTATCAAAACTTTGTTGTTCTTCTTTTTCAAGTTTTCCAAACGTTCTTGATAGGGTTTGCTCTTCGATTCGTAATCTTGCAATAATTCGTTCTTCCTCGCTATAAGCTTCTGATAATTTTTCTTTTCTATTTCTAAATTGAATTCCAATTCGTTCTTTAATCTCGTTTTTTCTAATTGTAAAGCTACCAAGTTCTTCTCTTTCAAGGTTTTTATGGATTGTAACGAGCTCGTTTTGTTCTTGTAATAATCTTGAGATAGATTCTTCTTTTGCTTGGATAAGCTGTCCAAATTCTTTTGTAAATTTTTCAAATTCAATTCGTAACTTTTCCCTATCTGATTCAAATCTATCTGTAACAGTTGCCTCAGTCCATCCATTTTCGAGCTCCTCTCTTTTATCGCTATCAATTCCTGCTTGCTCTGTTTCAAGCTTTCCTTTTTTTGAATTATATCTTGCTTCCAAATCATTAAAGTATTCTCGAAATCTACTTTCATTATCAACAAGCTTTCCTCCCTGTCTTTCAAGGTTGATGTTTTGATCTGTAAATTGTTTTCGTACTTCTTTATCAATTCCTCCTTCCAATTCTCCCAATCTCTTTTGCTCTCCTCTTGTAGCTTTCTCAATTCTTGATATTTCAGATTCAAGGTGTTGTTCAGCTCCTCTGTACGATTTTGACTGTAGGAATTTTTTAATAGTTCGTAACGTGTTATTAAGTCTTGCCTTGCGGCAACTGATATCTTCATCAAAAATTCTTCTTTGGTCTTCATCAAATTCCAATATTCCTTCTGAAGTTCTAAAGGAAACTCTTTCGTAAGTGGTGTTTGCTTCGTTTTCATTGTATTCCCATTTTATGCGTTGTGTTGAATTAAAATTATCTTCAATGTCTTGTTCTGAAGATTTAGGAACAATAATGCTGATGGTATCAATACCTAATCGTCGTAACTTTATCTTTTTCTCAGCACTTACTTTATGAGTTATTACTAATTCTATTAATAAAATTGGCTTTTCATTTACATCAAAAAAAACCACATCAGGTCTTATTAATAAGTATCTATTTTCTACATCTGCATTTTTGCCAAACTTTACTGCACCTTCATCATCTTCATAAAAAGTAAGTTGGGATTTTACCTTATGTGCTTTTACGAATTTTGCTTTTTCTAAAAGCATGGGTGTTCCATCTTCTCCTTTTGGAGGATATTTATAAACACTTGGTACTTTTATGAGTTTTAGCCTTTGTAGAATATCTGTTGCTAAAAGTTCTCTATATTGTCTATTGCTAAAAGTGCAGGGTGTTTCATCTTTCGTGATGTCAACGGGAACGTGTCTAAAGAAAGACCTATGATTGAGATTCTTTTTTTTCTTAACTGCCTCCATTTCCTTATCACATCCAATACAGAAATAACCTTTACGACCACTAATTGCATTATCGATATAAAGATGATTGCCTTTTACATCTTTAGCCCAATCATTATTGGATTCAACATCATATTTTTTTTCTTCTAAAGGCATAATTCCACTCACGATATGTATTTACATGATTTTAAATATTAGATTTGATTTGGTTCGTCATTTAAAATATTTTCAATACCATTAGCTCTGTTACTTTCAATTTCCTCTACGACCGTCGTATATTCATTTATAAATTTAATAACCTGTAAAACTGTCTCTTCAAGTAAATCTTTAAATGTCTGGGAGTTTTCATCATTTAATTTTTGAAGTAAATCACCGCTATTTAGATGAAGTGAATTGCCCTTAGGGGTTCTAATTAACCTAATAACTGGCCAGTATTTACTTAAATATTTATCAGACTCCTCATTTGCAAAATCAATATTAATTTCTTGAGTTAATCTATCGAAAATACCAATAAAGATTTTACCATTTTCATTTCCTTTACCACTAAATGATTCAATACCAAAACGCATACTTAAATCTTTCGTTTTATTTAACTCGATCCAAATCTGAGAATAATGATAATCTGATGCATTTCCGCTTACTACCCTATAATTTCTATCAATCAATACATTTTGTAAGTTTCGTATTACAGCTTGTCTAAAAGACTCTCGAACATTATAAATAAGCTTATCAAAATTACTATGAACATATTGAGCAGCTTCATAATTATTTAAAATACTTGATGTCAATTCTTTCTCACGTGTTTTGTCCATAGTTTTAGTAAGTTTTTTTAATAGTAATATGTATTGTTTGAGTGATAAAGAAAGAATAGAGTCTTTTTTTAATAATTCTCTACTTTCAGTTAGCCAACTAATAATATCTTCTTTATAACTAATTTTTTGTATAGTTTCCAATTTTAGGGTATGGTAACTATACTTAGTGGGTTCATTACCATAAAGATTCAAGTAGACCAATATTGTTTTTGTTTCGTTGTATTTGCTATATCTATAAAGTTGCTTTCTTTGGTCTTTTGCATAGATTTTATTCTCTAGTGCAATTGTTTTCCCATTATCAAATCTTATAAGGATATCAATAAATCCTCCTCTCTCGTAATTCTCATCGATTTTACCTAAATGAAATTCCTGAGTTACAGTTGTATTATTTAAATCCTTCCCATCAAATTTATAACCGATAATCTTTAAGAATTTATCAAGAAAAAAATCTTTTTTATAATGATTCTGCCTCGGATCAAGAAGTGTTGCAATGATTGCAGAGTGTGTGTATGTTTCATTTGACTCCATTCCCATAATACTGAATAGATTGAAGTCTTCTCCTTTTTCCTTTGATATTTCTTTATGTCGATTCGTTATTGCTCCAACATCCTGTAAAAAGGGATCGAGATTTTCTTTAATCGTACTTTCGTTCATCTATTTTTATTGTTAAGTATTTCTATAATTCCTAAGCACTCCACTCCCCAAATTGCCCCTCAGCCTGCAACATTATTTCCTGCATTATCTCATTAAGCTCAGAGATAGATATCTTCCCGCGCAATTCCTTTTTTACTGCCAATCTAATTGCCGCTTTTGCATTTTCCTTTTTGGTCCAGTCTAGCTGCAGGTTTTTCTTTACGGCTTTTACTACTCCGTGAACGATATCCTGTATCGGCCCTTCTTCCTTGATTATATCTTTTTTAGCGGCTAGAATATCATAAAAAGCCAATTCCTCATCGGTCAGGCCTAATGATTGTTTGCGCTCGTCTTCCTGCTGAAGGTCCTTTGCGCGGGATATTAGTTCAGCAATAGTTGCGTAGGAGTCGAGGGCATTGGAATGGTAGCGATCTATCACCTTTTCCAGCTCTTCTCTTAGGGAAGTATATTTCTTTATGTTTTTATGAAGTCTAAGTTTTATCTCGTCCTTCAATATGTTTTTAATCAATTCTATTTTTAGTGCCAATCCGTCTTTTTCCTGTTTGGCTCCTAGGAGAAAAGTTTCATCTAAAATGGAAATATCAGCTCTTTCAATTCCTGCCATTGCGAAAACATCTACAATATCTTCACTGTCTATACTTTGGCTGATTAACTCCTTTACTTTTTCTTTTCGGTCGTTTCTGCTGGAAGTAACTGATTTCGCATTTCGCACCGCTTTGGAAACGTGCTGCATAAACAAAACATCTATGGCGAAGTCTTGTATGGCTGGTTGACTTTTTACAATACTCAGCAAACTAGTAAGCGATTTTTCCGCTTTCATAAAGTCTTCGGAATCCTCATCGCTTTTAATAATAACGTTAATGGCTCGTTTTACTAAAAGCAATTTATCACCATCTCGCAAGGCCTTCCAATGACTATAATCTATATCCTGCGGAATAAATACCTTACACTTTTCAATCTGATTGAAGAACAATTCTAACGCTTGCTCCATATCGATTGTGGGTTTCCCCTTTCTTCCTTCTTGGGTGTATTTGCTGGTAGCAGTTTTTAGGTTATCGCCAATCCCGATATAATCCACTATAACTCCGTTTCGTTTATCGAAGAAAACTCTATTAGTACGCGTTATGGCCTGCATTAGCGTATGGCCTCTCATTATCTTATCTACATACATAGTATGCACGCAAGGGGCGTCAAAACCAGTAAGCCACATATCGCGTACAATTACAATCTGCAATGGATCATCTGGGGTTCTAAAGCGTTTCTTCATCCCTTCCGTAGCATCCTTGGTACGAATATGCTCATTCCACGAAAGCGGATCTTTACTTATGTTTCCGGTCATAATAACGGCAACCTCAGGACAGCCTTCCAAAGCAGTAAGCGCATTATACATCTTGACGCAATTTCTACGGCTCATACATACCACCATTGCCTTTCCTTCCAACGTATCGGTTCGGGTGGTATAATGGCGTAAGATATCTGCGGCAATTTTATTTACACGGTCTTCGGAACCTGCTGCATCTTCAATCGCAGCCCAACGCAAGGAAGGGTCATCTTCTGCCGATTCAGCTATTTCGTCCACATCGCTATCAATGGCTTCATTCCATAAATGGAGTTTTGCCAAACGCGGTTCATAAAAGATATTTACGGTGGCGTTATCATCAACAGCCTGTTTTATGTCGTAAACGTGAATTAGGTTTCCAAAAACCTCAACGGTGTCCGCATCTTTGCTATCTATGGGCGTACCCGTAAAACCGATAAAGGAAGCATTGGGTAAGGCTTTGCGCATATTACTTGCAAACCCATCCAACAAACCATATTGGGTCCGGTGTGCCTCGTCTGCCATTACAATTATGTTCTCGCGTTCGCTAAGTGTGGGATGCTCTAACTCACCAAGTTTTTCGTCGGTGGATTGTTTTAAACGGAACTTTTCAATAGTAGTAAAGATTACGCCTCCAGCTCCCACCGAAAGCAATCTTCGAAGGTGATCGGTACTCTCGGCGTGCTGTACATCTCCTACTAGATCTTTTGCCAATACAAAATTTTCATAGAGCTGAATATCCAAATCGCTTCTGTCCACTTGTACGATTATGGTAGGGTTTTTCAATTCTGGCAAACTTCGTAGAATTCCAGTGTACATTGCCATACTCATACTTTTACCACTTCCCTGTGTATGCCATATTACGCCAATACGACCATCTCCAAAAGGACGAACGGATTTCTTGGCTGCTTCTACAGCAAAGGCAACTCCAAAGAATTGGTGATACTTGGCGCCTTTTTTTATTAAAGTGCCGTTGTGGTCTTCATGAAAAATAAAGTTCTTGATATAGTTTAGCAATCTATCTTTTGGGAAAAGCCCAAAGAGCAGGGTATGCATCTGAAAGTCGTCTTCCTGAACGGTATCAACCCCATTTATACTTTTCCAAGCTGCGTACCATTCCATACCCGAGCTATACATTCCGTGTTGCGCCTCGTTGCCATCGCTGATTACGGTGATGGCGTTGTACTCGAACAAAACAGGAATATCTTTTATATAATGCCCTATCTGGTTATGAGCTTCTTTTAGGTTGGTAGTATCGTCATACCAGTTTTTAAGTTCGAAGACTACAAGCGGCAAGCCATTTATATAAATGATAATATCGGGTCTTCGTTTGTTTTTGCCCGTAATGCTAAACTGATTTACTGCCCAAAAGGCATTATTTTTAGGGTTTTCAAAATCTATAGGATAAATATGAACCGCTTTTTCCTCGCCATCCACATCTTCGTAAGCATATTCTTTGCCTTTGGTAAGCTTTAGGTGAAAGTCACGATTGCGATGGTCTAAATCTGCGCCTACATTATTGGTGAGTTCTGCAACAGCAAGCGCTTGAATCTCTTGGGGTATATTCGGGTATTGCTTTTCAATAAACGCCAATAAGGGTTCCTTAAGCACCACCTCAGTATTATTCTGTGGCAAGCCTGTACCCAGTTTATGGGTGTACCCCAAATCTGTAAGCCAATCTATGGCGGCTTGTTCTATTGTTGCTTCTTTGGTCATATTCGTTATTGCAAAACAATCATTTTTCAAATTCCATTTATGCGTTCACTGGCTCAAACTCTTTTAATCGTACTTCGCCACTTATCAATTTTGGCAATAGGGTGTTGCGGAGTTGGGTTAGGGTTTGATTCTCTTCAATGTTAGCTTTTATACTACTGAAGTATCTATTTACCGTTTCATCAAATATTTTAATTTGATCTATATCGGGAACTAAAATCTTTATTCTATTTAATAATTCAGTTGTTAAACTTGGAATTGCAGAACCTACATCCATTCCTGCCAAGTCAGTTACTTTTAAAAAGTGAAATGTGTATTTACCGAAATATTTCTCTTTAATTATTGAATAGAACATTGTATCAACTGACCAAAATGGTTCAGTTAAATAAAATAAATTACTCAAAGTTCCCTTTCTTGGAATTAAAATTGACTCTTCGTTATATAAATATTGATCTACATATCTCATTATACCTCCTGAACCGTAAACTGGATATTTTCCGTCGGCAAGCTTTTTATGAGCCTTTCCATATTTTATGTCTAAGATATGGTCTAATCGTTTCACCATCCATTCTTTTGGAATTTCTCCCAACTCACTTTCCACGAACTCCCCATCCTTAAACGGTCCAAAATCTACAAACCAATGTTTATAAAGTTCCATTGCCATTTCTTCCAAGGTTTTATTAATAGCCAGGTTGTTTTCTATTTTATCGTCTATGTCGGAAAGGATTTGGGCTATTGCTTTTTGTTCGGGGAGAGATGGGATTTGAACGTCCAAACTATGAACATCATTCCTATTTAAGGTTGGGACACTAGTACCGGAATTAAACAATTCAAAATTTAAAGTTTGTAAGAAATAATAAATGAATTTCGCATTATTACCATGAAAATCTTTTACCCAAAGAGCAGTATTCAAAGGCCAATAATCTCCTTCCTCATAAAATACTTGCCCAAGAGTTCCTGATCTTCCAGTTGTAACACCAGGACCTTTAACCTTAAATTCATTATGCCAAGAACTAAATCCTGAAGCAGCGATCACGGGATAATCTCCATGTATTCTTTTAGGATTAGGCAAGTCAAATCCTCTTTGTAAAGTGGATACTTTTCCAAGTTTATATGTTTTCCAGTTTTGGGACATTGTCTATAAATTATTAAATGTAAAACGTTTAATGAACGTATTATGTTTTTTAAAGATTTTTACTTTCTGATTTATAAGAACAAGATCGTTATCATCAATCGTTTTTAGTAAAAGATACCTTAAATCATCATGGTTTTCATCAGTAAAAGACTGCAATTCCTTTTCAATATTTTTAGGATTATTAAGCCATTCTTCAAAGGGTTTTACAAGTTTTCGAAACTTCCCTAAAGGCAAAGCAATTAAAAACATTACAGCTAACAACTCACCATCCTCTGCCTCATTTGAATATTTAAAGTCTTCGTGTGCTTTGATTATTCTATATATGTTCACAAAACGTTTTAAAGCCCTTGGGTTGGTTCCTAAAACATCAGACATACTCTGTAAAAGTTCAATTTCCTTATCTGAAAATTTTAGAGATTCTATTGTTTCCTTTTGAATAAACTCAGGTATATTAGATTCATCTGGCTCAATTTTGTCTAATACCCTGTTTTCTTTATTAAGATAACCAAAAGAATGTTCTACTTCATTGTAAATTAGGTTGTCCTCAATTATTTCAGATTCCGGCTGTGACTCGGCTAAAGTTTTAAGCATATGTTTTACGCTTTTATTGGTAGCAGATTTTAGCTGAAAAGGGACTTGGAATATTTTTTCCAAATAACCAGACGGCTCTATATTTTCAAAATCATTAGAGTTCTCTTCATTATTAAATTGTAAGCTATATTTCTTAGTTAATGCATTTTTAACCCAACGCGGATCTACGCCAACCACTACTACAAACAATGGATACGCCATGAGTAAATTAACTGCCTCAAGAACCTCAACAACCCGATCATCTGAACAACGATCTAGATCGTCTATATATAAAATAATTCGCTCTAATGGGTTACTGAATTTCTTTTTAAATTCTTCAGATTCTTTTGATTTAATTAATTCCTCTTGATGGCCGCTAAATAACTCACTCAATATTTCAAAATCTTTTCGAATTACGGAAACAATACCTAAATGCTTTTTATAATCATCACTTACTGATCTTTTTTCAATAAAATTGAAAAGAGCTTCTGTTGTTAATGTATTTTCTAATCGATATTCTATGTCGAGTTTAGTTTGCTTGGCTTGAGAAATTTGTTTATTAAGCGTTACTATTTCGGTTTTATAGTTGTCGATTTCAAACTTCAAAGCTTTTTCTTCTTGATTGACTTTAAAAATAACTTCTCTTTTCTGTAGCTCATAATCTTCCTTGATTTTCCAAAATGACGAAATTAGAGGCTGTAGATGTTTAAATGTTTGAATATTTCTAATAACAAAACCACCAATTATGGTAATAATATACCAAGCTTTGGTAGTTATTGTAAAATCTGTATTTCCTAAAACATAAGTAACCATGAATACGAAACCTTTAACTGCTATAACAAATATTAAAATTAGAAACAACCAAACTAAATTAGCTTTCCAACTTGCTCCTTCAAAGAAGGTTTTAATAAAAGTGTATTTAGATTTTACTTTTTTGTATAACTCTGTTGGGTTTTGCCAATATTCTTTTGGCACTATTTCACCAAATTTTTCAGTTGAACTGTTGAAAGAATTATTTGATGCTAAAGCATCTGCAACTTTCTCTGAAATATTAAATGAAGCATCTAATTGATATAAAACCGATTTTATTGATTTGCCTTTTATCTCATTAATTTTCCCTTGTAGCGATTCCTCCGCTCTATCTTTTTGGGACTCTAAAGTTTTTATTTTATTATCAATACTCTTTTTTTGATATTCTAAATCTGTAATTTCATCGTGTGAGATGTTAAGTTTTTTTGTGAGCTCTTTTTCAATATCTTTTTTGTCCTTGCTAGCCTTAGTGTCATTAGTAATGTACTCCTGTAAACCTTCAAAAATCCTAGTTATAATTCCTGCCCACAAATTAGAATCCATATAAGACCAAGCATTAAAATGAACGTGAGCAATACCACTACAGTAAGCATTTTGGGTATTATCAATTTTAGAAAGGTCCTGTATTCGTTCCTTTAATTTTCGCATAAAAAAACTCTTCCCTGATCCCCACTTACCTAATAGAGCAATCGCTAAAGGTGGTCTGAAACTTTTTGCTGAAATTACTTTTGCAAAAGCATTTATATCTTTTGAGATATCAAGATAATCGTCACCTGAATCTGCATCACTTATTAAACCTGCGATTGTGGTTATACTTTTTACTTCTGCCTCTGAATGTGGTTCTTCCTTTTTTGATTTTTCTGAATAAATTTTCTTTTCTTCTGGATACCTACCTTTTATTACTTCAGAAGAAGAGTATTTTGAGGATTCATTATCATCTATTTTGCTTTCGCTTGATTCAACATTTGTTGTAAATTCCTCATTTCTAAAATTAAAGCTTTCACCTGAAGAAGGTCTTAGTTCTTCACTTTTTTCTATATCGTTTTTGTATTGTAAGTTGTAGCTTTCAAATGTTTTAATAAACTCCATACCCCTATTATCATCAGGTATTGCAATAGTGAAATGTATATTTTTAAATTGTTTTAAAACACCGACTATAGTATCATAGCTATCAACAAATTCAAGCTTACCTACGCCTGTTCCCATTAATGGCACCCATACTTTTTTTGATTTTAAAAATGATTTATTCTCCTCTAATGCTAATTTTAAATTTCTTTGAAGAGCAATTCCAGAGAATTCATCATTACCAACTGTTACAATAAAAAGCAATGGTTTGTTTTTATTATTATTTAGAAGGTAATAACCTTTTGACACATCGATTTTTTCTGCTTCGTAAGGATGATAACCTAGTTCCTCTAAAACAAAAAGGTTTAATTCGCCTAAACTTCCTCTGGAATTAATTGAAGCCAAAGCAATATTATACTTAATAGGTGAAACACCAAGTTCTGTTTTTATGTGGCTGTATGTATCTCTTTGTGCCATAAATTAGAACTTATTAAAATTCTCCAAAATCTTTTCTTTCAATTCACTTCCATTAATAAATTGCTCTTTCAACTGAGTTTTTAAACCCTCCATTTTTTCTTCAAAGGGTATTCCGTCGTCTTCCACTGCCTCGCTTCCAACATAGATTCCAGGGGTGAGTTTGTAATCTTGTTTTTGAACTTCAGCAAGGGTGGCGCTGTAGCAGAAGCCGTCAATGTTTTGGTATGCGGCAGATTGCTTCACTCCGCTCGCAATGACGTTGCGCCAATTGTGGTAAACGTCGGTTACTTTTTCAATATCTTCATCGGTAAATACGCGGAGTTTTCGGCTTTCCATAGTTCCCATTTTACTGGTGTCTATAAAAAGAATCTCATTCGTTCGTTCACGGTGCTTGCCATCTTTGCCATCCCGGTTTTTGCTAAGTATAAAAATACAAGCAGGAATTCCAGTGGTTAAAAACAACTTGTCTGGTAGGCGTACAATACAGTCTACCATACTGTTGTTAACCATAAACTCACGCACGTTCTTTTCGCCTCGGTTATTACTGGTCATTGCTCCATTTGCCATAACGATAGAAGCCGTTCCCGTGTCGCTTAAATGGCTCCAAAAGGTTTGCATCCACATATAATTGGCGTTGCCATCTGTGGTAAAATCTTCTTTGGGTCCGAATAATCGTGGATCATTATCTGGTAGGTCTTCAGGATGCCATTGGCTTACGTTAAACGGTGGGTTTACTATAATAAAATCGGCTTTTAAATCTGGGAATTTATCCTGTAATAATGAGTCACCAAGACGCACGTCAAATGATAAATCGCGCAGCGCTAAGTTCATCTTGCAAAGCCGAAGTGTACCATCATAGCGTTCCTGTCCGTAAATGGAAATGTTTCGCTTATCGCCTCCGTGAGCTTCCAAAAACTTTAAGCTCTGCACAAACATACCACCAGAACCACAAGCGGCATCGAATATTTTTCCTTCATAAGGTTCTATCATTTCTACCATTAGCCGTACAATACTGCCTGGAGTAAAAAACTGCCCTGCACCAGAACCTTCGGCAATTGCAAACTTGCCAATATAATATTCATAGACCCTTCCCAAGATATCACTTTCAGGATTTTCTTTTTGAGAAAGCTTTGGGTTTGCCAAGAGATTTATCAATCCCGCAACTTGTTTGGCCGTCAGTTGACTTTTTACAAATATACGTGGCAAGATTCCCTTTAAGTCTGGACGAAAGTCAGCAAGGGTCTTGTCTAATACATCAAAAGCATCGTCAACCAACGCTTTTATATTATCCTGCTCTGCATTGTCCTGCAAAAATTGCCAAGTTGCTTCTTTGGGGATGATATAGGTGTTTTTGGAAAGGTATTCGTCTGGATCTTCTAATACATAATTGCGCTCTTCCTTATCCAGCGTGTAGTAATCAGATTCGGGATCGTTAAGAAGTTTTAATAGTGTTTCCTTTCGTATCTCATAGCGCTCCGAGATATGTTTTAAAAATATTAAAGGAAGGACGTAATCTTTATATTGATTTTCAGCAACAGCGCCACGAAGTTCGTTTGCTGCTTTCCAAAGTTCCTGTTCAAAATTAATATCAGCTTTGGGGGTGATTTTTGTCATTTAGTTTTTTTGGTTGTTGTTATCTTTTCAAATATAAAGTAATACAATTTCATTCCTTTACGGGATTCCGCAATTGCAAGAAATTTAAATGCAGTCTCAAATATAGCATTTATCTTAAGAGTATTTTAACATAAAGAAAATCATTTAAAAAAGCATTTATCAGGCTCTTCTTAAACAACTTTTCTATAAAAATCTGTAAGATTACTATGGTAAAACCTAAAGAAAAAACAACAAATAACTGCAAATCAACAAATTACAGGGTTTTTCCTGTTTTTTAATCGGAGGATATTGATTATTTTAGTTTTTCAAGCTCGTTAAACTTAAATTATATAGATATGGATGCAAAAAGAAACAAATTAAGAGCAGATTGGATCAAGAAAATCGTTCTTAGAGAAGAAGAAGTAATGGCAATGTTTGGGTGGAGTAAGCCTACTATTGCCAGGTTACGCAGAAATGGGGAATTGCCGCATTCAAAAGTTGGGGGTTCTAGTTTTTATCAACCAAAAGCTCTTAAAAAGATGCTAAAGGACAGAATGGTAAAGCCTAAACCGCAAACCCCATAACAGTCTTGACTGTCTAGAAGAAAAATGGCGAGGATTGCTCCTCGCCATTTTAATTAAACCACTTTTTTCTTAGGTCACATTGGCCGTCCCCATATAGGAACTTATTGCCTTTGCTTTCCTATCTGCAGAAACCATAGTTCCCCATACTTGCACCTCTTCGCCACTAAAATAAGTAGGTAAGTTCAGCTGTACGGTCGCTTCACTTCGCAGCGCAGCAGGGTTAAAAATTTGAAACAATTCCTGGGTAGCGGAATACACAACTACCAACACCAAATCATCATCGGCTGCGGAGCCCTGCCCGCTGTTGTCTGTCCAGTTTAGTTCCAATACACTTCCCGGCTGTGCAGCTATTGTTCCACTTTCCATGCCTCTAAGGCCTCCTTTGCTAAGGAGCACCTTGGAGTAATCTAACGCAAAGCCACCTCCCGGGACCGCGATAACCGCGTTGATAAGATTGTAACTAGTCGCTAGATTAAAACGTGATCTAGATCTGTATTTGTTGCCAAAATACGCACCCACCACTTCTTGAATGGGTGTTAAGAACTTTATTACCAAAGCAAACTTCTCACGTTGTTCCAGTTGCTTTACAGTGCCAGAGTCCTTAGCTCGTTTTCTGGGGGCTTTGCGCAGCATGTCTTCCCCGCGCCAGTTGTACCCCACTACTCTTCCTACTCTTCCGGAGAAACCTCCGAAAATTCCATCAGGTATTTTTCCCATGGTCCTAAAATTTAAATTAAACATTCAGTTAAAATATCAAGGCTAAAATAGAACACAAAATACTGATAAACAAACAGATAGAAGCATTGATCGTTTTTGATAAACATTGATTGTTTAAAACAAGTTTAAGGAGATTTTTGACAACTTTTGCCGAATTTAGGACAGCTTTTGTTTCCTACAAAACGCTAATAACAACCCAATCTAGATTTTGGTCGATTTTCTTCAATTTTAAAAACCTTTTTAAAATAAACATCATTTTTTATCCAGAATAAAAACACATTTTAATATCTATTGGTCAGCTTTGACAGTCTTTGCTGCGCTTTGCTTTCTTAAAAATGTTTTTGCCCTCTTTTTACCCATTTTTGACTCTAACTTCCCCGCAAACCAAATCAGGCTTTTTAAGTCTTTGTTCGAGTCTTGTTCGAGACTCGTTCGTGTCTGCTTCGAATACGAGCCGTTTATTCGAACAACGTTCGAACAAGTGTCGAATGAGAGTAAAACATGGATGGGTTTTTAGATGAAGGGTTAAAAGGAAAATAATGTAGCTAAAAAAGATGAAATACCCTTCGGTAGATTTCGCAGAATTTTCGAAAACACTCAAGGAAAGACGTAAAATACCAAATGATAAAAAACAAATAAATTCCACAGTTCAATGAGTCTGGAAATTTTTCGAGTTTGGTAGGAGGAGTTAGTTCATTTTTTATTAAATCAAATGAAGTCTATATTCGAAGAGATATTTTGTGGAGTCGACGATTGTTGTAACTATCACATTTCTAATTCACAATTTATACAACATTACTTTTTCTCTATACACGCATTTATATTTTTATTCTTTCAAGTTTAATAAAAATGTTGGGTGAGAATAATCGAAACTATATTTTCTTCTTTACGGGATTCCGCATTCTGGACAGGTTTGTATCAAATCCCCAAATATAAGATTTATCTTGGGGGGTATTTTAACAATTGACAGAGGTAAAGGGTTCCTAAGTCATTTGGTCATAAAGGTTAAATAGTTATTTTGGTAGTGTTTAATTTTTTATTCTCCATTTTTTGGGAAAAAAATAAAAATAACTAATCAACCTCCTCCCCTTGTACAACATAAAAAATAACAATCCCATATTTTTATAGTAGACCAGGTAAGAATCCATCTCTCCAAACAATCTATATAATTTTGAAAAATTTTATCCAAACCAGCATGCCTGAAATTGGAAATATTCCATAATTTTGGAACAAATCCCAGTCTATGAAATACATAAAATATTTTAGTACCTTCCTAAAGACAAGAACCCCTCATTTAAACTCCAATCAAATGAGAAGATTATTAAACATTGTCGCCTTGGAAACCACTATTAAAACCTTCGAAGACCTACGTATGACTGGGAGCACAGCATATAAAATGACGAAAAACTCAAAAGACACCCTAAAGCACCTAACAAAAGACCAAACCACAGAAAACCTCTTAGAAGAAATGATGAGGTTATCCCAAACCTAAAACAAGAAACCTGAAACTTGAAACCATATTTCAAGGCCTATCCAAAGAAGCAGCAAATGAAAGCAGATGCCTAATTATAGCCGATGCCTTTTTTAAACCCCAAAAGTCACCGGCACCTCCATCTCCTATTTCTAATACATAACAATCCAAATCTAAGATCCTGAGTGTTTTCTCAGGCGCGACAGAGCAAGAGAAAAAGTACCGAAGAGATGGAGGCCAATCTATTTTTCGCTGAGGTTAAGATTTTTAGCTGTTGTTTTGTTCTTTATCTTCAAATTTTTGTCTGTGATGTTCTAAATATTTCTGGATTGTTGGTGTGATTTTATTCAGTTGTAGAATTTCATTTCCTGTGATTTTTAGACTAGCCAAATCTGTTTGTTCGAGGCTTTGAGACAATAAAATACTACCGTCATTTTTGAATGAAATTAAATAACGATCAAAAAGTTTATCAAATGTAGGTTATAGTAGTAATCCGTTATTTGTATCATACTTTTCGTAATCATCTGACTCTGAATATGGTTTAATATGTGAAGCTATTAAAAGAGCGCTGTTTTTACATTCCGTTATTGAACAACCCTCCCAATAAAGTAAGAGGCTTTTTCTGAATTTCCCTTGTTGAAGTCTATACTTAACGAGTATTTCCTTTTCCGTGCGGGAAAGTTTTATCACTTCAGATTGTATTTCGCTTGATGGATTATAACTCCTATATATTTCTCTCGCACGTTCTTTTACCCAAGAACCATTAGGAATATTATTTTCCTTCTTTTTTAGAATAATATGCTCCAAAGCTTCTAATTCGAGATTTTCTTCAAAAATCCTTTTACCATTACTAGCTTTTTGTCCTTTGCTATTTTCTTTCCAAGTTTCATTATTAATATCAAATAATGCCATTAATTCATCTCTGCTTGATGTAGCAAATTTTTCGAAGTACTTTATAA
This sequence comes from Aequorivita capsosiphonis DSM 23843, assembly GCF_000429125.1. Lineage (GTDB taxonomy): Bacteria > Bacteroidota > Bacteroidia > Flavobacteriales > Flavobacteriaceae > Aequorivita > Aequorivita capsosiphonis. The sequence continues at coordinate 326,572 of NZ_KE386849.1, forward strand.
AGGTTTCTGTCCCTACAGAATTTATTAACCTGTCAATGTTTGATACTTTATTATTCATATGTTTTCGTTTTTTTTAATAATTGATCCCCGCTTCCATGCGATTGCATCGCCTACTACAATCCCAAACTCCCTGATCCCACGCTCCCGACGATTCGGGAGACTCGCGTGGCTATCCCAAACTGGTACCTCCCCCCAAATTCCGAGACATTCATATTGATTCCCACCACACGAAGCTTAGACATCACATCCAGCTTTCCTTATAACTGCCTCATAAATTCTAATTGATGATGATCAATAGGGGTTTGTATAATTTTTGCCAATCCATCTAGTTCATTTCGGATTTCGAAATTATTCTTTTTGTAAAATTCGAGCTCAAGTTTTAAGTTCCTTAAGTAGATGCTGTTGAAATCGTTATCTCCTTCATTTTCCAATCCGTGAATGGTAAATTCATCTTTGTAAATAACCACACTTTCTTTCTTGTTGTCAATTATAATGTTATCATTTTGATACTCAATAGTATCATCGGGCACAAAAGAAATGCTTATACCCATGGCTAAATCATTATAAGGAAATCCTAATTTGGTTTGTCCCTGATAGGAATTAATAAAATCTTTAAAATATCTTAACGTCTGATTATGTGAAATATATTCTTTCCCAAGACCCTGTAGAAAGACATCCATGTAACTTTGATAGGCACTAAAACAGGCTTCTCTTGCCTCTATTAAATTATCATTTCTAAATTCTTTGTAAATCTTTACTGTTTCGTGGGTTTTTCCTTTTTCCCGATAAATTTCTCCTCTGAGTATATAAAGCATCTTATTGTATTTATTAGTATAAAATTTTATTTCTCCTTTTTTTGCGAGTGCGTCAAGTGGCAATACCAAGTTCCATTCGATTCAAACTCCCGCGCTGAACCGACAACCGACATTTTACATCATCTTATCCCTCAGCCATCAAACATACTACAATCCAACATCCTGAAGTTACGGTAATCCGCAGTAAGAGCACATTTGCCCAAATAATCCTAAATTTATCAGTGGCCTAGAGGGAAGATTACTAGGGCGATTTTTATCAGGTTTGCCAGCATCATTGTTCTAAAAGATTAAAACTCTATAAAGACGAGTCTAAAGTGTCTTTGGAACGTGTTAGAACTCTACAGCATCATAAAAGATAAACATTATTTTAAAATAAACTCTTTTATGATCTTGTCCATATTTGATGGCAAGCCAGCAGTTTTAATATCATAACGCCCTACTTCCATAGCATCAAACCAGTCACTCCAGTATTTTCTAATCACCTCTTCTTCATAAGGGTTTTTTGAGTCAGGATTTAAGCCAAGGACCAGAACTTCCAGGTTTTCAAGACCTTTTGTTGCAGCTATAAAACCAAATTCTTTTTCAACCATCTTGTCTTTCCAAGCTTTATCATTCAGTCTATTGGTTCTAATTACTTGGGGGGTTATATATGTAGTTAGATTCCCTTCGTTCATTTTAGTGTCTTTATGATAGATGTACCCGTCTGTTAGAATGATCAAAATATTTCTAAAATTATCTTCAATACAGAAATCCTTCACTTTTGTTTTGAAAAACTTCCACGTATCTGAGCCTACATAATGGTCATCCTTTATGGCGAGATCATAAATCTCTAATGGCTTGTTGGCATAGGTGTATTTAATTTTATCCAAAAGCTCTATAGAAGCATTTTCACGTTTTACGGTATAGCGAAGGTCGTTGGAAATAGAGTTTATGTTTTGATTTTTAGGTTCCGGATCAAAAAACACTTGAATCTTATCATTCATTTCCCTTACCTTTTTAGTCCTTAAATGACTGTCAAATGCCTCTGAAACAGATTTTATGTATCCCACGTCACGCAAATAATACTGCATGGATTCATTTGGATATTTTTTTGGATTTATTCTGTCTGAAAGATCTAAAAGGAAACTAATGTTTAAATCATCACCTTTTCCGCGTTTGGTAACAACATCTGTAGTTGCTACTGCTTCTTGATTTTCCTTTTTAACATCCGCACAAGAAACCAAAAGAGCCATTGCGGAAAAAACTAGAATTGTAGTGTATATTTTTTTCATTGTATTAATTTTTTTCGAATACTAAATTTTGAAACTCCATATTATTCAGATTTAAAACTTCAAGATGCGTTTTTGCTACTTCTTCACATTTTATGTGCAGTTCATCTAACTGTTTGATAGGGAATTGTAATTCGGAATTAATTGCTTGATACCAGCCTTCAACATATTGATAGTGATAATGGAGATATTCCTTCACTGGAAAGATAAATCCATCGATTTTAGATTGAAGTTCAGAGATGGCTCCGTTTATGCTGGAAATATCATTCTTAATGCCTTCTATTTGAGCTATTAATTCATTTTTTTTGTTCTCTGTATTTTTAATTTCCTCTTGTTTTGCCCTAATAAACGCCCTTACTTTATCCACGTTTTCATGCTCTTTCATTACAAAATCGAACACTAGCCCCCATATTACATAAACTATAAAGCCGGCGAATATTATTCCCCAGAAATTAACGCTCTGTAAGGCATCCATTGGTGTGAATTTTTCGCCAAGTACCGCGTCAAATAGGAAGATCTTCTTTTCTATTAAGTAAGCCAGAATCAAGTCAAACACAAAGGTTAAAAGGAAAAGCATTGCTAACTTTATATAAGCCTGCCAGCCTTTTGTTTTTTGAAACATATGCACTAAATAGCCCAGCCCCATAAAAACGAAAGGGATTGTACCTACAAAAACTGCTTCCAGCCAACCATCGCCTATAGCTTTACTTAGTGCATTCGCATCGAAGATTGCAGCTGTAAGACTCCCTGTTTCAAAATCTTTAAAGAATCCCGAGTAAGATGCGGAAATATAAAACACGAAAAGATAAATTGTTATAGGCAGTAAAAGAAAAAGACCGATATAAAACTGGGCTTTTGGGCGTTTGTCTGAGTCAATTCCATATTTTTCAGGGTTTTGTTTTACATCTACAATTTCAAATTTATGTTTATCAATGTCATTCTCTAAACCTACTTTTGAATCTTCATATATTGATAATGCGGTTTCCCTTTTTTTGAATTCCGTTTTTTGTTTTTCTTGGGCTTCAATATAGGGTTGTTTTAAACGTTGCTGTTCATTCAATTGTTTTCTGCACAACTCTTCAAAGCTGTTAAACAGGTTATGTAATGCTACACGGAAGGTGGTTGGGTTTCCACTCGCCTTTATAGATGCCCCATATCCACTTTGGTAATAGGTAATTCTTATCTGTTCTCTAGCTTCTTGCGTCTCATCTTCAATTAGCTTAGTAGCTTCCTTGGTTTTTAGTTTGAATAAATTATTAATTGCAGCCATAGTTATGCGTTTATATTTTTGATGATTTCTTCTTTAGGCAAACCTTTCTTAGCACTGTCTAATAAATAGTCAGCCAGTTCAGTGATATTGTCTTCCATAAACTCAAATTTTCTGCAATATTTTTTGAGTGTTATATACTCATCCTCTGTGATTTTTTCATCGGCCCAAATCATAATCGCCAGATCATATAAATATTCAACTCTTTTTTCCAAAGACTTTGGAATTGAGGAATCGTGTGATGGGTTTAATAAAACCTCATTTAATTGCTCCCGTGAAAATCCACGGTCTTCAGCAAACCTATATAGCATCTGCATTTCTAAAACATCAAAATTATCATCAGAAAAGGCTATTTGGTATAAGCGTAAAAAATGACTTCTTAGTTCGGTTGTAATCATAATGGTTTCGGTTAGTTAGTTTAATTAAAAAATCTGTTCAAAAGTTGTAATTCACTTCAAATTGAATTCTAGTTTTATAACCTACTCCAAGAATGACTTGAAGCTTGAGGGCATCCTAAAGTTGAAGGAGTTGATTTTGTCTGGACGACTGTGCCACATTTTTTGCAGTTGTAATTTATATCTCCCACATCACCCAACCTAGACCATCTATGAGATGATTTTGTGGAACATCCCAATGTGCTTGGGGTAGAATCTTTTTTAATTGCAATTGCACAATTTTTACATTGAAACCATTTTAAAGCCATAAGAATTTATTTAAATTTTTGCCTACTCTCTCGGTTTTCGGCATTTCCATTTAGACAAACCTAAGACATCTCATTGGAGATATTTTACGGGATTCCGTAATCTGGTCGTTTTTTTTTGAAAAACTTTTAAATGGGAGCGCGCTTGGAAGTGAAGTGAATACAATAAACTTCTAAAGGATAAAGCTTGAGTTGGGTTGACAATCGCCTTCTTAGAACCAATTCCGAAGGGATTATATATTTATTAGTCGTGTCTGATAAAGACTTAAGACCCTCCAACGGCGGACAGGCCGTCCAGAAAGCTAACGGGACTAAAAAATATAAGACGTAAGATTAAATCTTTAATAGGTTGACATTAGGTTAGATTGATTACCCATACCTTTTATTTCCTATTTTACCGCAAAGGCGCTAAGAACGCAGAGTTTAAGAATTTTGAATTTAGTTAGATGATAGACCTCATCTTTAATAATTTGACAAGTAGGTTAGATTGAGTAAGCATACCTATTATTTCTTATTTTACCGCAAAGACGTTAAGAACGCAGCGTTTAAGAATTTTTGAAATTAGCTAGATGATAAACCTCATCTTTAATAGGTTGACAATTAGGTTAGACTGATGAAGCATACCTTTTATTTCCTATTTTACCGCAAAGGCGCTAAGAACGCAGAGTTTAAGAATTTTTGAAATTAGCTAGATGATAAACCTCATCTTTAATAGGTTGACAAGTAGGTTAGACTGATGAAGCATACCTTTTATTTCCTATTTTACCGCAAAGGCGCTAAGAACGCAGAGTTTAAGAATTTTTGAAATTAGCTAGATGATAGACCTCATCTTTAATAGGTTGACAATTAGGTTAGACTGATGAAGCATACCTTTTATTTCCTATTTTACCGCAAAGGCGCTAAGAACGCAGCGTTTAAGAATTTTTGAAATTAGCTAGATGATATCCCTCATCTTTAATAGGTTGACAAGTAGATTAAATTGATTACCCATACCTTTTAGTTGTTAAATCTCGATGGTCAATTTAATAGCAAGCTATTTAAAAAAAATGTTTTGGATGCCTGTTAGCTTTGGCTCAACAGAATTTTATCTTTTTAATTGGGCCTTAATTTATATTTATAGAATTATTGTTACATCCAAAATACGACCCCTCTGGGGTCGCACTATCCTTTACGGCTGTGTGTCTATAGATATTTGAACCCTCCGGGTTCATTTCCAAACGAAAGGAATAAAAGCGTTTATACGTCTATTATAAGCCGAAAAGGTTGAAGCATGAATCGCGGTGCTGCCTTAATTTTGGGAACTGTTCAATCCAATCCCTACCCAATCGCCAACTGAGACTCCCGCAGGCGTGAAACCGTTATTTTAGCATCTTCCAAATCCTGTTCAAATTGCACCTTACTGGCTATAATGTAATTTGATGCCAAATCGCGGTAATGCTCAATGCCATCCAAAAGGTTCTGGCTGAATTTTTCCCAAGCTTTAAAGTCACGCGTGGTAGGGGACGTATTTCGTCCGATCTCTTTTCTAAGGAAATCGATATAAAGCCTTAATTCCGTAACAAACATGGAAGCTCTATTAGGGTTTTGCACAATATCGTTCCGGCCGTAAATATGGTCGGTCATTTCGCGAAGACTTCTTGTTTTGGAAAAGTTTATAATATTGGGGCCCGGACAAATTGTGACTGCCGTTAGTTTTTTTAAGAAGGGTACGTCATAACTTAAAGGGGCGGCGTTGCTTAAACCAATGCACAGACACTCTTTGGCAAGAACATCTTCTACTTGTTGGTTGTATTCTGTTTCTGGAAGATCCAAGGTTTTTAACTGCTCCAACTTCAGTTTTTGATATTTGGTGGAAGCGGTACATATTGGGGTTTCGGTGAATTCTGTATTCGACTCCAATAATTTTTCGGTACAGGGGCTGCCGGGTTTTTCTTTGTTAATTCTTCCTAGTCGCTCCTTTTCCGCGGTGGTGTTTTTTAAGTAGTTGAATTCCACTCCCAAAGGGGAGGCCTTGCTACGTACAACATCATTCTCTTTGGATTTTGCTAATAGTTCCAGGGTATTATCATCAACCGTTGTAGCTTCTGGGCATAATAAAAACGGAGTGCCCCACCCGGTGGCGTCCACTTGATAATGCTTATGTAGCAAAGTGTCTTCTTCGTTGGTTCCAATTCCGCCTTGAAAGGTAACTTTTATAGGATGGGGTTTATCGAAGCTAGGCTTTCCCTTTGCCCTAATTGCAGGAATATACAGTTCAAAAAGGCTATCCTGCAATTCTTGTTTTTTCTCTTTAAATTCCTGTAGGATTGGTCCCATCAGTAAGCCTTGGGTTGCAAACACGTGGCCACCACAATTAAGTCCGGATTCAATGCGGAACTCACTGACCCAAATTCCTTTTTTAGCCAGATATTTTCCTTGAATTAAGGCGGAACGATAATCGCTCACCTTGATGATGACCTTCTTATGAAAACCACCCAATTCGTAGGCATCAAAAGCTGAAAAGCCTTCCATATAATTGTACAGTCGCGGATTCATTCCAGCGGAAAGTACCAAGGACGAATTGCTTAACTCACAATCCGCATATCCTTTTAAAGCGGTGAGGGCATCCGATCCATTTTCTATGGGTTGTTTCTGCTTGTCCAATTGCTCCTTGTCCACTTTGGTCATTATATTAACCTCGATAGCACCGGGAACAAGGCTTTCCAGCAATAGTTTTTCAGCAGTTTCCTTTTCTTCAGGATCTGAAAGTGAAAACCATTCGTGATATTTCTCTTTCAACATACTATTATCGGGAAGCATTTCAAAATACTTGACGATATCTGAACCTGTTTCAAAGGCAGAAGTTTTCAGTTTCTCCATTTTGGAAGATACAATCCGTTGCATCAAATTGAGGTAGTCTGTAACTCTACGTGCACGCGAATCTGCTTCCTTTGGGGAGATAGGAACATAAGTCTCGTTATTTTGCTGGTAGTAATATTTTCGCATTACCTCTATTAAATTATCTTCAATAATGGAAAGGGTAGAATTGATACCGAAATGAGCAACTTTTATAGGTGAATCGATCGTAAAAGCGATTCCCATTACGGGAATATGGAAACTGTGCGGGCTTGTAATCTGCATTTGAATGGAATTTAGATTGAAAAGTTGTAAATGTGAGGAATCTAAATTCGTTATAATATGACTTAAGTCATAAACAATACTTTTTAATCTTTATTTTAAATTTGGGATGTTTTTCTGAAACTTCAAATAATTGGATAACGAAAGAGAAGATTATTGCTGAAAGTACAGTTAATTGGTTTTTGTGTTATATTTGATGATAAACCGTTTATGATATAGTATGAGTAAATACTACAGTGGTGTTTATCCAGATGTTGGCAACAAGCTGAAAAAAAACGAACTTTATAAAAACCGAGGCAACCCTTTGAATAGATAGAATTTATAAACTATAACGACCAAACCAATATGTTAGAAAACCAAAAAGTAAACATCAAAATCAAACTTGCTTCATTGTGGGCTTCCGCAACTTTCTGCTACTTATATGGAGATTATTTTGAGTTATATACGCCTGATAAAGTTAATAGTTTAATTTCGGGCGATAATATTATGGATAATCCAACCACATTATTAATAGCATCAATAATTTTGGCGATTCCATCTCTAATGGTTGCAGCTTCAATTTTCCTTAAACCAAAAATAAACCGAATTCTTAATATTTTATTTGGAATACTATTTACGATAATGATGGTGGTAATAGGAATAAGTTCGACTAATGAATGGTACTTATTTTACGTGTTTTTAGCATTTTTAGAGAGTATTATTACTGCTTTAATTGTTTGGTATGCTTGGAAATGGCCTAAAGAAAAATCAGAACTGTAAATAAGCGAAAATCAATTTTAAGAAATAAAAACTAAACTCGGAGGAAAAGGAATTGGAATGAATTGCAGAAAGAATAAAAGCCAGTTGCCAACAAGGTATAACCGCAGTTACGGCGGATTCGACTGCGTCCGAATCCACGCGTAATTGCTAACTTTAGTGCCAAACCGAAAATTAATGCATATCAACCCGTAACTGCGGTTATACTAAACGTAGCCCGTAATTTGATAAGGATAACGCAAAAAAAAAGTAAGAAGAAAAAAGTATCTTCGCTATTAAAATTTAACTACAAGAATGAAACTTTTAGAAACATTACAAGAAGAAAAATCGAGCAATCTAAAAGGTGGGATTTATCATAAAACCCAAATAAGGCTTACTTACAATACAAACAGAATTGAAGGCAGTAAATTATCTGAAGAACAAACAAGATATATTTATGAAACCAATACCTTCTTTACGGAAGAAGGAGAAAACACCGCAAACATTGACGATATTGTTGAAACAGTAAATCACTTCCAATGTTTTGATTATATGCTTAAAATAGCAAAAGAACCTCTATCAGAAATACACATAAAGGAATTTCATAAAATTTTAAAATTCAACACTTCTGATTCAAAAAAAGAATGGTTTAAAGTTGGAGCATATAAATTAAAACCCAATATTGTTGGAGGAGTTGAAACATCCAAACCTAAGGAGGTAGAAAAACACATTACTAAATTATTGAAAAATTATAATGAAAAAAATAATATTGAAATTTTTGATATTATAGACTTTCATTATGAATTTGAGAAAATACACCCATTTCAAGACGGAAATGGAAGAGTTGGAAGACTTATAATGTTTAAGGAATGCCTAAAGAATAACGTTGTTCCATATATAATAGCCGATGAATTTAAGTTTTTCTATTACAGAGGTTTATCTGAATATCCAAAAATAAAAGAATATTTGACCGACACCTGCCTATCTGCACAAGATGATTATATGGAATTAATGAAATATTTTGAAATTGAAAAGTAAAAATTAAGAGCAATAACCAAGCCTTCGCGTTTAATAAATTGCTTGATTCTCCCCTACCTACAAGTCCCGATAGCTATTGCGACTCGCGGATTATCTATTCAGTTTTTATTGGCTAAATTAGATAATGAAACACACAACTAATAGATTGTCAAAACTACAAAGCTAAACCCACTAAAAATCCTTCCGCTTAGCAATTCTCCAAATAAAGAAAGTAGGGACTACAACCCAAACAACCAACATTACAAAGGATAGAATCAATCCAAAACTAGTTCCAAAGAATTTTTGAAATACTGCCCCAGTATATCCCAATAAGGCTGAGATATCCAGTTTTAAAAGAATCAATACTCGTGATAAATCCACTGGATTCAGCATCGTGGCGACTAAGGAAAATTTATCCAGTGGGTAATCTTCAAAATACAGAAGCGACATTAAAAAGATACCGTCATAGATTACCGCCATAAACAGCCAAAGCAAGATGGCATAACCAAAACCCTTGATTCTATTTTCGTTGGAAAGGGCAATTACAAATGCCAAAGCTGTAAAAATAAAGGTCAGGAAACCACCGGTTATTAGCAGTAGGGTAAAATCCCAAATAGCGCTGCTATTGAAAATTCCGTAGAACACAAAGGGCAAGCCTAAGCCGATGATCAAGCTCATTGCCAAAGAGGTGGCGACTCCGAAATATTGTCCTAGGAAAATAGAACTTCTTTTTACGGGTTGTGCTAACAGCAGTTCGGTAAACTCACGGGAGTTGTAATAATACATCACCCCGAAAATGGTTCCGATAAGCGGCACTAGAATGATGATAACATTCATCAAGGTTATCACTGCTTTGGACAGGTCGTTGTTAAGAAATAAAAGCACAACGCCTAGTAGCAAATAGAACAAGAAATATACGTAGCTCCAACGGCTTCGCATTAAATCGTAAAAACTGTATTTTAGTATCTTAAGCATAACTAGCGGATAAAATGGAGGCTATTGCGTGTTCAAAATCAAGTTGTTCGGTCTTGGATTTTAGTTCTGGAATTGTTCCTTTGAAATAAATTTTACCTTCTAAAATAAAAACGATCTCATCGGAAATTTCTTCTACAAAACTTAAAATATGTGAGGTTACAAGAATGGTTTTTCCTTTGGCCTTTTCAGCAAAAATCAAGTTTTTCAATCGCAGATGTGAAATAGGATCCAGGCCGCTGGTAGGTTCATCGAGAATTACCAAGGGGCTATCAAACATAAACGTAAGCACGAGGTTTACTTTCTGCTTTGTACCTCCTGAAAGGTTTACCAATCTTTTATTGAGAAAGGGCTGCAACTTAAATAAATCTATCAGCTCCTCGTCATTGGTAGCTTTACCAGCTCTTAAGTCTTTGATCATGGCAATAAGCTCATTCACTTTTAAGTTTCCTGGGAAGTTGGCAATTTGTGGCAAGTAATCAATCTTATCGCGGTATTTAAAATCGTTTTTTAAGGATTTTCCGTTGATCAAAATTTCACCTGAATCGGGTATCACCATTCCCAAAATTGATTTTATAAGCGTGGTTTTTCCAGAACCATTGGGTCCTAGAATGGAGAAGATTCCACCTTCACCAATGGAAAGATCAATACCTTTTAGCACCTCGTTCTTTCCGAATTTTTTATGTAAATCCTTAATTTCTATCATGGTCTATGAGTTTCATTCTTGGATTTTCATCCGATAAATCGTCTGGTGTGAATACTGGGGAAACTTTTTCAGAAAAATCTATGATGTCTATAAAAAGACTTCGCAGTAAAATGATGGTTTCCGGGGTGCGGTTCACTATATATGAAAACAATTTTACCGGACGGAAGGGCACATCGCCTATTCCGTTTTTGTCTAGATCGTAACCCGTATAGTTGCTCCAGTAATTGTTATCAAATTTATTGTCGTTGATTCTTCCATTATAGGAAATATCGAATGAGTTATATAAAAAGTTGTTCTTTATTATTTGATTGGCGTAGCACGCACCTTTCACTCGTATTGCGTAGCCATTACTTGTGAAATCGTTGTTGGAGTACACGAGTCGGTTACTTCCTTCAACCGTGATGCCAACCGTATTTTCAAGAAAGATGTTGTTTTTGAGATCCACATCGTTTACTTCCTTCAACAGTAAACCGTAGGCTGCCGTGCCCCAGTTTTTCTTAATAATATTATTTTCCACCTTCATAAATTTTGAAAACATCAAGGCAATTCCGGCGCCATTGGTTTCAAATACATTGTTGGTGACCGTATTATTATTACTAAACATAAAATGAAGACCATAACGGACATTGTTCTTACTGAAGTTATCATCGATGGTTATATTATCTGAAAATTCAAGGTAAATTCCATCGCGGACATTTTGGACATCATTCCCGCGTACCTCAACATTTTTACAATACCATAAATGAACTGCATTTCCTGAATTGAATTCGGTTACGGCCTCTCCCCTAACCTTGTTGTTCAGTACTTTTCCATTATTGGCTTTTTGCAGATAAATTCCGAAGAAAAGTTTTTCCAACTCCAAATTCTGAATGGTAAAACCTTCGCTGTTTACAACTCTTACCGCAGCATAATCTGTGGTATAACTAACGCCAACGTTGATGATCTTAAACCCGTCCAAGGTAACATTATCTGCGCCAATGGTTATGATTTCTCCTTTTTCTTCTCCATCTATTGTAGGCAGATCTTCACCAATTAAAGTGATGCCTTTGTCAATTTTTATATTGGCTTCCTTATAAATTCCTTTTTTCACCAAAATGGTATCACCTTCCGAAGCTTGGTTTACCGCTTCTTGAATGGTTTTGACGCTACACGTGGAGCATACTGTTATGGTGCTTGACCATACATTTGTGATGGATAGCAATAGGATTAAAAGGGAGAATATATAATGTTTGTTTTTCAAAATAGATTATTATTATCTATTGCCGTTATTTATTACTATTATCTATTATTATTGTTATTTTTTAAGTCTTAGGTGATCTTGGATTTCTTTCCAAGTGTAAACATCACCCGTGAATTTTTCTTGGGCCTTTCTACCAGCTTCTTTGTCTAAAAAGGCTGAAAGATTAGCGCCCATAGGGCTTTGCAATTGTTTGCTCACCAAATAGGAAGCTTTTTCAGCTTCAATTAAATCACCTGGTTGATAAAAGTTTGCTACTAAATAATGCGCCATTTCCGTGTCCTTAAACTCATCTTGTAACGAATGGACCATACACTCAATGGCATCGTATTTATAAGCCTTCCCCTTGGCAGTTACCAATTGTGAGGCGTGCTGTCTATCTACAATGGTCATATCACAAAAATGGCACGCATCTGAGCCGTATTGTATTTCTTGCGGACTCACATTGCAGGCCGTAAACAACAATGAAATAAGTAATAGTTTTATGATTTTCATAGTTTCAAAAATTTAAGGATTTGCCCCTTGGTCTCAATAAAACGTTGACACGTTTATTAATCCTCCTTCCCCTGATTGCTTCTCTGGATGGCTATCGGGATCGCAAGGGGAAGGAGCATTAATTATTTTTTATTTTGATTTCCATTCTTTTTTACCAACAAAGAAGGCTACTACTGTAAGCAACATTCCCGCAAATATCATATAGGCTCCTGTTGCTGGCCAAGAATCGACATCAAAGTTGAGCATTTTTTGGTAACCAAGCAAAGGTGGTTTATAAGTCATCGGGGTACCATCTAAATTTTCAAGTTTCATTATGGCTTTTGGATCAAGATCAGTTCCGTATTCTATTAGCCATAAGTTGAAATCATACATTCCCATAATTCCAAGTATAGACATTACCACAAACCAGCCAAGGAACCATTTGTAGCTAACTTTGCCAAAGAAACCAAGGATTCCGATAATGACCCCAAGTGCTACCATTATCCCAATTACCAATGGAAATACTTCAAACTCCCACATATCCTCTGCTTTCGGAATAGTCTTCATTCCAATATAATGGTTTAGGCCGTCAATATTTTGAATATCAAATTCTTCTACTCCCTGTATTCCTTGAATATAAATATCCATCCCTAGTGGGTCTGGATATTGTGGCGCACCTAATACAATGTTCCATAATGGAAATTTAAAAAGACCCAATAACAGCAAGGATCCAATGATCATTATTATTCCTGCTTTTTTCATTTTTAAAGAGATTTGAGTCCCGATAGCTATCGGGTGAGAAATGAGATTTGAGATTTGAGATGTTAGAAATAAATGCTGAGAACTTTGCTCTTACATCTAAAGTCAAGAATCTAACATCTTTATAAAAGACGGGGGAAATCAACAACCCCCGTCTTTACTGAAAATACTATTAATCACTAATGCGTATTTTCACAACTAAAAACAACTTATTAATCTTCGCCTAGACCCCAAGACAATTCAATATCAGAATCTGCTGGGCTTACGCGAACATAGCCTTGCATTTCTTGGTGCAGTGCAGAACAGAAGTCAGTACAATAGAATGGCCATACTCCTACTTGTTTAGGCTCCCAAACTAGAGTTTCAGTTTTTCCAGGAACAATAAGCATTTCGGCAGTGTTTGCCCCAATTACAGCAAAACCGTGCGGTACATCAAAATCTTGTTCGTGGTTTGTAATATGGAAGTACACTTTGTCTCCTACTTTTACACCTTCAATGTTATCAGGGTTAAAGTGACTACGGATCATATTCATATAGATATGAACCTCTTTCCCGTCACGCTCTACTCTAACATCACTATCTTGAATAACAGCATGTTTGTGTTTGTTCTCTGAAAGTTTATAGATCTTTCTAGAGTTTGGCGCAACCATTTCTGCAGGAATTGCAGCAGCATAGTGAGGCTCCCCAATGGTTGGGAAATCCAATAACAATTCCATTTTGTCTCCTGTTATATCGAATAACTGAGCAGACTGCGTTAGCTCTGGCCCTGTTGGCAGGTATCTGTCTTTTGTAATCTTATTAAGGGCTACAAAGTATTTACCAAATGGCTCCCGTGAGTTTCCACCAGGAATCATCCCGTGACCTACAGAGTAAAACACTGGCTGGCGGTCTAAAACCTCCCAAGTTCCAACTTTCCATTTTACTACTTCAGAAGAGATAAAGAACGTGGTATAAGCATTTCCTTTTCCATCAAATTCGGTATGGAGTGGTCCTAAACCTGGTTGCTTAACAACACCAGCAAGAATATCCTCAAAGTTTAAGATTGGAATTCCATAAGCTTCCCCATCAAATTTTTCATTTTCAATAGCATCAAGCATTTTGGTAAAACTGTGCACTGTCAAGTCAGCAGATAATTTTCCGTTACCAATAATATATTCTCCTGTTGGATCTACGTCACAACCGTGTGGAGATTTTGGAGTTGGCAAGAAATAAACAGCTCCAGGAACATCCATTGGGTTCACGGTAAGAACTTCATCTAACATGGTAGAAGTAGCAGTATGGGTATGTTCATCTCTTACGTTATGTGCATATTTAGCAGGAACTTTTTTTCCTCCACCGTTGTTTACATATTCTTCTATTTTTTTCCAGTTTACCGCAGCGATAAAATCCTTATCGTTTTGTGATGCGTTAACTTCTAAAAGTGTGTGGGCTTCTTCCGTATTATAAGTAGTAAAGAAGAACCATCCGTGACTCTTATCACGTCCAGGGTGCGAAAGATCATAGTTAAACCCAGGCATCATCAATTGGAATTTAATCCCCATTCTTCCTGAATCTGGATCTACACTAATAAATGTAAGCGCTCCTTTAAAGTTACCTTTGTAGTCTTTAATAGACATATCTTTCTGTGGCACTGGCACAGAGAAACGGGTTCCTGCTACCACATATTCTGTGTTTTCAGTAATAAAAGATGAACTGTGGTTACCGGCACTATTTGGAATTTCAATGATTTCCTCAGTTTCGAAATTTTTCAGATCAATTCGTGCGATTCTGGGAGTGTTATTACCATTAATAAACACCCAACGTCCATCTAACTTTCCAGTTGTTTGTGAAATATCCGGGTGGTGAGAGTCATCCCAAGGCACAAAACCGTACGATGTATTCAACATTGGTTTGGTTTCCTCAGTGTACCCATATCCACTTTCGGGATTCTGTGAGAATACGGGAAGTACTTTTAACAAACGCCCTGATGGCAAGCCGTAAACGCCAAGTTGCCCACTAAATCCTCCAGACATAAAGGCGTAGAATTCGTCGTGTTCACCCGGAGCAACATATACTCTCTCGGCAGCGTTGGTTGCAAGACCGCCTTGGCCTTTGCTACTGCTCCTTTTGTCATTTCCGTTGTTACAGCCAACCAATCCAGCAGCTATAACCAAGAAAAATAAAATATTAATTGATTTTTTCATTATTCTATTGTTTAAATTAAATTGTTTAAAATTAGTTTGCTGGCAATATCACTTTATCTACTACGTGAACAATTCCATTTCCTGCGGGGATGCTTGCTATAATTTTAGCACCGCCCACATACACGTCATCACCCTTCACTTCCACTGTGGCATCTTCGCCACCGGCCTGTCCAACTTTTTTGAATTTCTTCAAGAAATCCTTTGAATAGTTACCCGGAGTTACGTGATGCTTAAGTATGGAAGCCAATTTTTCTTTGTTTTCAGGCTTCAAAAGTTCTTCTACGGTTCCAGCTGGAAGAGCATCAAAAGCTGCATTGGTTGGCGCAAAGACCATCAAAGGGCCCGCATTTACCAAGGAGTTTTCCAATCCCGCTGCTTGCACAGCTGCTACCAATGTGCTGTGATCTGGCGAACCAATAGCAATTTGTAGTACGTTTGGTTTTGACTCATCGTCTTCAATAAACGCCTGCCCTTGTTTGGCAGAAGCATCAGTTTTTGCGGGGTTCTCGATTAGGGTTCCGCTCCCTTCAGAGTTTGTTTCGTTTTTACAGGCTGAAAACACAAGTAATGCAGTCGAAACAAAGAGCAATTTAATGGTTGTTTTCATTTTGGTTTTGGTTTTTTAACCCTTGCAGGGGTTAGCTTCCTGCAAGGGCTGGTTGGTTGTTTAAGTATCTATTTAAAGGGTTCTAAAATATTCTAATATCTGTCTTGTCTGTTCCTCCGTCATATGTTGGTTGGCCATTGGCGAACCATTAAACTCCATCAATAAGGCTTTGGCAAGTGGATCATTTTTGGTCATCCCTTCTGGATCCATAATCATATTCATTACCCACTCTGGAGTACGTCTTTCTAAAATTCCTTTTGGAGCTGGTCCAATAAATTTCTTGTCAGTTTTATGACATGCCGTACAATTCATTTTATAAATCTCTGCCCCTTTGGCAGCCATAGCCTCGTCAATCTCTGCAGGAATATCTACATTTTTGATTGGGCCAACCCCTTTGTTTGTGAGGTCTATCGTTTGTGAAGGCTTCACGTCTGAGGCCGGAGCCTCTTTTGGAGTTTCAGTAGCAGCAGGTTTTTGACCTATCTGGATACCGTCTTTCTTTTTTTCTTCTTTTCCACCGCAACTTACCAAAAGTAGTATTGCTAAAGCGGCCATTGATTTTAGTACATTTTTCATAGTTGTTAGTATTAATTTACGGTACAAAACTAATTTGAATGGGCCATATAGAATATGATTTTCGTCATATATGAGACTTTTTACTCTTTAATTTTTTAAACCTGAAATCTTATCTCATAACACATTCGATAGCAAAGATTAACACTTTTTAACAACTGGATTATGACAAAAATCAGTTCAGTAATGATTCTGAACATTTACATTTGAGAAAAGACAAAACAATGAAAAACATACTTTTACCCACAGACTTTTCCGAAAATTCGAAAAACGCAATCAAGTATGCCATAAAAATTTATGAAGGTGAAACCTGCACATTTCATATTTTAAACTCTCAAAAACCTTCAAATTATATAACTGCAGATGTTGTTTCCCGAGCTTCAGGCGTTTCAGTATATGAAGGCGTTTTAGACGATAATAAAGTGAAGCTTGATGAAATGGTTCAATTTTGTAAATCAATTTCTGAAGGAGAAGATTTCAGCTTTAAACCGAAGTTAGATTTTGACAACATTGTTGATGCCGTAAATCAAGTGATTGCCAGTAATAATATTGAAGTTATAGTTATGGGTACCAATGGTGCTACGAATGCTTCGGAAGTTCTATTTGGAAGCAATACCTTAAAAATTATACGAAATGCAAGCTGTCCAATTATTGCTGTGCCCGAAGGATACATTTACCAGAAAATAGCGTCCGTTTTATTGTCTCTTAATTATCAGTATGACATAACGGGGGAAAATTTCAAAATACTTTTAAATCTATTAAAGAAAAAGAATGCGTCCTTAAAAATTTTAGCGATTGAGGAGGAAAAGATTCACCTAGCAGATCAAAGAAAGCAGGCTGAAGAATTTTTTAAGGAAACGAACTTCGAAACTTTTACAATTAAAAATCTACCCGCTCCAATGGCGATAAATGCTTTTGAGCAGTTGATCCCAATCCAGCTTCATGCCATGGTGGTTGAACGCAAAAGTTTTTTAAACCGTTTTATTTTTGGATCCCATACTTCAGAAATAAGCTACGGCTCGCAAGTTCCATTATTGGTGATTCGCGAATAGGTTTCTGATTATGGTTCTTTGGATTTGGAATTGGAATTGAGGTATTTTACTACTTTTCCAATAGGAAATTATTCTTTTTAAACATTCGCATAAGCGTTTTTACATAATCCCTTATGGTTGTTTGCGCTCCCGGTGGGTCGATTATATCAATAGTTCCACGCCATATTAAATCTTGATCACTATCAGGACAAAGACAATAAAGTGAAGTTTCGGTATTGTAAACAGGATAATCCTCAGTAGCCTCTTTTCCTGAAATAACTCTATTTTCATTATAGTAATCACTGAAAGTTTGAAAAGATTTAGTCAAGTTTCTATAGGCTTGAGCGACCGTAACTTTACTCCCCTGCCCTTTAACTTTTGAAAAAAGAACCGCATTAAAACCAGCCTTTATAAGTTCGCTTTCTAGAGTAGCCAAGTTTTCTTCCGATTGATTGTTTTCGTCCACAGTGCCTTCAAAATAATCAACACTTTTTACGGCAATCACATTTTCTGCCTCTAGGGCGTTCACAAGACTATATTCAAATTGACGCTGCAATCCTCCATCAGGCGTTAAACCTACAACCAAAACTTTATGGACTCGAAAATTTGGGTTTTCAGTGTTCACATATTCATCTACTAACCGACTACTGGAACAGCTAGAAACCAGCACAGCGAAAATTAACAACGTAAATAGTTTTTTCATGGAAATGATTTTAGCAAATGTCATTACAGTAAGCATATGTAAATATACAGTTCTCATTTAGAAATTTGGGGTGATAATAAAAGATGACCTAAAGCTTATGAGAATAAAAGGCTTCTAAAGTGATATTTGTGATTTCTTCTTAGATATTCTTTAATTTTTTTTCAAATAATCCTGACGTAAAGATAAATCAGTTATATTTGTTAACCAAATGGTTAAACCATAAAGTTAGAGCAATGGCAAAAGCGAATAAAAATCAAGACACTGAAGGAGAAATACTTGAAGCGGCAAAAAACGTGTTCCAAAAGAAAGGAATGGACGGTGCGCGTATGCAAGAAATTGCAAATGAAGCAGGTATAAACAAGGCCATGCTTCACTATTATTATCGCAGCAAACAATTGCTTTTTGATGCAGTGTTTAGCAATGCATTCTCCCTTTTGGCACCAGAACTCAACAAGGTTTTAAATGACGATTCATCGATAGAGGAAAAGGTAAAAAACTTCACGAGCAATTACATTTCCTTTATATCGAAGCATCCGTATTTACCTAATTTCATAATTCAAGAATTGAATCGGAACCCGAAATTTTTCGAGAAAATACAAAAAAATGCGGCTTTTCCGACACTGGAAAAATTCAATAATCAAGTTGCGAACGAGGTGAAAAAAGGCATTTTAAAACCGATTGAAGGTCAACAACTGTTTATCAATATTATTTCTCTGAATATTTTCCCTTTCGTGGCAACCCCATTAATTAAGGGACTTTTAGATATTGACGACAAGGGATTTAAACAATTAATGGAGCATCGGAAAGTAGCCGTTTCTGAGTTTATTATCAATTCCATAAAAAAATGAAAAAGTTTCTATTTATACTTTTTGCAATCGCTCCCCTTCTGGGCTATGCACAGCAAACGCTCACCTTGGAAACCTGCTACGCTTTAGCCGAAGAAAACTATCCATTGGCAAAACAGAAGACATTGTTGGAAGAAAAACTAAATTCTGAAATCAAAATTTTAGAAAAGGAAAAACTTCCAAAGTTACATTTAAATGCGCAGGCTACCTACCAATCTGATGTTATTGAATTTCCATTGAACCTTCCAAATACAAATATCCAACCACCAAACAAAGACCAATACCGTGCAACAATAGACGCCAATCAATTGATTTATAATGGCGGAAACATTGCTGCAACCACAAGACTTAAAACCGCCGAACTAGCAACCCAACAACAACAAGTTGCAGTAAATCTTTACACGCTAAAGTCACGGATTAATCAAAATTATTTCAGTGTACTCCTTTTTCAGGAACAGGAAAAACTACTTCTTTCTAAAATGGAACAGCTTGGCGCACGCTTAAAAGAAGCAAGTACAGGGGTGAAATACGGAGCGGTACTCCCCGCTTCTGAACAATTATTAAAAGCCGAATTATTAAAGCTAGAGCAACAACTGTCCCAAATAACTTTTGATAGGGAGAAAGCTTTAAAAAGCCTTTCTATCTTGATTTCCCAAAATTTAGACAATGATATAAGCTTGATTGATCCTAACACTTTAGTTGCGCTAGAAATTGATTCGCAACGGCCCGAACTGGCACTTTTCAACCTACAAGAAACGCAACTGGAATCTTCAAAAGAAGTGATTTCTAAAAGTAATTACCCGAAACTATTAGGTTTTGCACAGGCCGGATACGGAAATCCAGGATTGAATATGCTTGACAATTCATTTCAGGATTTTTATATGCTTGGATTAAAACTAAACTGGAACATTTTTGATTGGGGAAAAACAAAGGAGAAAAAACAGGCCGTCAATATTTCAAAAGAAATAGTTTCCACCGAGAAAGAGACCTTTTTATTGAATAACAAAATGCAGTTGAAAGATGCCGAAAGTGATATTAATAAATATGAAGCTATGCTATATAAGGACACTGAAATAATTGAGCTGCGTGAAAAAGTGTTGCAAGCAACCACTTCGCAGTTGCAAAATGGCGCGATCACTTCTTCAGAATATATCACGGAATTGAACAAGTTATATGAAGCGAAAATTGACCAGCAGCTACGCACGATACAATTGTCTCTTGCAAAGGCGAATTATAAAGTAATTAAAGGAGAATAAAACGAACCTACCTGCCGGCAGGCGGGTGCACGAAGAAAAAGTAATGAATCAAGCAGAACGCAAAAACATTTAAGATGGCCACGAATGCACGAATAAAAATCAGCGATTCCGACTAAACCGAAAACCATTATTAATGGTAAAGAATTCACGGATAAAATATAGCACGCCACCGAAACACCAAATAAATATTCGTGCATTCGTGGCAAAAACACTTACAATGAAAACACTATATATTCTCATATCAACATTCCTTTTAGGAAGCCTTCTCTCCTGCTCCAACGAAGAAAAGGCTGATGCTTACGGCAATTTTGAGGCTACCGAAATTATGGTCTCTTCTGAAGCAAACGGGAAACTGGAATTTTTCAATCTCGAAGAAGGGGAAGTTTTAGAAAAAGGAGCGGTTGTAGGCCTTGTTGATACGCTTCAGCTTTATTTGAACAAACAACAACTGCTGGCCTCCAAGGAAACGGTGGCGTCGAAATCAGATGGTGTTTGGTCGCAGGTAAGCGTTTTGAATCAACAACTGGAAACAGCAAAAACCGAACAACAACGCATCCAAAATATGTTTAATGATAATGCCGCAACACAGCGCCAATTAGATCAGACCAACAGCCAGGTAAACGTCTTAGAAAAACAAATTGAAAATGTGGAAACGCAAAACGCACCTATTGTAAACGAGGTAAAAGCCATGGAGGCAAAAGTGGCGCAAATCAATGATCAAATTACCAAAAGCAAAATTACAAACCCAATTGCAGGAACGGTTTTAACAAAATTTGCAGAACCGGGAGAAATTGTTTCCTTTGGAAAACCACTCTACAAAATCGCCAATATGGAAGAAATGACGCTGCGAGTTTACCTAAGTGAACTCCAACTTTCAAACATCAATATCGGACAGAAAGTGAGTGTGAAAATTGATTCCGAAGAAGAAATGAAAGCTTACGAAGGAATTATAAGCTGGGTTTCGGCTTCAGCAGAATTCACTCCAAAGATTATTCAAACCAAGGAAGAACGGGTGAACCTGGTGTATGCGGTAAAAGTCACAGTAAAAAATGACGGTAGCCTAAAGATTGGAATGCCAGCAGAAATGTGGATTTCTGAGTAGTGGTGAGTGGTTAGTAGAGAGTAGAAAGTAGAAAGTAGAAAGTAGAAAGTAGAAAAAATTAATAATAATAAACCTACCAACTAAATAAGCAAAAGATGGAAGAAAGCACAGGAAATTTAGATGACTATTTAGACAATCACTTTGTACATCGCAGTAATTGGTTGCGAGCGGCTGTTCTTGGGGCTAATGACGGGATTTTATCTGTAGCTAGTATTGCAATTGGAGTAGCTGCAGCAAGTCAAACCAGAGATCCAATAGTTTTAGCAACCGTAGCGGGTTCAGTGGCAGGGGCTTTATCAATGGCGGCAGGAGAATATGTTTCCGTTAGCTCTCAAACAGATATTGAAAAAGCCGATATTGAGCGTGAAAGAATTGAACTTGAAGAAATGCCAGAAATAGAGCTACTTCGATTAGCAGAAATCTATGAAAAAAGAGGATTAAAAAAGGAAACAGCACTTATTGTAGCAAAAGAATTTACGGCAAAAGATGCATTAGCGGCGCACGTTAGAGATGAATTGGGAATTAATGAAATTAGCCAGGCAAACCCTATGCAGGCAGCACTGGCCTCTGGGGCTTCATTTATTGCCGGAGGAATTCTTCCCCTTGCCGTTACCCTATTTTTACCATTAAAAAATATGGAATACACGCTTTATGGTTCTGCAATCTTTTTTCTAATAATCTTAGGTGTAGTTTCGGCTAAAACTGGAGGCTCGAGCCCATGGAAAGCAATTATCAGAATTACCTTTTGGGGAACAATGGCTATGGGAATTACTGCATTGGCAGGATATCTATTCGGGGTAAATATTTAAAAAGCTATTATAAACAGTAGATCAAAAAAAAACCGGTGCCGTAGGCACAACACATTTTACACCCTCGGATTTTAGTCTGAGGAAAATCAACCCAGTGCCAGCGGCACGACACATTTTATAACATCGGATTTTAATCCGATGGAAAAACAACCCAGTGCCAGCGGCACGACACATTTTATAACATCGGATTATAGTCAGATGGAAAAACAACCCAGTGCCAGCGGCACGACACATTTTATAACATCGGATTTTAATCCGATGGAAAAACAACCCAGTGCCAGCGGCACGACACATTTTATAACATCGGATTATAGTCAGATGGAAAAACAACCTAGTGCCAGCGGCACAACACATTTTATAACATCGGATTATAGTCAGATGGAAAAACAACCCAGTGCCAGCGGCACGACACATTTTATAACATCGGATTTTAATCCGATGGAAAAACAACCCAGTGCCAGCGGCACGACACATTTTATAACATCGGATTTTAATCCGATGAAACCAATAACCCTAAAACTTAAAACAACATGAAAAAAACAATTCTAACAGCAGCAATCGTTTCAGCATTTCTAACGGGATGTAACGAAACCAAAAACAAAGACGTAAACACTGATACAGTAGAAGCAACTGAGGCTGTTCACGAGCACGATGGAGAAGAAATGGCCGCAATAAGTAACGCTTGGGTCAATGAGATAAAATTGGATAGCGGTAACAAATGGAACGCCAATATAGAAACAACCGAAGGAGTCGATAAAATGCTGACTCTAGTTAAAACCAGCGATAAAAAAACAGTAGAAGATTATCACACTTTAGCTACAAAGCTAAACGAGGAAAAAAACGTTGTTGTCAAGAAATGTACCATGAAAGGGCCATCACACGACAACCTACATGTTTTCCTTCATCCACTTATCGAGAAGATCGATGCTCTAGGAAAAGTTTCGACAGCAGAAGAAGGTGCTGAAATTACTAAAAGCATCAATGAGAATCTTGAGGGCTATTACAATTACTTTAAATAGTATCAGTAACCGAAGATTGCACAGCCGATAAAACAAATTTTAATCCGAAGCTATAAACCCAAGTGCCAGCGGCACGACCGACCTTATAACATCGGATTTTAATCCCATACTTTTAAACTAGTGCCAGAGGCACGACCGATCTTATAACATCGGATTTTAATCCGATGTATCCAGATTAACACTTATGAGCATAACCTTAAATCATATCAGCAAATCCTATAAAAAGCTAAAAGCCGTGCAGGACATTTCGTTCAATGTGGAACCTGGGGAATTATTTGGACTCATTGGTCCCGATGGCGCAGGAAAAACCACCATTTTCAGGATTATAACTACGCTGTTAATTCCTGATGCTGGTACTGCTTCAGTGGCCGGATTTGATGTTATTAAGGACTATCAAGCTATTCGAAATACCGTAGGCTATATGCCGGGGCGATTTTCATTGTACCAAGATTTAACCGTGGAGGAAAATCTCACGTTTTTCGCCACCATTTTCGGAACAACAATTGCCGAAAACTATGATTTAATCGAAGATATTTATGTTCAGATTGAACCTTTTAAAGACCGGCGTGCAGGAAAACTATCGGGCGGGATGAAGCAAAAACTCGCCCTTTGTTGCGCGTTAATTCACAAACCGAAAGTGCTTTTCTTGGATGAACCTACTTCAGGGGTAGATCCAGTTTCACGTAAAGAATTCTGGGAAATGCTAAAACGCTTACAGCAAAAAGGGATTACCATTTTAGTTTCAACCCCGTATATGGACGAGGCAGCTTTATGCGACAGAATTGCATTGATCCAAGATGGCAAAATATTGGAAATTGACGCCCCGGAAGCAATTGTAAACAAATTCCCGAAAAAAATTTATAACGTGGGCGCCGACAATATGTACAAATTAATAAGAACGCTTCAAGGTTACGAGCATTTGTACAGCGTGTTTCCGTTTGGAGAGTTTGTGCATTACACCGACAAAAGAGATTCTTTTGAAGCAGCAGATTTAAAATCGTATCTGAAAAACGCAGGCTTAACAGATATCAGCATAGAAGCTACTCAACCAAATATAGAGGATGCCTTTATGGAATTAGCGAAATAATGAAAGAGGAAAATGTGATAGAAGCCGAGGAGTTAACAAAAGCGTTTGGCGACTTCAAGGCTGTAAACGCAATTAGCTTTGAGGTTAAAAAAGGTGAGATCTTTGGATTTTTGGGTGCAAATGGCGCAGGAAAAACAACGGCGATAAAAATGCTGATAGGGATTTCAAAACCTTCCTCGGGTCAAGCAACCGTAGCAGGTTTTGATGTATATACCCAAAGGGAATCTATCAAGAAAAACATTGGCTATATGAGTCAGAAATTCGCTCTTTATGATGATTTGACCGTAAAAGAAAACATTACTTTTTTTGGAGGTATATATGGTTTATCCAGAGCGAAAATTAAGGAGAAAAGAGAGCAACTAATTTCTGAGCTCGGGCTGGAAGATATCAGCAATAAATTAGTAGGCTCCTTGCCTTTGGGCTGGAAACAAAAACTATCCTTCTCAGTATCCTTATTACACGATCCAAAGATTGTTTTTTTGGATGAACCCACAGGAGGCGTTGATCCCATAACCCGAAGACAGTTTTGGGAAATGATCTATAAAGCAGCAGACCGAGGCACCACCATTTTTGTAACCACACATTATATGGATGAAGCCGAATATTGCGACCGTGTTTCCATTATGGTGGAAGGAAAAATAGAAGCCTTGGACACACCAAAAAAATTAAAAGAACAGTTTAAAGTGGATTCCATGAATGATGTGTTTTTGAAGTTGGCGAGAGAATGAAAATGTTTACCCAATTTTTCCCGCAGATCCCGCTGATTTGCGCAGAAAAAATAATAAAAATATTTGCGATAATCTGCTTAATTAGGGAGAGAATGAAAATGATTTACCGCTCCCGATAGCTATCGGGAGCGCTGATTTGCGCAGAAAAAATCCGCGATAATCTGCGAAATCGGCGGGAAACTAAAAAGTAAAGTATGGACCAAAAAACAGAAAACGAGATATCCTATCTAATCAGAGGAGCAATATTTCAAGTATATAATGCATTAGGTCCAGGATTATTAGAATCCGTCTACGAAGCGGTTCTATGTTTCGAATTGCAGAAGCAAGGATTGGAAGTTAAGCGACAAGTTCCTCTACCAGTTATTTATGATAGTGTTGAATTAGAAATAGGTTTTAGGTTAGATTTATTAGTTAATAATAAAGTTATAATTGAAATCAAATCGGTTGAGAGTTTAGCGAAAGTCCATCATAAACAGCTATTAACCTATTTAAAATTAACAGAATTAAAATTGGGGATTTTGGTAAACTTCAATGTAGATAATATTACTGAAGGCATTTTTAGAAAAGTAAACGGATTATAAAAAAATCTGCATAATCTGCGAAATTAGCGAGAGAATGAAAATGTTTTCCCGCAGATCTCGCTGAGTTGCGCAGAAAAAATCAACAGAAAAATCTGCGATAGTCTGCGATCCCGATAGTTATTGGGAGCGGGAAACAAACAAAAGGTGAAACGTTTTATAGGTTTTATAAAAAAGGAATTCTACCATATCTTTCGAGATAGGCGGTCGCTATTTATCCTTTTTGGGATGCCCATTGCCCAAATAATGCTTTTCGGATTTGCCATTACTAATGAAATCAACAATGTAGATATCGCCATTTTGGATCATTCAAAAGATACTACAACAGAAGAAATTATAAATAAGATTTCGGCTTCAAAATACTTCACTATAAATCAAATGATTGCCAGCGAAGCGGATATTGAACCCGCATTTAAAAAGGGAAAAATAAAAGCAGTATTGAATTTTGAAAAGGATTTCAGCAGAAACTTAATCAGAGATCGGAAAGCTACTATTCAAATTATAACTGACGCCACTGCTCCAAATACCGCAAATTCAGTAACCAATTATATCAATGCGATATTGCAAAACTATCAGCAGTCTAAAAACGAAGGAGTTCAAATAGATTATCAGATAATTTCCCAAATTCGAATGATTTATAATCCAGAACTTAAAAGTGTTTTTATGTTCGTTCCTGGCGTGATGACTATTATTTTAATGCTGGTTTCCGCAATGATGACTTCAATTTCCATCACTCGGGAAAAGGAATTAGGCACTATGGAAATCTTGCTGGTATCCCCGCTAAAACCTTCTCAGGTAATTATTGGGAAAGTAGTTCCGTATATCTTCCTATCCATTATAAACGCTGCTGTAATCGTGTTACTGAGCATTTTTATATTTAAGATGCCAGTTCAAGGCAGTCTGTTTTTACTGGGAGCGGAAAGTGTTTTGTTTATTATAACTTCATTAGCACTAGGAATTTTAATCTCAACAATCGCAGAGACCCAACAGGCCGCAATGATGATTTCCTTGATGGGCTTGATGCTTCCTGTAATATTATTATCAGGGTTTATTTTTCCAATATCGAGTATGCCAGTGCCACTTCAATTAATCAGTCATATAATCCCTGCAAAATGGTTTATCATCATTATAAAAGGAATTATGCTGAAAGGTGTTGGAATGGCTTATATCTGGAAAGAAACGCTAATCTTGATAGGAATGACAATTTTCTTTATTGGGTTAAGTGTAAAAAAATATAAAATACGATTGGAATAATGAAGACCATCGGGTACATCATACAAAAGGAATTTAGGCAAATCTTTAGAAATAAGGGGATGTTGCCTATTATATTTATCCTGCCCATCCTGCAACTGATCATTCTATCTAATGCAGCCACTTATGAAGTAAAAAACATCAAGTTCGCATATATAGATTACGATCATACCTCAACATCTCGCGCATTAATCGAAAAATTTAATGCCTCAACCTATTTCAATGTATTAACCGATTTCCCTTCACAAGAAAAGGCCAGCTCCGCGATGTTAGCAGGAGAAGTGGACGTGGTGCTAGAAATACCAAATCACTTTGAACGAAAACTTCTAAGAGAAAAAACTGCCTATTTATCCATTACCATTAATGCCATTGACGGCGCAGCGGCTGGTGTGGAAAGTGGCTATGTAAATCAAATTGTACAAAGCTTTAATAAAGAGGTGAAAATGAACATCATGAACACTTCAAAAAAAGCTTTGCAACCTATTACAATTGAGAGCATTCCATCATTTTGGTACAACACAAGCTTAGATTATAAAACCTTTATGGTCCCGGGTATTTTAGTGTTATTGGTAACTATGATAACCTTATTTCTTTCAGGGATGAATATTGTTCGGGAAAAAGAAATTGGTACTTTAGAGCAAATAAATGTAACGCCAATTAGAAAGAGCCAGTTTATTATTGGGAAGTTATTTCCGTTTTGGGTAATAGGAATGGGATTGCTGACCGTTGGACTGATCCTCGCAAAAATTATATTTAATATTCCAATGTTGGGGAGTTTGCTCCTCCTTTACGCCTACACTTCTATTTACATTTTAGTGATCTTGGGAATGGGGCTTCTTATCTCAAACTTTACTGATACCCAACAACAGGCTATGTTTATCGCTTGGTTTTTTGTCGTGATATTTATTTTAATGAGCGGTTTGTTTACGCCTATAGAAAGCATGCCGAAATGGGCGCAGATAGTTACGGAATTCAATCCTATAAAATATTTTGTGGAGATTGTGAGAATGGTATTATTAAAAGGCTCAGGTTTAATGAATATCCTCCCCCAACTGGTAAAGACACTTCTGTATGCTATTATAATGAATGTGTTGGCGGTATGGAGCTATAAGAAAGTAAATTGAGGAAAGATCCCATTAAATATCTTCTAGAAAAAGCGATTCGCATTTTTTACGTGGTGAAAGACAATATAACCCTGGTTTCATAAATATTAAAATAATGATCGCTTGGGCTATATTGCAATAACGCTCCTACTTTTTAACCCATTGGCGTTCTTATCTGCCTATGCACTTAAGTGGATTAAACGAAACCTACACCCTGGCAGCACTAATTTTTAGTCATAACAATTAATTCAACTGATTAGTCTTTGGGAGATCAATAGATTAATTAAAAAAAACAGCCTAAATACCTAAGTTTTATAGATATTTGAGTAAAAACAATATGGAAAACAAAAGCATCACAATAGAAAAATTCAACGGTGATATGGAGGAGTTTGATGTTGAAAAGCTAAAAACATCACTTAGACGAAGTAAAGCCTCTGAAAGCGAAGTAGATAAAGTAGTGGAAAACATTATTCCGATTCTATACGATGGAATTTCCTCTAAAAAAATTTACAAAAAAGCATTTTCAATGTTGAAAAAACAAAACCGTACTTCAGCGTCAAAGTACAGTTTAAAACGTGCTATTTTAGATCTAGGGCCAACGGGTTTTCCGTTTGAACGATTAATAGGTGCATTGCTCAAGCATCACGGTTTTACCACACAAGTTAGCGTAACTCTTCAAGGGGAATGCGTTACACACGAAGTAGATGTATTGGCTGAAAAAGACGGCAATACCTATGCAATAGAATGTAAATTCCATGCCGACTTTAGAACCAGTAGTAGTGTTAAAGTTCCTTTATATATCAATTCAAGATTCCTCGATCTCCAAAAACGTTGGAACGACAATGCAAAAAAGAAATCACATTTAAAACAGGGATGGATCGTTACCAATACACGTTTTACAAGTGACGCCATTGATTATGGAAAATGTGTGGGGCTTCATTTATTGAGTTGGGATTATCCTGAAGGTGACGGCTTAAAGCAAAATGTTGACAAATATGGCCTCTACCCTATCACCACCTTAACAAAATTGAAAAAACGCGAAAAAGACTTAATCATTGAAAATAAAATTATTTTAACCAAAGAACTTTACGAATCGCCTTCCATTCTGGACGAAATTGGACTCAAACCATCACGGAAGAAAAAAGTTTTAGACGAAATAAAGGCGCTTTGCGATTTATAACTTGAGACTTGTTATCCCAGTTTTAATATTTGCTAGCTAATGGTTCAGCTGCTTTCGCCCAAAACAACTACATCAATATAGGTTTGTAAGGGCTAAAAAAAAGTAATTCGATTTGAGCTAAGGCTCAATATCTAAACTGATTATAATTTCGCCACAAGATTGAAGTCTATTTCTATCTCCTCTTTGATAACTATTAAACCGAGCATTTTTTTTGGCGGTTTAAGACCAAAATCCCTAATGTCTAATTTTAACTCGCCAATAAAACGATGTGTAGGTTCAGTAATTATAGCTATGGGAACAATATATCCTTTTTCCTTACCCGCAATAGTGATTTTCACACAGGCTTTGCTTTTATCGCCGTCAATCAAATTAATCTCGGTTAGCTCCAAGGTTATTTTTGGATATTCTTTTGTATTGAGTAGCGAATGAAAATCTTTGTTTATCCCTTTACTTCCGCAGTCAAAACCTTCATTTTTCAAAGAGAGAACCGCATTTTTAAAGATGATATTATCCCCCACTTTATTGTAACGTATCTCATTATACGCTTCCATATAAAAAGTGTTGAATTCACATCCAAACCCGCTTATATTAGTATCGCCAGAAATTGAAAGCTCACTATTCTCAAGAATTTGAACCGTTTTTGCGACAAAACCATTTTGTGACCATGCTTTTAGACCGATCATAAAAACCAATACGTATAGTATAAAACGGTGCTTCATTTTAAAATTTTAAAAGGTGGAAAAAAATTATTTCTTCCACCTTTGATTCATTGGTTTGTTTCATTAAAAGCTAATTACTGCTTCAAATACAACTCCGTCAAATTTACCTCCATTTCTGATATCGTTAGCTTCGAAACCACTGTATTTCTGGTTTACATATTCCAACTTGGCCAAAATATTCTTTGTCATAAACCAGCCTGCCGAAAGATTGAATCTTGATATATCTATATTTGTACCTCCAAGTTCTTCTCCATCTACATAATTGTAGCGACCTCCAACATATATATTTTCGTTATTTCCGAAACGATAGATCAGTTCGGCTGCATATTGGTTAAAACTTCTTGTTTCAAGTTCTGTATCTGCCTTTCCAGAAGCTCTTTCGTAAGTTCCAAAAAACTCAAGTCCTTGATATTTAACAAATGGATTTATCATAAACGATGTAAGTTCGTTCCTTAATCCCGGGTTAAACCTCCCTGATGCAAAGTTGTTTTTAGTGGTAGCACCTTCTTCCTCCATCACTAGATAGTATCTCGACCCTGCTCTATCTGCGCTGTATAGATATGCGTTAGCACTCTTATTGGTGTGATAGACAGAACCAGTAAGTCTAAGTCTTAAATCATCATTAATAGAGCTGTCATAACCTAGTTTGGCAATAAATGATGGATCTGTTGTATCCGGATTATCTACGGCTTGGTTCAATTTCCCGTTAGTTACCCCCAACATTCCTATAAAGCCTTGTTTAAAGTAATATACCTCTGCTCCCACTTCTGTAGTAAAACCATCCATTATCAGGTTACCAACGAATGGGTTATAAATTGCTTGCGCATTATCAGATCTTCTAAAATGTGCATCCCCATAGTTATTTTCCATATGGCCTATTTTGATTCGAACATCTTTCATAACATTCTCCATAAAACCTTTCTTTATAAAGTCCAGTTTATCAATTTGGATATATCCTCCCTTAACATAAGGTTCCGGATGGTGACGAGAAGACAGATAGGTTCTTAGATGCATAGATATCCCATCATACAATTGAACATCAAGGTCTAGGTTTGCAGTGGGTAGATTAAAATTATTACCTATTTCAATCAACGAAATTGGGTCTCCATCAGTATTCATAGGCATACCCGTGCTTTCGTGATCCAAAGCTTGAAATTGGATTGCAAATGCTCCACCTATGCGTACTTTAACCCCCTCAAAGGTAGTAGCAGTGTCTTTTTTGGCTTCAAATTGTTCAATGCCTCGTTGATCTCGATACCTAAAATTATCTAAATCACGAGCTTCTCTTTCCTGCGCAAGCGCCTGAAATCCAAACAGTATCAGTAATACCGTGCTGAAATAATTAATTGCTTTTTTCATATTATTAGTTTTAAAATGGGGTTAGATTTATTGTGTATTATTTTGTGAAATTTGATTCAAATTTGATGTCAAGGGAGTCGCCCGTAGTAATTGTCCCAAACATTGCCTTTGGTGGATCCACTCCAAAATCGGTCATTTTAATAGTTTTGCTTCCTGAAAGGGCTATTTTAGACTCTGCAATGTTCATATCAAAAGTGATGTCTATCGGTTTCGTTATCCCAGCTATTGTTAGGTCTCCCGTAGCAACAACTTTACAGCTGTTATTGTTGGAGCAATCAATGCTCTTTACATTAGTTAGCTTAAAAACTATTTGTTTGTGTTTTGCTGTATTTAAAGCCTTATAAGTGTTCTTGTCCATGGAGCCTTTCCCACTTTTTAAACTTTCGGCCTTTACAATAAAATTCAGTTGCTGTATTTTAAGTAAATCTCCGTTTTCAAAATCCACCACAAGCTTACCTTCTTGGCTTTCTGCAGTTATTTGCCAATCGTGAATATTTGACGTACCATCTATTTTTAATGCGGAAGAGGCATTGTTTAAATGATATGTTTGGGCCACAGAAAAATGTGTAGAAAAAGCCAGTACCATTAGGCTTGCAATTACTAATTTTAATTGTTTTAGAGTTTTCATAATCTACCTTTTTAATTCATTACAAAGATAAATTCTGACGCCCTCTTAGGTTATGACAATTGTCAGTAAACACAGGTATTTACAAGGTGTTTTTCAATATTTGGAGAAAAGAAATTTTATGGTTTTTTAACTCGGATTGGGAGAACCTATTAACACTGAAAAAGGACTGTTCCGAATGCTAAAAAACAGTTGAATGTAGAATGTTTCTAAATTGGAAGCGTAAGGTTTATACAATCAAAATAGCTCGGTTATTTTGATATATAATATATAGGAGAAGAAAGAAAAACGCAACTGAAAAAGATTGAGGAAAAGTAAACATCCGCTTAAAAGCGCGGAGCCAAAAAATGCTACACTAAAATCTCTTTAGTGCTGAAGAGTTTGGGAATACTTACTTTCCAAACATAAGTATCCCGAAGCTTCTGGCGCGCTACTTTTTCGCAAGGAGTTTTTAAGTTTATCCATTGAAAACTTCACGCGTTCTCTGGAGTGTTTTAGAACCTCAACATCAAATTGGCCCTTCATAAATCAGTTAGTTTCTAGAATCGTGAAGTGCTAAAACTGGAACTTTGGAATGTACACCAAGGCTTTTAACTAATGGGTTTGAAAAAACACTGCCAAAAAACCAATGTTTTCTGTTAACGAAACCTATCATCCCACTCTTACGCTCGGCTACAAAGGAGAGAACGCCTTCTTTTACACCCGTTTTTTCAAGCCAGTGATAGGTGTATTCCAAGTCTTTAAAATAGTTTTCTATTTCTTTCCTATTCTTCTTTTGCTTTTCTGAAAGATCGGTTTCCTTCCCGATATGCAAAATTCGAATGGGTGAATTCTTAC
Organism: Aequorivita capsosiphonis DSM 23843; assembly: GCF_000429125.1. GTDB lineage: Bacteria > Bacteroidota > Bacteroidia > Flavobacteriales > Flavobacteriaceae > Aequorivita > Aequorivita capsosiphonis. Next base: position 359,234 of record NZ_KE386849.1, read on the forward strand.
GCTGGGCAATCTTTACGAAGATTTCCATTTCAACTTTGTTAAAATGACTTTTAAAGTTAGTTGGGAATACAATTTCCGTTATTGTTTTATAAGAGACATTTGCAGGAACAGCAAGAACAGCGCATTCTCTAATACTCTCCATTACATTTACCGCATTTCGGCCGTATGCTACTTCCCCGTCGTCAGTTACACCGCGGGTGCCCATAACTATCAGCTCTATCCCCTCTCTCTTAATCTTCTCTTCCAGTAATTCTATGAGCGTTCCGAATTCATGATCAAAATGGATGGTATGTTTTGGATTATCGGCCAACAGTCCCACCTTAATTTTTAATCGTTCCATACTATCGCCTGACCATCGCGCTGCGGTATCATACTCATGCGGTTCTGGTTCAGGGAAAAGTAAATTTCCCTTTGCCGCACCTGTTAGAAAATAGGAGTGAAAAATATGAAATGTACAGACTTCATTCGCTAAAAGTTCAAATGCATAAACAATAGCGTTAAAAGCATTTTTTGAATAATCGGTGGGTATTAAAATATGTTTTTGCATAACCAAATCTTTAATTTTGCTTTACAAATAATTACTTATATAAATCAGTTTCTCAAATCGTGCATGGCCAAAAGTGGGACATTAGTATGTTTACCAAGTTCCTTCACCATTGGATTGGAAAAAATACTTCCAAAGAAATTATGCTTCTTATTGACAATGGCAATCATTTCGCTTTCACGACTCTGTACAAAACTACTCACGCCATCTTTCAAATCTATATTGTACAACCTGTGATGCGTATAAGGTGCAGGATCTAAAATAGTTTCCAAAAGCTTCTTGTTCTCCAATTGCGCCTTCGTTAAAGCCTTATTTTTTTGAATGTGCAAAATGCGGATTGGGGAATTTAACAATCGTGCAATTTCAACCATAGTGCCCAGTTCCTTTTGTTTATAGTGCGTTCTAAAACTCGTTGGAAACACAATCTCATTAGGGTCTTTAAAAAGCACCTTTGCAGGAATAGCTAATACCGGACAATTTCTAATTTTCTCCATCACGTTTAAGGCATTACTTCCCAGAATAACGGTTTTATTATCTGTCTCACCCTGGGTTCCCATGACTATCAGTTCGATATCTTCCTTTTCCACAACTCGTTTCATAACGTCGAAAAAAGATCCAAATTCACTTAAAAAATGGAAGTTGTGTTTTTCATTTTCATCATAAAAATCCATTTTCACTTTTAAGCGTTCCATGTTCTTCTCTGATTTCACTTTAACCTTCGCCAGCGCCTCATCTGTAGGCATCGGAGTTAATAAATTTTCCTTTGAATAACCCGGAAGATAATAGGTGTTAAGAATAAAGAAGTCACAATATTCCCGTTTGTAAATTTCCATCGCATATTTAAGTGCGTTGTAAGCATTCCGTGAAAAATCTGTAGGTATCAATATTCTTTTTTTCATATTTCGTTTTTAAATGAATGGATTAGTATTTCAATAGGAGTTTAATAATTTTGTGGGATTACCAAAGTTGGTATATAGGTGTGTTTACCAACCCTACTAACAACAGGCTCTCGGAAAAGCTGTTTGATGAAATTGTGTTTGTGATATATTAAAACAAACAAGTCTATACTCTTTTCATCCATAAAGGTATAAAGCGTTTTTGAGATAGTATCTTTTTTGGGAACGAAATAAAATTCAGCTTCATATTCCGTAAGATCATTTTCAAATTTTTCAAGATTTTGATTTTGATTTTTTTCAAGATCAGCTTCAGATCCCACATGAACGATGTTTAGTCTGGAGTTATATTGTCTCACCAAGCGTGTAACAGGTTTTAACTTTGACAGCGGGTAAAACTCATTAAAATCTGAAGCAAAAGCGATGGATGTAGGCATCGAAAATTCTACTTGTTCTGGTACTATAAGAAGCGGGCAAGCGTCCAGTGTTTTAACGATACTTGCAGTTGTGCTTCCCATAAGTACTTCTTCTGCAGCTGTGCGCCCCTTGCTACCCATAACAACAAGGTCATAACCATCAGAAGCCACAAGTGAATTAATGCTTTTCGCTAAAGTGGCAGGGGTATTTATAACATCAAAAGTGTGTTTTTGCTTGGGAGCATCCTGTTTAAGCTTTTCCAGCAACTGTTCGCCTTCATCGTCATATTGCTTGTAAAACTTCTCTCGCATAGTCTCGGACCTACCAATGTCCACCCGACTTGTAAGTTTGTCAATTTCATCGCTAAATGAATGGAGAATAGTAATTTGCAAAACCTCACCACTGTATAGTTTTGCGGCATAGCATAAGGCCGAATAAGCGTTATCTGAGAAATCTGTGGGAACTAATATTTTTTTCATCTGTCTTAAAGTTGATTTTACGGAATATATAACCTTCAATTGATTCAAAAACGGAAACGAAGCGTCTCTGATGTTTTGAAGGGTTTAAAATATCTAATATTCCTGGGATATAAAATTATTATTGAACATTTCAAGTTTTTTAAATTTTTAACGCGATAAATTCTGAAGCACCAAAAAGGGAATATCTATATGAAGTCCTATTTTTTCGATAGTTGATTGATACAATATATTTTCCAAATAGGAATGGCGCGTGTTAACCATAATCAGCATATCTATAGGCTTCTCATGAATACAGGTGTTTATAGCCTTTGTAATATCGGCACCGGAATGTTGGCTGAAATTGATCCGATTTTCTGACAAACAAGCTTCTAAAAAGGTCTTGTTATCTTCCTGTCTTAAGGATGAGTTTGGGAATTTAGAAACATGTAGAAACTCAATTTTAGAAGAAAAGCATTTCGCTATGGTTCCCAAAAGTTTCAATTCTCTGCGTTTATAAGGTATAAGGTAATCTGTTGGGAATAAAATGTTTTTTGGATGCACATCGCCAAATACTTCCGGTACGGCCAATACTGGACATTTAACATACTTTATTACCTGAAGCGTATTGCTACCGAAGGTTATTTTTTTATCATCAGTCTCCCCTTGCGTCCCCATAACTACTACGTCAATATTTTCCTTATCCACCCACTCATTTACAGAATCGACCAACATTCCAAATTCCGCGATTGTAAAAACCTTATGTTTTGGATTTGGTGAAATACTAAAAAGATCTTTCCGCATTTTTTCCAAATTCGCTTCTGCCTTTTCCAGTGTTTTTTGTTTTAATTCATCAAAATTCGCATCGGCCAATCGTGTTTTGGCATCATAAACTTCGTCTGCAAAAGCGTGGAGAATATAAATTTCTGAAGGGCCATGTTTAAACAATTCCGCAGCATATTTGGCCGCGTTCATCGAATTTTCAGAGAAATCGGTTGGGATCAATATTTTTCGCATAATAGTTCTTTTATATTTTCAATATGTAAATATACCTGTTAACAGCAATAAAAAATATGACAAATATCAGCCAATGTGTTGATTTTAAGGATTCCTTAATAGGCGAAATCGCTCATGTTTTGTACCTTACTTCTAAAAACGTTATGAAAATAAATGCGATGACTTACTTAGTGATTACGAGTGTCATTCTTGTAACGGTTGCAATTTTTGCATCATTGAACTTTTCTATTAGTTGGGTGTTTTACCTAACAGTTTTAGGAGAGGCATTGTTGATTGTTACTGTTTATAAGGTTCTTCACGATGATTACACTACAGACAAGACTTTTGACGATTTTTATGAAGATCATCCTATAGATAGGGATCATGATTTGTAATTTGTTTACCTAGAGGGATAGAAAAGGTTGACCACGAATACACGAATATTTATAATTTTTAATTTCACTATCCACAACTACTGAATACTGCAACTGCCAACTGCCACTTTTTTAAAAACTTCTACTGAACACTGATTACTGACCACTGATCACTGAATACTGAATACTGACCACTGACCACTGACCACTATTCATGTATCACTAAAAACGGTACATAAGTCTGATAACTGACAGCTTTTACTGCGGGTTTAAGAAGTAATCTTTCGATAAAATTCAAATTTTTTGCTACTATGGAGATCAGACTTATTTCCCAGGTTTCAACAAAATCTTGAATCCCTGTTTCTAAGCTTTTATTCTCAATAAAATGAAAGCTGTGCTTTTTCTCCTTAAAAAAGTAGTGTAAAAACCCTTTGTTATCTGTCTGAGAATTTGTGAGCCCTCCCGTAGTTAGAGACTTTACGTGGAGTATACGAAGTGGCGTGTTATAAAGCTCTAAGGTTTCAGAAAGTGTACTTATTACCTTATTCCTGTATATACAGTTGTAATCTGTTACAAAGGCAATATTTTTAATGCCTCTAAACCTGGCATTTTCTGGAATTACCATTATGGGACATTTTACTTTCGTGATTACTTCACAGGTATTACTCCCCATTTCGTTTCCACTCATTTTTGACTCCCCTTTGGTGCCCATCAAAATATAATCTATTTCATACTCAGCAATTTGCGTGCGAATGGATTCTACCAAATTGGATTCTTCTTCAATCGGAAAAAAATTATGATTTGGGTTTACTGCCGAAATACGACACGTGTTTATTTCTTCTTTTAATTGCGAAGAAGTATTATTAAGCGTCTGCATGTCAGAATCGGATTCTAAAAAACCTTCATATTCTTCTGTGTGCGATGTTTCTTTAGGCGAAACATGGAGAATGTAAAAATTTACAGGAATATCAGCAAAGTAGTCCAACGCATACCTTATTGCATTGTGTGCGTTTTCAGAGAAATCCGTTGGAATTAATATATTCTTCATTGTGGCAAAATCTTACTGACAAATGTATCTGTAAGCTTTGATCCCCAAAATGATAAAAATCAGTTTTTTGAAATAAAAATTTGAAAGTTTCCAAACAAGAAACAGCGCAATAGAAGCGCAAATTTTTAATTGATATCTCGAAGGCTCTCCAGATCTACGATACGAATGTCTCTTCCTTCAATTTCAATAATCCCATCCTTCTTAAAATCGGAAAGTGTTCTAATAAGGCTTTCAGTAGCAATGCCCGCAGTTGTAGCTAGGTCATTTCGCGAAATACGCAAAGGCGCATCATGATTTTTGTTCATAATTTCCACAAACTGAATTATGGTTGCAGCCGTTTTTTTGCGGACCGAACTGTAGGCCATTTTAACCAATTGTAGTTTTATTTCGGAAAGATTATCACTAAGCAGGTTCATCAATTCCAAAGATATATCTTGACTTTTCCTTAAAATATCCCTTACGTACATTTTTGACAATCCCACAACCTCCACATTTTCTACAGCTGTTGCCGTCTCGTTATAAGGTATGTTATCATCAAAAGAAGTAAAGCCCAAGAAATCATCTGCTTTGTAAAGTCCTGTTATCAGTTCCTTGGCATTATCATCAGTAGTATGGGTTTTTACAACACCTTCCAATATTAAAAACAAGCTATTTGAATGATCGCCTTTTCCGTAAATATTTTCTCCCTTTTTATATTTTGAAACTTCACCCTCGTCACAAAAAAAGTTTTTAAGCTGATTTAGATTTTTAGGGCGGTCTTCATCTTCCGAAGCATCATTTTCTGAGTTCAATTTACGTAATTCCAGGATGCTCGCTTTCGCCAACCGACTTTCGACGGCACTTAGCAATTCCTCTTCGTCAAAAGGTTTGGTGAGATAGTCATCTGCGCCCATATCCATTCCTTTTCTAATCTCTTTATGTTCGGTCCGGGCGGAAAGAAAAATAAATGGAATGTGGGTTGTTTTTTCATTTAAAGCCATAGCCTCCAAAACTCCATAACCATCTATTTCTGGCATCATAATGTCACAAATAATAATATTTGGGGTTTCGCGAGTCGCTTTTTCTATACCAATTTTACCGTTTGGTGCTGTGGAAACCTTGTAACCGGAAAGCTCCAAAAGTTCGGCCGTATTTTCTCTAAGTGCCGTGTCGTCTTCAATAAGAAGTATTGTCTTCATCTTACTCTATGGTTTTATTTGTCGGAAATGTGATGGTGAAAGTGCTTCCCTTATTTTCTTCACTTTCAAAGGTAACCGTACCGTCTAGGCTTTCCAAGTGACTTTTCACAATATTAAGTCCAATCCCAGTGCCTTGATCCAGTAATGCATTTTCAGCACGGAAATATCTGTTGAAAATAAATTTCTGTTCTTTTTCAGGTATTCCTCTTCCTTGATCTATAATTTTAATACTTAAAGATTCTTCCTCTGGAATTACAACCACATCAATAGTTGTAGCCTCTGGTGAATACTTTATAGCGTTATTTATAAGGTTGGTAAGGGATAGCTCAAGAATTTTTTCATCAAAATTTAGCGTAATATCTTCAATATTATTTGGATAATTTATTTTTTGATCTTCCTTTAAAAGCATATTTGCATTATAAATCACTTCATTTACAACCTTGCTCAGCGGGAAAGTGTCAAATTTATAGGTAGCTTTTCCAGCCTCTATCCGTTCAATGGATAAAAAGTCATTTAAAATATTATTTAAATACTTTACTTTGTTTTGGATAGTTCTTAAGTGCTTTTCCCGTTTATCCTGCTGCGCTGTTTCGGTATATTTTCCGGCAAGGGTAGCGGAAGTAAGTATGCCGCTCAAAGGAGTTTTAAACTCATGAGACACTAAAGAGAGGAATTTTGTTTTAAGGTCATTTAACTCGCGCTCCTTTCTAAGCGATTCCTTTATTTTATCTTCGGCGTCTTTTCGTTTCCTAACCTCTTCCTCCAGTTCATTGATGCTCCGCTTTAAAGCCTGCGTACGCATTTCAATTTTTTGCTCGAGCTGCGTATTCAGTTCAGCTATTTGGTTTTCTTGGTTTTTTCGAACAGTAATGTCAGTAACCAAAGCCATTACATACCTATTGCCGTAGATTTCAAAGGGATTGAGCCCCGCTTCAACCGGAAAAGTGCTTTCATCCTTCCGTCTTCCGTACAGATCGCGTCCATGACCCATCTTGCGCGGATCGTTTTTCCCTAAATACTCACTAACCTGGACGGGGTGGGTATCACTGTATTTTCGAGGAATCAATACCTTTAGGTTTTGGCCTAAAAGCTCGCCTGGGGCGTAACCAAACATATTGTCTGCCGCTTCATTAGAGGTCACGATCTCCTGTTTTGCATTGACGATAACGATACCTTCTGAAATTGCTTCAGAAAGAATTCTGAAAATATTCCCCTTTTTTTCCTCAAATACCTTCATTGCCCAAAAGTAAGGATTTTAAACAGTTTTTGTCAACTGATTTTTATCATATAAATTTAAAGTAAAACAAATTAGATTTACCCTCTGAAAACAATCTAGAAATTAATGAATTATGAAAAATGTAGAGAAGCTACCACTGCTGTTTTACCAAAAAATGGGGGAGCTCTTTTATGCCATTGCAGCAGCAGATAAAGTGGTACGGAAAGTAGAATACGATGTGTTAAAAAAAATGGTTCTAGAAAAATGGAAAGATTTGGATGACTCTAAAGACCCTTTCCAGACCGATGCCGCCCATCAAATTGAAATCGTTTTTGATTGGTTTGACTATGAACAACTGGAAGCAAATAACTGCTTTGACAGTTTTGAAGATTACAAAAAAGAAAATTCAAAGCTCTTCACACAAGAACGAAAACAATTAATTTGGGAAACCGCAGATGCTATTGCGAGTTCTTTCGCTGGAAAAAATAAAAGTGAGCTTATTATGTTGGCCAAATTAAAAATTCTTTTAAACGATTAAGCGCCTCGAAAAAAAACTGTACCTTATCTTCTTGAATTGTTCGCTAAATTCTATGGATCAAACTCCAAAAAACTATGAAAAATGTTCTTCCTATTTTAATTTTATTGATTCTTTTAGGCTGTAAAAATGATTCGAAAAGAGCCATAGAAGATAATGAAAGTGATTCTATTTCAGTAGAAAACGTTGATTCTTTACGTATTTCAGATAGGGATTTGCAGCTGATTGAACAAAGCTTAAACCTAAAACGAAGAGAGCTCATTGAAAAAAAAGACCAGAAGGAAGAACTTGAAAACCTTCTTATCTCTAAGTCCTTTTTAAAAGAAGACGACGGGTACACGTTAGATTTTAAATATCCATACCTCAACGAAAAGATAAACCCTCATTTTGAAAATTTTAATGAATATATCAGTAAGTATTACTTGGACGCTGAAGGAGTGGAAAAACAGATTTTGGAGGAAAAGCGATTGTGCGATTCCTTAGGAATTCCACAAGAACACGAAAAGCGCATCGTTGAATACAAGATCTACAATCTAAACGATCGATTAATAAGCGTACTGTTTTACAAAGAAAATCACTACACCGGAGCAGCACACGCTTCCTACACCTTTGAATCGTTGAATTTTGACTTGGAACGCTCCGTTTTTATGAATTATGAAGACTTTTTCAATGAGGGTACGGAAGAAGAGCTTCGTGAAATTTTAAACGATCTTCTTAATGAAAAAATAAACTCTGGTGAAATGTATTATGACTGCTGGACTATTTCAGCAGATGATTTCTTTGATGCTAAAAATAATTTTGTAATAAACGACAATGTAGTGGAATACTATTTTGACGACTGCGTTATCTGTCCGTCCTACACAGGAACTTATTCAATAAAAATTCCTTTGAAACTATTGATGCCGGTTTTGAGACAGTTTAAAAAGAATCCTTTGCTCGGTTGATTTAACAGAGTAGAAAGAAAAGAATTGTAACACCCCCCAGCCCTAAAGGGAGCTTTCCATACTCCTTAAAATAGAGCAAACTGCGCTCCCCTTTAAGGGCTGGGGGGGTAAAATTGACGATATGAAAAGTAACTTCAAAGACATTATAAATTCCGAAACACCAGTGCTTGTAGATTTTTATGCAGATTGGTGTGGCCCTTGTAAAACGCTTGCTCCTATTCTTAAAGACGTGAAAACTGAATTGGGCGATGCAATTAAAATCGTAAAGATTGACGTGGATAAAAATCAGCCGTTGGCATCACAGTATCAAGTTCGTGGTGTGCCAACAATGCTATTATTTAAAAACGGGAAACAGCTTTGGCGCCAGAGTGGTGTTTTGCAAAAAAATGATCTTGTTTCAATAATTAATCAACACGGTAATTAATGGAACTGAGTCAATATATAGATCATACGCTTCTTAAGCCCACCGCAACCTCCGATGATATAATCAAGCTTTGCAAGGAAGCTATAAGCTATAATTTTTACGCTGTTTGCGTGAATTCTTGCTATGTTCCCATTGCAAAAAAAGAACTCAATAATTCGAAAGTAAAAATTGCTGCTGTTATCGGTTTTCCATTGGGCGCTACCAATACACAAACTAAAGTGTGTGAAGCAAAGCAGGCTATAAAAGACGGCGCTGACGAAATTGACATGGTTCTCAACATAGGATTTCTAAAAGCAAAGTTATTCAAGCAGGTTCAAGATGAAATTGCCGCAGTTAAAGATGCAATTGGCACCCACACATTAAAAGTGATTCTCGAAATCTGTTATTTAACCGATGACGAAATAAGAAAAGCTTGTCAATTATCAAAAAACGCAAATGCAGATTTTGTAAAAACCTCCACTGGTTTTGGAACTGGCGGCGCCACAGAAGAAGCGGTTAAAATAATGATAGAAGAAGTAGGAAACACACTAAAAATAAAAGCTTCGGGCGGAATAAGAGATACCGCAACAGCAAAAAAATATATTGAATTGGGAGTGCGTAGAATTGGAACTTCTTCGGGAATCGATATAGTTACTTCCACAAAAAACGATGTTGATGAGCACTCATATTGACGCCAAACCGGGCGAAATTGCAGAATCGGTTCTCCTTCCAGGCGACCCATTGCGCGCTAAATGGATTGCAGAAACTTTTCTTGACAATCCCAAATGTTACAACGAAGTTCGCGGCATGTTAGGTTATACCGGTACTTTCCAAGGAAAACGAATTTCGGTGCAAGGCACGGGAATGGGCATTCCTTCCGCTTTGATTTATTGTCACGAGCTTATTAACCATTATGGGGTTAAAAACCTAATCCGTGTTGGCTCTGCCGGTTCCTACCAAAAGGATATTAAAGTCCGTGATATTGTAATAGCAATGGCAGCCTCTTCAAATTCTGGTATAAACAACACTCGTTTTGTAAACTGTGACTACTCTCCTACTGCCGATTTTGATTTACTTATTAAAGCCGCACTTTACGCCAAGGAAAATAAGATTCCAATAAAAGCGGGCAACATTCTTTCCAGCGATCAGTTTTATGAAGATAATTTTGAAAACTATAAGAAATGGGCAGACTTTGGAGTGCTTTGCGTAGAAATGGAAGCTGCCGGACTTTACACCATCGCAGCCAAATTTAAGGTGAAAGCCTTGGCTATTTTAACGATTTCCGATTCCTTGGTAACGGGTGAAACTACAACTTCTGAAGAACGTGAAGGCAGTTTTTCAAAGATGATTGAGATTGCGCTGAATACACTTTTGTAAGATGGCTCGTTTAAAACTCAATTTTCATTGAGGTTTCATACAGGCTTAAAACCCCTTAAATTACGGAAGACCAAAATACTATTTCTTTAGTTAATAATTTGAACAGAAAATTAGATTCTTGCAATTCGTGGTTGAATTCATCACAAAAAAAGCAGGAACTCAAAATTAGAATTCCTGCTTTAGGTCGTTAATTGATGTCGATAGCAATTAACTATACTTTAAAGGTCATCACCGGCAAATCGGAATGATTTACCACATCCTCTCCTATACTTCCTGAGAAGAAGTGTGCCAAACCTTGGCGTCCCTGTGTTGGCAATGCAATAATGTCAGCTCCTGTTATCTGGCTGTAGGCAAAGATTCCAGCTTCAACTGAATAGTCATTATACTGCACTACATCATTTAAACTCTCAAAAGGGTTTGGATCTTTGGCCTCATTCATAAAATGCAGAATTCGTTTTTCTATTTCCCGTGTATTTCGGAAATCTCCCGCAAGATTGATATAAAGTGGTTGCATTTTTATTCCTAGAAGATCAAACATCCGTTTTGCTTTTTTATAGGGCGCAATAGAATTCACCAAGAAGTCACAAGCAAAAACTCCTAGCTGCGGATTAAAATTTGTTGTTTGGTGTTTAATCACTAAAACAGGAATTTCAGAAGTACGAACTACTTTTTCAGTGTTAGAACCTACAAAAACTTCTTTCAATCCCGTGGTTCCATGCGATCCCATAACGATTAAATCTATCTCCATTTCCTTGGCTACATCGTTAATCTCACTAAAAATGGTATAGTTATGTACAGCGTCAGTTACTTTTATTCCCTCTAGATAATCTTTATCCAGAAGTTCCGCAAACCGGGTTTCTGCCAGTCGCATATAATACATTGCTTCGAAAACTTCCTTCGACTGGTTGCGAGTAACTACCGCGTCAGAGAGGCCCATCATATGAAGGGCAACTATTTCGGCATTTTGTTTTTTAGCAATCGAAGCAGCTACTTCCAAAGCATTTTCGGAATGTTTGGAGAAATCTACGGGAACTAATATTTTTTTCATCTCGATTGGTTTAGTGAGTTGTGAATTTTGCTTTGCGTTTTTTAAGCTGTTTTTCAAGATCGCTTATGGTCTCTTTTGCCGCGGCTTCAAATGTATCTGCTTTTGAAGCAGCGAATACTTTTGGTCCGGGCATACTAAGCTCTATTTCGCATATATTACCTTTGCCATACACGTTATTCTCCATTTTAAAGCTTACATCGGCTCTAATGAGCCATTCGTATTTTACAGCGATTTTTTGGAGTTTCCTTTCTACATATTCGTTCATCGCCTCGCTAGTGGGCATTTTCACGTATTGAATGTTTATAGTCATACTAGTGTTGATTTGGTTATTAACTTCAAATATATCCCATATTTATGATTTTTAAAATGATGAATGTCATATTCGAGGAATTCACAGAGTATTTCATAAAAAATTTCCGATGAAAAAATTTGCCACATGATTTTAAATTATCACTCCTTTAGTACTTAAATCACTTTTAAACTTTTTAAATCAGTGTTCTATTTTCCGTACCATTCAGATAGGGAACAAATAACTCAGCTTAGTCCACATTTTATTTGCACAAAATATTGAATCTTTCATTTCTAAAAGAAAGTTAAAACTATCTCTCTAATTTTTTCTTTGTAACTAATGTTACATTAAAACAAAACTAAATCATTAAGTTTGCCTTTGATGAACACAAAAAATCTAACAGCCTTCTTTTTGGCGGGTCTTTTTTTGATGAACCTTATGGCGTTCCAATCCGGTGCGTTACTACAGATTTTGAGCGGAAAAAAGATTAGTGTTGTTCATCCTTTTTGCGAAAATTCAAAAAGCACAGCTAATTCAGATGCCACATTTTCACTAGACCTTTCAAGCGTACATTCCCTAGAGATTCCAGTAATCTGTACCTCTGTTTTCGATTTTAAAACTACTGCCCTTTCTTTTGTTTTAGCGAAAGATAACTTTAAGGACTACGTGTTTTCAGACACACTTCATTTAAGTCTTTTTACAGAACCCTTATACCTTCCTCCAAGAGTTTAACTGTTTCATTTAGTTAAATCACATTCGTTAGTCAATTCAATAGAATTCAAGTATTTGGATTCATTTGTTTTCGGCGAATAATCACATACTTTTTTTAAACTCTTAATATATGACTCCAAATATATCTGTGAGCAGGCGTTCTATACAACTGCTGCGCATTACGGTGAGTGGGATTTTTTTGGTCGCCGGCTTTAATCATTTGGTTGAAATCGAAAAAACCGTAAAACGAATTGAAATGGCACAATTTAAAGGCTTTGCCACGTTTTTCGGAAATCTTGAGTTCTTAGTAATTCTATCGGGAATAGTAATGCTGGCAGCAGGCCTTAGCTTTTTAATTGGCTTTAAAACCCGATGGGCCGCCATAGTTTTGCTCGCGGTGCTCATTCCGATATCAATAACTATTCAAGTAGGGCAAATAACCAGTTTAGGACCATTATTTAAGAACCTTGCCATCGCTGGCGGACTGCTTTTCTTTATCCTAAACGATATCAAATCCTTTAAAAAACAAGAACCATGAAACCACTCTTTTCAACACTTGCCCTTTGTCTGTTTATGATAATTGGCAACTTCCAGAACTCCTTCGCTCAACAAATGGATAAACAGAATTATGTTGTGCTAACAAAAAACGTACAACAGCTGAAACCTATTCTACTAGCAGCAGAGGCTCTGGCAAATCAAGACGGCGAAGATTTCGGCAATTTTGAAATCATCGTTTGTGGAAAGACAATTGGCGATAGCACTAACCTAGAAGTTATGCAACCTCACCTAGAAAAAGCACAGTTGATAGGAGCAAACATTGTGGCGTGTGGCTTTTCACTCAATAGATTTAAAGTAGATCGCAAAAGGATTCCAAAGGATATGAAAATTGTCAAAAATGGAATTCTCTATAATTTTCAACTTCAGAAGCAAGGCTATTTAAGTCTGGAATTATAGAAATAGAATAAAGACCAATTTACATAATAGCTGTTGTTGGCAAATCAACTTCAGAAAAAGAATACAAAATTTTAAACCTTATAAAAATCAATATCATGAATAAAAAATTGAAAAAACACATCATTGAATACGGACTTTTGGGACTAGTAATATTCGGAATTTATTTTTCGGGAATTCACACTGAAGTCATTGGCTTTGCACAACGAGGGCTATTAGCCACAGGAGTGATGAACCCTAATTTAGAGCAAATAGACCAAGCGGCAGAACCAATAAAAGCACTAGTTACCAAAGCAGATTTCAACATGAAATTGGTAAACTCAAAGGGGGAAACAGTGTCCTTGGAACAATATCGCGGGAAAACAATATTTATCAACTTTTGGGCTACTTGGTGTCCTCCTTGCGTTGCGGAAATGCCAGGAATAAACGATATGTATAACGACATTGACACAGATAAAATTGAAGTAATAATGGTTTCCTTTGACCGAAAATTTGACAAGGCAATCCAATATAAAAATAGCAATTCTTTCGACTTTGAAGTTTATGCTCCTGCAGCCGCAATCCCTCAAATGTATAATTCGCAAAGTATTCCAACCACATTTATTATAGATTCTAAAGGTGACTTAGTCTTTACACACAAAGGAATGGCCGACTATAATCGCGCCGATTTTAAGGAGTTCTTAAAAAGTCTTTAAGCCTCTCGAGAAATCCTAAACCAAAAAACCATCTTCTTAAGTGAAGATGGTTTTTTTATAATTTATCGAAATGGTGAGCCTCTTTTTGTCTCAAGTCTCACATCTCAAATCTATTTATTCGCAGGCGTAATCATTATATGCGATCGGTGCGTTCCGGCATCCATCAACCATGGCATTCCTGGGGTTTGAGGTTTTGTGGGTAAGCCAGTGCTTTCACCCGTCATATATGGCTTGTAAAGCACATAACGAATTTTACTATTTTCTAGTTCGCCAGTTGTAGGGTTAAGATCTTTTTCTTCTGCAGCCAATACATATACCATAGATGGTTCTTTCGGCATAGTTAAAGTTCCTGCCTCTATTTCATTTTTTCTAGCTTCTTGTTTTTCTTCGTTGGATTTTCCTTCTGCTGCCAAGGCTCGTCCTCTTGCCATAAACGGCTCTAGCTCGGCGCCGTAGCAGGCTACGCTAATCCCTTCTTTGTTGGGATCGTCTGCCAAGCATACCATTTCATTGGTGCCTTCGCGTAGGGTGGTAAGTTTTCCCTCAGGATTATAGCCAAGAACTGTAGCACCGTCGCGGTACATTTCAGGGGCCGCCAAAACTGCAGTTTTTATCTGTACATCTTTTGGCAAGATTTTATTTTGTGCAGTTGCTGAAAACACAAATGCAAAACCGAGGATAAATAGTATTTTTTTCATAGCAAAGCTTTTTTTAGTTTAAACGCTTAAGATACGAATTTTCGGGAAAATATTATAAGAATCAGTTTGATTCGATTCTTTTAATCGCGTATATGTTACCAATGACTAACCTTAGTTCACATTATTCAATTAATTAATTTTCTATTTTCCAACGTTTAAGTGAAGTAAAGCAAAATCAATTGACCTTCAATAAACCGAAACTATTGGTTTTTTATAAACCGGCGTATTGCCACCCATTGCTTTAGCATCTCTCTGGCATCTTGTGCAGGGTAGCCTAAAACAGTTTTTCCTGCTTCCACGTCATTCATAACTCCAGATCCAGCTCCAACGGTAGCACCAGAATTAATAGTTGTGTGATCTTTAATTGAAGCGCTTCCGCCAATAACTACCCCATCGCCTAAAGTAACAGAACCCGCAAGTCCGCTATGTCCAGCCATAATACAGGAGCGGCCCAGAATACTGTTATGTGCAATTTGTACCAGATTGTCAATTTTACAGCCATCACCAATAATAGTGGAGCTGAATTTTGCCCTATCAACACAGGAATTAGATCCGATTTCAACATAATGCCCGATAATAACATTTCCAATCTGTGGAATTTTCACCAAGCCTTTCCCATCAGCGCTCGGTCTATACCCAAATCCATCAGCTCCAATACTAACATTGGTGTGAAAAATACAATTGCTTCCAATAATACAACGCTCGCGAATAACGGTTCCAGACCAAACAATAGTGTTATCACCGATAATGGTCTCATCAAACACACAAACATTTGGATAAAGGATCACTCCTTTTCCTAATTCAACATCCTTCCCTATATAGCAATTTGGACCAATTTTACAGCCTTCACCAATTTTTGCGGTTTCGTGTACCACCGCAGTTGGATGTATCTCTACATCAAAAACGGGGGCTGTCGGATTAAATAGCTCCAAAATTTCTGCCATCGCTAAGTCCGCATTTTTCACTTTAATAAAAGCGCGGTTTTCCCCAGGTTCAATTTTTATATTGTTATTTACAATTGCCGCACAAGCGTTTGAATCTGGCCAATACTTCGCGTATTTATTGTTTCCAATAAAGGTTATTTGACTGCTGTTCGCTTTTTGCAATTCCTCTGGACCTTCAATTTTTTGGGTGGTAGCTCCTATTAATTCACCTTTTAGAATGTTGTTGATTTCATTTATAGTGTGGAATATCATGTAGTATTTTTTATTGCTGGTTAGCTGTTTCTATTTTTTAGGATAAGAAGGTAAAATTGTTAGTGTTTTTGAAATCAAATCTACTTAAAGCTTGACCGTTTGACTTGGCATCCATAACTAAAAACCCACATTTCGTTCTCCATCGTTTTAATGATTAAAAATTAATGACCTTACATTTGCCCTCTTTATAATTGAAAGCAAAACTTCTCTTGAAAAGAATTTTCCTAACAGAATCAAAAATTATGTCAATAATAATTGAATTTTTGTTGGGTTTAGTACAATTGTTCAGTATTTCTTTGAAAATGACTATCTATTTTAAAATTTAGGTTTTAAGGTGATGCTTTTCCAAATCACTTTTCCTCTACTCGATGCTTATTAAATAGAAAAACGGAATCCGATTATTCAAATCATTACTCGTTTAAGCTAAATCTGGTTGTGATATTTCATTTTGAAACGTGTGTAGTTAACGTGTTTATGAATGATTAGTTGTTCGCCAGCGAAAAAACAACCCATAAAAAAAGCTTACAGATAGAATTTCTCAATCTGTAAGCTTCAAATATTTAATGCAGAAAAAATTGTTTCCTCTCAGAAAGTCATTTGCTTTATTAAACCTGATTATCCGTGTCTTCTTTTTTATCCGCCTCCTGCTTTTTTTGCTTTGTTAACTGTTTAATCCCATCCGGACTCTTTGACATATTTTCCATAAAAGGCTTAAAAAGATCAATAGGAATAGGAAAAAGTGTAGTAGAGTTATTTTCAGCTGCAACTTCAGATAATGTTTGCAGATAACGAAGTGTCAAAGCACTGGGTTGTCTAGCAAGAACTTCGGCGGCATCGGCTAATTTTTCGGAAGCTTGAAATTCCCCTTCGGCAGCAATTACTTTTGCCCTTCTGAATCTTTCCGCTTCAGCTTGTTTTGCCATTGCTCGTTGCATTTCCTGTGGTAAATCTACTTGTTTAATCTCTACATTTGAAACTTTCACGCCCCAAGGATCAGTATGGGCATCGATAATTTCCTGTAACTGCAAATTTAATTTATCACGTTTAGAAAGAATTTCATCCAATTCTGACTGACCTAAAACACTCCGAAGAATCGTTTGGGAAAGCTGTGAGGTGGCATAAAAATAATCCTCCACTTCAATAGTTGCCTTTTCAGCATCAACTACCCGAAAATAAACAACTGCATTTACTTTCAGCGTAACATTATCCAATGAAATAATATCCTGGGTGGGAACGTCGTGAACAATAGTTCGCAAGGTTACTTTTTTCATTTTATCGATAAAAGGAATAAGGATAATAAGCCCAGGACCCTTGCTTCCCCCTTTTGTAACACGTCCCAATCTAAATACAACAGCGCGTTCATATTCCTTAAGAATTTTTATTGAGCTGAGTATAATGAGAACACCGAAAAATATTAATACATAAATTGGTATCATAATAATTGAATTTTTAGTTAGATAATTATAGTAAAGGCACCACTCTAACGGTGAGTTTAAATTCCTTAAAAGCAACAACTTCTATTTCAGTTTTGGCTGTTATAGTTCCTTCTTGCGCAACGGCATTCCAAAATTCACCGTTTACCCGAACTCTTCCTTCCGGAGAAAGCGTTTCCATAGCAATACCCTTTAAGCCAATCAAAGCTTCAGTTCCTGTTTTCCGCTTACCAAATTGAGCTTTTATGCCAAAATAAATAAGGAAAATAAAGAAAGCCGAAATTATCACGACAGAACTTATAAGCACAGACCACGAAATATAAAACACATCTATTGATTGGGTTTCGTCAATTAAAAACATAGAACCCAAAAATAGACAAATTATGCCACCAATGGATAATAAGGCATAGCTCTGAAATTTGACTTCCAAGATAAAAAGAATAATCCCCACAATGATCAATGCCAATCCGGCAAAATCAATGGGTAAAACAGACATGCCGAAACCGGCCAGAATCAAAAAAACGGCACCAACAATTCCGGGAACTAAGCCACCAGGGTTGCTCAATTCAAAAAATAGGCCCATCATCCCCATTATCAAAAACACATACATCAAATTAGGGTTGCTAAGAAAAGTTAAAAATCGTAGTTGCTGACCCATTTCTACATGTTCAACTTCCGCCGAAGCGGTGTTTAGGATTACACTTTTTCCGGAACTTAATGTAACCGTGCGTTCATCAATTTTGCTAAGCAATTCATATAGATTGTCTGCTTTTAAATCAATTATATTACTTTTTAAAGCCTGTTCCGCAGAAAACGAGCGACTATTGGTAACCATCTGCATAACTAACGTAGTGTCTTTCCTTCTGTGTTCGGCTATAGATCGCATAAAAGCCGATGCGTCTTCGGTCATTTTCGAATTCATAATAGAATCTGGAATCCTGCCTTGCAAAACCGGATGGGCAGCACCAATGTTAGACCCCAGACTCATCGCACTAATGTTTGCGGCGATCGCTACAAAAGCGCCAGCAGAACCGGCATGCGCGCCAGAAGGTGTAACAAAAGAGATGACGGGAATGGGCGCATTTAATATTTTACCCACCATATCTCGGGTAGGCTTCATCAACCCGCCGGGCGTATTGATTTTTATTACCACACAAACTGCATTTTCATCCGCCGCTTTCTGAAGTCCGTTATTAATATAATCTGCTGTTGAAGGATAAATGGGGTCGTTTAAGTTTAAAACAACTACCTTCTGAGCATGGACGAAGCTGCTAAACGCCAAGCCCAGTATTATAAAGAATATTTTTATAGCGGAGTACTTCATTTTAACCTTCCAAATAAGTTTAGCTTAAAAATAAGTAATGTAATCTGGAATTCCGGTAAAATTTGAAGGAACTATTGAAAACATTGTTGAACGAGAATAAATAATAAGCCCTGAAAAGGCAATATACTTCAATGCAGGGCGACAATCCTGTGTTGAAGTCCAAGAAGCTGACGCTAAGCCCTGAAGGGGCGACATACTTCAACACAGGGCGACAGCCCTGTTTTGAAGTCCAAGAAACTAGCGCTAAGCCCTAAAGGGGCGACATACTTCAACACAGGGCGACAGCCCTGTTTTGAAGTCCAAGAAACTGGCGCTAAGCCCTGAAAGGGCGAGATATCTATTCATCCCATTATCAGTCCCATGTATATCGATCATCATAGGCTACTTTATACTGTTTTAAGCCTAAGGAGATTACGCCCTTTCAGGGCTTGATATATAAGTTAGTCTTTACCGGATGAGCTCAGCCCATCCTTAAGCTATGACGCCCTTTCAGGACTAAGTTGGAACATCTAAATCAACAGAGGATACAACTTTATGGACTCGAATTGCATAACCCAGAAAGGGCATTATACCGCAACACGGAGCGACAGCTCTGGGGTAAAGCCCAAGAAACTGACGCTAAGCCCTGAAAGGGCGACATAATTCAATGCAGGGCGACAGCCCTGTGTTGAAGTCCAAGAAGCAAAAACTTAGCCCTGAAGGGGCGAGATATCTATTCACCCCATTATCAGTCCCATACATATCGCTCATCATATGCTACCTTATACTTCATTAAGAATTCCACATATTCCTCTTGAAAGGTCTTTTTACTATGATGTTTATGTTGATTTTCGATATAGGCTATCACTCTATCAACCTGAGAAGGATTAACCGAGAACGCTCCATATCCATTTTGCCAATAAAAATTCCTGTAATCCTCTCCTTTGGTTTTTATCCATTTAGAAGAATGTGATTTCACTTCTTCAAGCAGCTTCATCAATGCAATTTTTTGGGAAAGCTTGCATAGAATGTGAATATGATCGGTGTAACCGCCAACTTTAATAGACTGACATTCCAATCTATTACAGATACCACCCAAGTATGCGTGAAGCTCTTCTTCCACGGGGGCATGGATGAGTGGTTGCCGATACTTCGTGCTGAATATGATGTGGATGTAGTTTTGAACTAATGATTGTCCCATGAGTTATATGTTTTAGTGGATGGCTAAACCCATCTTAGAAGATTCCGCCCCTTCAGGGATTAATATACTTATCTTAATAGGATGGGCTGCCCCCATCGTTATACTATGCTGCCCTTTCAGGGCTAGGATGGAACATCTAATTCAACAGAGGTTACACCTTTATAGTCTCTAATTGCTAAGCCCTGAAAGGGCGTTATATCAATCTACGTTAATCCCCCTCATATCGCTCACATAGATCTCTGTATGTCATTTTAAGAATAATGCTTCCTTTTAGTTTCAAAAATAAGTTACCTTAAATTTAAACAATGTAAATTGATTTTTGATAAGTTTTGTATTTACTATTAAAAACACACTTTGTAATGAACTTACTTAAAAGTTAAAATTGACCAAAGTCTAAAGAACTTTTGACGTAGGACATTTACATTGTTTAAATACAGATACTTTTTTACACATTGTGGATTAATACTAAGTCTAAATTGAAAATTATTATATACTCTAAAAACATTTTTATGCCTACAACCGATAAAATCGTAATTATTTGCTCTCAAGAAAAGCTGATAGAACCTTGGAGAAATGCCTTAAGCGAAAGCGCTCCAAATATTACCGTTGAAGTTTATCCAGATGATACCGAAAGAGAAAACACAGAATTCCTATTGGCATTCCGTCCCCCGGAAAATGCGTTTGAAAAGTATCCCAAGCTTAAAGTCATAGCTTCAATGGCCGCTGGAATAAAACATATTACCAAGAATCACAACCTACCCGAAAATGTCATCCTTACCAAAGCGAACGATCCCATGCATCGCGGCGATATAGCCTATTTTGTTTTAGCGCTCACTTTAAGTTATATGCGAAGATTGCCAGTTTATCTACAACAAAAAGAACAGATGTTATGGCAACCTCACTCCTATCTACGCCCGGAAGAAATAACGATCGGCATCATGGGGATTGGGTCAATCGGAGAAACAGTTGGAAAGCTTATGCTAAAAAATGACTTTAAAGTAACCGGTTGGTCGCGATCGGAAAAACATATAGACCATATTAAAACTTTCCACGGAAATTCCCAACGAGCTGACTTTTTAAAAACAGCAGATATCTTGATCTGCACCTTGCCGCTAACCAATGAAACAGAAGGTATTTTAAATGTAGAAGTCTTTAATAAATTACCCCAAGGTGCATATCTAATCAATATTGGCCGGGGAAAAGAGCTTGTAGAAGATGATTTATTGAAAGCAATTGAAACCGGACAACTTGCCGGCGCAGCTTTAGATGTTTTTAGCGAAGAGCCTTTGCCAAAGAATCATTCGTTTTGGAACAACGAAAAGATTATGATCACCCCACACACCGCCGGCAACATTCATCCAGAATCGGCTGTCAAAAAAATAGTGCACAATTATAAGGCCATGAAGAATGGAGAGGAACTTGTGGATGTTGTAGATATAGAAAGAGGATATTGAGTTGATTACTAAAAACAATTTTCTACTCTCAATCCTTCTGTATTATTAGGCTGATTAACGTTAGCTCAAAAAAGATCGATATCTAAATTGTGTGTAAGCATTTAATCCCCAAAATGATATTGAATCAACGGTTCTTTGCCAAGGATTGGTTTGGCGAAGCTGGCGATTTTCACCACAATTATAAATGCCGAGAACCGAACCTTGATTAACCACAAAGCTGTCTGTGGAAAACATATCTAAAGAAATTGTGGGAAAGAAATGATTTTCCTTTTTATTTCGATGCTTTGCGGTGATTAGTTCGTAAGTTTATTTTCACAGAAAACTTTTTTAGATGTTCAGCAAATCAATCAAAACCGTTTCATCATTTATTTGTATCGTTTTATTTTTAACTTCACACCTTCTCGCCCAGGATACAATCCAGTACATAACACCGGGGCGTGAAAACGCTGCGGTACAGCAACAAAAGCCCTACGTCATTTTAATTTCTGCCGACAGTTTCCGCTATGACCTTGCTGAAAAATATAATGCTGAATTTTTAAAAAAGATAAGTACTAAAGGCGTCAAGGCCGTTTCAATGAGGCCAAGTTATCCTTCCTTAACTTTTCCTAATCATTATTCAATTGCTACTGGGCTGTATCCTTCCCATCACGGTATTATTGCCAATACTTTTTATGATAAAAAGAGAAATCAATTCTATACAATTCGGAATAAAAAAGCGGTGCAGGACTCTTCCTGGTATGGAGGTGTTCCGTTGTGGGTGCTAGCTGAACGTCAAAAAATGCTTTCTGCTAGCTTTTATTGGGTTGGTTCCGAAAGCCATATTGATGGGGTTGACCCTACTTATTATTTTAACTATAACGAGGCGATTCCAATTGATAGAAGATTGGAGATATTAAAACAATGGTTGGAATTGCCGCCTGGGAAACGCCCCCATTTTATTACCTTTTATTTCCCCGAAGTGGATCATGCAGCACATCGTTATGGAACCAATTCTTCCCAAACCCACGATGCTGTTCAGCTTATAGATCATTCCATCCAAAAGATGAATGAAATGTGCGCTCAGTTAAATCTTCCCATCAATTTTATTTTTGTCTCTGACCACGGAATGGCGAATGTTGACACATTACATCCAATCCGACGCCCCACGGTTATTGATACTAGTAAGTTTGTTATTGCAAATGGTGGCGCTTTAACTCAGCTCTATGCCAAAAACAAAAAAGATATAAAACCAACGTATCGAAAATTAAAAAAAGTTGCAAAAGATTATGATGTGTACCTCAAGAAGAGGATACCAAAGCGCTGGCATTATAGTAAAAAAGATGATAGCCTTAATAGGATTGGGGATATTATATTAGTTGCCCATCCACCTAAAGTATTTGGATTTTCGAACCGTCCCGTAAGTGCCGGACAGCATGGTTTTGATAATTACCTTCCGGAAATGCAAGCTACATTTTATGCATGGGGTCCTGCTTTCAAAGAAAACTATGAAATTGGGAGTTTTACCAACATCAATATTTATCCACTGATAGCGCACATCTTAGGACTAAATATCGATAGTAAGATAGACGGGGATTTAAAAGTGTTGGAAGGAATTCTAAAATGACGGAGGGTACTTGTACGTGAAGTTATAACTGGTCCATAAATTGCATAACACAAAACAGAAATTATTTCACCACCTGCCAGACAGATAGCTACAAATCTACGAATTCCGAAGCTTGTGGATTTTTTTGCTTGCATAGTCCAATTTAAAATGATTTCTACCTGTAGGTTCTGAAATTAACATAACAAGGTTCTCTTGTCTTATTACTTCATCCTGAAAAATGCACTAGGTAAAAAGACAGTTGCATTTCAATAAAAAATGTTTAGAAACAGAGACCATCGTTAAAAGGCAAAGACAACATCGTTTTAAGGTGTAATACTATCAGCTTGTTTCTTTTTTCGGAATAGCAGCTATAATTTTAATCCCACTCTTTTTCATCAGTTCACTAGCGTTAAAATCATTGCAGATACTTGGATCCAGTTTATAGCTAAAAAACATGGCGCCGTCTTTAATCTCACTATTAAAACTATAATTTGTAACCAATTTTTTACTTCCGGCTAGTTTTGCGAGTTCAATATCGTGGGTCGCAATAATTCCCGAAGTTTTAAGATCGTTTATCTGATTGATAAATGAAAACCCTCCTCTATGCCTATCTTCGGAGTTTGTACCCTTAAACATTTCATCCAACAGAAAAAATACATTGTTATTACTTTCTATCAGGTTGAGCATTTTTTCTATTCTGCTCAATTCGGCATAAAAAGATGAGATTCCCCTCTTTAGGTTATCTTCTGTTCGCATACTTGAAAACAGCTGTAAGTTGGATACCTTCCCATTTTTCGCACAACAGGGCGCGCCAGCCAATGCCAATACGATGTTGAGACCTACCGCTCTTAAAAACGTGCTTTTTCCTGCCATATTAGAACCGGTTACCATAACTACATCTCCTTGTCCTTCCGAATGAAAATCATTACAAACCAGTTTCTCCGAATCTATTAAAGGATGCCCTAGAGCCTCAAAGTGCACATAGTGGTCCTTTTCGGTAATTTTCGGAAATGTATAGGTTGGGTTTGAATAACTTAATCCTGCGAAACTATTAATCACCTCAAATTCGCTAACTACTTGCGCCCATGATTCTAGAAATGCTTTATTTTTTGATTTCCATTTTTCAGTTCCAATAATCACGTGAATGTCCAATAGCAGGAAAGCATTTAATATCAGATAAACTGGATTTCCACCAATCGCTATCTTTTTTATAGGTCTTTGCTGAGAGAATTCCAATATACTGCTTAGCTTTTTAATTTCATCCTGTGCAGAATATTTGCCGTGTATTACGATTGCTTGTAATTCCTTTAGCTTTTTTGAATTAAAACTTTCGCTTTCAATCTTCTGAATCAGGTTCTGATAACTTCTTAAAGTTGAAAGATTCTTAGTAGAAGTTTCCACGATCCCCTCGGCTAAGGAACCTACCTTTTTTAGGATAATTATATTAACTACCAGGATTATAATCATCAATGCTAAATAAATAAGCAGCTGCAGCGATTCTAAGTTGACGTAAAAGAAATAGGCGCTCAGCAATATCAGCACAGGAAGCAGAATTGCAACTGCTTTATATATATGTTGATTTTTCAGTAAAACTATCGGCGCTTTTACCCAAGCTAGCAATTTATGATAATCGCTTTCTTTGTTTTGAAAGTGCATCCCCGAAGCCTGAAAGTCTTGCCGCCACTCCAATTTTTGCGACAATTCCATTATGGCATTTTGCCGGTCGTGTATTTCATCATTGGAAGCAGGTTTAGACAGCCATTCCGATAAGAGAATCGTCCCAGACTCCGTAGTTGTTCTATTAATCAATTGAAAAATAGAATGTTCCCCGAAAATATCTAAATCGGAGGTGTATGGGTGGTTTTGATCCATAAACCTATCTCCGGGATCAAATTCCTCCAAATCGCATTTCCCTCTTAGAATTTCAGATTCATTTATTTTCTTTAAAAATGAAGTATGTTTTCGCAGGTAAGCTATTTTATTATAATGCGAAATAACCAATCCAAAGAGCAGAATTGAAATAGGCAAAACAATAAGAAAGGGAGTAAATAACTTGATGCTGAACAAGTAAATAAGAACAACAATTGTAAGGACAAAAATAAACAGCCTAAGAAATGAAAAACGTTTTAACACCTTACTTAGATCCAGTAATTTGGCATCGTACATTTTTATATTATCGCTGTAAATCTTCATTGGTTTTATGCTTGAAGTATTTTTCAATATTCAAATATAGTGGAAGCTAGTCTATAAAATGGCATTTATCAGTTAGGGAATTGTTACTATGCTTAGCGATTTGGGCTGATTTTGCAGCTATCAATTCTTAAGCTCCATATAATACATATCAAAACCTTTTGCCCAAAAGTCCTTTTTAATTTCCAATAACCCAAAGCCTTGTTTTTCGTAAAACCTATAGGCCACCTGTGAAGTTCTAACGATTATTTTCTGAATGCTGCCAATGGAATTAAGTATGCCTATTCTGTGTTCTATTAATTGCGTACCCAAGGATCTTCCTTCATACTCTGGATGAAAAACATCCCAACTAATAATTCCTGTCGTTTTGTTGTCTTCAAAGTTTACCCCTCCGCAACCAACAATTTTTTCATTAAATAATAGCACATAATAAAGCTCTCTTTTGGTTTCTAAATAGTCCTTAAAATCGGCTTCTTCCTCGGGCGCAAAAAACTCAGGTATGTTCAGTCTAATCAAATCGAGAAGTTCTTCTTTATCTGTGGTTTTATATTCTCTAATAGTTATTGATCTGTTCATCTTAATAAGTACACTAGTTGGTAAGCTTTTTATACGATGGTGTTCTCTATTGAATTATGCACGCACTTTTAGTCTATTTTTCGATTAAAAGGTAAAGCAAATTCCTAAAACTCAAAAAAACCACTCCGAAAATCTATAAAAAAAACTTACAGATCTAATTTCTTAATCTGTAAGCCTAGAATACAATTAGCGATTTTGGATAGGTATTGGGATAATGAAGAAAAGGTTTGTTCACACCTTAGTCTTTTGTTCATTTGTAGAGGCGATGTACTTTCCCTCGGTTTTAAGAGAGATTGAATACTATAAACGATGTGTTTCATTAGCGAAACGCCGTCCTTGCCTGTAACCAAGAAGGTAGGAGACCCGCTGGATTTATCCTTAGCGAAGTCGAAGGCTACGGTGGTGTGAGAGGCGCACTTCGTTCCTGTTTAGGGGTGGAAGTGTATTCTCGATTAGCACTAGTTTTTGATTATGGTTTTTTACTTAACTGTTTGAATCGATCATCAAAAGTTAATTGTTTTATTGAAACCACAGTAATCTTTCTTGCTTCAGGATGATTTGGATTAATTAAATAATTGTATTCGGGAGGAACAATACTACTTGGAACCTTAAGAACTGCTGCTTCATTATCTTTTACAAAATCATCACCAATGTATTGTGTTTCAAGAGACGGAGGTTTTATGTTCCAGTTATCGGGTAGATCTTCTGTTCTTAATTCTAAAATGTCAACTTCATCAGGAATATCAACCTCAACATAATAACGGTCCAGTGGCAGGTCTTCACTAAGGTCTAAATGGACTGAAACCTCTAAAGTTGCAAGTGCTCGAGATTCAGCAGTGTAAACTAAATATGTGTTAAGGCTGTTCCAACGATATCCCTCTGTTAATGCGGCTCCAAATCCTTTTAAAGTGGTTTCTAAATATTTCTCTCTCTCAATTCTATATACTCTCATTAGGCCATATTTCCATATTCAAGTCTATTTAGAATATTTCTAACTTCTTGAATTCCAGTTAAAGAATCGAAGAGACTTTCAGGTGAGACACCTCCTAAAGAAATATTTGGTTTTTTTAACCAACGTTGAAATTTTTCTTTTTCATTATTGAAAACCTCTAACCCAAAATCGAGCAATTCTACAAGAACTAGAATCACTTCACTATCTCTACCAGTAAGTAAATCTTTATCTTTCTTTTTTTTATTGTAGGTGGTTTGAGCTACACCCAGAAGATTCAAAACGTGTTTCACAGGTAAATTTGTTCTTGTACTTATCACTTCAATTGACTCATAAGGTAATCCTTGTCTAATAATACCAACTCTGCCCATCTTTGTATTCCAAGTATATTTATCTTCTGCAACCACTATGCTCCAATACGGACTTTCGGCTCTTCTGGCTCTTGCTCTTTGGACACTTTTTTCTGGATCCATCGCTTTGGTTCTAGACGGCATTTTACTTTTCTTATCGCTCATAACAACATATTTGTTGTGAATGTACAGCAATTTTGCTACAATTACTAGTTTTTTTTGTTTAAATAAGTTTATGGTTTGGGAATTGATAAGAACCAAGATTTCATCAATGCTGGATAGCTGTTCGGATAATAAAGAAAAGGCTTCTTTTTCACCTCAGTTCTTTGTTGAAATATCCACACAAGTTAACTGGCACAGTTTGAACCGAAATCACTGGCACAAATCGAACCGAATTAACCAACTGTTCTAAGTAAATTCAGGCCAATTCTTTTTTTGTTGTATAAAAGCTTTCATTCGATGCATTATTTGCAACGGAAATAACATATATTCGCTGCAAATCAAAGTTAATTCGTTGCAATGTAGTTTTTTTTGCTGTTCGTTAAGGCACATAGTTTACAAAGTTAAAGTCACATGCTTTACACTAGATTCTGACTTAGTCTAATTGATACTTGTTTATCTCTTATTTTATTTTCATTAAAGTAACCTAAAAATACGTCTCTATAAAATACTCTCCAAATTCCGTTTCCTTGATCTTCAACTCCTACGTATTTGCCCTTAAGTCCAGCAGTTAAATATACCCAATAATATGACTTCCACCGCAGGGATGCATTTTGGCATACTTTCATCACTTTCATGGTTGATGGATAATCATATGTTGGAATTTTCTCAGGGTATGGTCTATTGGAAAAATCATG